>NZ_JAAQWP010000009.1:0-186178 GCF_012985535.1 Pseudomonas sp. WS 5021 | reverse complement strand
AATACTAATTGCCCGTGAGGCTTGACCATATAACACCCAAGCAATTTGTTTCTCGAAAGAGCATCAGATTGCGGTGTGTGAAGACGAAATGAACCGAAAGTTCGAATCTCACAAAACACCGAAAGCTATCACATACCCAATTTGCTGAAGCGAGGCACTTGCCGCGACTCAGTACCCGAATTTCTTGACGACCATAGAGCATTGGAACCACCTGATCCCATCCCGAACTCAGCAGTGAAACGATGCATCGCCGATGGTAGTGTGGGGTTTCCCCATGTGAGAGTAGGTCATCGTCAAGATTAAATTCCGAAACCCCAATTGCGAAAGCAGTTGGGGTTTTGTTTTGGGCGGTCGAAAACCGGAAAATGCTTGGTCGGTTGTCTAGTTGAGGTTGCTCTATCGCCTGTTATGTTGCTTTCTATGCAATGGCTCTGCGCATGGCTATCATGCGTGCCTCATTGTGAGGCGAGACCTGCATGCTGACGTTGTTAAAACTTCTGAAAGATGGCCGATTCCACTCGGGTGAAGCGCTAGGTGCGGTCCTGGGTGTCAGTCGTAGTGCTGTGTGGAAACAGCTCCAGCATCTGGAGGTTGAGCTGGGCCTGACGATTCATAAGGTCAGGGGGAAAGGCTATCAATTGGCATCCCCGCTGGTTCTATTGAGTGCTGACGAGATCGCCTTGAAGTCGCCGGTCTGTGCGGGTTCGGTTTTCATCTCGGATACCATCGATTCCACGAATGCCGAAGCTTTGCGTCTAATCGATGCGGGGCAGGCGGCGCCGTTCCTGGTTCTGTCGGAGCAGCAGACTGCAGGCAGGGGGCGTCGAGGGCGTAAGTGGGTCAGTCCGTTTGCACAGAATGTTTACTACAGCCTTGTACTTCGTATCGATGGTGGTTTGCGACAGCTCGAGGGTTTGAGTCTTGTGGTGGGCTTGGCGGTAATGCAAACCCTGCGCGACTTGGGTGTTCAGGGTTCGGGTTTGAAATGGCCGAATGATGTTCTTGTTGGGTCAAAAAAGATTGCGGGCATCCTTCTTGAGTTGGTAGGCGATCCTGCTGATGTGTGCCATGTAGTGCTCGGTATTGGTATCAATGCCAACATGCAAAGCGCCGCAGAAGTTGATCAGCAGTGGACATCGATACAGCTCGAAACGGGTCGCAGGGTAGATCGAAATCATCTGGTCGCTCACCTGGGTCAGGCATTGCAGGCTTATCTCGAGCGTCATAGAGATTCCGGCTTCTCGGTGATCCGCGAGGAGTGGGAGCGGAGTCATCTATGGCAGGGCAGGGCGGTGTCATTGATCGCCGGTGTTAACCAGGTAAACGGGGTTGTGCTAGGTATTGACGGTCAGGGCGCGCTGCGTCTCGAAGTGGATGGTGTTGAGAAAATATACAGTGGCGGTGAGTTAAGCCTGAGGTTGCGTGATGATTCTTGAGCTCGACTGTGGGAATAGCTTCATCAAATGGCGAGTTCTGGAGGCGAACCAGGCGGTCGTTTTCGCTGAAGGCGTTGTGGATTCCGATGTGGCGTTGTTGGGTGGTCTCCATTCATTGGCTGGTCTTTCACTGCAACACTGTAGGTTGGTGAGCGTGCGCGCCCAGGAGGAGACGAATCGTCTGGTCGGCGTGTTGGTTGCCGCTTTTGGTGTCTCTATAAGCTGTGCTGCGCCGTCGCGTGAGATGGCGGGTGTGCGCAATGGATATGAGGAATATGCCCGTCTGGGGCTGGATCGTTGGTTGGCAATGCTGGGAGGCTTCCGCCTGGCCTCTGGAGCATGTTTGGTGCTGGATTTTGGTACGGCGGCCACTGCTGATTTCATTACGGCGGATGGCGAGCATCTTGGGGGATTTATCTGCCCTGGCATGCCGCTGATGCGCAATCAGCTGCGAACCCACACCCGTAAAATACGTTATGACGATGTTGCAGCTGAGCGTGCGCTGGAAAGCCTGGTGCCTGGACGTACGACTGCACAAGCCGTAGAGCGTGGTTGTACGCTCATGCTTCGCGGCTTCGCTGAGTCGCAACTGGAGCTGGCCCAGAGTTACTGGGGCGAAGACTTCTCAGTATTCCTTACGGGTGGTGATGCTGAGTTAGTCGCCGATGCTCTGCCAGGCGCTCGGTTCGTTCCGGACCTGGTATTTGTTGGTCTGGCGATGGCATGCCCTTTGTCTTGAGGTTTCTATGCGTTGGTTGTTTCTGTTGTTGCTGGTTCTCAATGTCTTTTATTACATCTGGCACCAGCAAGAGGCCCCGTTGCGTGCGAAGGATGTAACGCCCCTGGCGCTATATCGGGGCTCTCAGCAGGATATTCAATTGCTGAGTGAGTCGGCCGACGCAATGACCCGTCGTGATCGGCCCAGGGCGTCAGAAGCGCCGGCCGATTGCTTGTATATTGGCGGCTTTGCCAGTCAGGAGCAGGCGCAGTTCCTCGAGCAGCGCCTGACCAGTCTGGATATCAAGGTCAGGATCCAGTCATTGGCTGGTGCAGGTATGCCCGCTTTTTGGTTGCGTGTGGCACCTGAAAGTCGCCGCTTGGCTGACGATCTGCCGTTTGAAAGCCTTGCTAATGAATTCAATGAGTTAAAACATAAAATAATGCCGTGCGAAGGCATTGCAAGTGTCGAATAGTTTGCATAGAATGGCGCCCGCTCCACAGCGATGACCTACTTGGGAAATTGATGTGAAGCGATCGTCACGCAGCTAACCTCATATTTTTAATGAGAAAATGCTTGACAGAAGGTCGGCGTAATGTAAAATGCCGGCTCGCTTAGGAGGGGTTCCCGAGCGGCCAAAGGGATCAGACTGTAAATCTGACGTCTACGACTTCGAAGGTTCGAATCCTTCCCCCTCCACCATTTTTAGCGTGAGCTGCAAGCTCCGCGGGTATAGTTTAGTGGTAGAACCTCAGCCTTCCAAGCTGATGATGCGGGTTCGATTCC
This sequence comes from Pseudomonas sp. WS 5021, assembly GCF_012985535.1. NCBI lineage: Bacteria > Pseudomonadati > Pseudomonadota > Gammaproteobacteria > Pseudomonadales > Pseudomonadaceae > Pseudomonas > Pseudomonas sp. WS 5021. Next base: position 183,238 of record NZ_JAAQWP010000009.1, on the reverse strand, counting down.
CGCTACCCGCTCCAAGTTTGCAGGTTGTGCAAGGTGTTTTGCTCTTGTAGCTCAGTTGGTAGAGCACACCCTTGGTAAGGGTGAGGTCAGCGGTTCAAATCCGCTCAAGAGCTCCATATAACAAGGCAGATATGAAAATATCTGCCTTTGTTTTAACAGCTGTCTCGGCTTGATTCTTTTTTACCTGGTGTTGTCGGGTTGTTTCAAGTCTCTTGGGGTTGGTTGTTGTAAAGTCTTTTTCAGGCCTGCATAATGGTCGGCCTGATTTTGTTTTAGGTCAGTAGCTCAATTGGCAGAGCGACGGTCTCCAAAACCGTAGGTTGGGGGTTCGATTCCCTCCTGACCTGCCAGATTCACGTGGTGTATCTGGCTTTCTTTTCACAGGATCTTCATAGATGACTCCTAAGGCTGAAGCTCAAAGCTCTCGTTTCGATCTGGTTAAGTGGCTCGCTGTCGTCGCTTTGGTGGTCGTAGGCGTTGTTGGCAATCAGTATTATTCTGCTTCGCCGATCCTGTACCGCGTACTCGTATTGCTCGCTCTCGCTGCTGCGGCTGTCTTCATCGGTCTGCAGACTGTAAAGGGTAAGTCTTTCGCCGTACTGGTTAAGGAAGCTCGCACCGAAATACGTAAAGTCGTTTGGCCGACTCGCCAAGAAACCACGCAGACCACGCTGATTGTTGTGGCTGTTGTTTTGGTTATGGCGTTGCTGTTGTGGGGGCTTGATTCCCTGCTCGGCTGGCTTGTTTCCTTGATTGTTGGCTAAGGGTGTCCCGTGGCTAAGCGTTGGTACGTTGTGCATGCTTACTCGGGTTACGAGAAGCATGTCATGCGCTCTTTGCTAGAGCGCGTAAAGCTGGCAGGCATGGAAGATGGCTTCGGCGAAATTCTGGTTCCCACTGAAGAAGTGGTTGAAATGCGTAATGGCCAGAAGCGCAAAAGCGAACGCAAGTTCTTCCCTGGCTACGTGCTGGTACAGATGGACATGAATGAGGGTACTTGGCACTTGGTCAAGGATACCCCTCGCGTCATGGGCTTCATTGGCGGTACCGCCGATAAGCCTGCGCCGATCACTGACAAGGAAGCGGAAGCGATTCTGCGCCGTGTTGCTGACGGTAGCGACAAGCCGAAGCCTAAGACGTTGTTCGAGCCGGGCGAGGTTGTTCGTGTCACTGATGGTCCGTTTGCTGATTTCAACGGCACTGTCGAAGAAGTTAACTACGAAAAGAGCCGGATCCAAGTGGCGGTGCTCATTTTCGGTCGCTCTACCCCGGTAGAGTTGGAGTTCAGTCAGGTCGAAAAGGTCTAGCTGACAAAGCATCCCAACCCCGCAGCCTTAGGCTGTGGGGTTTTGTCGTCACTGGGATAAACGCGCAAGTAACCGGGGAGCCTTTCGAGGCGCTTGAACCCGTAATTGGAGTGCCTCATGGCCAAGAAGATTACCGCTTACATCAAGCTGCAAGTGAAGGCCGCACAGGCCAACCCTAGCCCACCCGTCGGTCCAGCTCTGGGTCAGCACGGCGTGAACATCATGGAATTCTGCAAGGCCTTCAACGCCCGTACTCAGGGTATTGAGCCAGGTCTGCCGACTCCAGTGATCATCACTGTATACAGCGACCGTAGCTTCACCTTCGAAACCAAGTCGACCCCGGCTTCGGTTTTGTTGAAGAAAGCTGCAGGTCTGACTAGCGGTTCCGCTCGTCCGAACACCGTTAAGGTTGGCACCGTAACTCGTGCTCAGCTGGAAGAGATCGCGAAAACCAAAAACGCGGATCTGACTGCAGCTGATATGGATGCAGCCGTGCGTACCATCGCCGGTTCTGCTCGTAGCATGGGCCTTAACGTGGAGGGTGTGTAATGGCTAAGCTGACCAAGCGCCAAAAGGCTATCGCCGGCAAAATCGAAGCGGGCAAGTCCTACAATTTTGTAGACGCTGCTGCTCTGCTGACCGAGCTGTCGACTGTCAAGTTCAGCGAGTCCGTTGACGTTGCTGTAAACCTGGGTGTTGACCCACGTAAATCCGACCAGGTCGTTCGTAGCGCTACTGTGCTGCCACACGGTACTGGCAAGACCGTACGTGTTGCTGTCTTCACCCAAGGCCCGGCAGCTGAAGCTGCTCTGGCCGCTGGCGCCGATCGCGTTGGCATGGACGACCTGGCTGCCGAAATGAAGGGCGGCGACCTGAACTATGACGTAGTTATTGCCTCCCCGGATGCAATGCGCGTTGTAGGTCAGTTGGGTCAGATCCTGGGCCCACGTGGTCTGATGCCTAACCCGAAAGTCGGTACCGTAACTCCAGACGTAGCTACCGCGGTTAAAAACGCCAAGGCTGGTCAGGTTCGTTATCGCACTGACAAAAACGGCATCATTCACACCTCCGTTGGCAAGGTCGGCTTCGACGCCGTCAAGCTGAAGGAAAACGTTGAAGCCCTGATCGCTGATCTGAAGCGTATCAAGCCAGCTTCCTCGAAAGGTATCTACGTCAAGCGCGTTACCCTGAGCACCACTATGGGCCCAGGTCTGGTCATCGACCAAGGCTCGCTGGACGTATAAGACACAAACTGGCGCGAGAGATCGCGCCAGTTGAAAAAATTGGGGTCCCTGCCTGGCGGGGGCTATCCAAGACCGTAGGCGACGCAAGTCTTAAACCATCAAGCCTACGCAGATGGTGCTCCCGGTTCCTTACCGAATCAGACACCAAAACGACATCCGGCCTAGGCCAGATGAAACGGTAACAAGCAGGAGTTAAACCCGTGGCAATTAATCTCGAAGACAAGAAGGCCATCGTCGCTGAAGTCAACGAGGCTGCCAAAGCTGCTCTGTCCGCTGTCGTGGCTGATGCCCGTGGTGTGACAGTAGGCGCTATGACCGGACTCCGTAAAGAGGCTCGTGAAGCTGGCGTATACGTACGTGTTGTACGTAACACCCTGCTCAAGCGCGCTGTTGCTGACACTGAATACAGTGTCCTCAACGACGTGTTCACCGGCCCGACTCTGATCGCGTTCTCCAAGGATCATCCAGGCGCTGCTGCCCGTTTGTTCAAGGAATTCGCCAAGAGTCAGGATAAGTTCGAGATCAAGGCAGCTGCGTTCGAGGGCAAGTTCCTCGCAGCTAACCAAATCGACGTACTGGCAACACTGCCGACCCGTAACGAAGCTATTTCGCAGCTGATGAGCGTGATTCAAGGCGCTACCAGCAAGCTGGCTCGTACTCTGGCCGCAGTTCGCGAGCAAAAAGAAGCTGCAGCAGCCTAAGGCTGAGCAACTTCTCTCGCGTTTTTTTGTTTATTTCGATGGCCGCGTAGGCCGTCCCCCAATTCAGGAAATACAGCAATGTCTATCTCCCAAGACGATATCCTCAACGCCGTAGCTGAAATGTCGGTTCTGCAGGTTGTTGAGCTGATCAAAGCTTTCGAAGAAAAATTCGGCGTTTCCGCTGCCGCTGCTTCCGCTGGCCCAGCTGTTGCTGCTGTTGCTGCTGAAGAGCAAACCGAATTCAACGTCATGCTGCTGGAAGCTGGCGAGAAGAAAGTAAACGTGATCAAGGCAGTACGTGAACTGACCGGTCTGGGCCTGAAAGAAGCCAAGGCTGTAGTTGACGGCGCTCCTGCCCAGGTTCTGGAAGCAGTGTCGAAAGACGCCGCTGACAAAGCCAAAGCAGTACTGGAAGAAGCAGGCGCTAAAGTCGAGCTGAAGTAAGCATCGACCTTGCGTTTCCAGCCCAAGCGTTAAGCTGAAGGCTGATGGCTGGTGGCTCTTGCCACCGGCCTTTTTCCGTTCTTGGCTGTCGACTCGGTCGCCGCCACTAACGCGCTGTAGCCACCCGATGCGGTGGTGCAAACCATGGGGTTTGCAAGATTTTCTGGCTGCTCCCGTCGGGAGGGCCAAACAAGCAGGTGACCAAGCTGGGGAACGCTGATGGCTTACTCATATACTGAGAAAAAACGTATCCGCAAGGACTTTAGCAAGTTGCCGGACGTCATGGATGTCCCGTACCTTCTGGCTATCCAGCTGGATTCGTATCGTGAATTCTTGCAGGCGGGAGCGACCAAAGATCAGTTCCGCGACGTGGGCCTGCATGCGGCCTTCAAATCCGTTTTCCCGATCATCAGCTACTCCGGCAATGCTGCGCTGGAGTACGTCGGTTATCGCCTGGGCGAACCGGCATTTGATGTCAAAGAATGCGTGTTGCGCGGTGTTACGTACGCCGTACCTTTGCGGGTAAAAGTTCGTCTGATCATTTTCGACAAAGAATCGTCGAACAAAGCGATCAAGGACATCAAAGAGCAAGAAGTCTACATGGGCGAAATCCCATTGATGACTGAGAACGGTACCTTCGTTATCAACGGTACCGAGCGTGTAATCGTTTCCCAGCTGCACCGTTCCCCGGGCGTGTTCTTCGACCACGACCGTGGCAAGACGCACAGCTCCGGCAAGCTCCTGTACTCCGCGCGGATCATTCCGTACCGTGGTTCGTGGTTGGACTTCGAGTTCGACCCTAAAGACTGCGTGTTCGTGCGTATCGACCGTCGTCGCAAGCTGCCGGCCTCGGTACTGCTGCGCGCGCTCGGCTACACCACCGAGCAGGTGCTGGACGCTTTCTACACCACCAACGTATTCAGCCTGAAGGATGAAACCCTCAGCCTGGAGCTGATTGCTTCGCGTCTGCGTGGTGAAATTGCCGTCCTGGATATCCAGGATGAGAAGGGCAAGGTCATTGTTGAGGCTGGCCGTCGTATTACTGCGCGCCACATCAACCAGATCGAAAAAGCCGGTATCAAGTCGCTGGACGTGCCTCTGGACTACGTCCTGGGTCGCACTACCGCCAAGGTTATCGTTCACCCGGCGACAGGCGAGATCCTGGCTGAGTGCAACACCGAGCTGAACACCGAGATCCTGGCAAAAATCGCCAAGGCCCAGGTTGTTCGCATCGAGACCCTGTACACCAACGATATCGACTGCGGTCCGTTCGTCTCCGACACCCTGAAGATCGACTCCACCAGCAACCAATTGGAAGCGCTGGTCGAGATCTATCGCATGATGCGTCCTGGCGAGCCACCAACCAAAGACGCTGCCGAAACCCTGTTCAACAACCTGTTCTTCAGCCCTGAGCGCTATGACCTGTCTGCGGTCGGCCGGATGAAGTTCAACCGTCGTATCGGTCGTACCGAGATCGAAGGTTCGGGCGTGCTGTGCAAGGAAGACATCGTTGCGGTCCTGAAGACTCTGGTCGACATCCGTAACGGCAAAGGCATCGTCGATGACATCGACCACCTGGGTAACCGTCGTGTTCGCTGCGTAGGCGAAATGGCCGAGAACCAGTTCCGCGTTGGCCTGGTGCGTGTTGAGCGTGCGGTCAAAGAGCGTCTGTCGATGGCCGAAAGCGAAGGCCTGATGCCGCAAGACTTGATCAACGCCAAGCCAGTGGCTGCGGCGGTGAAAGAGTTCTTCGGTTCCAGCCAGCTCTCGCAGTTCATGGACCAGAACAACCCGCTCTCCGAGATCACCCACAAGCGCCGTGTTTCTGCACTGGGCCCGGGCGGTCTGACCCGTGAGCGTGCAGGCTTTGAAGTTCGTGACGTTCACCCGACGCACTACGGTCGTGTTTGCCCGATCGAAACGCCGGAAGGTCCGAACATCGGTCTGATCAACTCCCTGGCTGCCTATGCGCGCACCAACCAGTACGGCTTCCTCGAAAGCCCGTATCGTGTGGTGAAAGACGCCCTGGTCACCGACGAGATCGTTTTCCTGTCCGCCATCGAAGAAGCTGATCACGTGATCGCTCAGGCTTCGGCCACGATGAACGACAAGAAAGTCCTGATCGACGAGCTGGTAGCTGTTCGTCACTTGAACGAGTTCACCGTCAAGGCGCCAGAAGACGTCACCTTGATGGACGTATCGCCCAAGCAGGTAGTTTCTGTTGCGGCGTCGCTGATCCCGTTCCTGGAACACGATGACGCCAACCGTGCGTTGATGGGTTCCAACATGCAGCGTCAAGCTGTACCGACCCTGCGCGCTGACAAGCCGCTGGTGGGTACCGGCATGGAGCGCAACGTAGCCCGTGACTCCGGCGTTTGCGTCGTGGCTCGTCGTGGCGGCGTGATCGACTCTGTTGATGCCAGCCGTATCGTGGTTCGTGTTGCCGATGACGAAGTTGAAACTGGCGAAGCCGGTGTCGACATCTACAACCTGACCAAATACACCCGCTCGAACCAGAACACCTGCATCAACCAGCGCCCGCTGGTGAGCAAGGGTGATCGCGTTCAGCGTAGCGACATCATGGCCGACGGTCCTTCCACCGATATGGGTGAGTTGGCTCTGGGTCAGAACATGCGCATCGCGTTCATGGCGTGGAACGGCTTCAACTTCGAAGACTCCATCTGCCTGTCCGAGCGTGTGGTTCAAGAAGATCGCTTCACCACGATCCACATCCAGGAACTGACCTGCGTGGCGCGTGACACCAAGCTTGGGCCTGAGGAAATCACTGCAGACATCCCGAACGTGGGTGAAGCTGCTCTGAACAAGCTGGACGAAGCCGGTATCGTTTACGTAGGTGCTGAAGTTGGCGCTGGCGACATCCTGGTCGGCAAGGTCACTCCGAAAGGCGAGACTCAACTGACTCCGGAAGAGAAGCTGCTGCGTGCCATCTTCGGTGAAAAAGCCAGCGACGTTAAAGACACCTCCCTGCGCGTACCTACCGGTACCAAGGGTACTGTCATCGACGTACAGGTCTTCACCCGTGACGGCGTTGAGCGTGATGCTCGTGCACTGTCCATCGAGAAGACCCAGCTCGACGAGATCCGCAAGGACCTGAACGAAGAGTTCCGTATCGTCGAAGGCGCGACCTTCGAGCGTCTGCGTTCCGCCCTGGTAGGCCACAAGGCCGAAGGCGGCGCAGGTCTGAAGAAAGGTCAGGACATCACCGACGAAATCCTCGACGGTCTTGAGCACGGCCAGTGGTTCAAACTGCGCATGGCTGAAGATGCTCTGAACGAGCAGCTCGAGAAGGCCCAGGCCTACATCGTTGATCGCCGCCGTCTGCTGGACGACAAGTTCGAAGACAAGAAGCGCAAACTGCAGCAGGGCGATGACCTGGCTCCAGGCGTGCTGAAAATCGTCAAGGTTTACCTGGCAATCCGTCGTCGCATCCAGCCGGGCGACAAGATGGCCGGTCGTCACGGTAACAAAGGTGTGGTCTCGGTGATCATGCCGGTTGAAGACATGCCGCACGATGCCAATGGCACCCCGGTCGACGTTGTCCTCAACCCGTTGGGCGTACCTTCGCGTATGAACGTTGGTCAGATCCTTGAAACCCACCTGGGCCTCGCGGCCAAAGGTCTGGGCGAGAAGATCAACCGTATGATCGAAGAGCAGCGCAAGGTCGCAGACCTGCGTAAGTTCCTGCACGAGATCTACAACGAGATCGGCGGCCGCAAAGAAGAGCTGGACACTTTCTCCGACCAGGAAATCCTGGATCTGGCGAAGAACCTGCGCGGCGGCGTTCCAATGGCTACCCCGGTGTTCGACGGTGCCAAGGAAAGCGAAATCAAGGCCATGCTGAAACTGGCAGACCTGCCAGAAAGCGGCCAGATGCAGCTGTTCGACGGCCGTACCGGCAACAAGTTCGAGCGCCCGGTTACTGTTGGCTACATGTACATGCTGAAGCTGAACCACTTGGTAGACGACAAGATGCACGCTCGTTCTACCGGTTCTTACAGCCTGGTTACCCAGCAGCCGCTGGGTGGTAAGGCTCAGTTCGGTGGTCAGCGTTTCGGGGAGATGGAGGTCTGGGCACTGGAAGCATACGGTGCTGCATACACTCTGCAAGAAATGCTCACAGTGAAGTCGGACGATGTGAACGGTCGTACCAAGATGTACAAAAACATCGTGGACGGCGATCACCGTATGGAGCCGGGCATGCCCGAGTCCTTCAACGTGTTGATCAAAGAAATTCGTTCCCTCGGCATCGATATCGATCTGGAAACCGAATAACACGTGACGCGAATCGAGAGCGGGGCTGTTTAGCCCGCTCTCTGCTCCGCCAGGAGGAAAGGCCTTGAAAGACCTACTGAATTTGCTGAAAAACCAGGGTCAAGTCGAAGAGTTCGACGCCATCCGTATTGGATTGGCATCGCCTGAGATGATCCGTTCGTGGTCGTTCGGTGAAGTTAAAAAGCCGGAAACCATCAACTACCGTACGTTCAAACCTGAGCGTGACGGCCTGTTCTGCGCCAAGATCTTTGGCCCGGTAAAGGATTACGAGTGCCTGTGCGGTAAGTACAAGCGCTTGAAGCACCGTGGTGTGATCTGCGAGAAGTGCGGCGTTGAAGTTGCGCTGGCCAAGGTTCGTCGTGAGCGCATGGCGCACATCGAGCTGGCTTCGCCGGTTGCCCACATCTGGTTCCTGAAATCGCTGCCGTCCCGTATTGGCTTGCTGATGGACATGACCCTGCGTGATATCGAACGCGTTCTCTACTTCGAGAGCTATGTCGTTATTGATCCAGGCATGACCACCCTTGAAAAGGGTCAGCTGCTCAACGACGAGCAGTACTTCGAGGCGCTGGAAGAGTTCGGCGACGATTTCGATGCCCGCATGGGTGCTGAAGCTGTCCGCGAACTGCTGCACGCTATCGACCTGGAACACGAGATTGGCCGCCTGCGTGAAGAAATTCCGCAAACCAACTCCGAAACCAAGATCAAGAAACTGTCCAAGCGTCTGAAGTTGATGGAAGCCTTCCAGGGTTCCGGCAACCTGCCAGAGTGGATGGTGCTGACCGTTCTGCCGGTTCTGCCGCCAGACCTGCGTCCGCTGGTACCGCTGGACGGTGGTCGTTTCGCGACGTCCGACCTCAACGACCTGTACCGCCGCGTGATCAACCGTAACAACCGCTTGAAGCGCCTGCTTGATCTGTCCGCTCCGGACATCATCGTGCGCAACGAAAAGCGTATGTTGCAAGAAGCGGTCGATGCCCTGCTCGACAACGGCCGTCGTGGCCGCGCTATTACCGGTTCCAACAAGCGTCCTCTGAAGTCCTTGGCTGACATGATCAAGGGTAAGCAAGGTCGTTTCCGTCAGAACTTGCTCGGTAAGCGTGTTGACTACTCCGGTCGTTCGGTAATTACCGTAGGCCCGACCCTGCGTCTGCACCAGTGCGGTCTGCCTAAGAAGATGGCTCTCGAGCTGTTCAAGCCGTTCATCTTCGGCAAGCTGGAAATGCGCGGTCTCGCGACCACCATCAAAGCGGCCAAGAAAATGGTCGAGCGCGAACTACCAGAGGTTTGGGACGTTCTCGCTGAAGTGATTCGCGAACACCCGGTCCTCCTCAACCGTGCACCGACCCTTCACCGTCTGGGTATCCAGGCGTTTGAACCGGTACTGATCGAAGGTAAGGCTATCCAGCTGCACCCTCTGGTCTGTGCTGCGTACAACGCCGACTTCGACGGCGACCAAATGGCCGTGCACGTACCGCTGACACTGGAAGCCCAGTTGGAAGCGCGTGCGTTGATGATGTCGACCAACAACATCCTGTCGCCAGCCAACGGTGAGCCAATCATCGTTCCGTCGCAGGACGTTGTATTGGGTCTGTACTACATGACCCGTGAAGCGATCAACGCCAAGGGCGAAGGTCGTGTGTTCGCTGACCTGCAAGAAGTTGACCGTGTGTTCCGTGCTGGCGAAGCCGCACTGCACGCCAAGGTCAAGGTGCGCATCCACGAAACGGTCAACGACCGTGACGGCGGCAGCGTGAGCAACACCCGTATCGTCGACACCACTGTCGGCCGTGCGCTGTTGTACCAGGTTGTGCCAAAAGGTCTGTCGTACGACGTCGTCAACCTGCCGATGAAGAAAAAGGCGATCTCCAAGCTGATCAACCAATGCTACCGCGTGGTTGGTCTGAAAGAGACCGTGATCTTCGCTGACCAGTTGATGTACACCGGTTTTGCTTATTCGACCATTTCCGGCGTTTCCATCGGTGTTAACGACTTCGTTATCCCGGATGAAAAAGCCCGCATCATCAGTGCTGCCACTGATGAAGTGAAAGAGATCGAGAGCCAGTACGCCTCCGGCCTGGTAACCCAGGGCGAGAAGTACAACAAAGTGATCGACCTTTGGTCCAAGGCCAACGACGAAGTTTCCAAGGCGATGATGGCCAACCTCTCGAAAGAGAAAGTCATCGACCGTCATGGCGTCGAAGTCGATCAAGAGTCTTTCAACTCGATGTACATGATGGCCGACTCGGGCGCACGGGGTTCTGCTGCGCAGATCCGTCAGCTCGCCGGTATGCGTGGCCTGATGGCCAAGCCGGACGGCTCCATCATCGAAACGCCGATTACTGCGAACTTCCGTGAAGGTTTGAGCGTACTTCAGTACTTCATCTCTACTCACGGTGCTCGTAAAGGTCTGGCGGATACCGCGTTGAAAACCGCTAACTCCGGTTACCTGACTCGTCGTCTGGTAGACGTTGCACAAGATCTGGTTGTAACCGAGATCGATTGCGGCACCGAGCACGGCCTGCTGATGACTCCGCACATTGAAGGCGGTGACGTTGTAGAGCCGCTGGGTGAGCGCGTATTGGGTCGTGTTATCGCCCGTGATGTGTTCAAGCCAGGTACCGAGGAAATCATCGTTCCTGCCGGCACCCTGGTGGATGAGAAGTGGGTCGAGTTCATCGAACTCAACAGCATCGACGAAGTGATTGTTCGCTCGCCGATCAGCTGCGAAACCCGCTACGGTATCTGCGCCAAGTGCTACGGCCGTGACTTGGCTCGTGGTCACCAGGTGAACATCGGTGAAGCGGTCGGCGTTATCGCTGCCCAGTCCATCGGTGAGCCGGGTACCCAGCTGACCATGCGTACGTTCCACATCGGTGGTGCGGCAAGCCGGACCTCCGCAGCTGACAGCGTTCAGGTGAAGAATGGCGGTACTGTCCGTCTGCACAACCTCAAACACGTTGAGCGAGTGGATGGCCACCTGGTTGCTGTGTCCCGTTCCGGTGAGCTGGCGATCGCTGATGACTTCGGTCGTGAGCGTGAGCGTTACAAGCTGCCGTACGGTGCTGTGATTTCGGTTAAAGAAGGTGACAAGGTCGACGCTGGCGCAATCGTGGCCAAGTGGGATCCGCACACTCACCCAATCGTTACCGAAATGAAAGGTACCGTGACCTACGTGGGCATGGAAGAAGGCATCACGATCAAGCGTCAGACTGACGAATTGACCGGTATGACCAACATTGAAGTCCTCGACGCCAAAGATCGTCCAGCTGCCGGTAAAGACATCCGTCCTGCCGTGAAGATGGTCGATGACAACGGCAAGGATCTGTTGCTGCCAGGCACTGACGTTATCGCTCAGTACTTCCTGCCAGCCAACGCCCTGGTCGGTGTGGCGGATGGTGCGAAGATCGCGATCGGTGATGTTATCGCGCGTATCCCGCAAGAAACTTCGAAGACCCGTGACATCACCGGTGGTCTGCCGCGTGTTGCCGACTTGTTCGAAGCTCGTCGTCCGAAAGAAGCGTCGATCCTGGCTGAAGTCAGCGGCACCATCGCGTTCGGTAAAGAGACCAAGGGCAAGCGCCGTCTGGTCATTACCCCGAACGACGGTAGCGATCCGTATGAAGAGCTGATTCCGAAGTGGCGTCACCTGAACGTCTTCGAAGGCGAACAGGTAAACCGCGGCGAAGTTATCTCCGACGGCCCGAGCGATCCACACGACATCCTGCGTCTGCTGGGTGTGAGTGCGCTGGCCAAGTACATCGTTAACGAGATCCAGGACGTTTACCGTCTGCAAGGCGTGAAGATCAACGATAAGCACATCGAGACCATCCTGCGTCAGATGCTGCGTAAAGTTGAAATCGCTGAATCCGGCGATTCGAGTTTCATCAAGGGCGACCAGATGGAACTGACTCACGTACTGGTAGAAAACGAGCGTCTGGCAACCGAAGAGAAATTTGTTTCCAAGTTCACTCGCGTGTTGCTGGGTATCACCAAGGCGTCGCTGTCCACCGAATCGTTCATCTCGGCGGCCTCCTTCCAGGAGACCACTCGCGTACTGACCGAAGCGGCGGTAACCGGCAAGCGCGATTACCTGCGCGGCCTGAAAGAAAACGTGGTTGTGGGTCGTCTGATCCCGGCCGGTACCGGCTTGGCCTACCACAGCGAGCGCAAGCGTCGCCGTGAACTCGACAAGCCGCTGCGCGTAAGCGCCAGTGAAGTGGAAGCTGCACTGACCGAAGCGCTGAACTCTAGCGGTAACTGAGTTCTGCGATAAATGAGTCCGGGCCCTGGCAGCCCCGTTCGTCGGAACAAGACAGTTTTGTCGGGTTTCGATGGAGGGGGAGGTCGGGGCCTTGCCTTGACTGGGGGCAAGATCCTCTTTAGACTCTTGTACCCCTAAATTTGGCGGGAATTCGTTCCTGCCATTTTGCTTTTCTTGCAAGACAATAGCGTCGCAAGACAACAGTGGAGCTAGTAGATGGCAACTATCAACCAGCTGGTACGTCAGCCGCGTAAGCGTATCGTCGAGAAATCCGACGTACCTGCGCTGCAGAACTGCCCGCAACGTCGTGGCGTATGCACTCGCGTGTATACCACTACGCCGAAAAAACCTAACTCGGCACTGCGTAAAGTATGCCGTGTGCGCCTGACCAACGGTTTCGAGGTTTCCTCGTACATCGGCGGTGAAGGCCACAACCTGCAAGAGCACAGCGTGGTACTGATCCGCGGCGGTCGTGTAAAAGACTTGCCAGGTGTTCGTTACCACACCGTACGCGGCTCCTTGGATACTTCCGGCGTTAAAGGTCGTAACCAGGGTCGTTCGAAGTACGGTACCAAGAAGCCTAAGTAGTAGCGGCTTTTTGTAAACTGAATCATCTTATTTTCTGAGTCGATAAGAGTAAGGTCGGAGGCGTCCCGCAAGGGCACCGATTCCGAACGAACCTGAAGACCGTTTGAGGGCTTATCCATGCCAAGAAGACGCGTAGCAGCCAAGCGCGAAGTGCTTGACGATCCAAAATACGGAAGCCAAATCCTGGCCAAGTTCATGAACCACGTGATGGAAAGCGGCAAGAAAGCCGTTGCCGAGCGTATCGTTTATGGCGCGCTGGAAAAGGTTAAAGAGCGCAAGAACAGCGACCCCCTGGAAATCTTCGAGAAAGCTCTCGACGCCATCGCTCCGCTGGTCGAAGTGAAGTCGCGCCGTGTAGGCGGTGCTACTTACCAGGTTCCGGTCGAAGTTCGCCCGTCCCGTCGTAACGCCCTGGCAATGCGCTGGTTGGTAGACTTCGCCCGTAAGCGCGGCGAGAAGTCTATGGCTCTGCGTTTGGCCGGCGAGCTGTTGGACGCTGCTGAAGGTAAAGGTGCTGCTGTTAAGAAGCGTGAAGACGTGCACCGTATGGCTGAAGCTAACAAAGCTTTCTCGCACTACCGCTTCTAATCTTAGCTTCACTAATTTTGCGAGGGCTTTATGGCTCGTACTACTCCGATTAGCCGCTACCGTAACATCGGTATCGTTGCTCACGTGGATGCTGGTAAAACCACCACCACCGAGCGCGTACTGTTTTACACCGGCAAAAGTCACAAAATGGGCGAGGTGCATGATGGCGCCGCGACCACAGACTGGATGGTTCAGGAGCAGGAGCGTGGTATTACCATTACTTCTGCTGCTATTACCGCCTTCTGGAAAGGTTCTGCCAAGCAGTACAAGGACGAGCACCGCTTCAACGTAATCGATACCCCGGGCCACGTTGACTTCACTATTGAAGTTGAGCGTTCCCTGCGTGTACTCGACGGCGCCGTCGTTGTGTTCTGCGGTACTTCGGGTGTTGAGCCTCAGTCGGAAACCGTATGGCGTCAAGCCAACAAGTACGGTGTTCCACGTCTTGTTTACGTAAACAAGATGGACCGTGCTGGTGCCAACTTCCTGCGCGTGATCGGTCAGATCAAGCAGCGTCTGGGTCACACTCCGGTGCCAATCCAATTGGCTATCGGTTCCGAAGACAACTTCCAGGGTCAGATCGATCTGATCACCATGGAAGCGGTCTACTGGAATGACGCCGACAAAGGCATGGTTCCTGTTCGCAAGCCTATCCCTGCAGAACTGCAGGAACTGGCTGACGAGTGGCGCAACAACCTGGTTGAGGCTGCTGCCGAAGCCAGCGAAGAGCTGATGAACAAGTACCTCGAAGGTGAAGAACTCACCAACGTGGAAATCAAGGCTGCTCTGCGTCAGCGTACTATCGCTGGTGAGATCGTCTTGGCTGTTTGCGGTTCTTCCTTCAAGAACAAGGGTGTTCCCCTGGTTCTCGACGCCGTTATCGACTACCTGCCTGCTCCAACCGACATTCCTGCTATCAAGGGTACTAACCCTGATAACGAGGAAGAAGAGATGGAGCGTCACGCTGACGACAGCGAACCGTTCTCGGCTCTGGCGTTCAAGATCGCTACCGACCCATTCGTGGGTACCCTGACTTTCGTCCGCGTTTACTCGGGCGTGTTGGCCTCCGGCGACGGCGTGATCAACTCGGTCAAGGGCAAGAAAGAGCGTGTGGGTCGTATGGTGCAAATGCACGCAAACGCCCGCGAAGAGATCAAGGAAGTGCGCGCTGGTGACATCGCGGCCCTGATCGGCATGAAGGACGTCACCACTGGTGAGACTTTGTGCGACGCTGCTAAGCCAATCATCCTGGTTCGCATGGACTTCCCGGAGCCGGTTATCTCGGTTGCCGTAGAGCCTAAGACCAAGGATGACCAGGAAAAAATGGGTATCGCTCTGGGCAAGCTTGCTCAGGAAGATCCATCTTTCCGCGTCAAGACTGATGAAGAGACTGGTCAAACGATCATCTCCGGCATGGGCGAGCTGCACCTGGACATCCTGGTTGACCGGATGCGCCGTGAGTTCAACGTCGAAGCCAACATCGGTAAGCCTCAGGTTTCCTATCGTGAGCGCATCACGAAGAACTGTGAAATCGAAGGCAAGTTCGTTCGTCAGTCCGGCGGTCGTGGTCAGTTCGGTCACTGCTGGATCCGTTTTGCTCCTGCTGACGAAGGTCAGGAAGGTTTGCAATTCGTGAACGAAGTAGTAGGTGGTGTGGTTCCTAAGGAATACATCCCTGCTATCCAGAAGGGCATCGAAGAGCAGATGAAGAACGGTGTTGTTGCCGGCTATCCGCTGATCGGCCTGAAAGCAACCGTTTTTGACGGTTCTTACCACGACGTCGACTCCAACGAGATGGCGTTTAAGGTGGCTGCTTCCATGGCAACCAAGCAACTGGCCCAGAAGGGCGGTGGTGAGTTGCTTGAGCCAATCATGGCGGTAGAAGTTGTTACACCTGAAGACTATATGGGTGATGTCATGGGCGACCTTAACCGTCGTCGCGGCATGATCTTGGGTATGGAAGACACGGTTTCCGGCAAAGTGATTCGCGCCGAGGTTCCGTTGGGTGAGATGTTCGGTTATGCGACCGACGTTCGCTCCATGTCCCAGGGTCGCGCAAGCTACTCTATGGAATTCAAAAAATACAACACAGCTCCGGCGCACATCGCTGAAACTGTATCCAAAAAACAAGGCTGATTCAGTCCTTTAGGCAAGGAGTTAATTGTCGTGGCTAAAGAAAAATTTGATCGTTCCCTACCGCACGTCAACGTTGGCACTATCGGTCACGTTGACCATGGTAAAACCACTCTGACTGCTGCTCTGACTCGCGTTTGCTCCGAAGTATTCGGTTCCGCAATCGTTGATTTCGATAAAATCGACAGCGCACCAGAAGAAAAAGCTCGTGGTATCACCATCAACACCGCGCACGTTGAATACAACTCGCTGATCCGTCACTACGCTCACGTTGACTGCCCAGGTCACGCCGACTATGTGAAGAACATGATCACCGGTGCTGCCCAGATGGACGGCGCAATCCTGGTTTGCTCGGCCGCTGATGGTCCGATGCCACAAACCCGTGAGCACATCCTGCTGTCCCGTCAGGTAGGCGTTCCGTACATCGTGGTTTACCTGAACAAGGCAGACCTGGTAGACGACGCTGAGCTGCTGGAACTGGTTGAGATGGAAGTGCGCGATCTGCTGAGCACTTACGACTTCCCAGGCGACGACACTCCGATCATCATCGGTTCTGCTCGTATGGCTCTGGAAGGTAAAGACGATAACGAAATGGGCACCACGTCCGTTCGTAAACTGGTTGAGACTCTGGACAGCTACATCCCAGATCCAGTTCGTGTTATCGACAAGCCGTTCCTGATGCCAATCGAAGACGTATTCTCGATCTCCGGTCGCGGTACTGTTGTAACTGGTCGTATCGAGCGCGGTATCGTCAAGGTTCAAGATCCACTGGAAATCGTTGGTCTGCGTGACACTACCGTCACCACCTGCACCGGTGTTGAAATGTTCCGTAAGCTGCTCGACGAAGGTCGTGCTGGCGAGAACTGCGGCGTTCTGCTGCGTGGTACCAAGCGTGACGACGTTGAGCGTGGCCAGGTTCTGGTCAAGCCAGGTTCGGTTAAGCCGCACACCAAGTTCGAAGCTGAAGTGTACGTGCTGAGCAAAGAAGAAGGCGGTCGTCACACTCCGTTCTTCAAAGGCTACCGTCCACAGTTCTACTTCCGTACTACTGACGTGACTGGTAACTGCGAACTGCCGGAAGGCGTTGAAATGGTAATGCCAGGCGACAACATCAAAATGGTTGTCACCCTGATCAAAACCATCGCAATGGAAGACGGTCTGCGTTTCGCAATCCGTGAAGGCGGCCGTACCGTTGGTGCTGGCGTTGTAGCTAAAATCATCGAGTAAGCATCTCTTCTGAGATAGCTTCGATGCTTTGAAAAGCCCCCGCTCAGCGGGGGCTTTTTTATTGGGTTGACACCTATCTGGGGCGTCTATAGAATTGCGCCTCCTTTTAACGGGCGCAGTGCGCTCGGTGGGAATAGCAGCCGGAGTCTGAAATCCAATGCAAAATCAGCAAATCCGTATCAGGTTGAAGGCTTTTGACCATCGCCTGATCGACCAATCCACCCAGGAAATCGTGGAAACCGCGAAACGTACTGGGGCACAAGTGCGTGGTCCTATTCCACTGCCTACCCGCAAAGAGCGGTTCACCGTTCTGGTCTCCCCGCACGTCAACAAAGACGCGCGTGACCAGTACGAGATCCGTACTCATAAGCGCGTTCTGGACATCGTCCAGCCAACGGATAAAACCGTTGATGCACTTATGAAGCTTGATCTGGCGGCCGGTGTGGAAGTACAGATCAGCCTCGGCTAAGACTCGGGTCTTAGTCGTGTAACGCTCTGAAATGGGCGGCCATAGCGGGTGAAAGCCCCGTACACTCATGAGGTTTACAACATGACTATTGGTGTAGTCGGTCGTAAATGCGGTATGACCCGTATTTTCACCGAAGAAGGTGTCTCCATTCCGGTCACGGTCATTGAGATCGAGCCGAATCGCGTCACCCAGTTCAAAACTGAAGAAACCGATGGCTATCGTGCAGTGCAAGTCACTGTCGGCGAGCGTCGTGCTTCGCGCGTGACTGCTGCTCAAGCAGGTCACTTCGCTAAAGCAAACGTTGCAGCTGGTCGTACTGTCATGGAGTTCCGTCTTGAAGATGGCGACTACCAGGCTGGCGATCTGATCAACGCTGAAATCTTCGCCGCTGGTCAACTGGTTGATGTAACCGGTCAGTCCAAGGGTAAAGGCTTCCAGGGTACGATCAAGCGTTGGAATTTCCGTGGCCAAGACAACACTCACGGTAACTCCGTTTCCCACCGCGTCCCGGGCTCTATTGGCCAGTGCCAGACTCCTGGTCGTGTATTCAAGGGCAAAAAAATGTCCGGTCATATGGGCGCTGAGCGCGTGACCGTGCAGTCCCTCGAAGTAGTGCGCGTCGACGCTGAACGCAATCTGTTGTTGGTCAAGGGTGCTGTTCCTGGCGCTACTGGCGGCAACCTGGTTGTACGTCCAGCGGCCAAGGCTCGCGGTTAAGGGGAAGCTGACATGCAATTAAATGTAAATGACGCTCAAGCGATCGAAGTTTCCGAACTGACATTTGGCGGCGAATTCAACGAGACGCTCGTTCACCAAGCAGTCGTGGCCTACATGGCCGGCGGCCGTCAAGGTAGCAAGCAGCAAAAGACCCGTTCCGACGTTCGTGGTGGCGGTAAGCGCCCTTGGCGTCAGAAAGGTACTGGCCGTGCTCGTGCCGGTACTATCCGTAGCCCAATCTGGCGTGGCGGCGGTACCACTTTCGCAGCTCGTCCGCAGGATCACTCTCAGAAGCTCAACAAGAAGATGTATCGCGCAGCACTGCGCTCCATCCTTGCTGAACTCGTGCGTACTGATCGTCTGGTCGTGGTTCAGGACTTCGCTGTTGAAGCGCCGAAAACCAAAGATCTGCTGAACAAGCTGAACGGCATGGGTCTGACTGATGTCCTGATCGTGTCCGAAGCTGTTGATCAGAACCTGTACCTGGCTGCTCGCAACCTGCCACACGTTGATGTACGTGACGTGCAAGGTTCCGATCCAGTTAGTCTGATCGCATACGACAAGGTGTTGATCACCGTGTCGGCCGTGAAGAAATTCGAGGAGCTGCTGGGATGAACCAGGAACGCGTATTTAAAGTTCTGCTTGGCCCGCACGTTTCCGAAAAGGCTACGGTTCTGGCTGACAAGAAAGGCCAGTTCGTTTTCAAGGTTGCAACTGACGCAACCAAGCTGGAAATCAAGAAGGCCGTCGAAAGCCTGTTCAGCGTGAAAGTAGAGCGTGTTACTACCCTGAATGTTCTGGGTAAGAGCAAGCGCACTGCTCGCGGTCTGGGCAAGCGTAATGACTGGAAGAAGGCAGTTATCTCCCTTCAGCCAGGCCAAGATCTCGATTTCAGCAGCAGTGCTGAGTAAGGAAGGGGTGCATCATGGCAATCGTTAAATGCAAACCGACTTCCCCTGGCCGCCGTTTTGTGGTCAAGGTGGTCAATCAGGAGCTGCATAAAGGCGCTCCTCACGCACCGCTGCTCGAGAAGAAATCGAAGACTGGTGGTCGTAACAACAATGGTCGTATTACCACTCGTCACATCGGTGGTGGCCATAAGCAGCATTATCGTCTGGTCGATTTCCGTCGCAACGACAAAGATGGCATCTCTGCCACTGTCGAGCGTATCGAATACGATCCAAACCGTACTGCTCACATCGCTCTGCTGCTGTACGCAGATGGCGAGCGTCGCTACATCATCGCGCCTAAAGGCGTGAGTGCTGGCGACCAGCTGATCGCAGGTGCCCTGGCACCGATCAAGCCGGGCAACGCTCTGCAACTGCGTAACATTCCAGTTGGTAGCACCGTACACGGCATCGAATTGAAGCCAGGTAAAGGCGCACAGATCGCTCGTTCCGCTGGTGCTTCGGCTCAGCTGATCGCTCGTGAAGGTGTCTACGTGACCCTGCGTCTGCGTTCTGGTGAGATGCGTAAAGTATTGGCTGAATGCCGTGCGACCCTGGGCGAAGTCTCGAACTCCGAGCACAGCCTGCGTTCGCTGGGTAAAGCTGGTGCCAAACGCTGGCGTGGCGTTCGCCCAACCGTTCGTGGTGTTGCCATGAACCCGGTTGACCACCCACACGGTGGTGGTGAAGGTCGTACCTCTGGTGGTCGTCATCCGGTATCGCCATGGGGCTTCCCGACTAAGGGCGCGAAGACTCGTGGTAATAAGCGTACCGACAAAATGATCGTCCGTCGTCGCAAGTAAATAGAGGGATACGACAGTGCCACGTTCTCTGAAAAAAGGTCCTTTTATTGATCTTCACCTACTGAAGAAGATCGAAGTGGCGGCGGAAAAGAACGATCGCAAACCAGTTAAGACCTGGTCGCGCCGTTCTATGATCCTGCCACAAATGGTCGGTTTGACCATCGCAGTACACAACGGTCGTCAGCACGTCCCAGTTCTCGTTAACGAAGACATGGTCGGCCACAAACTGGGCGAGTTTGCCGGTACCCGCACTTATCGTGGGCACGTGGCAGACAAGAAAGCCAAGCGTTAAGGGGTTAGGAAATGGAAGTAGCCGCTAAGTTGTCGGGCGCTCGAATCTCCGCCCAGAAAGCCCGCTTGGTCGCCGACCAGATCCGCGGGAAGAAGGTGGGCGAAGCGCTCAACTTGTTGGCTTTCAGCAGTAAGAAAGCCGCCGAGATCATGAAGAAAGTGCTGGAGTCGGCCGTAGCCAACGCCGAGCATAACGAAGGCGCAGACGTTGATGACCTGAAGGTCAGCACCGTTTTCGTCAACGAAGGGCGTTCGCTGAAGCGTATCATGCCGCGTGCCAAAGGCCGTGCTGATCGCATCGTCAAGCGGTCTTGCCATATCACTGTCAAGGTTGCTGACAAGTAACGGAGTCGAAGAGATGGGTCAGAAAGTACATCCCATTGGCATTCGCCTGGGAATCGTCAAGGAGCACACCTCCGTCTGGTACGCAGACGGTCGGACTTATGCGGACTATTTGTTCGCTGATCTGAAGGTGCGTGAGTATCTCCAAGACAAACTAAAAAGCGCGTCCGTAAGCCGTATCGATATCCATCGTCCGGCCCAAACTGCACGTATCACCATCCACACCGCTCGTCCAGGTATCGTTATCGGGAAGAAAGGTGAAGATGTTGAGAAACTGCGTCAGGACCTGACCAAGCAAATGGGTGTGCCTGTGCACATCAATATCGAAGAGATCCGCAAGCCGGAGCTCGACGGTATGCTGGTTGCGCAGAGCGTAGCTCAGCAGCTGGAGCGCCGCGTAATGTTCCGTCGTGCTATGAAGCGCGCTGTACAGAACGCCATGCGCATTGGTGCCAAGGGCATCAAAATCCAAGTGAGCGGTCGTCTCGGCGGTGCTGAAATCGCACGTACTGAATGGTATCGCGAAGGTCGTGTGCCGTTGCACACCCTGCGTGCCGACATCGACTATGCCAACTACGAAGCTCACACCACTTACGGTGTGATCGGTGTAAAGGTTTGGATCTTCAAGGGCGAAGTAATTGGTGGTCGCCAAGAAGAACTGAAACCACAAGCACCAGCGCCTCGTAAAAAAGCTGCTAAGTAAGGGGTACGCCAAATGTTGCAACCTAAGCGTACGAAGTTCCGCAAGCAGATGACAGGCCACAACCGTGGTCTGGCTCAGCGCGGTAGCAAAGTCAGCTTCGGCGAGTTCGCGCTGAAGTCTGTAGCTCGTGGTCGTCTCACCGCTCGTCAGATCGAGTCAGCGCGTCGTGCACTGACCCGTCACGTAAAACGTGGTGGCAAGATCTGGATCCGTGTATTCCCGGACAAGCCGATCTCCAAAAAACCTCTCGAGGTTCGGATGGGTAAAGGTAAGGGTAACGTGGAATACTGGGTAGCCCAGATTCAGCCAGGCAAAGTCCTGTATGAAATCGAGGGTGTAACTGAAGAGCTGGCGCGTGAGGCTTTTGCCCTGGCTGCTGCAAAGCTGCCGCTCGCCACCGCCTTTGTTAAACGGACGGTGATGTGATGAAAGCGAATGAACTTCGTGAAAAATCCGCACAGCAGCTGAACGAGCAACTGCTCGGCCTGCTGCGCGACCAGTTCAATCTGCGTATGCAGAAAGCAACTGGCCAGTTGGGGCAGTCTCATCTGCTCTCGCAAGTTAAGCGTGACATCGCTCGCGTGAAGACTGTGCTCAACCAGCAGGCAGGTAAGTGATCATGGCTGAAGCCGAAAAGACTGTCCGTACGCTGACTGGCCGTGTTGTCAGCGACAAGATGGACAAAACCATCACCGTTTTGATCGAGCGTCGCGTTAAGCACCCGATCTACGGTAAATATGTTAAGCGTTCGACTAAGCTGCACGCGCACGACGAAACCAATCAGTGCCACATCGGCGACAAAGTCACTATTCGTGAAACTCGTCCGCTGGCCAAGACCAAGTCTTGGGCACTGGTTGATGTTCTCGAACGCGCTGTGGAAGTCTAAGGACTAGGGGTCGGAGAAATTATATGATTCAGACTCAATCCATGCTCGATGTGGCCGATAACAGCGGCGCTCGCCGTGTTATGTGCATCAAGGTGCTGGGTGGCTCCCATCGTCGTTACGCTGGTATCGGTGACATCATCAAAGTTACCGTGAAGGAAGCAATTCCTCGCGGTAAAGTGAAAAAAGGCCAAGTGATGACTGCTGTTGTAGTCCGCACTCGTCACGGCGTACGTCGTGCTGATGGCTCCATTATCCGCTTTGATGGCAACGCTGCTGTTCTTCTGAACAACAAGCAAGAGCCGATCGGCACCCGTATCTTTGGGCCAGTGACCCGTGAACTTCGTACTGAGAAGTTCATGAAGATCGTCTCGCTCGCCCCAGAAGTGCTGTAAGGAGATCCGACATGCAAAAGATTCGTCGTGACGACGAGATCATCGTGATCGCCGGCAAAGACAAAGGTAAGCGCGGTAAGGTGCTGAAGGTTCTTGCTGATGACCGTCTGGTCATTGGTGGTCTGAACCTGGTCAAGCGTCATACCAAGCCAAACCCCGCGTCGGGCGTACAGGGCGGTATCGTCGAGAAAGAAGCGCCATTGCACGCTTCTAACGTCGCCATCTTCAACGGCGAAACCAACAAGGCTGATCGCGTTGGTTTCAAAGTAGAAGACGGTAAGAAAATTCGTGTCTTCAAGTCGACCCAAAAAGCGGTTGATGCTTGAACACTGCTAGGTAGATAAGACCATGGCACGACTAAAAGAGATTTACCGGAAGGAAATCGCTCCGAAGCTTAAGGAAGAACTTAAGCTTTCGAACGTGATGGAAGTTCCGCGCGTTACCAAAATCACCCTGAACATGGGTCTGGGCGAAGCGATCGGTGACAAAAAAGTCATCGAGCACGCTGTTGCTGACCTGGAAAAGATCACCGGTCAAAAAGTCGTTGTGACTTACGCTCGGAAATCCATCGCTGGCTTTAAAGTCCGTGAAGGTTGGCCGATCGGTGTCAAAGTGACTCTGCGCCGTGAGCGTATGTACGAGTTCCTGGATCGTCTGCTGTCGATCTCCCTGCCTCGGGTTCGCGACTTCCGCGGCCTGAATGCCAAGTCCTTCGATGGTCGTGGTAACTACAGCATGGGCGTTAAAGAGCAGATCATCTTCCCGGAAATCGACTACGACAAGATCGATGCTCTCCGCGGTCTGGACATCACCCTGACCACCACTGCCAAGAACGATGATGAAGGCCGCGCTCTGCTGCGTGCGTTCAAATTCCCGTTCCGCAACTGATTGGAGTAGGACCATGGCCAAGATGAGCATGAAAAACCGCGAGCTGAAGCGTCAGCTCACGGTTGCCAAGTACGCCAAGAAGCGTGCAGCACTGAAAGCTATCATCGTTGATCTGAACGCAAGTCCAGAAGCGCGTTGGGAAGCTACAGTAGCTCTGCAGAAGCAGCCACGTGACGCAAGCGCTTCGCGCATGCGTAACCGCTGCCGCCTGACCGGTCGTCCACACGGTGTTTACCGCAAGTTCGGCCTCGGCCGTAACAAACTGCGTGAAGCTGCAATGCGTGGTGACGTACCAGGTCTGGTTAAAGCCAGCTGGTAAGTACTTTCGAAGTCTCGGTGGCCAGGATCGCAAGATACTGACCGCCGGTGGCCTAGAATCTGGAACAAGCCCCTTTTGGGGCTTGTTTCATTTCCGGAGTGTGTCTAAAATACGCGGCTCGCCTGAGCCCGTGTGTTTTATGCCCGGAGATTCTCGGTGACATATGTAGCCGCAAGGCTAATTTTTTTGTATTAGGAGCGTCTAGCCCATGAGTATGCAGGACCCGTTAGCGGACATGCTAACTCGTATCCGTAATGCCCAGATGGCTGAAAAGTCCGTCGTAAGCATGCCATCTTCCACGTTGAAGGTAGCTGTTGCCAAAGTCCTGAAAGACGAAGGCTACATTGCGGGTTATCAGATCAGCAGCGAAATCAAGCCACTGCTGTCCATCGAGCTGAAGTACTTCGAAGGCCGTCCGGTCATCGAGGAAGTGAAGCGCGTTAGCCGTCCAGGCCTGCGTCAGTACAAGTCCGTTGAAGATCTGCCGAAAGTTCGTGGCGGTCTTGGCGTGTCTATCGTCTCCACCAACAAAGGTGTGATGACGGATCGTGCTGCGCGCGCTGCCGGTGTCGGCGGCGAAGTTCTTTGCACTGTGTTCTAAGGGGGGATAAGCATGTCTCGCGTCGCTAAGAACCCCGTTAAGCTGCCAGCCGGTGTCGAAGTAAAATTCGCAGGCCAACAGCTTTCGGTGAAGGGTGCCAAGGGTACTCTTGAACTGAACATCCATTCGTCCGTTGAGATCGTTGAAGAAGCTGGTGAGTTGCGTTTCGCTGCTCGCAATGGCGATCAACAAACTCGCGCAATGGCCGGTACCACGCGTGCGTTGGTAAACAACATGGTCCAAGGCGTAAGCCAAGGCTTCGAGCGTAAGCTCCAGCTGGTCGGTGTTGGTTACAAAGCGCAAGCAAAAGGCACGGTTTTGAACCTGGCCCTTGGCTTCTCGCACCCAGTGGATTACGAACTGCCGGAAGGCATCACCGCTGAAACTCCTAGCCAGACCGATATCCTGATCAAGGGCATCGATAAGCAGCTGGTAGGTCAAGTGGCTGCCGAGATCCGCGACTTCCGTCCACCAGAGCCGTACAAAGGCAAAGGTGTGCGCTACGCGGACGAAGTCGTCCGTCGTAAAGAAGCCAAGAAGAAGTAGGGCATAGCAAATGACCGACAAAAAAGTTACTCGACTGCGTCGCGCTCGCAAAGCACGCCTGAAAATGCACGAACTCGAAGTCGTGCGTCTCTGCGTGTTCCGCTCGTCGCAGCACATCTACGCCCAGGTCATCTCGGCCGACGGCAACAAAGTCCTGGCAAGCGCCTCGACTTTGGATAAAGAACTGCGTGATGGTGCCACTGGCAACATCGACGCGGCCACTAAGGTTGGCCAGCTGGTCGCTACGCGTGCTAAGGCCGCTGGCGTCTCGCAAGTGGCTTTCGACCGCTCTGGCTTCAAGTACCACGGCCGCGTTAAAGCGCTGGCTGATGCTGCTCGTGAAGCTGGGCTGGAGTTCTAAGTTATGTCAAATAACGACCAAAAGCGCGACGAAGGCTACATTGAGAAGCTGGTTCAAGTTAACCGCGTAGCCAAAACCGTTAAAGGCGGCCGTATCTTCACCTTCACCGCGTTGACCGTGGTTGGTGATGGTAAGGGCCGTGTTGGCTTCGGCCGTGGCAAGTCGCGTGAAGTGCCTGCTGCGATCCAGAAGGCAATGGAAGCTGCTCGTCGCAACATGATCCAAGTTGACCTGAACGGCACCACCCTGCAGTACGCAATGAAGTCCGCTCACGGCGCTTCGAAGGTGTACATGCAGCCTGCCTCTGAAGGTACCGGTATCATCGCTGGCGGCGCTATGCGTGCTGTCCTCGAGGTTGCTGGCGTTCAGAACGTTCTGGCCAAGTGCTACGGCTCGACTAACCCGGTAAACGTGGTTCATGCCACTTTCAAAGGTTTGAAAGCTATGCAATCTCCTGAATCCATTGCCGCCAAGCGTGGCAAAAGCGTCAAGGAGATCTTCTGATCATGGCTACCGTTAAAGTAACGCTGATCAAAAGCATGACCGGCCGCATCCCTAACCACAAATTGTGCGTTAAGGGTTTGGGTCTGCGTCGCATCGGTCACACTGTAGAAGTCCAGGATACTCCCGAGAATCGCGGGATGATCAACAAGGCTTACTACATGCTGCGTGTCGAGGGTTAATCGATGAAACTCAATGATCTGAGTCCAGCGCCGGGTTCCCGTCGCGAAAAGCATCGTCCGGGCCGTGGTATCGGTAGCGGTTTGGGTAAGACTGGTGGCCGTGGCCACAAAGGTCAAACCTCCCGCTCCGGTGGCACCATCGCTCCAGGCTTTGAAGGCGGTCAACAGCCGCTGCATCGTCGCCTGCCGAAGTTCGGTTTCGTTTCCCTGAAGGCCATGGACCGCGCAGAAGTGCGTCTGTCCGAGCTGGCTAAAGTGGAAGGCGACATCGTTACCGTGCAGACCCTGAAAGATGCCAACGTGATCAACGTCAACGTACAGCGTGTGAAAATCATGCTGTCCGGTGAAGTGACTCGCGCTGTCACTATCGGCAAGGGAATCGGCGCCACCAAAGGTGCGCGTTCGGCTATCGAAGCAGCTGGCGGCAAGTTCGAGGAATAAATGGCTAAGCAAGGTGCTCTCTCAGCGCTCGGCAAAGGCGGTATGTCTGAACTTTGGGCTCGTCTGCGTTTTCTGTTCCTGGCGATTATCGTCTACCGAATAGGCGCACACATCCCGGTTCCAGGTATCAACCCGGACCGACTCGCAGACCTGTTTCGACAGAATGAGGGGACCATTCTTAGCTTGTTCAACATGTTTTCCGGCGGCGCGCTGGAGCGGATGAGCATCTTTGCACTGGGGATCATGCCGTACATTTCGGCATCGATCATCATGCAGTTGATGAGCGCCGTCAGCCCGCAGCTGGAGCAGTTGAAGAAGGAAGGTGAAGCTGGTCGTCGCAAGATTAGCCAGTACACCCGCTACCTCACTGTCGTTCTTGCTCTTGTCCAGGCTATTGGCATGTCCATTGGTCTGGCGGGGCAGGGCGTAGCGTTCACTGGTGACTTTGGCTTCCATTTCGTTGCAGTAACCACATTTGTGGCTGGTGCGATGTTCATGATGTGGCTGGGTGAGCAGATTACTGAACGTGGTGTTGGCAACGGTATCTCGATGTTGATTTTCGCAGGTATCGTCGCCGGTCTTCCGAGGGCAATCGGGCAGTCTTTCGAGTCTGCACGTCAGGGTGATATCAATATCTTCGCCTTGGTTGCCATCGGTTTGCTGGCAGTAGCGATTATCGGTTTTGTGGTGTTCATTGAGCGTGGTCAGCGTCGTATCGCTGTTCACTACGCCAAGCGTCAGCAGGGCCGCAAGGTCTTCGCTGCGCAGACCAGCCACTTGCCGCTGAAAGTGAATATGGCCGGTGTTATTCCTGCTATCTTCGCGAGCAGCATTTTGCTGTTTCCGGCTTCGTTGGGTGCCTGGTTCGGTCAGTCTGAAGGTATGGGCTGGTTGCAGGACATCTCGCAGTCGATCGCTCCTGGTCAGCCGTTGAATATTCTGCTGTTTAGTGCAGGGATTATTTTCTTCTGCTTCTTCTATACGGCGTTGATGTTCAATCCGAAAGACGTAGCGGAAAACCTGAAGAAGTCCGGTGCCTTTATTCCGGGTATTCGTCCAGGCGAGCAGTCGGCGCGCTACATTGATGGCGTTCTGACCCGCTTGACCCTGTTCGGTGCTCTATATATGACGGCCGTGTGCTTGTTGCCCCAGTTCCTGGTGGTTGCAGCAAACGTTCCGTTCTACCTTGGCGGGACCTCGTTGCTGATCGTGGTCGTGGTTGTGATGGACTTCATGTCCCAAGTACAATCGCACCTCGTTTCGCACCAGTACGAATCCCTGATGAAGAAAGCCAACCTGAAGGGCTACGGCAGCGGCATGTTGCGCTGAGTACCCCATAAGGTTCGAGGAGTTGGTGATGAAAGTTCGTGCATCGGTGAAAAAGCTGTGCCGTAACTGCAAGATTATTCGCCGCGAAGGTGTTGTTCGAGTAATTTGCAGCGCGGAACCGCGTCACAAACAGCGCCAAGGCTGAGTGTGATCCGCTTGAAGCCCGGCAGCTAGTGCGCTGCCGGGTTGATTATTTGTTATTACAGCGATATTATCTCGCGCCCTATTTCTTGGCTTCCGGGGCGTAGGTAGCTGTCAATTGGAGTCCCACTGAATGGCCCGTATTGCAGGCGTTAACATTCCAGATAACAAGCACACTGTTATCTCGCTGACCTACATCTATGGTGTTGGTCGCACTACTGCGCAGAAAATTTGCGCAGTTGCTGGGGTAAACCCAGCCGCTAAGATCAAGGATCTGAGCGACGAGCAGATTGAATTGCTGCGTGGCGAAGTGGCGAAGTTCACCACTGAAGGTGACCTGCGTCGCGAAATCAACATGAAAATCAAGCGTTTGATGGACCTCGGTTGCTATCGCGGTCTGCGTCATCGTCGTGGTCTTCCAGTACGCGGTCAGCGTACCAAGACTAACGCGCGTACCCGTAAAGGTCCGCGTAAGCCGATCCGCAAGTAATCGCCCCAGCGAATCGACAGGAAAATTATCATGGCAAAACCTGCTGCTCGTCCTCGTAAAAAAGTTAAAAAGACAGTGGTTGATGGCATCGCCCACATCCATGCATCTTTTAACAACACCATCGTGACCATCACCGACCGTCAAGGTAACGCGCTTTCTTGGGCTACCTCTGGTGGTTCGGGTTTCCGCGGTTCCCGCAAGTCCACCCCGTTTGCTGCTCAAGTAGCTGCTGAACGTGCTGGTCAAGCTGCGCTGGAATATGGCCTGAAAAACCTCGACGTTAACGTCAAGGGTCCAGGTCCAGGTCGTGAGTCTGCTGTCCGTGCTTTGAACGGCTGTGGCTATAAGATCGCCAGCATCACCGACGTGACGCCAATCCCGCACAACGGGTGCCGTCCGCCGAAGAAGCGCCGCGTGTAATCCAGGAGATTGTAAAGAATGGCTCGTTACATTGGTCCAAAATGCAAACTCGCTCGTCGCGAAGGCACCGATCTCTTTCTGAAGAGCGGCGTGCGCGCGATCGAATCGAAGTGCAACATTGAAGCAGCACCTGGTATCCACGGCCAACGCCGCGGTCGCCAGTCCGACTACGGCACCCAACTGCGTGAAAAGCAGAAGGTCCGTCGTATCTACGGCGTTCTCGAGCGTCAGTTCAGCGGCTACTACAAAGAAGCTGCTGGCAAGAAAGGTGCAACCGGTGAAAACCTGCTGCAACTGCTCGAATGCCGTCTGGACAACGTTGTATACCGTATGGGCTTTGGTTCGACTCGTGCCGAATCCCGTCAGCTGGTATCGCACAAATCCGTTAGCGTAAACGGCCAAACCGTTAACGTCCCGTCCTACCAGGTTCGTGCTGGTGACGTGGTCGCGATTCGCGAGAAAGCAAAAAACCAACTTCGCATTGTCCAAGCTCTCGATCTGTGTGCCCAACGTGGCCGCGTAGAATGGGTAGAAGTAGACACTGAGAAGAAGTCGGGCGTTTTCAAGAACGTTCCTGCTCGCAGTGATCTGTCCGCCGACATCAACGAAAGCCTGATTGTCGAGCTCTACTCCAAGTAAGGGCTAGAAAATAGGTGCATCCATGCAGATTTCGGTAAATGAGTTCCTGACACCCCGCCACATTGATGTGCAGGTTGTCAGTCCAACCCGCGCCAAGATCACTCTCGAGCCTCTCGAGCGTGGTTTTGGCCACACCCTGGGCAACGCGCTGCGCCGCATCCTGTTGTCCTCAATGCCCGGCTGTGCAGTAGTCGAGGCCGAGATTGACGGTGTGCTCCACGAGTACAGCGCCATCGAAGGTGTACAGGAAGACGTAATTGAAATCCTGTTGAACCTTAAAGGTCTGGCTATCAAGCTGCACGGCCGTGACGAAGTTACGCTGACCTTGTCGAAGAAGGGTTCGGGGGTGGTTACCGCTGCCGATATTCAGCTGGATCATGATGTCGAGATCGTTAATCCCGATCACGTAATCGCTAACCTGGCGTCTAACGGCGCCCTGAACATGAAGCTCACCGTAGCTCGTGGTCGTGGTTATGAACCGGCCGACTCGCGTCAGAGCGATGAAGACGAAAGCCGCAGCATTGGTCGCTTGCAGCTTGACTCTTCGTTCAGCCCGGTTCGCCGTATCGCATACGTGGTGGAAAACGCCCGTGTCGAGCAGCGTACTAACCTGGACAAGCTGGTTATTGATCTGGAAACCAACGGTACTCTGGATCCTGAAGAGGCTATTCGCCGCGCTGCAACCATCCTGCAACAGCAGTTGGCTGCGTTCGTCGACCTCAAGGGTGACAGCGAACCAGTGGTAATCGAGCAGGAAGACGAGATCGATCCGATCCTGCTTCGCCCGGTTGACGATCTGGAACTGACTGTACGTTCGGCTAACTGCCTTAAGGCGGAAAACATTTACTACATCGGTGACCTGATTCAGCGTACCGAAGTAGAACTGTTGAAGACTCCGAACCTGGGCAAGAAATCCTTGACTGAAATCAAGGACGTTCTGGCCTCCCGCGGTCTGTCCCTCGGCATGCGCCTCGACAACTGGCCGCCTGCAAGTCTTAAGAAGGACGACAAGGCGACTGCCTGATCGTCGTAATCACCGAACGTGAGTTTGGTAAGGAATGAACCATGCGTCATCGTAAAAGTGGTCGTCACCTGAGCCGTACCAGCTCGCACCGCAAGGCCATGTTTCAAAACATGGCGGTGTCGCTGTTCGAGCACGAGCTGATTAAAACTACACTGCCGAAAGCCAAAGAACTGCGTCGCGTTGCTGAGCCGCTGATCACTTTGGCCAAGACAGACAGCCTGGCTAACCGCCGTCTGGCTTTCGACCGTACTCGCTCGAAAGCTATCGTTGGTAAGCTCTTCAACGACCTGGGCAAGCGCTACGCTACCCGTGAGGGTGGCTACCTGCGCATCCTCAAGTGCGGTTTCCGCACTGGCGACAACGCGCCTATGGCGTACGTCGAGTTGGTTGATCGTGCTACTGCTGGCGAAGCTGTATCCGCCGAGTAAGACGACAGTCTGCTACGAAAAACCGGGCCTAGTGCCCGGTTTTTTGTGGGCGATAGGAAAGTTCATGACGGGTATTGATTGAGTTGTGGCTATGCGAGCCAAGTCATCGTTAGTAATTAACTATCGATAAGCATGATTTAATAAATTTGATGGTGTCATCTTCCTGGTCAATACTCCCTCCAAGCCGATTAGCCGGCAGTTCCAAGACTGACCTGAGGAGATTGAGCATGAGCCAGAATAAAACCCTTACAACCGCCAGCGGTGCTCCCGTTGCCGATAACCAGAATTCACGTTCCGCAGGTCCGCGTGGCCCGCTGCTGCTCGACGACTTTCATCTGATCGAGAAGCTTGCCCATTTCAACCGCGAAAACATCCCAGAGCGTCGTGTACACGCCAAAGGCTCGGGAGCCTATGGCACGTTCACGGTCACCAAGGACATCACCCAGTACACTAGCGCCAAGCTGTTTGACGCTGTTGGCAAGCAGACGCCAACCTTCCTGCGTTTCTCGACAGTGGGTGGCGAGCGCGGCTCCGCAGATACCGAGCGCGACCCACGTGGCTTCGCATTGAAGTTCTACACCGAAGAAGGCAACTGGGACATCGTTGGCAACAATACCCCGGTGTTCTTTATCCGTGACCCACTGAAATTCCCCGATTTCATCCACACCCAAAAGCGTCTGCCGCAAAGCAACCTGAAAAGTGCGCAGATGATGTGGGACTTCTGGTCGCATTCGCCTGAGGCGCTGCACCAGGTCACCATCCTGTTCTCGGACCGGGGTATCCCGGACGGCTACCGCCACATGCATGGCTTTGGTAGCCACACCTACAGCTTGATCAACGCCAATGGCGAGCGTCACTGGGTGAAATGGCACTACAAGACCAAGCAAGGCATCAAGAACCTGGCGCCTGCCGATGCTGCGCGCCTGGCCGGTACCGATCCGGATTATGCTCAGCGCGATCTGTTTGGGGCCATCGAGCGCGGCGACTTCCCGAAATGGCGCGTGTGTATCCAGATCATGACTGAGGCCCAGGCCAACGCGCACTACGAGAATCCCTTCGACGTGACCAAAACCTGGTCTCAGAAAGAATTCCCGTTGATTGAGGTGGGCGAGTTGGAGTTGAACCGCAATCCGCAGAACTACTTCGCCGAAGTGGAGCAAGCCGCGTTCGGTCCAAGCAACATGGTGCCAGGTGTCGGTTTGTCGCCAGATCGCATGCTGCAGGGGCGTGTCTTTGCTTACGCCGATGCGCATCGCTACCGTATCGGGACCAACCATCAGCACCTGCCGGTGAATGCTCCACGCAGTCCCGTCAATACTTACCAGCGTGACGGTTCCATGGCGTTCGGCAGCAACGGTGGCGCGGCCCCGAACTACGAGCCAAACAGCTACGCCGATGCCCCCAAACAGGCGCCGCAGTACGCAGAACCTGCCCTGGCTCTGAGTGGTGCAGCTGATCGCTACGATCACCGCGAAGACACGGATTACTACAGCCACGCCGGTGCGCTGTTCCGCCTGATGAATGCTGAGCAAAAGGCGCTGTTGATCAACAACATCGCGGGCGCGATGGCGGGTGTTTCCAGCGATGTGGTTCAGCGTCAGTTGCAGCACTTTTTCAAGGCCGATCCGGCGTATGGAGAAGGGATCGCAACTGCACTGGGTGTATCGCTTAACTAACTCTAAGTGATAAGCAGAACCGCCCTCATTTGGGCGGTTTTTGCGTTATTTCAGCTACTTTTCTCCGAAAAACATCACTTTTATGCCGTTCATCCCGTGACCTGCGGGTCCGCTTGGTTCAAACTACAGTCTTTCAAGTAGGGAGATGTAGGGCGATGCAAGGTCACCCCGACGTAATCGATTACCTCAACACGTTGCTGACGGGCGAACTGGCAGCTCGTGACCAATATTTCATTCACTCGCGTATGTACGAAGACTGGGGCTTTACCGAGCTCTACGAGCGTATCAATCACGAAATGGAAGAAGAGGCACAGCACGCCGACGCGCTGATGCGCCGTATCCTGATGCTCGAAGGTACGCCGCGTATGCGTCCTGACGACCTGGATACCGGTACCACTGTGCCTGAGATGCTCGCCAGCGACTTGCGCCTGGAATACAAGGTTCGTGCAGCACTGTGCAAAGGCATCGAGCTTTGCGAGAAGCACAATGACTACGTGACCCGGGAAATCCTGCGCGTACAGTTGAACGATACTGAAGAAGATCACACCTACTGGCTGGAAAAGCAGCTGGGTCTGATCAAATTGATCGGCCTGGAAAATTACCTGCAATCGCAGTTCTGATTCCGTCGGCAATAAAAAAGCCCCTGTCACCGCTACGGTGACAGGGGCTTTTTGTTGGGCCTGAAGAGTCAGGCCCGGTCGCGCGCCAGCAACGGCTTCAGATAGTAGCCCGTGTGGGATTGCGGCATCTCGGAGACCTGCTCCGGCGTGCCCACCGCAATAATCTGCCCACCCTTGGAACCGCCTTCCGGCCCCAGGTCCACCAGCCAGTCGGCCGTCTTGATCACATCCAGGTTGTGTTCGATCACCACCACGGTGTTGCCGTGGTCGCGCAGGCGATGCAGCACGTCGAGCAATTGCTGGATATCCGCGAAGTGCAGGCCGGTGGTCGGTTCATCGAGGATATACAGGGTCTTGCCGGTATCGCGCTTGGACAGCTCGCGAGACAGCTTCACCCGCTGCGCCTCGCCACCGGACAGCGTGGTCGCCGACTGCCCCAGCTTGATATACGACAAGCCCACGTCCATCAGGGTCTGGAGCTTACGCGCCAAGGCCGGTACCGCGTCAAAGAACACCCGCGCTTCCTCGATGGTCATCTCGAGGGTTTCGTGGATGTTCTTGCCCTTGTACTTGATCTCCAGGGTTTCGCGGTTGTAGCGCTTGCTCTTGCACACATCGCACGGAACGTAGATGTCAGGCAAAAAGTGCATCTCGACCTTGATCAGGCCGTCGCCCTGGCAAGCTTCGCAGCGCCCACCCTTGACGTTGAAGGAAAACCTCCCAGGCCCATAACCACGGGAGCGGGACTCCGGCACACCGGCGAACAGTTCGCGTATCGGCGTGAACAGCCCGGTATAGGTCGCCGGGTTGGAGCGGGGAGTGCGACCAATCGGGCTCTGGTCGATATCCACTACTTTATCCAGCAGCTCCAGGCCCTTGATGCTGTCATGGGCGGCTGCTTCCAGGGTGGTGGCACCGTTCAATGCCGTGGCGCTGAGGGGGAAGAGGGTGTTGTTGATCAGGGTCGACTTGCCTGAACCGGATACACCGGTCACGCATGTCAGCAGGCCCAGGGGGATTTCCAGGTCGACATTGCGCAGGTTGTTGCCGCGCGCGCCCTTGAGGTGCAGCGCCTGTTTTTTGTTGCGTGGCGTACGCTTGGCGGGCACTTCGATTTTTACCCGGCCAGACAGGTACTTGCCGGTCAGGGAGTCCGGGTGGGCCATGACTTCAGCCGGGGTGCCCTGGGCAACAATATGCCCGCCATGCACGCCCGCACCGGGACCGATATCGACCACGTAGTCCGCCAGGCGAATGGCGTCCTCATCGTGTTCGACCACAATCACCGTGTTGCCGATGTCGCGCAGGTGCTTGAGCGTGCCCAGCAAGCGATCATTGTCGCGCTGGTGCAGGCCGATGGACGGCTCGTCGAGGATGTACAGCACGCCCACCAGGCCGGCGCCGATCTGGCTGGCCAGGCGAATGCGCTGGGCCTCGCCGCCGGACAGGGTGTCGGCACTGCGATCCAGGGACAGATAGTCCAGGCCCACGTTGACCAGAAACTGCAGGCGCTCGCGGATTTCCTTGAGGATCTTGTCGGCAATCTCGCCACGTCGCCCGGTCAGCTTCAGTACGGCGAAGTATTCGCAGGCATCACCGATCGGCAGGTTGGTCACCGCCGGCAGGGTCTTCTCGCCGACCCACACGTGGCGGGCTTCGCGACGCAAGCGGGTGCCGCGGCAATCCGGGCAGGGCTGGGTGCTGAGGAACTTGGCCAGTTCCTCGCGCACGCTGGCCGACTCGGTTTCCCGATAGCGGCGCTCCAGGTTGGGCACGATCCCTTCGAACGGGTGGGAGCGCTTGACGATGTCGCCACGGTCGTTCAGGTACTTGAAGTCGACGTTCTGCGAGCCGCTGCCATGGAGGATGACTTTCTGTTGCTCGGCCGGCAGTTCGTTGAATGGCACTTCCAGGCTGAATTTATAGTGGGCAGCCAATGACCCGAGCATCTGGAAGTAATACACATTGCGCCGGTCCCAGCCACGTATCGCGCCTTCCGCCAGTGTCAGGTCACCATTGACCAGGCGCTTGATGTCGAAGAACTGCTTGACCCCCAACCCATCACAGGTCGGGCAGGCGCCGGCCGGGTTGTTGAAGGAGAACAGCTTGGGCTCCAGCTCGCTGATGGCATGGCCGCAGATCGGGCAGGCGAAGCGCGCGGAGAAGATGATTTCTTCGCCTGGCTCGTCGTCCATCGGCGCCACCAGGGCGATACCGTCCGCCAGTTTCAGCGCGGTCTCGAACGACTCCGCCAGACGTTGTTGCAGATCGGCGCGCACCTTGAAACGGTCGACCACCACATCGATGGTGTGCTTCTTCTGTTTATCCAGCTTTGGTGCTTCATCCAGCTCATAGAGCTTGCCGTTGATCCGGGCGCGGACAAAACCCTGGGCGCGCAGCTCTTCGAACACCGACAGGTGCTCGCCCTTGCGCTCGCGAATTACCGGGGCCAACAGCATCAGCTTGGCGCCTTCCGGCTGGGCCAGCACCAGGTCGACCATCTGGCTGACGGTCTGCGCTTCCAGAGGGATGTCGTGGTCCGGGCAGCGCGGAATACCGACGCGTGCGTACAGCAGGCGCAGGTAATCGTAGATTTCGGTGATGGTGCCCACGGTGGAACGCGGGTTGTGGGAGGTCGATTTCTGTTCGATGGAAATGGCTGGCGACAAGCCTTCAATGGTGTCGACATCAGGCTTTTCCATCATCGACAGGAATTGCCGGGCGTAGGCCGATAGCGACTCCACATAGCGACGCTGGCCTTCGGCATACAGCGTATCGAACGCCAGCGACGACTTGCCGGACCCGGACAAGCCGGTGATGACAATCAGTTTGTCCCGGGGCAGGGTCAGGTCGATGTTCTTCAGGTTGTGGGTTCTAGCCCCACGAATCAGGATCTTGTCCAAGATGGCCTCGCACGGCGGGCGTATAAATAATGCAGGAGTATACGGCTAAAGACTGGATGAATATACACTGTCAATTTGCCCATTTCAGCCTTACATGAAAGCTGCGCGGCAAAGCGCCGCATATACCCTCTCAATCGATGGGACTGGTAGAATCGCCGCCGGTTCACACGAGGTTTTTCCATGCACGATCCCCACAGCGAACGCATGAGTAGCGGCGAGACCCGAGCAGCAAGCGGTCTGGCCCTGGTGTTCGCCTTCCGTATGCTGGGCATGTTCATGGTGTTGCCGGTACTGGCGACCTATGGCATGGACCTCGCTGGCGCGACCCCGGCCCTGATCGGCCTGGCGATTGGCGCCTATGGCCTGACCCAGGCGATTTTCCAGATTCCGTTCGGGATCATTTCCGACCGCATTGGCCGCCGGCCGGTGATCTACCTGGGGTTGATCGTCTTCGCCCTGGGCAGCGTGCTGGCGGCCAATGCCGATTCGATCTGGGGCGTGATCGCCGGACGCATCCTGCAAGGCGCCGGGGCGATTTCCGCGGCGGTGATGGCGCTGCTGTCGGACCTGACCCGCGAACAGCATCGCACCAAGGCCATGGCCATGATCGGCATGACCATCGGTCTTTCGTTTGCCGTTGCGATGGTGGTTGGCCCGCTGTTGACTCGTGCGTTCGGTTTGCACGGCCTGTTCCTGGCCACCGGTGGCCTGGCGCTGTTCGGCATCCTGATCGTGGCCTTTATGGTGCCGCGCTCCACCGGGCCGCTGCAGCACCGTGAGTCGGGCGTGGCCAAACAGGCGCTGCTGCCGACGCTCAAGCACCCCGACCTGTTGCGCCTGGATTTAGGTATCTTCGTATTGCACGCCATGCTGATGTGCAGCTTCGTCGCCTTACCCCTGGCGCTGGTGGAAAAGGCCGGGTTGCCCAAGGAGCAGCACTGGTGGGTCTACCTGACCGCGTTGCTGATTTCGTTCTTCGCCATGATCCCGTTCATCATCTACGGCGAGAAGAAACGCAAAATGAAACGAGTTTTGCTCGGCGCCGTCGCGACATTGATGCTCACTGAACTATTCTTCTGGCAGTTCGGCGACAGCCTACGGGCGCTGGTAATCGGCACGGTGGTGTTTTTCACCGCGTTCAACCTGCTGGAGGCGTCACTGCCTTCGCTGATCAGTAAAGTTTCACCGGCGGGCGGCAAGGGCACGGCGATGGGGGTGTATTCCACCAGCCAATTCCTCGGTTCGGCGCTGGGCGGCATCATGGGCGGCTGGATGTTCCAGCATGGCGGTTTGTCGGTTGTGTTCCTCGGATGCGCCGGGCTGGCTGCACTTTGGCTGGTCTTTGCTGTTACCATGCGCGAACCTCCCTACGTCACAAGCCTGCGTTTGCCGCTATCGCCCGAGGCGATCCGTGAAAGCGGTCTGGTAGAGCGCCTGAAGGCCGTCGTAGGGGTAACAGATGCAGTCGTGGTCGCTGAAGAGGCGGCCATTTACATCAAATTGGACACCGAACTATTGGATCGCGCGACGCTCGAGCAACTGGTAAATCCAGTGCCGACAGCGCGCCCAGCCTAGGAGAACGTTATGGCCCGTGGGGTTAACAAAGTCATATTGGTCGGTACATGCGGCCAGGATCCCGAAGTTCGCTACTTGCCTAACGGTAACGCCGTGACCAACCTGAGTCTGGCGACCAGCGAACAGTGGACTGACAAGCAGACTGGCCAGAAGGTCGAGAAAACCGAATGGCACCGTGTGTCGATGTTCGGCAAGGTCGCAGAGATCGCCGGTGAATACCTGCGCAAGGGTTCGCAGGTCTACATCGAAGGCAAACTGCAGACCCGCGAGTGGGAAAAAGACGGCATCAAGCGTTACACCACTGAAATCGTGGTCGACATGCAAGGCACCATGCAACTGCTGGGCGGCCGTCCACAGGGCGACCAACAGGGCCAGGGTGGCATGTCCAACTCGGCTCCGCGTCCACAGCAGTCCCGTCCGCAGCCAAGCCAGCAGCCACAGCGTGAGTCGCGTCCAGCGCCACAGCAGGCGGCACCGCAGCCAGCGGCTGACTTCGATAGCTTTGATGATGATATTCCGTTCTAAGGCTACCTCGGCACGGACTATCCAGTAACACCAGGAACCCCCGCTGGCATTTGCCTCGGGGGTTTCTTGTTTTTGAGTGGGAAAAGTCCCGAGCCCTGGCATTTGTCCCTGGGCGCCACAAGACTTAGGCTGTAGCGCATTCCCTTACCCAAGAAGGAAGCCCCGATGACCTGGTCTGCCAAGCAGTATTCGATGTTTGAACAACAGCGCACCCGTCCCGTCCAGGACCTGGTCGCCGCCATCCCCGCGGGCGATGTGCGAACGGCGGTCGACCTGGGTTGTGGCCCGGGCAATTCCACCGAGGTGTTGGCCGGGCGTTTCCCCCAGGCGACGATTACCGGCTTGGACAGCTCGCAGGACATGCTGGTTAGTGCCCGCGAGCGGTTGCCGGCACTTAACTTTGAATTGGCCGATATCGGCGCCTGGAAGCCTGCGCAACAGTTCGATGTGATCCTCGCCAACGCCTCACTGCAATGGGTGCCGGACCACGCCAGCCTTTATCCACACCTGGTGGCGCAATTGACAGCGGGCGGGACGCTGGCGGTGCAAACCCCGGATAACCTCAACGAGCCGGCTCACCGCCTGGCCCGTGAGGTGGCAGCGCAAGGCCCTTGGGCGGGCAAGATCGGCGCGGTCAAACATGAAGCGCGTCACCCGGCGAGTTACTACTACGAGTTGTTGAGCAAACATTGCAGCACCGTGGATGTATGGCACACCACCTATTACCACCCGCTCACCGGTCATGAGGCGGTGGTGGAGTGGTTCAAGGGCACGGGCTTGCGGCCATTCCTGGCGCCGCTGGATGAGGCCGCGAAAGGCGCCTTCCTCGACGCCTACCTGGCGCGCATCCGCGAGGCTTACCCGGCCCTGGCCGATGGCACAGTGTTGCTACCGTTTCCACGGCTGTTCATTATCGCTACGCGCTGACAGTCTTCAGGAACTCCTCCGCCGACACCACGCTGGCATAGGCAAATGCCAGCGATGCCATGTAGGCATCATGTACCTGGGCGGCGGCAATGGTCTTGCCATTGAATTCCAGGTCGCGCGTGGCACAGGCGTCATGGATCACCGTCACGTTGTAGCCGTAGTCCGCTGCTGCCCGAACCACTGCGTCAATGCACATGTGGCTCATGCTGCCGACCACCACCAGGTCGGTGATGCTGCGTTGTTCCAGTACCTCGCGCAGGTTGGTTTGGCGAAACGCATTTACAAAATGCTTGAGCACCACCGGCTCGTCGTTTTCGTTCTGCACCTTGGCATGTATATGTGCGCCTTCGGAGCCTGGGGTGAAGAAGGGCGCATCCTCGGAGGTGAACTCATGGCGCACGTGGATCACCGCGTCGCCGGCCTGGCGAAATGCCTGGAGCACCTGTTGCGCCTTGTCGGCCGCCGCTTCCACGCCGGTCAATGGCCACTTGCCCTGGGGGAAGTAGTCGTTCTGGATATCGATTAGGATAAGTGCTTGCTTGGCCATGTGTATGTTCTCGTGATGGGTTGATGCGCCCAGTATCGTGACTGGCGCGTGGCACGGGGATTGGCCGTACCGACAATAACAGGGGGAAAACTGACAATGGCTCTGGAACGCTCGATCGTCGAGCTCGGCGTGCTGATTTATCGCGGTGCGCAGATGGCCGCAGTACATGGCTTGACCGACTTGTTTGGCGTCGCCAATCGCATTGCCGCCGAGCATCAGAGCCAGCAGTTGCCCTTGTTACGTGTCAGCCACTGGCAGGTCAATGACGATGGTACCCCTGTTCGAGGTTTCGATAGCCAGCCCGGCCCCGATCAACCCCTGATGGCCGTGCTGGTGCCGCCGTCGATTGGCGAGTTTTGCGAAGAGCAGGCGCCGCCCGCGCTGCTGCACTGGCTGCGCGAGCAGCATGCGGCCGGCACCGTGCTGGGAGGCGTGTGCATCGGTTCGATCATGCTGGCGCGCAGTGGTTTGCTCGATGGGCGCAGCGCCACCACCCACTGGTCTTCGGCCAACACCTTCGCCAGCCGGTTTCCTGCGGTGCGCCTGGAGGCCGACAAACCCATAGTCGACGACGGCGACTTGATCACCTCCGCCGGGCTGATGGCCTGGTCCGAACTGGGCCTGCGCCTGGTCGACCGTCTCATGGGCCCCAGCATCGCCGCCGACACCGCGCGCTTTCTGGTGATTGAGCACAGCGACAGCGCCAGCCAGTGCGGCAGCAATTTTGCACCGATTCTCAGCCATGGTGACGGAGCGATCCTCAAGGTCCAGCACGCGTTGCAGGCCAGTGGTGCGGTGGATGTCTCGCTTGCGGCGATGGCCCAGGCGGCCGGCCTTGAAGAGCGCACCTTCCTGCGCCGTTTTCGCAATGCCACCGGCTTGAAACCCACCCAATACTGTCAGCACCTGCGGGTCGGCAAGGCGCGGCAGATGCTTGAATTCACCAATACCACCATTGATCAGATTGCCTGGACCGTGGGTTATCAAGACCCGAGCGCCTTTCGCGCGATCTTCAAGAAAATCACCGGCCTTGCGCCCAGCGATTACCGCAACCGATTTGGCGTGAAGGCCCCTGCTTGATTGCCGGACACGCCACCCCACCAATGTGGGCGCGAGCAAGCCCGCGGCCACATTTTTGATCGCCTGCGCGCCCTGGATCGTGCAGAACGCCGGCCGCTCCATCGCCCTTCGTGCAAAATGAAGCAGGCCAAATGCCACTGCTCTTCCCCTAACCGCTTGATCCACCAACCCTTTGCCTGGGCCGCGCCTTGGCCTGATCCCTGCAACCTTTGCGCTACACACCCGCAAGCCTTGCCCAAGGGGGACGCATGACCCCGACCAACCGCAAAAAGATCGTGGTGGCGCACTCGGTCCGGCCCGATGCCCCGCTCCATGAAGTGGAAAGCAACCGCGCCCTCGCTCGCTGGCTGGCGCAGATCCTCGGGCTCGACTACGGCGGCAGCTACAGCGCCGAGCTGCATGCCCATACCGATCTGTACCTGCTGCCTACCCAGACCCTGGTCGGGCCGGCCCAGGCACTCAGCCTGGGGGTGAAGGGGCCGGAGGATTTGTGGGGCGGTTATGTAGACCACGATTTCATCTGCACCAAGGCCATCACCCATGGCTTGCACGACACGGCTGCCCTGGCGCCCGAGGGTTGGTCGCCGCTGTTTGCCGAGCGGGTGCGCGCCGTGGTGCTCGACGGCTGGAGTGTGTATGGCGTGGAAGATGCCCGCGCTGCCGCCATCCAGTTGCTGGCGCTCGGGCCGATTCGCCTGAAGCCGGTACATGCTTGCGCCGGTCGTGGTCAGGAGGTGGTCGACAACCTCGAGCAATTGCATGCAATCCTCGCCCGTGCCGATGCAGCGCAGCTGTTCGACCAAGGCGTGGTGCTGGAGCAAGACCTGCAGGACGTAGTGACCCACAGTGTCGGCCAGAGCTTTATCGGCGGGCATGTATTCAGTTACTGCGGCGAGCAGTACCTGACCCAGGACGGGCAGGGCGAGGCGGTCTACGGCGGCTCCGACCTGCTGGTGGTGCCGGGTTATTACGAAGCATTGCTGGCCCTGGCGCTCAACGAGGACGTGCGCCTGGCCATTGAGCAGGCACAAGTCTTCGATAACGCCGCCGATGAGGCCTATCCTGGTTTCTATGCCTCGCGGCGCAATTACGACATCGCCCAGGGCCTGGACAGCCAAGGCCAGCGCCGCAGCGGGGTGCTCGAGCAATCCTGGCGCATGGGCGGTGCCAGCAGCGCGGAGGTGGCGGCATTGCAGAGTTTTATCAACGACCCCGGCCTGCGTGCGATTCGCGTCTCGTCCGTAGAGACCTATATCGAGCAGTCCTTGCCCGCCAATGCCATCGAGATTTATCGCGGCCCGGCAGAAAACAGCGACTTTCTTCTCAAGTACGTAACGGTCAAATCCTATGACGGCTAGAAGCGAAACCATCACCATTGATATCGACGACGAACAGATGAGCGCCACCTTCCTCAGTCCCAAGTCAAAAGTGCCAGGGGTGTTGTTTGTGCATGGCTGGGGCGGTAGCCAGGAGCGTGACCTGGAACGGGCCAAGGGCATCGCCGGCCTTGGCTGTGTGTGCCTGACCTTTGACCTGCGCGGGCATGCTGGCAACGGCATTCCCTTGTCGCGGGTCACCCGGGACGACAACCTGCGGGACTTGCTGGCGGCCTATGATCGACTGCTGG
Source organism: Pseudomonas sp. WS 5021 (assembly GCF_012985535.1). Lineage (NCBI taxonomy): Bacteria > Pseudomonadati > Pseudomonadota > Gammaproteobacteria > Pseudomonadales > Pseudomonadaceae > Pseudomonas > Pseudomonas sp. WS 5021. The sequence continues at coordinate 141,109 of NZ_JAAQWP010000009.1, read as the reverse complement.
CGCACCCGGCCATCGATACCTCGGCGGTGGCGGTGGTGGGCACCAGTTATGGTGGCTACCTGGCGGCGATCCTCACCTCATTGCGCCCGGTGCGCTGGCTCGCACTGCGGGTGCCGGCGCTGTATCGCGACCAGCAATGGCACACCCCCAAGCGCGACCTGGATAAAGCCGACCTGATGGATTACCGCAGCACCCTGGTGCAGGCCGAGACCAATCGCGCGCTGCACGCCTGCGCCGCATTTACCGGGGATGTGCTGATTGTCGAATCACAAACGGATGACCATGTACCCCACGCCACCATCATGAGCTACCGGGCTGCGTGCCAGCAGACCCATTCGCTGACGCACCGGATCATCGACGGTGGCGATCATTCATTGAGCGACCCGGTATCCCAGCAGGCCTACACCTCGATCCTGGTGGACTGGATCACCGAGATGGTGGTGGGCGAGCGGTTGAGCATCATCCAATCCCAATGATGCGTTTCACGCCGGTGTTTTTTTCACCCGCAAGGCCTTGGCTTTCGCCTCCACCGCGAGGTACATCACCAGGGCGATCAGCAGCGGCAAGATAAAATAGATCGCCCGGTAGGCAATCAAACCGGCGAGCAAGCTGCCCCGTGAGGCCTCATGTTGCAGCAGCGCGATAAACACCGCCTCCAGCACGCCAAGGCCGGCCGGAATGTGCGTGACCACGCCGGCAATCGCACTGATCAGCAACACCCCCAGCACCAGCGGGTAGTCCAGCTTCGCCGGCAACAAGGTGAAAATCACCGCTGCCATCAGCGACCAGTTCAGCGCGCCGAGCGCCAGTTGCAGGCACGCCATGCGTAGCGACGGCAGGTTGATCTCGATCCCGCGAATCGACCAGGCGCGCTTCTTCGAGAACTGACAGGCAGCCAGATAGCCGAGGCTTGCCAATACCAGCAACACCCCAACCCCTTGCAACGCGCCACTACTGAGCTTCCAGCCCGGCGGCATGGTCACCAGGCCGCTGCTGAACACCACGCCGGCCAGGGCCATATAGCCAAACCAATTGGTGGCCAGGCTCAAGCCAAGGATTTTCGCGATGTTGCCGTTGCTCACCCCCAGCCGTGAATACAGCCGATAGCGCATGGCAATCCCGCCGACCCAGGCGCTGAGGTTGAGGTTGAACGCATAGCTGATGATGCCCACCGGCAGGATCTGTTTCCAGCGCAAGGGCTGGCGGATGTAGGTTCGGCCGACCAGGTCAAAGCACGCATACACGAGGAAACTGCACAGGGTCAGCCCGGCTGCGATCCCCAGGGTGCGCAGCTTGAAGTCGCCGAGGGTGTCGAACACTTCGCTCCAGTCGATACGCCGCGCGAGCAGGGTAAACAGCACAATCAGCAGCACAAAGAACGCGACGGTCAGCGGCTTCTTCCAGCGTTTGAACGCATGGGGGCGGGTATCATCCGCGCGGGCTTGGCTCATGGATGCACAAAGGGTTTCAAACGCGGTTTATGCGCGGGCAGCCAGCCGGTCCAGGCCGGGAAATGGCGCAGCACATGGAACACCACAAACCCCACGGTCACCCGCCACAACCAGCCGCGGGGGCTGCGGTTTTCCGGCATGGTCTTGCAGTGGTTGCGGCTCAGGTCTTGCAGGCGCTCGAACAACAGTTGATTGAACCCTCGGTCACGAATCAGCACGTTGGCTTCCAGGTTCAGCGACAGGCTCAACGGGTCGAGGTTGCTCGAGCCCACGGTGCTCCATTGCTCATCCACCAGGGCCACCTTGCCGTGCAGTGGGCGCTGGCAATACTCGTGGATCACCACGCCTTCCTTGAGCAGATAGTCGTAGAGCATGCGCGCCGCCAGCTTGGCCAGCAGCACGTCCGGCTGGCCCTGCATGATCAACTGCACCTGCACGCCGCGCCGCGCGGCATTGCGCAGTTCCCGTAGCAGGCGATAACCGGGAAAGAAGTAGGCATTGGCGATCACCACGCGCTGGCGGGCGTGGCGCAGGGCGTGCAGGTAGGCTTCTTCGATATCCGAGCGGTGTTGCAGGTTATCGCGGTAGATCAGGCGCACCAGGCCGTCACCTTCCTCCGCAGCCCAGGCAGGTTGTTGCCGGCGCCGCCAACCGCGCCGCATGCGCACCGGGCGGCCGCTTTGCGCGAGGGCAAAGTGATGCAGGTCCGCCACCGCCGGCCCGATCACCTGCACCGCATAATCCTGCTTGGCCTCGGGGCCGAAGTCCGCCAGATGGTCGGCGGAAAAATTGATCCCGCCGATAAACCCCACTGCCGCGTCTACCACCACGATCTTGCGATGCAGGCGGCGAAACCAGTTGGTACGAACCCCCAGGGTCTTGGGCGCCGGGTCGAACATCTGCACCGTGACCCCGGCCTGGGCCAACTCGCCGAGAAACCCGGGGCTCAGTTCGCCGCAGCCAAAGCCATCGAGGCTGACCACCACCTTCACCCCACGCTGCGCGGCTTCGATCAGAATCCCGTGCAATTCATGGCCGACCTTGTCTTCGAACAGAATAAAGGTCTCCAGGAGGATTTCCTGGCGGGCCAGGCGCAGGGCCTCGAACACCTTGGGGAAGTACGCCTCGCCGTTTTCCAGCAATTGCACCTGGTTACCGGCCTGCCAGCCGTAGTCCAGGTCCCTGGCCCTGGCGTCACCCGGTGGCTGGTCGGTGGCGATGTGTTCCACGGCGCTGTTCATAACTCAATCTCCACCGACAGCGGCGCGTGATCCGACAGGTGCGACCAGGGGCGCGCCGTCAGCACTTGCGGCTGATGGGCCTTGAGGTTGCGCACATAAATGCGGTCCAGCGCCAGCAGTGGCAGGCGCGCCGGGAACGTACGCGCCGGCTTGCTGTGGGCCTGCACGAACACTTCCTTAAGGCCGCTGCGGCTCAGGTCGGCCTGCTGGCGCCAGTCATTGAAGTCACCGGCGACAATCAGCGGCGCTTCGCCGGGAATCTCGGCAACCCGCCGGGCCAGTAATTTCAGCTGTTGTTGGCGGTGCACCTCGCGCAAACCCAGGTGCACGCAAATGGCATGTACCTCCTGGCCGGTGCCGGGCAGGCGCAGGATGCAATGCAACAGCCCGCGGCTTTCGTGGCCGCTCTGGGAGATGTCGAGGTTGTCATAGCGGATGATCTGGAATTTCGACAGCAGCGCATTGCCATGGTCACCATGGGGATACACCGCGTTGCGCCCGTAGGCGAACTGCGGCCAGATGCTGTCGGCGAGAAACTCATACTGGGGCATGCTCGGCCAGTTGCTGTAGCGCCGGGGATGGTGCTCATGGGTGCCGTGCACCTCCTGCAGGAACACCACGTCGGCCGCCACACCGCGCACCGCCTCGCGCAACTCCGGCAGGATGAAGCGTCGATTGAGGGCAGTGAAGCCCTTGTGGGTATTGACCGTCAGCACCTTGAAGCGGGTGATGGCAGCGCTGGGCGTGACAGGCACCCATTCTGGAATCACAGCCATGGTGGCTCCCGTGGGTTGGCGGGGCAGTGGCCTCCGTTCGTTAACGGCTGACTGTGGTGCTAGCGCGAAAGTTTCGACGATCCTACCAACGGCACTCCCTCTGAAGGCGCCTGAGCCTTGTGCCGTCAATCGCGCAGCGCGTGCCACAGATTGAAGAGGAAGCAGCGCCACTCAACGCCACTTAGTAAGTGACGGTTGCGCTACAAACCCGCAAAATGCAACGATTCTGGCAAATACTAACGGCACGGCATCAACGCCTGTCGATAATAGCCATCGTTCCAAACAGACCGGGCCTGCTCAATCTATGCGAATGCGCCTTATGTTACTGGGCGGCGGGAATGCCCTCGGGCAGGCGCTGATTCGCCTCGGTGCAGAGGAAGATATCGGTTTCCTCGCCCCGCGCCCGCCACAAGACGGCTGGGATGCCGCCAGCCTTACCCAATTGCTCGACGACACCCGTCCCGATGCCTTGATCAATCTCGCCTACTATTTCGACTGGTTCCAGGCCGAAAGCGTGAACGAGGCGCGCCTGGCCGGGCAGGAATCTGCTGTCGAGCGCCTGGCGGAACTGTGCCAGCACCACAACATCACCCTGCTGCAACCGTCCAGCTATCGGGTGTTCGATGGCTCGCGCGCCACCGCCTACAGCGAAAAAGACGAACCCGTGCCCCTGGGCCTGCGCGGCCAGGCGTTGTGGCGCATTGAGCAAAGCGTACGCGCGACCTGCCCGCAACATGTGCTGCTGCGCTTTGGCTGGTTGCTCGATGACAGTGTCGACGGCGCGCTCGGGCGTTTCCTGGCGCGTGCCGAGAAACCCGAGGAGTTGTTGTTGGCCGACGATCGACGGGGCAACCCGACGCCGGTAGACGATGCGGCACGGGTGATTATCTCGGTGCTCAAGCAGCTCGATTGTGCGGCGCCGCTGTGGGGCACCTACCATTACGCGGGGCAAGAGGCGACCACCCCTGTGGCCCTGGGCCAGGCGATCCTCACCGAAGCGCGTAACTTCCATGCGCTGGCGGTCGAAGCACCGACCGCCCAGGCCCACGCCGCGCGGCCAGATGCCGCCGACGAACCGCAACACGCAGTGCTGGCCTGCAAGAAGATCCTGCATACATTCGGCATCAAGCCACGGGCGTGGCGTGCGGGGCTGCCGGCGTTGCTGGACCGCTTCTACCGGCATCACTAGCTGACAGAACGCAAAAAAAATGTGGAAGCTGGCTTGTGTAGGAGCTGGCTTGCCTGCGATGCAGACACCTCGGTCTATCAAAGACACCGAGGCGATGCTATCGCAGGCAAGCCAGCTCCTACACAAGCCAGCTCCCACATTTTTTGTGGCGTTTATTAAGCCGGGTTTAGAACTTGTAGCCGATACCGACCATGTAGACCATTGGATCCACGTCCACATTGACCTTGGCACGAGTACCCGCCGCCAGGGCGTTGTTGTCCACGGTGGCTTTGGTGCTGATGTCGATGTAGCGCACCTGGCCGTTGATCATCCACTTGTCGTTGATCATGTAGTCCGCACCGATCTGCGCGGCCCAACCCCAGGAGTTCTCGGCCTTGAAGTTGCTGAAGCCTTCGCCCTGGGCGCGGCTGCCGACGTGTTCGTCATAGATCCAGGTGTAGTTGATACCGGCACCGACGTAGGGCTGGAACGCCGACTTGCTGTCCAGCGGGTAGTACACGACGCTCAGGGTTGGCGGCAGGTGCTTGAGGGTACCGAGCTTGCCGTTGGCGGCGCCGAGGGCGGTGTTCTTGATCTTCACATCATGCTCGAACGGCGTGGCCGCCAGCAGCTCGATACCGACGTGGTTGGTCAGCATGTAGGCGAAGTTGAGGCCCAGTTGCGTGTCGCTGCTCATGGTCGCCTTGCCGCCCAGGTTGGTGCCGGCCAATGGACCCTGGTCAACCTTGACACTGCCGCTGTCGGCCTTTGGGTTAACGGTGATGGCACCGGCGCGAACGAGGATGTCGCCAGCTTCGTGGGCGTGGGCGAGAGGGGCGGCGAGTGCAAGCGCGAAGAGGGAAGCGCTGAGCAGTGACTTGTGCATGGGTGGCTCCAAAGGACGTTTTTAGTTGGCTGTGTCCAATGGTAAAGATCGCTGCGGCGGGGCTTTTGACTCAGCTCAATGAAACGGTGATCAGCCAAGTCCGCCGCCAATCAACAGTGTGGGCGCGGGCTTGCCCGCGATTGCAGACTGTCAGTCGCTGCATTTGTCGCTGACCCACCGCCACCGCGGCGATGCGGCGACCCGACAAGCCCGTTCCCACACAAGCCCCACATTTGATTGGTGGTGCTATTCCGGCAACTCATAGATGTAGATCTTCTCGGCCTCCATCTGATAGCCAGCATCTGCCAATTCGCTGGTGGACGGCTTGACCTGCATCTGCCCTTCGATCCAGTACGGCTGGTACAGCTCTTCCAGCTTCACGCCGATCTCGCTGCGCACATGCACGATCTGGTTCGACGGCGGTGGCGGCACATGGATGCAGGCGCCGAAGTACGGCACCAGCAGGAACTCGGTGGTGCGGCCTGCCTCGCTGACTTCCAGCGGCACGATATAACCCGGCAGGCGGATATGCTGGCCGTTGAGGGTCGCCACCACCGGCGCGTTGGGCAAGTCCTGTCTGGCCGCTGGCGCGGCTTCCGCCGACAGGGCGTCGGCCATGTTCGACAGGTCGTGCAGCGGCGTCATATTCGGCACTTCCACCGGCGCATCCGGCGGAATCATTTCTTGCCACGACAAGTCCCGGGGCGCCTCGGCCCAGGCGGGCAGGGCCGCCATCAATAACAGCGCAAGCAGGGCACGGCGCATCAAAGCCTTCCTCATAAACGGATCGACAGACCATCGGCCAACGATTGGCGATAGGCGCGCCAGGCCGGCACGCTGCCCATCAGCAGGGCAGCGGCCAGGATACCGGCGAGCAGCGTCCATTCATACGGGCTGGGCAGCGCCAGCGGCAGGTCCAGGCCGTAATTGGCCTGCAAATAGCCACGGGACGCGGCGATGCACACATACAGCAGGCCGACCCCCGCGACCACTCCGGCCAGTGCCAGGGCGAACGCCTCGAAAACCAGCAGGCTCGCAATGTGCCACGGCCGTGCGCCCACTGAGCGCAGGATCGCCATTTCCCGGCGGCGCTCGTTGAGGCTGGTGAGGATTGCGGTGAGCATGCCGATCAACCCGGTCAGCACGACAAACAGCGAGATCACGAACAGCGCTTTTTCGGCGGTGCCCATCATGCTCCACAGCTCTTGCAGGGCCACGCCGGGGAGGATCGCCAGCATCGGCTCGCCACGGAATTCGTTGATCTGCCGTTGCAGGGCAAAGGTCGAAATCTTGTTGTTCAGCCCCAGCATAAACGCGGTGATGGCTTGCGGCGTGAGGTCCATATTGCGCGCCTGGTCGGCACTGATCCGGCCCTTGCCCTGGGCCGGCACGCCGTTGTGCCAGTCGATGTGGATCGCCTCCATGCCGCCGAGGCTGATGTGCAGCGTGCGGTCCACCGGGGTGCCGGTGCGTTGCAGGATACCGACCACGGTGAACGGCTTGTCATCGTGCTTGACCAGGCTGACCACCGCCACGCCGTGGGCCAGCACCAGCTTGTCTCCGAGCTTGTAGTGCAGGGCGTCGGCCACTTCGGCGCCGAGCACCACTTCAAACGGGTCGGTATCAAACGCGCGGCCACTGGCCAATTGCAGGTTTTGCTTGCGGCCGTACTGGTAATGCTCGAAGTAGGCCCGAGTGGTGCCCATCACCCGGTAGCCGCGATGGGAGTCGCCGAGGGACATGGGGATCGCCCATTTCACCTGCGGGCTGGCGGCAAAGTGCTCGAAGCTGTCCCAGCGGATGTTGTTGGTGGCGTTGCCAATGCGAAATACCGAGTACAACAGCAGGTTGACCGAGCCGGAACGGGCGCCGACGATCAGGTCGGTGCCGCTGATGGTGCTGGCAAAGCTGGCGCGGGCCTCGGTACGCACGCGCTCTACCGCCAACAACAGGCACACCGACAGGGCGATGGCGAAGGCGGTGAGGATCGCGGTAAAGCGGCGGTTTGCCAGGCTGGCCATGGCTAGACGGAACAAATACATCTCAAACCTCGAGCGGCGTGGCGGCGCGATTGAGCTCGGCCAGCGACAGGTTGCGGTCGAACAGCGAAGCCAGGCTCTGGTCATGGCTGACGAACAACAGGCTGGCGCCCGCCTCGCGGCATTCGGCGAACAACAGTTGAAGGAAGGCTTCCCGGGCGTCGTGGTCCAGGGCCGAGGTCGGTTCGTCGGCGATCACCAGTTCCGGCTGGCCGATCAATGCCCGGGCGGCGGCCACCCGTTGTTGCTGGCCGATCGACAGCGCATCGGCGCGGCGCCCGAGCAAGTCCGGGTCCTTGAGACCCAGGTGTGCGAGCAGGGTCGCGGCGGCCTGGTCGACACTGCCATGGCGCTGGATCGCCCGCTGCGCGCGCAGCTTGGAGAAGTGGCAAGGCAGTTCGACGTTCTCGCGGACCGAGAGAAACGGCAGCAGGTTGAACTGCTGGAAGATATAGCCGGTGTGGTCGACCCGAAACCGATCACGGGCGCCGGCCGACAAGTCGGTCAACTCCTGGCCCAGCAGGCGGATGCTGCCACGGCTGGGTGTCTGCACCCCGCCCAGCAGGCCGAGCAAGGTGGTTTTGCCGCTGCCGCTGGGGCCCTTGAGGAACAGGGTTTCCCCCGGCTCCAGGCGAAACGCCGGGATGTCCAGCAACTGCGGGTGACCGGGCCAGTTAAAGCCCAGGTCGGACAGTTCGATCAGTGCTTGGGTCATGGGAACTCAATATCACCTGCAGAGCGCGGTCACCTGTGGGAGTTGGCTTGCCTGCGATGCAGACGACGCGGTGTATCAGTGACACCGCGTCGATGCCATCGCAGGCAAGCCAGCTCCTACATCAACCGTGTGGGGTCAGAATTTCAGGGTCGCGGCAGCCGCCGTTGCTTCAACACCCTGCTGGCCGCTTGGGCCGATCAGTTGTACCTGAATTTTCTGGGTGGCGGGGAAGGTCTTGAAGATGTTCGCCAGGTCGAGATTTTTCAGCGCAGTGGGGTTGGCGCAGGTGAACTGGTAGTGAGCGTGGATTTCACTGTGATCGTGGTCATGGGCGGCCGCGCCTTTGCCATCGGTGGCGTGGTCATGATCATCGTCTGGCTTGTCGCCAAACAGCGGGCTTTCCAGCTCCTGGGTGCTGACCACGCAACCGGCAGCCTTGGGCAGGCTGAACAGCACCAGCGGTTGTTCCAACTGCTTGCGGGCGGCGGCGACCTTGGCTTTGTCGGCGTCGGTGGTGGCCAGGTGTTCGAAACCCACCAGGTTCATCGCCGGGCTTTCCAGCTCCAGTTCCAGCGCCTTGCCGTCCAGCACCGCATTCAGGCGGCCAACGCCGTGTTCGTGGGCGTCCAGGCTGCCATGTTCATGGTCATGATCGTGGTTATGTTCGTCGGCGGCCTGGGCGGCCAGTGGCAACAGGGCAAACGGCAAAGCGAGCAACAGGCGGCGCATAGGGAGACTCCAGGGCGTGAATGAAGATTTTGTTATGTGATCTTATAACAAAAGTGCCGAGAGTTTGACCCTCTGCTTGGCGTTGCGCAAGACGCGTGGGAGCATGCTCGTCAGAAAAGTGCTGGAGGACGAGCAATGATGCGAATTCGTGGAACCATCGGCGAGCTGCCCGTGGACTTGACCCTGGAGCTGGACGCCAGCGATTGGGCGCGGTTGGGCGTGCACCTGCAGACGGCCACGCCGGCGCCGGAGGCAGTGCCCGCTGCTGCGCCGGTCAATCAGGATGAAAATCTGTGGCAGGCCGCCCAGGACCTGCTGCGCGAGGCCGGGCAACTCAGCGGGTTGGAGTTGTCGGATCGCCTCGAAGCGCTGGCCGGCAGCGCCCAGGCCGGCAAGCGCCTGCTGGTGCGCTTGCGCCATAGCGCCAAGGTGAAGGTGTCCAGCGGCGGGGATACGCCGCAGTACAGTTGGATCGCGGATTAGTACAGCGCGGCAAACAACTTGCGGCGATACACCGTGACCAGCGGGTGGTCGTTGCCCAGCAACTCGAACACTTGCAGCAGCGTCTTGTGCGGCAGGCCTTCGTTGTAGCTGCGGTTGCGGATAAACAACTTCAGCAAACCTTCCAGCGCCGCGTCGTATTGCTGGCGGGCCAATTGCTGCACGGCCAGTTGATACGCCGCTTCATCGTCTTGCGGGTTCTGCGCCAGGCGTGCCTTGAGGTCAGCGGTGTCCGGCAGGTCGGCCGCCTGGCGCAGGAAAGTGATCTGCGCCTTGGCGCCGGCGAGGGCCGCCTTGTGCGCGTCGCTCTTGACCGCATCGAGCACGGCCTGCGCTTCGCCCAGTTCGCCACGCTCGGCCAGGCAGCGGGCGTAGAGGATCAACGCGGCGGCGTTGGTGTTGTCTTCACCGAGCAAAGCCACCAGCACCGCCTCGGCCTCACTGATCCGGCCTTCGGCAAACAGCGCCTGGGCCTGTTCCAGCGGATCCGCCTCAGCCGGTGGCGGCATCTGCACATGGGGCTCCAGCAGCGCGCGAATCTCAGACTCAGGCTTGGCCCCGGCAAACCCATCCACCGGCTGGCCGTCCTTGAACAGCACCACGGTCGGCAGGCTACGAATGCCAAAGCGCGCGACAATATCCTGCTCGGCTTCGCAATCGACCTTGGCCAGCAGTAACTCGCCCTGATAACTCTCGGCAATCTGCGCCAGCAACGGCATCAACGCCTTGCACGGCGCACACCATTCGGCCCAGAAATCCACCAGCACGGGTTTGTGGAACGAGTTTTCGATGACCGCCTGGTCGAAGGTGGCGGTGGTGACATCGAAAATGTAGGGCGTGGGCTCACTCATGGGGTATCTCGAAGAAAGCGGGAATGGGGCAACTATAAGGCTTGGTGGGGTTGGCTGAAAGCGTGGGCAGGTCAAACAGGCTTTGTAGGCGCCGGCTTGCCGGCGATGGCCTCAAGACCTGCGCGAATGGTACAGACTCACTTTACGAAACTCCCAAGGTTCCGCCAGGTCCGGCAGCGTCAGCGCCTCGAGGATCCCCAGCCGTTGGTAATCGGGATGTTGGAAATCGCGTACCCGCGAATCGGCGACCAATGCTTGCCGTCCGCGTGTGAGAAATTGATCCAGCAGCGGCAGGTTCGCCCGGTCGTACAGCACGTCGGCCACCAGGATCAGGTCGAAACGATCGGCTTCGGCAAAAAAATCCGCCGAATAACCCAGCGTTACGCCATTTAGTTGCGCATTCGCACGGCAGGCGCCGAGTGCCAGTGGGTCGAGGTCGCAAGCCACCACTTCCAGGGCGCCGGCTTTCACGGCGGCAATCCCTGCCACCCCGGAGCCGGCGCCAAAATCCAGGACGCGCTTGCCCGCCACCCACTCGGGGTTGGCGGCCAGGTAGCGGGCCAGTGCCAGGCCACTGGCCCAGCAGAAGCTCCAGTAGGGCGGCTCATGGAGGATGCGCCGAGTTTCTTCGGGGCTGAAGGCGCGGTCCATGTTGTCGGCGTCCAGCAGCCACAACGACAGGTCGGTGCCCGGTAACGGGCAGGGCACCAGTTGCGCGTCGCCGATCAGTTCGCTCAAGGCCCGTTGCAGGTGCAGCGGTGGCGTCATGGTGCGCGAACGAGTTGCAGCGGCCCGGTGGTCTGGGTGATCGGCTGTTGGATGCGCACCGCCGGCAGGTGCAGGATCAACTGCCCGGACTGGCTGGCACGCCCTCGCAGCTCAACGCGGGCACCGGCGGGGAACGCTTGCGGGTTGAAGCGCAGGCGAAAGGCCAGCGGTTTGTTGTTGCCGATCAGCACGCTGCTGGCCAGCAGTTGTTGCGGGCGGCTGCGGTCGTCGATCACCAGCAGTGCCAGTTCCACTTCGGCGCCGGCCGGTACGCCGTTGAGGGTGCCGCTCACTTCGCGCTGGTAGGCCGGCAATGGCCCGAGCGGTTCCTGGCCGGGGATTTTTTTCTCTTGTTGCGGCGTGGGTTGCGGGGCCGCTGGTTTTGGCGCTTCGCTGCTGCACGCGACCAGGAAACTGAACATTGTGAGTAAAACCAGCGGTCGTAACGGCATGTACGGCTCCAAAAAGGGCAAAAATCCGTGAACTAAACATAAGAAACATAATAGTCAGCCTATATACCGTAAAGGCTATGGCTTGTCTTGCCACGGGGATGCGCTACCATGGCCCTCCCTTTTTTTGTTGCCTGCCACCATGCACTGTCCCTTCTGCGGTGCCAACGACACCAAGGTCATTGACTCGCGTCTGGTCGCCGAGGGCGATCAAGTACGTCGCCGGCGCGAATGCCTGGCCTGCGGTGAACGTTTCACCACCTTCGAAACCGCCGAACTGGTACTGCCACGCCTGATCAAGTCCGACGGCAGCCGCCAGCCCTTTGACGAAGACAAATTGCGCGCCGGTATGCAGCGCGCCCTGGAAAAACGCCCGGTGAGTGTCGAGCGGCTGGAGGCGGCGCTGGCGCATATCAAGCACAAGCTGCGCGCGACTGGCGAGCGCGAGGTCAAGAGCCTGGTGGTGGGAGAACTGGTGATGGGCGAGCTGCAAAAGCTCGACGAAGTTGCCTACATTCGTTTCGCCTCGGTGTATCGACGCTTCCAGGACCTCAACGAGTTCCGCGAAGAGATCGACCGCCTGGCCCGTGAGCCGGTCAAAGAATGAACCCTCCTTCTGTAGAACAGGCTGTGCTCGACGCCCATTACATGGCTCGCGCCCTCGAATTGGCGCGCAAGGGCCTGTACACCACCCATCCCAACCCTCGGGTCGGCTGCGTGATTGTGCGCGATGGGCAGATTGTCGGCGAAGGCTGGCACGAGCGCACCGGCGAGCCCCATGCCGAGCCCAACGCCTTGCGCGCCGCTGGCGACAAAGCCCGCGGTGCCACGGTGTACGTGACGCTTGAACCGTGCAGCCATTATGGTCATACGCCGCCCTGCGCCGATGCGCTGGTGAGCGCTGGCGTGGCACGGGTGGTCGCGGGTATGCAGGACCCGAACCCGGAAGTGGCCGGGCGTGGCATGCAGCGCCTGGCCCAGGCCGGCATCGAGGTGCTCAGCGGCGTGCTGGAAAGCCAGGCGCGTGCCCTGAACCCAGGGTTCCTCAAACGCATGGAACATGGCCTGCCGTTTGTGCGGGTCAAGCTGGCGATGAGCCTGGACGGCCGCACCGCGATGGCCAGTGGCGAGAGCCAATGGATCACCGGCCCCGCCGCCCGCGCCGCCGTGCAGCGCCTGCGTGCCCAGGCCAGTGTGGTGCTGACCGGTGCCGATACCGTGCTGGCCGATGGTGCGCGCCTGACCGTGCGTGCCGCCGAACTGGGCCTGGATGCCGAAACCACGGCCCTGGCCATGTCGCGTCCACCGCTGCGCGTGCTGATCGACGGTCGCCTGCGGGTGCCGCTCAATGCGCCGTTCTTCAAGGCCGGGCCGGCCCTGGTCATCACCTGCGTGACCCCGGAGAACCAGTTCCCCCGTGGCCCGGAATGCCTGGTGGTGCCGGGTGTCGACGGCCAGGTCGACCTGCGCTCGGCGCTGGTGGCGCTGGCGGCCCGTGGTGTCAACGAGGTGCTGGTGGAAGCCGGCCCAAGCCTGGCAGGCGCGTTTGCCCAGCAGGGCCTGGTGGACGAGTATGTGATTTTCATCGCCGGCAAGTTCCTGGGCTCCGCCGCCCGGCCTTTGCTCGACTGGCCGCTTGAGAAACTGGCCGACGCCCCCCAACTCAAGATCACTGAAATGCGCGCTGTAGGCGACGACTGGCGAGTCACTGCCATACCTGTGCCAGCAGCGAGCGTATAATTCCGACCGGGCGCCCAGGCGCCCGTACCGTTTTCCAGGAGAAGGCCATGTTCACCGGCATTATCGAATCCATCGGCAGCATCCGCGCCATGACCCCCAAAGGCGGCGACGTGCGCCTGCTGGTTGAAACCGGCAAGCTGGACCTTGGCGACGTCAAGCTGGGCGACAGCATCGCCGTCAGCGGCGTGTGCCTGACCGTCATCGAACTGCCGGGCAATGGCTTTGCCGCCGACGTCAGCCGGGAAACCCTGGACTGCACCGCGATGAATGACCTCAAGGCCGGCAGCCCGGTCAACCTGGAAAAAGCCCTGACCCCGACCACCCGCCTGGGCGGCCACCTGGTCAGCGGCCATGTCGACGGCGTCGGCGAAGTAGTGGCACGCAGCGAAAACGCGCGGGCCGTGGAATTTCGCATCCGTGCGCCGAAAGAATTGGCCAAGTACATCGCCCACAAAGGCTCGATCACCGTCGACGGCACCAGCCTGACCGTGAACGCCGTGAATGGCGCCGAATTCGAACTGACCATCATTCCCCACACCCTCAGCGAAACCATCATGGCGTCTTACCAGCCAGGTCGCCGGGTGAACCTGGAAGTCGACTTGCTTGCCCGTTACCTGGAGCGCCTTCTGCTTGGCGATAAGGCCGCAGAGCCAACCACTGGGAACATCACCGAAAGTTTTCTGGCCGCTAACGGCTACCTGAAATCCTGACCAAGGGGGTGCCGCGTGGCGCTCAATAGCATCGAAGAACTGGTTGAAGATATCCGCCAAGGCAAGATGGTCATCCTGATGGATGACGAAGACCGCGAGAACGAAGGCGACCTGATCATGGCCGCCGAGTTGTGCCAGCCTGAACACATCAACTTCATGGCCAAGCACGCCCGTGGCCTGATCTGCATGCCCATGAGCCGCGAGCGCTGCGAACTGCTCAAGCTGCCGCTGATGGCACCGCGCAATGGTTCTGGGTTTGGCACCAAGTTCACCGTCTCGATTGAAGCGACCACCGGCGTGACCACCGGCATCTCTGCCGCTGACCGCGCCCGCACCGTGCAAGCCGCGGCTGCCAAAGACGCCAAGGCCGAAGACATTGTCAGCCCTGGCCACATTTTCCCGCTGATGGCCCAGCCCGGTGGCACCCTGGCCCGTGCCGGCCATACCGAAGCTGCCTGCGACCTGGCGCGCATGGCCGGTTTCGAGCCGAGCGGGGTGATCTGCGAAGTGATGAATGACGACGGCACCATGGCCCGTCGCCCGGAGCTGGAAGCCTTTGCCGCCGAGCACAACATCAAGATCGGCACCATCGCCGACCTGATTCACTACCGGATGATCCACGAACGTACCGTTCAGCGGATTGCCGAGCAGCCGCTGGACAGCGAACTGGGGCATTTCAACCTGGTGACCTACCGTGATTCGGTGGAAGGCGACGTGCACATGGCGCTGACTCTGGGCAACATCTGCGCCGAAGAGCCGACCCTGGTGCGCGTGCACAACATGGACCCGCTGCGCGACCTGTTGATGGTCAAGCAGCCGGGCCGTTGGAGCCTGCGAGCCGCCATGGCTGCGGTTTCCGAGGCGGGTAGCGGGGTCGTGCTGCTGTTGGGCAACCCGGTGGATGGCGACGTGCTGCTGGCGCATATCCGCGAAAGCGCTGACCAGGTGCCGGTGAAAAAACCGACCACCTACAGCATCGTCGGCGCCGGTTCGCAGATCCTGCGTGACCTGGGCGTGCGCAAAATGCGCTTGATGAGTGCGCCAATGAAATTTAATGCGATATCCGGTTTCGACCTGGAAGTAGTAGAATACGTGCCCTCCGAATAAAGGCCGGCGATTGTCGCACCTTGTTCGCGGTTCAAATATCACTAAGGGGCGCGTCAGATACGCGTCCCGGCTCTTTAAGAGATTTGTCGAATGACCCTGAAGACCATCGAAGGTACCTTCATCGCCCCCAAAGGCCGCTACGCCCTGGTGGTTGGCCGCTTCAACAGCTTCGTGGTTGAAAGCCTGGTAAGCGGTGCCGTGGACGCCCTGGTTCGCCACGGTGTGAGCGAAAGCGATATCACGATTATCCGTGCCCCTGGCGCCTTCGAAATTCCACTGGTTGCGCAGAAAGTCGCGCAACAAGGCGAATACGCAGCAATCATCGCCCTGGGCGCGGTCATTCGTGGCGGCACCCCGCATTTCGAATACGTGGCTGGCGAGTGCACCAAGGGCCTGGCCCAGGTGTCCATGGAGTTCGGCGTGCCAGTGGCCTTCGGCGTCCTGACTGTTGATTCCATCGAGCAAGCCATCGAGCGTTCCGGCACCAAGGCCGGTAACAAAGGCGCTGAAGCTGCCCTGTCCGCGCTGGAAATGGTCAGCCTGCTGTCGCAGTTGGAGGCCAAGTGATTTCCGACGAGAGCGATCGTTTCAACCCGCGCGAGCCACGTCCTGCGGACGCCGGCAAACCATCGAAGAACGAAAAGCGCCGGGCTGCCCGTCAGTTGGCGACCCAGGCGCTGTATCAGCGTCAGATGGCGGGTACTTCGCTGAACGAAATCGAAGCGCAGTTTCGCGTCGACAACGATTTTACCTTCGCCGACCTGCCGTACTTCCACGACATCCTGCACGGTGTGCATGCCAACCTGAGCGAGATCGACACGGCCCTGGCACCCTGCCTGGACCTGACTCTCGAAGAGCTGGACCCGGTTGAGCTGTGCGTGATGCGCCTGTCCACCTGGGAGTTGCTCAAGCGCGTTGACGTGCCTTACCGCGTAGTGATCAACGAAGGTATCGAACTGGCGAAAGTCTACGGTTCGACCGACGGTCACAAGTTCGTCAACGGCGTGCTCGACAAGCTGGCCCCGCGCCTGCGTGAAGCCGAAGTGAAGGCGTACAAGCGCTAACCTGCGCTTGGCTCCCTGATGGGCGAGTTCGAGCTGATCCGCACCTACTTCGCCGCCGCGCCCTGTGCGCAAGGCGGCGAGGGCATTGCCCTGGGGATCGGCGACGACTGCGCCTTGCTGGCGGTTCCCCCCGGGGAACAGCTGGCGATCTCCACCGATACCCTGGTGGCCGGCGTGCACTTTGCCGACCCCTGCGACCCGTTCCTGCTCGGCCAGCGCTCGCTGGCGGTGGCAGTTAGCGATCTGGCGGCCATGGGCGCCAATCCCCTGGCCTTTACCCTTGCACTCACCCTACCGACGGTCGCGGCCGATTGGTTGCAGCGCTATGCCCAGGGTTTGAACGCCATGGCCCAGCGCTGCGGCGTGGGCCTGGTGGGCGGCGATACCACTCGTGGGCCGCTGAGCCTGACCGTCACCGTGTTTGGCCGTGTCCCGGCGGGCCTGGCGTTGACCCGCAGTGGCGCGCAGCCGGGCGACCTGCTGTGTGTCGGCGGTGACCTGGGCAATGCCGCCGCAGCCTTGCCGTTGGTGTTGGGCCAGCGTAGTGCCGCGGCGGATGTCGCCGAACCGTTGCTGGGCCATTACTGGTCGCCGCAACCGCAGTTGGCCCTGGGCATAGCGTTGCGTGGCAAGGCGACGTCTGCGTTGGATATTTCCGACGGCCTTCTAGCCGATTGCGGGCATATCGCCAAGGCGTCAGGCGTAAGCCTGGTGATCGAGCGGCAACGGCTGCCGCTGTCGGCGGCGCTGCTGGCCTTTCTCGGCGATGACGGTGCGCGGGCTGCCGCCTTGAGCGGTGGCGACGATTATGTCCTCGCGTTCACCCTGCCGCCCGCTGAGCTGGCGCCGTTGCTGGCCGACGGTTGGCCGGTGCAGGTTGTCGGGCGTGTGGAAGAGGGGGCGGGCGTCAGGCTGCTGGATGCCCGCGGCCACGACATCACCCCAGCCGTGCGCGGCTATCAGCATTTTCGCCAGGCGCCGTGACACGGCGGGCTGCGCTACCCTTTACAGCGTTGTAGAACAGATCGCTTTTCCCAGGAGGACGTCATCATGGGGCTACGTCGCTGGTTGCTGATCCTGCTGTGTGTTGTCGCGCCTGGCGTGTGGGCCGATGACAGCTCTGAAGTGCCCAGCCAGATCCGTCTGGCCAGTGAAACCTGGAATGACTACACCAACGCCGACGGCAGCGGCCTGGCCTGGGATGTGTTGCGGGAAATCTTCGAGCCGGCCGGGGTCAAGGTCAAGATTCGCAGCGTGCCCTACACCCGCTCAGTCGGCCTGGCACGGCGGGGCGAAGTGGATGCCTGGGTCGGCTCCTATCATGATGAAACCGAAGGCGTGCTGTACGCCCGCTGGAACTATGACGCCGACCACATCTACGCCCTGGGCCTGGCGGGCAGCCCCGTACCGACCCTGGTGACCCTGGGTACTTACCGCCTGGCCTGGGTGCGTGGCTACAAGTACGAGGAGTACCTGCCCAATATTCATCGTTTCAACCAGATCGAGCGTCGTGGCGGGATTTTGCCGATGCTCCAGCACGGGCGGGCCGACTTCTACATCGATGCCCTGGCCGAATTGAAATACATCCTGGGCCAAGCCGACGACCCGTCCGCGTTCAAGCTCACGCACATTGCCGAACTGCCGTTGTTCCTGGGGTTTACCGACAATGAGCGGGGGCGGGCGCTGATGGCGTTGTTTGACCAGCGCATGGAGGCGCTGGTGAAAAGTGGCGAGTTGAAACCGATTTTCCAGCGCTGGAATCAGCCGTATCCGTTTTGACGCCCATAGAACCAAGGCAAAGGCCAATCGAACCGATTGATCTTTATCAGCGATAATTCAGCTTAAGCGTCTGTAGGAACGTGCTGTTACAATGCCTGCCTCTGTGAAATCTGAAATCAGGAGCACACGGTGCCCGTCGTTTTCGTCGCTGCTTCCAAGCTGCCTACCCCTTTTGCCACGTTTACCATGCATGGCTTTCTTGAAAAAGCCTCCGGGCGCGAGCATGTCGTGCTCAGCCTGGGCGATGTGGCCGATGGCGCCCCGGTCCTGGGCCGCGTGCACTCCGAGTGCCTGACCGGTGACGCACTGTTCAGCCAGCGCTGCGACTGCGGTTCGCAACTGGAAGCCGCCTTGCAAGCCATCGCCCGTGAAGGCCGTGGCGTGCTGCTGTATCTGCGTCAGGAAGGCCGGGGCATTGGTTTGCTGAACAAGATCCGCGCCTACGAACTGCAAGACGGCGGCGCCGACACCGTAGAAGCCAATGAGCGCCTGGGCTTTGCCGCCGATCAGCGCGACTACGGCATCTGCCTGCCGATGCTCGAACACCTGGGCATCCAGTCCCTGCGCCTGATGACCAACAACCCGCGCAAGGTCAACGCCTTGACCGAGATGGGCATCACCGTTGCCGAGCGCGTGCCGCTGCACACCGGGCATAACCCGCACAACAAACTCTACCTGGCGACCAAAGCCAGCAAGCTCGACCATATGATGGGCAACGAGCATCAGGGCGAGGTCGACCGGGCGTGACGCGCGGCCAGGTCAAGCGGCGGCTGTCCTTCAGTTGGTGGCAGTACCTGGCGCTGGCGTTGCTGCCGTTGTTCGTGATCAACCTGGTGTTTGGTCAGGGCGAGCCGCTGTTGCCAGTGTTGGCGATGCCGTTCTTTATCGCCGGCGTTGCCTCGATGTTTGCCAGCCTGCGTTACTTCCATGGCTATAAACATGCGCTGATTGCCACCTCCAAGGCCCTGGATACACCTGAAGAGCCCGCCGCCTGGATCACCCTCGCGGCTCGTCGACGCACGGCGCTGCTGGTCGCGGCGTTCCCGGCCTGGATCGGTGCGCTGGCCGTGTTCGTCGGCCTGGAGGCAGTGCCGCTGTTTCTCCTGGCCTTGTCGACCCTGGTGCTGTTCTACCTCTATCGCATCCCGCGTCAGCTCGGTTGATGCGCTTGTGGCTGGCGGTTCTGCTGCTGGCCGCCAGCGCGTCGGCG
The DNA here is from genome assembly GCF_012985535.1 of Pseudomonas sp. WS 5021. Lineage (NCBI taxonomy): Bacteria > Pseudomonadati > Pseudomonadota > Gammaproteobacteria > Pseudomonadales > Pseudomonadaceae > Pseudomonas > Pseudomonas sp. WS 5021. The sequence goes on along the minus strand of NZ_JAAQWP010000009.1, from coordinate 121,925 downwards.
GCGGCGGTCGAGCGGGTGGTCAGCCTCGCACCGTCCCTATCTGAAATCGTCGTTGAGCTGGGTGCGAGCGATCTGCTGGTGGGCGTGCTCGACGGCGGCGAACGGCCTGACGCGCTGCGCAATGTGCCCTCGGTGGGCCGTTATGGGCAGTTGGATCTGGAGCGGCTGCTCAGCCTGCAGCCTGACTTGTTGCTGCTCTGGCCCGGCAGCGTCGGCCCCGCCCAGCGCGAGCAGCTCAAGCGCTTGAACATCCCGATCTACGTCGCCGAACCCCATAGCCTTGAACAACTGAGCAGCCAGGTCGAAGCCATCGCCCAACAGTTGGGCCGCGCCGAAGCCGGTCGCCAACTGGCCGACCGCTTGCGTCAACGCTTGGCCGAGTTGCGCCAGCGTTATCAGCGTAGCGAGCCGTTGCGCGTGTTCTACCAGGTCTGGAACCAACCGCTGTACACCGTGGGCGGTGGGCAGATCATCAGCGATGCGCTCAGCGTATGTGGCGCGCGCAATGTGTTTGACGACCTCAAGTTGCCAGCCCCGCAGGTCAATATCGAGTCGGTGTTGCAGCGTGATCCCCAGGTGATCCTGGCGGCGGATCAAGCGCAACTGGACGACTGGAAGGCCTGGCCCCAGGTGGCGGCGGTGGTCCAGGGGCGCTTGCTGATCGTGCCGGATAAAGGGCTGGAGCGGCCCAGTGGGCAGATGGTGGAGGCGGTGGCGAGGTTGTGTCAGGTGATTGCGCCGAACCGCTAAGACCGCTATCGCAGGCAAGCGAGCTCCCACATTTGACTGTATTCACACATCAAAAGGTGGGAGCTCGGCAGTGCAGAATATTTTGGCCACACCACAGAACAAATGTGGGAGCTGGCTTGCCTGCAATGGCGTCGGCCCGGACAACCTCAGAGCTGCGGCGTCCACGTCACCCCAAGCATCCACGTCCGGCCTTCTTCGCGGTACGGCTGGTTGTTCGCGAAGTTCGGATCGTCATAGCTGTACCACGCCCGTGTATAGCGGCGATCCAGCAGGTTATCGACCTTGAGCGAAAGCGCCACTTCCCGGTTCAGCGCCCAACCGCTGCGCAATCCCAGCAGGTAATAGCCCGCTAGCCGGTTCTGGTTGTCTTCGGCGTCGTAGCTGCTGCTGATGGCCTGCCAACTGGCGCCCAGGCTCAATTGGTCGAACTGCCGATCCAGGTCCAGGTTCAGGGTGCGCCGGGCACGACGGGCCAGGGTGTGGCCGCTGTTGCGGTCGCGCGGGTCGATGATCGACAGGCCGAGGTTGCCTTGCCAGCCGAAGAACTCCTGCTTGAGGGCGGCTTCGAAGCCGTTGATGCGGGCGGTGGCGACATTGTGCGGACCCGAATTGTCGTAGATGATCGCGTCCTTGATATCAGTCCGATATAGCGAGGCTTCTAACCGGCTGACGTCGCTGAGCTGGCTACGCCATTGCACCTCGTAGCTTTTTGAGGTTTCAGGTTTAAGGTCTGGATTGCTGCTTATAAACCCGTTTTCGTTCGGGTAGTACAGATCATTAAACGTCGGCGCACGAAAGCCTTCGCTGTAACTCAGTAGTAAGTCGTTATCGCTATTGACCGGCAAGGTCAGCGTGCCGCTCCAACTGTTCTGCCCGCCGAATTGCTGGTTGTCGTCGCGGCGTAGCCCCAGTTCGGTGGAAAACCACTCCCCCTTGAAACGATGCTGGATAAACGCGGCACGGTTCCACCGGCTGTTTTCGTTGTACGGTTTGTCGCTGTGAATGCGGTCCTCGTACCAATCACCGCCCAGAATCAGGCTATTCTGCTGGTCGAGCGTCAGGTCGTTCTGCCAGTTGATCGAGTCGCGATAGGTGTTGAACACACTGAAGTCAGTGCTGAGCTTGTCGCGCTTGGTGTCGCGGTTTTCGCTGTGGCCCAGCTCTACACGGGTCTGCCAGGCCTCGTTGAGTTGGGCGTCGATGTAAGCGCTGGCGCTGCTGACGGTGTAGTCGGTATAGGGTTTTTGGCCAAAAGTTTGTTTGCTGACGTCGTCGTAGCGCCCAGCGCTGTTATCAAATTCCGATTTGCCCCGGCTATCCAGCAGGTTAAAACCCACCTCCAGCTCATCGCTGAACTCATGGCTGAGGTTCAAGCTCAGCGACTTATTGCGATAGGCATCATGGTCGCGGTCGCTGGGGAAGGAGGCGTGGCTCCAGTCGATACCGGCCGTGTCATCCAGGCTCGCGCCCAGGTTGAAGCGCGTGCGTTGATCACCGCCCGACAGGCCCAGGCTGCGCTCCCAGGTGTTGTTGCTGCCAAAGCCCAACTTCAGGCGCGGTTGCAGGCCTGGTCCGGCATTGCGTCGGGTAAATATCTGGATCACCCCGCCAATCGCGTCACTGCCGTAAATCACCGAGCGCGATCCGCGCAGCACTTCCACCCGTTCAATCTGGTCGACATTCAAGTATTGCAGGCCACTGTCGCCAGAGGTGGCATTGGCGATCCGCTGGCCATCCACCAGCACCAGGCTTTGCGCCGACTTTGTGCCGCGTATGAAGATCCCCGGCAAGCTGCCCCGGCCACCGGTCCGCGCCACTTGTACACCGGGCACGCGGCTGAGCAGGTCGGTCACGCTGGAGGGTTGCAGGCGGTCGATATCGTCGCGAGTGAATACGGTGTTGGCGGCGCTGCTGTCATTGCGCGCCTGCACCTGGCGGTTGGCGCTGATGACCACATCGGGGAGCTTCAGGGCGGCGTCGCGGGTGTCGGCGAGCAGCTCTGGAGTGGGTAGGAGCAGGAGTGGCAGGGCAAGTCGAAGGTGTTTCATGGGCCGTCCATGGTTTCCAAGGCAATACAAAACAAATGTGGGAGCTGGCTTGCCTGCGATGCAGACACCTCGGTCTTTCTGATAGACCGGGGTGATGCTATCGCAGGCAAGCCAGCTCCCACAGTTTGATCCGGTTTACAGGCCGAGCAAGGCCATGCGCTGGCGAACCGCAGCCTCGATCCCCGCTTCATCCAGCCCGCACTCAGCCAGCATCTGCGCCGGCTTGGCGTGCTCCACATAAATGTCCGGCAAACCCAGGTGCAGCACCGGCTTGAGGATATTCTCCCGCGCCAGGAACTCACTGACTGCCGCACCGGCGCCGCCCATGATGGCGTTTTCTTCAACCGTTACCAGCAATTGATGGCTGCCGGCGATCTCGCGCACCAGGGCTTCATCCAGGGGTTTGACGAAGCGCATGTCGATCACGGTGGCGTCGATTTTTTCCGCCACTTTCAGGGCTTCGGCCAGTTGCACGCCGAATACCAGGAACGCAGTCTGGCTGCCCTGGCGCCGCACGATGCCCTTGCCGATCTCGATCGGCTCCAGGTCTTTCTCGATCAGCGCATTCGGGCCGTTGCCACGGGGGTAGCGTACCGCTGCGGGGCCGTTGTACAGGTGGCCGGTGCTGAGCATCTTGCGCAGCTCGTTCTCGTCGCTTGGGGTCATCACCAGCATGCCGGGGATGCAGCGCAAGTACGACAGATCAAAGCTGCCGGCGTGGGTCGGGCCGTCTTCGCCCACCAAGCCGGCGCGGTCGATGGCGAACAGCACGTCGAGGTTCTGCACCGCCACATCGTGGACCAGTTGGTCATAACCGCGTTGCAGGAACGTGGAGTAGATCGCCACCACTGGCTTGGCGCCTTCGCAGGCCATGCCAGCGGCAAAGGTCACCGCGTGTTGCTCGGCAATCGCCACGTCGAAGTAGCGCAGCGGGAAACGCTCGCTGAACGCCACCAGGTCGGAGCCTTCCTTCATCGCCGGGGTAATGCCCACCAGGCGCGGATCGGCGGCGGCCATGTCGCACAGCCATTCGCCAAACACACCGGAGTACTTCGGCCCACTGGCCTTTTTCGGCGCCGCCACGGGCGCGTCCAGCGGTTCGAGCTTGGTGATGGCGTGGTAGCCAATCGGGTCGACTTCCGCCGGGGCGAAGCCTTTGCCTTTCTTGGTGACGATATGCAGGAACTGCGGGCCCTTGAGGTCGCGCATATTGCGCAGGGTAGCGATCAGGGTCGGCAGGTCGTGGCCGTCGATGGGGCCGATATAGTTCCAGCCCAGCTCTTCGAACAGGGTGCCGGGGACCAGCATGCCCTTGGCGTATTCTTCGGTACGGCGGGCAATTTCCCAGGCGCCGGGCAGGCGGGACAGCACTTTTTTGCTGCCCTCGCGCATGCTGGCGTAGGTGCGGCTGGACAGGATCTTCGCCAGGTAATTGGACAAACCACCGACATTGCGCGAGATCGACATGTCGTTGTCGTTGAGGATCACCAGCATGTTGGCGTCCACTTCCGGCGCATGGTTCAGCGCTTCAAACGCCATGCCGGCTGTCAGTGCGCCATCACCGATCACGGCAATCGCCTTGCGATCGCTGTTTTGCAGACGGGCGGCAATCGCCATGCCCAGGGCTGCGCTGATCGAGGTGCTGGAGTGGCCGACGCCAAAGGTGTCGTATTCGCTCTCGGAGCGGCGCGGGAAGGCGGCGATGCCGTCCTTCTGGCGCAAGGTGGCCATGCGCTCGCGGCGTCCGGTGAGGATTTTGTGCGGATACGCTTGGTGGCCCACGTCCCACACCAGCCGGTCGTCCGGGGTGTCGAATACGTAATGCAACGCGATGGTCAGCTCGATGACGCCAAGGCCAGCACCAAAATGCCCACCGGTCTGGCCGACCGTGTAGAGCAATTCCAGGCGCAACTCATCGGCCAGGGTTTCCAGCTCGGCTTCACCCAGGCGGCGCAGGCCGGCCGGCGTGTTAGCACGGTCCAGCAGAGGCGTGGTCGGGCGCTTGCGGGGAATCTCTTGAAACGTCGTGGGCATCAGGCGAATCGTTATAGGTATAGAAGAGGCGGCAGTTTACCTCAAGCATCGCAAACTGCCCACGCAGAGCACCGAACTTGGCCGATATGCGGCGGTAAAGGCCGCTGTAATCAGTGGCGGCGTTCGACGATATACCGCGCCAGGTCACGCAGCGGCTCGGCTGCCGCGTCGAATGGTCGCAGGGCGGCCAGGGCCAGGTCGCGCAGCTCCAGGGCATAGGCCTTGGCGGCTTCGAGCCCCAGCAGTGACGGATAGGTCGGCTTGTCACGGGCAATATCGGCGCCCTGGCGCTTGCCGAGGGTCGCGGTGTCGCTTTCTACGTCGAGAATATCGTCCTGCACCTGGAACGCCAGGCCGATGGCCCGGGCATAGGTCTGCAAGGCGGCCAGCTGCGCCGCTTCGGCGCGGCCACTGGCCAGGGCGCCGAGGTGCACGGCAGCCTCGATCAGCGCACCGGTCTTGTGCCGGTGCATATATTCCAGGGCTTGCTGGTCCAGCTTGAGGCCCACCGACCCCAGGTCAATCGCCTGGCCCCCGACCATACCGGCCGGGCCCGCAGCGCTGGCCAACGCGGTGACCATACGCAGGCGGATCTCGGCATTCACGCCGCTCAGGCGCGGATCAAGCAAGGCGCTGAACGCCAGGCTTTGCAGGCCGTCACCCGCGAGGATCGCACAGGCTTCGTCAAAGGCTTTATGGGTGGTGGGCTGGCCGCGCCGCAGATCGTCATCGTCCATCGCCGGCAAATCGTCATGCACCAATGAATAGGCATGAATCAACTCCACCGCACACGCCGCGCCATTGGCTTGCGCGGCGTCCACGCCCAGCGCCTCGCAGGCCGCATAGGCGAGCAATGGCCGTACGCGCTTGCCGCCGTTCATCACGCTGTAGCGCATGGCCTCATACAACCTGGCCAGCTCCGGGCTGGGTGCCACAAACAGCGGTTCGAGCGCAGCATTGACCCGAGCCTGACTGCTGGCCTGATAAACGTCGATCATTGCGCTTGTTCCGCGTCGAAAGGTTCTTCGGCCAACTCCCCATCCCGTTCCAGCAATACCTGGACCTTCTGCTCCGCCTGCGCCAGGGCGCTCTGGCAGTCGCGGGTCAGGCCGATACCTTGCTCGAACGCCGTCAACGAGTCTTCCAGCGACAACTCGCCGTTCTCCAGACGCTCGACCAGGGTTTGCAGGTCGGCGAGGGATTGTTCGAAATCGAGTGCAACTTTTTTGCGGGCCATGGCGGCTATTCCGGTTGACGGTAAACGGGCGCGACACTAGCAGATAGGGGGTGGAGGGGCAAATGAGGGGCGTTTTGGCACGCCGGGGTTTTTCAGTCATACAGCCAAGGCTTCAGCTCCTAAGCAGCTCAATGAAATGGTCAGGAAGATGCTGGATGAGCATCAGGACGTGGCCCAACCCGGCGACTTCGAGCTCGATGACATCGTACTGCTGCGTGAAGCTAATGGTTTTGCCCAGCAATGGGTTGGCAGCATGACGCGGGAAATCCTGGCAGAAGAGCGCGTCCTGCGAAACAAATGGGGCGACCTGCTGAACTAGCCGATGCGCGCCGTGCCGGTTTCCACCAGACGTGCAAACTGGCACTGACCCTGGGCCTGTTCCAGGCTGCCCTCAAACGCCACCAGCCCTGCATGCACTTGCTGCAGGGCTTGGATCTGCGTCATCAACTCGAGTTTCTTTTGTGCTATCGCCTGGTTGGCGCGCTGCCAAGGCAGTTCATTGCCACGGTACCCGTGAAGAATCCCCTGCAACTCCTTGAGCTTGAAGCCCAACTGCTGCGCGCACTTGATAAACGTCAGCAGCTCAACGCTCTGCGCCGAATACACCCGATACCGCCCCTCGCGTTGCGGCTGCGGTAGCAAGCCGATGTCCTCGTAGTGACGAATCGCCTTGATCGTCGTGCCTGACAACTGCGCGGCTTTACCGATGTACATGCAGGTCCTTTCCTAAAAGAGTGTGCGGGCCTTCTTCAGCCACTTGTCGCGCTGCGCTGCAGTAGAGCCCTGCAGTGGGCCGAACATCAACGTCTTGATCGGCTTGATGCCACAAAACTCAAGGGTGGTCTTGCGCATTTGGTGCAGGCCGGGCATGCGGTAGAACCAGCGGTAATACCACGGTGGCGTATCCATGGTCACCAGCAGGTGGGCGGTGCGGCCCTTCAAGAGCTTGTCGGGGAACGCCTTGCCCTTGCGGTATTTGAAGGCGAAGCCGGCAAGGAAGATCCGATCGATAAACCCCTTCAACAACGCCGGAACACCGCCCCACCAGATGGGGAACACGAACGTCAGATGAGTAGCCCAGAGGATGTCGGATTGGGCGCCGAGCAAGTCGGGCTCCAGGGGTTGGGCCTGGTGATAGGCATGGTGCAGGATCGGGTCGAACGTCAGCTCGCCCAGGCGCAGGAGACGTACCTCATGCCCGGCGTTTCTGGCCGATTGCAGGTAGGTCTCGGCGAGGGCCGAGCAGAAGCTGGTGCTGGAGGAGTGGCCGAGGATGACCAGGATGCGCTGAACCACGGGAAAGCCCTTGGGGAAATGATCTTCAGCGTAGGGTCTGCCGTATAGGGGAGAGTCAAGGGCCCTACAAAAAAGCCTGCCGTGTAAGGCAGGCTTGGCGCTGTTGCTCACATCAGTCCGGGAGGCTGGAAAGTGGCGACAGAATATCGCTCCACACCTTGTCCCGCAGATGGGGCAGTTGGCTCTTCTCCAACTCGGTCAGCCCGTAGCCATCCGGGTTCTCCAGCACATCGAAGAATTTGACGATGCGGCAGTTGAAACGCGTGTCATCCAATCTTTCGTTAACGATGTAGATAGGCAGTGCCTTGACGTTGAACAGGCGAGTAACACCCAGGAATTTCCCGATGCTGAATTTGAGGGTGTAGGCCAGTTTTGAGTTACGGCTTTCGGGGTGATAACTGACGAAGTCGCCGAACGCGTAGATCACCAGCGCATCCTGCTTGCCAGGGCGCGGGATAAGTTCTGCGGGCTGGCTGACATGCGCATGGTTGCCAAGGATCGTGTCTACACCGCAGGCAATCACCTTGCGTGCGGCTTCCACGATATTGAGGTGGGGGTACATCTCGAACTCCCAGCCCCAGTGGCAGTAGGCGATGATCCAGTCCGCCCCCTTGGCTTTGGCGCGGGCGACCTGTTTTTCGATCAGTGAGTAGTCGGGCGCCGGGTTTACATCGTTGAAGCGCACCACGTTGGCCAGGTACGCCTTGTCAGGCGATGGGTCGCGGCCATTGAGGTCAAAGGTGTAGGCCAGCAAGGCAACCTTGATGCCGTTTTTTTCCACCACCACCACGTCATCCTGCTCGGCCTGGCTGGCGGCAGTGCCGGCATAGTAGGCGCCGGATTTTTTCAGTACATCGAGGGTGGCGAGTACGCCTTGTTCATCCCAGTCCATGGCGTGGTTGGTCGCGGTACTGAAGAAGTTGATTTTCGCCTCGTCACGGAACTTGCGGAACATCGCCTCGGATGTATTCATCTGGGCCGGTTGCCCTTTGGCCTGATGGCGTCCCGGTTTTCTGTGGCAGTCAACGGTCGATTCCAGGTTGGCGCTGACGATGTCTGCGCTGCTGTAGAAATCCGTGATGTCGTCGAACAGGTGCGGGGTGTTTTCCGGGGTCAGGACATCGACCGCCAGCAGGTCTCCGGCACATGAAACCGAGACCGAACGCAAAGGCGGGTTGCCGAAGCCTGGGTCTATCGGCGATTGATTCAGGTTGAAGAAGTTGAACGCCTGGGACTCAAACAGCTCCTCCAGCCCGGAGCCTTTCTCGGCCACTTCAAGTTGATTGAACCAGTAGCGGTAAAGCCATTTGAGTTTTTGGAAAGGCTTGCCCGAGATGTCGTACACCCCGGTTTCTGGCTGTGGGTAGTGGAATTGCTCATAAAAGATGTAGCTGGCCAGAAGTACCGCGAGTCGGGTCAGGGCGCGCAGGTCAATGTGCTTGAGAGCCGGCGGGATGATCCCGAACGGCGGGCCTTCGATGATTTCATCGAGGGTGATGCCGGCGCTCAACTTGGCAGGATCGGCCAGCACGGGCTGGATCGCGGCAAACACCTTTTGCGGGCCCTCCTGCGCCACCCAGCCGAACAGCAGTCGGGCGCACTCCTGCTCATCGGGGCTGAGCGTCTCGGTCATCTTCAGCTCGCCCGTGGCTACGCGGCTGAGTGTGGTGACGACCTCATCCTGATGCTGGTCGAGACGGGTCTGGACCTTTTGCATGACCTCTTTTAACGCTTGCACCAAATATGCACTCATCATGAACATCCTCTGTGGTTTGAGTGGGTACCCCACCGATAGTGGGCATTTTTGTCATTCAAGGCGCGTGGCAAGACCGCGCAGGGTCAGCGCAGTCACTTCTCGGGCTTGTTCCAGGACCCGGCGCTTCCAGAGTTCGGTGTCGATGTAGAAGGCATCGCGCAACTGGCGCTTGATCTGCACCCGTCGGGCTTGTGCCGTATCCGGATGGGCGTGCAGCCAGTGATCGGCACGTAGCGCTTCAAGTACCCGTGGCCCTGGCTGGGTGCCGTATTCCAGGGTCAAGCCGTTGTATTGCGCGTGCGGGCATTCCTCCATCACGGCCAGATCCAGGGTGCCATTGAGCATGGCCGACGAGGAGGTTCCGTCTGCGCTGGCCGTGACCTGTGCGCCCCACCAGCTTCGTGCCCGCGCAATATCGTTGGGGTGGTTGAGCCCTTTATAGATCCGCTCACCCACGCCACACGGGCCTAGCCCGGTGTGCACATCGATCCAGCCGATGCGCCGGCAGTGGTTGCCTAGGCGACGGATAATCTGGCGTAGTTGCAGGTTGCTCCAGGCGGGGGCCGCGCCTGCGTAAAACAGGCCTTCAGGGTGGCTGTGTTGGCCCCGGGTAATGGCTGACTGCAGGGCTTTGGTGCCATGCCGCAGTGCATATCCGGCCAGGCCCAACGTGCTGAGCAGGGTGGGTGGTTGCCGGCGGGGAAGCAGCAGCGGGGCGAGGGCGCGGTAGTCTGGGTTGTCGGGCAGCGGTTGGTTGAAGTCAATGAAGTTACGATTGAGGTCGATATTGTCTTCGTTGACCCGGCGTAGCCAGGAGAAGCCGTAGGGGTTGATCGCATGCAGGTACAGCATCGCCAGGTCCTGGCGCTGGCAGTGCTCCCGCCACTCGCGGTTGCGCAGGTGATCAACCTGTACGGCCGAGCCGCAGAAGCCTTCCACACCATGTACGCCGCTGCTCAGGACCAGCAGGTTGGTGGCCTTTGGTGAGCCGGCAAATACCACATCCAGGGCCAGTTCCTCGCCATCAATACCCGGTAGTGGGTGAGGATGAGATTGAGCCTCCAGACCCGCATTGGCACAGGCCTGGAGGAATTTTTGCCGAGCTTCGGCGTAGCTTTGTGAAAAGCAGGATAAGTCCATCGGGTGTTCCCTATTGGCAGTCGTGCTGGGCGCCGCGCGCAGCGCTCAAGGTGGTGGGCAATCACTGCGCGGTTTAGGCCGGGCTGGTGGCCTCAAAAGCTGCGCTGGGAGTGCTGGCAAGGAGTTCACGACGACTGCGCTCCGGGTCGATCAGTACCAGGCCCAGCAGGCTGAACACCAGCAGGGCAATGCCGAACAGGCCGATCGCCAGCTCGAAGCCGGTCACCAGGTCGCCGTTCTGCCAGCCAATGGCCTGGCCGACCAGCACTGGCGCGAGCATGCCGGCAGTGGTAAGCAGCGCAATATGGATCGCCAGCATGCTCCCGCGCTGGCGGGCCGGGGCGATGTGGGCAACGATGCTGAAACCGAAGGCCGACAGCAGGTTGAGGAGGATGCTGCCGAGCAGGAAAAACCCCAGGGTCACCGTCAGGCTGGTGCTGGTAAAACCCATCAGGATGTAGGTGACGGCGGCGACCAGGCACGCCAGCAGCGGCGGCACAACCATCGCCTTGCGCAGGCTGGCGCCGCGTTTCATCGCGCGTTGCGCCAGGCTGGAAACCAGCAAGTTGATAAAGATCACCCCCAGGGTGGTGGCCAGCACCAGGTACCCCGATTGCATCGGGGTCATGCCCAGGCCCCTTTGCAGGTAGGTGGGCAGCCAGCTGTAGAGCAAGGCATTGGGCAGGTAGCTGCAGAACGCGACCAGGGTAATGCAGACAAACGTGCGGTTGAGCAACAGGCGCTTGTAGGGCAGCGTGGGCAGCAGGTCGCCCTGGGTGTCCCGTGTATCGTCATGCTGGCCTTCACGGCCATAACGTTGCCACAGCAGCAGCCACACCAGGCCGACACCGGCCAGCAGCACATAGCCCGTGCGCCAGCCGTACTGCTCGATCAGCTTGGGCAGGGCGACCGCTCCGGCAATCGCGCCGAGCATGATTGCGACCTGGATCAGCGCTGCTGGCAGCACCCGCTCTCGGCTGGTGTACCACTTGAAGCAGGCGTGCTGGGTCACCGCCGTGCCCGGGCCGCAACCGGCACCGAGCAGGATGCGGCTGGCCAGCAGGGTGAAGAAACTGGTGGACAGGGCCGCGAGCAATTGGGCGGTCATCCATACCAGGGCCATGCCGGAGAGAATCCAGCGACTCGGCATACGGTTGGCGAGAAAACCCACCAGTACCCCAGAGATCGAATAAAGAAAAAAGAACGCGCTGCTAATAAAACCGAACTGTGCTGGCGTGAGCTTTAACTCATCAATGATCTGCGGGCCGGCGAAGGCAAAAATGGTCTTGTCCAGCACGCTGATAATCACCACTGTCATCAGCAGGGCAACGACGAGCGGGCGTCGGCTATCGGTAAATGAACTCATGGTTATGGCCTTGTTTTAAGGGGGGCTGCTAGAAGCGAATACCGACACTGGCCTCTAACAGGCTGCGATCTGCCACCAGGTTGTAATCGCCGCCACCGGTGTTCAGGTAGCTGAGATCGAAGGTGTAAGTGCTTTTGTAATCACCCTTCACACCGAGTATTTGCGCGTAGCGGCCTTCGGAAAATACCCCGTCATAGGCGTGCCCCTCGATGTCATAGACGAGTGTCAGCGAAGGTGTCAGGTCCAGCCCCGGCAATACATTCCTGTAGTTGATTTCCCCTTTGATACGGGTACCCCAGGCAAACGGCGTGATAAATCCGTCATCCGCACATCTGGCCGCAGGGCCTGTGCACTTCGCCGCTTTGCCGTAGGGCGCGCTGCCAAAACCGGGGCGTCCGTAACGGATCTGGTCGGTGTCGGGCAGGTCATGTACATATTTCAACCCGGCTTCTGCCGATAGCTTCATCGCACCGCCCAGCACTTGGCCAAAAGGGTGGCTGGCGCCGAGATTCAATTGGCTGACGTGGAAGCGGTCGTAGCCGCTTGCCAGGTAGCCCGTCGGGGTTTTGGACAGGTAGCCCATCGGCCCGCTGCCGGCGAGCAGCCCGGCAATAAAGTCAGCGCCGTTCCAGGCGATCGGTTGATTGGGGCGGTAACTGTATTCGGCATAAATCCCGGTGCCGCCCGGTAGCCGTGTCTTGAAGTTGAGGGCGTACAGGCGAATGCGGGTTGGGTAGGCGCGTTGATAATAAGCCGCCACTCCAGTGGGTGTTGCCAGCCCCACGTTCGCGGCCGGTGGTGTCAGTACGCCGGGGCCGGTACGCATGACTTGTGTCAGCGCTTCCCGGCTGCTGTAGTCGGCGAAATACAAGCCGAACAACCCGACGTCCTTCCATAAATACTGCAGGCTGGCGCCGTATTGATTATTGCCTGGGCGATGGTCCGGGCCACGGGCCACGTGATCCAAGGGGTTGTTGAGGGCCTGGCCGTCAGTGGTCGAGATCGGTCGGCCTGCTATCGCGCTCATCACGCTGCCGTTAAGGATAAATTGATTGCAGCCGGGTTGGGCGTAGTCGCTGGTCGACAGAAATGTGCCACAGCCAGAGTAGGCACTGGGGCGCAATTCAAACTGATTGAACGCATCCACCGACAGGTTCTCGGTCAGGGCCAGCTTGGCGTACAGGGTCGGCATCGGCACGGTGCGGGCTTCGGCAATCGAGGTGGCGCGGCGTGCGGCGGCCCAGTCAAACGCGTTCACTGCCTGCAAGCCACCGCTGATGGTGGTGGGCGTGACCCAAGGGATCGCCTGGTCGCCCAGGCGCACCAGCAGATCATGCCCGGCGGGCTGGAAATTGCCGTAGACATAGGCGTCGTTGAACACCGCATTGGAGAAGCGCGCCAGGGAATCGAACCCCGAATCACTGAGTGGTTCTCCCGAGCGATAGCCGTTGGGGACGCTGCCATGCCCGACGTCCTGGTGTTTCTGGGTGTAGTCGTACCAACCCTTTGCGCTGACGAAAACCCCGAGGTTACGGTGGCTTAGGTCCGCTTGCAGGTAGGCTTCGGCCGACGTGGAAACCGCATCGCCGCGCTTGTAGTTGAGGTTGCCGTCGTTGAACAGGTTCATACCGTATTCGGCACTGGTCAGGCGGTGGCTCGGGTCGTCCATGCGTCGCACTGTGCCCAGGGCCAAGGCGCCTTTTACCTGCAGACGGGTGTCTTCATGTTGCCATTGCATGCCATTCCCCAGCCCTGACTTGAGGTCACTGAACACCAGTTCTCCTGCGGTGACTGGAGTGCCGATGCCAGCACTGAGCAAGGCCGTGGCCAACCCTGCCATCACAGGCTTGCCGGTGTTTCTTATTGTTGTTTTCACTGACTGATACCCTTGTTTTTTCTTTGCGCAGCTCAGGTGTTTTTCAGTCTATCGTCGAAGCGGTCTCGGTAATAAGGCGAGTACCGACAGCGATAAAGCCAATATCGCCAGTAAAAATCCCGGGCAATTGACTGTTAAAAGCCAGGTGAAAAGGCGGTTCGACCCTGTTTTTAAAGGAGCATCACGCAGGCCGGGCGAGCGGTCGGGAGACAGCGTGAAAAGGCAGGGCTAATATCGCCAACAATAAATCTAATATCGCCAGGTAAGCCCATGAATGTCCGCGTCGATTTATTGCATGGCCCGCACAGTCTCACTGGCACGCTGTTTAGCGTGATCGACATGCTGCGCACCTTTAACAGCCTCTGGCAGTTGCGCAACCCGGATAAGCGCGGCGCGTTTTTTCACTGGCGCCTGATCGATGCGGCGGGCAATGAGCTGCCGCTTCCCGACTGGCTGGCGCAAATGCGCCCGCCCAACGCCGGCCGCAAAACCCTGCGGCCCTCGCAGACAGCCCTGTTTGTTCCCGGCGTGCAGATGAAAAGCGTGCCGGACCTGAACCATGTTCTCGATCAATGCACCGCCGAGCTGAACTGCATCGCGCGTTACCACGCCCAAGGGCGCGTGATTGCTGCCAGCTTCAATGGCGCGGTGATGCTCGCGCGTGCAGGTGTCCTGGATGGCCGGCGCGCGACGGTCACCTGGATGATTGCCAATTGGTTCGCGTGCGCCTTTACGAAGGTGCAATTGGCGATGGAAGGCCCGGTGGTGGTCGACGGCCCGGTGTTCACCGCTGGAGCCCCGGCGGCGGTCTGCGATTTGATGGTGGAGTTGATCCGGCACTTCGCCGGCGAAGAAATGGCCCAGGTCGCGACCAATGGCCTGCTTTATCACCCGATGCGCTTTGAACACTCAAGCCTGAATTTCCCCGGCATCTCGGTAAAAACCCGCGACAGTGTGGTGTTCCGCGCCAAGCAGTGGCTGCAACAGCATATTCAGACGCCCTACAGCCTGGACGAGGTCGCCCAGGCCGCGACCGCCAGCCCGCGGACCTTGCTGCGTCACTTCAAAGAGGTGGAGGGCATGACCCCCCTGGATTACCTGCATCGCCTGCGGGTTGAGCGCGCCAAGCAGTTACTGGAAGTGACCCTGATCGACCTGACGGAAGTCATGGAGTACTGCGGTTATCAAGATGCCAGTGCATTTCGGCGCCTGTTTTTGCGCAGTACGGGGCTGACGCCTTCGGAGTATCGGCGGCGCTACACCATGCGCATCTCCAGTCGGCGCTGGCGGGCGGATGAAGCAGGGGAGGATTTGATTGAGGGGTTGGGGCTGGAGCGCCTGTGATGTTCGGCCTCAACTGCCCCGATGGGTCTGCCGATACTCGCCCGGCGGCACACCGGTGCGGCTCTTGAAGGTGCGGTGGAACGAGCGCGGTTCGGTGAAACCCAGGTATTGGGCGATGTCCTGGATCGGCAGGTCGCTGTGCAGCAGGTAGTGCTCGGCCAATTCCTGGCGCAGGTCGTCGAGGATCTGCTGGTAGGACGTGCCGGCCTGCTGCAACTGGCGTTGTAGGGTGCGCACCGACATGGCGAACTGCTCGGCCACCTGTTCCTTGCGCGGCAGGCCTTCCTTGAGCAACTGGCGCAGGGCGTTTTTCACCCGCAGCGCCAGGGTTGAATCGTCCAGTGAGGCCATCAGGGCCAGGGCATGTTCTTCCAGGGTGCGCAGCAATTGCGCATCGGCCTGGCGCAGGGGCGTTTGCAGGTAGCTCAAGGGCGCCACCAGGGCCGAGCAGGGCTGTTCGAACAACACCGGGCAGCCGAAGAAGTCCTCGTACTGGCTTAGTTGTGCGCCGTCCGGCAGCGGGTGTTCGAGCAACACCTGGCTTGGCGACAGTTCGGTGTCGGCGATCCAGCGGGCATACACCAGCCAGGACGCCAGGACGTTTTCCACCATGTGCCGACGGATCTGCGGCTGCTGGTGGCGGCAGTTCCAGATCAGTCGCACCTGGTCATGGACCATTTCCGCGCGGCTGGTGCCCATGTCGCCCACCAGTTTTTCGAACGGCATGATGCGGTTCATCGCCTCGCCCAGGGTCGCGCAGTTCATGGTGATGTAGCCGAGCACGCTCCATGAGTTGGGCAACACGAAGCGCGCCGAATTGAGCCCGAACAGCAAGTCCCCGGAATGTTCGCAGAAGTACCCCAGCAGGCGCTCGTGGGCTTCCACGGGCAGGCGCAGGCTGTTGTCGTCCAGTTGGCCGACAGTGAGCCCGGCCGCGTCCAGTGCGGGGGCTGTTGCCACCCCAAGCTGTTCGGCATGGCGCAGGTACTTCAGCAGAGGGGGGACGGAGGTAGAGCCGAGTGTCTGCATGATCGGGTTCCTTGCGGGGTGTTGCTGGCGGCAGTGCCTTGCGCGCGTCGATGGCAGGCAAGGTAATTTGAAATCGTGACTAAAGTAAATGCTCCCGTGGATACATCCGGTAATACAGCGATTGACCCAATTGGCTACTCCATCTGTCCCGATGCGACCGTGACAGCGCGCACCGGCTGTTTAGTATGGGGGCACTGAAAATCATAAGATCTGCTGGGAGAAACAGGCATGCGACGCTGGAACGGCTGGGGCGAAGAAACTACGCAGATGGAGATGCCCGCCCATGGGGCCGCGTTTCTGCGCGAGCGATTGGGCGACGGGCACACCCTGCCGGACGCCAGCCTGGAGCGCGCCCTGGCCGCGGTGCCCGCGTCGCGCCTGGCGCCCCATCCGCTTTACAGTATCGAGCCCCGGGATCGCCTGATGCATGCCCGCGGCCAGAGCCTGCCGGACTGGCTGGCCCTGCGTGAAGGTGCGCTGGGCCGGTACCCGGACGCCGTGGCCCTGCCGGAAACTGTCGAGCAGATCCGCCAGTTGCTGGCCCTGGCCGACAGTGCCGACCTGTGCCTGATTCCCTACGGCGGCGGCACCTCGGTGGCCGGGCATATCAACCCGCCGGCATCCACGCGCCCGGTGCTGACGGTGTCCCTGGCCCACATGAACCGCCTGCTCGACCTCGACGAACAAAGCCTGATCGCTACCTTTGGCCCCGGTGCCAGTGGGCCCCAGGTGGAGAGCCAGCTGCGTGCCAAAGGCTACACCCTGGGGCACTTCCCGCAGTCCTGGGAGCTGTCGACCCTGGGCGGCTGGGTGGCCAGCCGCTCGAGTGGCCAGCAATCGCTGCGCTATGGGCGGATCGAGCAACTGTTTGCCGGCGGCACCCTGGAGACTTTCGCCGGGCCCCTGGAAATCCCGAGCTTCCCGGCCTCGGCCGCGGGCCCCGACCTGCGGGAAGTGGTGCTGGGCAGTGAAGGGCGGTTCGGCATCATCTCCCAGGTCAAGGTCCGGGTCAGCGCGTTGCCCGAGGACGAGCGCTTCTACGGCGTATTCCTGCCAGATTGGCCCAAGGCCCTGCAGGCGATCCGCCAACTGGTGCAGGCCCGGGTGCCGCTGTCGATGCTGCGCCTGTCCAATGCCATGGAAACCCAGACCCAACTGGCGCTGGCCGGCCATCCCCATCAAATCGCCTGGCTGGAACGCTACCTGGCGCTGCGCGGGGCTGGCGAGGGCAAATGCCTGCTGACTTTCGGCGTCACCGGCAATCGTCGGCAGAATGCCTTGTCGCTGCGCCAGGCGCGCCAGCACCTCAAGGCTTTTGGCGGGGTGTTTACCGGCACCCTGCTGGGCAAGAAGTGGCAACAGAACCGCTTTCGCTTCCCCTACCTGCGGGAGAACCTCTGGCATGCCGGCTACGTGGTCGACACCCTGGAGACCGCGACCGACTGGTGCCATGTCGACGCCCTGCTGCACGCGATCGAGGCCAGCCTGCGCGACTGCCTGGCGGCCGAGGGCGAGCGTGTCCATGTGTTCACCCACCTGTCCCATGTCTATGGCGAAGGTTCGAGCATCTACACCAGCTATGTGTTCCGCCCGGCGGCGGACTACCCGGCCACCCTGGCGCGCTGGAAAGCCCTCAAGCAGGTGGCCAGCCGCACCATCGTCGAAAACCACGGCACCATCAGCCATCAGCATGGTGTGGGCAAGGACCACGCGCCTTACCTGCCGAGGGAGAAGGGCGAATTGGCGATGGCGGCGTTGCACAGCCTGAGCCGGCATTTCGATCCGGCCGGGCGTATGAACCCCGGCACCCTGCTGGAAGACTAGGCCCATGAGCGATGACTGGAATGCACAATGGCGCGAGGCCGTGTTGCCGCAACTGGCGCGTGAACCCTGGGACTTGATTGTGATTGGCGGCGGCATCAGCGGCGCCGGGATCCTGCGCGAAGCGGCCCGGCGCGGCTGGCGCTGCCTGCTGCTGGAGCAACGGGATTTTGCCTGGGGCACCTCCAGCCGTTCTTCAAAAATGGTCCATGGCGGCCTGCGCTACATCGCCAAGGGCCAGTGGCGCCTGGCGCGCGATTCGGTACGCGAGCGTCAGCGCCTGATGGGCGAAGCACCGGGGTTGGTGGAGCCCCTGAGTTTTTTGATGCCGCACTATCGTGGCGGGTTTCCCGGGCCGCGGGTGTTCGGCGGCTTGCTGCGGGTGTATGACGCCCTGGCCGGTTGCCGCAGCCGGCAGTTCCACCGGCCTGCACAACTGCGCTACTTGGCGCCGGGGCTGATGGAGCCGGGGCTGCTGGGGGCATCGCAGTTTCGCGATGCGCTGACCGACGATGCCCGCCTGGTCATGCGCGTGTTGGCCGAGGCCCGCGCCGATGGCGCCTGGGCGCTCAATGGCCTGCGGGTACGCCAGTTGCTGCGCGAGGACGGGCGGGTGTGTGGGGTCGAGGTCGAGGACGCGCAAGGCGGCGCCGTTATGCAAGTGCGTTGCGCGGTGCTGGCGGTCGCCACCGGCGCCTGGGCTGAACGCTTGCAACCGGGCGGCGGGCAGCGGCAGTTGCGGCCCTTGCGTGGCAGCCACTTGTTGTTGCCGGGCTGGCGCTTGCCGGTGGCCCATGCCTTCAGTTTTATGCATCGGCGCGACGGTCGCCCGGTGTTCGTCTTTCCCTGGGAAGGGGCCACCGTGGTGGGCACCACCGACCTGGATCATCGCGAGGACCTGGACCTCGAGGCGAGCATTACCCGTGAAGAACTCGACTACCTGCTGGAGGCTTGCGCCCAGCCCTTTCCCCAGGCCGAGGTGACGGCGGCGGACGTGCTGTGCACCTGGTCCGGGGTGCGCCCGGTGGTGGGCGCCGCCGATTCCCAGGCCAAGCCCTCCAATGAAACCCGCGAACATGTGCTGTGGCAGGAACCAGGCTGCGTGACCTTGGCGGGGGGCAAGCTGACCACCTTCAGGCCCCAGGCCATCGAGGTGCTGCGGGCCTGTGCCGGGATGCTCGGGAAGACCCTGGAGGATGACGGCGCGCCAGTGTTCCAGGCTGTGTCGCGGCAGGCGATCCCCGGGCTGAGCGATGCCGGCAGGCGGCGCCTGGCCGGGCGCCATGGCCGCGATCTGCCCCGCCTGGCCAGCCTGATACATAGCCTGGGCAGCGAGTGTGTCGGCGCCAGCGATACCCTGTGGGCAGAGCTGGCCTTTGCCGCCGAGGCCGAGATGGTCCTGCACCTGGACGACCTGTTGTTGCGGCGCACCCGTCTCGGCCTGCTCCTGCCCGGCGGCGCCGCCCACTACCTGCCAGACATCCGCCGGCTATGTCAGCCGCGCCTGGGCTGGGACGACGCGCGCTGGGAACAGGAACAGCAGCGCTACCTGCAACTCTGGCAACGCCATCACAGCGTCCCGTCCGCCTCGATCTGAAGAGCGCGTCATGAATAAAGAGAGCTTCGTGGATAACAATTCCCCCGACAAACACTATGTGCTGGCGATCGACAACGGCACCCAGAGTGTCCGCGCGCTGTTGTTCGACCTGCAGGGCAACCTGCTGGGCAAAGGCAAGGTCGAGTTGCAGGCCTACTACTCCACTCAGCCCGGCTGGGCCGAGCAGGACCCGGATTACTACTGGAGCAAGCTGGGGGAGGCCTGCCAGCAGTTGTGGGCGCAGACCGGCATCGACCGCAGCCTGATCCGTGGCGTGTCCCTGACCACCCAGCGCGGCACCTTGATCAATGTCGATGCCCAGGGTCGGGCGCTGCGCCCGGCCATCCTTTGGCTCGACCAGCGCCAGTGCGAGCCGGAGGGCGGGATCAAGGGCCCCTGGGGCTGGCTGTTCAAGTTGATCGGTGCCGAGGCCACGGTGGACTACTTCCGCGCCCAGGCCGAGGCCAACTGGATCGCCCAGCATCAGCCGGATATCTGGGCCGCCACGGACAAGTTCCTGCTGCTCTCGGGCTTTCTCAGCCATCGCCTGACCGGGCGTTTTGTCGACTCGGTGGGGTGCTGCGTGGGCTACTTGCCCTTCGACTTCAAGCACCTGCGCTGGGCCGCGCCCCGGGACTGGAAATGGCAGGCCCTGGCGGTGCGTGCGCAGCAACTGCCGCGCCTGTACAAGCCAGGAGAAGAACTGGGCCGCATCACCGCCGAGGCCAGCCGCCATACCGGGATCCCCGAGGGCCTGCCACTGATTGCCGCCGGCTCCGACAAGGCCTGCGAAGTGCTCGGTTCCGGCGTGGTGGAGGCGACGACTGCGTGCCTGTCCTACGGCACCACGGCGACCATCACCACCACCCGCTCGCGCTACCTGGAGATAGTGCCGCTGATCCCGCCTTATCCAGCGGCAATCCCCGATCACTACAACTGCGAGGTGATGATCTATCGCGGCTACTGGATGGTCAGCTGGTTCAAGAACGAGTTCGGCCTGCGGGAAATGCAGCAGGCCCGGGAGCAGGGCCTGGAGCCGGAGCAGTTGTTCGATGCGCTGGTCAACGCGGTGCCGCCCGGCTCCATGGGCCTGACCCTGCAACCCTACTGGTCGCCGGGCATCCGCGAGCCGGGGGTGGAAGCCAAGGGGGCGATGATCGGCTTTGGCGACGTGCACACCCGGGCCCATATCTACCGGGCGATCCTCGAGGGCCTGGCCTATGCCCTGCGCCAGGGCAAGGAGCGTATCGAGCGCCGTTCGAAACTGTCGATCAAGCGCTTGCGCGTGGCTGGGGGCGGTTCCCAGAGCGATGCGGCGATGCAACTGACCGCCGATATCTTCGGCCTGCCCGCCGAGCGCCCGCATGTCTACGAGGCCTCTGGACTGGGGGCGGCGATTGCCTGTGCGGTGGGGCTTGGGTTGTACGCGGACTTCGATACCGCCATCGCGGCCATGACTCGCACTGCCGAGGTGTTCATGCCCCAGCCCGAGGCGCAACAGATGTACGACCGCTTGTACCGTGAGGTCTACCTGCACATGTATCGCCAGCTCAAGCCGCTGTACCAGAGTATTCGCGAGATTACCGGCTACCCGGCGTAGACCCAGGCTGTATGGCGCTATTGGAGAGTCTTTTTGGCAAGATCGGACAGTGTCGGGGGGTACCCGGATTGTTAGGCTGAACGCATCTACAACAAGAGCGTAAAGCCATGAAGTTGCCGTCGTTGCTGCTGTGCCTGGGGCTGTACAGTCTGTCGCCCTTGGCCGGTGCATGGTCCAATCACAGCGTGGGCAGCTACCTGGCCTTGCGGGATTTGCCCGCCTTGCGCGAGGCGCCCGAGGTGGCGGTCGAGTCCCTCGAGCAGTTTGTGTCCGAGCAGTATCCAGGCCTGGTGGCCTTGCTGGACGAGCAGGAGAACTTCGCCCGCAGCCACTTCCCCGACTATCCGCCGCGCCCCGACAACCTGCGCCTGGCGCCGCAACCTGGGGCCGATCTGCGCCGGGACTTGCTCATGGCCCTGCGGGTCAACCCGCAGATCCACCTGGCCCAGGTGATCCAGCCCATGCCCGGCGAGGACCTGGCGGGACGCCCGCAGCTCAAGGCCGCCGAAGTGATGGTCGAGCAGACGCTTTCGCCGTGGAATCGCCAGCGCTTCATTCAACTGCAGCCGGGGCAGCAGGTCGCGCCACTGGCCGTGCTGGCGACCGCTGCGGACGAGCCGGACTACGGTCACGATATCAATCTGTTCAGCGATAACCCGGGGGCCGTCGGCGCGTTGTATGGCTTCGGCGTGCAGTCGTTTGGCGACGCGCGTTTCCAGTACAGCTCCCAGGCGCCGTTCCATATGGGCTTCTTCCACGAGAGCGCGGTGGTCTACGTCGCGGCGCCCTTCCTGCTGCGCAACTGGCCGGACTGGCGGGCCTACCAGTACTTCGGCCTGGCGCGTTTTGCCTTCGCCAATGGCCATCCCTACTGGGGCTATCGCTTCCTGGGCTGGGGCATGCATTACCTGCAGGACCTGACCCAGCCGTATCACGCCACGACCCTGCCGGGCGATGACCTGACCAGCATGCTGCTGATGGAGGGCAAGGCCCTGGCTGGCTATGACAGTGACAAGCGGGCGGTGATCGAGCGTGTCGCCACGCGCCACAACGAGGTGGAGCGCTACCAGTTCGCCTGGCTGCGCCACCTGCTGCTGACGGGGGCGAGCAACCCGATGCTGACGGCCTATGCCGACGCCTCCCGGGACGCCGATTACCCGGTTTATTCGACCGATTACCTGCGCCAGGTAGTCAGCGCCGAGGCGGATGCCCAGGCGGTGGCGTTCGACGAGGCCATCGGCCAGTGGCTGGCGACGCCCGGGGCGACCCAGAGCTTCAGTGCCGGCAACAAATTGCCCGCCGAACGCTACGACCATGCCCAGCTCAACGAACAGTTGGTGCAGTTGCTGCGCCACTTTGGCGCCCACAGTCGCAACTACGTCAGGGCCGGCCTCGACCGCCCGGCGCCGTGACAACAGACATCGCAGTGCAATAACAACAAAAAAGTTGCAGGGGAGAGACGGCAATGAGCACCACAGTGCGCGCGCAAGGCTCGGGATCCGAGGGTAAATGGTCCATTAAATCCACGGGGGCCGGCGTCGGCCTGGTGGGCCTGCTGCAACTGTGCAGCGGCGGGGACGTGCAGGCCATGGAGTTCAGTGTGCTGGACAACCAGGTCACCGGCTCGTTCGACAGCACCCTGTCGTATGGGCGCCTGTGGCGGGTCCAGGGGCGTGACAAGGGCAACGATGACGTCAACACCAACGACGGCAATCGCAACTTCGATACCGGGCTGGTTTCCGAGGTGTACAAGATCACTTCGGAGCTGGAAGCCAACTATCAGAACTACGGGCTGTTCGTACGTGGCACGGGGTTCTATGACACCCAGATCATGGACAAGCGCAACGACTACTACCGCAACAACAACCCGTCGCAACCCAGCCAGAGCCATCCCCAGGATGACCACTTCACCGACCAGACCCGCGACATCGCCGGTAGCCGCGTGGAGATCCTCGACTCCTACATCTATGGCAACTGGGACGTGGGCCAGATGCCCCTGACCGCGCGTCTGGGGCGCCAGGTGTTCAACTGGGGCGAGGGCATTTTCTATCGCGGCGGGGTCAACACCACCAACCCGGTGGACGCGGCCAAGTACCGGCTGCCGGGCGCCGAGGTCAAGGAAGTGCTGATGCCGGTGGAAGCCATCAGCTTCAATATCGGCTTGAGCGACAACCTGTCGATGGAGAGTTTCTACCAGTGGAACTGGAAGGAGACCCGCATCGATCCGGTCGGCACCTTCTATTCCCAGAGCGACCTGTTCGCCGATGGCGGCCGCACGGGCTACAACAACTTCACCGGCAGCGCCCTCGACACCCCGACGCCCATCGGCGGCAACGTCATCGGGTTATACGACGCCCTGGGCAACAACCCGATGCTCGGCGGCATGCTGCGCAGTACCGGGCTGTATGCCAACGGCATGACCCCGGCCTACGGCAACACCCTCAAGGTGGCGTCCATCGGCAAGGACTACAACGCGCGCAACGATGGCCAGTACGGCTTTGCCTTCCGCTACATCGCCGAGGAACTCAACAGCACCGAGTTCGGCCTGTACCTGGTCAACTACCACGCCAAGGAGCCGACCATTGCCGCTGACCTGGCGGGCTACAAAGGCATCGACATGGCAGCGCTGACCAGCATGCTGTCGTCGGTGGCCGGCAGCCAGGCGGCGGCCTTGGCCAATGGCCTGGCGACGGTGGACGTGATGGGCAATATCCAGGCGCACCGACGCTATGCCGAAGATATCCGCATGTACGGCTTCAGCTTCAACACCACCCTGGGCAAGGCCTCGGTGTTTGGTGAGCTGGCCTACCGGCCGAACCTGCCCATCGGCGTCGCCGCCACCAACGACCTGATCGGCGACCTGGCCAATGGTGCCGGCGCGGCGGCGGGCGGGCAGTACATCAATGTCGGCGGGCAGATGGTCAACCTCAACAGCCAGATCGACAACTCCGAGCGCGTCGAGGCCTTCAACACCTCCTTGGGCAGCATCTACAACTTCGGTCCGGGCCTGAGCTTCGACTCGCTGTTTGGCGTGTTCGAACTGGCCTCCGAGCACCTGCGTGGCAGCAGCCTGAAGTACCAGGCCTACGATGGCAGCACCCGCTACTACGCGGGCAGCGGCAACACCTCCTATGTGTCTGGTGGTGAGCGCGATGACCAGGTCAGCCGTGATTCCTACAGCTATACGGTGATGTTCAACGGTACCTGGAACGACGTGTACGCCGGGGTCAACCTGTCGCCCTACGTGGTCTACAAGGACGACTTCAAGGGCAACTCCTATCAGGCCGGCAACTACATCGAGGGACGCAAGGCCTACACCCTGGGGCTCAAGGCCAACTACCAGAACAAGCTGGAAGCCGAGCTGCAATACACCGAGTTCTTTGGTGGCGGCCAGAACAACGTGATCCGCGACCGCGACAACATCGGTTTCAACCTCAAGTACTTCCTGTAAGCCGCTGCCGTGCTGCGGCGCGAGGGTGGCTGCCCGCCCTCGTTTTTTTGGAGATTTGCCATGTTCCACACACCTCGAATGCTCACCGCCAGCCTGGCCCTGGCCCTCGGCCTGGCCGCTGGCAACGCGCTTGCTGCGCTCTCGCCTCAAGACGCACAACAGCTCAAGGCCCAGCTCACCCCGTTCGGCGCCGAGCGCGCGGGCAATGCCGCCGGCACCATCCCGACCTGGGAAGGCGGCATCACCCAGGCACCCAAGGGCTATGAAAAGGGCAAGCACCATGTCGATCCCTTTGCCGGCGACAAGCCGCTGTTCACCATCACCAAGGCCAACCTGGAACAGTACAAGGCCCACCTGACGGCGGGCGAAATTGCCTTGTTCAACAGCTACCCCGACACCTTCCAGATGCCCATCTACCCAAGCCGGCGTTCCGGCTCGGCACCCCAGTGGGTGTATGACAACACCTTCAAGAACGCCACCAGCGCCAAGCTGCTGGACGGTGGCACCGGCTTCGCCGACGCCTTTGGCGGCGTGCCGTTCCCCATTCCACAAAGCGGTGTCGAGGCATTGTGGAACCACATCACCCGCTACCGTGGCACCTACGTGGTCCGCCGCGCCTCGGAAGCGCCCGTGCAACGCAATGGCAGCTTTGCCCTGGTGACGGCGCAGCAGGAAGGGCTGTTCAACTACTACCGCCAGGGCGGGCAGTACGCCGACCTGAAGAACATCCTGTTCTACTACCTGACCTTCGTAAAAAGCCCGGCCCGCCTGGCCGGTGGCGCGACCCTGGTACACGAGACCCTCGACCAGATCAAAGACGCGCGCCAAGCCTGGATCTACGACGCCGGCCAACGCCGCGTACGCCGCGCGCCGAACCTGGCCTACGACACACCGATCTCATCCTCCGATGGCCTGCGCACGGCGGACGACACCGACATGTTCAACGGCTCGCCGGATCGCTACGACTGGAAACTGCTGGGCAAGAAGGAAATCTACATCCCCTACAACAACTACAAAGTCGCCAGCGCCGACGTGAAATACGCCGACCTGCTCAAGGTCGGCCACCTCAACCCGCAATACACCCGCTACGAACTGCACCGCGTGTGGGTCGTCGAAGGCACCCTGAAACCGACGGCGCGTCACCTGTACTCCAAACGCGTGCTGTACCTCGACGAAGACAGCTGGGGCGCAGCAGTGGTTGATCAGTACGACGGCCGTGGCGAACTGTGGCGGGTGTCGATGGCTTACTTGAAGAACTTCTACGACTTGCCGACTACCTGGAGTGCACTGGATGTATTCCACGACCTGCAGGCGCGGCGGTACTACGTGCAGAACCTGGATAACGAAGAACCGCAGACGGTGGATTTTGGCCAGGCGATTCCTGAGGATTCGTACTTTATGCCGTCGGCGTTGCGGTTGCGGGGTACTCGGTAGGGCTGTTGTTATTGCTTAGTTTGCGAGAGCTGCACGTTAGGGTGCGGCTCTTGGCTTTTGGTCGCAAGCCTTGCGTGAGTAGTTGGGCTGATGGGGGGCTTTTAGATGGGATTAGATTGTTTTGGGTAATTAAAAAGCCGGCTTGTGGCCGGCTTCTCGGGGACTGGTTAAGTCTATTTTTGGTAAACCTCACCAGCCTTCAATCGTTCACTCAAGCGCTCGCCCAAGTGATAAAAGGGGCATCAGCGGGAACTCCTCCGCATCGCCGGGCAGGGTGTGTCGACGCTACGCCAACCCCTGCCAAATGTGCCGCGCATGATACTGACACTCCTCTCAGTTTTCCAGCGTCTGGTCTGATTTAGAGCTGTCGTAGCCGATCAAGTGCTCGTCCAGCGGGACCGGTGGGCGGCGGTTGTTGAGGGTGGACCACCAGAAGACCCAGCCCAGGATCTGTAGGTTTTGCTCGAAGCGTTGGTCGTAGGTCAGGAGTTCGTCGGGGTGTTCGTTGCTGTTGTGGCTGCGCATGCGCAGGCCGCCGCCGGGGCGGTTGTAGAGGTATTTGATACGGAGCATGCCGTCGTGCTCGAGGGCGTATATTTCGCCGTCGATGATTTGGGTGCGGCCGCGGTCAATGGCCAGGGTGGCGCCGTCCTGGATGATGTCGATCATGCTGTTGCCGACCATGTAGGCCCCCAAGGCGCGGTCGGCGGTGACGTTGAGTTGTTCCAGGGTGCGCAGGGAGAGGCGTAGGCTTTCCTGGGTGTTGAAGGAGGCGTGGAGGGGGATTTCCACGTCGATTTTTTCCGGGCCGCTGCTGGGGCCGCAGCGGTAGTGGCCGCAGTCTTCGCGGGCGGTAGCGCTGTTTGCGTGGTTGGGGCCTTCCAGCTGGAGGTTGGTCGGCGGGTATTTGGGGCCTTCGCCGGTGCGCAGCCAGCGGCTGGTGACAGACAGCAGTTCTGCTATTTCGTCGAGCCGGGCCATGGGCACGCCGCGCTTGAACCAGTTGTTCACGTGCTGGGGCGTGACGTCGCGATTCTTGGCGAAGTCGGATGCGGAAAGATGAACTTCCCGAAGTAACGTTCTTAAGCGATCACCTGATGTATTCATAAACGCAGAGTTTACTGGCCGGAAAATAAGATCAAATAAACTATGTGTTGAGTTGGTGTATGTAGGTATTTCCTTATTGGAAGTAAAGTCGCACTCCAACTTGATCAAGTTAAACGGTAGTTGTGTTTTTGTTTATCTAATTGAACTTGTCGTTTAAATTTTCCCACAAAAAAAGCCCCGAATGATCGGGGCTTTTTTGACTGCCTGGGCAATGAGTCGTGGTATCAGCCTTTGTAGGCCGCTACCGACTTCATGATCTCGGCACGGGCGGCGTCTGCGTTGCCCCAACCGTCGATCTTCACCCATTTGCCTTTTTCGAGGTCTTTGTAGTTCTCGAAGAAGTGCTTGATCTGTTCCAGCAGCAGTGGCGGCAGGTCGGTGTATTCCTTCACGTCGACATACAGCTGGGACAGCTTGTCGTGTGGCACTGCGATAACTTTGGCATCGCCGCCGCCGTCGTCGGTCATGTTCAGGATACCAACCGGGCGGGCGCGGATGACCGAGCCTGGGGTGACCGGGTAAGGGGTCACGACCAGCACGTCGAGGGGGTCGCCGTCGTCAGCCAGGGTGTTGGGGATAAAACCGTAGTTGGCCGGGTAGAACATCGGGGTGGCCATGAAACGGTCAACGAACAGGCAGTCGCTGTCTTTGTCGATTTCGTATTTGATCGGCGCGTGGTTGGCCGGAATCTCGATGGCGACGTAGATGTCGTTCGGCAGGTCTTTGCCAGCCGGAATCTTGCTGTAGCTCATTGGGCGTTGCCCCCGTAGTTGGCCAAGTAAATTGGCCGGATTGGCCTAAAAGTGGCGGCGATTATAGGCATATTCCTGCGCCGATGCCACGCGCCAGACGTCGTACGGTACTTAGCCTTCAGTCTGATAGCGTGGGTCGCTGGCTTGCAGATGTTTGAGGCGGGCCAGTGGATCCTGGCGGTAAAAGTAGCTCAGTTGCTCGTAGACCTGTGGATAACTGTCGGCGAGCAAATCCGGCGCACTGAAAAAATATTCGCTGGTGACCGCAAAAAATTCCGCGGGGTTTTCCGCAGCATACGGATCGATGGCGGTTTCGGCGTCGGGGTTGTGGTCGAGCTGGCGGTTGAGGTCATCAAACGCGCTCTGCATCACGCTGGCCCACTCTTGTACGCGCATGTCGTGGTGCAGCGGCGGTAGGCCGTTGGCGTCGCCATTGAGCATGTCGAGCTTGTGCGCCAACTCGTGGATCACCAGGTTGTAGCCTTCCCAATTGCCGCTGGCCAGTACGCCCGGCCAGGCGAGGATCACCGGGCCTTGCTGCCAGGCTTCGCCGCTGTGTTCGCCATCCCATTCATGTTCCACGCCGCTGGCGTCGCGATGGCGCTGGGGGCTGCGAAAGTCATCGGGGTAAAGAATGATTTCATGGAAGCCCTGGTACCACTCCAGGTCGCCCAGGTTCATCAGCGGCAGTTGCGCCTGGGCGGCGAGCAGCAGGCGTTGTTCCTGATGAAGTTCGACCCCGGGCAGGGCAGTCAGGTGTTTTTCGGCGAGGAACAGCACGCTGGCCTCACGTAACCATTGGTCCTGTTCGGCGCTGATGCCGTCGAGGAAGGTCAGGTGATGGCGCACCCGTTGCCAGGTTTCATCGGCAACCGGGTGCTTGGCCAGGACGCGCCGGCGACGCCAGGCGCTGAGGGACCACATGGCCGATCAGTGCGGCTTGGCTTCGGAGGAGGTGCGGCCAAAACGGCTACGGACCACGCCAATGATCATCGGCACCAGCGACAGCAGGATGATGAACACCACCAGCAGCGACAGGTTTTTCTTGATGAACGGTACGTTACCGAAGAAGTAACCGAGGGTGACCAGGCCACCGACCCACAGAATGGTGCCCAGCACGCTGAAGCCGAAGAAGCGCGGATACGGCATTTTGGCGACACCGGCGACGAATGGCGCGAAGGTGCGCAGGATCGGCAGGAAGCGCGCCAGGGTCACGGTCTTGCCGCCGTGCTTGTCGTAGAAGTCGTGGGTTTTTTGCAGGTAGTCGCGGCGGAAGATTTTCGAGTTGGGGTTGCTGAACAAGCGTTCCCCGGCGGTGCGGCCGATCACGTAGTTGGTGCTGTCACCAAGGATCGCCGCGAGCATCAGCAGGCCGCCCAGCAGGACCGGGTCCATGCCGCCACCCGCAGCTACCGCACCGGCAATAAACAGCAGGGAATCGCCGGGCAAAAATGGCATGACCACCAGGCCGGTTTCGCAAAAAATCACCAGGAACAGAATGGCGTAGATCCACGGACCATAATTGGTTACCAGCAAGTCGAGGTAAACGTCGAGATGCAGGATAAGGTCGAGCGGGTTGAAATCCATGGATGGCACCTGTGTGAATGGCCCGACTCAGCGGGCCTGTGCGGAGGCAGCGGGTAATAAGGCTACGCGTGTATGCCGTTTTTCTTACAACCCTAAAAGGTCGGCATTATACGGATTGAATGATGAAAAGCGTGTTGGTTTTGTAGCGGGGGATGTCGCAGCTATTCTGACTAGCACTGATCCAAATGTGGGAGCGGGCAAGCCCGCTCCCACATTTTTTTTGGTGTTTGGGTGAATGGCTTTTAGTCTTCGCTGATCGGCAATGTGTAGTTCTTGAACTCGGTGTCTTCACGAAAGCCCATGGACTCATAGGTCTTCTGCGCCACGGCGTTATCACTGCTGGTCGACACGCGCAAACGCACGGCATTGGTTTCCTTGGCCATTTTTTTTGCGGTGCGCATCAGGTTGTCGGCCACCAGTTGGCGGCGGGCATCTTCGGCGACGTAGATGTCATTGAGGATCCACACCCGTTTCAACGACAGCGAAGAAAAGCTCGGATACAGCTGGCAAAAGCCCAGCAGTTTGTTGTCGTCGTCATCCGCCAGGGCCAGGTAAATCACCGATTCCTTGCGCCGCAGGCGCTTTTCCAGAAAGGCCCGGGATGAGTCAGGAAAGGGCAGCGCGCCATAGAATTCGCGGTATTTGACGAATAATGGGGTCAACAGGTCCAGGTGTTCCAGAGTCGCTTGAGTAATCCGCATGCTAGGCCTCAACTTCTATAGGAATACGACGGCAAACGGTCCATTACTCGGGCGCCCGCTGCTTGATGCTGCCTAAAGCGGCGAAAAATCGCAATCGTGCCGGCATCACTCCTTGGGTGGGCTGAGCAGGAAGTTGCCTTTCATCAGGTCAGGATCGTCCGACTCCAGGGTCTGAACCTGGGCCTCATCCTTGAGGTTGACTCCCGACAACTGCCGCCGACAGGCCTCGCGCATCAAGTACAGCAGGCGATGCGCGGCCATCCCGTAACTCAGGCCCTCCAGGCGCACATTGGAAATACAGTTGCGGTAGGCATCGGTCAGGCCAACCTTGGGGTTGTAGGTGAAATACAGCCCCAGGCTGTCCGGTGAACTGAGCCCCGGCCGTTCGCCGATCAGGATCACCACCATTTTGGCCCCAAGCAACTGGCCGATCTCATCGGCGACCGCCACCCGGCCTTGTTCCACCAGGATCACCGGCGACAATGACCAGCCTTCGGCGTGGGTCTGTTCTTCCATGCGTGTCAGAAACGGCGCGGTATGTTTATGCACCGCCAGCGCCGATAAACCATCGGCCACCACCACCGCCAGGTCCACCCCGCCCGGGTTGGCCAGGGCGTAGTCGCGCAGTATCTGTGCCGACTCATCGCTCAGGCGCCGCCCCAGGTCCGGGCGTTGCAGGTAGCTGTGGCGATCGGGCGCGGCGCTGTGCAGCAACAGGCTGTCGCGGCCGCGCTCGGCCATTTGGTTGCTCAGGCCGGCATGGTCAAACGGTAGGTGTACCGCGTCGCGGGCCTGGGCGTGGGCGAACTGGAAGTCCAGTTGCGCGCCCGTGGGAATGCTAGTGCCGGTACGGCCCAGGGCGATCCGCGCCGGGGTCAGGCGCCGCAGTTCCAGCCATGGATTATCGCTTTCAGGTGTGTCGATTTGCACTGGAGGCTCCTTCATCCCAATTGCGCCAAGGCGTGGCGGAAGGCCGGTGGCAGATTGTTGCCAAACCGCACCTTGCCATCGGCTTGGGTGAAGATGCCCATTTTCGCCAGCCACTGTTCAAATTCCGGCGCGGGCTTTAAGCCCAGGGTTTGCCTGGCATAGAGCGCGTCGTGGAAGGAAGTGGTCTGGTAATTGAGCATGATGTCGTCGGAGCCCGGGATGCCCATGATGAAGTTGATCCCGGCTACGCCCAGCAGGGTCAGCAGGGTGTCCATATCGTCCTGGTCGGCTTCGGCATGGTTGGTGTAGCAGATGTCGCAGCCCATGGGCACGCCCAGCAGCTTGCCGCAGAAATGGTCCTCGAGGCCGGCGCGGATGATCTGCTTGCCGTTGTACAGGTACTCGGGGCCGATAAAACCGACCACGGTGTTGACCAAAAACGGCTTGAAGTGCCGCGCTACCGCATAGGCGCGGGTTTCGCAGGTTTGTTGGTCAATCCCAAAGTGGGCGTTGGCCGACAGAGCGCTGCCCTGGCCGGTCTCGAAATACATCAGGTTTTGCCCCAGGGTCCCGCGATTCAGGCTCAAGCCCGCGTCGTAGCCCTCCTGCAGCACACTCAGGCTGATCCCGAAACTGGCGTTGGCCGCCTCGGTGCCGGCAATCGACTGGAACACCAGGTCCAGCGGCACGCCACGGTTGATGGCTTCGATGGAGGTGGTGACGTGGGTCAGCACACAGGCCTGGGTCGGGATTTCGTAGCGCTGGATGATCGCATCGAGCATTTCCAGCATGGCGCAGATAGAGGCGATGCTGTCGGTGGCCGGGTTGATGCCGATCATGGCGTCGCCGTTGCCGTACAGCAGGCCGTCGAGGATGCTCGCGGCGATGCCCGCCGGCTCATCGGTCGGATGATTGGGTTGCAGGCGCGTCGACAATCGCCCGCGCAGGCCCAGGGTGCCGCGAAACTGGGTGACGACGCGGATCTTCTGCGCCACCAGCACCAGGTCCTGCACGCGCATGATCTTCGACACGGCGGCGGCCATTTCCGGGGTCAGCCCTGGCGCCAGGGCGCGCAGGCTGTGTTCGTCGGCCGCGTCGCTGAGCAGCCAGTCCCGCAGGCCGCCGACGGTCAGGTGGCTGACCACGGCAAAGGCCTGCTGGTCGTGGGTGTCGATGATCAGGCGGGTGACTTCATCGCTTTCGTACGGGATCAGCGCCTCCTCAAGGAAGTGCTTCAACGGGATATTGGCCAGGGCCATCTGCGCCGCCACCCGTTCGCCGTCGTTCTGCGCGGCGACGCCGGCCAGAAAGTCCCCGGAGCGGGCGGGACTGGCCTTGGCCATCACGTCCTTGAGGCTATCGAAACGGTAGGTCAATGCACCGACCGAGTGGGAAAAACTTGCCATACAGACTCTCCATGACGGCGCGGGCGTTGGCCCGCGCCGTGGTTTACGGCGTTTAGTGCAAGGCGGCCTCTGCGGCCTGGATCGCCGCGAATTCCTCTTCCGGCGTGCCTGCTACCAAGTGATGCCGACTGTAGAAAGCAAAGTAAGCAATTAATACTCCATAGATGATCGCGGCGCCAATCACCACGCGCGGATCCACCAGGAAGCCCGCCACTACAGCGATGCAGGCCAGTACCAACGCCAGGCCCGAGGTGAAGATGCCGCCCGGTGTGCGGTATGGCCGCTCCATTTTGGGGCGACGGATGCGCAGGGTGATATGCGCGGCCATCATCAACACGTAGGAAATGGTTGCGCCAAATACCGCCACCAGGATCAGCAGGTCGCCCTGGCCGGTCAGCGACAGGCCAAAACCGATAATCCCGGGAATGACCAGGGCCAGCACCGGCGCCTTGCTTTTATTGGTTTGCGACAGTTTGCGCGGCAGGTAGCCCGCGCGGGACAGGGCGAAAATCTGCCGGGAGTAGGCGTAGATGATCGAGAAGAAGCTCGCGATCAGCCCGGCCAGGCCCACCAGGTTGACGAAGCTGCCCATCCAGGTCGAGCCGCCATAGGCCAGGGCCAGGGATTCCACCAGCGGGTTGCCGGACTTGACCAATGCCAGGGTGCCGGCACCGCCCGGAGCGATCACCAGGATCAGCAGGGCGAAACTGGTGAGCACCACAATCGCGCCGATCAGGCCACGGGGCAGGTCGCGCTTGGGGTTCTTGGTTTCTTCGGCGGCCAGGGGCACGCCTTCGACGGCGAGGAAAAACCAGATCGCATAAGGGATCGCGGCCCACACGCCCACGTAGCCGAACGGCAGGAAACTGCTGGCGCCCTTGGCCTCGGTCACGGGAATGTCCAGCAGGTTGGCGACGTTGAAGTGCGGCACCATCGATACCAGGAACACGCCCAGGGCAATGGCGGCGACGGCGGTGATCACGAACATCAACTTCAGCGCTTCACCGACGCCAAAGATATGGATGCCGATAAAGATGATGTAGAACGCCAGGTAGATCATCCAGCCGCCAATGCCGAAGAGCGACTCGCAATAGGCGCCGATAAACACCGCGATCGCGGCGGGGGCGATGGCGTATTCGATCAGGATCGCCGTGCCGGTAAGGAACCCGCCCCAAGGGCCGAAGGCGCTGCGGGCAAAACCATAGCCGCCGCCCGCCGTAGGAATCATGGAGGACAGTTCGGCCAGGGAGAAACACATGCACAAGTACATGGTGGCCATCAGCAATGTGGCGAGAAACATCCCGCCCCAGCCGCCCTGGGCGAGGCCGAAGTTCCAACCGGCGTAGTCGCCGGAAATCACATAGGCCACGCCGAGGCCGACCAGGAGCACCCAGCCGGCGGCGCCTTTTTTCAATTCTCGTTGCTGGAAGTATTCGGAGCCGACTTTTTCGAAGTCGACGGAGGATCCTGTCGGTTCGCTAGGCATGGGGAAGTACCTTTCATTGTTATTGTTTTAGCTCGACATCTTTGTGCCGGATGAGGAAGCAAGCACTTGGCGACGTTCATTGTAGGAGCTGGCTTGCCAGCGATGGGGCCGGTCAAGTCAGCATCTTTGCTTAATGTGGAATTGCTATCGCTGGCAAGCCAGCTCCTACAGTTGGTTGCATTTCAAATGTAGGAGCGGCGTACCATTTAGAGGCTTAGAAGAAGCCCAGTGGGTTGATGTCGTAGCTCACCAGCAGGTTCTTGGTCTGCTGATAGTGATCCAACATCATCTTGTGCGTCTCACGGCCCACACCGGATTTCTTGTAGCCACCAAACGCCGCATGCGCGGGGTACAGGTGATAGCAGTTGGTCCACACACGCCCGGCCTTGATCGCCCGGCCCATGCGGTACGCGCGGTTGATGTCGCGGGTCCACAAGCCGGCACCCAGGCCAAACTCGGTGTCGTTGGCAATCGCCAGGGCTTCGGCTTCATCCTTGAAGGTGGTGATGCTTACCACCGGGCCAAAGATTTCTTCCTGGAACACGCGCATCTTGTTGGTGCCCTTGAGCAGGGTCGGTTGGATGTAATAGCCGGTTGCCAGGTCGCCGGTCAGTTTCTCCACTTTGCCGCCGGTCAGCAGCTCGGCGCCTTCGCCTTTGGCGATTTCCAGGTACGACAGGATCTTGTCGAACTGCTGCTCGGACGCCTGGGCGCCCACCATGGTGTCGGTGTCCAGCGGGTCGCCACGTTTGATCGACTCGACCTTCTTCATCACCACTTTCATGAAGTCGTCGTAGATCGACTCTTCCACCAGCGCGCGGGATGGGCAGGTGCACACTTCGCCCTGGTTGAAGAACGCCAGCACCAGGCCTTCGGCGGCCTTTTCGATAAATTGCGGTTCGGCTTTCATGATGTCGGCGAAGAAGATGTTCGGCGACTTGCCGCCCAGCTCAACGGTGGACGGAATAATGTTCTCGGCCGCGCAATGCATGATGTGCGAGCCCACCGGGGTGGAGCCGGTGAAGGCGATCTTGGCGATACGCTTGCTGGTCGCCAGGGCTTCGCCTGCTTCCTTGCCGAAACCGTGTACCACGTTCAGTACGCCCGGTGGCAGCAGGTCGCCGATCACTTCCATCAGCACGTTGATGCCCAGCGGGGTCTGCTCGGCGGGCTTGAGTACCACGCAGTTGCCTGCGGCCAGGGCCGGCGCGAGTTTCCAGGCGGCCATCAGCAGCGGGAAGTTCCACGGGATGATCTGCCCGACCACGCCCAGGGGTTCGTGGAAGTGATAGGCGGCGGTGTGTTCATTGATCTCGGCGCTGCTGCCTTCCTGGGCGCGGATGCAGCCGGCGAAGTAACGGAAGTGGTCAGCCGCCAGGGGGATATCGGCGTTGAGGGTTTCGCGCACTGCCTTGCCGTTGTCCCAGGTTTCGGTGACGGCCAGCAGTTCGAGGTTCTGTTCGATGCGGTCGGCAATCTTGAGCAGCACCAGCGAGCGGTCCTGGGCCGAGGTCTTGCCCCAGGCGTCAGCGGCGGCGTGGGCGGCGTCCAGTGCCTTGTCGATGTCCTTGGCTGTGGAGCGTGGGAATTCGGCGATGGGCTTGCCGTTAACCGGCGAAGTATTGGTGAAGTAGTTGCCATCGACCGGGGCCACAAATTCGCCACCGATGTAGTTGCCGTACTTGGCCTTGAACGAAACGATAGCGCCTTCAGTACCGGGGTGTGCGTAACGCATGGTGGGTATCTCCTGACTTCTTATGTTTATTGGAGTGCAGCGTGGCTGCGCTTGATAAAGCGTAGAGCAAAGGTCGGGCCAGTGCCTTGCAGGCCAGGTAAATCAAGGGTTCTGGGTTTGTTGCAAGGCGTTGTTGTGACAGGTCTGGTACAGCCTGTGTGACACTTTGTGCCATGCAAGGTACAGCCTGTGACCCATGGGTCGCCCCGGGATTGCAATGCGCCAAGGCCTGGAGGATGCTGGGTGCCCCGGTCCGCGGTGTGTCCCACGCAACAGGAGAACAATAAGAATATGCACAACGATCATTTCAGCCGCCATGCCCGGCAAGTCCTGACGGTCACCCGTGGGCAAGACCCGCTGCACGGTCCCGGCAGCGACCCCTCGATTGCCCGCTCCTGGCTGCGCTGCCTGGAGGATTACCACCTTGACCCGGCCCTGACCGTCGCTCCCACGGTGCTGGAGCATGATCGCCTGCTGGAAAGCCGCGAGCGCCTGCAACAGGTGCTGCACATCGCCGGCACTGAAATGAACAATTTGCATCAACAGCTTTCCGGCGCCGGGCACGCAGTGCTGCTCACCGATGCGCGAGGGGTGATCCTCAATTGCGTCACCGCGCCCAGCGAACGCAAGGTGTTCGAGCATGCCGGCCTGTGGCTCGGCGCCGACTGGAGCGAGGCCTGCGAAGGCACGAACGGTATCGGCACCTGCCTGGTGGAGCGCCAGGCCCTGACCATTCATCGCGACGAACACTTTCGCGGGCGCCATACCGGGCTGACCTGCTCGGCCAGCCCGGTGTTCGACCCCCATGGCGACCTGCTGGCGGTGCTCGACGTGTCCTCGGCCCGCGAAGCGGTGTCGCGCCAGAGCCAGTTCCACACCATGGCGCTGGTCAATCTTTCGGCGAAGATGATCGAGAGCTGCTATTTCCTGCGCCACTTTGAAAACCACTGGCTGCTGCGTTTCCACCTGCAGGCCGAATCCGTGGGCCTGTTCAGCGAAGGACTGTTGGCGTTCGACGGTGAAGGGCGGATCTGTGCGCTCAACCAAAGCGCGCAGAACCTGCTGGGCCAGCCACGCGGACGCCTGTTGGGCCTGCCGGTGGAGATGTTTTTCGACTGCACCCTGGATGACTTGCTTGGGCGCGCCAGTTCCAACGCCAGCGCCAGTTGGCCCTTGCGTACCCGTGATGGGCGCGGCCTGTTTGCGGTGCTGCGTGGCGAAGCCCGGCGCGCGCCCAGCCCGGTAGTAGCGCCGCCGCCCAAGGTCGAGCGGCCGCACTTGCCGGGCATCTGCCTGGGCGATGAGGCGCTGCAGAATGATTTTCGCAAGGCCCTGCGGGTTTTTGAGCGCGACGTGCCACTGCTGATCAATGGCGAAACCGGCTCCGGCAAGGAGGCCTTCGCCAAAGCTGTACACCACGCCAGCCAACGCGCTGACAAAGCCTTCGTGGCCCTGAACTGCGCGGCCATCCCGGAAAGCCTGATTGAGAGCGAGCTATTTGGCTACCGCGGCGGCAGCTTCACCGGCGCCCGCAAGGAAGGCATGCGCGGCAAGCTGCAACAGGCAGATGGTGGCACGCTGTTCCTCGACGAGATCGGCGACATGCCCCTGGCTTTGCAGACCCGGCTATTAAGGGTGCTGGAAGACCGGTTGGTGGTGCCCATTGGTGGCGAGCCGCAAGCGGTGAACGTGCGCATCATCAGCGCCACCCACCGGGACTTGCTGGCGCGGGTCGCCAACGGCACCTTCCGTGAAGACTTGTACTATCGCCTCAACGGCCTGGAAGTGGCGTTGCCGCCGCTGCGCGAACGCAGTGACAAGTCCCAGCTACTGGACTTTCTACTGGCGCAAGAAGCAGACGGACAGGCGATAGCACTGGCTGTCGAGGCTCGTCAGGCGCTGCTGGATTATTCCTGGCCGGGAAACGTGCGCCAACTGCGTACGGTGCTGCGCACACTGGCCGCCCTGTGTGACGGTGGGCGCGTTGGG
This sequence comes from Pseudomonas sp. WS 5021, assembly GCF_012985535.1. Classification (NCBI taxonomy): domain Bacteria; kingdom Pseudomonadati; phylum Pseudomonadota; class Gammaproteobacteria; order Pseudomonadales; family Pseudomonadaceae; genus Pseudomonas; species Pseudomonas sp. WS 5021. Next base: position 84,453 of record NZ_JAAQWP010000009.1, on the reverse strand, counting down.
CTGGACGACTTGCCGGCGGTCATCCGCCAGGTTCCTTCTCAGGCACATATCTCCGTACAGCGGGGCAAGCAACCTTTGGAGGACGCCGAACGCTTGGCATTGCTGACCACGCTGGAGCAGCAGCGCTGGCATATGACCCTGGTCGCGGAGCAGTTGGGCGTTAGCCGCAATACGCTGTATCGCAAGCTACGCAAGCATGGCATCGCTCTGCGCTCAGCGGGCTGAATTGAGACGAGGGCAGCGCCAGCCCTCTTGCGCCTTTCTTGGCGCATTCAGTCGCGCGTCGGCGCCGTACGGGTTAAATCTGTAGTCAACCGGCTTTTAGATAAGTGTGTTTTAACTTGGGGGTGTGAGGTTTTTTGTTGGAAGTGAATGTGAAGTAATTATTTAATGCGGGCGTTCTGCTTTTTTAAGCTTGAATCTATTGCCGCTAATGTGGAATGTTGCGAGTTGTAATGACTGCTTTAATTTCCCCGCTCAGTGGAACTGAACGCTAGTTTATTCGTACTCAAGGTGAAAGGACGGTTCATTATTTTAGAGCGATTGGCTCTAGGCGTAGGCAAGTTTTGTTCAGGCGTCATGAACGTATTTTTACTATTGAGGTGATGATATGAATGTTACAGGTTTGCCTGTTTCGGTTCCGTTGCAAGTGAAAGATTTAATGCCTGGTATTTCCAATCAACAGGCGTCAGCCAGTACCCAAGGTGCTCCGAATTTAAATGAAGTAGCGGATGAGTTACAGGCCCAGGGCTCCAGCGCGGCCAATAGCACGGGTGAGCATTCGGGTGATGGTTCTATGCGTGTTAAAAGAGGGTTTAAAGTCCGTGGTTTTCCCAGGGGAATGACCTCGGTCAGTCTTAATTCGCCCAAAATCCCAACTATTGGGCTCGAAGGCAAGTTTGTACCTACATCAAGTTTGGGCCCCCGTGTGCCTGTCGGCCCTCGCAACAGCAAGGCAATCAGTGACTTCAGGGAGATTGCGTTCAAGACGCAGCACCCCGGCTCGTCGCTCTCTGGGCCGGCAAAGCCCGTGGTCGCACAACCCAAGACATTTGGTGATGTGGCAGCCAACCTGATTGCGGCAGATCGCCTAGTCAAGGCGGGCGTGTTTAAGACCGATACTTCCCTGAAGACTGTTACCCGTGATGCTTTTGTGAATGCTTCTATAAATGGGCTTGTCAGCACGCCGTTGAGTGTTGGCACTTACGCGGGGTCTGTCTGGAGTGGTGAAAGTATCAAGGGCAGTTTTACCGCTTCTACCCCATTACTACCTCCTGCTCACCTGCCAGCCCCGAGTAAACTCCCTAATGGCGTGGCGGCAGCAGGTAGTACTGGGTCGCAAGACGCCTCAATGGTGAGTTTGCGCCTGGAAAACGCCGAGATAAAATATTTGTATGCGGCTAATACGATCCAGACATTAGCTGAAGGTGGCGAAGCCGCGGCTCTTGGGAAAAGTCCGAACTGGCCAACCGAGACCGATGCTCGCCTTGACACTCTCGAGAAACTGTACGGTGCAGCAGAGAAAAACCTGGAGGCGGTCGCCACGCAAAACGATTTTGTTTTCAGGCCCTACAAAGCAGAAGCGACGCCCGGGACCCAAGATGCTGCTGGACGATTAGACGCGCTTGATAAAAGGAATGAAGCGATCAATAAAGGGATTGGCAGGTTAGTGGCCATTCGAGAGTTGGAGACGCAGCGCAAAGAATGAGGGTTTTTAAGTAAGGCTTTCTTGTTTTCGATTCGTTAGTTTGAGTGTGATTGTATATTTCCTTGAGTCGCTTTCCAGGCCCCGGTGTTGTAGGGAAGTCCCGAACTCCGGGCCTGATTTCAGCTTATAAACACCCAATGGCGGTGGGTCCCGGCTAGCCACGATCAATGACTGAAAAGATCGCACGTCAATCGCTAAAAGAGTGCGATTTTTCCCACCCTACGCTAACCTGCCTCGATGTTTTACGAGGTCGACTATGCACATTCATATTCTCGGTATTTGCGGCACCTTCATGGGTTCGATGGCGGTCCTGGCCAAAGAGCTGGGTCATCATGTCACCGGCTCCGATGCCAACGTCTATCCGCCCATGAGCACGCAATTGCAGGCCCAGGGCATTGAGCTGACCCAAGGTTACGACCCGGCGCAGTTTGATCCGGTGCCGGACCTGGTGGTGATCGGCAACGCGATGTCCCGTGGCAACCCCGCCGTGGAATACGTGCTGAACAAAGGCCTGCCTTATGTTTCCGGACCGCAATGGCTGGCTGACCATGTGCTGCAAGGCCGTTGGGTGTTGGCGGTGGCCGGTACCCATGGCAAGACCACCACCAGCAGCATGCTGGCCTGGGTGCTGGAACACGCGGGCATGAGCCCCGGCTTCCTGATTGGCGGCGTACCGCAGAACTTCTCGGTGTCGGCGCGCCTGGGCGATACCCCGTTTTTTGTTATCGAAGCCGATGAATACGACAGTGCGTTCTTCGACAAACGCTCCAAATTCGTTCACTACCGCCCGCGCACGGCGATCCTGAACAACCTGGAGTTCGATCATGCGGATATCTTCCCCGATCTGCCGGCCATCGAGCGGCAATTCCACCACCTGGTGCGCACCATTCCCAGCGAAGGCCTGGTGATTCATCCCACCACTGAGCCGGCCCTGCAGCGCGTGATCGAGATGGGCTGCTGGACCCCGGTGCAAACCACCGGCGCGGGCGGGCAATGGCAGGTCAAGCTGTTGAGCGAGGATGGCTCCAAATTCGAAGTACTGTTTGAGGGCGAGGCCCAGGGCATTGTCGATTGGGACATGACCGGCCAGCACAACGTTGCCAACGCCTTGGTGACTCTGGCGGCAGCCCGGCATGTCGGCGTGGTGCCGGCCATGGGTATTGCCGCGCTGAGCGCGTTCAAGAGCGTCAAGCGGCGTATGGAAAAGGTCGCTGAAGTGAATGGGATTACCATCTACGACGACTTTGCCCACCACCCCACGGCGATTGCCACCACCCTCGACGGCTTGCGCAAGCGTGTCGGCGATGCGCCGGTGATCGCGATTATCGAGCCACGCTCCAATTCCATGAAACTGGGCGCGCACCGTGATGGCCTGCCGGAAAGCGTCAACGATGCCGACCAGGTGGTGTGGTACGCGCCGGCCAACCTGGGTTGGGACCTGGCAGCCGTGGCCAGGCTTTGCACCGTGCCCTCGATTGTCAGCGACTCCCTGGAAGGCATCATCGAACGGGTCAAGAGCCAGGCCAAGCCCGGTACCCACGTGGTGATCATGAGCAATGGCGGCTTTGGCGGCCTGCACGGCAAACTCGCCGAGGCGCTGCGATGAACGGGCCGGAGCGCATCACCCTGGCGATGACCGGCGCGTCCGGCGCACCTTATGGGCTGCGCTTGCTCGATTGCCTGGTGCGCGAAGACCGCGAAGTGCATTTCCTGATTTCCAAGGCGGCGCAATTGGTGATGGCCACCGAGACTGATGTCTCGCTGCCGCCCAAGGTGCAGATGATGCAAGCCTTCCTCACTGAATACACCGGTGCGGCGGCGGGGCAGATCAAGGTCTATGGCAAGGAAGACTGGATGTCACCGGTCGCATCCGGTTCCGGTGCGCCAGCGGCGATGGTAGTGGTGCCATGTTCCACTGGCACCTTGTCGGCGATTGCCACCGGGGCGTGCAACAACCTGATCGAGCGCGCGGCGGATGTGACCTTGAAGGAGCGCCGCCAGTTGATCCTGGTGCCGCGCGAGGCGCCGTATTCGAGCATTCATCTGGAGCACATGCTCAAGTTGTCGAACATGGGCGTGACCATCTTGCCGGCGTCGCCAGGCTTTTATCACCAGCCGCAGACCATTGATGACCTGGTGGATTTTGTGGTGGCGCGGATTCTCAACCTGCTGAACATCCCTCAGGACATGCTGCCGCGCTGGGGCGAGCATCATTTGAGCAGCGATGAATAAAACCCTGCTGATCGTGCTGGCGCTGCACCTGACGGGCTGCGCCACCGCACGCACCCTGGATGCGGCGAAACCCGGTGCGCCGGTGGTGTATGCGGGCACGCGCCTGGATCTCTATGCGATGCAGGGTGGTTGCTGTGCGATGGATCGCTTTGGTGCCGAAGCGCCGAGCTATCCGGGCCTCGACCTGCCGGCGAGCGCGCTGCTCGACACGCTGCTGTTGCCGCTGTCGGCGTTGACGGTATTGGGGGTTGGGTTTAATGCGACGGGTGGGTTGTAGCCTGTAGCGGTGGATGTTGTGTGGGCGGGCCCCATCGCAGGCAAGCCAGCTCCTACAGGTGATCGGTGAATACATTCGAGTGCAGGAGCCGGGCTTGCCCGCGATGAGGCCCGCCCGGTCAGCGCAGATTCACTTGCCGAGCTTACGCAACTCATCCGACTCGACAATCCGCACCCCATCCTGCTCTTCCAGCGCCAGGCGCCACATGGCCCGGGCCAGTTCACACACTTCGATGCCGCGATACTTGCCGGGAATCAGCCGCGACAACGGCCCCGCAAGTTTCTCCGCCAGGCGTGTCTCCAGGCGTTCGCCCAGTAGCAGCGAAGGCCTCACGATGGTCAGTTGTGGCCAGCCCTGGGCCTGCAGGGCCTGCTCCATCTCGCCCTTGACCCGGTTATAGAACACCGAGGATTTTGGGTCGGCGCCTATGGCGCTGATTACGATCAGGTGCCGTGCGCCCATGTCCCGGGCGCGCTTGCCGAATGCCACGACCAGATCCAGGTCAACCGCGCGAAAGGCCTGTTCGGAGCCAGCCTGCTTGAGGGTGGTGCCCAGGCAGCAGAAGGCCAGGTCGACCCGTCCGCTCAGTTGTGGCAGCAATACGCTGGGGTCGCCGACCGGGTTTTCCAGGTGCGGGTGTTCGGCCAGCGGGCGGCGGCTGGGCGCCAGTACGCGGGTGACGGTGGGCTCGTTGAGCAGGCGGTCCAGCAGATGTTCCCCGGTCAAGCCCGAGGCTCCGGCAAGCAATATATGCTGAGGCGTCAAGTACATGGTGTTTCCCCCCTTGATACAGTTTCAGCTTAGTTGCTCTTTGCTTCCTTGCTATTGATAGAGACGCTTTCCAGCGCCTTTCGTGCCTGCTGTTTACGCAATAATTGCCAACGCGCGATCACGCCCTTGGGCGCCCAGATCTGAGGTTCGGAGGCTTCGAAGTTGTCAGCCATTTCGCGCTCGGTCACATGCCGTTGCGCCAGCTTGAAGGCGTGCTGCAAGTCGTCGGTCTGGGTCAGGGCCTGGGCAAACAAGGCGTCGCCGAAGTAGGTGAAATTGACCTCTTCGGAGCAACCGAACGACACGCGATCGGCGCGGGAGGCGGTCATGATCAGGGTGTGCTCATCCTTGAGCGCCGGGATGAAACCACCGGAGTAACACGCGGAAATCACGATGACCTTGTCGCGGTTTTTCAGTGGTGCCATCACCGCAGCCAGTTCGTCGCTTGGCAGGTCGGCCAGCTCCATGCGGGGTTGGTCGAGCACCAGTTGGTGTTCATGGGTGCCGTGGCTGGTCAGGTAGATAAACACCAGGTCTTCGGGGCCGGTGCGCTCGGCCAGGGTCTGCACGGCGCGGCGCAGGCTTTCGCGGGTCGCCATCGGGCGGTCGGCGATATGGTCGCGGTGGTTGACCAGGCGGATCTGCCCGCGCGCGCCGAAGCGGCTGGCCAGCAGGTTGCTGACATAATCTGCCTCACGCAGGAATACGCTTTGCTTGCCGTCACCGGCCACCACCAGGCTGTAGAGCTCGACGGCCGGGGTGGACGCTGGCACGGCCGCGAGGGCGTCGTCGAGCAAATGGCCCTGGGCCAGGACTCCGACTTCCAGGGCGTCGGGCAACAGCTTGCCGTCGGCATCGCGCACGCGCAGGCCGTTGGCCCAGGTCCCGGCCTGCACCGTGCCATCGGTGAGCACCAGGGTGCCCTGGCCGTGATAGCTGTCGTTGTCGAAACCGCCGATATAGAAGCTGCCATCACTGAGGTTCAAGCGCCCTTGACCGGTAAAGCGCCAGTCACTGAAGTGCCCGATGTAATGGCTGCCATCCACGCCGGTCAGTTCGCCTTTGCCACTCAGGGCGCCTTCGCGGAATTCGCCGGTCCACACGTCGCCGTCGGCGTTTTCGTAGCGGCCCTTGCCGTTGAGCTGGTTCTGTTTGAAGTGGCCGATGTACATGTCGCCTTCGGCGCTGTTGAAGGTGCCGTTGCCTTCCAGCTGGCCGTCGACGAAGCGCCCGCTGAACTGGTTGCCGCTGTCGTCGTTGCGCTGGCCTTCGCCGTTGGGTTTGCCGTGGGCGAACAGGCCCTGGTATTGGCTGCCGTCTGCCAGCTCCAGGCGGCCGAGGCCGGAATACTGGTCGTCCTTGAATTCGCCGCGATAGGTCATCTGCCCCTCTTTGAGGGTGCCTTCGCCGTTGCGCCGGCCTTGCTTGAAACCGCCGACGTAGGTGTTGGCCGAGGTGGTCAAGGTGCCTTGGCCATCGAACAGGCCTTGCTGGAACTGGCCTTTATAGACCTCGCCATTGCTGCCATGCCATTCGCCCTGGCCGTGCCACTGGCCCTTGTCGAATTGCCCGGCGTACCAGCTGCCATTGGGGTAATCCACCCGGCCCTGGCCTTGCAGCAGCCCATCGACCACATCTCCGCGATAACGCCCGCCGTCCGGCAGCCGGGCATCGGGCGGCAACAGGGATTCGCCGTCGCCGCAAGCGGTGAGCAACAAGGCGAGAGCAAGGGGGACGATTGGGCGCATAGCGGGATCCGGATAATTGAGCGCCGAGTATGCCGCAGCGGGCGAAGCTATACCTAGTGGTCTATGTGTGAATTAGGACTTGTCGGCGATGGCGCGCCTGCTGGCGCTATCGCCGGCAAGCCGGCTCCTACGGGTGTATCAGACGAAGCACAGTGACAACGACTCGGCGATGTAGGCCGGTTTTTCCTGGCCGTCGATTTCCAGGGTGCAGGTGGCCTTGAGCAGCCACTGGCCGGGCTTTTTCTCGGTGGCGTCGGTGAGGGTCACCGCCAGGCGCACCTTGGAGTTGACCTTGACCGGCTGGATAAAACGCACGCTGTCCAGGCCGTAGTTGACCGCCATCTTCAAGCCCTCGGGCATGATCAGGATGTCTTCGATCAATTTGGGGATCAGCGACAGCGACAGGAAACCATGGGCGATGGTGCTGCCGAACGGGGTCTGGGCGGCTTTTACCGGGTCGACGTGGATGAACTGAAAATCGCCGGTCGCCTCCGCGAACAGGTTGATACGCTCCTGGTCGATGGTGAGCCATGCGGAACGTCCCAGTTCCTTGCCGACATAATCATTGAGCTGCGCTACAGGTACGAAGGGCATTGCGACTCTCCTTGGTTCATCGATCTCTCCCTGGCGGCGCGGGCACGCATGTACCGGCAGGGGTGTTGTTGTTTTAGGTAGATTGCAGAGAACCAATGTAGATCATCATGGGCAAATGGCCCGGTCAACCCACCATGCTTTTGGCGAATGCCAGTTCATAGGGGCGGCATGCTTATAATGCCCGGGGGCTTTTGGGGAGAAGGCGGATGTTGTTACGCGGTCTTACATGGTTGGTGTTGTTTCAATTGCTCGGCACGGCGATCAATCACTTGTTCCTGCCGGTCTTGCCGGGGCCGATTGTCGGCTTGCTGTTGCTGCTGGCGTACCTGGTGTGGCGCGGCGAGGTCGGTGAACCGCTGAGCCTCGCGGCCGGCAGCCTGTTGCGTTACCTGCCATTGCTGCTGGTGCCGCCGGCGGTGGGGGTGATGGTGTATGCCAAGGACATTGCTGCCGACTTCTGGGCCATCGTCGGTGCGCTGGTGTTGTCGCTGGTGATCGCCATGGCGTTTGTCGGCGTGCTCATGCAAAAACTGGTCAAGCGCCAGGCACAGCGGGAGGAGGGGCAATGACCTTCGATTGGCAGGGTGCGTGGGCGGCGGTCATCCACCATCCGTTATTTGGCATCGGCATCACCCTGGGCGCCTATCAACTGGTGCTGGCGGGGTTCGAGAAAACCCGCTGGATTTTCCTGCAACCGGTGCTGGTCTCGATGTTGCTGGTGATCGGCGTGCTGCTGGGGTGTGGCCTGACCTATGTCGAGTACCGCAAAAGCACCGAAATCATGAGCATCCTGCTGGGCCCGGCCACCGTGGCGCTGGCGGTGCCGCTGTATCTGAACCTGCGACGGATTCGCCAGTTGTTCTGGCCGATTTTTACTACGCTGGTGGTGGGGGGCGTGTTTGCCACTGGCCTGTGTGTATGGCTGGGTTGGTGGTTTGGTGCCGAACACATGGTGCTGATGACCATGGCGCCCAAGTCGGTGACCTCGCCGATCGCCATGCTGGTGGCCGAGCAGATCGGCGGCGTCGCGGCACTGGCGGCGGTGTTCGTGCTGATCACCGGGGTGATCGGTGCGATGATCGGCCCGGCCTTTTTGTCGCGCCTGGGGGTGCATAGCCCGGAGGCACGGGGCATGGCCCTGGGCATGACCGCCCACGCGGTCGGCACTTCGGTGGCGTTGCAGGAGAGCGAGGAGTGCGGTGCCTTTGCGGCATTGGCGATGAGTCTGATGGGCGTGGCCACGGCGGTGTTCCTGCCATTGGCCGTGTCTTTAGTGATCTAAGTCGGGTTTAAGGAACGCTTTATGAGTCTGGCACTGTTCCCTCTCAATACCGTGCTGTTCCCGGGCTGCACCCTCGACCTGCAGCTGTTCGAGGCGCGCTACCTGGATATGATCAGCCGCTGCATGAAAAAGGACGAAGGCTTTGGCGTGGTGTGCATCCTCGATGGCCAGGAAGTCGGCCTGGCCCCGGACGGCTATGCGGTGATTGGCTGCGAAGCCCTGATTCGTGATTTCAAGCAGCAGGACAACGGCTTGCTGGGGATTCGGGTCGAGGGTGGGCGCAGGTTTCGCGTGCGCGAGGCCCAGGTGCAGCGCGATCAGTTGTTGGTGGCCGATGTCGAGTGGCTGCAAGAGCAGCCCGAACGAGCGCTGGACGAAGAAGATGCCGATCTGTTGGCCCTGCTTGAGGCCCTGGCGCAACACCCGATGGTCGCTTCGCTGGACATGGGCGCCGATGCGCAAGGCCAACAGGAGTTGAGCCACCGCCTGGCCTACCTGTTGCCGTTTACCGATCCCGACAAGATCGAACTGCTGCAACTCGACGACCCCCAGCAGCGCCTGGACGCCATTCAATTGCTGCTGGACGAGTTGCAGGGCGAGCTGTTCCCGTGAGCCTGGCAGGCTCGGATTTATCCGCGCCAGCTTGGGATTTTTCAGCGGTGCCGCGTGCCCATCGCCTGAAATAGTGGAGCCTCAGCCACCACTATCAGGGAATGAACATGATTCGATTGTCGCCATCGGAGCAATTGGTCTGGGACGCTTTTTTCGTCAGTGTGACCGCACAAGTGATTCAGCAGGCAGGCGAGCGTGGCCCAGAGTACATTGCCGAGCGCGCTGCGCAAATTGTCGATGAAATGTTGCTGGAGCGCCGGGAGCGCTGCGCCGAGCGGCGTTACGCTCCCGTGGATTGGATGAGCCCGGCGTAGCTCAATAAGCGTAGCGCAGCAAGGCGTGGGAGGTGCCCGTCAGGGCAAAGAACCCCAGGACCGCCACGCACCCCGGCACGATCAACCACCACACCTTTGGCGCCATGGCCGGTAGCAGGCTGTGGCGCTGGCTCAAGGTCAGGCTGAAGGCGCAGACCGTCATGGCCAGCAAGGTGCCGGCGAGAATATCGCTCGGCCAGTGGGCCCCCAGGTACACCCGCGACAGGGCAATGGCAGCGGCCGGAATGGCGCCCAGCAGCAGCCAGGCCAGGCGCATGCGGGTCGGTTGGCCGCGACCGGCCAGCACTGCCAACGCGAGGAAGAACGCAAACGAGCCGGAGGCGTGGCCGCTGGGCATGCTGAAGCTGGTCAGCGGGTCGACGAGGATTTCTGGCCGGCCGCGGGCAAAGAACAGCTTGCTCCCGGTATTGATCAGTGCGGCCCCGAGCAGGGTGGCACCGACGAAAATCCCCTGGCGCCATTGGCGTGCCAGCAACAGCAGGCCGGTCAGCACCGCGCTGGCGACGAACATCTTCTTGAACTCACCCAACTGGGTGATCATCACCATGGCCCGGTCCATGGCCGGGCTGCGGTGTTCCTGGACCAGGGCCATCAAGCCTTGGTCAAAATGGTTCAGGTACGGGTAGCCGATAAACATCGCGATCAACAACGCCAGGCTGGCGCAGCCCATCCACAGCGTGGCCCGGCGGTGGCCGCGCAGGGTGCTGTTGAGGGCGATGCCGAACAATACGGCCAGGCAGGCGGCGACCACCCCGGCTTCGGGCCAGAACCCTTCGGGCAGCGGCAACCGAAACGCCGCACCGGCGGCCCAGCCAGGCAGCAGATAGGCTATTGACCAACCGGTGGCGGCCAGCACGCTGACGGCGGCAAAGCGCGGGAAGGGCATGTCGCACATCCCGGCGACCATGGGCAGCATCGGCCGCAATGGCCCAATGAAACGTCCTACCAGCAAGCTGACGATGCCGTACTTCTGAAAGTAAGCCTCGGCCCCGTCCATCCACTCGGGATGATGGCGCAGGCCGGGCAGGCGCCGGATATTCTGGTGGAAATGCCGGCCCAGGTAGTAGGAAATACCATCGCCCAGCAGCCCGCCGAGCAAGCCCAGCAGCAGGGTTTCACCCAGGGACAGCGCGCCGCTGCCGGCCAGTGCGGCAATGGCGAACAGCAACACCGTGCCTGGCACGATAATCCCGGCGATGGCCAGGCATTCCACAAAGGCGACGATAAACACCGCCGCGGCCAGCCATTGCGGGTTAAGGGTCAGCCAGCCAGTAATGCCATCGAGCCATGGGCCCATACAATCTTCTCCATCAGTGGTGATGTCCCTCTGTAGGAGCGAGCTTGTGTGGGAGCGGGCTTGCTCGCGATGCAGGCGACTCGGTATGACTGACAGACCGAGGTGATGCTATCGCGAGCAAGCCCGCTCCCACATAAGCCCATTCCTGCAGGGCATATTTCAAATCAAAACGTAATCGCGGCCTTCGACCTGACCGCGTCGCAACGGGTTCCGTGTGCAATAGGGCGCGAAGCCAGCATCGACGAAGCGATACATCAAGTGTTCATCCCGCCCACCGGGAATGCCCAGGCGGGTGGTCTGGATAATTTGCGCGGGCGCCACGCCCACATCTTCGACGTACAGCTGCTCCTGGTCGAAGCGCTTGGCGTCCCACATCGGCACCTTCAAATCCAGGGCCTTGCACAGCAGGGTTTGTCCGGCGCAGAGCTTGTGGGCCGGGCGCGGGCGGCCGTTGGCGTCGGGGTTGTTGAGGAGCATTTGCGCCAGGCTGGCAGGTCCCGAAACGTCATCTACCCAGGGGTAAGCCGACTTGATCAGCACAGCGTTGCCCGGCCCCTGCGCGCTGAAGTTCAGGGAGTCGCCGCCGCGGGCGTAGTACATATAGATGTGGCCGCCATCCAGAAACAAAGCCTTACGCTTTTCTGTGTAGCCTAAGGACGCATGACTGCCTTTTTCGGCCAGGTAATAGGCTTCGGTTTCAATAATTCGCGCCGACAGCCACAAATCGCCGACCCGATGGCGGATGACTTTGCCCAGCAAATCTTTCGCGAGCGTTTGCGCGTCGCGGTCGAAAAAGCCATCAGGCAGGGGGTTGGCGGGGATCTTGGGGGGGGAATTGGACATGACGATGGACGGTTGCACAGGCCAAATGTGACAGGATGATATCAACTTCAGCCTTAATCACCGCTGAACGTCGAGTTTTTACAGTTCATTTCGACCATCCGCCCCTCACCGCTGTCCGTAGGACGGCGCGACAGCTATAATCTGCCGCTTTCCTCTTTGCCAAGACCCCACCAGACCATGACTGAGTCCGTTCTTGACTACATGACCCGCCTGGGTCGCGCTGCCCGTCAGGCCTCGCGGTTGATCGCCCGTGCGAGCACCGCGCAGAAGAACCGTGCCCTGCTGGCCGCCGCCGACGCTCTGGATGCCGCGCGCTCCGAGCTGACCGCCGCCAACGAGCTGGACCTGGCCAACGGCCGGGCCAATGGTCTGGAGCCGGCATTGCTGGATCGCCTGGCGCTGACGCCGGCACGTATCGACGACATGATCGAAGGCCTGCGCCAGGTAGCCAAGCTGCCTGACCCCATCGGTGAAATCCGCGATATGCGCTACCTGCCTTCAGGTATCCAGGTCGGCAAGATGCGCGTGCCCCTGGGCGTGATCGGCATCATCTATGAGTCGCGTCCCAACGTGACCATCGACGCCGCGAGCCTGTGCCTGAAGTCCGGCAACGCCACCATCCTGCGTGGCGGCTCCGAAGCCATCCATTCCAACCGCGCCATCGCCGCCTGCATCCAGCAAGGCCTGGCCGTGGCCGAGTTGCCGGCTGAAGTGGTGCAAGTGGTGGAAACCACCGACCGCGCCGCAGTCGGGGCGCTGATCACCATGCCGGAATATGTCGACGTGATCGTGCCGCGCGGCGGCAAGAGCCTGATCGAACGTGTCAGCCGTGATGCCAAGGTGCCAGTTATCAAGCACCTGGATGGCGTCTGCCATGTATTTATCGACGTGGCGGCCGATCTCGACAAGGCGATCCGCATTGCCGATAACGCCAAGACCCACCGCTACGCGCCGTGCAACACCATGGAAACCCTGTTGGTCCACGCCGGCATTGCCGAGCGCGTGTTGCCGCCGCTGGCTGCAATCTACCGTGACAAGGGCGTGGAGCTGCGGGGTTGCGAGCGTACCCGGGCATTGCTGGGCAGCGACGTGATCGAAGCCACCGAGCAGGACTGGTACACCGAATACACGGCGCCGATCCTGTCGATTCGTATCGTCGATGACCTGGACCAGGCCATCGAGCACATCAATACCTACGGCTCCAAGCATACCGACGCCATTGTTTCCGAGCATTTCAGCGATGCCCGGCGTTTTCTCACCGAAGTGGACTCTGCTTCGGTGATGATCAACGCCTCGACGCGTTTTGCCGACGGCTTCGAGTACGGCCTGGGGGCGGAGATCGGGATTTCCACTGATAAGCTGCATGCCCGTGGCCCGGTTGGCCTGGAAGGCCTGACGAGTGAGAAGTACGTGGTCTTTGGAGACGGTCATGTGCGCACTTGATGGGTAAACGCATCGGGCTGCTCGGCGGTACCTTCGACCCCGTGCACATCGGCCATCTGCGCAGTGCCCTGGAAGTGGCGGATACCCTCGGGCTGCAAGAGCTGCGGCTGATCCCCAATGCCCGGCCGCCGCATCGGGACACGCCGCAGGTCAGCGCGCAGGAGCGCCTGGCGATGGTGCAGTGCGCGGTGGCCGGGATTGCCCCGCTGGTGGTGGACGACCGCGAGCTCAAGCGCGATAAACCGTCCTACACTATCGACACCCTGGAACAGACGCGGGCCGAGTTGGCCGCCGATGACCAGTTGTTTCTGCTTTTGGGCTGGGACGCATTTTGCGCACTGCCCACTTGGCATCGCTGGGAAGAGTTGCTCCAGCATTGCCACATCCTGGTTTTGCAACGCCCGGATGCCGACAGCGAACCGCCGGATGCCTTGCGCAACCTGCTGGCAGCGCGGTCGGTAAGTGACCCACAGGCCCTGACCGGGCCGAGCGGGAATATTGCATTCGTCTGGCAGACCCCGCTTGCGGTGTCCGCCACCCAGATCCGTCAACTGCTGGCCAGCGGTAAGTCGGTACGTTTCCTGGTGCCTGACGCGGTCCTGGCCTACATCGATGCGCACGGGCTTTACCGTGCGTCGAACTGAAAAGGCGCGCTTGAAGGCACGAATAGTCGTGTATTGAAGCGCCCGAACTAATGAGCAAAACGAGTTTTATATGACGAACAAAGACGTAAGCAAAGTTAAGCGCAAAGGCACGTTCAAGAGCGCACCGTTGCCGGTAGAAGCCCTGCTGGTCCCGGCTCCAGAAGGCGAAGCGCTGGTAGCGCTGGCTGTAGCCGCCCTGGAAGACGTGAAGGCCCAGGACATCCAGGTCCTGGACGTGCGCGACAAGCAAAGCATCACCGACTTCATGATCATCGCCACCGGTACCTCCAACCGCCAGATCGGCGCGATGCTGGACAAGGTGCGCGAAGCCGTCAAAGCCCAGGGCGTCAAGCCACTGGGTGAAGAAGGCAAGGGCGACAGCGACTGGGTGCTGGCTGACCTGGACACCGTGATCGTCCACATGATGACCAGCAACGCTCGCCAGTTCTACGACCTGGAGCGCCTGTGGAAAGGCGCCGAGCAGAGCCGTGCCGCCGATGGCAAGCACCACAGCCCTGAAGTCGGTCACGCGCACTTCGACAAGCTCAACAAAGACCAGGAATAAGGAACGGCTGTGCGCCTGCGTCTGATTGCTGTCGGTTCACGCATGCCCAAGTGGGTGGAAGAAGGCTGGCATGAATATGCCAAGCGTCTGCCATCCGAATTGGCGCTGGAGCTGGTGGAAATACCCCTCAACACCCGGGGCAAGAACGCCGATGTGGCGCGCTTTATCCGTCAGGAGGGCGAGGCGATGCTGGCCAAGGTCGGTGCCAACGAGCGCATCGTCACCCTTGAGGTGCACGGCAAACCCTGGAGCACCGAGCAGTTGGCGGTGGAACTGGATCGCTGGCGCTTGGATTCGCGCACGGTCAACTTCATGGTCGGCGGCCCCGAGGGGCTGGCGCCGGAAGTCTGCGCGCGGGCCGATCAGCGCTGGTCGCTGTCGCCCCTGACGTTGCCCCATCCGCTGGTGCGGATTCTGATTGGTGAACAGCTGTATCGCGCCTGGACAGTCCTGTCCGGGCACCCTTACCACAAATAGTCTGCGCCCTGCCTGATGACCCAGCCGATCCGCATCAAGGACCACGAGAAAGACGCACGTCTTGTACGCGCGCGCGTGATCTTTGGCGCGATCGCGGTGGTGGCGTTGATGTGTGTGTTGATCGCCCGCCTGTATTACCTACAGGTGATCCAGTACGAGTATCACTCCACGTTGTCGGAAAACAACCGGGTGCATGTGCAGCCGATTCCGCCGACCCGTGGCCTGATTTTCGACCGCAATGGTGTGGTGATCGCCGATAACCGGCCCAGTTTCAGCCTGAGCATGACCCGCGAACGTTCCGGTGACTGGCAGCAGGTCCTCGATGTGATTGTCGAGGTGCTGCAACTGACGCCGGAAGACCGGGTGATCTTCGAGAAGCGCATGAAGCAGGGGCGGCGCCCGTTTGAACCGGTGCCGATCCTGTTTGAGCTGACCGAAGAGCAGATCGCCAGGATCGCGGTGAACCAGTTCCGTCTGCCGGGGGTGGAAGTGGTGGCGCAGCTGGTGCGCCATTACCCGCAAGGGGCGCACTTTGCCCACTCGGTCGGTTATATGGGGCGGATCAACGAAAAAGAGCTGAAAACCCTCGATCCGGTCAATTACAGCGGCACCCACCATATCGGCAAGACCGGCATCGAGCGTTTCTACGAGCCGGAACTGCACGGCCAGGTGGGTTACGAGGAGGTCGAGACCAACGCCCGTGGCCGTGTGCTGCGGGTGCTCAAGCGCACCGACCCGATTCCCGGCAAAGACATTGTCCTGAGCCTGGATATCAAGCTGCAGGAGGCCGCGGAAATGGCCCTCGGTGGCCGTCGTGGCGCGGTGGTGGCGCTGGATCCGAACACCGGCGAGGTGCTGGCGATGGTCAGCCAGCCGAGTTTCGACCCCAACCTGTTTGTCACCGGGATCAGCTTCAAGGCCTATGCCGAGCTGCGCGATTCCATCGACCGGCCGTTGTTCAACCGGGTGCTGCGCGGCCTGTATCCGCCAGGCTCGACCATCAAGCCGGCGGTGGCGATTGCCGGCCTGGATGCGGGGGTTGTCACTGCTTCCAGCCGGGTTTTCGACCCGGGTTACTACATGTTGCCCAACTACGATCACAAGTACCGTAACTGGAACCGCACCGGTGACGGCTATGTGGACCTGGATACGGCGATCATGCGATCCAACGACACCTACTTCTATGACCTGGCCCACAAGCTGGGGATCGATCGTTTATCGACCTACATGGGCAAGTTCGGCCTCGGTCAGAAAGTGTCCCTGGACATGTTTGAAGAATCCCCTGGCTTGATGCCTTCCCGCGAGTGGAAGCGTGCTACCCGGCGCCAGGCCTGGTTCCCGGGGGAAACCCTGATCCTGGGGATCGGCCAGGGCTATATGCAGGCCACGCCCTTGCAGCTGGCCCAGGCTACGGCGCTGGTCGCCAGCAAGGGCAAGTGGATCCGCCCGCACCTGGCCAAGACTATCGAGGGTGAGAAACCGGTGGATGAAAACCCGATCCCGGACATCGTCCTGCGTGATTCTTCCGACTGGACCAAGGTCAACCATGGTATGCAGCAAGTGATGCACGGCGCGCGCGGTACTGCGCGCAAGGCCGCTGCTGGCGCGCAATACCGGATCGCCGGCAAGAGCGGTACCGCCCAGGTAGTGGCGATCAAGCAGGGCGAGAAATACGACCGCTCCAAGGTTCAGGAACGCCATCGCGACCACGCCTTGTTTGTCGGTTTTGCCCCGGCCGACAACCCGAAAATCACCGTGGCGGTGATGGTCGAGAACGGCGAGTCCGGTTCCGGCGTGGCCGCCCCGGTGGTGCGCCAGATCATGGACGCCTGGTTGCTGGACCAGGACGGCAAACTCAGGCCTGAGTTTGCCAACCCTTCAAGCGCGGAGGCTACGGCCCGTGAAGAGTAATTTCGACCGCATTCTCTCCAGTGAGGATGTGATGCGTCGCCGCGCCACCTTGTTGCAGCGCATGCACATTGATGGCCCGTTGCTGATCCTGCTGCTGACCCTGGCGGCCGGCAGCCTGTTCGTACTGTATTCGGCCAGTGGCAAGAACTGGGACCTGCTGATCAAGCAAGCGTCGTCGTTCGGCCTGGGCCTGTTGTCGATGGTGGTCATTGCCCAGCTGGAGCCGCGTTTCATGGCGCGCTGGGTGCCGCTTGGATACGTCGCAGGCGTGCTGCTGCTGGTGGTGGTGGACGTCATGGGGCATAACGCCATGGGCGCCACCCGCTGGATCAATATCCCGGGGGTGATTCGCTTCCAGCCGTCGGAATTCATGAAGATTTTGATGCCGGCGACCATCGCCTGGTACCTGGCCAAGCGCACCTTGCCGCCCCAGCTCAAGCACGTAGGCATCAGCCTGATCCTGATCGGCATTCCGTTCATCCTGATCGTGCGCCAGCCCGACCTCGGCACCGGCCTGCTGATTCTCGCCGGCGGTGCGTTCGTGCTGTTCATGGGCGGCCTGCGCTGGCGCTGGATCATCAGCGTGCTGGTGGCAGCCGTGCCGGTGGCCGTCGCCATGTGGTTCTTCTTCATGCACGATTATCAGAAGCAGCGGGTCTTGACCTTCCTCGATCCCGAGAGC
The DNA here is from genome assembly GCF_012985535.1 of Pseudomonas sp. WS 5021. Taxonomy (NCBI): domain Bacteria; kingdom Pseudomonadati; phylum Pseudomonadota; class Gammaproteobacteria; order Pseudomonadales; family Pseudomonadaceae; genus Pseudomonas; species Pseudomonas sp. WS 5021. Next base: position 67,032 of record NZ_JAAQWP010000009.1, on the reverse strand, counting down.
GATCCGTTGGGCACCGGTTGGAACATCATCCAGTCCAAGGCGGCCATCGGTTCCGGCGGCGTGTTTGGCAAGGGCTGGTTGCTGGGCACCCAGTCGCACCTGGACTTCCTGCCGGAAAGCCACACCGACTTTATCATCGCGGTGATGGGCGAGGAGTTCGGCCTGGTGGGCATTTGCGCACTGCTGCTGATCTACTTGCTGTTGATCGGGCGTGGCCTGGTGATTACCGCGCAAGCGCAGACGTTGTTCGGCAAATTGCTCGCCGGTGCGCTGACAATGACTTTTTTTGTTTACGTTTTCGTCAACATCGGTATGGTCAGTGGCCTGCTGCCGGTGGTTGGGGTGCCGTTGCCGTTCATTAGCTACGGCGGAACTTCGCTGGTGACATTACTGTCAGCGTTTGGGGTTTTGATGTCGATCCATACCCATCGCAAGTGGATCGCACAGGTTTGAATAAGGTGAAGATGTCAATGCAAGTAATGCGCGGCTGGGCTGCTCGATATGCGTCCTGCCTGGGCTTGTTGGGCGCCTTTGGCGCTGCACAGCCAGCCCTGGCCGGCGATTACGACGGCTCGCCCCAGGTCGCCGAATTTGTCGGTGAGATGACGCGTGACTATGGTTTCGCCGGCGAACAACTGATGGGCGTGTTCCGCGAGGCGCAGCGCAAGCAGGCGATACTCGACGCCATTTCCCGCCCCGCCGAACGCGTCAAGCAGTGGAAGGACTATCGCCCGATGTTCCTCACCGACGCCCGGGTGGCGCGGGGTGTGGATTTCTGGCGGCAGCACGAGGCCGTGCTGGCCCGTGCCGAGCAGGAATATGGCGTACCGGCCCAGGTGATCGTCTCGATCATCGGCGTTGAAACCTTTTACGGGCGCAACACCGGCAGTTACCGGGTGATCGACGCCTTGTCGACCCTGGGCTTCGATTACCCGCCCCGCGCCGAATTCTTCCGCAAGGAACTGCGTGAGTTCCTGCTGCTGGCCCGTGAAGAGCAGGTCGACCCGCTGACCCTCAAAGGCTCCTACGCCGGGGCCATGGGCCTGCCGCAGTTCATGCCCAGCAGCTTTCGTGCCTACGCCGTGGATTTTGACGGTGATGGCCATATCAACATCTGGAGCAACCCCGATGATGCCATCGGCAGCGTTGCCAGCTACTTCAAGCGTCATGGCTGGGTGGCTGGCGAGCCGGTGGTGATCCGCGCCGATGTCACGGGCGATCGCGCCGATGAAGGCCTGACCCAGGGGATCGAGCCGGTGAAAACCGTCGGGGAGTTGCGGGCGCTGGGCTGGTCAAGTCATGATGCGCTGCGCGATGATATGCCGGTTACTGCCTTCCGCCTGGAAGGTGCAGACGGCCCGGAGTACTGGATGGGCCTGAAGAATTTTTACGCAATCACGCGTTATAACCGCAGTGTGATGTACGCCATGGCCGTGCATCAGCTGTCAGACATGCTGGTTCAAGCACGGGGCGTCAAGTAATGCGGGTATCGCCGATCAATAAACCGCTCAAGCTGGTGGCGCTGGCCGCATTGTCCTTGCTGGTTGTCAGTTGCTCCACCAGCCGCGCGCCGGCGCAGAAGGCCAGTGGCCCGGTAGTCCGCGCGCAGCCGGGGCTGGATATCAACCGGGCCCACAAGGACGGCGCGCCGTGGTGGGACGTCGATGTCTCGCGCATCCCGGATGCCACGCCGACCCTGCATACCGGCAACTATAAAGCCAACCCCTACACGGTGCTGGGCAAGACCTACTTCCCGCTGCAAGAGTCCAAGAACTACGTGCAGTCGGGCACCGCATCCTGGTACGGCACCAAGTTCCACGGCCAGAACACCGCCAACGGCGAAGTGTATGACCTGTATGGCATGAGCGCGGCGCACAAGACCCTGCCGCTGCCGGCCTACGTACGGGTGACCAACCTGGACAACAACCGCGTGGTAATCCTGCGGGTCAACGACCGTGGGCCGTTCTACTCCGACCGAATCATCGACTTGTCCTACGCTGCCGCGAAAAAACTCGGCTATGCCGAATCCGGCACGGCGCGGGTCAAGGTCGAAGGCATCGATCCGGCCCAGTACTGGGCCCAGCGCGGCAAGCCAGCGCCATTGATGCTCAACGAACCACAAAGCGCACAACCGCAGATCACCGCTTCGGCGGGCAAGGTCGAGCAGTGGACGCCGCCGCCCCAGCAGCACGCCGCGCCAGTCGTGGCGGTGCCACAGGCGGCGCCGGGCAATGCAGCGGGCGGGCAGTACCTGCAAGTCGGCGCTTTCGCCAACCCGGATGCGGCAGAACTGTTAAGGTCCAAGCTCAGCGGGATGGTCAGCGCGCCAGTGTTTATCAGCTCCATCGTGCGTAACCAGCAGACCCTGCACCGGGTACGCCTGGGCCCCATCGGCTCGGCGGGCGAGATTGCCCAGGTGCAGAACAGCGTGCGACTGGCCAACCTGGGTCAGCCCAGCGTGGTCAGCGCCGAATAAGCAGTAGCGGATCTGGGGTGCTGGCGCGTTTGCGTGCCGGGGCCCTGGTTGCAGGCTCGTCGAATAATAAAAACCCGAAGGCAAGGGTTGAGCTGGCAACTGAATACGCGACAGCCTGGCAACGGGCTGTCTGAATAGTTTTGCCCGCGAGGGCAAGTTTCCATAAGCAATTTCGAGAGACGGATGAACATCACCACCTTAGCCAAACGCCTGTGCCTGCTTGTCCCGCTGATCATCGCGCCCGCTGCCTGGGCCGTCGAAATGATGCCAGCGCCACCGCAACTGGCTGCCAAGTCCTACGTGCTCATGGATGCCGCAAGCGGCAACGTGCTGGTCGAAAACAACGGTGACCAGCGCCTGCCGCCGGCCAGCCTGACCAAGCTGATGACCGCCTACATCGCGACCCTGGAAATCCGTCGCGGCCAGATCGGTGAAAACGATCCGGTGACCGTCAGCGAAAACGCCTGGCGTACCGGCGGTTCGCGGATGTTCATCAAGGTCGGCTCCCAGGTGACTGTCAGCGACCTGCTGCACGGCATCATCATCCAGTCCGGTAACGACGCCAGCGTCGCCCTGGCCGAGCATATTGCCGGCAGCGAAGATGCATTCGCCGACATGATGAACAAAACCGTGACTGACCTGGGCATGACCAACAGCCACTTCATGAACCCGACCGGCCTGCCAAACCCAGACCACTACTCGTCGGCCCATGACATGGCGATCCTGGCCCGCGCGATCATTCGTGTCGACCCGGTGCACTACGCCATCTACTCCCAGAAAGAGTTCTTCTGGAACAACATCAAGCAGCCTAACCGCAACCTGTTGCTGTGGCGCGACAAGACCGTCGATGGCCTGAAAACCGGCCACACCGACGAGGCCGGCTACTGCATGGTGTCTTCGGCTGTGCGTGATGGCCAACGCTTGATCGCCGTGGTGTTCGGCACCAACAGCGAGCAGGCCCGTGCGGCTGAAACCCAGAAGCTGCTGACCTACGGTTTCCGCTTCTTCGAAACCCAGACCTTCTACCAGAAGGGCGCTGAGCTGGCCCAGGCTCCTGTGTGGAAAGGCACCGAGCGTCAAGTCAAGGCCGGCCTGGCTGACGACCTGACCCTGACCATGCCTAAAGGCCAGCTGAAGAAACTGGCTGCCAGCATGACCATGAACCCACAACTGACCGCGCCTATCGCCAAGGGCGATGTGATCGGTAAAGTCGAAGTGAAGCTGGACGACAAAGTCGTACACAGCGCCGATCTGATCGCACTCGACGCCGTTGAGGAAGGTGGTATCTTCCGCCGCGTGTGGGATAGCATCCGTCTATTCTTCTACGGCTTGTTCAACTGATTGTGTGCACCCGCAAAGCCCTGCGTTGATCCGACGCGGGGCTTTGCTCGTCGCCACGGCTTACCGCTTACGAGGCCGTTACGCCATGACCGATAAAGAAGTAAAGGCGCCAAAGATCGAATTCCCGGTGACGGACTATCCCGTCAAGGTGATCAGCGATACCGGCGTGGGCAACAAAGACAAGATCCTCGAGATCATGCGTAAACACGCAACGATCAACGACAACCGTGTGGATGAGCGCTTGAGCACCAACGGTAAGTACACCACGATCCAGTTGCACATCGTTGCGACCGGTCAAGACCAGCTTTACGACATCAACAGCGAACTGCGAGCCACCGGTTTCGTACATATGGTGTTGTGATGTCACAGGTCCTGGGCTTTCGCGAGCTCGGCCAGATGGCGTACGAGCCTGTCTGGCACGCCATGCAGCGCTTTACCAATGAGCGCGGCAGCTCGGCTCCCGACGAAATCTGGCTGGTGGAGCACCCGCCGGTATTCACCCAGGGCCAGGCTGGCAAGGCCGAGCATCTACTACTTCCGGGTGATATTGCGGTGGTGCAGGTCGACCGGGGTGGTCAAGTGACTTACCATGGGCCCGGACAACTGGTGGCTTACTTGCTGCTGGATGTGCGCAAGCTGGGTTATGGCGTGCGTGAGCTGGTCAGTCGCATGGAGAACTGCCTGGTCGAGCTGCTGGCCAGTTACGGTGTGACTGCCGCGGCCAAGCCCGATGCTCCAGGTGTGTATGTCAACGGCGCGAAAATCGCCTCCCTGGGCCTGCGTATTCGTCATGGCTGTTCCTTTCATGGCCTGGCCCTGAACGTGGACATGGACCTGGCGCCGTTTCTCCGGATCAATCCCTGTGGTTACGCCGGTTTGGCCATGACCCAGTTGAGCGATCACGCAACACCCATAGAATTTGCCGAGGTAAGTGCCCGGCTGCGCGCGCAGCTCGTCAAACACCTCGACTATGCTGAGCAGACGACCCTGACGGGCGGAATCGACTGATATGACTACTGATGTTGTGCAAACCATGATCCCGACGCTGGACATTACCGACCGTCCGGCCCCGGCTCCGCGTGCCAAGGTGGAAGCCGGCGTCAAGCTGCGCGGCGCCGAGAAGGTTGCACGCATCCCGGTGAAGATCATTCCGACCACCGAACTGCCGAAAAAGCCCGACTGGATCCGTGTGCGCATCCCGGTCTCGCCGGAAGTCGACCGTATCAAGGCGCTGCTGCGCAAACACAAACTGCACAGCGTGTGCGAAGAAGCCTCCTGCCCGAACCTGGGCGAGTGCTTCTCTGGCGGCACCGCGACCTTCATGATCATGGGTGACATCTGCACCCGTCGCTGCCCGTTCTGCGACGTTGGCCATGGCCGGCCCAAGCCACTGGACGTCAACGAGCCAGAAAGCCTGGCCATCGCCATTGCCGACCTGAAACTCAAGTATGTGGTGATCACCTCGGTAGACCGCGATGACCTGCGCGACGGCGGTGCCCAGCACTTTGCCGACTGCATCCGTGAAATCCGCAAATTGTCGCCGAATGTGATGCTCGAGACCCTGGTCCCGGACTACCGTGGCCGCATGGACGTCGCCCTGGAAATCACCGCCGCCGAGCCGCCAGATGTGTTCAACCACAACCTGGAAACCGTGCCACGCCTGTACAAGGCCGCGCGCCCGGGTTCGGACTACCAGTGGTCGCTGACCCTGCTGCAGAAATTCAAGCAGATGATGCCGCACATCCCGACCAAGTCCGGCCTGATGCTGGGCCTGGGCGAAACCGACGAAGAAGTCATCGAAGTCATGAAGCGCATGCGCGAACACGACATCGACATGCTGACCCTCGGTCAGTATCTGCAACCGTCGCGCAGCCACTTGCCGGTGCAGCGTTTCGTGCACCCGGACACCTTTGCCTGGTTTGCCGAAGAAGGTTACAAGATGGGCTTCAAGAACGTCGCGTCGGGCCCGCTGGTGCGTTCGTCGTACCACGCCGACGAGCAGGCCAAGCTGGTCAAGGCTAGCCTGGTTTCCTAAGCCTTGGCGCCGATCCATCGGTCTGGATGGGTGTGTATGGAGCTGGCTTGTGTGGGAGCGGGCTTGCCCGCGATAGCATCGCCTCGGTGCAACTGATACACCGAGGCGTCTGCATCGCGGGCAAGCCCGCTCCCACAGTTCGTTGCGCTGTACAGAATAGGGAGAACCAAGGATGACTGACCCGCTTGCCACCGCCGTACCCGCCCTGCGCGCCGAAGGCGTGATCGGCCTCATCGCTCCCGCCGGTCCCGCCGCGCTGGATGTTGAAAAGGCCGGGCAATGGATGCGCGCCCGTGGCTACGAGCTGCGGATCTTCTCGGGGGTGTATGAGCGCGATGGCTACTTGGCCGGCAGCGATAAAGTCCGCCTGCGTGACCTGCATGCGGCCTTTGCCGACCCCGAGATCGACGCCATCTTCTGCCTGCGCGGCGGCTACGGCACCCCACGCTTGCTCGACAGCGTGGATTTCGCGCTGCTGGCGGCCAATCCCAAGCCCTTCGTCGGCTACAGCGATATCACCGCGCTGCACTTGGCGATCAGTCGCTACGCCGGCTTCGTGACTTTCCACGGCCCGATGCTGAATGCCGACCTGCTCGGTGACAAGCAACAACCCACCGAATCATCACTGTTCAGCCTGCTGCGTGGGCGGCTGGGCGCTGGCAGTGTGCTGGCGCACCCAGTGGCGTACCCGTTGACCACCGTTGAGCCTGGCATCGCCTGTGGGCGCCTGTTGGGGGGCAACCTGTCGATGATCGCGGCCGTGATGGGCACGCCCTTTGAGCTTGATGCCGACGGCATCATTCTGTTTATCGAGGACGTCAACGAGCCGATCTACCGCATCGACCGCCTGCTGACGCACTTGCGCCTGGCGGGCAAGCTGGCGCAGGTGCGCGGTGTGCTGGTGGGGGATGTGGCGGGGGTGGATAGTGTGGCGCTGGAGCGGTTGTTGAAGCAGACCTTCGAGCCGTTGTGCATCCCGGTCCTGTCCGGCTGGCGCAGTGGTCATTGCGACCCGAACCTGACCTTGCCGATGGGTGCGGTGGTGCGCCTGGATGCGGGGGAACAGCGGCTGGTGCTGGAGCAGGATGTGGTGTGTAGGCTCTGAGTGTTTTGCCGCCTGTCAGCACGCTATCGCGAGCAAGCTGGCTCCCACAGGGAATTGCATTCCAAATGTGGGAGCGGCAGTCGCCCTACGCCGATCTAGCGGCTACGCAACGACTCCAACAACTTCACTGTCGGATACCCATCCGCCGGCCAGCCCAACGACTGCTGCGCCGCCCGAATCGCCTTGCGCGTATTGGCGCCGATAATCCCGTCCGGGTTGCCAGCCTCATAGCCCTTGGCACTCAACACCGTCTGCAATTCGATACGCTGGGAGCGGGTCAGCGGCAGTTCGTCCGTTGGCCAATCCCCGCGAATCACCCCACCACCGCCAAAGCGCTCGGACAACAGGCCGACCGCCAGGGCGTAGGACGACGAGTTGTTGTACTTGAGGATTGCGCGGAAGTTATCCAGCACCAGGAACGCCGGGCCACGATGGCCGGCCGGCAGCAGCAGGGCGGCCGATAGCGTTTCTACGTTGGGTGGCACGCTGGCCCCGGCCGGCACCTGCAGGCCGAGTTTCATCCACTCGCCGACCGGCTTGCGCACTGCACCATCCGCCAGGGCATAGTCGAAGTTCGCCGGCAATTGCCGCACCTCAAAGCCCCACGGTTGGCCTTTCTGCCAGCCCGAGCTTTGCAGGTAGTGCGCGGTGGAGGCGAGGGCGTCGGCCGAGCTGTTCCAGATGTCGCGGCGACCGTCGCCATCGAAGTCCACCGCGTGGGTGTTGTAGGTGGTCGGTATGAATTGGGTCTGGCCCATGGCACCGGCCCAGGAACCGCGCATTTGCTCGGCCGGGATATCACCGTGCTGGATGATTTGCAGCGCAGCCAGCAACTGCGCCTGGGCGAATGCCGGGCGACGGCCTTCGTAGGCCAGGGTCGCCAGGGAGCGGATCACCGAGTTATTGCCCTGGAACGAACCGAAGTTGCTTTCCATGCCCCACACCGAGACCAGTACCTGGCGATCGACACCGTAGCGCTGCTCAATGCTTTGCAGGATATCGGCGTGCTTGACCAGCAGGGCCTGGCCGTTGCGCACACGCAGCGGCGACAGGGCGCCGTTGAGGTATTCCCATACCGGGCGGGAAAACTCCGGTTGGCTGCGGTCGGCACGGATGACCGCCATGTCAGGGGTGACGTTGGCGAAGGCCGTGTCGAATACTGCAGGGGTGATACCGGCTTTCAGCGCTTCGACGCGAAAACCTGCCTGCCATTGGGCAAAGGTCTGGGTCGGCTGGATATCGAGATTGCTCACGGCCAGGGGCGCAACTACGGCGGGTGCGGCAACCGGTGCGGTCTGGAGCGTGGGCAGGGGCTGAGCGTCGGCGGCGGTGGGTTTTTCGGCGCAGGCGACTAACAGGATCAGGCTGGAGGCAGCAATCAATTGGCGAAGGTGCCAACGACGGGAAAGACTAGAGGGCATGCACAGGTCCAGGAAATACGAATCAGGTGCAGACCTTATCATGCCAGAGGGGCGCTTGCCTTCAGGCAGCCAGAAAGTAAGAAGCCTCCCAGCTATTAGACTGGAAGGCTTCGCGGCGGTAGCTGCCTTTGCCTTTGCCGGCGGGTTCCTGGCGACTGCGGAACAACGGCTGGGCGATGATGGATTTGGCCTTGTTGGGGCCATGCTTGGATGGCTTTTTGCTCATAATCGGGACTCTCCGATGGGGTGGGGGATGCGGTGCGAATCATCTGCCGAAGTTTGGCTGCTGTCCAGCCCGGCGCGATGAGGGAAATATCAAAAACTGAATACGGCGGCGATCAAAACTGTAGGCGCTGGCTTGCCTGCGATGGCATCACCACGCTATGACTGACCCACCGAGGTGCCTGCATCGCAGGCAAGCCAGCTCCCACAATAGTTTTGTGGTGTTTGGGCGAGCGTGCTATTCGGCTGGCAGTGCCAGGCGCTGGCCGGACATCAGCAGCGACAAACGGCTCAAGCTCATCCACGGTGACCCAGCCGCCTGGCCCTTGATCTGCGCATCGATGCGCTGGGCTTCGAGCAACAGTTGCGCCCAGCGTTGCGCCGAGTGCCGTTGCAGGGCCTTGCTCATCAGGGGCTTGCGCTTGTCCCATACCGGCGGGCGGGCTTGGCTGAAAGCCTTGTCCAGCGGCGTACCCTGGCTGTATTGCAGGGCGATATTGGCCAGCAAGCGCAACTCCCGCGCCAGGGCCCAGAGAATCACCGGCGGCTCGACCCCTTCACCGCGCAGCCCTTCGAGCATGCGCAAGGCATGGGCCGCGTCGCCATTGAGGATCGCATCCACCAGCCCGAACACGTCAAAACGCGCGCTGTCGGCCACCGCGCCTTGCACTGTCTCGACGGTGATCTGGCCACCTTCGGCCATCAGCTTGAGCTTTTCGATTTCCTGGGCGGCGGCCAGCAAGTTGCCTTCAACCCGGGCGGCGATCAACTCGACCGCGTCCTGGCTGGCAGACAACCCGGCTTGGGACAGGCGTTGGCGAATCCATTGTGGCAACTGATTGCTGTCGACTGGCCAGATCTGGATGAACTGGGTTTGCGCCCCTTCCACCAGGGCCTTACCCCATTTGGTCTTCTGCGCACTGCCATCGAGCTTGGGCAGGCTGATCAGCAACAGCGTGTCCTCGGCGGGGCGGGCGCAATATTCCATCAGGGCCGCCGCGCCTTTGTCGCCGGGCTTGCCCGAGGGCAGACGCAGCTCCAGCAGGCGTTTTTCGGCAAACAGCGACATGCTCGCCCCGGCCTGGAGCAGGGTGCCCCAGTCGAAGCTGGCATCGGCGCTGAACACCTGGCGCTCATCAAAGCCTTGCTGGCGCGCAGCCTGGCGGATGGTGTCGGCAGCTTCCTGGCACAACAGCGGATCATCGCCACTGACGATGTACACAGGCGCGAGGTTGCCTTGCAGGTGTTTGGCGAGTTGGGCGGGGGCGAGTTTCATAGGCTGGATGGACGGGGCGCATGACGCGCCCCGCCTGGTTTACTCGGCAGGGACTTCAACAGGCGATTGCTTGGGAATGCTGTTTTCGTAGTCCTGCGCGGCTTTCAGCGCCTCGGCATCTGCCTTGGCCTTGGCGTCGGCAGTCTGTTGCAGAGCGTCGAGCTGGGCCGGGCTGATCATTTGCAGGCGCAGGACCATACGCTGGACCAGGTCACGGCGCATTTCATTGCGCACCTGATTGACCTCCGTGTCGGAGCCCACCAGGTTGTTGCCGTCATGCGTCACGACTTTCTGCACTTGCAGCTTGTCGCTGATCAGCGGCAACTGGTCGTGGCCCTGGATCTGGAACATGAGCACGCTGCTCAACTCGATGTCCGAAGACCGGCCGGCACTGGCGTAGCTGAGGTTACGCTGGGTCTCTTTCTCGTCGATCAGTACCAGCTTGTAAGCGGCACCGTTATAGACTTTGACGCCGCTGTTTTCCAGGGTTTGGCGCAGCTGGGTCACGGTTTCGCCATAGGCGTTGCGCGCGCTGACATCCAGTTCCTTGATCGCCAGTTCCGTGGTGCCAGTGCCGCGCAGCTGGAAGCCGCAAGCGCTCAGCAGTACGGCAAGGCCCATAACCAGCAGGTTGCGTTTGATCATTTTGTTGCTCCCCTTGAAACCATGTGGGCCTTATCGAGGCCCTGGAGGTTTTGTTCGGCGCCGGGGCTCTTGCCCTGGCGCCCGATCCGATTAGCTAGCGACGATATTGACCAATTTGCCGGGCACCACGATCACTTTGCGGATCGTCAGGCCTTCGGTGAAGCGCAGCACGTTCTCGTTGCTACGCGCGGCGGCTTCGACTTCTTCGCGGCTGGCGCTGGCAGGCATGTCGATCTGGCCGCGCAGCTTGCCGTTGACCTGAATCACCAGTTGCAGCGTGTCCTGTACCAGGGCGCTGTCATCCGCGACCGGCCATGCAGCATCGATCACCGCGCCGCTGTGGCCCAACTGGCTCCACAGGTCGTGGCTGATGTGCGGAGTAATCGGTGCCAGCAGCAACACGACAGTTTCCAGGCCTTCCTGTACCAGTGCGCGGTCCTGTTCGGTAGCCTGTGGCGCTTTTTCCAGCACGTTCATCAGCGTCATGACCTGGGCGATGGCGGTGTTGAATTTGTGGTGCTGGCCCACGTCCTGGCTGGCTTGCTTGATGGCCAGGTGGGTGCTGCGGCGAATGAGCTTCTGCTCGTCGCTCAACGACGCCACGTCCAGCTTGCCCGGCAAGCCCTGGCTGATATGGGCATGCGCCAGGCGCCAGACGCGCTTGAGGAAACGGTGCGAACCTTCGACACCGGAGTCCGACCATTCGGCGCTCATGTCAGGCGGCGAGGCGAACATCATGAACAGGCGGCAGGTGTCGGCGCCGAACTGGTCGATCATCGACTGTGGGTCGACGCCGTTGTTCTTCGACTTGGCCATCTTCTCGGTGCCGCCGATTTCCACCGGCAGGCCGTCGGATTTCAACTTGGCACTGATCACCTTGGCCTTGCTGTCACGCTCAAGCTCCACGTCCGCCGGGTTGAACCAGGTGTAGGCGCCATTGGCTTCGCGGCGATAGTAAGTCTCGGCGATCACCATGCCCTGGGTCAGCAGGTTCTTGAACGGCTCGTCGGAGCTGACCAGGCCTTCGTCACGCATCAGCTTGTGGAAGAAGCGTGCGTACAGCAGGTGCAGGATCGCGTGTTCGATGCCACCAATATACTGGTCCACCGGCAACCAGTGGTCGGCCGCAGATTTTTCCACCAGGCCGCCTTCATAGTGCGGCGAGGCGTAGCGGGCGTAGTACCACGAGGACTCGACGAAGGTGTCCATGGTGTCGGTTTCACGCTTGGCAGGCTGGCCGCATTTCGGGCAACTGCACTCGTAGAACTCGGGCATGCGCGCCAATGGCGAACCGGCGCCGTCCGGCACCACGTCTTCAGGCAGTACCACCGGCAATTGGTCTTCCGGTACCGGTACGTCGCCACAGCTTTCGCAGTGGATGATCGGGATCGGGCAGCCCCAGTAGCGCTGGCGGCTGATGCCCCAGTCGCGCAGGCGGAACTGGGTGCGCGAGGCACCGAGATTTTTCTTGATCAGGGCGACTTCCATGGCGTCGAAGGCGCCTGCGAAGTCCAGGCCGTCGAACTCGCCGGAGTTGATCAGGGTGCCGTGTTCGTTATAAGCGTCCTGCCACGGGGCCGGGTTGGTTTCACCGGAGCTGGTGCGCACCACGGACTTGATCGGCAGGTTGTACTTGGTGGCGAATTCGAAATCGCGCTCGTCGTGGGCGGGCACTGCCATTACTGCGCCATCGCCGTAGTGCATCAGCACATAGTTGGCGACCCATACCGGCAGTTTTTCGCCGGTCAGCGGGTGCTCGACAAACAGCGAGGTCGGCAGGCCCTTTTTCTCCTGGGTGGCGACGTCGGCTTCGGCCACGCTGCCGCCTTTGCATTCGGCGATAAAGGCCTGCAACTCAGGGTTGTTTTTTGCGGCCAGGGTGGCCAGCGGGTGTTCGGCGGCCACGGCGACGTAGGTCGCGCCCATCAGGGTGTCTGGACGGGTGGTGAAGACTTTCAGTGCGCCAGCAACGCCTATGGAATCCACGTTGTACGGGAACTGCACTTCCATGCCCTTGGACTTGCCGATCCAGTTGCGCTGCATGGTCTTGACCTGTTCAGGCCAGCCCGGCAGGTCGTCGAGGCTCGACAAGAGCTCATCGGCATAGGCGGTGATCTTGAAGTAGTACATCGGGATTTCGCGCTTCTCGATCAGCGCGCCGGAACGCCAGCCGCGACCGTCGATCACCTGCTCGTTGGCCAAGACGGTCTGGTCGACCGGATCCCAGTTCACGGTGCCGCTTTTTTTGTAGATCACGCCTTTTTCGAACAGGCGAGTGAACAGCCATTGTTCCCAGCGGTAGTAGTCCGGCTTGCAGGTGGTCACTTCGCGCGACCAGTCCACGGCCAGGCCCAGGCTGCGCAGCTGGGTCTTCATGTAGGCGATGTTTTCGTAGGTCCACTTGGCGGGCGCTACGTTGTTTTTCATCGCGGCGTTTTCCGCAGGCATGCCGAAGGCGTCCCAACCCATAGGTTGCAGGACGTTTTTGCCGAGCATGCGCTGGTAGCGGGAAATCACGTCGCCGATGGTGTAGTTACGCACGTGCCCCATGTGTAGTTTGCCGCTGGGGTAAGGGAACATCGATAGGCAGTAGTAAGTCTCCTTGCCTGGCTGTTCACTGACTTCAAAGGACTTTTGCTCATCCCAGAAAGTTTGGGCGGCATTTTCTATTTCACGGGGCTGATATTGTTCGTGCATGGCTACTTTTGAACTGAATAGGGGTGGCCTAATCCTCTTCGGTGCATTGTCCGGGTTGATCGACACCAAAAAGCGGCGCGTCCGTGCCCAAACCCTGCGGGAAGTGGAGTTACAGGAAGCGCCGTAGCATACATGACCCCACTCTATCGAGGGAAACCCTGATTGCGCAGCGCAGGCCGTTGGTCGCGGCGTGCGGTTGGTTGCGTCAGCGCAGCTACGCTGTTTATTGGGGAGTGAGACTTATCTTTAATGAGGTGAGGGGATGGTTGATTCGCAGCGAATGAGAACGAAACCGGAAGTGTATGAAGGACTGATCGACCGCTTGGGTCGAGCATTGGACGCAGCAAGAACCGCGGGCCGATTGCGTGACGAACGGCCCGATGAGCTGGAACTGCGAGGCTTGAGCCCTGCAGAGTTTGAAGTGATCAAGGCCTACCTGGACTTGAACGCGCGCCCAATCCCCCAATGGGTGGCTCCTGTGCCAGCCAGGGAGGCGGTGCGATCGTCCAAGGTGGTATGGCTCAAGGACTTGTCGGCCGGCCGCGGCCCGGAAAAGCTGCGGTCTGTACGATTCAAGTAACCTGCTCAGCGTTATCCGCCGCTGGTAAAGATTGTCGCTAAACCCCGTTACACCTTAGGCTTCGGGCATCTTTGGAGATGCTCGATGCCTATTCGTTATTTCATCAAACAATTATTGCTGCCGCCCGGCATTCTCTTGCTGCTGCTGGCCCTTGCCTGGTGGTTTCGCCGCACTCGCCCACGCTTGGCTGGCGTGTGCTTTGCCCTGGGGTTTGGCGGGATGTGGCTGATCAGCCTGCCGGTGATGGTGGAGTGGGGCGCGCGTGCCCTGGAAACCGAGCCGCCATTGGCCCTGGACGACTGGGCCAGCCTGGCACAACGGGCCGATGCCATTGTGGTGCTGGGCTCGGGCCGCGAGCGCGGTGATCCGGCCTGGGGCGCTGATCAGCCGACTGGCGTGGGCCTGGAGCGTCAGCGCTACGCGGCGCGATTGGCCAAGGCCTCGGGCTTGCCGGTGCTGACCACCGGCGGCCTGCACTATGGCACGCCGCCCAGCGAGGCAGAGTTGATGGCGGTGTCGATGCAGCAAGACTTTGGTGTGGCCGTACGCTGGAAGGAAGAGCGCAGCCGCACCACCTGGGAAAATGCGCAGATGAGCGCCGAGATCCTGTTGCCCCAGGGCGTCAAGCGCGTGGTAGTCGTGACCCAGGCCTGGCATATGCCGCGTTCCGTGTGGAGCTTCGAGAAGGCCGGCTTTACCGTGGTGCCGGCGCCGGTCGGCTTCCTGGGAGTGGACAATGCCCGGCCGCTGGGCGGCTGGATGCCGGAGTTCAAGTCGATCTGGCAGAGCGGGCAGTTGATCAATGAGGCGGTGGGGCAGGTAGGTTACCGCCTGTTCTATCGTTGATGGCGCAAATCAAAATGTGGGGCTTGTGTGGGAGCGGGCTTGCCCGCGATGGAGGTGGGTCGGTCACTAAAAATGCTGACTGATATACCGCCATCGCGGGCAAGCCCGCTCCCACATTGGGTCTTGTATGTCTGTCAGACGGTCTTGGCCATGCGCCCGGCCAGCAGCGCCCAGCCAAACAGCCCCAGGCACAGGATGATTAGCGGCCACGAACGCCATTGCAGGTACGGCGTCAGGTTGTGCATCGGTACGACCTCGCCGTAGAGAATGCCGCGTTCGAACTGCGGGATCTGCTCGGTGATCTGCCCGAATGGGTTGATCAGGCCGGTCACGCCGTTGTTGGTCGCGCGAATCATCCAGCGGCCGGCTTCCAGGGCGCGCATCTGGGCCATTTGCAGGTGTTGCAAGGGGCCGATGGAGGTGCCGAACCAGGTGTCATTGCTGATGGTCAGCAACAAGTCGCTGCGGGCGGCGAGGCCGGCGGCAAACTCCGGGTAGACCACTTCGTAGCAGATATACGGCGCGATCTGATAACCCTTGGCTTGCAGCATG
This sequence comes from Pseudomonas sp. WS 5021, assembly GCF_012985535.1. Classification (NCBI taxonomy): domain Bacteria; kingdom Pseudomonadati; phylum Pseudomonadota; class Gammaproteobacteria; order Pseudomonadales; family Pseudomonadaceae; genus Pseudomonas; species Pseudomonas sp. WS 5021. The sequence goes on along the minus strand of NZ_JAAQWP010000009.1, from coordinate 51,836 downwards.
GCCTGGTCCTCAGGCCCGCGGGCAAAGTCCGACATCGGCAGGTCGAAGAACGCAATCAGGCCGCGCAGCACATCCTGCAGCGGCACGTACTCGCCAAAGGGCACCAGTTTCTGCTTCAAATAGGTGCCATCACCCTGGCCAACCACGGTGATGCCATTGAAATAGCGCTTTTCGTGGCGTACTTCCTGGCGGATCGGCACGCCGGTGATCATCGCCGCATCCCGGTCGGCGGCGAACTTGCCCATCATTGCCAGGTAGCCCTCGACGGACTCCTTGAGCACCGGCACGGCGGTTTCCGGCCAGATCAGCAGGTCCACGCGCTTGGAGGCAAAACTCATGTCGCGGTACAGCGCCAGTTGCTCATTGAGCTGCGCCGGATCCCACTTCATGCTCTGCTCGACATTGCCCTGGATCGCCGCGACGGTCAGCGGTTCACCGGCAGGGCTGGTCCAGGCGTGGTGCTTGAGCGCCAGGCCAATCGCCCAGGGCGCAACCAGCAGCACCAGGCCCGTGGCGATGAACGCGTTGCGCCTGGCTGCCAGCAAACGCGGCAGGTTGACGATCAGCGCCGCGCTCAAGGCCAGGGCAAACGAAATTAGCCACACCCCGCCCAGCGGCGCGAGCCCGGCCAGCGGGCCGTCGAGCTGGCTATAACCGGAGTACAGCCAGGGAAAGCCGGTGAGGAACCAGCCGCGAAATGCTTCCTGGCCCACCCACAGCGCGGCAAACGCCAGGGCATCGGCCAGCGGCGCTTCGTTACGGCGCAGCCAGCGGGCCCAGAGCCAGGCAGGCAGGGCAAAGAACAGCGCGATCGCGGCGGTAAAGGCGAGCATCAACAGCCCGGCCAGCAACACTGAAGCGCCACCAAAGTGGTGGATGCTGTAATAAATCCAGCTGGTGCCCGCGCCAAACAGGCCAAAACCGAAGCACCAGCCACGCCCGAAGGCCTGGCGTGGTGTCAGTTGGCGCATTCCGGCATAGAACACCCCGACCGCCACCAGTGCCAGCGGCCAGATATCGAACGGCGCCAGCGCCAGGGTGGTGATAGCACCGGCCACCACGGCCAGCAGGTTACCGGGCCAGCCGGGTGCGGTGAGACGGCGCATATCAGTCCTTAGCGGGCAATAGGTGTCAGGCGGATCAGGTGGATGCGACGGCTATCGGCATTGAGGATGCGGAAGCGATAGGCGCCGATCTCGGTGGTTTCGTTACGCTTGGGCAGATGGCCAAACGCACTCATCACCAGGCCGCCGACGGTGTCGAATTCATCGTCGGAGAATCCGCTGTCGAAGAACTCGTTGAAGTTCTCGATCGGCGTCAGCGCCTTGACCAGGAAATCACCGCTGGGCAGGGGCTTGATGTAGCTGTCTTCTTCGACGTCGTGTTCGTCTTCGATATCGCCGACGATCTGTTCCAACACGTCTTCGATGGTCACCAGGCCCGCGACGCCGCCGTATTCGTCAATGACGATGGCCATGTGATTGTGGTTGGCGCGAAACTCGCGCAGCAGCACATTCAGGCGCTTGGATTCAGGCACGAAGGTCGCAGGACGCAGCAGGTCCTTGATGTTGAAGCTGTCGCCGTTCTCCTTGAGGATCAGCGGCAGCAGGTCCTTGGCCAGCAGGACACCCATGACGTCGTCATGGCTTTCGCCGATCACCGGGTAGCGCGAGTGCGCCGAGTCGATCACGGCCGGGAGGAATTCCCGTGGGGTCTGGGTCGCCTTGATGCTGATCATCTGCGAACGCGGGACCATGATGTCCCTAACTTGCAGGTCAGCCACCTGGATGGCGCCTTCGACGATGGCCAGCGCTTCGCTGTCCAGCAACTTGTTCTGATGGGCCTCGCGCAGCAGCTCCAGCAGCTCCTGGCGGTTTTTCGGCTCGTGGGCAAAAGCCTGGGTCAGTTTACCCAGCCATGACTTTTGCCCGTTGCTCGATCGGTCTTCGCTCATAGCGATTACTCTAAATCCTTGATTGTTTCAGTTGAGTGTCGATTAGTGTTCGTCGTCTGCATAGGGGTCAGGATGACCCAACTCTGCAAGCAACGTTCGTTCCAGTGCTTCCATTTCTTCGGCTTCTTCATCATCTATATGGTCGTAGCCCAACAGATGCAAGCAGCCGTGCATGACCAAATGGGCCCAGTGGGCCTCTAGTGCCTTGCCTTGTTCTTGCGCCTCGCGCTCCACCACGGCGACGCAGATCACCAGGTCACCCAGCAGCGGGATATCCAGCAGTTCGTCCGGTACATCGGCGGGGAACGACAGCACATTGGTCGCGTAGTCTTTCTGGCGCCAGGTGTGATTCAGCTCGCGGCCTTCAGGTTCGTCCACCAGACGGATGGTCAGTTCCGAGTCAGCGCTGCGCTGGCGCAGGGCCAGTGTGCACCATTGGCGGAACTGCGCTTCGCTGGGGGCTGGCGCTTCGGTGGCCAGTTGCAGGTCAAGCTCAAGCATCGCGGCGGTTGTCCTTCGACAGGCCGTCGTCGCGGTGTTCGAAACGCTCGTAGGCCTCGACAATGCGCTGTACCAACGGGTGACGCACCACGTCCTTGGGCATGAAGTGGGTAAAGCTGATCCCCGGCACGTCCTTGAGCACCTCGATTACTTGGCCCAGGCCCGACTTGGTGCCCTTGGGCAGGTCGACCTGGGTGATATCGCCGGTGATCACGGCCGTGGAGCCGAAGCCGATGCGCGTCAGGAACATCTTCATCTGCTCGACCGTGGTGTTCTGGCTTTCGTCGAGGATGATGAAGCTGTTGTTCAACGTGCGGCCGCGCATATAGGCCAGCGGGGCGATCTCGATCACTTGGCGCTCGATCAGCTTGGCCACGTATTCGAAGCCGAGCATTTCATACAGTGCGTCGTACAGCGGGCGCAGGTACGGGTCGATCTTCTGGGCCAGGTCGCCGGGCAGAAAGCCCAGTTTCTCGCCCGCTTCCACCGCCGGGCGCACCAACAGGATGCGTCGCACCTGTTCGCGCTCCAGGGCGTCTACCGCACAGGCCACGGCCAGGTAGGTCTTGCCGGTACCGGCCGGGCCGATGCCGAAGTTGATGTCGTTGCCGAGGATTTCCTTGACGTACTTCTGCTGATTCAAGCCCCGTGGGCGAATCATGCCTTTTTTGGTACGCAGCGCCACGCTGGCTTCGGCCACCGGGTTGTTGGCCAGGTCTTCCACGGCCGATTCCTGCAGGTACAGGTGCACCGTTTCCGGCGATAGCTCGCTACCCTTGGTCTCGCGGTAGAGGCGACGCAGCAGGTTTTCTGCAGACGTGGTGTGCTGGGGTTCACCAATAAGCTCGAACTGATTGCCGCGGTTGCGGATCTCGATGCTCAGGCGTTGTTCGATCAGGCGCAGGTGCTCGTCGAACTGTCCGCACAGATTGGCGAAACGACGAGCCTCAAACGGCTCGAGGAGGAAACGATGGGGTTCTGCTATGGGTGCGTTCAAGGTTGCTTTTAGCCGCCCTTTGGCTGTTTAGGTGAAATAGAGGATAACGCCAGCTGCCGGTGTGCGAAAGCACTTAAGTAATCGGAATGCTGCGCGGTTCCCATGTGGGAGCGGGCTTGCTCGCGAAGGCGGTGTGTCAGTCAATGCATCTGTCACTGATCCACTGCCATCGCGAGCAAGCCCGCTCCCACATTTAGATCTCCACCAGTCAGGAATATTGATGGGTTACTGGATCAGCGAGCCGCGCAGCGAGTGCGGTTGCGCCGCGTCGATGTGCACGTCGGCGAACTGGCCGATCAGCGTCGGGTTATCACAGCGGAAGTTGACGATCCGGTTGTTCTCGGTGCGCCCCTGCAACTCGCCCGGGTCTTTCTTCGAGTAATCGGTGACCAGGATACGCTGGGTCGAACCGACCATCTGTCGGCTGATCTCGAAGCCTTGCTGGTTGAGGCGATGTTGAAGCGCGTTCAGGCGCTCTTTTTTCAGCGCTTCCGGGGTCTCGTCTGCCAAGTCGGCAGCCGGGGTGCCCGGGCGCTGGCTGTAGACGAAGGAGTAGGAGAAGTCGAAACCGACGTCTTCAATCAGCTTCATGGTCTGCTGGAAGTCTTTCTCGGTCTCGCCGGGGAACCCAACGATAAAGTCCGAGCTGATGCAGATGCCCGGCACGGCGGCCCGCAGTTTGCGCAGCTTGGACTTGTACTCCAGCGCCGTGTGGTTGCGCTTCATCGCCGAAAGGATACGGTCCGAACCCGATTGCACCGGCAAGTGCAGGTGCTTGACCAGCTCCGGCACTTCGGCGTGGGCCTGGATCAGGCTGTCGGAGAACTCCAGCGGGTGCGAGGTGGTGTAGCGAATCCGCTCGATGCCATCTACCGCCGCAACCACGCGAATCAGCTCGGCCAGGTCCGCCAGGCGCCCATCGTGGGTCTGGCCGCGGTAGCCGTTGACGTTCTGCCCCAGCAGGGTCACTTCACGCACGCCGTTTTCGGCCAGGTGGATGATTTCTGCAAGCACATCGTCGAACGGCCGGCTGACTTCTTCGCCACGGGTATAAGGCACCACGCAGAAGGTGCAGTACTTGCTGCAACCTTCCATCACCGACACATAGGCGCTGGGGCCGTCGATGCGTGGCTCGGGCAAATGGTCGAATTTTTCGATTTCCGGGAACGAGACGTCCACCTGCGGCAGCTTGGTGATACGCGCAGCGTCGATCATTTCCGGCAGGCGGTGCAGGGTCTGCGGGCCGAAGACCACGTCGACGTAGGGCGCGCGGTCACGAATGGCGGCGCCTTCCTGGCTGGCCACGCAACCGCCGACGGCGATTACCATGTCCGGGTTGGCCAGTTTCAGTTCGCGCCAGCGGCCCAGCTGCGAGTAGACCCGGTCCTGGGCCCGTTCGCGGATCGAGCAGGTATTGAGCAGGATCACGTCGGCATCTTCGGCGCGAGCCGTGACTTCCAGGGCCTGATGTTCACCCAGCAGATCGACCATGCGCGAGCTGTCGTACTCGTTCATCTGGCAACCGTGGGTTTCGATGTAAAGCTTCTTGGCCATGGGAATCGTCAACTGGTGGTAAAGAACCGCGCATTATAGGGGGCATGCCCATTGGTTCCTAGCACTGTGCATCGGGTGCCATGCTATAGTTCGCGCCCTCATTTATATCCGCCGATGTGCTGCCCGCCCCCCATGACCAAACGTGAAGCTCCAATCTACAAGGTGATTTTCCTTAACCAGGGCCAGGTGTTCGAAATGTACGCCAAGCAGATCTATCAAAGTGATCTGTGGGGCTTCCTGGAAGTGGAAGAGTTCGTCTTTGGCGAGCGCACGCAACTGGTCGTCGATCCGGGCGAGGAAAAGCTCAAGGCCCAGTTCGAAGGCGTGGTGCGCAGTTTTGTGCCGATGCATTCGATTGTGCGTATCGATGAAGTCGAACGCTTGGGTACGCCGAAGATCAGCGAAGCGCGGGGCATGAGCAATGTCATGCCGTTTCCGATGCCGATGCCTGAGAAGTAGGCTTTTAGACCGCGTCGCGCCCATCCCAGGCAAGCCAGCTCGCACATTTTGATTTGTGAACGCATTCAAATGTGGGAGCTGGCTTGCCTGCGATGACGTCAGAAGGGTTTAGACAACCTCAAGGCAGCGGCGAAAAGGGCGAACGCCCATCCGCACTCTGCAATTCCTGCAAGTAATTGCGGAAAATCTGCCCCAGTACCTGGGTCGCCACTTCCAGCTCATCACGCTGCATGTGCTCGGCCACTTCGTCAGCGGTGTCGAGGGCATCTTCGGCGCCGTTGACCGCCGCCATCTTCAGCACGATATACGCCTGCACGTTATTGGCCGGCACGCCTTCGCCGTGGAAGAACATGCTGCCCAGCTTGAACTGCGCCTGGGCATGGCCCTGCAACGAGGCTTTCTCGAAGAAGCTCAGGGCTTTGTTCAGGTCGCGGGCAGGGTTTTTGTCGTCGTAGAAGAATTCGCCCAACTCGTATTGCGCCTGCGCATCCCCGCTATCGGCCAGGGCCTGGCAGGCGTTCAGCGCCTCGGCCTGGCTGTCGGGCTGAGTATTGAGGGTGCAACGACCCATCGCTGGGATCAACAACGAGTTGCCGCCCGCTTGTGCATGTGCAAGCAGCGGTTGAAGGAGCAACAGGCAGCCCAGAACCAGGGTGCGGCCGGTGCGTTTCATGGGAATCGACTTACCTCTGACGGGGCGCGTGGAGCCACGTGGGGATCCAATAAGCGCGCATTATGAAATAAGCAGGCCTCTGCTTACAAAGTCTTTACTCGTTTTTCTGCTGCGTGGGCAAGTTATCTGCCGGATTGCAGGTGATTTCTCGAAAAAACGAGGAAATTTCTGTAAGCAAGGTAGCAAATCTGACGCCACCAGGGGCGGCGTCAGGTTGTGGCTGTCTTACTTCAAAGCGGCGAAGGCACGCTCGGCAGCATCCAGGGTCAGTTTCAGCTCGGCTTCGCCATGGGCGATGGAGGTGAAACCGGCCTCGAAGGCACTCGGTGCCAGGTACACACCGCCTTCGAGCATCAGGTGGAAGAAGCGCTTGAACAGGTTGGCATCGCTGCCCATCACATCGTCAAAGGTGACGATATCGTCGGCGCCGCTGAAATACAGGCCGAACATGCCGCCGGCCTGGGTGGTGACGAACGGGATGCCCGCCGCATCGGCGCGTTGTTGCAGGCCGTCCAACAGGCGGGTGGTGTAGTCGCTCAGTTCGGCATGGAAGCCCGGGCGGCTGATCAGGCGCAGGGTGGTCAGGCCGGCGGCCATGGCCAGCGGGTTACCGGACAGGGTGCCAGCCTGGTAGACCGGGCCCAGTGGCGCGATGTGCTGCATGATCTCGCGCTTGCCGCCGAAGCAGCCTACCGGCATGCCGCCGCCGATGATTTTGCCGAAGGTGCTGAGGTCCGGCGTTACACCGTAGTGAGCCTGGGCGCCGCCGAGGGCGACGCGAAAACCGGTCATAACTTCGTCGAAGATCAACACCACGCCGTGCTTGTCGCACTGCTCACGCAGACCTTCGAGGAATCCCGGGGCCGGTGGCACGCAGTTCATGTTGCCGGCCACCGGCTCGACGATGATGCACGCCACCTCCTGACCGACTTCGCTGAGCATCTGCTCGACGGCGCCGATGTCATTGAACGGCAGGGTCAGGGTGTGCTTGGCAAACGCTGCTGGCACGCCCGCCGAACTCGGTACGCCCTGGGTCAGCAGGCCGGAGCCGGCCTTGACCAGCAGGCTGTCGGAGTGGCCGTGGTAGCAGCCTTCGAACTTGATGATGCTGTCGCGGCCGGTGAACCCACGGGCCAGGCGAATCGCGCTCATGGTCGCTTCAGTACCGGAGCTGACCATGCGCACCATCTCCATCGACGGCACGATCGAACACACCAGGTCCGCCATCTCGGTTTCCATGGCGGTGGGTGCGCCATACGACAAACCATGCTCCAACTGCTTGCGCACCGCGTCCAGCACGTCGGGATGGCTGTGGCCGAGGATCATCGGGCCCCATGAACCGACGTAGTCCACGTAGCGCTTGTCATCTTCGTCGGTGACGTAGGCGCCTTCGGCGTGCTTGAAGAACAGCGGCGTGCCGCCGACGCTCTTGAACGCACGCACGGGGGAGTTCACACCACCGGGGATGTGTTTCTGGGCATTGGCAAACAACGTTTCGGAACGAGACATGGGCAGGCTCTCTGAATTCAGGATTTGAGGAGTTCGTTGAAGGCGCGGGCGCGGCGCGTCACTTCCTGGGTGCTGTCGGCACCGAACAGGCCGTGGACCACCGCCAGCAGATCGGCGCCGTGCTCCACCAGGGGCGCGGCGTTTTCCAGGGTGATGCCGCCGATCACGCAGATCGGCAGCTGCAAGCGGGCGCGGGCCTGGGCGAGCATTTCAACGGTGGCCGCGGGCGCGCCGGGCTTGGTCGTGGAGTTGAAGAAACGGCCAAAGGCAACATAGCTGGCGCCTTCGCGCGCGGCTTGTTCGGCCAGTTCGATCTGGCTGTGGCAGGTGGAACCGATGATGGCATTGCGCCCGAGCAGCGCCCGGGCTGGGGTCAGCGGGCCGTCGGTCTGGCCCAGGTGGACGCCGACGCCAAGGCGCGCGGCCAGTTCGGCATCGTCATTGATGATCAACTGGGTCTTGTAGCGCGCGCACAGTTCACGCAGGGCCTCGGCTTCGCGCAGGCGACGGGCCTCGTCGCTGCTCTTGTCGCGGTATTGCAGCAAGGTCACGCCGCCTTCCAGCGCGGCCTCGACGTAGGACAGGAACTTACCGGCCAATAGTTGGCTGTCGGTAATGGCATACAGGCCACGTAATTTCATCGAGCAGGCCCCTTGGTGTTACGAACAGAAATCCAGTGGCAGGCGCCGCGGCACAAATTGCCCTTGGCCCAGTTGTTCGGCGTCCCGCAGGGTGCGCCAGGTGTAGTTGAGTGCCGACTCCACGGCGCTGGCCAGGCCTTCGCCCTGGGCCAGGCGGCCGGCCAGGGCGCTTGCCAGGGTGCAGCCGGAGCCATGATAGCTACCGGGCAGGCGCTGGCAGGTGAAGGTGCGGCGCGTGCCGTCGCGGCTGTACAGGCGATTGTGCACCTCATGCTCGTCGCCATGACCGCCGGTGATCAACAGGTGCTTGATAAACGGCAGCAGCTTTTCGGCGCATTCGTCTGCCGTGCCTTCGGGCAGTTCGGCGAGGATGCGTGCTTCAGGCAGGTTGGGCGTGGCGATCAGCGACAACGGCAACAGCCGCTCGCGCATCGCATAACCGACCTCATCCTTGCCCAGGCTGCCGCCGCCACCGGCGCGCAGCACCGGGTCGCAAACCACCGGCAGGTGCGGCTGCTGCTGGAGCAGTTCGACCACGGTATCGACCATCACGGTGGAGCCGAGCATGCCCAGCTTGACCGTCGCAACTTGCGAGTCGCCGAGCACGGCATTGGCCTGGGCCAATACCCACTCGCGGTCGAGCACGCGAAAATCACTGACATTGACGGTGTTCTGCACGGTCAGCGCGGTCACGGCCGGGGCCGCATGACAGCCTTGGGCGAGCAGGGCTTCGATATCTGCCTGCAAGCCGGCGCCACCACTGGGATCATGGCCGGAGAGACAGAGGACAACGGGGCGGGAGCTGTAGATATTCATGGTGCGCGAGCTTACCACCAAACGCTTTTTGCGTGGCTGTCGGGCAGTGCTTGTATTTTACGCCGGAGCATGCGCAAAAATGGCTATAAGCCATCATTCATTTGTGGGCGATTGAACGCTGAAAGCCCCGTCCTAGAGCCTTTCAAAAAATTATTTCAATGGTGTCTTTTGGCCTTTACCGGCTATGCTAGAGTGGATCCAAACAACTTAAATGTATCGCCGGTGTACGTCATCTCAAAAGGAATGGGGGGCTTTTGACATAACCGGACAGGCCACGCTGGGGCTCTATGCGCTATTTGCTGATGTTTCTCTTGTGCGGGCTGCCGATGCTGGCCGACGCCGTCGAGTTCAATGAAACCACCCGCAGCCTTCCCCTCGGCCGGATCATGCAAGTCCTCGAAGATCCCAGTGGCAGCGTCACTATCGCCGATGCCCGTTCCGCGGCACTGGCCAACCGCTACACCCGCCATGATAAAGACACCCTCAATGCCGGCTATTCACGCTCGGCGTTCTGGCTCAAGGTCGACCTGCATTACTTGCCCAAGGATCCCCACGCCCAGCGCACCTGGCTGCTGGAACTGGCCTATCCGCCCCTGGATCATCTTGAGTTGTACGTGCCCGATGGCGCCGGTGGCTACCGCCTGGCCGGGCGCACCGGGGATGCATTGCCGTTTGCCAGCCGGGAAATCCGCCAGAACAACTACCTGTTCAATGTCGATTTCAAGGCGGGCGAGGAGAAGACCCTCTATCTGCGCCTGCAAAGCGAAGGCTCGATCCAGGCCCCGTTGACCCTATGGTCGAGCACCGCCTACCTGGAAGACCAGCCGCTGCGCCTGTATGTGCTGGGCCTGATCTACGGTGTGCTGCTGGGGATGCTGGTATACAACCTGTTCATCTACCTCAGCGTGCGCGATACCAGCTACCTCTATTACATCCTTTATATCGCCTCGTTCGGCATGTACCAGCTTTCGGTGAATGGCGCGGCGGTGGAGTATTTCTGGCCGGACAACCCCTGGTGGGCTAATGCGGCGACACCGTTCCTGATCGGCGCGTCGGCATTGTTTGGCAGCCTGTTTGCCCGCAGCTTCCTGCACACCGCCCTCTATAGTCGCTGGGTGGACCGGCTGCTGCTGGTGCTGGTGGGCACGGGGGCGGTGGTGATGGTGTTGTCGCTGATGACCAGCTATGCCCTGGCCCTGCGCCTGGCGACCGCGCTGGCGCTGATTTTCACCGTGACCATCTTTGTCGCCGGGATCAGGGCCTGGTGCTGTGGCCAGCGCGTGGCGCGGTATTTCATCATCGCCTGGTCGGCGTTCCTGATCGGCGGGGTGGTCAACACGATGATGGTGTTGGGCTACCTGCCCAATGTGTTTCTCACCATGTACTCCAGCCAGATCGGCTCGGCCATCGAAGTCGCCCTGTTGTCCCTGGCCCTGGCCGACCGGATCAACGCGATGCGCGAACAGCAGGCGCAAATCCTGTTTGATGCCAGCCAGAAACTGGAAGTGCTCAACCAGCAACTGGCCCACAGCAACCAGTTGAAAGACGAATTCCTCGCGACCCTGACCCATGAACTGCGCACGCCGATGAACGGGGTGATTGGTTCGTTGGAACTGATGCAGACCGAGCCCCTGGCCGGCGACCTCGCGCAGTACCAGCAAACCGCCGCCGGCTCGGCGCGGGACATGATGCGCATGGTCAACGGCATCCTCACCCTCACCGAGCTGCAGGCCGGCCGCCTTAGCGCGCAGCCGCAGGTGTTCAGCCTGCGCGGGGTGCTCGATACCTTGCGCCAGCAGTTCCTGGGTAATGCCCAGGGCAAGGGCCTGGAGTTTTCCATTGATGTGGCGGGCGAGTTGCCGGATCGCCTGGAGGGCGATGCTGGCAAACTGATGCAGTGCCTGGAATGCCTGCTGGATAACGCGTTCAAGTTCACCCACGAAGGTGCCGTGCGCGTACGTGTGGTGGGGGTGCCCCGGGCTGATGGCCATCTGCATCTGACCTTTATCGTCACTGACTCCGGGATTGGCTTTGCGCAGTTGGATGAGGCGACCCTGTATCAGCGTTTCTTCCAGGTGGATGGCTCGACCACCCGCGAATACGGCGGCCTGGGTATTGGCCTGGCAATCTGCCGGCAGTTGATCGAGTTGCTCGGTGGGCGCCTGACCCATCATTCCGAACCGCGCAAAGGCAGCCGTTTCCAGCTGGAGGTGGCGGTGATCGCGGTGCCTCCGGAGCCGTCCCGGGCCGTGGAACTGCACCGTGCGCCACAGGACTGCACGGTACTGCTGGTGGACGACAACAGCGTCTCGCAATTGGTCTTGCGCGGCATGTTGCTCAAGTTGGGCTACCGGGTAAAAGTGGCCGACAGCGGCCCCGTAGCCCTGGCGATGCTGCAGGAAGGGGCGTTTGATGCGGTGCTGCTGGATGTGCCCGAGGACGGCTTCTCCCTGTGCTGCCAGGTCCGCGCCTTGCCAGGCTGCGCTGAGCTGCCGGTGATCGCCTTGAGTGACTCTCTGCAAGGCAGCGCGCGCCAGCATTGTCATGGCATCGGCTTGACCGAGCAGTTACTCAAGCCGGTGCGTTTCGAGCTGTTGCAGGCGGTCTTGCAGCGGCGCCTGCTGTGCCCGCTAGAGGGTGAAAGCGCCGGCAGTTAGGCGCATATGCCACTTTTTTAAGGGGGGTGACGATGCTTAACTGAATTCAAGGCCCCAATGAACGTGGCCTTTTATCAGGAGGCCCGTCATGAATCTGCACCAGTTCGCCGAAACCCACGACGTTACCAACCAGCCGCCGTCCCTGGACGGCGCCAATTTGTATCGCCTCGACCTGCCCTTGCAAGAGTGGTCGCGGCGCTTCGGGGCGGGCTGGGCCGAAGCGCGTATCGATACCTACGGCGCCTTGGCAGGCGGGCCGCTAATGGAGGCGGGGTTCCTGGCGAATCAGAACAAGCCAGTGTTCAGCAGCCATGATCGCTATGGTCACCGCATTGACCTGGTGGAGTTTCATCCGGCCTATCACGAGCTGATGCGCACCGCCGTTGAACATGGCCTGCCGTCGTTGCCCTGGGCCCATCCGCAGCCTGGCGCGCATGTTGCCCGTGCGGCCATGACCTACCTGCACAGCCAGGCCGAAGCCGGCACCGGTTGCCCGCTGACCATGACCTTCGCCTGCGTACCGGCCCTGCGCCTGCAGCCAGACCTGGCTGATAGCTGGCTGCCAAAAATCCTCAACACCGAATATGACCCGCGCAATGTCGGCATCGCCCACAAGGCCGGCGCAACCATCGGCATGGCCATGACCGAGAAGCAGGGCGGCACCGATGTGCGCGCCAACACCACCCGCGCCTATCCCGTGGGCGCCGGCGGCCCTGGCCAGCCCTATGAGCTGGTGGGCCACAAGTGGTTCTGCTCGGCACCGATGTGCGATGCCTTCCTCACCCTGGCCCAGACTGACAAGGGCCTGACCTGCTTCCTACTGCCAAGACAGCGTCCGGATGACACGCGCAATCAGTTCTATATCCAGCGCCTGAAAAACAAGCTCGGCAATTGCTCCAACGCCTCCAGCGAAGTCGAATTCCGCGGGGCCCTGGCGTGGATGGTCGGCGAAGAAGGCCGTGGGGTGCCGACCATTATCGAGATGGTGGCCATGACCCGGTTCGATTGCATGGTCGGTTCCAGCTCCTTGATGCGCCAGGCGCTGACCCAGGCCAGCCATCATTGCGCTCATCGGTTGGTCGGTGGCCGGGTGCTCAGTGAGCAACCGTTGATGCAAAACGTGCTGGCCGACCTGGCCCTGGAAAGCGAGGCGGCCCTGGCCTTGAGCCTGCGCATGGGGCGGGCGTTGGATCATCTGGATGATGAGCAGGAGGCCAAGTTCGCGCGGCTGGTGACGGCGGTGGGCAAGTATTGGATCTGCAAACGTGCCCCGGCGATGATCAACGAAGCCGCCGAATGCATGGGCGGCGCCGGGTATGTCGAGGACAGCATCCTGCCGCGCCTGTACCGTGAGGCGCCGGTCAATTCGACGTGGGAAGGTTCTGGCAACGTGCAATGCCTGGACGTGCTGCGGGCCTTGTCGAAAGAGCCGGGCGTGCTGGAAACATTGTTTGTCGAGTTGGGCGACGGGCATGGTGATAAACGCCTGGCTCGGCATATCGAGCAGTTGAAATCGGCGTTTATGGACACCCAGGACATCCAGTACCGGGCGCGACAGCTGACCGAGGACATTGCCGTGGCGTTGCAGGCCAAGTTGTTGCTGGAGGCGGGCAATGCCAGTGTCAGCGATGGATTTATAGCCAGCCGCCTGGGTGAGTCGTCGGGGCGGGTATACGGCACCTTGCCACGGGGTGTGGATGTGCAGGCCATCGTCGCCCGCTCAACCCCGTCTCTCTGAATAAACCCGGTAAAAAATGTGGGAGCTGGCTTGCCTGCGATAGCGCTGGGTCAGCTACCTATGTATTGGCTGACCCGCCGCCATCGCAGGCAAGCCAGCTCCCACAGAGATTGCATTGATCTTGAGTGGGCGTGCCAATTCAGAGTTTGCGTCTGGCGGCGATGCAGGCAAGATGACCTCCTGCATGTAAGAAAACAGGAAGCCTACCGTGACCGAAGCTTTTGTTGTCGTTCAAACCGCCGAAGAGGCCGTGGACCGGCTGGCGGCTCTGCATGAGCGTGCTACCGGCGCGCTCAACCAGGCCCTCAAGCAGTATCTCAAGGATCGCGTCGAGCCCGACGCCGCACAACGTGCGCTGTTTCGTTACCCGGAACTGCGCCTGACCTACCACTGTCACGGCGAAGTCCCACAGACCACTCGCGCTTACGCCAAGGTGCAGTTGCCGGGTACCTACAGCGTCACCGTCACCCATCCGGCGGCGTTCCGTAAATACCTGCTGGAACAACTGGTGCCGCTGATGCACGACTTCACCGTGACGGTGGAAGTGGGCGTCAGCCAGCAGAACATCCCTTATCCATACGTGGTGGAGCAGGGCGACGAACTGGCTGGCTCCGGGGTGACCGCCGCGACCCTGGCGCGGGTATTCCCCAGCACTGACCTGTCCGCCGCCACCGATGGCATCGCCGATGGCCTGTATGACTGGGAAAACACCGACCCACTGCCCCTGGCGCTGTTCGATGCGGCCCGCGTGGATTTCTCCCTGCGCCGCCTGGTGCACTACACCGGCAGCGATTGGCGCCATGTGCAGCCGTGGATTCTGCTGACCAACTACCACCGCTATGTCGACCAGTTCATCGTCCATGGCCTGGAGCAGTTGCGCAGCGACCCACGCTTTATCCGCATGGTGCTGCCGGGCAACGTGATCATCGAAAAAGGCATGGACCATGGCGAAGCGTCTGCCATTGCCGCAGGCGTGGTCTGGCACCGTTATCAGATGCCGGCCTACCACTTGCAGGCCAGCGATGGCCACGGCGTGACCCTGGTCAACATCGGAGTCGGCCCGTCCAATGCCAAGAACATCACCGACCACCTGGCGGTGCTGCGTCCCCATTGCTGGTTGATGATTGGCCACTGTGGCGGCCTGCGCCAATCCCAGACCATCGGCGACTATGTGCTGGCCCACGCTTATATGCGGCGTGATGGCATTCTCGACCGCGTGGTGCCGCCGAACATCCCGATCCCGGCCCTGGCCGAAGTGCAGATGGCGTTGCAACAAGCGGCGGCCAACGTCACTGGCGAGAAGGGCGAAGAGCTGAAAAAACGCCTGCGCACCGGCACCGTATTGACCTACGACGACCGCAACTGGGAACTGCGCTGGGCCCAGGAACGGCCGCTGATCAACCTGTCCCGCGCGGTGGCCGTGGATATGGAAAGCGGCACTATCGCCGCGCAAGGCTACCGCTTGCGGGTGCCTTACGGCACGTTGCTGTGTGTCTCGGACAAGCCGTTGCACAGTGAAATCAAGTTGCCAGGTTCGGCCAACGCGTTCTATGAGCGGGCCGTGAGCCAGCACCTGAAGATCGGCATCGAGGCGGTGGACTTGTTGCGCACCGAGCTCAACTCGTTGCATTCGCGCAAGCTGCGCAGCTTTGACGAGCCGCCGTTCCGCTAAGTAGCGGGGTGGTTATTTAACGGTCAGGCCACTAGCATGGTCGGCCCTGACCGTTAGATATTCCGTTGCCATGTCCCGTCCGCCCCGTCCCGACTCGCGCCGCCCTGGCGTGAAACCTCCCCATGTCGCTGCTCGCCGTGTCGCCAAGGCGCCGCCGGCCGAGCCGAAGTTGATCCTGTTCAACAAACCTTTCGACGTGCTGACCCAGTTCAGTGACGAAGGCGGGCGGGCGACCCTCAAGGACTTCATCGACATCCCGGGCATCTATCCGGCCGGGCGCCTGGATCGGGACAGCGAAGGCCTGTTGCTGCTGACCAATGATGGCCAGTTGCAGGCGCGGATTGCCGATCCCAAGCACAAACTGGCGAAAACTTATTGGGTGCAAGTAGAGGGCGAGCCCACCGAGGAGCATCTGCAACGCTTGCGCGCGGGGGTGGAGTTGAATGACGGCATGACCTTGCCGGCTGAAGCCCGTCGACTGGACGAGCCGGCGCTATGGCCACGCAACCCGCCGGTACGCTTTCGTAAAAACCTGCCGACCTATTGGTTGGAACTGGTGATCCGCGAGGGGCGCAACCGTCAGGTGCGGCGCATGACCGCCGCCGTGGGTTTGCCGACGTTGCGCCTGGTGCGGGTGAAAATCGGCGACTGGTCGATTGAAGGCCTGGGCCAAGGCCAGTACCGCGAAGTGCCGGCGCGCTTATAAAGCCCCGGACTCGATCAGGCCGATGACCACGCTCTTGATGATAAACGCGGCCACGCCCAGGCCCAGCACGAAGAACAGAATCAGCGAGCCAAAGCGCCCGGCCTTGGACTTCTTCGCCAGGTCCCAGACGATAAAGCCCATGAAAATGATCAGGAGGGTGACCAGGCCGGTCATCATCCACTCTTCAAACAGCACGGGGTCAATCGAATTCATTGGGCAGTTTCCGACAAAGGCAGGCGCGAAGTATAAGGCAAGGCGGCAGGTGCAACGTTGACCTGCGTCGGTGCGTCGCACCCAGGTGTCACTGCCTGAGCGCGCTCAAAATGTGGGAGCTGGCTTGCCTGCGGTAGCGGACTGTCAGCTGGCATATCAGCGACTGAAATTTCGCTATCGCAGGCAAGCCAGCTCCTACAGGGGGTTAGTGGTGAGTTTCAGGTGCGCAGGTGAGTCAACGGCAACTCGGTGCTGTTGAGCACCTGGTTCAGCACAAAGCTGGAGCGCACGCTGGTCACGCCTTCGATCCGGGTCAGGTGGCCCAGCAGCAGTTTTTGATAGTGATCCATGTCCGGCACCACCACCTTCAGCTGATAGTCGGCATCCATCCCGGTGACCAGGCTGCACTCCAGCACCTGCGGCAAGGTGCGGATCGCCGCTTCAAAGTTCTCGAAACGCTCGGGTGTGTGTCGGTCCATGCCGATCAATACGTAGGCCGTCAGGCTCAGGCCGAGCATCTTGCGGTCGAGCAGGGCGACCTGGCGTGAGATGTAGCCGTCGTCCTCCAATTGCTTGACCCGGCGCGAGCAGGGTGACGGCGACAGGCCAATCCGCTCGGCCAGCTCCTGGTTGGAGATCCTCGCGTCGCGCTGTAATTCCGCCAAAATACTCAGGTCGTATCGGTCAAGTTTGCTCATGGGGCTGGCCTTTGTCGTAACTATTGCTGCGAATTATCTATCCAGGGTTAAAAATTGCGCAAGCACTGTTTATTGACGCAATCTTCGCAATCATCTACCAGCGCCTCACGCCTATGATTACCAACAGAATCACTGCCCGGACATAGAGTCCACTGCAGCCCGCCCAATCAGGCCGGCTGCGGCCCGCCAACCCCACCAGGTTGCGCCGGCCCCCGGGCTGCACACTGTCCACAAGACGGCGTGAGGTGAGCCAACGTCATAAGCGTTGAGCCAGGACGAAGTTCTCAAGGGGCGACCGACGGGTCGCCCCTTTTCTTTTGCCGGCGAAAATTGTGCGGGTGACTGTTAACCTGTTGCAGAACCGGGCCCGGCTTTTCCAGTCTCATGCGTAGGCCCTAATCCGCAGTGAGGAATAGCATGAAGCCCATCTGGCGTTTGGCAGGTGTAGGTGTGTTGATGGTCACCATGGGTTTTCAGGTGATGGCCGACGAACGAGACAATTCACCCCGCCAGGGCCAAGGCCCGCAGGGTGGTGGTGGGCAGCATGAGCGAGGGCCGGGGAACAACCAGCCGCGCCCGGAACACAACCAGCCCCGCCCGCAAAACCAGCAGGGCGAGCGCGGCGGCCAGAATGGCCAGTGGCAGGCTCGTCCGCAAGGCAATCAAGCCCCGCACCCGGCACCCCAGGCGGGAAGCAATCTGCCGATCCAGGCCCGGCCCGATTCTGTCGGCCAGACCCAGGAGCCGCGCCAGGGCAACTACCGTGACATTCCCCGGCGCAATGATGGCAACCCACATTGGCAAGCTGGCGGCCCCGGCTCGCGTCCTGGCTACGACGGCCACCCCAATGACAACCGCTGGCCAGGCCGCCCCGACGGGCACGGCAATGGCTGGGGCCCGGGCCCGCAGTATCGGCCCGGCTACACGGTGGATCGCTTCCCTGACCGCAATTACCGCGTGCCCTATCGCGGCCAGGACTATTTCTTCTCGGGTGGCTATTGGTATCGCCCCCAAGGCCCGCGCTATGTAGTGGTTACGCCGCCCTATGGGATTCGTGTGCATTACCTGCCGGACTATGCGCGGGAAGTGTGGGTCGGCAGCGCGCTGTTTTTCCTCGCCGCTGGCGCCTATTACAGCTACGAGAGCAGCACCCAGCAGTACGTGGTGGTGCAACCGCCGGTGGCCAGCCTGCCGCCGCAGCCGGCGCCCCAAGGCAACGGCTATGACGTGGTGGCCTATCCCGCCAACGGGCAATCGCCCGCCCAGGTGCAGCAGGACGGTTACGATTGCTATCGCTGGGCGGTGCAGCAGAGTGGTTTCGATCCGCAGACAGTCACCTACGCGCCTGCGCCGGCGGTGGTGCAAACCTACCGCCAGGCCCAGGGCAACTGCCTGAGCAGCCGCGGGTATCAGGTGACCTACTAGGCCTTGTTCCCGGTGACCACTTCCTGCGGGTCGGCGTGCACCAGCACTTCGGCCCGTGGATAGGCCTGGTGGATGGCATCGGCGGCCTGGTCGCTGATGCCATGGGCCACCGACAGGCTCAACTCTCCCGGTAACTCCAGGTGCAACTGCACAAACCAGTGGTTGCCGGAGATCCGCGTGCGCAAATCGTGGGCGCCCAGCACGCCAGGCACGCCCTGGGCCAGTTCGAGCATGTGCTGGCTGACTTCGGCCGGCAGCTCTTCATCCATCAGCACCGCAAAGCTTTCCCGGGCGATCTGGATCGCGCTCCAGATGATGTAGACGGCGATCCCCAGGCCAAACCAGGCATCGACTTGATGCAAGCCGAAGGCGGCCAGCACCAGCGCCAATAGAATGCTGCCGTTGAGCAGCAGATCCGAACGGTAGTGCAGCGAGTCGGCGCGCACCGCGTTCGAGCCGGTTTCGCGGATGACCCGGTGTTGCAGGATCAGCAGCGCCACGGTCAGCGCCAGCGACAGCACAATCACCGCAATACTCAGCCAGGGCGCACCCACCGGTTCCGGGTGCTGCAAACGCTGGTACGCCTGGAAGGCGATCAACACCGCACTGCCGGCGATAAATAGCGCCTGGGCCATGCCCGCCAGGGATTCCGCCTTGCCATGCCCATAACGGTGATCGTCATCCGCCGGGCGCAGCGCGTAGTGCACCGCCAGCAGGTTGACCAGCGAGGTCACGCCATCGAGCAGCGAGTCGGTCAACCCGGCGAGCATGCTCACTGAACCACTGAGCCACCAGGCGATGGCTTTGCCGACAATCAAGACACAGGCCACGCCGACCGAGGCGCGGGTAGCCAGGCGCAAGAGCCTGGCGTGTTCGGTGCTGGTGCTCATGGGGCGCTCAAATCCTTATGCCGCAGGTTGCAGGCCCAGGGCGGCAAGTTGTTGCACGCTGCCCTTGAACTGGATCAGGCGCGGGTCGTCTAGCGGCAGGCTGCGGCCGGTTTCGTGCTCGATGATGGTTTGCAGCTTGGTGTTATCCACCTTGCCGTCGGCGCCGATGGCTTCTTGCAGTTTTTCGGGGGCCACTTGTGCGGTTTTGCCGGGCTCGAAGTAAATCGCGCCGGTGGCGAAGTCCACGCCAAAGGCGATCAGGCCGGGGATCACATAAAACAGCAAGCCGACCGCATCGAGCACGGCAATTGCCGGGTCGATCTTGCCGTCGATCTGGCCACGGCGATCAGGATAGAAAATCGAACCGCAAGCCGTCAGTTGGCTCAGCAGGGTGACGGCCAGAACACCGCCGATGACACGGGAAGCAATACGCATGGGACTCTCCTGAACACTTGTAGGGTGTGACTATAAAGCAGATCTGCCTGGTGCCATCGCTCAAATGTGGGAGCTGGCTTGCCTGCGATAGCGGTGGGTCAATGAACAAATCCGCTACTGGCCCAGCGCTATCGCAGGCAAGCCAACTCCCACATGTGGCCGTATTTGAGCACCTGAGAGACCATCGATATCCAGCCGTTCGCCGTTATACTCGCCGTTCTGCCTTGGAGCCAGTATGAATTCGTTGCCAATCGATGATGTTTTACCCGCCTTGCGTGAAGCCTTGGCGACGCGCCATGAAGCGGTGCTTGAAGCACCGCCCGGCGCCGGTAAAACCACACGGGTGCCGTTGGCGTTGTTGCAGGAAACCTGGCTGGCCGGGCAAACCATCCTGATGCTTGAACCGCGTCGGCTCGCCGCTCGCGCCGCCGCCGAACGCCTGGCCAGTGAGTTGGGGGAGAAGGTCGGCGAAACCGTCGGCTACCGCATCCGCCTGGACAGCAAGGTCGGCCCCAACACGCGGATCGAGGTGGTCACCGAAGGCATCCTCACCCGCCGCCTGCAGGATGATCCTGCGCTGGACGGCGTGGGTCTGCTGATCTTCGACGAATTCCACGAACGCAGCCTCGACGCCGACCTGGCGCTGGCCCTGAGCCTGAACGGCCGCGAGCTGTTTCGTGACGAGCAGCCGCTGAAAATCCTCCTGATGTCCGCCACCCTCGAAGGCGAACGCCTGTCGGGTCTGCTGGGCGACGCGCCGATCCTGCGCAGTGAAGGGCGCATGTACCCGGTGCAGATGCGCTGGGGCCGGCCATTCCAGCCCGGTGAATTTATCGAGCCGCGGCTGGTGCAGACCATCCTTGAAGCCCTGCACGACGAAACCGGCAGCGTGCTGGTGTTCCTGCCAGGGCAGGCGGAGATTCGCCGGGTCAATCAGCAGTTGGCGGACGCCCTCGGTGAGCGCAGCGACGTGCTGCTGTGCCCGCTGCACGGCGAACTCGACCTGACAGCCCAGCGGGCAGCCATCGACCCGGCGCCGGCGGGCAAACGCAAAGTGGTGCTGGCCACCAACATTGCCGAGACCAGCCTGACCATCAATGGCGTGCGGGTGGTGATAGACGCCGGGTTGGCACGGGTCCCGCGTTTCGACCCAGGCAGTGGCATGACCCGCCTCGACACCCAGCGCATCTCCCGTGCCAGTGCCACTCAGCGCGCCGGCCGGGCCGGGCGATTGGAGCCTGGCGTATGTTATCGCCTGTGGTCCGAAGACCAGCATGAAGGGCTGGCGGCCTATGGCAGCGCAGAGATCCTCTCGGCGGACCTGGCCGGCCTGGCCCTGCAACTGACGCGTTGGGGCGTGACGCCGACGCAACTGGTGTGGCTCGATGTGCCGCCCACCGCCGCCTATGCCCAGGCCCAGGATCTGCTTGAGCGTCTGGGCGCGTTGAAGGACGCGAGCTTGACCACCCACGGGCAGAAAATGGCCAGCCTGCCGGCGCACCCACGTATCGCGCATTTGTTGTTGCGCGGTCAGGACCTGGGGTTGGCGAATATGGCCTGTGATGTCGCCGCGCTACTGGGCGAGCGCGACATCCTGCGCGGCGCGGGCGCGGATTTGCACAGTCGCCTGGCATTGCTGTCCGGCGAGGAGCGGGCCCGTGGCACTCAAGGTGGCGTGCAGCGGGCCAGGCAGTTGGCGCGGCAATATCGCGGCTATCTCAGAGGCAAGGCCGAGCAACCGGTGGCCGATCCCGATCATCCGCGCTGGCTGGGTGCCTTGCTGGCGTTGGCCTACCCGGACCGGGTGGCCCAGCAACGCCGCGCCGGCGGCGCTGAGTATCGCCTGGCCAATGGCCGCGCGGCGCTGTTTGCCGAAGCCGACAGCCTGATGAAACAGCCGTGGCTGGTCATCGCCGACCTGGGCAGCCGCCAGGGGCAGCGTGAGGAGCGGATCTACCTGGCCGCCGACTTCGATCCGGCATTGTTCGATTCGGTATTGGCCGAGCAAGTGCGCAGCTTCGATCAGCTGGATTGGGACGAACGCGAAGGTGTATTGCGTGCCGAGCGCCAGCGCAAGGTCGGTGAATTGGTGCTCAGCCGCGAGCCACTGACTGGCCTGGACGAGTCCGCCCGCAGTCAGGCGCTGGTCAACCTGGTGCGACGCAAAGGCCTGGAACTGCTGCCCTGGACCCCGGAACTGCGCCAGTGGCAGGCCCGTGTCACGTTGTTGCGCCAACTGGACGCCGGCAAACCCAGCGAATGGCCCGACGTCAGTGACAGCGCCTTGCTCGCCAGCCTGGAGCGCTGGTTGATGCCGTACCTGGGCAAGGTCTCGCGCTTGAGCCATTTCGCCAACCTGGACATCTCCAGCTTCCTGCACAACCTGTTGCCCTGGCCGCTGCCCCAGCGCCTGGACGAATTGGCGCCCCAGCATTTGAAAGTGCCGTCGGGCTCATCGGTACGCCTGGACTACAGTGAGCAGCCGCCGATTCTTGCGGTGCGCCTGCAGGAGCTGTTCGGCCTGGCCGACACTCCGCGCATTGCCGGTGGGCGGCAGGTGGTGAAGTTGCACCTGCTGTCGCCAGCGCGGCGGCCGGTGCAGGTGACCCAGGATCTGGCGAACTTCTGGCGCAGTACCTACGCCGAGGTGAAGAAGGATCTGAAAGGGCGGTACCCCAAGCTATTCCATAAGTTGGACCCATGGGTTGAATCGCTTAACTCAAAAGATTTGACAAAAAAGGATCTCAAATGAGCGCTTAACATCCCATGTTTGACAGTCGTAGCCTCTTGGCACGGTGCCTCTATCATCAGTACTCCAGCTTTTCACCTTTGGTGCAGGAAATTGAAGCGCTACTCCGCCAGTGAGCATCGCGCCCGAGTAGAGTGGGGCCATATTTCATGAATGGATAAGATCGACTCACCCCGTTTGGAGTGAGCCATGTCCTATTCTAATCCACGCCATGAAGGCCGTATGGTGCTTATTGACCATATGGCAGATGCATTCGCCACCCTGCACGTGCTGGCACCTTCGCCAGAGTGCTTCGAGGCTGCCCTTGAGGGAGCCGCATCCAAGGCTATTCGCAAGGTTCCAGAAATCGGCTTACGGGAAGGAAGAGGTGATTTATTCAACTTTCCATTCTTATTCCATGCAAACGCTGAACCTTGGGTAGAGGCGAATTCATACTTAAGGCATCTTGCTGAGCTGAATGTTTCTAAAATGAGACCTTCAGATGAACTACGACGTCGAGCAAGTAAGTTGCTAGACTACTTAGTGTTCTGTGAAACTGAATCTCTGAGCTGGCTTGATTTCTCAGGCCGCCGCCCCGCACTGCGACCGACGTATAGATACTTTGCTTTTCTTTTAAGTAACGGCAGGCGTAGTGTGGCGGTCGTAAATCAGTACACTGGTGTGATATATGACTTCTATAAGTTTGTTAGTGCTAATTGGCACTGCGTAGATATGCGGCGTGTGGATAGTGTTAGCGATGTAAGGTTTTTAGTTAAAAACTCATACGGCGCTTCTAGGATGATAAAGGCTGAGAAAAGAAGTCAGACGAGTATTAAACCCCCTAAAAATTCTGTGCCAATGGGGTTTGTTCGTGAGTCTGGTGAGGATTTAAGGCCTCTCACCAATCTTGAATTAGGGAAGTTGATGTCCACTCTGAAGTCTAGTGAGTGGTCGGCCCAAGAGCGCCTAATCTTGTTGGCCTCATTGATGACTGGGGCGCGTAAGCAAACAGTACTGACCCTTCGGATAAAGCACCTAAGGTCTTTCGTTCCAGAAAATCTGCAAGGCGATGGTTGCTATATTCTACATGCTGGCCCAAAAACAGGTATTGATACAAAGAAAAGTCGCAGCCAGCGCTTGTATGTTCCTAAACAACTAGCAGAAGAGTTGAGGGTTTTTGCTTATAGTCCTTTGATGGTCGAGCGCCGGTTAAAATTTGAGAAAAATCTTGCTCATGTAATTCCTGAAGTCTCTATGGATAAGGAAGATTATTATCTGTTTCTTTCGGATCAAGGTGGTTGCTACTACATGGCAAAAGACGACCCTCGTTACGAGGCAATTAAGTCGCCAGCGACAGGTCAGGTTACTGATACGATAAAAAGAAAACTTCTTTCTAAAATTTCTGAAGGGTTTCCTTTTGATTTTTCTTATCACTGGTTGCGCGCCACCTTCGCTTTTCAACTTTACCAGCGGCTGAATGATCTTGTTGTGGCCGGGGTTATGCGTCCGGGGGACGTCATAGAATTTATCAAAGATCGGATGCATCACGCATCCAGAGAAATGACAGAGCACTACCTCCAACTCTTTAAAATGCTTCCCGATATTTTTGTCGCTCAAGAACATTACGAGGGGGTTTTATTCTGGGGTAAGTACGATGAGCTCAAGCTGGATGGGCGAAATGAGTACTGATGAATTATTGAGTTACCGTAATACAACTATTGTAACGGTGGACGAATTGGGGCAGGATTTTCTACATCCTGAACTCCTGTGTTTGCGTCTGAAGGATTCTAAGGTAAGAAAGGCTCCCATCGATATTGGTAGCTTTGCCTATTTGAGGAGGAGTAGCAAAGCTGATCTGAAAGGCGGTCGGGGAAATGCTGTGGATGTATCATCTCTTGAAGTAAGTCGGCGTGGGCTTGTTGTAAACTTGTTGGACTCACTTGTTGGACTCAGGGATACGTCAATTCGCTATTTTTTGTACCATGCTGAAAGTATTTTAGTTTGGCTGAACAGCAATGGTTACATTGAAGTCTTCCTCGATGGGCGTCAAGCGTCTGCTGCATATGTATCTTATACAAACCACCTCAATGACTCGGTGATGCATGGAAAAATCACGCCGCAATACGCTAATGGCGTGCAGCGAGTGTTTCAGGCTATAGTCAAAATGCAGTGTCCGGAAGAGTGTGAATATATACTCAGTAACGCACCAGCAATCCCTGCTCTTAGGGAACCAATAAGACCGCCACGCTCCTCAGATGTCGAACTTTTCAAAGACGTTTGTCTAGCTATAGCGCGTAATTTTCGCAGATTTATCCTCGATAGAGAAAGTTATCCATGCGTAGTGAGGATTAGGGGCTATGAAGTTGTTAGATTTCCTTCTCATCAAGGGGTAATCGGCCCATTTAGCAACGGTGCTCCTTGCTACAACGCAGAAAAGCGACGAATAGCCACGATTGAAGAGTATTTAGCGCACCCTATAAAACAAGCTATAAGACCTCGATTAGATGCCGCTCGCGCAACCTTAAAAAGTGTAAATGCAAATCTGATAGATGCTAACGTAGATAGCCGGTGCCACGATCGTATGCTCATGGCGGCGCTATCTATGAAAGCATATGCTGCGCTTCTCCTTCTTATAACAGGTGCATCACCTGCTGAGTTGGAACAGTTTGACTACGAAGAAGCTATTGAGGTAGAAAAATCTGTTGTAAATAAGCAGTTTACTGCTATTAAATTTCGCGCCAATGGGAGAAAAACCCGTTACGTGATTGGTCGGAAGGAAGGATTGCCTCTGCTTCGTGAGTATTTGGCTTTACGGGAGTGGGTACTTGATGGTCGGGAGTGTGAAAAGTTATTTTTCGCATTTCCGCAGGTAAGTGCGTTTACCTCCATGCGTATTTTTCCCAGGATGAGTGCGACAAACGCCTTAAAGTCCTTTTATGACTCTGTGTCTGGCACGTACCTTGATCCAAGTTGTCCGAATATTACTTCTAGAAAGATTCGTAAGTATAAAAGTAATGTCCATCACTCGGCTGGCTTTTCACCAGAGATCGTTGCGAACTCTCTCAATCACACTGAAGCTATAAATGTTAAGGTTTACGGCGAAGCCACCATCGAGCAACAGGAGGGCGAACTAGATAAGTACTGGGACGCCGTACGTAAGGCGGCGCAGATGGTCCGAGACCGTAGCGAGCCTTCCTCTCAAGATAATGTTGCTACCGCTGCGGGGCATTGCAAATTATTTGATCTTCCAGAAGCTGACTCCAGCCTCGGAGCTGTTGTGATCGCTCCAAACTGTCGGCAGCAGTATGGGTGCCTA
This sequence comes from Pseudomonas sp. WS 5021, assembly GCF_012985535.1. Taxonomy (NCBI): domain Bacteria; kingdom Pseudomonadati; phylum Pseudomonadota; class Gammaproteobacteria; order Pseudomonadales; family Pseudomonadaceae; genus Pseudomonas; species Pseudomonas sp. WS 5021. Next base: position 26,254 of record NZ_JAAQWP010000009.1, on the reverse strand, counting down.
TACTGCGTAAACTACTTATGTCACTCAGATGAGGAAGATGTGCACAAGCTACTGAGTCTACAGTATGTAGTTGAAGCTGTACGTCACTCGGCGAGCGACCACAGTCATGCAGACTCATTGTACATGGATCTATCTATGAGAATTAAATTCATCGTGGATTCTATTGGTGGGCGCTCTATAGAATTGTCGGATATGGTGGAGAGCGTAAGGGGCAATGTGTTTGAATTGGGGGAACTCACTCCGTTTTGGGAAAGTCGGTTGCAGCGGTATGAAAAGCTAGGAGTAGTCTTTTGATTAGTGAGGAAATTAAATGCGTTGAACATATCGGAAGTGGATCTTTTTCATTTGACAGTAATTATTCATCTGCAGAGATTGATTGTGAGCCGAGAGGCGATCTTGTACTGTGTCGAGATCAACATGGAAACCCAACGGCTGTTTATGATTGGGATGTATGGGACTTCAATCCATACAGGCTAGGTGTAAAAAAAATTAATAAAATTAGTTTCTGCAAGGTGTTTGAGTCGGACGGGCCTGAACAACGCAGTTTGATCAGTGAGACTAAATATAGTTTGTATTGCTTGATTTATTATTCTGGGTCTGGCCGTCTTGGAAAATTAGGTCCGGCAACGGTTGTTCGTTATTGGCGCACGCTTGTTTCAATCTTACGATTTTGTTACCTGCAAAAACAGAAGCCAGCTGTTGGTGTGCTCTCATTGAGACAGATTTTGACAACGCCAATTTATATGGCCGCATTTATAGCGTCACTGAATGGTCACCAAAGCGCGCAGGCGAGAGTTTCGCAACTGCTTCTTAATTTAATTCATATAGGCGAGAAGCGCTTAGGCTATAGAGTGCTTAGTGCTGCTGATCTACGAGTTTCAAATGTCGCTTACAAGCAACATCCAGTTATACCTACTAGGATTTATCTTGAATTAATCAACACGCTGTCCGATTTGCTAAATCAAGTTTATCAAGGGGTAGGTGCTCTTGAGGCATTCATAACCGAGTTTCGCGATGAATTTTATGGCATTCACTATGTCAGGCAAAAATCTCTGGGTGTGGGAGGGAAGGCCTGCTATCGGCCCAGCATGGTTGACGCGATTGAAATACATGGTTTGCGTAACGTTTTCGTTGGAGACTTCGCCTGCGCGCATAAAAAGCTGCTGAGTGGGGCTCTTCTACGCATCCAAAGTATGGTTAAACACGTGCTACAACTGTACACGGGAATGCGCGAGGACGAGGTAATGCGTATGTCCTATGACTGCTTGATTAATGAGGTTTTTGGAGTTGATTTAATCGATGATCATGGCTTTACCCGGGATGAAGCTAGATCAGTAAATATTTTGTCCACTACTTCAAAGTTCTCAGGTTATAGAAAGTCGGTGTCCTGGCTCGCTCCAAACGAGGTGATAAGAGCTATAGAAGTTGCTCAGTCAATATGTCGTGGGCTCGCTAAACATTACGGCTTAGAAAAAGAAAACTGTCCCCTGTTTCTCAATCCGGCAATACTGAGTTACAGAAAGACTGAGGTTGGCGTCGGAAGAGTAAGTGGTAATAAGGTGAAGTTGGAGTCAATCCAAATGCACGTGATCCAGTCGTCCGATTTACAAGAACTTTCCCAAACTGACACTCGGCGAGACTTTTATAACGAAGCTAAATTTTCGGTGGGGCGACCGTGGCCGTTGACTAGCCACCAGTTTCGTCGCTCACTGGCATTTTATGCTAGCAATAGCGGGTTTGTATCGTTGCCAACTTTAAAGTCGCAGTATAAACATATGACAATAGAGATGTCGCGTTATTATAGTAATGGGTTTGAGAACCTCAAAACAATTTTTGGGTATTACGATTCAAATAAGAAAGAATATCTGTTGCCTGCCAGTCATGTAGCGCTCGAGTTTCAGATGGGGATGCCTATGGCGATCGCCAATCAACTTGTCTCAGATGTATTGTTCAAAGAAAATCCATTGTTCGGTGGTACCGGCTCTTACTTGGAGAAGCAGAAGCTACGCATTGAGTCTGGTGAAATTAGTATCGAATATTTTCGTGCTGAAACTGCGGCTCGTGTAAGAAATGGTGAAATGAGTTATCGCTCTACCCTTTTGGGCGGCTGTACCAAATTTGGTCGTTGTGACTCATTCCTGCTGGGGGATTATACCGAGTGTCTCTCGTGTGAAGGTGCCATTATAAAAAAAGATAAAATTTCTGAAGCTATCTACGAAGCAGAAAGTGAAATTAGAAAGTATTTCGCGGGCACGGCAGAGCACCAAATAACAGAGAGTGAGATCAAGCGATTGAAGAGTTTCCAGAAACGGCTAATTTGCCGAGGGCTATCCGATGAATGACGGTCTACGAGCCTGCGAAGAGGCATTGACGCGACTTATGAAAGGTGAACCGGTAGTATCGAAACATGTCGGGCTCAGCCTCAAAAAAATTACCGCAAGCATTGTTAGTTTGGAAGCCGGTTTCGATAGGGGGTACCTGAAGAAATCCCGCAGATTACATCTGCCTATTTTGGCGAAGATTGAGGCATGCCGTAATGATGAGAGCAAGAGGCATGGAGAAGCAAGCGTAAATAAGTCGCAGCACGATATAAAAAGAGCCAAGGATTTAGAACGAAAGCTCGCATTGGCGGAAGCGCAACGAGACCTTGTGCTCACTCAGAATTTACAGCTTTGGGAACGTATCAGAGTATTAGAGCTATCAGCTAAAAATGGTGAAGTGGTCAGCATTCGAGATCACATGAAATATGGGAGCGGAGAAAACTAGCATAAATTGGTGTGGTCGAGCTCTGCCCTGGCGAGGTGTAATCTCGGCCTTTAATGACGTTGATACACCAGGCTGGCAATCACAATGTCGTGGTCCATGTTCCTTGCTGGTCAGTTCGCCAAGGCGGGACACCGGCCTGCATGGAGTTCAGCGTAGATTCTACTTCATCTAGCGGGTGGCCGTAGCTGTTGGCGCCGCATGATATTGGAGTAGTCAGCGATGAAAAGACGTTTTTCCATTCCTTAGCTGAAACGTTGCCGGCAGCTCCTCCATGGTGAGGTGTTACAAGAACACAAGAGGCTCTGCCGTAGCTTGCTACATTTGCCGATGCTGTCAGTACTTTGTCGTAATGGTGATCCCCTGTCAGCAAGGCCACCTGATTAGATCCTTGAACCCCGAGCACAATACCTGTCTGATTACGAGCACGTCCCGATGTGGCACGAAATAGGGTAAAGGCGCCTTGGCGCCAGTGTTGTACTAGAGCAATCACTCGGGAAGAGTTAGCAGGTCTTGCAGCAGGCGGGATTGCTGTTAAAGGCACGTTGTTGTCAGCTAATAGTTGGCAAACACGCGAAAAAGTGGCTGTATTGGGGATCTGACTTGGAACTACTACATTGCGCAACTTGGAAAGTTCGACGGGAGTGAATTCAAGCAACGCCAAGTAGTGATCAACGTCCCAGTGACTAATGAACAGACATATAGGCCGCTTTTCAGTGCCGATTTTGCGGCTGACAATTACATCTCTGACCATAGCCTTGGTGAAATGGCGACCTGCTCCAACATCGTAAATGATTCTGTCACTTGGAGTTTCGATCTCATTCCAATTCGCGTGCCCGCAGTCCACAACTGTAAGAGTGATTGAACCCGTTGGATTCGGATCGACAAAGAACTGGATGGGGGTAGTAGAAACGGTAGCGATTTGAGGGGAGGCAAGTTTCTTGGAGCGTGAGATTGCTTTCCAAGGAACGCTTTTCAGTTCCGCACCTAAGAATGAACCGCCGGCAGCATCTATCTCGACTGGCACATACTCAGCACCATCAAAGGATTTCATATCGATTTCATACCAAGATCCCTCTCGAAAACTGCTGTATCCGTCAGGTTCGTAGGAAAAACGGATCATTGAGGGAGTACTGCCTTGCACCGAGCCATCTGACATTGCTCGGCCGTCGAGGAATTGAGCAAATCTTCGGTGGTCTGAATAGGTTGTGAAATCAAGCAAAACTTGATGGAGGTTAGAACCCTTTTCCTTATTTACCTGCTGGACGTAAAACAACATATTCCACACCATTCACAGAATCTAGGATCGCAGCGTATTAATGATAAGCTGAACAACACAGCCGCGTCGTGACTTTGTCACACATTTTCGAAATCGGTCTAACCTCCAACCAATCTCGACGGATTCGTATTGGTCACTTTTTGCGTGCGCCCTTGACGGTGTCGAGCGAGCAGATCTCTGTGATCATGGTTAAAGATATGTGCCGGGATTATCCAGTCGGGTGCATGGCACGGTGTTCGGGGTTAATCAACAAGCGATGAACTAAAGACGGGCCCCATAAGCCCAGATAATGAATTGGTGTGTTCCTCTATGCGGCTCGCCGTCAGCATGTCCTCTTTGGTAGGGTAGTGGCGTAAAAGAAATTTAGCATCACGGCGAATGCGCTCAGGTAGTGATGTGTCGCGGGATAGCTCGATCAGAAAGTCGCGGGTTTGAATCACTGAACGGGTACGCTCGTGCGGCATTGTCATATCACCTCCAAACAGAGCTGGGTCCTATAAGCTATGGCTTTGCTCCTTCGGCACCTAACGTTTGCTTTGCAATGACTGCGCTTCGTACCGGAGTCTATTCCGGTGAAGAAATAGGCTTGGCGTCGGTAAGGTGATGACTAGATTGGTAAATGATTCGCTCATCTCTGAGTTTGGCGCTTTGGATCATTTCGGCCTCCGTATACCGCTTACCATTCTCCAGCACGTAGATGTAAACGAATTCCCCATTTTTCTGGTTGGACGCTTCTACTAGGGCAGCGAGTCTCTCCATCATCCACGCCCCGCTACCATTTACGTCTCCTGGACTGACGATCATGACATCGTCGATCCAAAGTGCGTCACCACGGTCATTGAGCAACTGCTCAAATTCGCGCAGCTCAGGCATAAGTAGCGTGCATTGGCGCTGGTGTCCTGAGCGTGTATAGCCGATCGAAACGTAAAGCCAAATGCTGTTGAACGAGAGCTCTGCGTAGCGCCAATGGCGTATCTCTGGCTTATTGGCCATGAGTCCCAAAGGAACCTCAGCCTGTGCGTATGTCACCAACACGAGCGGTTTTCCTTACGAAATGAACACTATAGATTGTAGCTCTATGGTGTGCAATGGGGCTCTATCGTTCCTTTTGTGGGACGTATCGATGGAGCTGGGAAAAGCCTTTGGGGTTACATTGAAACGTTATCGAATTAGGGCTGGGCTGTCTCAAGAGTCCTTTTCGACTGTGAGCAGTCGAACGTACATTAGTACGCTGGAGCGAGGGCTCAAAAATCCCACGCTAGACAAAGTTAACGAAATCGCCTCAGTGCTTTCGGTGCACCCACTGTCTCTGTTAACGACCTACTACCTGACCCTCGATGACACACTGTCAATTGATGATCTGATCGCCCGTATTCGTTCCGAGCTGATAGCCGCGAACGGAGACACAAACGATGTTTAGCTTCGGACGCTTCGTTAAGGGATTGTTGATCCGATTGTTGCTCAGTCACAAGTGGGTGTACTTGTCCTCACTTATTGGAAAGTCACCAGGTGTCGGACCGGATGTTTCTATAGATGCGACATGGGAATAGGATACGTTTCCGTGTACTGCCCTTCAGTGCGAATCAGGTAAAAATCGAATAGGCTCAGGAGTGTTTATGAAAGGCCGAAGGAAGGATAAAACCCAGAAGTGGCAGTTGTGCGCTCAGTTCGAAGCTGAGGCTCTCGCTTTGGCTGGCACGAGGTCTGCCAATCAAGAGCGGTTCGTTCGGGTCGCCATTCAGATGGGCCGCAGCTCTGAGCCCGTAGGGGGAATGGCTGGAACCCCTAGCGCAGAATCTTCCGCAGTCTAGAACTCTGAGCGGCTTGCTCGCTTCTTTCATTAATTCATCAAGATAACGCAGATGCCCCGTGGCGGGCCTGCTCTGGGGCGTTACCTCGAAGCTCGAAGTTGCCTACGAAACTAGGGGCGATTCAAACCGGCCAGGCGGGATGCTATTCGGCTGCGTCGTAGTCAAAGACACATGCGAATAGTGCCTCTGTAGCCGCATAGTACCCATAGCGACCTTGGGGACGTCCGCTTTCAGAAATCAAATGTAGATTCTTGCGGGCACGGGAACCTACGACGTAGAGGAGCTTGTTCGCGGCATCCAAGCTTGCTGACTCAGTGAAATGAGGCACCATTCCCTGAAGTAGGCCGAACGCGATGACCACATCGTACTCGGCACCTTTTACCCCATGGATCGTCGAAACTGTGATACCAGTCCGCTCGCGAAATACCTTCCTGAAGAAAGAGATGTCGTTGATGTACGGGGCTCCGTCCTTTTGGAGCCTGTCAATCCGAGATTGTGAGCTGCGAAAGAACGCATCGCGGTGCTCCACCAATGCGGGGAAGCTATTAAGGGCTACGCCGAGTCGTTCAAGCAGCGCGGTGAAGGCTTGGTCAAGGTAGGCAATCCCATCCGTCTCGGAGATTGAAATTGAGTTGCATTCCCTCAATAGGAGCCGCTGCGTCAGACGCGATGTATCAACGCCTAAATCACCAAGGTCGCTGATCACATCCCTGGCCCATCGCATGCGACGAACAAGCATCTTCGGCGATGACTCAGTCAGGATGATTTTCGAAACTTTGAACCAGAAGTTGTCTATATCGTTGCTAAAGGGGACTAGGCCAGGGCCGTCAAATTGCTGATCCGGAAGCATCCTTACTAATTGGCGCGTCGTCGATGCCAATAAAATCCACCATGGGGCGAGCACGCAGATCTCCTCAGGAGGATGCCCCGCAGCAAGGCTTGCCTGGATCAGTCTTACTAGCTCGTCATGCAAATTGGGGAGTGTTACTTGCTGGTTGTACGAAACCTTACTTGGAAACGACGCATTCGATCCCGCGCTCTCGATTGATGTCGGATAAACGTTGAAATTCGAGAAGTGGGAAATGATCCTCTTGCTCGAACGGTAATTCCGGGTAAGCGCCATTTCTCTTATCGGGATTCCAGCCTCGGCACGAAAATCAGCCACCGGAACTGCGTAGCCACCAAGCGAGCCGTAGATAGCTTGGTTTGGATCGCCGACGATGAAGGTCTTCGTTCGCCCCGCTCCGGCACGCAAAATAGCGGTAAGAAGGCCATACTGAATTTGCTTCGTGTCCTGATACTCGTCTACCAGGACATATGAGAAGACCGAAGCGAGAAGTGATGCAATATGCTTTTGATCACGCATCAGGACCTGCGCATACCAAAGGATCAGCTCGAAATCGATCTGACGCGCTTCGGCGAGCTCGTGAAAATACTCACCAAGAATTTTATGAAGCGTCTCATGCTTCCAAGCATCTTTGCAGCCTAGGTGATAGCCCGTTTTGCTGAAGTAGTAATCGCAATCCCAGTGCGTGATCTTTGCGTAGGGCGCGCATAGCCTATCTAGCATGAGTTCGCGGTCGTGCTTGTCTAGGACTCGATAGCCGCGGGAAAGCTCTGGAAGGTAGATGCCATATGGCTTAATGATCCACTCGAGGCAAAATGAGTGAATGGTCCCGATCCACAGCTTTGACGTGTCAACACCGAGATCTTCAATGCGCTCCTGAATTTCATCTGCTGCGCGGTGCGTATAAGTAATCGCCACGACAATCCGCTTGTCCGTGGCCCGCGAAAGCTCATAAGCGATCTTATAGGTCAACGTCCGCGTTTTTCCGCTACCAGGGCATGCAATGAGGAATACGCTCGAAGGTTCCTCGACTGCGGCAGACTGCTCGGCGTTCAATTCACGGGGATCCCAGGCGAACATCAGGCAATGCCTGCCATGAACAAACTAATGGCATCGCCTGGTAGCGCAAGGGCGACAGCAGTTTTTAGGAAAACAAGATCGATTTCGCCGCGTTGGAAACGCTCAACCTCACCCCTCAGGAGTGCTAGTCGTGGCTGTGCTGAAGGATCGGCATGGATTTGGCGGGCAACTCGATACTGTAGGATTCTGGCGAGCAGCAGAGGGGATATGTGCCCATGCGCGAAGTGAAGGGCCTGCAAGATGTAGGGAGGGATTGCTACCTGATGGTCCAGTTCTTCGGCGAGCATAATTGCAAACCAGCCTTTCCCCTCGTACTCAGCCATCAACAGCGCACGAAAACCTACTAGGTGAGGTTGACCTGATCGAAGGGCTTCCACCGCTTCATTGATAGTGTGCGGCGCTATATAGACCTTGCTCGCTGCTCGAACGAACGCCTCCTCGTTGCCCGCTGATACGAGGTCAACTTCAAAGGTGTGTGGTGCATAGAAGGCCGAGATCCAAGGGTTTCCAGCGACAAAGGCATCGAGACCAACCTTGCGTTCGGCGCCAGCTTTTTGGGAGCCTATCGCCTTGCGCTTCTTGCTTGCCAGAAACTCATGGTCAGTGGGCTGCGGCGTCACATCAAAGAAGGTGGTATCAAGGTCAGTGACTATCGCACAGCGCTTGCGGATTCGGAGGTCGTGAAAAAGGACAGCGACGTTTTTGAACCCCGTGCTGCGTATGTTGATGACGCTAATACCCAACTCATCAACGCTCAGCCCAAGCACCTTCTTCACCAAGATCGGGATCAGTATCTCCTCCGCATCGCCTTCAACGAGCAGCACGCTTTTAGCGAAGAGCAAATTGCTACGGACGGCATCCAGATATCTCTGGATGCTTCTCACCTCTGATGGCTCAAGCCCCGTAGCGGGTTGATAAGCCTCGCAATATGAGCCTTGCCGTCCCAGAATGTTGACGTTAGTGACATTGCTCACTTCGGAGATGTGGGTCGAATGCGTTGTGTAGATGATCTGGGCATCGCTGTAGGAAATACGGTCGAATAGAGTCTTCTGGATATGGGTGTGGATGTGCGCTTCGGGCTCCTCGATCAGCAAAAAGTTGGCAATGGCAAGCTTCTCACGCTGATACTTGAACTCAAGAAGCTTCAGCGTGAGGTAGATGAGGTTTGCTCCGCCCAAGCTCAGCTCGTGGATACCACCCTCATACCCGTCATCGGCCTCGCCTACAAAAAGGCGCAGAGACTGAAATAATTTTTCTGCCTCATCTGGTAGGTCAGATTTAATCGAAAGCGAAGCAGGCGAGTAGGTTTCTCCGGCCGCATCCTTGATGGTTTCGCGAATGTGGTTACGAACCGACTGCACGTCTTCGAGCCCTTCGATAGAGGCATTCAGGTCTCTGACCATCTGGGTTATAGGAAGCATCGACACTGGATCGATCTCCCCACTCTTGCTCTTAAGTAGCGCAAACAACGGGTTCGTTCGGTTGTTGTGAAACTCGGCAACGACGTCCCGGAGGGCTTGTATGAAGGTCAGTGACACTTCTTTCGTAACCGAGAGGAATCCAGGTACTTTAGCCCCGATCTGAGGAAATTCAGTTTCAGCACTGAAAGTACACGTATCGAAATCCCCCACAATCGATTGGTAGACGGAAGGGTCGCTGAAGTCGGCGCTGCTTCTTCCAGTGAACACAGTTTCGTAGTCATCGATCGTGATGGTACTGCGTATTTTCGCGAGCATCTCATCATCAAAAATATCGAGAGCAGCCAGCTTGAGCCGGATCTCCTTTTTCGGACGGAAGATGAGGTTATATGTGGCCTTCGCCAGCGGTCCCCCTTCGAGTGCAGCCGTGCCGTGAAGAAATAGCGCCTGCACGGCCTCGTCGGCGCTGATCTCTTCGAACTCCACACTGATTATGATCCAGTGGCCTCGCCATTCGCCGAGCGATCGGCAAAAGTCGGATTCCTCCAGTCGATAAGCCGCACGCACCATGGTGTCATCCAGTAGCAGACGGATTGCACGAAGGATATTGGACTTACCTGAGCCATTCTCGCCGATGATGGTGTTGACGCCACGCTGAAACTTCAGCGTCGTGTTGCTGAAATTCCGGTAGTTGACCAATGTCATTTTGGAAATGTGCATAATTCTCCAGAGCGCCAACGCCCGTGAACAACCTTGTCCGTTTGAGAGCGATGGTAGCGTGAGGAGGCATAGTATTCCCACAGAAACAGCTTGCAGGCGCCCACCAATAGGCGCAGCGATTGCGCCGCTCCGCAATAGCTTTATCAAATGGCATAATCCTAGATATTCCCATGGACGCGGCGAATTAGTGACGAAAATGACAAGAGATGATCAGTTCCCAGACTGTTCTGATGAACCGTCTTCAGCAGGTCAGCCCCAAGGCCAGGCAGCCCCTGCCAGCCCTGAGTTAACGGGTGGAGCGGGCTTCACCTTTGAAGATGGCGTAGTTGCTGTCTACGCCGTGGCGCTTTTGGGAGAAACAACTGCAGCGGGTCTGCCTGGCCGTATTGTCAAAAAAATTTCAGTTCAGCAAGGGGCGTTGGGCCACCCCTTGGATGATCTGATCGTCGATGCTGAAGGAGCTGATGATGTGCATATGCGCCTCAGCCTTCAAGTCAAACGGAAGCTGATTATCAGCGGCGCAAAAACCAATCCTGATTTCAGAGAAACAATCCAGCGCGCTCATCTGACTGTGGTATCTGCCGGGTTCCGCAAAGGGCTTGATCGTGTGGGGGCGATCGTTAACGAAATCACAGACGCCAACAAGCGTGTGTTCGAGACGCTTTGTGAGTGGGCACGTGCTGATGCTGAGACGGCGAGTTTTGTAAACAAAGTGATGACTGAGGGGATTGCCGGCGAAAAAAAGAAACAGTTCCAGGTTGTAAGGGGGCTCCTTGGAGAATTGGTTGAAGAAGAGATGTTGGATTCAGCCACTCACTGTTTGCTCTCGCACTTTGTTCTGATGCGGTTCGAGATGCTCCACGAGGGATCCACTACCGAAGCCAATGCGGTGGTAAGTCTTGCCGGTAGCCTTAATCCTGCTGAGCATTTTCGTGTAGATGATTTGTGGAGGCGCCTGCTTGCGTTGGTGCGCATTTCGGAGGGAGTGGCCGCTTCGTTTGATCGAAAAACTCTGATAGCGAGGCTGAACGGTGCGTTTCGACTGAGGGCCGCGCCTTCTCTTCGAATTGCAACGTCGCGCATTGCAGAAGAGTCGAGCCTGGCTGCCTCAGAAATAATCAATACCATTGCGGGGGTAAGTATCCCGCGGGAGCGTTTTGTTCAGCAGAGCCACGTAGCCTTGGAACGAGGCGCTTTCGTTCTGATCGGTGGTCTGCCTGGGGCAGGTAAGTCCGTTGTGCTAAGGGCTCTCGTTGAGGACGCGCTATTAGCAGGGCCTGCTCTTTTTCTTAAAGCGGACCGCATCAGTGGTGCGTCGTGGGCGCAGTACGCTGTCGCCAGCGGCATTGGAAACCATGCGCTGGAAGATCTGCTGGTCGAGCTTTCTGCAGTAGGGACGGCGACTTTGTTTATCGACGGTATTGATCGAGTTGAGGTGGGAGGGCGTCGAGTTTTACTGGACCTTTTCAACACCATCCTCGCATCACCCCTGTTGAGTTCCTGGAAAGTGGTTGCCACTGTTAGAGATACTGGCATGGAGCCAGTGCGAACCTGGCTGCCGAGGGCGCTATTCGACAGAGGGGTTCAGGTGGTTGATGTTGACGAATTCAACGATGACGAAGCCCACTTATTAGCTAGCGCTCAACCTGCTCTTAGGTCGCTGCTTTTCGGCAGTGAGCAAGTTAAAGCGATCGTCCGCCGTCCATTTTTTGCTGGCATTCTCATTATGAGAAATAGCGCAGACGAGAGCTCTCCTCGGTCCGAGGTTGAGCTCGCTACTACATGGTGGACGGATGGTGGGTACGGCGCCGAAGCTGCGCGTGCTGGCCAACGACGCAAGGCACTGGTGCAGCTTGCGCGTGCAGGAGCAAGCAAACTTGGTCGATCCATACCTTCGCTTGATCTCGATCCGCAAGCGCTTGCCGAGCTTGAGGCCGATGGCATCGTGCGACCTGTCCGTGCTGGTCAAACAGTGCGATTCGTCCATGATATTTACTTTGAATGGGCGTTTCTTCAGTACCTCATTTCGAAGGAAGGGGATTGGGTAACCGTCATTCAGGAAGTGGGAGAGCCACCTGTTCTGGGGCGGGTGGTGGAGCTGTTATCTCAGTCGGAACTTCAGGATGGCGAGGCCTGGGAAACCTATCTGCACCAGTTGGAAGCAACAGAGGGCATCCGATCACAGTGGTTGCGGGCCTGGATGCTGGGGCCTTTTGGACTTCCTACGTTCGCAACGCATCAAGCGGCCTATAGCAGGGTGTTGCTTGCAGATGAGGCTCAAAGAGTTACGAAACTAGCGGTCTGGTTTCAAGCCGAAAAGACCAAGCCCAATCCCATGGCCTTCAGTATGGAGCTGTTCCCGGATCTGGATATGACTGATCGGCTACTGGCAGCTGATCTGATGGCATTCCCGTCTGATTTCAGTTCGTGGCGCTGCTTCTGTCGGTGGCTGATGGATGTTGTGGGTAATCTTCCTGCTTCGATTCGTCCAGATTTAACCTCCGTTTTCGAAGTATGGCAAAACGCTTTATTGCATGTGCCAAATGTTGTGTCTGCAGCCATCATCTCCCAAGTGGACGCCTGGCTTGCTGATGTTGAGATTTACAATCACTCACGACAACAACTTGCGGAAGATAGTGCTTGGGAGTGCCTGAAGCGTGATGAGGCGAGAGAACTCGAGTCGAGGCTGCGCAAAATGCTTCTGCAAGCAAGCAAAACCTATCCCGAGTTCGCGAGAAAATATTTGAGTCGTTGGGAAGCAGAAGATGACGATGAGATACCGGCAGCAGTCAGTAATGCGGTTTTCTCATTTGCGCCAAAACTAAGTGTCATTTGCCCTAATCAACTGGCTGCTTTTACGTTACGAGTTCTGCTCGAACCTCTACCTGATGAAGTCTTACGCCGTTCTGCTGAGTCTGGCGAATACTGGAGGGCCGGGCATACTGCTCATGACTGGCGGACGTTATGTATTGCTGACCACCGTAGTTTTTTCCCGAGCGCACCGACTAGAGAGCCGTTCCACTCGCTGTTTTCCATGGCGCCAGCGTCAGCTTTGGCGTTAGTCGGTCAACTTATAAATCATGCCACGCAGGCGTGGCGTCAACTTCAGTGCTTGCCCGATGAGGAACGTCGTACTCCTATCCCCGTTTCACTTAGCTTTCCCTGGGGAGATCGAGTTTTTTGGGGAACAGAGCAAGAGTACGCATTGGTAAAAGGTGGGACAGGGTCGTACGTTTTAGGTACAGCGTTGATGGCGCTTGAGGCATGGGCTTTCAGGCGGCTGGGGGCTGGAGAAGCTGTTGATGATATTCTCAAAGATGTTTTGGCGGAACATAACAGCGTTGCTGTGTTAGCTATTGCGGTGGCAATTGTTCTTGAAAGTCAACACTTCTCCGAATGTAGTTTTCCTCTTTTGGCAAATCAACGGCTCTGGTACTGGGATATTCAGTCAAAGGTGTCTGGGGGCGCTAATCTATTCGGGTTCCGAACGGAGAGTAGAGAGCACGCTAAGGCTGTGAAAGCGATGAATGCCCGACCATGCCGGAAGAGAGAACTGCGGTCATTTGCTTCTGCGAACGTGCTCAGTGAGAGCGAATTGAGTCTGCGTCTTTCCAAGGCCATCACAGCGTTTACTACAGAGCTACCATTTGACTATAAGGAGGATCGTTCGAACTCAGTTATGGTGGACCGATTAAAGCGCACAGCAGGGCTCTGGGCTGAACTAGGAAAGGTAGAGAACTATACTGCCAACTTTAGTGAAGACGGTTCTGCGATTGTCGTGCAACATGTCAATCCAAAGGCGAAGGACGCCGAGTTCGAATCGCTCAACCGTGAGTACTCGGAACTGACAGGGCGTTTAGGGCTGCTCCATTGGGTAGATAAGTTTTTAGAGAATCGCCAGAACAATGCTATGGGTGTTGAGCAGGCCATAGCACGGGCAAAACAGATGGATTCGGAGACTTTATTTGCCGCCGCCGCATACTACACATCTACTGAGTTTCAACAGCAAGGTGCCGTAGCCGGTGTAGCAGCTGTGCTCCTGATACAGGGGCAGGCAGATGCTGACGACCTAGACTGGGCAATCAGTGTTTGTTCTCGAGTTCTCCATATGCCCACGTCTATGATGGGCTTATCCAGAAGCTCGAAACTGCTCCACCATCCTGTGCTCTATACCGTTCACGCCTTAGGTGCGCTACTGCAGGATCCATCGTTCCATGATGACGCTCGGGCCTGGCTTATCAATCTCATGGCTCATCCGTTTGAAGAAATAGGAATTGAGGCTTCGAGGGCAATGTTACGCGCTAACGAAGGGTGTTCAGGCAGCGCATGGCTGGCATTGAGTCTAGCCATGTCATTCTCGATAATCAGACCTCCACACGACAGGAATCCGGAAGACCAGGCTCGCTATCAGGCAGAGATTAAGTCTGCTATTGATGATGCTCTTCAACAAATAGAGTCGAATGTGTCTGCAGCTTTGCCGGAGATGCCTCCTGCTTGGTTAAAGCTTGATGTGCCAAGGGTTAGACGAGTTCCTACATTCAGCCTACTCAACACAGAGCCTCGCACAGTAACCGTAGAATGGGAGTTCCCGCCTATTGAGCCGGATACCGAATGGCTTTCAAAGGTGCTTGAACTCGCCCCGATTTCGGCATTCATGGCTGATACCGTGACAAGGGATTTGCTTCTAACGTGGTGTGATTCGCTCGTCCTCTGGACCTGTGAGCGCCTTTGTCCCGACTGGTCACGTGGTGCAGGCCGTCAAGATTTTAAGGCGAAATCTCACGGTTATTTCGAATGGCGAAACGCTTTGTATCTATTCCTTGCTCGTATCTCGATGATTCTTGATCCTGAGGTGAGTTATCGTCGCTTTATCGCCCCGGTGGTGGGGAAGGATGACGAAACGTTCTGTACGCTGCTGCAGTGTTATGTTGATTACTTAGTCAAAAAAATCAGGAATGAGCCAACTGTTCAGACAACTGCATTACTGTTACTTGAGAAAATCGTTTCTCGGATTCTAGAGTGCGCAGATTGGAAGAGTGCGGTGTGGAGTGACGGACGCTTACGCTGTTCGGAGCTTGAACAAATAATTAGGGCTCTCTTCTCTATCGATATCAAGAATTCACAAAATGCATCCAAGTTTAGTAATAGCGATTGGAGCGGTATTGCGCCTATTCTGGCGTTAACTGACCCTTTATTGGCCCATCATGGAAAAATACCTTTAGTAGCCTCCTTGTTTGTGAACCGCTGCGAGCGGAATTTTGACACTTATCCTATTGAGCATTTTGTGACTCACCTTGGCCATGTGCTCGGTCGAACCGATGGGATGCCACCCGGTTGGCGTGGAACAACGCTTCCAGCGAGGCTAGCGGGCCTGATTCAGCGATTTTCCGAGCGGACTCAACCTATTCCTGCGTCTGTGGCGCAGATGCTACTAAGTGGATTGGATACGCTGGTAGATCTAGGGGATCGGCGAGCCGCTGCTGTTCAGATTAGTGAGGTATTCAAGGATGTTAGGTCAGGCTGACTATGGGGGGTGGTTAATGTTGATATCCTTCACGCCCATGGCCTCAACATTACTTGTAACCGCCATCCCGTGTTATGAGGGACTTTCTCAAGCTGATACCACGCGTGTCGGTAGTTGATGGCAAGATGGATTCGTTCCTCTACCTGCGTCCGAGTCTCACCCTCAATGAACCGCTTCATGATCACCCCCGATACGATCTAGACGATCAGAAGGTTAGACAATCACTAGCGTTTTCACACAGCCTGGACCCAATCCGGACGTTCGTCGGTTTAGGCTCCAATGGCAGGGGTGAATCGCCCCGGATTTCGTAGACACCTCCATGCCTTAAACTGAGGCCAATTAGGAGGTGCCATGAGCAACCCGCGTTACCCCGAAGAATTCAAAATCCAAGCGGTCAATCAAGTGACCGAAAAGAAGCTGCCTGTCGCTGATGTGGCGGCCCGTCTCGGCGTGTCGACGCATAGTCTCTATGCCTGGATAAAGCGCTACAGCAAACCTCAAGAAGAACGGCGGCAGGATGATGATCAGCACGCTGAACTACGTCGTCTGCGAGCGGAGCTCAAGCGCGTCACTGAAGAGCGAGACATCTTAAAAAAGGCCGCCGCGTACTTTGCCAAGGAGTGCGGCTGAAGTACGCCTTTATTAAGCAGCAAGCGGGTCATTACGCGATTCGACGGCTTTGCCTGACGCTCAAGGTTCATCCCAGCGGCTACTACGCGTGGCTATCAGAACCAAAATCTGCGCGAGCCAAGGACGATCAGCGACTGCTTGGATTGATCAAACACTCCTGGCTGGAAAGCGGTGGCGTTTATGGCTATCGAAAGATCCATGATGACCTGCGAGAGGTTGGTGAGAGCTGTGGCCGTCACCGGGTGGCTAGGTTGATGCGCCTTGAAGGTTTACGTTCTCAGACTGGGTATCGACGGAGGCCTGGAAAATACGGCGGTAAGCCAGCCGTTGCCTCACCGAACTTACTGAAGCGCCAATTCGATGTCAGAGAACCCAACAAAGTTTGGGTCACAGACATTACCTACATCCGAACATATGAAGGCTGGCTGTATTTGGCCGTGGTGCTCGATCTGTTTTCACGCCAGATCATTGGTTGGTCAATGAAGTCGCAGATGACCAGCGACGTAGCCATTGATGCACTGCTGATGGCGGTTTGGAGACGTAAGCCGAAGCAAGAGGTGATGATCCACTCGGATCAAGGCAGTCAGTACAGCAGCTCAGACTGGCGAAGCTTCTTGAAAGCTAACAACCTGGTAGCCAGCATGAGTCGTCGAGGTAATTGCCACGACAACGCTGTGGCGGAGAGCTTTTTCCAGTTGCTGAAGCGGGAACGGATCAAGCGTAAAATCTACACTACACGCCAGGATGCTCGAGATGATGTGTTCGATTACATCGAGATGTTTTACAACCCAAAACGACGCCACAGTTTCAACAATCAGCTGTCACCGGTAGAGTTTGAAAAGCGTTACGCAGCGAGCCTTGAGAGTGTCTAGAAAACCCGGGGCGATTCAGGGCGAGAGGACGAAGACCCCAGCTTTTGTCCGAGAGCACCCAGTTCGAAGTGGACAGCCGACCGTATCGGGTTGCGCGTCTGCAATAGGCTAAAAGTCGTCGATTGGTGCCTCGCCGTCTTCCGCAAAACATCGAACACGGCTTTCCCCTATACAATGGAGGCATCGTGCCGACATCCCGCGCCCGACCGCATAATCGACAACAACCCCTACGCGAGCGCATATGTCCAAGTCCCTAGTCGAATTCAAACGCTTCTTGGTCAAGTCGGCCCCGAATCTATCCGAATACGAGAAAAAACTAGCCAACCTGATAGTGGGCGGTTTCCAGGAAATCGCGGCGGTCGGGTCAGCCGGAGGCCGGCGCGGGAAAGTCTTGGCAAAACTGATCGTTGAAAAGGGGGAGGCAGCGCCTCCGGCGCTCGAAATCGCGGTCGACGAAGTGGACGCCGACGAAAGCGAGATCGTCCGGCTAACCAAGGTGGAAGTCGAGCACTTTCGTGGTTTCTCCGACAAGCATACTTTCGAATTCAAGAATCCGTACACCTTCGTCTATGGACCGAACGGGACGGGAAAGTCGAGTCTATGCGAGGCACTCGAATACGGATTGCTCGCATCGATCCACGAAGCGGACTCGAAGCGTATCCCTGTCTCGGACTACATCAGGAACGCCACATCGAGGAGGTCGGCGAAACCTGTTCTGTATGGAGATACCGCCAAGGAGAAAGGAATCGAAGTAAAAGCGGCCCCCCGAAGTTTCGAATTCTGCTTCATCGAAAAGAACCGGATCGACGGATTCGCGAGAGTGGCGGCCAATACCCCGGTCGCCCAGCAGGCGCGGTTGGCGGCGCTGTTCGGCTTGGAAGAATTCAACACGTTCGCTACGCAGTTCAACGATAGCCTCGACACTTACTTGGCCGAGTTAGTTGGAAAGAATGGGAGGGATCTCGCGGAACGGGAGAAGGTCCTCGCCGGACACAAGGCAACCCTCGAAGGCCTCCCGGAAAAAGCCAAAGCCGCTGAAACGCGAGGCGCTGCGCTGCTATTGAAATATCCGCAGTGCAAGAACCTCGAGGAAATCAAGGCCGTCCTAACCGGACCCGAAAGCAATGGTGGCAAGCAAAAGGAGAACAACACCGAAATCGGCCGCCTGCAGAACCTTAAAACGGCCACCGATCCCGGAACAGACGTTATCCTTACCAGCGTCGACGAACTACTCCGACTCATCAAAGATAAGGCGGAATCGGAAGCGTTCCTCAACCAGTACAAGGACCAACTTTCTCTTCGGGACCTTTACGCCGCGATCCAGGGGAACCGCGAAAAGTTTGAGAACGAGTGCCCCGCGTGCGCCTCCGAACTCTACCGAGACGGACGACTCGTAGTTCCGGTCGATCCGTACAGCAATGCGGAGGAAAAGCTGAAGTACTTCGACGCCGCCCTGAGGGCCGAAGAACGGATCAAGGAAATCCGAGAGGCACTGGATCTCGGCTGGCGGGACTTGATTTCAACAATCGCCAAGCTTCCGGCGTCCGCCACGGCAGTCGGGTTCGCCAAAGCGCCCGAGCTTGGCTCGTTCAGCGCTGAGGCTTCCAACGCTAAGGACGCGGCGGGCATCGAGACCTTCCTCCGAGCCGTGCCAGCAATGCGCGAGCTCTTACAGGAGCTGAAGGACGCGACCGCCACACATAACGGAAAGGTCGAACAATCCAAAGTCGCGATCAGGAAGCTCGAGGACGATAACCTCGCGATCACCAAGGACCTCGAGGAAATAGTGGCCATCTCGACCCTCGGCGCTGCGAACGCGAAGAGCGAGAAGGAGGCGACGCAGGCTATCCAGAAGTTCAAACAAGAGAACGAAGATCTCATTAGGGAGGCGGAAGCCGAGAAACAAGGGGTCGCGAGAAGCTGGAGCTACAGCATCTCTTACGACTCGCTCCGCCAGAAACTCCTGGCCTACAACGCCGGACTGCCCTTGGCTTTGGCAGCGGATCTCAACGAGAAGACCCTCAAGTTCTACAACGAGATCAACAAGAACGACCACCCTTCCGACAGGCTCAAATCCCTGAAGTTGCCGACTGCCGCCGGGGAGAGGATAGAGATTGAGTTCGAGAACGGGGACAAGTGTGACGCGCTCCAAGTACTAAGCGAAGGTCACATTCGGTGCCTCGGGCTCGCGATCCTGTTGGCGAAGATCACCAGGGACTGCCTCCCGTTCCTGATATTCGACGATGTCGTGAACTCGATCGACGATGAGCACAGGGGCGCGATCATCGACCTCATATTGAATCCAGAAGAGGTCGGCAAGAGGCAACTCATCGTCACGACCCACGGTGAGGATTTCGTGAAGCGCCTCGAGAACGCCGTGCCGATGAAAAAGTACAATGAAACGGTGACCCGGATCGACTTCCTCGTACCGTTCATCGCAAAGAAGATCACCGTGAAGCTCGACTCGCCCCGCCACTACCTCACGGTGGCGACCCGCAGCTACGAAGAAGGGCGTATTCGCGACTCCCTGAGTTACATCCGGAAGGCCTTCGAAGAAGAGCTAAACCGTCTCTGGAAGAAGATTGCAAGTAAGAATTTGCAGGCGCAGATCAGTGTTGGAATGAGGGGGCCGGGAGACCCTGACCTTATGAGCTTGGCGACGGGGCTCCACAAGTTCCTCGGCGGGAAGGACGTGGCCGTTTTCCAGGAAGTCGTGCCGCACCTGGGTGAGATACTTGGATACCGCGATAAGCACAAAGTCGAGTGGAATTGCCTGAACAAAGGGACCCATGAAGGGGATCGGGCGGAAGAGTTCGATGCAGTTATCGTTCGGCGCATGCTTGAGACCGTCATCAAGCTTGACGAGGCGATCGAGGCCCCGCAGGCCTGATGGTGGGACAATGCGCCGATGGAGCGTGTGTTCCGCAACTTGAAAACTGAATGGATACCGACCGTGGGCTACATGACAGCTCAAGAGGCGCACCGCGACATCAGTCATTACCTGGTGCATCGGTACAATTGGATTAGACCGCACCAATTCAACAACGGACTGGCCCCATCTCAGGCCGAGAAAAAACTTAATGTTGTGTCCGGGATTAGTTGACCACTACAGATTGATGATTGAAATAAATACCCAACCAGCAGACAGCAGGGAAGCACGTTAAAATGAATTTAAAAGAATTACTAGTTGATGCCCGCACGAGTCTGCAGGATGGATCAGTCAACGCGGCGGAGTTCGCAAAAGATCTGAAGGTATTAAAGAAATTCAGCTTTTGGGCGGGGGGAGAAGGAGAGTCCCAGCTTTGGGAGCATCAGCGGGCCGCAATCAGTACCATTGTTGCCTATCTTAATGGTGACAAAGTAGTGCCCGAATGGCCTTCTCAAAAAGAAGCCGCGCTGCTCAAACTTCCTACCGGAACTGGCAAGTCTGGAGTAATAGCTGTCTTGGCCCGATGTATCCCCAAAATTCGTCGTGTACTTATTTTGACCCCGCGTACTGCCCTAACTGAGCAACTCATCGCGGATATCCGCTTTCGTTTTTGGCAGCATATGGGGCTACATGCTAACGGTTCTGAATTGTTTGTAGGGAGCGTGGAGTCAACCGGAGTACCACTAGAGAATACATCCATCCGACAGTTGCTTCCAAGCAATGTCTCCAAAATAGTGCAACATTTGAATCATGATACGACTGACCGGGCTGTTATCGTAGGCACTCACCAAGCGCTCGCTGCTATTCGCAATACCTCTCTTGCTCTCGAAGATCCAAACTCTGAAAGTTGTGGCGCTCTGCTTAAGCTAGTAGCGCAGTTTGATCTCATTGTTGTTGATGAAGGCCACTACGAACCGGCGATATCATGGTCTCACGGCGTCCGAGAATTAAATATTCCTACAGTGCTATTGAGTGCAACACCATACCGCAATGACTACAAGTCATTCTGCGTACGTGGGCGCTATGTTTTTAACATGCCTTATCAGGAAGCGTTGGATCGACGGGTGATTCGTCCAGTAGAGC
This sequence comes from Pseudomonas sp. WS 5021, assembly GCF_012985535.1. Lineage (NCBI taxonomy): Bacteria > Pseudomonadati > Pseudomonadota > Gammaproteobacteria > Pseudomonadales > Pseudomonadaceae > Pseudomonas > Pseudomonas sp. WS 5021. The sequence continues at coordinate 5,298 of NZ_JAAQWP010000009.1, read as the reverse complement.
TTGTCATGCCGAGGATGGCCGATGTCGCGGAAGACGTTCAGCCCGCAGTAAGCCGGTTTGTCGAGATGCTTAAACAAGAGTTACCTGAAAGATTGAGGGAAGCCGAAAGGTGGTTTCGAGAAGGTGTGGTTCCGAAAGTAATTGTACGAGCTAATGATCTAGAGACGCTCACCTTGCTTCAAGCAGAAATAAATCGTGTATTTGAAACTCGCGCCGTGGTTATCCACGATAGGGCAAAAGAGTTGGCGGGGAATCTGGATTGTTTCTCGCAGGTTTCGTCAGCGCAGCGTGTTCGGCCGGATGCTGTTTACTGGATACACCAAAACAAGCTTATGGAAGGGATCGACGATCCTGCTTTCGTTGCGATAGCTATCTTCGACCTGATGGGAAGTGCGAGGCAACTAGTGCAACAAATTGGCAGGGCCACAAGGTACTCATCGGACGCACCTGGTTCGCAACAGACTGGCTGGGTTCTGGGCTCCTCAGCGAATGCTGCCAGGATTCACGCATCATGGGAGGGATATCAGGCATATGAAGATTATGCAAAGCGAAACGCCGCACACATTGTCAGCAATGAAGTCGCACTGCCTGATCGCCTGCTCGAATATATGGCCGAGTACCAATACATTAATGGAGAGTTTCGAAAGCGTTTTGGAATTGAACAACCGTTAACTATTTCCGACATCCAGTTGCCACGTACTGCGGTAGTTCTAAAGTCTGAGGAGCCCCTTGCCGATATCCGGCTTTTAGATACGGCGATCAAGGAGGAAATTATGGATAAGGATCGCTTCAAGATAACCCCCGTAGCGAACATGCCAGCCGAATCGTTTGGGTTTTCATATTATGCGTGGCGTACCTCTCCGTATCTAGTTGGCCGTTTTTTCTCCGAGTGGAAATTGGGTATTTTTATAGCCGTAAAACAGGGCGATTTAATCTTCATGCACGACACAGAAGGTCTTGTTGTTGATCTAGTTGACTTGAAGCTTAAGCGCGTTAGCAGGGCGCAAATGGAAAGGACGTTCCCTTCAAATGAACAGGGGAGTAATTCGCGCCTTTCAAGGATGTCATTCTCTTCGCTCGATATGTCGCAGCATGCTATTCGAGGAATGGCAATGCGAACACGGTCCTTTGCAGACGTGTTTACGGATTTACTTGACCCGTCTTTAGTGCCTTCAACTGCTGCAGGCTTTGTTAATGGTAGTGCTCGCTACGTTGGTTTCGCGCGCTCGCGATTGCGCGATGCATCCGAGCGTTATGTATCGCTAGCCGGTTTTATACAGTGGACATCGGATATTGCACAGGAGTTGGGTAACGAAGATCAACAGCGCAGCCGAGTGTTTGAACGGTATGCCGTGGTGGTTGAGAGTGTGGACGAACAAGAAGCGCAGCCGGTTTCTGTTTTGCTCGATCCTTCGTTAGGTAGTATGCAAGGCGACGAATCGGATGGCGCGGCTTGGGTGCTTCAAGAGGGCGTCGATTACTTTGATTTGTGCGCAGATGTGACTCCAGGGACGGGCGAATTTATAGTCAAAATTGGCGAAGAGGATGTGCGTTGCAAGGTTGAGTTCGTTCCCGGGACTCGAAAGTACCGGCTTACCAGTGACAGGCTGAACGAGCTTGTCCGTGCGCCGGAAGGTGACGACCGTGCGCAGCAACGGACGTTGGTGCAGCGGCTTAATAAAGAGCAGGCATTTCGCATACTTATTCAGCGCCCGGGCGTAGTGTATTCCGAAGGCACCTTTTACGAACCGCGCAATCGCTGGATTCTCGAAGATGAATCCAAACCTATCCTCGACTATATTCACTCCTCGACATCACTCGGCGAGATAATCTCCGAAAAGGGGGAGAATTTCCATGCGGATAAATTGGCGTGGCATCGGCAGTCTATCTTTGGACTCTTCTCCGCAACGTGTGATGCACAACGTGCAGCTGCCGGCATCGATGACGATGAATTGACAACGGCTATTGAGTCTATCCCTTTGTGGTTCTGCGACGACGACAGCCGAGAGGTTGCTGATTTTATTGGCGTTGATACAGTCAATAAAAAAATAGTGTTAGTTCACGCTAAGGTCGGTAAGCAGGATGCAGACGGTCGGGGCTTCAATGTTGGGGGGTTGCAGGACGTTGGGCGCCAGGCACTCGCTAGCTTAGGATTTATATCGCGTGGACAGCCGTCACCTATTTGGACGCCGCAGCGATGGGGGACACCTGTTCAGGCAAACACTGTCACCCTAACTGATGTGAGCCGTATCTTTCGCAATCCCGATCAACTCCCCGTTGAGCAGTTGAACGAAATTCTGAGCACCTCTTGTCGGAATCCTTCGTTTAATAAAGAAGTTTGGATTGTCGGCGCGAAGATGGCCCGAAAGTCGGCCCTTGAAGAAGGACTGGCTCAAGTTTCGCTAACCAACCGGCTTCGCCAGTTTTTGATGCATTGGGACTCGATGCAGACGGCTTGTGCTCGAGCGAACACTCGCTTGAGATTTTTTTGTTGAACTCAAACATCTGGTGCAGGGATAACGCGCATGTCGAAAGCTGTCTTGGGACTTTTTGATAATGAAGACGAGTTGCGTGACTATCTGGCGAAGGATCTGACGATCATCGAGCCGGAGCTTGTGCTAATTGGTACGAATTTCATTGTCGATAATCCGATTGGTTCGGGCGGTGCTTTCGATATCTTGGCCAGAGACCGCTTTGGCAACTTCGTGATCATTGAGATCAAACGTAGTGAACAGGCTGCACGGCACGCTTTGCATGAGCTGAGCAAATACATCGCGCTGTTCATGGAGGACCAGAAAGTCGATAGCCACAGAATTCGCTGCTTCGTGGTGTCCACCCACTGGCGAGAACTGGATGTGCCTCTGTCGTTCTTCCAAGATCTCTGTCCCGTGCAGGTTAAGGGGTTCGAAGTCAAAGCGCATAACCAGACAGTCATCGTTCAGGAACGGCCCTTGCCGCAGGTGAGCCTAGAATCCCGCTTGTCACCCGACATGCGGTTCTCTTTCTTCGACTCTCCAGAAAGTCAGCGGGGGTATTGTGATGATCTTCAGTTGGCCTTGCGCGATGTCCCGCACGTACGTGCGGCGCTGATAGTCATGGAGCCCATTGCTGAGCGTGAGCGCATGTCGCTGCTGTGCGCCTGACGGGTGCCCGATCTGGTCATGGACGATGTGAAAGAGCGGATCTTCAATCCTGAGTTTCAGGAAGAGCACTATTTGTTCCCGGGATGGGAGCTTGAGACAGATTTGTGTGATTGGCTAGAAGATCAGAGCAGCAAAGCCGGTGTGGTTTTGGGCTCAGACTCGCGAGCAACCCCGGAGAAAGTCGAAAACTACAAGGCGCATCACCGTTACATTCAGCTCGTCAAACTAGGCGACTGGCCCCGTAATGACCTTGTGAATAATCTAGCGGAGGTCATGCGATGCCTAGAGGCCAAGGACGTCAGTGGCAAATCAAGCCGGGCGAACCGGCATCATTTCACCAAGACCTCCAGCAAATCCGCTGGCAAAGCTTGGGATTATGCATCAGGAGCCTTTGAAGCATTCATCGGGCATAACCCATTCTGGTTGTCGATGTATCGGCAGATGGCCTCAGAAATTCCAGAGGAGGCAACTGTTCAGTTCGCAGGCTTTGACATGCGGCATTTCTACTATGCCGTGCACCAAGGTGTTGAATATCACCAAGCGGAGCTGTCAATGTTTAGCATCACTATCACCGGAAGTGATCTACATACCACGGCTGTCGGTGGCTGGATTTGGGATGGGTTGACCCGGCCGCAGAATGCACGCGCCAACATCGAACAGACGTACGGTAATCTCGCAACTTTATGGGTGCTTCTTCATAGTGCAGTGGATCAGGAGAGGTACGAGTCAGTGTACGAACAACATGGGTTCTTTCCTTATGTTCTCGTCAACGATCTGACGAATAAGTCGACCAAATTGTACGGTCCGGATAATGCACCGTCCCATGGCAGCATATCACTGAGCCTAAGGGCGTTCATAGCAGCTAACCCTGAATACTGCGATGAGGTCTCGCAGTGTTTAGAGCCTATCCCGCGTAATTTTGCCAGCGTGAGTTGAACCTGCTGAAGTCGATACCTATCCTGGGATAGACCCAATGGTCTACCCAATAGTGGCCGAAGTATACCGCGAAGGGCGCCCCGGGCTACTAGAATAAGTATTTATTCCGCGACCCCATAATTTATAAGTGTGACGAAAAGCGACTGTATATCAGTGTCCGAGACTTCTGGTGTTTTTAATGGACGTGCCACTGGTGTGTAACCTTCCTCCGAAGGCTCTGATTCTTTTTCTATCAAGTAGTCTCTGTGCTCCTGTATCTTTGTCTCCATCCAGGTTTCGAATGGAACATCGAATTGTTTAAGCGCTGAAATTAATTCATGCTCGAATATGTCCAGTTCATCGGATGAAGTGACATCCCATAATCTATCAGTCAACTCACCTAAGAACCCCCGCATCGCGGCTGCGGCCGCGGTACTAGCAGCATTGGGGGCCTCGCCGTATACATCGATCGCTTGTGCAATAGCTCCAATGTCCTCGATCGAAAGTTCATCACCGCTAGAGCTAAGCATTTCAGCAGTAGCTTCGACAAGGATTTCACTCCCAAGTAAATTTTGTTGATCCTCAAGAGATAAGGCTTGATAACGCTCCAAGGCGTGACGGCAATACATTTCGTCAACTGCGCTGATTGGATCATTGTCTAGCGTTTTAAGAGCTTTACTAATGACGCTGAACATTTTCTCATTGGAGTGCAAGCTGGCGCACATTTCAAGTCCGGAGTTCACAATTGCAATCGCCGGCGCCTTCCCTATGTAGGTAATACGCTCCAGCGCCGCCGACCAAGCTTCGTCGTTTGGGATCTGAGAGCTGCACACTTTGTGATTTCTTCTAAAGAAATTCCATATGTTGTTCAGCTCTTCGAGAGTTCCGACGGCAGCCAATACGGATGGGAGTAGTAGATCGCTAATGATTACATTGCTCAAAAAATCCTTGAGTCCAGGATTGTTGAAGTAAACATAGCCATTCGCAAGAGAAGCGATTGAGCCTTCAAGAGGTTTGAGTGCTTGTCGAAAGCTGACGATGGCTACCGAGTCTGTAACAGGATGCGTTGAAGCGCCAAGGAGGCGTTTGTATGATTCAGTAAGCTTTTCAAGGGTATCCGTCCGGCCAACTCACCTTCCGAACTCCAGCATTAAGGACGATGGTGTCCGCGTATTTTTAAGCGGACGCGATAGCCCTTATCGCCGGGATTTCCATGCGCCAACGAAGCTCTTACCCCAAA
>NZ_JAAQWP010000008.1:0-239006 GCF_012985535.1 Pseudomonas sp. WS 5021 | reverse complement strand
CCGGCTAAACCGGCGTCCTGCCGGTTTACCCCCCAAATCAATATCGGATGACGGCCAGCGTGGTTTAACGGGGCGCCTAAGATCAAAATCACAAGCAAAGCGAGGCGGCCTGACAGCCGACCTGATCGTCAAGGCGTACGCGTACCCTTGTAGGAGCGGGCTTGCCCGCGATGGTCGTTAACGATGACGAATGAATACCAGATACTCTGATGTGTTCTTTCGGGCGTCATCGCAGGCAAGCCAGCTCCTACAGGGGAATGCAGCTTCGCGCTCTTGTTCTGCTGTTGCTCTGCTTTTGATCTGGCTTTTGATCTTAGGCGCCCCGTTAAACCACGATGGCCGCAGGCAGGTATTGCGCAGTGGGCACCCCGGCATGGATGCCGGGGTAGCCGCGACACGGCCATGGATGGCCGATCGCGGCGGGCCCACGGAGCAATGCCTGACTGCGGGCATGCCGAGCCTAGGCGAGGCACCGAGTGGTGGGGCAAAAGCGCTTTGGTTACTTTCGCGCTTTTCGAAAGTGACCCGCCGTAAGGGCGGAACCCTAAGTGGCCATTACCGCAGCAACGGATATGTACACAACCCCAGACGAGAGCTGTGTAGATACCTATGCCGCGATCGCGGGCAAGCCAGCTCCCACATGTTCGACCGCCACTGACCCGCCCTCAGTCAGCGCAACAAAGACGAACTCGCCCGCACCTGCAGCTGCGGCGCCACCATGATCGACTCGACAGCCTCGCCCTCGATGCGCTTGAGCAACAGCTCAACCGCATGGCGGCCCATCTCTGCCAGCGGCAGGCGCACGCTGGTCAGGGGAACCATCAACTCATTGGCCAGCGGTATGTCGTTGAAGCCCACCACCGCAATGTCCTTGCCCGGCATCAAGCCCTTGTCCCGTGCGGCGCCCATCAGGCCGATGGCCAGGAAGTCATTGACCGCGAAAAACGCCTGGGGCCGTGGGTTGAGCCCCAACAGGTATTCGCCCTGGCGGTGCCCGGTGAGGCTGTCAAAAGGACCGTTGAGCGTCCACTCCGGGCGCAGGGTGATGCCCTGCTCACGGTAGTAACGGGTAAACCCACGGGTGCGATCCGCACCGGTGGAGGCATGCCGTTCACCCGCCAGGATCGCCACATCGCGACAGCCCAACTGGTACAAGTGCTCCGCCGCCAGCCAGCCGCCCAGTTCATCGTCGCTGCACGCCGCCAGATGCCCGGCAATCTGCCGGCTGACCAGCACGTAGGGGATGTGCTTGCGCGTCAACAGGTCGAGCAGCGGCTGGCTTTCGCCCACATGGGAGTCGCCGACGATCAACCCCGCCACCGAACGGCGCAGGGCGTGCTCGGCCCGCGCCATCTGGCGAGGTTGCTGGTCATCGGTATTGGAAACGAACGTCAGGTAGCCGGCCTGCTCGGCCGCACTGTCGATGCTGTCATAAATGGTTGCCATCACCAGGTCAGTGAGCCTTGGCATGAGCACACAGATTTCCTGGCTTTTGCGCAGCTTCAGGCTCGATGCCTGGGTGTTTGGCCGGTAATCGAGTTCTTTGGCCAATGCACGAATGCGCGCCACCACTTCGGCCGACGCCGCTCGCTCGACCCCCGCCGGGTCGCCATTGAGTACCCGGGACACCGTGGAGACATGCACGCCAAGTGCAGTCGCCATGGACTTCAAGGTGGCTGGGCGAGAGGGGCTCGGCATGGTGGTGGGGCTTCCGACTGTCTGATATTTAGCGCGCAGAGTCTACCCGAACGGGCGTGTCGCAGCCGCAGATAAATCTTTACCCAAACGTTTGACTAAAAATTTTCCGCGCCTTACATTTCGCCAACCCAAACGTTTGGGCAAACAATAAAAATACGCCGGACGCGGCCGACTTTTTGACTTCTGCCATCATTTTGAAGAGTCAGATCCCTATGAATAGCCCCGCTATCCCGTCTTTCCGCTACCAGATTTTCTTCCTGATCATGCTGATGGCATTGCTCAACTACATCGACCGAGGCGCGATTGCCTATGCCTCGGCGAGCATTCTTCCCGAGTACGGTTTCGACAAGGCCGACTGGGGCAACGTGCTGGGTTACTTCGGTTACGGCTACATCCTAGGGGCACTGGTCGGTGGCATTCTGGCCGACCGTTTTGGTGCCAGGCGCATCTGGCTGATCGCCGGTGCCACGTGGTCGATCTTCGAGATTGCCACGGCATTTGCCGGCGATTTCGGGCTGGCGTTCCTCGGTGGCTCGGCCATGGCCGGCTTCGCCACCATCCGTGTGATGTTCGGGTTTGCCGAAGGTCCGGCGTACTCCGTGATCAACAAAAGCGTGGCCAACTGGGCCACGCCCAAGGAGCGCGGTTTTGTGGTGTCGGTGGGCCTGCTGAGCACCCCACTGGGTGCACTGCTGACCGCACCGGTGGCCGTGGGCCTGCAAACCCTGACCGGCAGCTGGCGCAGCATGTTCGTGGTGCTGGGCGTGGCCAGCCTGGCGCTGCTGATCTATTTCATGACCCGCTTCACCAACACCCCGGATGAAAACCCGCGCGTGTCCAAGGCCGAACTCGACTTTTTGCGTAAAGAGCGCGCCGAAGCCGCTAACGCATCGACCCCCACCACCAGCGTTGCGCCGGTCTGGCACTTCTTCAAGAACAAGGACCTGTTGCTCAACGCCGTCGGTTACTTCTCGTTTGTGTATGTGACCTTCCTGCTGCTGACCTGGACCCCCAAGTACCTGCAGGATGAGTTCCACTACAACCTGTCGTCACTGTGGTACATGGGCATGATCCCGTGGACCGGCGCCTGCTTCACCGTACTGCTGGGCGGCAAAATATCGGACCTGCTGCTGCGCCGCACCGGCAACCTGAAAGTCGCCCGCAGTTGGCTGGCCGCAACCTGCCTGCTGCTGACCACCTTGTGCTTCATCATGGTGTCCCAGGCCCAGACCGTGTGGGGCGTGATAGCCCTGATGACGCTGGCCAACGCGCTCAACGCCCTGCCCAACTCCGTGTACTGGGCCGTGGTGATCGACACTGCGCCGTCCAATCGGGTGGGTGCCTACAGCGGCATGACGCACTTTATTGCCAACACCGCGTCGTTCATCGCCCCGATGCTCACCGGCTACCTGACCGTTCGTTACGGCTACTCGTCGATGTTCGTGGCTGCCGCAGTGGCCACGGCGCTGGGCATGAGCGCCATGCTGATGGTGCGCCCAGGTGGCCGCCAGGTCGCCGCGCCCTCTATACCCGCCGCTGTTTGATGGAGTTGTTTACATGAGCCTGGTGAAGCCTGCCCACGCTGGATATTTCTTTGGCCTGTCGATCGTCACGCTGGCCGCGCGCCTGCGTGCCGGCAGCGGGACCAGTGTCGAGTTGACGCAAGCGGCCCTGGACAGTATCGAGCGTTTGAATCCGCTATTGAATGCGTTCGTGCAAGTCGATGCCTGCGTCGCCCTGGCCCAGGCGCGCAAGGCCGACGCGCTGTTGGCCCAGGGCCTGGACCTGGGCCCGCTGCACGGCATACCGGTCGCGGTCAAAGACAACATCGACACGTTTGACTACATCACCACCTACGGCTCCGCGCATTTCGACGGTTGCCTGCCGGAGCGCGATGCGCTGTGCGTGCAGCGTGTGCGCGAGGCCGGGGCGGTGATTGTCGGCAAGACCTTGACCCACGAATTCGCCTACGGCCCGACCGGCGACCGCTCGTTGCAGGGCGCCGCACGCAACCCGTGGGATGCCCGTTGCATCACGGGCGGCTCCAGCGCAGGCAGTGCGGCGGCGGTAGCCAGCGGCATGGTACCGCTGGCCCTGGGTACCGACACCGGCGGCTCGATCCGCATCCCTTCGGCCTTGTGCGGCGCGGTCGGCTTCAAGCCTTCGTTTGCCTGCGTGCCGGTGGACGGCGTGTTCCCGCTGGCCTCGAGCCTCGACCATGTCGGCCCCATCGCCAATCACGTCGAAGATGCGCGCCTGCTGTTCGAGGTGCTCGCCGCCCGCCCGTGTGCGCCTGCGGCCACTGCGCAGCCGCTGCGGGTTGGCTGGCTCACCTGTGGCAGCTTCGGCCCGGTGGATGCCGACGTGAATCAGCAGGTGTACCAGGCGGCGCAGCAGCTGTTTGGCGACACGCTTGAGCACACCGACGCGCTGCAAAAAATGGCGCCGGGCATGAAGGACACCCTGCTGACCCTGCAACGTGCCGAGGCCTTCGAGGTACATGCCGAGCGCATGCAGGATGCGCCGCACAAGTTTGACCAGGAGGTACGCGAGCGCCTCGAGGTGTCGAGGGACGTCAAAGGCTGGCAATACATTCGCGCACAGGCAAGCCAGGCGCAGTACCAAGCGGCGATGGCGCGTTTGTTCGAACACTATGACTTGCTGGTGTCGCCCAGCGTGCCGATTACCGCCACCGAGGTGAATGCGCGCGAAGTGCGGGTGGGCGAACAGGAGATTGACGTACGCGCCGCCGTGCTCAGCCATACCAGTGCCTGGAACCTCACCGGTCTCCCCGCGATCAGCCTGCCGGTGGGGCACGTGAGGGGCATGCCGGTGGGGTTGCAGGTGATAGGCGCAGCCGGCACGGATGATCGGCTGTTGCAAGTGATGAGCAGGCTGTTTGTGCGGGGGTAAGGGCCACACCGCACAGACAGCTCCGATGACTTCAGCCTACTCGCCTGACGAAGCCAGAATCGCCTGCAACAACACATCCGCCCCCGCTGTGGACCAGTGCGGGTGGATTTCTTCCGCCTCGTTATGGCTCAAGCCATCCACGCACGGCACAAAGATCATCGCCGTCGGCGCGACCTGGTTCAGGTAGCAGGCATCATGCCCTGCCCCGGAAATCATGCGCCGATGGCTATAACCCAGGGCCTGCGCCGCAGCCTGCACCACGTCCACGCAGTCTTTGTCGAAGGCAATCGGCGCGTACTGGAAGATCTGCTTGACGCTGGCCTGCAAGCCAATGCCCTCGGCGATCCGTGCCACCGCTTCGTGCAGTTGCTGGTCCTGCACGGCCAGCACCGCTTCATCGGGATGGCGGAACTCGACGCTGAAAAACACCCGCCCCGGCACCACATTGCGCGAGTTGGGGAAGATATTGGCCATGCCCACCGTCGCCCGCCCTTCGGCGCCTTGGGCCAGGCCGATCTGGTTGACCGCCTCCACCACCCGGGCAAAACCCAGCAGTGCATCCAGGCGGTGATCCATGGGCGTGGTGCCGGCATGGGCGCTGCGCCCGCAAAGCTCGACTTCATACCAGCGCTGGCCCTGGGCGCCGGTGACCACGCCGATGGTCAGGTCCTGGGCCTCAAGGATCGGACCCTGTTCGATATGCAGCTCATACGCCGCATGCACCGCCTGGCCACCCACCGGATGCGGGCCGGCGTAGCCAATCTGTTGCAGCGCCTGGCCAATGGTCACGCCGGCCTTGTCTTCGCGGGACAAGCCGTATTCCAGGTCGAACACCCCGGCATACACCCCCGAGGAAATCATCGCCGGGGCAAAACGCGAGCCTTCTTCGTTGGTCCAGTTGACCACCTCGATCGGCCGGTCGGTCTCGATGCCCAGGTCGTTCAAGGTGCGCAGCACTTCCAGGCCGGCGAGTACGCCGTAGATGCCATCGAACTTGCCGCCTGCTGGCTGCGAGTCACCGTGGGAGCCGGTCAGCACCGGGGCCAGGTGGTCATGGCGGCCGGCGCGGCGGGCGAAGATGTTGCCCATGGCGTCCACGCGGATGCTGCACCCGGCCGCCGTGCACCAGGCCACGAACAGGTCGCGCCCGCGCCGGTCTTCGTCGGTCAGGGCCAGGCGCGACACGCCGCCCTTGGGCGTGCCGCCGATCTGCGCCATTTCCATCAGCGAGTCCCACAGGCGCTCGCCGTTGACCCGCGCCAGGGCGCTCACGAGCGCGGCTCCCGGGGCTTGGCGTGGTAGCGGAAGTCACAGCTTGGCGCGCCGCCCATGATGGTCTGGGTGCGCGTCAATTCAATATTGGGGTTGTAGCCGACGATAAACAGTTCGTCGCGGTTGCACGACAACAGGTGGCCGATCTCGCCCAGGCCCATCTCGTGGTACATCTCGGCGTAGCGGCAACGCTTGACGTCGTAGTCGTAATGCTCGGCGTCGCTGGCGATGATCTCGACTTTCAGCGCGTCGTCTTTTTCCCACAGCACTTGCAGCTCAACGAAGCTCTTGAGGTCGGCGCCCTGCTCTTCCTGGGCAGCAAAATGCTTGCCGGCCTGGATCGCGGCATTGCCCACCGCCTCGCCAATCACCGCGGCGGCAAAGGCCTTGCCCTGCTCGCGCACGAGGATTTCGTAGATCGGCTTGATGATCTCGGCTTCGATACGCCGGCGGGCCAGGATGCCCAGTTCACCTTCGAGTTTGCTCATTGCGTGCCTCATTCAAATGGCTGCGAAGCCCCCTGTAGGAGCTGGCTTGCCAGCGATCCGGTGCACTCGGTGTTTCAGGTCTACCGAGGCGATACCATCGCTGGCAAGCCAGCTCCTACATGGGGAGCTGACGCGTTACTTTTTACCGCCAGCCACGCTCACCGGTTGCCATTGATTGGCCTTGACCTGGTAAACGGTGAACGACGGGTTCTGCAGATTGCCCTGGGCATCGAACGCTATGGTCCCGGTCACGCCTGGATAGCTGATGGCGCGCAGCACGGGCAGGTACTTCTGCGGATCGGTGGAGTTGGCCTGCTCGATAGCGGCGATCAGCACGCCCACGCCGTCATAGGCGAAGGGTGCGTGCAGCTCGATGTTGCTCTTGAAGCGCGCCTTGTAGGCCTCTTCGAAGGCCTTGCCACCCGGCATCTGCGCCACGGCCAGGCCCGGCTCCAGGGCGATCACGCCCTCGCCTTCGTTCTGTGCCAGTTGCAGGAAGGTCTGGCTGACAAAGCCGCCCGCGCCCATCAACGGCGCCTTGATCCCCAACTGCTTGATGCGTCGGGCCAGCGGTGCAGCCTGGGAGTCGACGCCACCGAAGAAGATCAGGTCCGGGTTCTGCCCGCGAATATTGGTCAGCACCGCACTGAAATCGATGGTCTTGTCGTCCACGTATTCACGGGCAACCACCTTAGCGCCACCGGCCTCGATGGATTTGACGAACTGGTCCGCCAGGCCCTGGCCGAACGCGGTGCGGTCGTCGATCACGGCGATGCGCTGCGCCTTGAGGGTCTTGAGCGCGTAGTCGCCGGCAACCTGGCCGCCGTCATCGTCATGGCCCATGATCCGGAAGCTGGTGTCGAAACCTTGCTGGGTGTAGGCGTGACCGGTGGCGACCGGTGCGACCTGGGCAATCCCGGCGTCATGGTAGACCCGCGCGGCCGGGATGCTGGTGCCGGTGTTCCAGTGGCCGACCACGCCGACCACGCCTTCGTCCACCAGGCGCTGGGCCACGGTGACGGCGGTGCGTGGGTCGGACTGATCATCCTCGGAAACCAGCTTGAACGTCACGGCCTGGCCGTTGATTTTCAGGTGCTTGGCGTTGGCCTGGTCAATGGCCAGTTGCGCACCGTTTTCCAGGTCTTTGCCGATCCGCGCCGACGGGCCGGTCAGGGGCCCGGCCAGGCCGATCAGGACCGTCTGGTCGGCCTGGGCCACACCGCTCAGGGCCAGGCTCAACAACAGTACGCGTTTGAAGGGGGCAGTCTTGTTCATCAGTTTTTCCTGTTTCTCATCAGGCCCTCATGGCCTGTGGGGTGGGCGAAACACGCCGGGCGTCCGGTGGCGTTTGTCATGGGTTATTCACCGAGGTAGGCACTGCGCACCTCGGGGTGGTCGAGCAATTGTGCGCTGGCGCCGCTGAGGCTGATGCGCCCGGTGTCCATCACGTAGGCGCGGTCAGTCACTTGCAGCGCAAGGCGCGCATTCTGCTCCACCAGCAGCAGGGTCATGCCCTGGCGGCACACATCATCAATCACCTGGAACAGCTTTTCGACCATGATCGGCGCCAGGCCCATGGAGGGCTCATCAAGCACCAGCAACCGCGGCTTGGACAGCAGCGCACGGGCCAGGGCGAGCATCTGCTGCTCGCCGCCGGAGAGCAGGCCGGCCGATTGCTGCAAGCGTTCTTCCAGGCGTGGGAAGTGCTCGAACAACTGGCGGATTTCCAGGTTCACCTGGTGCGGGTCGCGGCGCAGGAACGCCCCGGCCTGGAGGTTTTCCAGCACGCTCATGCGCGCAAAAATGCCGCGCCCTTCGGGCACCATGGCGATGCCCAGGGTCAGGCGCTCATGGGGCGCCAGGCTGAGGATCGAGCGCCCGGCAAAGCGGATCTGCCCCGCAGCGGCCGGCAGCAACCCGGTCAGGGCCTTGAGGCTGGAGCTCTTGCCGGCGCCATTGGCGCCGATCAGCGTCACCCGTTCGCCTTCATTAATATGCAGGTCCAGGGACTTGACCGCCTCGATGGCGCCGTAGCGCACCTTCAGGCCGTCAATCTGCAACAACGCTTCAGACATGGGCGCCGGCTCCCAGGTAGGCCTGGATCACTTGCGGGTGGCGGCGCACTTCGGCCGGCGCGCCCACGGCGATCACGCGGCCGTAGTCCAGCACGCTGATGCGGTCGCACACGCCCATTACCAGCTTCACGTCATGCTCAATCAGCAGCAGGGTGTGGCCGTCATCGCGGATCTTTTCCAGCAGGCTGCGCAGTTGCACTTTCTCGCTGGCATTCATCCCGGCGGCCGGCTCATCGAGGGCCAGCAGGCGCGGTTCGGTGGCCAGGGCGCGGGCAATTTCCAGGCGCCGCTGGTGGCCGTAGGACAGGCTGTCGGCGCGGTAGTGGGCAAACCCGGCGAGGCCGACATAGGCCAGCAGGCGGTGGGCGTGGGCGCGGGTCTGCGCTTCTTCCTCGCGCCCGCGCGAGTGCCCGCTCAAGGCCGCCCACACGCCGTTATGGGTGCGCACGTGGCGCCCGACCATGACGTTTTCCAGGGCGCTCATGGCGTTGAACAGGCGAATATTCTGGAACGTGCGCGCAATGCCGGCACGGGCCACCTGGTGCACCGCCGTGGGCTGGTACTCCTCGCCGTCGAGCTGGAAGCGCCCGGAATCCGGGGTGTACAGCCCCGTCATCACATTGAAGAAGGTGGTCTTGCCGGCGCCATTGGGCCCGATCAGGCCGTAGATTTCCCCGGCCTCGATACTCAAGCTCACGTCATCGAGCGCAGCCACGCCGCCAAACTGTTTATTGACCTTCTCGATCTGCAATAACGGATGGTTCAAGGTGCACCTCCTGTGCGGCTCGGCCAGAGGCCGGCGGGTCGATACAGCATCGCCAGAATCAGCGCCAGGCCGTAGAACAGCTGGCGGATAATCTCCGGGTCCACCAGCACTTGGCCAAACAGCGCCTGCTGCAAGGGGCCCATACTGGCGCGCAACGCTTCGGGCAGGGCGGCGAGCAACACGCAGCCCAGAATCACCCCGGGGATATGCCCCATGCCGCCGAGCACCACCATGGCCAGCACGGCGATGGACTCATTGAGGGTGAAGGATTCGGGTGAAACAAAGCCCTGGAATGAGGCAAACAGCGCCCCGCTGATCCCGCCGAACGCCGCGCCGATGGCAAATGCCAGCAGCTTCAGGCGCAGGGTGTTCAGGCCCATGGCCTGGGCCGCCTCTTCGTCCTCGCGGATCGCCATCCAGGCGCGGCCGATACGCGAGCGCTGAAGGCGGATGCAGGCAAACAGGATCAGCACCACCAGTGCGGCGAACAGGTAGTAATAGAGGTAGACCGAGGGCAAGCGCAGGCCGAACAGTTCCTGGGTACGCCCCAGGTTGACCCCCAGCAGCGTCACCGGATCGACCTGGGCGATGCCCTTGGGGCCGTTGGTGAGGTTCACCGGGCGGTCGAGGTTGCGCAGCAGGATGCGGATGATTTCGCCAAAGCCCAGGGTGACGATGGCCAGGTAATCGCCGCGCAGGCGCAGGGTCGGCGCCCCCAGAATCACCCCGAACCCCGCCGCCAGCAGCGCCGCCAGCGGCAAAATCAGCCAGATCGAGGTGTGCATGCCCTGCGGCATCAGCGCCAGCAAGGCCGGGAACTGTTGCAACAAATGGGGCGATGACAGCAAGGCCGCCAGGTAGGCGCCCACCGCGTAGAACGCGATAAAGCCCATGTCCAGCAGGCCGGCATAGCCCACCACGATGTTCAGGCCCAGGGCCAACATGATGTACAGCAGGGCAAAGTCCAGGGTGCGCACCCAGGTATTGCCGCCGGCATGCCCGACAATCCACGGGGCCAATACCAGGGCCAGGGCGAACAGCAACAGCCCAAGGCTGGCGCGTTTGCTCGAAGGGCTCACAGCGGTTGCCAGGCTCATGCGCGGGTCGCCAGTCGTTCGCCCAACAACCCCTGGGGCCGGAACACCAGCACCGCGATCAACACGATGAAGGCGAACACGTCCTGGTAGTTGCTGCCGAACACGCCGTTGGTGGCGGCCCCCAGGTACCCGGTGCCGAGGGCTTCGATCAGCCCCAGCAGCAGGCCGCCGAGCATCGCGCCCTTGAGGTTGCCGATGCCGCCCAGCACCGCCGCGGTAAACGCCTTGATGCCGGGCAAAAAGCCCATATAGAAATGCGCGCTGCCATAGTTGCTGGCCATCATGATGCCCGCCAGCGCGGCCAGGGCGCCGCCGATGGCGAAGGTCATGACGATGATGCGGTTGGGGTTGATACCCATCAGGCTCGCCACTTGCGGGTTCTCGGCCACGGCGCGCATGGCCCGGCCAAAACGCGTGCGCTCGACCAGCAGCAACAGCCCGACCATCAGGCTCAAGGCCACGCCAATGGTGGTCAGGGCGGTGGCATTGGTCACGGCGGCGTGGGTGGCATCGCCGGCCAGCACTTCGATGGGCTCCAGGGGCAGCAATTGCGGGAACATCTGCGGGTTACGGGTCCAGACCAGCATCGCCACGGTCTGCAACAACAACGACACGCCGATACCACTGATCAATGGCGCCAGGCGCGGGGCGTTACGCAAGCGCCGGTAGGCCACGCGCTCGATCACCACCGCCAGCACCGCACAGAAAGCCATGGCGATCATTGCCGCCACCAGCAGCAACAGCACCGGCGGCATATCCGGCCAGGCCGCCTGCAACACCCGGATCACCGACAGGCCCACCAGCGCGCCGATCATCAACACATCGCCGTGGGCGAAGTTGATGATCCGCAAAATGCCGTAGACCATGGTGTAACCCAAGGCCACTAAGGCGTAGAGACTGCCCGACAGCAAGCCGTTGAGCAGTTGCTGGATAAACGCATCCATGAGAACCATCAACTCCATACACAGAAAACATCGGTGCCAGGGCGCACCGACTAAAAGTCCGAGCGCGGAACACTAGTTATTTATTCTGTTTTTATCAAATATCTGAAAGGAATATGTTTATACCCAATACCAAACGCCCTATATGCGGCACATTTTCCACACTGATGCTGCTTTATTTATCTTTTCACTTGGTATTTAATTCAACACATGAATAATTTAGAACAGTTAGCCAACGATCCACCCTTGCGTGCCGTGCGCACGTTCGAAGCCTTTGCCCGCCATGGTGGGGTGAATGCCGCCGCCCGCGAACTGGGGGTGTCGCCCTCGGCTGTCAGCCATCAGTTGCACTTGCTCGAAAGCTTCCTGCAACAGCACCTGACCCTGCGCCAGGGCCGCAACCTGGGGTTGACCGACGAAGGCCGCGAGTACTACCGGGCGATTCGCTCGGCATTCGCGGTGCTGCGCAGTGCCACCGAGCACGTGCGGGAAAAAAGCGCGACGCGCCAGGTCACCATCAGCCTGATCCCGATGTTCGCGACCCACCTGTTCATCCCGCGCCTGCCGCAGTTTTTGAGCGCCAACCCGGCGCTGGATATCAACATCACCTACGCCAACCACCGCAGCTACCCCAGCGATGCCGCCGACCTGTCGATTCGCTTCGGCACCGGGCACTGGCCGGGGTATCACAGCGAGCCACTGATCAGCGGCGCGGTCACGCCGTTCTGCAGCCGCGAGTTCCTCCAGCGCCACGGCCCCATCGCCACGCCGCAAGCCCTCAGCGAACTGCCACTGCTGCACGACGAAGAGCGTGGTACCTGGGGCCAATGGTTCGACGCAGCCCAGGTGCCGCACACCCACTCGCACAATGGCCTGCTGCTCGAGGACGGCCAGTTGACCCTGGTCGCCACCCTCACCGGCCTGGGCTGCTCGCTGTTGCGTGCGCCGTTGGTGGCGCCGCTGGTGGCCAGGGGGGAACTGGTGCAACTGTTTGACGTGCAGGCAGATGACGGGCGCCAGTACTACCTGTGCCGCCGGGCCAACAGCGAGTTGTCGAGCGAAGGCAACAACCTGTACGACTGGATCAAGGGCCGCCTGGGCCACAGCCCCGTGTAGGAACAGTGGTTAACGATGCCGCGGCGTGCCCTCTCAGGGTCTTCGCCGGCAAGCCGGCTCCTACAGATGGGGTATGATGCCGCGCTTTGAAGAACCAGCTGTAGACCTGCGAGGAAACGCACCTTGAGTAACGACGCAAAAATGACCGGCGACCTGTTCGAAGTAGACAAGCGCCTGTCGCTCAAGCCTGTGGTGGATTTCAATAGCTACCTGCAGGCGGCCTTCGGCGATGGCCCTTGCACCTGTGTGCGCTGTGTTGCCAGTGCGGGTGACGAGAAAGGTTACGAGTATCAGCACAGCTTCAACTTCCTGGGCCAGGTGGCCCACCGGCGCTTTGCGTTGACCGCTGGCAGCGATGTGCTGCAGATGCTGAAAAAGGCCTGGCTGTCGTACACCAAGGCCGAGCTGCCTGGCAGTGGCGACTTGGCACTGGAAACGGTCAAGGAGTTCGTCGAGCCGCAGTTGCACAAGCGCTTGCTGCCACTGTTGCTGGCCAGTGGGTTGGTCAAGGATGTCGAGGGTGGGTTGCAGCTTCAGGCTGTGGCGGCCTGATAGACAACCGGATCATTACAGCGAACGCATCACCCTGTGGGAGCAAGCCCGCTCCCACAGGGTGATGCGTCTCATGGGCGTCTACAGATGTTGCACGCCCTGCAACGGCAACTCATAAGACTTCTTCACGGTGCGCACCACCAACGTCGAAGAATAGGTACGAATCGGAATATCCCGGTAAGTGTCGAGAAACCGATAGATGTATTCGGTGTACTCCGTGGCATCACGAAACTTGGCCACCATCACAAAATCAAACTCTCCGGTCATCAGGTAGCAGTCCTGGATCTCCGGGTGATTGGCCAGGATGTGCTGCATCTTGCGATCAATGTCGTTGCTGTCTTTGTCGAGCTTGATCAAAAAGAACGCGGTGACCTGGATCCCCAGCTTTTTTTCATCCAGCACCGCGACTTTCGCCTTGATGATGCCCACGCTCTCCAGGCGCCGGATGCGCCGGTAACAACTGGTCGAGGACAGCCCCACGCTGTCGCTGAGCAGGTCCAGGCTTTGGGTGCAGTCTTTCTGCAACTTGCCGAGAATTTTCAAATCCATGGCGTCTGTCATTATTTCCACTTCTTCCTTGAGAAAACTGCAATGAATCCGCCGTAAAAGCGGGCCAATTTGCACAATTCTCTGCACAGTGGCCCGTTACTATCAAATCCAGCTTAGCAGCCCCGGCAGATCCAGCATGGGGGCTGCATGAGAGGGATCTTATGATAGTCGCGAAACCGACATGGACCGCTGATATCCAAGGGCTTTTCACCGCGCCTTACTGGATCCCGGCGGCAGATCGCGCCAACGTCGCAGGCTCGTGGGTGCGCTGCATGAATGCCTACGATGTGTTCCTGCAAGACCCCGATTCGGTCAAGACCTGGTCTGAAACCATCTACCAGCACCTGGCGTCGCGCAATATGCCGCTGACCCTGGATGACCGGCAGTTCTGGCCTATCGACGCCCTGGAAACCTTCCGGTTGTGGGTCAACCAGGGCTGGCGCCTGAACAGCTTTTCGCCGTTCGACATCGCCGAGCGCATCCCCCCTCCAGACCTGCCGCACCCGGTCAAGCGCGTGCGCCAGGACATCCGCGCATTGAGCCAGGAGCAACTGGACCTGTACCGCGCACGGCTCGACGACGTGATGCAGATCGGCAATCCGGACAGTGGCTCACCCTGGCAGCGCTATGCCTATATCCACACCAACTGGTGCCTGCATTACCAGGAAGCCTTTGCCCTGTGGCATCGCGCTTACCTGCTGTACCTGGAAGCCTTGATTGACTATCCGATCCCCTACTGGGACTGGATGGCCGAGGACGCCAGTGTCGACGGCAGCCCCCAGGCCGGCCTGCCCCAGGCCTTTCTCGATGAGACCTATGTGCACCCGCACAGCGGCGAGGTGCGGCGCAACCCGTTGCGGTATGCGGCGGCCAAGGATGGCCGCTCGAAAGTCTGCGCCTCGGGCAATGTCGAGGGGGTGGACTGCGGCTTCGTGCAGCGCAACCCGCTGTTCTACACCCAGGGCGACCAACAGCGGTTCAAACGTACCCAGCTGTACGGCATGAGCCGGATTTTCCAGCAGCAGGTGGTGGACGCCTTGAAATTCAAGACCTTCAGCCAGCCCCAGGGCGTGCCGGGGTATCCCTGGGCCAATATCACCGTGTTTGATCCACCGCAAAAGGACGCGCTGTACCCCAACCGCACGCTGAATTTCGATGGCCTGTACGAACAGCCCCACGACAACTATCACGGCTGGATCGGCGGCGATATGGCCGACAACGCCTACACCGCCTTTGACCCGCTGTTCTGCTCCTATCACGCCAATATCGACCGCGTGCTGGAGATCTGGATCCGCGCCAACCCGGCGGCGCAATACACCACCCAATGCCTGCTCCAGCCGTTTGCCGGCAGCCAGGCCGACGCGGTCACGTTCACCAGTGCCGATGCCTGGCGCTACACCACCTTGGGCGATATGGCCCAGGACAGCCGGCACATCGGCTACGACTACGCCACCCCGGTGGCGCCGCCGTTCGGCGCCCGCCGCGCCAGCGCCAGTGCGTGCTGCCCCCACAGTGCCGCGCCGGTCCAGGAGCAGGCCCAGGCCAGCGGCCCATGGGTGGTGTTCGACCATGTGCGCTGCACCCATGACACCTATTTGATCGACGTGTTCCTCAACCAGCCCGACGCCACGCCCCAGCAGGTCAACGCGGATAACCCGCACTACGTCGGGCGCTTCAGCCGCATCGGCATGGGGCTGGTGGACGACAAGGGGCGCTGCATCACCCACGGCGTCTGCCGCGCACTGAATGCGGCGCGCAGTGCCACGGCGTTGCACCTGGGCCCCACGGACGCCGTGCAGTTGAGCCTGCTGGTCACCCATCTCGATAGTGGCCGGGTATTGGCGCCGCAAGAGTACGCGCCGCTGCCTGGCTTTATCGCCCAACTGGTGTGGGACGACCCGCGCCAGACCGTTGCCGACCCTCCCCCGAGTGCCGGTTGCTGCGCAGCTTCTACCCCCACACCCCATGGAGATCTGTCATGAGCACGCCGTTCAAGCAATTCACCTCCCCCGCTGGGCAAGCGCCAAAGGACTACAACAAGCTGGGCCTGGAAAACCAGTTGCCGCAATTTGAAATCGACTGGAACAACGACGTCACCGGCTGGACCGAAGCGGCGATCATCGGCAACCCGTGGTCGGGCCTCAACGACGCGCCGCGCTCGGGCTATTACAACCCGCTGGTCGAGGGCTATGGCGACGTCACCCCGCCGGCAATCACCTGGCAACCCTTCCCTAACCGGCTGTGGACGTTTTTCTACAACAACGGCACGGCCGTGATTCCGCAACTGGGCGGCAAGGCCATGACCCTGCAACAGGTCATGGAACTGACCGACAACGGCCAGATCACCCTCAACAACACCCTCTACACCCTGTACGACCCGGACAAGAAAGGCACCCTGCTACAACTGCCGGTGACCCGTTGCCCGAGTATCGACTGGAACGGCAAGTACAAGGATTTCTCGCCCTCCGGCCCACGGGGCTGGCTGGACGAATACTGCGAGTGGTCGATTGTGCGCGATACCAACGGCAAGATGCGCAAGATCACCTTCACCAGCGAAAACCCGGCGTACTTCCTGGCCATGTGGCGCATCGATCCGAATGCAGTGCTGGGGCTGTATCGCGACTACATCGACCCGAACGTGCAACTGCAAGACCTGTACCTGCGCTACACCGCCAACTGCCCGACCGGCAATGCCGGTGACCCGGTGATCGACCCGACCACGGGCCTGCCGGCCTACGACACCGTCAACAAATGGAACGCCGGCACCGCCTGTACCCCCGGCCAGTTCGGCGGCGCAATGCACCTGACCTCCGGCCCCAACACCCTCAGCGCCGAGGTGTACCTGGCGGCAGCGGCCACGATCATGCGGCCCCTGAAAAGCAGCCAGAACCCCCAGTCGCTGATCTGCTGCGCGCAGTATGGGCAGAACTATCGCAACTCCGACCCGCATATCGGCTTTGCGGCCAATGAGGCGGCCATCAGCAGCCGTATTTCCCTGACCAACCCCATCGCCCTGTACCTGCAACAGCCCACCAACTTCAGTGCCTGGAAAGGCCCGCAGGGGCAGGATGTGAGCCAGTACTGGCGCATCACCCGTGGTACCGCCAAATCGGCGATCAACGGCTCCGACCAGATCCTCCAGGCGGTGTTCGAGGTCCCGCAAAGCGCGGGGTTCTCGATCAATGACATCACCATCAACGGCCAGGCCGTGGACTATGTGTGGGTGATTGCCCAGCAACTGCTGGTGGGCCTGAGTGTGACCGCCACCCCAAGCACCACGGCGCCGCCGTCCCCTTGCGTGCAGGACCGGGTCAATGGCCTGCAACCCTGGCCGGTGCAGCTGTTGCCGCTGGACCTGTTCTACGGCCAGTCGCCCACCGACCTGCCGGCCTGGCTGGCCCCAGGCAGCAGCGGGCAGTTCGCGCTGGTGGTGCAAGGCGCCGACCTCAAGACCACCGCCGCCACTGCACGGATCCAGTTCAGCAACCCCGGGGTGACCGCGCAGGTCACGAAGTTTTTGCCCGATGCCTCGGCCATTCCCGGCCAGACCAATGCGGGCGGTACCCAGGGTTACATCATGACCATCAGCGTCGCGAAGAACGCGGCGCCGGGGCTGGTGACGGTCCGTGCGCTCAACCCGGGCGAAGCGGATAACGTCAGCGCGGCGGACCACCCATGGGAATCCGGGCTGGCGCTGGTGCCATCCCTTTAAGGGCCCCCCCCCTGTGGGAGCTGGCTTGCCAGCGAGAATCCTCAACGATAACGCGGGGTATCTGATGCCCAGCGGTGCTCTCAGGTTTTTCGCCGGCAAGCCGGCTCCTACAGAACGGCTAGAAGCTTCACCTTCATGCAAGGAGCGCGATGATGTACAAATTTCGCTTAAGTGTGCTGCTGGCCGGCACGCTGCTGTCGCTGTTTCTCCTGCCCACGGCCCAGGCATCGGATGCCGATACCTGCGTCCAGCAGCAGTTGGTGTTCGACCCCAACAGCGGCGGTTTTCTACCCGTCAACAATTTCAACACCACTGGCCAGAGCTTCATGAACTGTTTTGGCTGGCAGCTGTTTATTGCCCTGAACTGGCCCGTGGATCCCGGATGGCCAGCCAATGCAGCCCTCGCGGGCGAGCCGAACCGCAAGATCAGCATGGCGCAATTTGGCGTGCCCCAGGTCGCCGGGCAACCCATGACCACCGCGCCGGTGTGGGCAAGCTTTAAAGACGCTAACGATATATTCCTGCCCGGCGCCCGACCGCCCACAGGCTGGGGCGTGCAAACGTTGGTGCCGTCCAATTGCAGCAGCCAGGACAGCCTGCAGGCGCTGTCGGTAGGCGCGCGCAAATTCATGAACGCCACCTCGGAAAGCGCGACCAACGCCAAGCATCGCTTCCACTTGTCCAGCGGCACCCTGGCGTCGATTCCCGACCCGATCATGGAGGCCGCCGGTGGCTGGCTGACGGACCAGACCGGCAACCTGGTGTATTTCGAACGCAAGGTGGGCAAGGCCGAGTTTGACTACATCGTCGACAACGGGTTGTACGATGCGGCCAATCAACTGGCCGTGGCACAGAACAGCGATGGCAAGCACCCTGCAGGCCTGTCGCTGCCGGCCGGCGAGTTGATGCGTTCGATGCCGGCCAAGCCGCTGCCCCAGGAACAATTGGGCGCCCTGGAACTCAAGGCCGCCTGGCGCATCCTCACCGGCAAGCCCCAGCTCTACGGGCGCTACCTGACCACCGTGGCCTGGCTCAAGAACCCCGCCACCCTGCAATGCACCCAACAGGTGGTAGGCCTGGTGGGCCTGCATATCATCAACAAGACCCAGAGTTCACCGAACTTCATCTGGACCACCTTCGAGCAAGTGGACAACGTACAGGAACCGGGGCAAAACCCGGCGCAACAGACACCGCCCGACGGCTATACCTTCTACAACCCCGATTGCAGCGGTGGCCCTGACGTGTGCACGCCGAACGTAGCCCGTATCCAGTGCAAGCAGCACCACCCTGATCGCGAATGCACCGAGCCCTATCCCCGCAACCAACCGGTGCAGACCACCCGCGAACACCCCTTGCCTTCGGACATGCAAGCGCTCAACGGCGCGGTGCAGGCCAGCTTCGCCCAGCAGACCAGCGGCCAGTCGGTGTTCCAGTACTACAAGCTGGTCAATGTGCTGTGGATCACCGCCCCGACACCGCCGGACCCCGAGCCGGGCGCCGGCGCAAAGGTGCCCCTGTCCTATGGACCCTTTATCAGCGATAGCAACGTACCGGTGGCCAATACCACCATGGAGACCTACGTCCAGGGCCTGAACTGCAATGACTGCCATCAAAAGGCAACGATTGCCGGCGACCCGAGCCTGGCCTCGGACTTTTCGTTCCTGTTCAACAACGCCGATTCGGCCAAGCAAAAAAGCCTGATCAAGCGCGTGCATGCCTTCGAAACCCTCAAGGACGGTCAACCATGAAACGCTCCCTCGCCACTCTCCTGCTCGCATTATCGATGGCCCTGGCCCCCCTAGCCCTGGCCCATTCGCCCCATGAACTGCATGCAGTCAGCAACGGCGCCGATGCCGATGCACCGGGCAACCACGGCATGTTCATGGTCGGCTCGCAGACCCTGTTTTTGGTGCACATGCCGATGTTCACCACGGAAAAGCACATGTACCAGATCGTCCTGCAGGCCAGCCTGCCCGCCGACGTGATGGCCAAATACCAGGCGCTGCGCGCGGCCAACCCGAGCAAGCCGTATAACCTGATCAATGTCGATAACGACACCTTCACCCTGCCCCAGCTCAAGGCCGGTGAGGTGACCACGTTCAAGGCAACGATCTTTGACGGCTACTCCAATGATGGCGGCGGCACACCGGGGCCGGTGTTGTTTGACAACGTGCCGGTGACGGTCGAAGCGGTGGTGATCTACCGGCCGTTCAACCTGGGCATCGACCGCCCCAAACAGCTGGTCTACACCTTGTTTGGCCGGGGCAATGAGGCGCACTTGACGCACTACATCGCCCAGGATCCGGACTTCCAGGAAATCATTACCCTGCCTGGGCCACCAGCACCGTTTTCGGCGGCGCAGTTGGTGTCTACGGTGGATTTGAATTTCACCACCGTGCAATCGTTGCCGATCGTATGCCAGTCGCCGCTCAAGCCCGGGGTTTACCCAACGTTGCTGGAGGGGCGTGCGGATGCGCCGGTGGCCCTGGATCTGGGACCGGCGGCGCAGCGCGTGTGGTATTCGACGGGCAATCTGTTGAACAAGACAGATCCTTGTCAGCGTTAGGCGGTGCCATTGACCTGCATACGGCCGTTTTCCGCAAATGCAGCAATAATCCGCAATCGATAGGAATGTGGCGGGAGATTTGCCAGAATGCGCGACTTAGAAACATTCGCATTCGCAGGAAATTCCCATGCACGCCCACCCTTCGCTCCCCGCTGCGCGTCGCATCCTCGCCGTCGAGGATGACCCGGTGCTCGCCGCCCACCTGGACAGCCACCTGGGCCAACGTGGCTTCGATGTCACGTTGCGCCAGGACGGTGGCGAGATCGTCGAGTTGGTGCGCGCCCAACCTTTCGACCTGATCCTGATGGATATCATGCTGCCGGGCAGCAGCGGCCTGGAGGTGCTCGCGCAACTGCGCCGGCATCAACGGGTGCCGGTGATCCTGATGTCGGCCCTCGGTGCCGAGCAGGACCGCATCACCGGGTTCAGCCAGGGCGCCGACGATTACCTGCCCAAGCCGTTCAGCATGCTGGAGATGGATGTGCGCATCGACGCGATCCTGCGCCGGGTGGCCTATGAACATGAGGTGCCCGGCACGGCGCGCAATGAGGACCCGCAACTGACATTCGACGAACAACGCACCGATGTCAGCCTGAACGAGCAGTGGGCCGACCTGACCACCACCGAGTATCGGGTGCTGGAAACCCTGGTGGCCCATGTCGATGAGGTGCTGACCAAGGCGTTTCTGTACCAGCAGGTCATGCACCGTGCCTATTCCAGGCATGATCGCAGCCTGGACATGCATGTCAGCCGCATCCGGCGCAAGTTGCAGGCCATCGGCTACACCGCCGGGCGCGTGGAGACGGTCAGGAGCACCGGCTACATGCTGACCCGGCTGCAAGCATGAGGCTGCCCAACCGCCATTCGCTGTTGTGGAAACTGATCGGCTTGCTGGCGGTACTGTGCCTGTTGGTGGTCAGCCTGCAAGTGGATGTGAGCCAGCGTATCTATGAAGCCACCGCGCGCCTGCCCGCCCCCACCCGCTACATCCTCGGCGAATACGCGCGCCAGGCCGAAATGGCCTGGCGCGAGCGCGGTGCGGCAGGGGTCGATGAGTTCCTCAAAAGCCTGCGTGCCCAGGAGCAGGTGTGGGCGGTGGTGGTGGACGACCACCATTCGCTGTCCTCCCAGGCCTTGACCACGGTCGAACGGCGCAAGCTGGACTTTGTGCGCCAGATCGACTGGCCCGTGGGCCGCCCTGGTGGCCGGCCAACGTTTTACATGCCGTTCAGCGACGGCGCAGCCCGCCTGGTCATGGAGTTGCCGCTGCACCTGGACCCGCGCCAGGGCCGTGGCCTGTGGGACATTTTGCTGCGCCAGGTGCTGCCGACAGGCCTGGCGTTGTTGTTTGGCGTGCTGTTGTACCGGGTGCTGATTTCACCGCTGGTGATCCTGCGGCGCCAGGCCAATGCCCTGAGCGCCGGTGACCTGGCCTCGCGGGTCGGGCCGCAGGTGACGCGGCGCCGCGATGAATTGGGTGAGTTGGCCCGGGCCTTCGACCATATGGCCGAGCGCCTGGAAAGCACGGTGGTGCTGCAACGGCGCTTGCTGCGGGACTTGTCCCACGAACTGCGCACGCCCTTGAGCCGGCTGCGGGTGGCCGGTGAGCGCGAGCCTGATCCAGGCGCCCTGCGCCAGCGCCTGGAGCGCGAAGTGCAAGGTATGGAACGCTTGATCGGCAGCACCCTGGAGCTGGTCTGGCTGGATACCGAACGCCCATCCATGCCCGTGGAAGCGGTCGAGATGGAGCCTTTGTGGGACCTGCTGCGCGAAGACGCCTGCTTTGAAAGCGGCTGGCCCAGCGAACGCCTGCCCTGCGAACTGCCCGCAGGCGTCTGGGTGCTGGGCAACCTCAATGGCCTGGCCCAGGCCCTGGAAAATATCCTGCGCAATGCCATCCGCCACTCCCCCGAACACGGTGTGGTGCGCTTGACCGGTGTGCTTGAGGGCGATTTCTGGCACCTGTGCATCCAGGACCAGGGCCCGGGGATCGAGCCCGACAAGCTGGAACAGATCTTCCTGCCCTTCACCCGCCTCAATGCCGCCCGCCCGGGTGGTGACGGTTATGGCCTGGGCCTGTCGATTGCCCGCAGCATCGTGCAGTTGCAAGGCGGCCAGCTATGGGCACAGAACACCACGCCCGGGCTGTGCCTGCATCTGCGACTCAAAGTGTATAAGTTGTAAATTGCGTTTACTCTCATATGAGAATCACTAGCATTCGAGCCAACCCTATGCATGGTCGCCCTCTGTAGGAGCCGGCTTGCCGGCGATGGCGGCTGATAAGTCAGCACAAGGCTCAAAGGCCTGATCGCCGGCAAGCCGGCTCCTACAGGGGATATTCGTTGCTGACCTGATTCTGATGAGTCCCCATGAAAAGCAAATCCCCTGCCTGGCCGACACTCTCGCGGATGGTCGCCGCGCTGATCGGCGGCTACCTGTTTACCTATGCGTTTACCGCCGCCCTGGCGCGCCTGTTGCCCATGGACAAGGTGGATGCCCTGGTGGTCGCCAGCCTGCCCTCGTTCCTGATCTACACCCTGGCGATCCTCTGGGCCTTCGCCTGCCGCAACGCCTGGCGCGCGTGGGCCGGCATGGCCCTGGCACTGCCCTTGGCCGCCATCGGCTTCTGGCCCCAATGGCGTGAGGTACTGGGATGAAACACAAGACCCTGACCCAGGCCATGGCCTGGCTGCATACCTGGAGCGGGCTGGTGTTCGGCTGGCTGCTGTTTGCGATCTTCCTCACCGGCACCCTGGCGGTGTTCGACAAGGAAATCGACGGCTGGATGCGCCCGGAAATCCCCACCTCCACCCTGTCGCAAAGCGCTGCTGCGCAACAGGCCCTCGGCTATCTGGCGCGCCAGCATCCCGAGGCGCGCACCTGGAACATCGGCCTGCCCGGCGAACGCTCCGACACCCTGACCGTATCGGCCGGCGAACAACGGCGTGGCGGCGGCACCGCGCTCGACCCGCACACCGGCGAGCCGCTGGCCGTGCGCGAAACCGCTGGGGGCGGGTTCTTCTTCCGCTTCCACTTCACGCTCAACCTGCCGCGCGACCTGGGGATCTGGACGGTCGGCCTGGCTGCAATCGCGATGCTGGTGGCATTGCTCAGCGGAATCGTGATCCACAAGAAATTCTTCAAGGAATTCTTCACCTTCCGCCCGGCCAAGGGCCAGCGTTCATGGCTGGATGCGCACAACGCCACTGCAGTGCTGGTGTTGCCCTTTCACTTGATGATTACCTACACCGGGCTGGTGATTTTCTACCTGATCTACATGCCGGCGGCGGTGGACGCGCTGTTTGACGGCGACCGCGACAACCTCTTCCGCGCCTTGCGTGGCGCGCCCGCCGAGCACCAGGTACGCGGCGAACGCCCCAAGCACAGCGAGGCCGCCGAACTGACAGCGCTTGGCCCGGTGCTGGCCGAGGCCGAGCGCGCCATGGGGCCGGTGTCCAGCTTGTCGATCCACAATCCCGGACGCAGCGACGCACGGATCGAGGCGCGCCCGGTGCTGGGCAACCGCATCGAGCTGACCAAGGGCCAGAGCATGCTGTTTGACGGGGTCAGCGGTGAAGTCCTGCGCCAGCCGGCGGTCAGTCGGCCCAGCCTGCTGACCCAAAAGGTCATGGCCGGCCTGCACTTTGCGCAGTTTGGCGGCTACTCCATGCGCTGGTTGTACTTTGTCTGCGGCCTGGCCAGTTGCGCGATGCTGGCGACCGGCGTGGTGCTGTTTACCGTCAAGCGCCGCCGGCGCCACGATGGCGAAGGCGCGGTCGGCGCCCTGCTCTACCACATCGCCGAGCGGCTGAATGTGGCGGTGGTGGCCGGGCTGATAGTGGCGTGCGTGGCCTTGCTGTGGGCCAACCGCTTGCTGCCGGTGGAACTGGCCCAACGCGGTGGCTGGGAGGTGCGGGTGTTTTTCCTGGTGTGGCTGCTGAGTCTGGGCCACGCGATTGTCCGCCCCTGGCGCAGTGCCTGGCGCGAGCAACTGGGCCTGGCCGCCGCCCTGTGTATCACTCTGCCGGCCCTGAATCTGCTGGGGCAAAGCCTGGGTGATTACGTCTACCTGGAATTGACCACCGTGGGCCTCGGCCTGCTGCTGGCCTGGCCGTGCTGGAAGCTGTACCAGGCGCCCAAGGAACGCAGCGCACGGCGCGTGGCCAAGCACGCCGTGGCGCAGGTCAATTGAGATGGTGTTGATAGTCGCGTTATTACTGGCCTGCGCGGGGATGGTGGGGTTGTGCCTTGGGTTGGAGCGCCATTACCAGCAACTCAGGCGGCGCCTGCCCTCGCCGATGCTGCGACGTGGCCTGCGAGTGCTGGGCTGGGGGATGCTGGCGGCGAGTCTTGCCGTCAGCGTACTGGGTTGGGGCTGGGCCATGGGGCCGGTGGCGTGGTTCGGCTTGATGTCGCTGGCGGGGCTTGGCGTGGTGTTTCTGTTGCCGTATAGCACCCGTTGATTACCCAAAAAAACTTGTGGGGGGTGGGTTTGTGTACATATCCGTTGCTGCGGTCATGGCCACTTAGGGTTCCGCCCTTACGGCGGGTCAATTTCGAAAAGCGCGAAAGTAACCAAAGCGCTCTTGCCCCACCACTCGGTGCCTCGCCTAGGCTCGGCATGCCCGCAGTCAGGCATTGCTCCGTGGGCCCGCCGCGATCGGCCATCGTGGTTTGACGGGGCACCCAAGATCAAAAGCCAGATCAAAAGCAGAGCAACAGCAACAGTAGAACCAGAGCGCGAAGCTGCATTCCCCTGTAGGAGCTGGCTTGCCTGCGATGACGCCCGAAAGAACACATCAGAGTATCTGGTATTCATTCGTCATCGTTAACGACCATCGCAGGCAAGCCAGCTCCTACAGGGGTACGCGTACGCTTCGATGATCAGGTCGGCTGTCAGGCCGCCTCGCTTAGCTTGTGAAGGCGCCCCGTTAAACCACGCTGGCCGTCATCCGATATTGATTTGGGGGTAACCCGGCAGGACGCCGGGTTAGCCGCGCTGGGCCAGGGATGGCCCATCGCGGCGGCCCCCCAAATCAATGTCGGATGACGGGCACACCGAGCCTAGGCGAGGTGCCGAGTGGTGGGGCAAGAGCCCTTTTGGTTACTTTTGGCTGGGCCGGCACTCCGGGCTCTTTTCCAAAAGTGACCCGCCGTAAGGGCGGAACCAATAGCCGCCATGACCGCAGCAACGGATATGTACCCAAACCCCGCCCCCCCATCAGACCGCCTGGATCTCGCGCTTGAGGCTATCCATGTCGATCACAAAGCGATACTTCACATCACCCTTGAGCATGCGCTCATAGGATTCGTTGATGGCCTGGATATCAATCATCTCAATCTGCGAAACGATCCCGTGCCGGGCGCAGAAGTCCAGCATGTCCTGGGTCTCCTGGATGCCGCCAATCAATGACCCCGCCAGGCTGCGGCGCTTGAAGATCAGGTTGAACACCGAGGGCGATGGGTGCGGGCTGTCCGGCGCGCCCACCAGGGTCATGGTGCCGTCGCGCTTAAGCAGGTTGAGGAACACATCCAGGTCGTGGGGCGCGGCCACGGTGTTGAGGATGAAGTCCAGGCTGTTGGCGACCTTGGCCATTTCGTCGGGGTTCTTCGACACCACCACTTCGTCGGCCCCCAGGCGCAGGCCGTCTTCGCGTTTGTTGGGCGAGGTGGTGAACAACACCACATGTGCGCCCATGGCATGGGCGATCTTCACCGCCATATGGCCCAGGCCGCCAAGGCCGACCACGCCGACTTTCTGCCCAGGGCCGACCTTCCAGTGGTGCAGCGGCGAATAGGTGGTGATGCCGGCACACAACAGCGGTGCCACGGCCGCCAATTGCGCCTCGTCGTGGGAGATGCGCAGGACGAACTGCTCCTTGACCACGATGTTGTCCGAATAGCCGCCAAAGGTGTTTTCGCCGCCAAACACCGGACCGTTGTAGGTGCCGGTAAAACCGTTCTCGCAGTACTGCTCCTCGCCTTCGGCGCAGGATTCACAGTGCTGGCAGCTGTCGACCATGCAGCCGACGCCGGCCAGGTCGCCGACCTTGAAGCGGCTGACATTCGCCCCCACCGCCGTCACCCGGCCGACGATTTCATGGCCCGGCACCGACGGATAGAGCGTGTTGTGCCACTCATTGCGCACGGTGTGCAGGTCGGAGTGGCAGACCCCGCAATAGAGGATATCGATCTGTACATCGTCGGCCCCGGGGGCGCGGCGCTCGAAGGTATAGGGCTTGAGGGCATCCTTGGCGTCACGGGCGGCGTAGCTGTAAGTCTTGGCCATTGCGGTCACCTCTTTGCGTCGACATTGAAGGTCAGTTGACCAGCATAGCCGCCCAAGCGTTCAACCGAAGTAAATCAGCGGTACTTCAAACAAACACAGACCCTCTGTGGGAGCGGGCTTGTCGGATCGCCGCATCGCCGCGAAGACGTCGGCCCAGCAAACACTGATGTTGACTGACCCACCGCTTTCGCGAGCAAACCCGCTCCCACACAAGCCCACACACAAGGCCACGGTCAGTGAACCATCGCCCGGGTCACCAAAAAGCTCAGCAGTTGCGGCTCGTCATCCAGCTCAATGGCCTGCACCGGGCGCGGCAGGTTATCCAGTACGCTGCGCCAGAACGCCTGGGACACCTCGTCCTGGTCATAGAAGCGCACCAGCCAGTCGGCCTCGCCGCTGGTCAATACCTGGGTGGCCAGTGCTCGGCCTATGCCCTTGCGCCGATAGCGTTTCAAGATAAACAGGTCAGCCAGTTCCAGGGCGTTGATCCCCGGCAGTTCGCTGCGCTCGATCAGCAGGAATCCGGCGATGTAACCATCCACCAGCAATAGATTGGCGCTCCATTGCGGGTCTTGCCAGTAGCGCGACAGGTGTTCTTCATGGATGTAGA
Organism: Pseudomonas sp. WS 5021; assembly: GCF_012985535.1. Lineage (NCBI taxonomy): Bacteria > Pseudomonadati > Pseudomonadota > Gammaproteobacteria > Pseudomonadales > Pseudomonadaceae > Pseudomonas > Pseudomonas sp. WS 5021. The sequence continues at coordinate 212,362 of NZ_JAAQWP010000008.1, read as the reverse complement.
AGCGGCCGTCCTGTTCGACGTCCTCCTGCTCCCAATCCGAGGATTCATAGGCATAGAACTGGTAGAGATTGCAGATCAGTTCGGCCTGTTCAGGGCCGGTCTGGATCAGTTCGACAGTGGTGTCACTCATGGCGGGGCTCACGCGGGCGGGGCGCCACAGTAGCGAAGGGTGGCGCCCCAGGCAAGCCGCTAGGCCTGCTGCTTGAGCAAGGGCTGCGCGCCCAACCACTGTCCCAGTTCGCGATGCACCTGCGGCGCCAGCAGTTGCCGGTCGGCCATCCATTGGTCGTTGAACACGGTGTCGAGGTACTTTTCGCCGCCATCGCACACCAGTGCCACGATCACGCTGTGGGCCGGGGCGTGCCGCGCCTCGCGCAGGGCTTGGTAGACCACTCCACCTGCCGAGCCGCCAAGCAGCAGACCGTAATGCCGTGCCAGGTAGCGCGCGGTTTCAAAGGCCTGGGCATCACTGACGGTGAGGCCTTTATCAATCAGTTCGTAGTCGACCACGGCACCGATTTCCGCGCCCTCCGGGGTGCCGGTGCCGGACTGGTGATACGGCGCCCCGGGGCCGCCGAAGATCACTGAGCCGCAGGGCTCGACACCGATCACTTGCAGGCCGTGGGCATGGCGTTTCAACGCACGCGCGGTGCCGCACAGCGAGCCGCCGGTGCCCACGGCGCCCACCAGGTAGTGGATTTCAGCGCCGAGCACCGCACGCAGTTCTGCGGCCAGTTGCGTGTAGCCGTTGGCATTGGCCGGGTTGTGATGCTGGCGGGTCCAGTAGGCGCCCTGCTCCGTGGCGATACGCTCGGCGGTGGCATCGCGGTCGGCGGTGGCCAGCCCGCCACCGGGGTCGCCGACCCGCACCAGTTGCGCACCAAAGGCTTGCATCGCCCGCAGTTTGTCGGGGCTGGCGTGTTCGTCGACCACGGCGGTGAAGCGATAGCCGCGCTCGGCGGCCAGCAGCGCCAGGCCCAACCCGGTGTTGCCTGAGGTCGACTCGACAATCCGCCCACCCGGCTTGAGCTGCCCGCTGGCCTGCGCCTCGTCGAGCATTTGCCGGGCCATGCGGATCTTGGCGGTACCGGTGGGGTTGAATTGTTCCAGCTTGAGCAGCACGCAACTGCCGTTTTCGGTGACGCACAATTTGAGCAGCGGCGTATCGCCGATCAGCTCGGACAGGCAACTCTTGATCATGACAACCTCTGGGCAGTATGAAAAACCGGCTCGGCGCTTACCCGGCCAGGGCCGCGACGGCGCGTTGCAGGCTGGCGAGAAACGCCTGGTTTTGTTGGGCCAGGCCCAGGGACACGCGGATAAAACCGGTGTACCCCGGCTCGCGCCAGGCCTTGACGATGATCCCGTCCTTGAGCAGTTCGTCGACCACTTCCAGGGCGTTGCAGGCGGTGTCGATAAACAGGAAATTGGCCTGGGACGGCGCCACGCGAAACCCCGCCGCCTGCAACCCCTCGGTCAGCCGTTGGCGCTCGATGGCGACAAATTCACGACTGCGCGCCACGTGTTCCTGATCGAGCCAGGCAGCCTTGGCGGCCTCCTGGGCCGGTTGATTGACGTTGTATGGCGTGCGCACCCGGTGCAGCGCATCGATCAGGCTTGGGTGCGAGGCAATGCCATAGCCGATCCGCAGCCCCGCCAGCCCATACGCCTTGGAGAATGTGCGCAGGACGATCCACGGCCGCGACTGCGCGCCGAGGATCGCCAGGGCATCGGCGCCCTGCTCGACGAATTCGAAGTACGCCTCGTCGATCACCAACAAGGTGTCGGCGTGAGCGGCGGCGATCAGTGCCGTCAGCTCAGCGCTGGACAGCGCGGTGCCCACCGGGTTGCAGGGGGTGCTCAGCATCAACAGCTTCGCCGGTTGCTTGAGGGCCGTGGCCCAGGCGTGCAGGTTGAAGCTGAAATCCGGGTTGAGCGGCACCTTGTCCAGCGTCGCGCCCATCATCAACGGCAGGCTTTCATGCAAGCTGAAGCAGGGTTGCTGGGTGACCACCCGGTCCTGGGGATCGAGCAGCGCCAGGCACAACAGCTCGAGGATATTTTCCGAGCCATTGCCGAGGATGATCCTGGCCGGATCCACATCCAACTGCCCGCCGATCAGCTGGCGCAGCGCCCGGCCAGTGGGGTCGGGGTAGCGCTCCAGCCCTGCCCCGCCCTGGCGTGCGAGCATGGCCGCGGCAGCCGGCGACATGCCCAGCGGGTTTTCGCAGTTGGACAGCTTCGTCACCATTGGCGTACCCATCTGGCGTGGGTCGGCGCCCGCGTCATACAGGGGCAAGCGCCGCACACTGGGCCGCACCAGCGCCTCGATGCGCTGTGCGGGGTTGTCTTGATGCATGGAACACCTCCTGGTCATGACAGTGCGATAGCGCCCGCGCGGTCCAGCGCGTTGAGTTGGCGTTCAAACGAAACAATCAGCAGCAACGCCGTGGCCGCCAGGCCTATCGCCAAACCGGCCCACACGCCAAAGATCCCGTAGGGGCTGACAATGCCCAGCAACCAGGCGGCGGGCAGCCCCACCAGCCAGTAGCCGAACAGGGAAATGCGCAGTGGCCCCGCCGTATCGCCGATGCCGCGCAGGATGCCGTTGCCGATGTTCTGGCTGGCGTCGAACACCTGCAGGACGATGGCGATCAACAAACCGGTGGTCGCCAGGCGCACCGCATCCAGGTTGTTGGCGTGTTCGGTGCTGATAAACAGGCCGATCACCTGTTCGGGCAGCAGTGCGTAGGGAATGGCAAACAGCAGCATGACTAGCACCCCCAGCCCCAGGCCCAGGCGCCCCAGTTGCCGCGCGCGCTGATACTGCCCGGTGCCGCAGGCCTCGCTGATGTGGATCGAGGCGGCATGGGAGATACCCGCCGAAAACATGAACACGATGTAGATAATCTGGTTGAGCACGGTCTGCGCCGCCAGCGCTTCCATGCCCAGGGTGCCGATCAGCAGGGTCAGCACACTGAAGAACCCGGCCTCGCTGGCATAGGTCCCGGCAATCGGCAGCCCGAGCTTCCACACCGCCTTGATCGCCGCCGGCGAAAAACGCAGGTGCGAAAGCTTGAAGTAACCGGCCAGGCGCCGATGGGTCAGTACCACCGCGAAGAACATCAGGAACGACAGCAGGAACACCACGGCGCTGGTGATCGCCACCCCCGCCAGCCCGTAGGCCGGGACGCCGAACTTGCCGAACACCAGCACGTAGTTCAGCGCCGCCGTGAGGAAGATCGACACCAGGGTGATCGCCAGCAACGGCCCGGGGAATTTCAGGCCCACGGTAAAGTGGCGCAGCGCCTGAAACCACAGGCAAGGCAGCAGGCCGGGAGCAATGATCAGCAGGAAATCCATGGCATTGGCTACCACGCTGGCATCCTGGCCCAGCCAGGTCAGCGGCTGGCGCAACCCCAGCAACACCCCCATAAACACCAGGCCACTGACGGTCGCCCAGAACAGCCCCGCCACCAACAGCGCCCGCACCTGGGCTTCATCGCCCTGGGCATTGGCCTGGGCCACCAGGTTGCTGACGCCGGTGACCAGGCCAGTGCCGGTGGTGCGCAACTGGTTGAACAGCGCGATGGCCAGGCCGCCGGCGGCCAGCTCCTTGGCACCCAGCATGCCGAGCACCACGATGTCGATGGTGGTCAGGGCAACGTAGGCCAGGTTGGTCAGGATCAGCGGCAACGCCAGCAACAGCAGGGCCCGGCTGTCGGCGCGCCACGCGCCGGGTTGTGCGGCAGTCAGGCCGACCATAGTTGGACCCTCTGCCCACGGTTCTGCGCCAGGGCGCGGTCGGCCATCAGGCGGCCGAGGGCGACATCAGTCACCACCATGCCGCTGTTGTAGGCGAACACCACATCGCTTGGATCGCGACGTGCGGGCGCCAGGCCCAGGAGAATGTCCGGCAGTTCGGCGTCTACCTCGGGCAGGCTGCCGTCGGCGGCGGCCAGGTCGGCGCTGGTGACTTGCATCTGCGCGGTGTCGGTGGCGATTAGGTAGTCGGCGCCGTGCAGCACGTCGGCGTCGATGCCATAGCCGACCAGCACCGCCACGGCGCCCGGCTTGAGCCACGCCCGCTGCACTTGCTGGCGTGCCGAAAGCCCGGCCACGCCAAGGATGATATCGGCCTCGCCCGCCGCCGCCGGCAGGTCATCGACCACGATCACGTCGCGCAGCGGGTAGTGTTTGCGCAGGGTGTCCTGCACCGCGCGCAGGCCCTCGGCGTAGTGCCCGTAGACATACAAACGCTCCAGGTCCGGCATGGCCGCGAGCAACATGGGCAACGCCACCTGGCCCTGCACGCCGGTACCGACCACCAGGGCACTGCGGGCATCCGGGCAGGCGGCCCGGGCCATCAGCGCCGAGGTGGCCGAGGTGCGCAGCGGGCCGAGCTTGACCACGTCCATCAAGGCAATCGGGCGGCCGGTGCGGTCATCACACAGGAAGATAAACGAGTGGAACTGATAGGCGTCGCGAGCGCGCTGCGGGTCATGCTCGTAGACCACCTTGAAGCCCACGGTGTGGCTGGCGCCATCGCGGCCGACCATCGAGTAGCTGATGGAGTGGCGGTCCGCAGGTTCGACAATGGTCTTGAGCGGGTTCTGCGAGTCGCCGCTGCGCAAGGCCTTGTACGCCTGCTCGACCACCTGCAGCACTTCACGGTAACTCACCCCCAGGTCTTCGAGCGCAGCCTGGGGCAGCACCCATAGGTCGGCGGGGGCTGCGGGTTTATTCAAACTGTTCACTCGGGGCTCCTTGTTGAATGCGCTCAAGCCAGGCTGTCCAGCTTCCAGCGCAGGTAGGGGTTACGCAGCTCCAGCACCACTTTGTGTGGCAATGGCGCTTCGTGAAACGGCGACTCGTTGGAATCCATCTGATAGCCGGCGGTATTGAGGTAGATAAGCAAGTCACCCGCCTGGATCGGGTAGTCGAAGGCGACTTTGCGCCAGGTCAGCATGTCCGACTCCAGGCAGGTGGACCCGCCAATACACGCGACAAACGGCGACCGCGGCCGTGGCGAGGCCGGCACCAGCAGCGGGTCGGGCAAGAACTCGCTGTTGAACCACTGCTCGGAGAGGTTGAAGCTGCTGCCCTGCACGGTGACCTGGGCATAGCCGTCGCAGGCCGTGCGGTCCTTGACGCCCTGCACGCGGAACACGCTGATACCGGCCTGGTCGAGCAAGGCGCGGCCGGGTTCGATGATCAGCCGCACGCCCTGTTCGATGACCTTTTGCGCCAGGCTCAGGCCGGGGCCCACGGTCGTGGCGAGGACATCGTCAAGGGCCTCGGCGCCGGCGCGTGGCGCACCATAGGGATAGAAGCCGGCGAAGCCCTTGTCGCTGTGGTAGCGCTCGGCGCAGTCCTCGGCCATAAACGCCTGCCACTGCGCCGGGTCGACATAGCGCACGGCAAAGCCACCGCCCAGGTTGACCGTGCGGCAGTCGTCCAGCTCACTGGCCTGGCACAGGTCGACCAAGTGGCTGGCGACGTGCGCACGCTGCGCGGTGTCGTAGCCACCAAGGTGAAAGGAAAAGCCTTGCAGATCCAGGTTCGCCACATGCTTGCGGCAAAACACCAGGGCCTGGTCACACTCCCGTGGATTGAGGCCGAAGCGGCTGTGGAGCTGGCTGGCAGGGCAATAGCGCAACAACAGGCGCGCCCGCTGGCGCAGGGATAACGCCAATTGCTGGATACGCAGCAACTCCTCCAGCGAATCCACCGCCAGCAGGCACTGGTGACTCAAACTCAACCCAAGTAATTGATCGCTTTTACGCGGCCCGGACACGCCGATCTCACGGCCGGCCACCCCGCCCGCCAGGGCCTTTTGCAGCTCGCCGACGCTGGCCACATCCAAGCCAATCGCACATTGCGCGCAGGCCTGGGTAAAGCAGTTGGCCTTGTTGGCCTTTTTGGCAAACAGCAGGCTGCCGCGCACCTGGGCCTGGGTAAAGCTGTGCTGGAAGGCTTCGACATTGGCGTGAAATACCTGCGGGCACAGCAAGTGCAGCGGCGAGCCAAGGCCATCGACCAACTCGGTCAAGGTACCCGCGTGCCGCTCAAGCAGGCGCTCGACCCACAGGTGGCGCAGGCCGGGCAATGAGCTGGAATACGTCATGGTTCTAGAACTCGAACTTGGCCGACAGGAACACTTCGCGCTCGCGCCCCACATCCAGCCCGCCCTGGTAATAGGCACTGGCGTAGTAGTACTTGTTGGTCAGGTTCTTGCCGTGCAGGCGGTAGGTCACCGGGGTATCCGCCAGTTTCGAGCGGTAGCTGATACCGGCGTCGAGCAAGGTGTAGCTGGGGATGTAGCCGCTGTTCTGCGCATCCACCGGGCGGCTGCCGACATAGCTGACGGTGCTGTCCAACGACAGGCCGGGCACAGCGGCCACGGTGTACAAGGCACCGACCGCGCCTTTCCACTTGGGCACGCTTTCGGTGCGTTTGCCGTCCACGGTGACGTCATCCACATCTTCCATGCGCGTGGCCAGGTAGGCGGCGTTGGCGCTGAGAGTCAGGGCATTAGTGACGCGGTTGGACAGGGTCAGCTCGGCGCCACGGTGGTGGAATTCACCGTTGCTCACATAAGTGTTGCTGGTGTTCAGGTAACTGGCCTTGCGCCGGATATCGAACACCGCCAGGCCCAGGTTCAGGCGATCATTGAGGTCCAGCTTCAGGCCCACCTCGTATTGCTGGGACTCGATGGCGTCGGTGGGCTGGTTGGCGTTGGTCGCGTTATAGGGGGCGTAGTCGCCTTTTTCAAAGCCTTTGGAGTAGCTGACGTAAGTCATCACGCTGTCCCAGGGCCGGTAGATCAGCGCAGCGCTGGGCACGAACACGTCATGGCTTTGCGAAGGCGCGATGGCCGAGAGTTGATCCGCGCGGTACCAGATATAACGCCCGCCGAGCATCACCTGGAATTGCTCGGTGAGGGAAATCAGGTCGCTGGCAAAGACCGAGGTTTCCTTGATGGAAGACACAAAATCGGTGGGCCGTTCCGGGCCGAAATGCCACTTGGGCGGATTGACCGGGTGGCGGATATTGCCCACCGATACATCGCCGATGCCGATGCCGGGAGTGCCGCTGTCCACCGAATCCCAGAACGGGCTGACGTCCTTGAACTGCTTGTAGCCGGTGCCGAAGAACACGTCGTGATAGATGTTGCCGGTGGCGAATTTGCCGGCCAGGTACGACTGCAGCGACCAGGTGCTGAACACTTCGCCACGGGACACGTAAAAGTCGGCCGAGCCGATATCGCCGTTGGGCTTGATCCCGAACAGGTCGTTATAGCCGCCGTGGCGCTCGACCCGCGAGTAGTTGCCCTGGGTCACGGAGGTCCAGTTGTCGTCCAGTTCGTACTCGAACTTGGCATCGAGGTTGGCGCCTTCGGTCTGGTGACGGAACCAGGAGCCGGTCAACAGATCGCGGCGATTGACCTTGGGCGGCAGCACATAGCTGGACGGGTCCAGCGGGTTGGCGCGACCACTCTGGTCGGCACGCAGCAACGGGTCGGAGACCGTGGACTTGCGCGACCAGTCGGCATTCAGTTGCAACAGCGCGCGGTCGCTCAGACGCAAGTCGGTGGCCAGGCCGATAAACTTGCGCTCCATGTCGCGGGCATGGTCGAAGTCGCCGTTTTTCTCGTAGCCGGCATTCAGGCGATAACCAAAGGCGCCATCGTTGAACGAATCGCTGGTATCAATCGCCACGTAGCGGCCGAGCAACGAGGAGCCTTGCACGCTGACATTGAGCAGCGGCTCCAGGGTCGGGCGCTTGAGGATGTAGTTGATGGTGCCGCCCGGTGAATTGAAACCGTAGAGGAAACCCGACGGGCCCTTGAGCACGTCGATGCGCTCGACGTTTTCCAGGGGCACGTCGTGGTGCGGGGCCAGGGTCAGGCCATCGCGGCGGATGGTGTTGAAGTTGTCCATGGCAAAGCCGCGCAGGCGGAAGTTGTCAAAGCCGCTGCCGCCCGACGAACTGAGCACCGAAGGGTCGAGGCTCAGCACATCCACGGCGGTGCGTGCGGAGCTGTCGGCGATGGTCTTGCTGGAGTAGCTCTGGATGGCCAGGGGGATCTCCATGGCATCCTTGGCGCCGAAGCCACCGGCGTTGACTTCCAGGGCCTTGTTCAGCGGCGCACTGACCCGCGTGGCTTCAAGCTCGGTGACCGACTCTTCACGTTCCAGCGCCGCGACGGCGGGCAAGCCGGTGAGCGAGGACATCAGGCCTACTGCCAACAACGTCGAAAACCCTGGAGCTACACCGTGCAACTGGTTCATCTGCAATCCCTTGAGCCGAAAAAAAACGTATCGACCTCAAGCCCGGCAACACTTGAGAATCGATCTCAAGAGATACAATATAACGTTTCTTTTAACCTGACAATCGCACGATCATTCAATACCCGTTCTCACGTGGCACTTAATGTCAGGCTTCGATCACCTGAGATGACTGCCATGCCCTCCTACACCGCCATCAACTTTGCGCAAAAATACAGCCTGTTCAGCGAGCAATGGACACCCAAGGTCATCGCGCAGATGAACGACTACCAATTCAAGGTGGTGAAGATCGAGGGGGATTTTATCTGGCACAGCCACGCGGACACCGACGAGACCTTTATCGTCCTCGAAGGCGCGCTGCGCATTGATTTTCGCGATGGCGCGGTACAGATCGGCACCGGCGAGATGTTTGTGGTGCCCAGGGGCGTCGAGCACAAACCGTATGCCGACGGCGAGGTGAAGTTGCTGCTGGTCGAACCCTGCGGCGTGTTGAACACCGGCAATCAGGGCGGCGAGCGGACCCAGCAGAATGATGTGTGGATCTAGATCACCACGTTGCGGATAAAGCGCACCGCCACTGGGCCCTCATTGCGATAGGCATGGGGCTGGTGGCTGGGAAACATAAAGAACTCGCCGGCGGCGATGGTGGTTTCGACGTCATCCACTACCAGGGTCAGGCTGCCCTCGAACACGAACAACTGCTCGCTCCAGCCTTCCAGGTCTGGGTCCGGGCAATAGCGATCGCCCGGTTCCAGGCGCCATTCCCATAGCTCCACCTCACGCCGGGCGGTGGCCTTGGCCAGCAATACGGCCTTGCTGCCATCGATCTCACCGGCCCAGGCCAGTTCGTTGATGCGGCTGTGGTCACGGGCGTCGGGGGCCTGGATCAGGTCGCTGAAGGCCACGTCCAGGGCTTCGGCCACGCGGTCGAGGGTGGACAGGCTGACGTTCTTTTCACCCGCCTCGATGGCCACCAGCATGCGCCGGCTGACCCCGGACTTTTCTGCCAGGGCTGTCTGGCTCAGTTCGGCGGCGTGGCGCAGGCGTCGAACGTTCTGGCTGACGTGCTGCAGGACCGAGGCCCGTTGCGGATTTTCTTTGTGCACTATATTGCTCACTTGGTGGGGTTGCGCAGTATACTGCCCAGCTGCGGCGCATTGTGCGTTCCGCGCCCTTCCTGTGCAAGACCAGAGCCGCCATGACCACCTCGACCGCCTCCCCATTGTTTTCCCGCTTCAGCAAAGCCGAATGCGTGCTGGTGCTGATCACCATGATCTGGGGCGGCACGTTTATCCTGGTGCAACATGCCATGACCGTCAGCGGGCCGATGTTCTTCGTCGGCTTGCGCTTTGCCGCGGCGGCACTGGTGGTCGGCTTGTTTTCCCTGCGCAACCTGTGTGGCCTGACACGTTTTGAGCTCAAGGCCGGCGTGTTTATCGGCACCGCGATCATGTTTGGCTACGGCCTGCAAACCATTGGCCTGCAGACCATCCTCAGCAGCCAGTCGGCGTTTATCACCGCGCTCTACGTGCCCTTTGTACCGCTGCTGCAATGGCTGGTGCTGGGACGGCGCCCGGGGTTGATGCCGAGCATTGGCATCATGCTGGCCTTCGCCGGCCTGATGCTTTTGACCGGACCGGCCGGCGCATCGTTGAATTTCAGCCCCGGCGAAATCGCCACCTTGATCGGTGCTATCGCAATTGCCGCCGAAATCATCCTGATCAGCGCCTATGCCGGCCAGGTGGATGTGCGCCGGGTGACCGTGGTGCAACTGGCCACCGCCTCGTTGCTGTCGTTCCTGCTGGTAGTGCCCACGGGCGAGGCATTGCCGGACTTTTCCTGGGTACTGCTGTTCAGCGCCGTGGGCCTGGGCCTGACCAGCGCGGTGATTCAACTGGCGATGAACTGGGCGCAGAAAAGCGTCTCGCCCACCCGCGCCACCCTGATCTATGCCGGTGAACCGGTGTGGGCCGGGATAATCGGGCGGATTGCCGGCGAGCGTTTCCCGCCGATTGCCATGCTCGGCGCGGTGTTGATTGTGGCGGCGGTGATTGTCAGCGAGATAAAGACGCGGGAGCAAAAGCCCGTTTCCCTATAGGAGCCGGCTCCTACAGCGCGACAGATAGGGGTTTTCGGTCCATCTTGTAGGATCCTGCCACAGGTTGCCGTTTGGTAATCCGGTTTCCGGCACGTATGATGCATCCCAAACCACCGCAGATTAGAAGCCTATGTCCCTGATAGTTCTACTGCTTCTGCCTTTCATCGGCAGCTGTCTGGCGGCCTTGCTGCCGCATAACGCACGTAATACTGAATCCCTGCTGGCCGGCCTTGTGGCTCTGGTCGGTACCGTACAAGTCGCCCTGCTCTACCCCCAGATCGCCGACGGTGGCGTGATCCGCGAAGAATTTTCCTGGCTGCCCAGCCTGGGCCTGAACTTTGTGTTGCGCATGGATGGCTTTGCCTGGCTGTTCTCGATGCTGGTACTGGGCATCGGTAGCCTGGTGTCTTTGTACGCCCGCTATTACATGTCGCCGGATGACCCGGTGCCGCGTTTCTTCGCGTTTTTTCTGGCGTTCATGGGCGCGATGCTCGGGTTGGTGATCTCCGGCAACCTGATCCAGATCGTGTTTTTCTGGGAACTGACCAGCCTGTTCTCGTTCCTGTTGATCGGCTATTGGCACCACCGCTCCGATGCGCGCCGGGGGGCCTATATGGCGCTGATGGTCACCGGTGCAGGCGGGTTGTGCCTGCTGGCGGGGGTCATGCTGCTCGGCCATGTCGTCGGCAGTTACGATCTGGACCAGGTGCTCGCCGCCGGTGACCAGATCCGTGCCCACTCCCTCTACCCCGTCCTGCTGACGCTGATCCTGATCGGTGCCCTGAGCAAAAGCGCGCAATTCCCCTTCCACTTCTGGCTCCCCCACGCCATGGCCGCACCGACACCCGTGTCGGCCTACCTGCACTCGGCCACGATGGTGAAGGCCGGCGTGTTCCTGCTGGCCCGCCTGTGGCCCTCGTTGTCGGGCAGCGAAGAGTGGTTCTGGATGGTCGGCGGTGCCGGCGCCCTGACCCTGTTGCTCGGCGCGTATTGCGCGATGTTCCAGAACGATCTCAAGGGCCTGCTGGCCTACTCCACTATCAGTCACCTGGGCCTGATCACCCTGCTGCTGGGCCTCAACAGCCCGCTGGCCGCCGTCGCCGCCGTGTTCCATATCCTCAACCACGCTACGTTCAAGGCCTCGCTGTTCATGGCCGCGGGCATCATCGACCACGAAAGCGGCACCCGCGATATCCGCAAGCTCAGCGGCCTGGTGCGCCTGATCCCGTTTACCGCGACCCTGGCCATGGTCGCCAGCGCCTCCATGGCCGGGGTGCCGTTGCTCAACGGCTTCCTGTCCAAGGAAATGTTCTTCGCCGAGACGGTATTCATCTCCTCGACCCAGTGGGTGGAAATCGCCCTGCCGGTGATCGCGACCATCGCCGGCACCTTCAGCGTGGCCTATGCCTTGCGCTTCACCGTGGATGTGTTCTTCGGCCCGGCCGCCACCGACCTGCCGCACACGCCCCACGAACCGCCACGCTGGATGCGCGCGCCGGTCGAGTTGCTGGTGTTTACCTGCCTGCTGGTAGGGATCTTCCCGGCCCAGGTGGTCGGTTCGATCCTCGCCGCTGCCGCCCTGCCGGTGGTCGGCGGCGTGTTGCCCCAGTACAGCCTGGCGATCTGGCACGGCTGGAACGCCCCGATGATCATGAGCCTGGTGGCCATGACCGGCGGCGTGGTCCTGTACCTGCTGCTGCGCAAGCAACTCAAGCGCGGGCGCTTCAAGTACCCGCCGATCATCAGCTACTTCAACGGCAAGCGCATGTTCGAGCGCTGCCTGGTGGTGATGATGCGTGGCGTGCGCAAGGTCGAGAAACGCATCAGCACCAAGCGCCTGCAGACCCAATTGTTCCTGCTGGTGCTGGTGGCGGTGATCGCCGGGATGATCCCCATGCTGGGCAGCAGCCTGAGCTGGGGTGACCGGCCGAAGATCCCCGGCTCCATCGTGTTCGTCACCCTGTGGCTGCTGGCGATTGCCTGCGCCCTGGGCGCCGCCTGGCAAGCCAAGTACCACCGGCTGGCGGCCCTGACCATGGTCAGCGTGTGCGGCCTGATGACCTGCGTGACTTTTGTCTGGTTCTCCGCGCCAGACCTGGCGCTGACGCAACTGGTGGTCGAGGTGGTGACGACGGTATTGATCCTGCTGGGCCTGCGCTGGCTGCCACGGCGGATCGAAGAGGTCTCGCCACTCCCCAGTTCGTTGCGCAAGGCGCGCATTCGCCGCTTGCGCGACTTGCTGCTGTCGACCGTGGTCGGTGGCGGCATGGCGCTGTTGTCCTATGCGATGCTCACCCGCCAGACCCCCAACGACATTTCCTCGTTCTACCTCAGCCGCGCCCTGCCTGAAGGCGGCGGCAGCAATGTGGTGAATGTGATGCTCGTGGACTTCCGGGGCTTCGATACCCTGGGCGAAATCACCGTGCTAGGCGCCGTGGCCTTGACGGTGTATGCGCTGCTACGGCGCTTCCGCCCGCCCAAGGAAAGCGAGCAACTGCCCGCGCAACAGCGGCTGTTGGCGCCGGACGTGGACACCGACCTGGTCAACCCACGCCAGGCCAGCGACACCGCCCTGGGCTTTATGATGGTGCCCGCGGTGCTGGTGCGCCTGCTGCTGCCGATTGCCCTGGTGGTGTCGTTCTACCTGTTCATGCGCGGCCACAACCAGCCGGGCGGCGGTTTTGTCGCCGGGCTGGTGATGTCGGTGGCGTTTATCCTGCAATACATGGTCGCCGGTACCCAGTGGGTCGAGGCGCAGATGAACCTGCGGCCGATGCGCTGGATGGGCTTCGGCCTGTTGTCGGCAACCTTGACCGGGCTTGGCGCGCTGTTCTTCGGCTACCCGTTCCTCACCACCAGCACCCTGCACCTCAGCTTGCCGGTGCTGGGCGACATCCATATCGCCAGCGCGCTGTTTTTTGACGTGGGTGTGTACGCCATGGTGGTCGGCTCGACCCTGCTGATGCTCACCGCCCTCGGCCACCAATCGGTGCGGGCCCATAAACCCGGCAACCAGGCGAAAGCCGCCGCCACGCCACCACAAGGAGCTGCTGCCTGATGGAAGAAGTCATCGCAATTGCCATTGGGGTCCTGGCGGCCTCCGGCGTCTGGCTGGTGCTGCGGCCACGGACGTTCCAGGTGGTGATGGGCCTGTGCCTGTTGTCCTATGGGGTCAACCTGTTCATCTTCAGCATGGGCAGCCTGTTTATCGGCAAGGAACCGATCATCAAGGACGGCGTGCCCCAGGACCTGCTCAATTACACCGATCCCCTGCCCCAGGCCCTGGTGCTGACGGCGATTGTGATCAGCTTCGCCATGACCGCGCTGTTCCTGGTGGTGCTGCTGGCGTCCCGGGGCCTGACCGGCACTGACCATGTGGACGGCCGGGAGCCCAAGGAATGAGCTGGATGAACCAACTGATCATCGCGCCGATCCTGCTGCCGTTGCTGACCGCTGCGCTGATGATGATGCTGGGCGAGAAACACCGCCCGCTCAAGGCCAAGATCAACCTGCTGTCGAGCATGACCGGCCTGGGCATCGCGATGTTGATGCTGTACTGGACGCAGCAAGGCGGCCCCGCCTCCATCGGCGTCTACCTGCCGGGCAACTGGCAGGTGCCGTTCGGCATCGTGCTGGTGGTGGATCAACTGTCGGCCCTGATGCTGGTGCTCACCGGGATCATCGGCGTCAGCGCCCTGCTGTTCGCCATGGCCCGCTGGGACCGCGCCGGCACCAGTTTCCATGCGCTGTTCCAGATCCAGTTAATGGGCCTCTACGGTGCCTTCCTCACCGCCGACCTGTTCAACCTGTTCGTGTTCTTCGAGGTGCTGCTGGCCGCGTCCTACGGCTTGATGTTGCACGGTTCGGGCCGGGCGCGGGTGTCGTCGGGGCTGCATTACATTTCGATCAACCTGCTGGCTTCGTCGCTGTTCCTGATTGGTGCGGCGCTGATCTACGGGGTCACCGGCACCCTGAATTTCGCTGACCTGGCGCTCAAGATCCCGCTGGTCCCGCAAGCCGATCGCGGCCTGCTGCATGCCGGCGCGGCGATCCTCGCCACCGCGTTCCTGGCCAAGGCCGGCATGTGGCCTTTGAACTTCTGGCTGGCGCCGGCCTACTCCTCGGCCAGCGCGCCGGTAGCGGCGATGTTTGCGATCATGACCAAGGTCGGCGTGTACACCGTGTTGCGCCTGTGGACCCTACTGTTTTCCGGGCAAGCCGGCGCCTCGGCGCTGTTTGGCGGCGACTGGCTGGTGTACGGCGGCATGGCCACCATCCTCTGCGCCGCCCTGGCGATGCTCGCCGCCCAGCGCCTGGAGCGCATGGCGAGCCTGAGCATCCTGGTCTCGGCGGGCATCCTGCTGTCGGCGGTAGGCTTCGCCCAGCCCAGCCTGACGGCCGGCGCGCTGTTCTATCTGGTCAGCTCGACCCTGGCGTTGAGCGCGCTGTTCCTGCTGGCCGAACTGGTCGAACGCTCGCGCTCGGCCAACGAGCTGCCCCTGGACGATGAAATCGAAGTGTTGCCACGGCCAGTCGAATCCCTGCACCCGCCCAAGGGCACCAACCTGGACGATGAGCAAAAGGCCGTGGTCGGCCAGGTCATCCCGTGGACCATGGCGTTCCTGGGCCTGAGCTTTATTGCCTGCGCCCTGCTGATCATCGGCATGCCGCCGCTGTCGGGGTTTATCGGCAAGCTCAGCCTGCTCAGCGCGCTGATCAACCCGCTGGGCCTGGGCCAGGCCGTGGATGCGCCGATTCGCCCGGCAGCCTGGGGCCTGGTGGCGTTGTTGATCTTCTCGGGCCTGGCCTCGCTGATCGCTTTTGCGCGCCTGGGCATCCAGCGCTTCTGGACCCCAGAAGAGCGGCCCTCGCCGCTGCTGCGCCGCTTTGAGTGCATCCCGATCTTCGTCTTGCTTGGCCTGGCGATTGGCCTGACCTTCAAGGCAGAAATGCTCATGCGCTTTACCCAGGACACTGCCGCCAGCCTGAACAACCCCGAGCACTACGTCATGGCCGTCATGGCCACGCGCCCGGTGCTCAGCCCGCAAGCCCAGGCCGCCGCCGTGGAGGTGCAGCCATGAAGCGCCTGTTCCCTGCCCCGTTACTGTCATTGGCGTTGTGGGTGCTATGGCTGGTGCTGAACCTGTCGATCAGCCCCGGCAACCTGCTGCTGGGGGCGCTCCTGGGCCTGCTCGCGCCGCTGATGATGGCGCCGCTGCGCCCACTGCCGGTGCGTATCCGCCGCCCCGGGGTGATCATTGGCCTGTTTTTCCTGGTCGGGCGCGATGTGATCATCTCCAACCTGCACGTGGCGTGGGGCGTCTTGACCTGCGGTACACGGCCGCCGCGCTCGCGCTTTGTCAAAATCCCCCTGGACCTGCGTGACGCCAACGGCCTGGCGGTGCTGTCGATGATCACCAGCGTGACCCCCGGCACCGTGTGGTCGGAACTGGCCCTGGACCGCAGTATCCTGTTGCTGCACGTGTTCGACCTGGATGACGAAGCGCAGTTTATCGAGCACTTCAAGCAGGCCTACGAACGGCCCCTGATGGAGATCTTCGAATGAGTGCCCTGCTCGCCAATGCGATCCTGTTGAGCCTGTTCCTGTTTTCCCTGGCCATGGTCCTGACCCTGGTGCGCCTGTTCAAGGGCCCCTCGGCCCAGGACCGGGTCCTGGCCCTGGACTACCTGTATATCCTGGCGATGCTGATGATGCTGGTGCTGGGCATTCGCTATGCCAGTGATACCTACTTCGAGGCGGCGCTGCTGATTGCGCTGTTCGGCTTTGTCGGCTCGTTTGCCTTGGCCAAATTCCTGCTGCGTGGTGAGGTGATCGAATGATCAATGTCAGTGAACTGCCACTGTGGGTGGAAATTATCGTGGCGATCCTGCTGCTGCTCAGCAGCCTGTTTGCGTTGATTGGTGCGCTCGGGCTGTTGCGGATGAAGGATTTTTTCCAGCGCATGCACCCACCGGCGCTGGCTTCGACCCTCGGCGCGTGGTGCGTGGCGCTGGCGTCGATCATCTACTTCTCGACCCTCAAGTCCGGGCCGGTGCTGCATGGCTGGTTGATCCCGATTTTGCTGTCGATCACCGTGCCGGTAACCACCCTGTTGCTGGCGCGCACGTCGTTGTTTCGCAAGCGCATGGCGGGGGAAAATGTACCGGCCGAGGTCAGCAGCCGCAGGGCTGACAGCGGTAGCTGATCCCTCTGAATGTACGCGGTAAACAATGTGGGAGCGGGCTTGCTCGCGAAGGCCGTGGGTCAGTCAACATCAATGTTTGCTGGGCCGACGTCTTCGCGGCGATCCGACAAGCCCGCTCCCACATTTGGCCCTGCATACCGTCAGTCAGGTCCAGGCGACGACCAGCAACCCCGTCCCCAACACCAGGCACAGTGGCGAATAGAAAAACGTGTCCAACCGCGCGAACCGTGACCCGCCGACTTTCTTGAAGAACCCCACCAGCTCCGAATCACCAATCGCCCGCCCAAACATGATCAGGGCAATCGCGCTGATCCCCCATTGCAGGGCCTGATGCCCCACTGGCTGGAAGAACAGCCCCGCCCGCAGGCACACCAATACGGCAATCAGCACCAGCCCCACGGCCACCAGGAACGTACCCAGCGCCGACGCCTTGAACGCCGGCCGTGGCCCGCTGGCGAATTCGCCGGGCAGTTGCGGGATCGCTACGCTGCTGCCCAGCTTGCCGCCTGCGGCCCAGTACACATGGATCATGCTGATAAACGCAAATACCCCGACGACCCACCTCGCAATGACAAAGCTCATGGTTGGATACCCCTGGAAAAGTGCGAAAGAGGATAGTCCTTTTCAGATTTTTTGCAGGCATTTAGTCGTCTGGTGATAAAGTGCCGCCCCATGAAACTCGCCCGTGCCGACCGCTCGTTGATTGCCTGGATGCTCTATGGCTGCGTCCTGTTCAACGTGTTCGCCTGCAGTATTGGCCATGGGCAAATGGTCGGCATGCAGCTCAACGGCATTGGCGGCCAGTTCTGTACCGTAGACCCCCGCACCCAGGCGCCAGCCCCCGTAAACACCGGCGATCAGTCGCTGCCCACGCTGTCCAAGGCCTTCGGTTGCCCGCTGTGCTCCACCGGCGGCATGGGCCCGGCGCTCAACTCCAGCCTTAACGTTGCGGTACTGCCCCAGCCTCACGCACCACCGCCGGCGGTGGTACTCACCGCTGACATTCCCACCCGCTTCACCTGGCCTGCGGCTAATCCGCGCGCCCCGCCTACCTACGCCTGATACCTGCGCTTTTTGATCCGCACACCGCGCGGCTTCCCCAGGGAAGCGCGGGCGGCTGTGCGTTGCTTTCAAGCCCTGCTTTTCAGGATTTATCGATGAAACATTTACCTCTATTGGCGGGCCTGTTCGGCTGCCTGCCTTTTTGCGCCTGGGCCCTTGAGCTGGCCCCCACCACCATCGACGGCGCCGCCGCCAACGAGCCGGGCCTGGCTCTGGACCAATCCGGCGGCATGGCCTCGCGCCTGGGCCTGAGCGTGCGGGAAACCCCGGCCTCGGTCAGCATCGCCGACCGCAACGATATCGAGCGCCGTGGCGCCAAGACCTTCCAGGATGCGGCCAACACCCTGCCTGGGGTCAACGCCAGTGCGCCGCCGGGGTTTGGCGGGTTTATTTCCTATCGGGGCTTTACCAGCAGCCAGATCACCCAGATGTTCAATGGCATCAACGTCGCCGGTGGCCTGGCACGGCCCGTGGACGCATGGATTTATGACCGGGTGGAGCTGGTGGGCGGTCCCTCCTCGTTGATCAACGGCGCCGGCTCCGTGGGCGGCTCGCTGAACTACGTGACCAAGCTGGCCACCCGCGAGGAGCAGGCCGTCGAAGGCCAGATCAACTACGGCAGCTACGACACCACCGGCATCGCCCTGGGCCTCAACCACGCCCTGACCGAGCCCGGTGCCGAGGTCCAGCACTACGCGCGCCTGGATGTCAGCCGCAACACCAACCATACCCATATCGACCGCCAGCAACGCGATGCCTGGAGCGTGGCCTTTTCCCTGCTCAGCGACCTCACGCCCAACCTGTCCCATACCCTGGCCCTGGAGTACCAGGACGAACACGAGGACAGCCCGTACTGGGGCACCCCGGTGCTCAATCCCAAGGCCGGCGAGCTGAAAATCGACAGGCACAACCGCTTCAACAACTACAACGTCGCCGATGGCCGCTACGAACAACGCACGATCTGGGCCCGGTCGATCATCGATTACCGGATCAACGACAGCACCACCCTGCGCAACACCCTCTATCACCTGGACAGCCAGCGCGACTACCGCAACCTGGAGACCTACCAGTACAACGCCGATAACAGCCTGGTGAACCGTTCGACGGCCTATCAGGTGCGCCATCAGGGCGAGCAGGACGGCAACCAGTTCGAGCTGCGCCATGACAGCAGCGTGTTCGGCCTGGCCAGCACCTGGTCCGGCGGTTTCGAATACAAGGTCAACAGCACCACCGCCAGCCCGCTGAACGTGTCGGCCAAGAACGCTGTGGACCCCAACCACTACGATCCGGGGCATTTCTACGACCTGCCAGGCACCAAGCCGGGCTTTATCAAGGACAAGACCACCGAAGTGACGACCAAGGCGCTGTTTGTCGAGAACCGCCTGGGCCTGACCGACAAGCTGTCGCTGCTGAGCGGCCTGCGTTATGACGCCATCGACCTGGACGTGACCAGCCACCGCGACAACCTGGGTAACGTCAAGCGCCGTTGGGAGCCGGTGACCGGGCGCGTGGGCCTGACCTACCAGTTCATCCCGTCAGCCAATGTCTACGTGCAATACAGCACCGCCGCCGAACAGCCCACCAGCACCACCCAGGTGTTTGATGTCTCCACCGGCAAGCAATGGGAAGTGGGCAGCAAGTTCGATTACCTGGACGGGCGCGGTTCAGCCACCGTGGCCGCCTACCACATCGAGCGCAAGGACTTTGCCGTGACCGACCCACAAGACCCCACCCGCAGTATTGCGGTGGGTGCGCAGTCGTCCAAGGGCATCGAACTGGCCAGCTCGTTGCGCATTACCCCCAGGCTGTTGGCCGAAGGCAATTTCGCCTGGGTCGATGCGCAATACGATGATTTCAACGAGAAAATCGCCAGCGGCGCAGTGGTATCGCGCAAGGGCAACACGCCGACCAACGTGCCCAAGCGCGTAGGCAACCTGTGGCTGACTTATGACATCGCCCCGGCCTGGCAAGGTGGCGTGGATGCGCGGTATGTGGCGCAGGTGTACGCCGATAATGCCAACACCCTGACCGTGCCGGCGTACACCTTGTTTGGCACGTTCCTGACCTACAAGGTCGATCAACACACCTCGGTCACGGGCCGGGTGCGTAACCTGACCAACGAGGTATATGCGCAGTTTGCCCATGTGTCGCCGGCGTATTACCTGGGGTCGCCGCGTACCTTTGAATTGGCGGTGCAAACCAAGTTCTAAGGGGAGCGCAATCAAAACTGTGGGAGCGGGCTTGCCCGCGATGGCGGTGTATCAGGTTAGAAATACTTGACTGACACACCGCTATCGCGGGCAAGCCCGCTCCCACGTTTGGATCGTCGTTTGCAGTGACGGCGTGGCTATTTCAGGCTGGCTTGGACCTTTGTAGCCACATCCTCCGTCAACCAGGCCTTCCACACTTGCGGATGCTCTTTGAGAAACGCCTGTGCCACTTCGCGCGGCGGGGTGTGCTTTTCGCTCATGGTTGCCAGGGCTTCGTTCAACGGTCCAATTGGAAACTCGACCTTTTCGAAGAACCCGGCAATCTGCGGATATTCCTTCTGGAACGGCGTGGACACGCCAATGCTCAGTTTGGACGCCAACGAACGCGTCGGCTTGGGGTTGGGGTTGTCGGCATCCGTCAGGGTCTTCCACGCCTCGGCGTCGAAGGCAGGTTCCTCCAACTGGATCAACTTGTAGCGCCCCATCAGTGGGGTCGGCGACCAGTAGTAAAACAGGATTGGCTTGCCACGGCGGATCGACGAGGCTATCTCGGCATCCAGCGCCGCGCCCGAACCGCTACGAAAGTTGACGTAGCTGTCGTCCAGGCCATAAGCCTTGAGCTTCTGCTTATTGACCACCTCTGAGGTCCAGCCGATAGGGCTGTTGAGGAACCGTCCCTTGCCGGGGGCCTCCGGGTCCTTGAACACATCTTTATAGCGCGCCAGGTCCTGTACGCTGCGCAGCTCAGGGGCCAGTGGCTTGATCCCTTTGTCCGGGTCGCCCTTGATCACGTATTCCGGGACCCACCAACCTTCGGTCGCGCCCTTGACGGTATCGCCCAGGCCAACCACCTTGCCTTCGGCCTCAGCCTTGACCCACACCGGGCTGCGGCCCGCCCATTCCTCGCCGATCACCTGGATATCATTCTTGGCCAGGGCGGTTTCCAGGGTGATGGTGGTACCGGGCAGGGTATCGGTGGGCAGGTCGTAGCCCTTCTCGACAATAAAGCGCAGTACTTCGGTGATCAGGCTGCCACTTTCCCAATTCAGGTCGGCAAAATGAATGGGCGCCTGGGCAGCCGCTACCGGTGCGGCCGCCATCGACAGGCCCAAGGTGGTAAGGGATGCTGCCAACAGCGCTCGTATTGCTTTCATGCCTTTGAACCTCGCGTTTACACAGCCATGGCGGATGGCTTTGCTGTCATGCGAAAGCCCTGAATAATTAAGTCCACCCAACTGTAGTAGAGGTTCAACCGATTGCCGGTGCGCTCGCTTATTACTCGCTGGCCTTGAAAGTCACCAGTTCACCCTTGCGCCACTTGGCGGCCTTGCCGGTCACGGCCTTGAGGGTCTTGCTCAGGCCTTCTTGCAGTTGTTCATTGGCGGCGAACACCAGCATCACGCTGTGACCTTCCTTGAACACAATGCCCTCGCCCTGCGCCGTGGAAACAAACGCGTAGTCACCCAGGCCATAGACCGTCAACTTGATATCGCGAAACTTCAGCTCGAACTTGCCACCTTCACGGCTGGGCAGGACTGCGGCGCGAAAGTGATCGCCGACCTTGAGCTCCAGGCGAGGTTTGTCATCGACCACCAACGCTGTTTCGGTATCGATTTCAGCAATGTAAATGCCTTCCGGGGTTTGTTCCGTGATGTAAACAAACCGCGACTGAAACTGCTTAACCAACTTCGCGCGCAAATCACCCAGCACGAACAATGCGTGCATATCCAGATTACTAACTGCCAAGGAAACGCCCCCACATCTAAAAAAGCGCCGCCCGCCAAGGGCAGACAGCACAAAAAAGGCCGATACGGCACGGTACATTAAAAAACTGAAGTTGATTCCCGCCAGACTCGTACAGCCGTGCCTGACAGCCCTTGTACAAGGTCGTCAGGCGGTGCAGGAAATCACAGGTTTATCGGCCAGAGAATACTGGACGCCCCACTTCAGAGAATACCCCATTTGAAAGGGTGGTTTTCCGACAGCCAAAAACCAAGGAAAAACGTTGGATGGAACCGAACGCGGGCTGCCGACAACAATATTAGAACAGCAACGCGGCTTAAAACCACCCGAAATGCTGCAAGTAGGTCAACAGATCAACAGGAGCTCGCCATGCAAAGACTTCATCGCGAACCGACACTGACTCGCGACACCTTATCGCGCAAGGATAGCGCGCTATTCTACAGCGTGTACGCCCACAACGCGTGCCCGGATTTCGCCCTGTATCGGGTCGTCCCGGCGGGCAAGAATTTTTTCCATATCCTGGAAGTGCCCAGCGGTCGGATCAAGGGCTTTCGCAGTGACCATAACAAGGCCTGCGCCCTGGCCAAGGAGTTGGAAGCTCTCCTGTGCATCAATGCCCGTTGACACGCGACTCAAGCAAAATCGAACTATGCGCGCTGGCACGCCTCCCATGGGAGTAGAGACTTAACT
Organism: Pseudomonas sp. WS 5021; assembly: GCF_012985535.1. Lineage (NCBI taxonomy): Bacteria > Pseudomonadati > Pseudomonadota > Gammaproteobacteria > Pseudomonadales > Pseudomonadaceae > Pseudomonas > Pseudomonas sp. WS 5021. The sequence continues at coordinate 190,062 of NZ_JAAQWP010000008.1, read as the reverse complement.
ATCGTGGAGAATGACATGGACGCGCCAACGCATACCTTGCAAGACCTGTTCGAACAGTTGGGGTTGGAGGCCTCGCCTGCTGCCATCGACACGTTTATCGGTGAACATCCCCTGGCAGAGACTGTGAAGCTGATCGACGCGCCCTTCTGGACCCCGCAACAGGCGCAGTTCCTCAAGGAAGAACTGCGCGAAGACGCGGACTGGGCGATTGCCGTGGATGAGCTGAACCAGCGCCTGCACCAGAGCGTATAACCTGCAGTCAGTGCAGGCGGTCTGAGCGCTCCAGGTCCAGCAGCGCCTGCCAGGCCGCGCGGCATTCCTGGGCTTCGTCGCGACTGGCGAAGGCCGTGCCGCGCTGTTCACCGTTGAGCAACACCACCCAGCAGGCCCTAAGGCCCAGCGCACGCAGGGTCTGTGGCACACCGCTGCCAATCATCACCGCTACATCGACTTTGCTTTGCATGGAAGTTCTCCGCAGGATTAGTTAGCTAGCTAACAATGTGCAGCATCTTAAGCTGTTCCTCACGCCGGAAAAAGCTATCGGCGTAAAAGCTTCCTTGCATAACACGCAACAATCCGTGCCTGGGCCTAGTGCGCGCCAGCCTGTCCCTCAGGCTTATAGCCCAGGCGCAAGCCGCCCCAATGCCGGCCACTGACCATGATCGGCACCGACAGATCGTGCATCAACTCGCCGGTATCACGGGTATAGGTCTGCAACAGCACAGCCTGCTGGTGGCTGCCGCAGCGAATGCCGGTGCGGTCTTCAAACTTGCGCTTGGTGCGATTGTTCACCGCGTCCACCTGAACATCGCCGGTAAGCGCCTGGGAAAACACCTTGTTGTGCGTCGGCACATAGCCCTGTGGCGTGCAGGCAATCGCGAACACCAGGCCTTCGTGCCGGGGCAGCAAGGCTTCCTGGATAGCGGGCAATACCTGGTCGGTGTAGCCGTCGAAACGGCTGTGGTACTTGGTCGGCTGGCTGTTGGCAATCGGTGTGTAGCTGCGATTGAACAAGTCATCGAGGCTGATGCGGCTCTGCTGGACATCCGCCTCGAACTGCGCGGCGATGCGGCTCGCGCCTTCGCGGGCGAGGTCGTAGATGCGCTGGTGATAATCGTCCAGGCCGACTTCGGCCAGGCGCTCGCTGATCGTTTCGGCCTGCCCTTCCATTTGTATGGCGGCCTCGGCCAACTGCTGGGTCTGCTGGTCGCTGACGGTCAGGTCGCTGCGCATCTGCTCCACCGCATGGAACAGGCTGTCGAGCTGCACCCGATTGGTCTCGGTGCCCTGGGCAATCGCGTTGACCTGGCCTTCCACCCCCGCCGCCAACGTGGCAATGCTCTCCAGTTGCTCGCCGGCGTGCTCCACTTGCTCGACACCGGCCTGCAGATCCACGGACAACTGGCGGATTTGCTCCACCACCTGGGCGGTGCGCTGCTGGATGTCCGCCACCATCACCCCGACTTCGTCGGTGGCAGTCGCCGTACGGCCGGCCAGGCCGCGCACCTCATCGGCCACCACGGCGAACCCGCGCCCATGCTCACCGGCCCGGGCGGCTTCAATGGCGGCATTCAAGGCCAGCAGGTTGGTCTGGCTGGCAATCGACTGAATCACCAGGGTCACGCGCTGGATCTCTTCGCTGCGCTGGCTCAGGGCCTCGATCAATTGCCGGCTGTCGCTGGCGCGCTGGCTGAGTTGATGCATGCGGCTGATGGACTCTCCGAGCACCGCGCGCCCCTCGGTGCTGCGCTGATGGGCCTGGCCCGCCGCGCCGAGGGCTTCACGACTGAGCTGGGACGTCAGTTGCTCAGTGCCAATCATCACTTCGGCACTGCTGACGATTTGCTGGGCGGCGCCCAATTGCGATTGCAGGCGGGCCGCCAGTTGCTTGACCGAATAGGCCACGCCGGCGGCTGACAGCGCGTTATGGCTGGTGGTGTAGGACAGATCGCGGGTCAACGCGCCAATGGCATCCTCGACGACAGCCGGCGCAAGGCTGCGGGCCGGCTTTTTCAGCAGCGGTAGCCAGACCAGCAACAGGGCCACGGGCACGCAGAGGTACATCGACAGGTCGGCAAACACCAGGCCCGACAATACCAGCACCAGGGCGATGCTTTGCAGGAACGGTGTGACCCAGCCAGGCAGTTGGCGGCTCACCGCGTGCGGCACCACGGCGGCGCCCATCAGAGATCCATCCCCAGCCATGCTTGTTACCCCACTGCTTGTCATTATTGTCTCTGCATTAAACGCCACTAATTGGCCATTATCTATGGGCCTTTGGTGTTAGGGCTTGCAGCAGATCAATAGACGGGGGGATGACACGCGCAGGATCACTGCAGGAGCCAGCTTGCTGGCGATAGCGGTGTTGATCGACCGCTTTCGCCAAGCCAGCTCCCTACACAATCAAACAGATCAGGCTTGGCGCTGATGCTTGTCGATTTGCTCGTGGCGCTCTTGCGCTTCGATGCAGTACTTGGTGGTCGGGCTGATCAGCAGGCGCTTGAGGCCAATAGGCTCGCCGCTGTCATCACACCAGCCAAAGGAATCTTCCTTGATACGGCCCAGGGCCTGTTCAAGTTGCGGCAGCATGCGCTGGTCGCGGTCGATGGCGTTGACCAGCCAGGTGCGCTCTTCTTCTACCGAAGCAGCGTCAGCAGGGTCAGCCGGGGTGTCCAGGCTTTCAATGGCGATGCGGTTCTGCTCAATGCGCTCGTGGTGCTCGACTTTCATGTCTTGCAACAACTGCTCGAAAAAAGCGTGCTGCTCGGCATTCATGTAGTCATCCGCCGGCATGGCCAGCAACTTTTCCTTTGTCATTGATTTCTCTATAAAAAATACGTGCATTAAGGCGAATAAGGGAGCGTTCCGGCCAACCTCTGCAGGTCGGGGAAAGACGCCGTCCATTCCAAGCGCCACCCGGCACTCAATTTACGAGGGGCGGCAGTCTACGGCTGACTTGAGGGCGCAGCAACTGAAATGACAGGCAATTTGTCCGACATTCCCCCAAAAGGCACCAGGACGGGCTCGGCAGGTGGTTATCGGAGTGCGTTTATAGCAAGAAATTCAGTGTTGTGGAGCTATATAGAAGACAAACGGTTGGCGGTGCACAAATGTAGGAGCGGGCTTGCCCGCGATAGCGGTGGGTCAGTTGATAGATATTTGACTGACCCATCGCTATCGCGGGCAAGCCCGCTCCCACATTTTGCGTTTCTACAGGTTCAAGTCGGCTCAGCGCTTAAGCTTGCGCTTATTGCGATACTGGTCGATCACCACCGCCACCACGATGATCAGGCCCTTGATGATGTCCTGGATGTACGCATCCACCCCCACGAAGGTAAACCCGCTGGCCATCACCCCGAGGATCAGCGCGCCAATCACCGTGCCGGTGATGCGCCCTACCCCGCCCGCCAGGCTGGTGCCGCCGATCACCGCAGCGGCAATCGCGTCCAGCTCATAAGACATGCCCATCCCCGCCTGCCCGGTAGCCGCCCGAGCCGAGGCAACCACACCCGCCAACCCGGCCAGCAGCCCGGCAATGCTGTAGACGATGATCAGGTGCCGCTTGACGTTGATCCCCGAAGTGCGCGCCGCCTGCATATTGCCGCCGATGGCGTAGGTGTACTTGCCGTACTTGGTGTAGCGCAGGGCAATGTGGAAGATCACCGCCACCACCAGAAAGATGATCACCGGCATCGCGCCATGGCCGATGGCCGTGTAGGAATCCGACAACATGCTCACCGGCTGGCCTTCGGTGTAATACCGCGCCAGGCCACGGGCCGAGACCATCATGCCCAGGGTCGCAATAAACGGCGGGATGCCGGTAATGGCGATGATGCTGCCGTTGATCGCCCCCGCCAGCAGGCCCACGCCCAGGCCGGCCACCACCGGGATCCACACCGGCAAGTCCGTCAGCGATGGAAACACCGCGCGGGAAAAGTCCGAGGTTTGCGCCAGGCTCGCGGCAATCATTGCCGACAACGCCAGCACCGAGCCCGACGACAGGTCGATCCCCGTGGTAATGATCACCTGGGTCACGCCAATCGCCAGCAAGCCGATGATCGACACCTGCAGGATCATCAGCACCAGGCGCTGGGAGTTCATCAAAAAGCTCTGGTCACGCACGATCCAGCCAAACACTTCGAACACCAGGCCGATACCGATCAGCACCAGGAAAATGCTCAGCTCGGTAGGAAACCGCCGCCGGCTCTTGACCGGTGCCGCAGCGGGCTTTTTTTCCTCGGGTTTGCTTTCCAGTATTGCGTTCATTACCCGTCACCTTTTTTATTCGTTAGTGGACTGCCGTCATACCGGAAGCCAACTGCATGACTTTTTCCTGGGTGGCCTCGGCCCGGTCCAGGGTGCCCATCAACTCGCCTTCGTGCATCACCATCACCCGGTCACTCATGCCCAGCACTTCCGGCAGTTCCGAAGAAATCATGATCACCGCCATGCCCTCGCTGGCCAGGAAGGCAATCAGGCGATAGATCTCGGCCTTGGCCCCGACATCGATGCCACGGGTCGGCTCATCGAGGATCAACAGCCGTGGCTGGGTCATCAACCAACGGGCCAACAGGGCCTTTTGCTGATTGCCGCCCGACAGGGTGTCGATGCACTGCTCAAGGGAGGGGGTTTTTACCCGCAGCTTCTTGCACATGTCCTCGCACAAGGCCCGCAGGGCTTTTTGCTGGATAAAGCCCTTGCCCGAGTAATGGGGCAGCACGGCCATTTCCATGTTTTCCAGGACTGACAGGCACGGGAACAGGCCACTGAGCTTGCGGTCCTCGGTCAACAGCGCAAATCCCTGCTTGATCGCCATGTGCGGGTCGCTGATGCGCAGCACCTGGCCGTCGAGGCGGATCTCGCCGCCGTCGCTTGGGGTAATGCCGAAAATCGTTTCCGCCACATTGGTGCGGCCCGAGCCCATCAGCCCGGCAATGCCGAGGATCTCGCCGGCATGCAGGTCAAAGGACACGCCCTGGAACACGCCGTCCAGGCGCAGGTCGCGCACCGACAGCAGCAACTCGCCGATGGGTTTGTCGCGCACCGGGAACAGTTGGCTCAATTCGCGCCCGACCATCATCGAGATCAGGCTGTCGCTGTCCATGCTGTCGGCTCGCTGCAGGCCGATATAGGCGCCATCGCGAAACACCGCCACCTCATCGGCAATGGCAAACACTTCATTCATTTTATGGGTGATATAGATGATGCCTTTGCCCTGGGCCTTGAGGTCGGCAATGATCGAAAACAGGTGGGCCACTTCCTTGTCGGTAATCGCCGACGTCGGCTCATCCATGATCAGGATGTCGGAGTCGTAGGACACCGCCTTGGCAATCTCCACCATCTGCCGCTCGGCAATGCTCAAGTTGCCAACCTGCTCCTCGGGGTCAAGGTTGATCCGCAGCCGCGCCAGCAACTGCGCAGTGCAACGGTGCATGGCCCGGTGATTGACCAGGCGCAGGCCATTGAGCTGCTCGCGGCCGATCCAGATGTTCTCGGCGATGCTCATATGGGGCATCAGGTTGAGTTCCTGGTGGATCATCGCGATGCCCGACTGCAAGGCGGCCAGGGGTGTATCAAACACCACCGGCTTGCCCCGTAGGCGGATTTGGCCGGCGTCGGGCTGGTAGATGCCGGCGATGATTTTCATCAGCGTCGACTTGCCGGCACCGTTTTCTCCCATCAGCGCCAGGACCGAGCCGGGGCGCACCCGCAGTTGCACATCGTCCAGGGCCACGACGCCGGGAAAACCTTTGCTGATATGGGCGATTTCCAGCAGGTAAGGCTCTTCTAGACCTGCGGGCTGCAAAGCAGTCGCTTGAGCGAGCATATCGGGGCTCCATCGGCAGGGCGATTGCGACCGCCCTGCGGGCTTATTGTTGTTATTGAACGCTACTTGAACGACGCGACATTGTCCGGGGTGATCAGCTGGAACGGCACCACGACGTTTTGCTCGACCGCCTCGCCCCTGGCCATTTTCACCGCCGCCTCCACCGAACCGACCGCCTGCCCCTTGGCATCCTGGAACACCGAGAGCGCCATCTCGCCCTTGGTAATCGCATTCAAGCCGTCGGGCGTGCCATCGACGCCGCCAATCAACACGCTGCCCGGTTTGACTCCCGCGGTTTTCAAGGCCATGGCCGCGCCAATCGCCATTTCGTCATTGTTGGCCACGACCGCATTGAACTCGCGGCCCTGGGTCAGCCAATCGTTCACCAGGGTCATGCCCTTGTCCCGCAGCCAGATCCCGGTCTGCTCCTGTTCAATCTTGATGTCCGGGTATTTGCCGAGGACCTCCTTGACGCCCTTGGTGCGATTGGTCGTCGAGTTGTTGGCCAGGTCACCCAGCAGAATCACGATTTTGCCTTTGCCGCCCAGTTTCTCGGCCAGGTACTGCATTTGCAGTTTGCCGGCCTCGACGTCATTGGACGTCACCGTCACCACCCCTTTGGGCAGGTCGGTCTGATCCGGGCGGCGGTTGACGTAGACCAGCGGGATACCGGCTGCCACCGCGGCCTTGGTAATGCGTGCGGTGGAGGCGGTGTCCACCGGGTTGACCACCATGGCATCGACTTTCTGGCTGATAAAGTTCTCGACCTGGCTCAGTTGCTTGACCACGTCGGCGCGGGCATCTTCGAACTGCAGTTGCACGCCGTCGCCCTTGGGGTAGGACTTGGCTTGCTTGTCCATATCCTCACGCAGGTAGGTGAGGAAGGTGTCGTCGAACTGCGACATGCTGACGCCAATCTTGATATCGGCGGCCGCGGCCACGCCGCTGGCAAGCAGCATCGACAAGGCCAGCGAGGCGAAACGGATCTGGGTCTTCATGAACGGTCTGTCTCCACTTTCTTGTTGGTTTTCTGGACGTAGCGTTTATCAGAGCGATGAGTTGGCAGCAGGCAGCCGTACCACGGGCGCCCCCGGAATGCAGCACACCAGGGCGCCCTTGCTTTCGATGCAAAGGACATTGAGAAAAGAGAAATAGAAGGGCCGTGCGCGGGGCGGGAAGGCAGTACGTAACACTCGCAGTACAGCGTTGAAGATTTTCATCTGACGGTACCTGGTTGTTTTTTTATCTTGTTTTTGTTGAGCCCACCGCGTCCTTTATAAAGGAAGGCCGGGACAGACTTTCAGCAGCCTGGAAATGACTTTATTGGAAAATAATTTCCATATCAACTCATTTTAGAATTTTATTCTATTTCCACTCTACCCCTTCCAGCGTGGCCATCTCCACCACTTGCCGGCGCTCGGCGCTGAGCCTGGCGGCATCCAGCACGCAGGTGGCTTCCCAGGCATCCCTGGCCTGCACCGGCAGTTCGCCCTGGCCCTGGACTGCGCTTTGCAATTGGCGATAGAACTGGTTCCAGGCGCCCTTTTGCGAAGGGATCCGCTCGCGTTCCGCGCCTTGTTCGAACCAGCCCCAGCGGCGATGATCTTCGGCGCCCCAATGTTCACCTTCGGTCTTCGGATTCTTGCCGGCCAGCAGCGCCTGTTCCTGGCCATCCAGGCCTTCGACGGTGTAGCAGCCCGCCGTGCCGTTCACTCGAAAACGCGGGGCCTGGCTGTTTTGCAGGGCGCTGCCCCACAGGTGGGAAATCACCCCGTTGGCGTGGGTCAGGCAGACAAAGAAGCCATGATCGACCGTGGGATGCTCGGCGCTGTACTGCAATTGCGCATACACCAGCTCTACCGGACCGAACAGCTGCAAGGCCTGGTCCACCAGATGGCTGCCCAGATCCCGCAGGAACCCGCCGCCGCTGGCGTTGCCCACCGCTTGCGGACTGTAGCGCTCTACCCTGGATTCAAAGCGGGTGATAGTACCCAGGGCGCCAGCCTCGATCAGCTTGCGCAGGGTCAGGTAGTCCGAATCCCAGCGCCGGTTCTGGTAGACGCTGAGTTTTACCCCTTCACGTTCGGCGGCGCTAATCAGCGCCCGCGCCTGCTCGGCATTGGCGGCGAAGGGTTTGTCGCTGACCACCGCCAAACCATATTCAATGGCCTCCAGCACCAGGGCCGGGCGGCCCTTGAGGGTGGTGGAGATCACCAGCACCTCCACCCCGGCTTCGACGATCTGCGCGATGCTGTCGAATGCCGGCACCCCGGGATGCTCCGTCGCCAGTTGCTGGCGGCGCTCGGGGGCGCGGGTCACCACGCCAACGAAGATTGCCCCGGGCAATGTGGCGATCAGCGGGGCATGAAAAAAACGGCCACCGTGGCCGTATCCAACCAGTCCGATTCGCATGAACCAACTCCTCTCGTGATCTGCAAACCCAATCAAAATGTAGGAGCTGGCTTGCCTGCGATAGCGGTAGATCAGTCAAGTATTTCTAACCTGAACCACCGCCATCGCAGGCAAGCCAGCTCCTACATTGACCGCGCTAGCCGTAGAATGCCGGGCGCTGCGGCAAGCTGACCGCAACGATCTGCCCACTGCCCTGGGCCTCGATACACGCATCCGCCGCCACCGCCGCCGCAAAACCATCCCAGGCCGAAGGTCCCCCCACCTGACCGGCGCGCACGCCATCGATAAAGGCCTGCAACTCGACGTCATAAGCGCCAATAAAACGGTCTTTCCAATCCATCAGAATTGCATTCGATAGCTTGGCGCCGCTGCGCAGTTGCACCTGGGACGGCTCAGGCAATTTGGCAATGCCCGTCTCCCCCACCACTTCACACTGGATGTCGTAGCCGTACTGGCAGTTCACAAACACTTCCACATCGATCCGCGTACCCCTGGCGGTTTCCAGCAGCACGATCTGCGGGTCGCGCAAATGGCTCAGGGCCTTGCTGGTTTTACGCGGGAACACCACCTGCACTGACACATAGTCATCGGCCAGCAGCCAGCGCAGCACGTCCAGCTCGTGGATCAAGGTGTCGGTGATGGCCATGCCGGTGTTGTAGTTTCCCCCCACCGTCGGGTTGCGGTGGGCGCAGTGCAGCATCAACGGTTCGCCGATCTGGCCGCTGTCGATCACCGCCTTGAGCGCCTGGTAGCCCTGGTCATACGGGCGCATGAAACCGACCTGGACCAGGCGCTTGCCGTGGGCCACTTCCGCCTCGACGATCTTGCGACAGCCTTGGGCCGTGACAGCCAGGGGTTTTTCACAGAACACCGGTTTGCCAGCTGCGATAGCCGCCAGCACAAATTCCTCATGGCTGGGGCCCCAGGAGGTGACCAGCACCGCCTCGACCTGCGCCGAATGGATCAGCGCATGACCGTCGGCGTACACCTCGGCGTTCAGTTGCAGGTCAGCCACCACCTGGGCCGCCTGCTCAAGGTTGATATCGGTGACCGCCACCACCTGGCTGTTGAGCAAGGTCTGGCTGCACCGGCGGATATGGTCCCGGCCGATGGCGCCCGTACCGATCACACCCAGCTTCAAAGACATGGAAACGCTCCTCTTATGGTCAGTACTGCCGGGCCTTGGCCAGGCGTTCATTGAGTTGTTTGGCGCAGGCATTGGTGCGTTCGCTGGTGGACACCTGCGCCACGCCAACCCGCCACCACGACAGGTAGCCGTGGATCATGGTCTTGGGCAGCACCTTGATATCGATCAGCGTCGACACGCTCTGCGCGCGTGCATCGGCCAGCGCGGCGTGCAGCTGCGCAACCGTCGTAACCTTGTAGGTCTTGCAACCATAGGCCGCCGCGCTCATGGCGAAATCCACCGGCACCAGGCCGCCATCGAGCTTGCCGCTGTCGGGGTTGCGGAAGCGGAACTCGGTGCCGAAGCTGTCCATGCCATTGCCCATCTGCAGGTTGTTGATGCAACCGAAGGCCATGTTGTCCAGCAGCAGCACGTTGATCTTGCGCCGCTCCTGGATCGAGGTAGCCAGCTCCGAATGCAGCATCATGTAGGAGCCATCGCCCACCAGGGCGTAGACCTCGCGCGCAGGCTCGGCCAGCTTCACCCCCAGGGCCGCGTTGATCTCGTAGCCCATGCACGAATAGCCGTACTCGACGTGGTAGGTGTTGACGCCCTTGCTGCGCCAACTGCGCTGCAAATCCCCCGGCAGGCTGCCGGCGGCGGCCACAATCACCGCGTCGTCGGCCAGGGTCGCGTTAAGCACACCCAGTACCTGGCTCTGGGTCAGGCAGGAGCCGGTCAGCTCGATGAATTCGCGTAGCACCGCCGCATCCATGTGGTCGTTGATCTCGGGGCTGAAGTCGGCGTCGGTGTAGCGCGCCTGATAGACCCGGTCCACTTCGGCATCCCCCTGTGCACGGGCCTGGCGGGGCTGCTCGCCCCATTGCGTGGCGTAATCGCCCAGCGCGTCGGCCAATGCCAGCAGCCCGACCTTGGCATCTGCCAGCACCTGGACACCGTCGAGCTTCAGCACATCGCCAGGGCTGATATTGAGGTTGAGAAACTGCACCTCGGGATGTTGGAACAGCGATTTCGACGAGGTGGTGAAGTCGCTGTAGCGCGTGCCGATGCCGATGATCAGGTCGGCGTCCCGGGCCAGCAGGTTGGCGGCCAGGCAGCCGGTTTCACCGATGCCGCCGACATTCAGCGGGTGGCTGGAGACGATGGCGCTCTTGCCGGCCTGGGTCTCGGCAAAGGGGATCTGAAAGCGCTCGGCAAACGCCTGCAGCGCGGCATTCGCGCCGGAGTACTTGACCCCGCCCCCGCAGATAATCAGCGGCTTGCGCTTGGACTTGAGCAGCGCGGCAGCGTCGCGCAGCATCGCTTCGGTGGCCGGGCGCCGGTCCAGGCGGTGCACGCGTTTTTGCAGGAAGTAATCGGGGTAATCCCAGGCCTCGGCCTGCACGTCCTGGGGCAAGGCCAGGGTCACGGCGCCGGTTTCGGCCGGGTCGGTCAGTACGCGCATGGCGTGGATCGCCGCACTCATCAACTGTTCAGGGCGGTTGATGCGATCCCAGTATTTGCTCACGGCGCGAAACGCATCGTTGGTGCTGATGCTCAGGTCATGGAATTGCTCGATCTGCTGCAACACCGGGTCGGGCTGGCGACAGGCATACACATCGCCGGGCAGCAGCAACAAAGGGATGCGGTTGGCGGTGGCGGTTGCCGCGGCGGTCAGCATATTCGCCGCGCCGGGGCCAACCGAAGCGCTGCAGGCGTAGACCTTGCGCCGCAGGTGCTGCTTGGCAAACCCAATCGCGGCATGGGCCATGCCCTGCTCGTTGCGGCCCTGATGCACCACGAGCTCGCCACTGTCTTGCTCCAGGGCCTGGCCCAGGCCCAGCACATTGCCGTGGCCAAAGATGGTGAACACGCCGGCGACAAACTTGCTTTGCACGCCATCGACTTCGATGTACTGGTTATCCAGGAACTTCACCAGGGCCTGCGCCATGGTCAATCGGGTTGTGCTCATGTTTGGCCCCCTCGGCGCCTACGGGTTAAAGATCCAGCAACCAACTGTGCTGCGGGTCATTGTGAAAGTGCCAGGCGCGCTTGGGGCCGGCCATCACGTTCAGGTAATACGATTCGTAGCCATAGGGCACGCTGACCGGGTGATAACCCTTGGGCACCACCACCAGGTCGTGGTTTTCCACGGCCATGGCCTGGTCGATGCTGCGGTCGTCGGTGTACACCCGCTGGAACACAAAGCCCTGGGAGGGGTTGATCTGGTGGTAATAGGTCTCTTCAAGAAAGCTCTGGTGCGGCAGATCATCGGTATCGTGCTTGTGCGGCGGGTAGCTAGATGAGTGCCCGGACGGCGTACGCACCTCCACCACCAGCAGCGAATGGGCCGGCTCGCTGTCGGGCAGGATGTCGCAGACGTAGCGGGTGTTGGCGCCCTTGCCGCGCACACTGCGCCGGCACTGCTCGGGGCGGATCAGCCGGGGCGCGAGACCGGCGGCAAGGGCGCCGGGCGCGGCGCAGACGGCGATCTGCACATCGCTCAGGGCTGTCACCTGGGCCCGCGTGCTGGGCGGCAGATAAGCTGCGAAGGGCGACTTATCCTCGAACACCGACTGGCGATCACCGAGGTTTTGCCAGCTGAAGCCCTCGCCTTCGATGCTCACCCGGCCGCTGAGCAGCACCAGGCACAGCTCGTCGTCGTTGGCGCTGACCGGCAGTGTTTGCCCCAGGCTCAGGCGGTAAGCGGCAAACCCTACATATTCCAGGCGCCCCTCTGGCAGCGCGACCATGGTTGGCCCGCGCGGGGTGCTTTTGACCAGCAGGCTCATTGTGCAGCCCTCGCATCCAGCAGCGCGCGCAAGGTATCAAAGCCTTTTTTTGCATAGATATAGCTGGGGGCCACGGCCGGGTCCTGCTCAGCCTCCACCACCAACCAGCCGCTGTAGCCAGCGCCCAGCAACACGTCCAGCAACTGGGCGAAGTCGATATCGCCATCGCCCGGCACCGTGAAGGTGCCGTTGACGATACAGTCGGGAAAGCTCCACAGCTGGTTGCGCGCCAGTTGCACCACCGGTTTGCGCACATCCTTGAAGTGCACATGGCAGATACGGTCCAGATGCTTGCGCAGCACCTCGACCGGCTCGCCACCGCCCATGTAACAGTGCCCCGAATCGAACAACAGGCCGACCTCCGGGCCAGTGAGGCGCATCAGGGTGTCGATGTCCTCCGGGGACTCGACGTACGCGCCCATATGATGGTGGTAGGCCAGGCGCACGCCCTGGGACAGGGTAAAACGCGCAAGCTCAGTGAGCTTGTCGGCGTAGGCCTGCCATGCCTGTTCGCTGTGAAAGCGCGGGCGCTCGATCAGACGGATCGGCGAGCCCTGGATCGAGTCGGCCACTTCACCGTAGACCAATACCGTGGCGCCGTTCTCGCGCAGCAGTTGCACATGGCTGGCGATGGCGTCGATTTCCTCGGCCACCGAGCGCCGGGCCAGGCGGCTGGAGTACCAGCCGGAGACCAGCGCCAGGTCGTAGGGGCGCAACACATCACCCACGCCCTTGGCGTCCTTGGGGAATTTGCCGTTGAGTTCGAAACCTTCGTAGCCGATGGCCTTGCCTTCGCTGAGCGCGGTGCTCAACGGCGTCTCGCCGCCCAGGGCCGGCAGGTCGTCGTTACTCCAGGAGATGGGGTTGATGCCAATACGGATTGCGGGCATGGCTGCACCTTTTATTGTTTTAACCTTGAGGCTGCTGAAATCTGCTTGTGTGGGAGCGGGCTTGCCGGCGCCCACATTTGAGCGTGTTTAAACTCTCGAGCTGCGCCAGGCCTGGATCAGTTGTTCGAAGGTCTGCTGTACCTGCTGGATCAGCGTTTCGTCGTCGATTTCCCCTGCCATCCACGCCCTGCTCGGCTCCTGGAAGATCGTGCGGCCCACGGCAAACCCGCGGCAGGTCCGACTCTGGCTGGCCTGCTGGAAGCCCTCGGCCAAAGAGTGCGCCGGCGCATTCAGGCCCAGCAATACCACGCCCCGGCAATAGGGGTCGCGTTCCTCGATCAGTTCATCGAGCTGGTGCCACTGCTCGGCCGACTGCGCCTCAATCTTCCACCACGCCGGGTAGATACCCAGGTTGTACAGGCGCTTGAGGCTGCGATAGAGCACATCCGGGTAGGTCGAAGGGTGATCCTTGGGCGGCACCACTTCCAGCAGCAGTTCGTGGCCGCTGGCTTGCGCGGCTTGATACAGGCCCTTGAGCTGCGCTTCCTGCTCCAGGCGCAGCAGCGGCTCATCGTCGGGGTGAAACTGCACCAGGCACTTGATGATCTGCTCCTGGGGCCAGCCGATCAGGTTACTGCCGATCGAGCGCCCGTGTTCGAACGCCAGCGGCCGCGAACCCTGGACCTCTACCGGGCGCGCGACCCACCAGCCACGGCCGGTGGCGGCGTTCAGCGCGTCCTGGCCAAAGCGCTGGTCGGCCAAAATACCCACATCGGCCTCCACACCCTGCTCGTGCAGTTTGCCTTCGACGCGTTCTACCGCCTGGATAAACAGTTGCTTGATCGCACTGATCCGCGCCGGGTCCTGGCCGCCTTTTTGCGCCAGCTCCAGCAGTTGCCAGCGATGGTCGAAAGCAAACACAAACAGCTGCTTCCAGGCCTTGCGCGGCACGCTGACCTGATGCAAACGCTGCAGTACCAAATCCTGATCCGGCCGGGTGATAGGCACCGGGCTGTTGAACAGATACTCAAGCTCCGCCGGGGTCGGCATTGCCGGGGCGCAGGCATGGCGCGACACCACCAACCCGCCGCAGGCATTGGCTAGTTGGCAGCAACGCGCGTCACCGGCGTCGTTCAACCAGCCACTGAGGAAGCCCGACATAAACGCATCGCCGGCGCCCAGCACATTCAGCACTTCGACGCGCACGCCGGGATAGATCGCACCGTCTTCGAGGCGCGCCGGTATATCCCCATGAATCACCGTGCACCCTTGCGGGCCGAGCTTGACCACCAGGGTCGCCGCCGTCAGTTGGCGCACCGTGCGCAAGGCGCTTTGCAGATCGTGGCTGGCGCCGGCAATCAGGAACTCTTCCTCGGTGCCGACAATCAGGTCAAAGCGCGGCAGGATCCCTTGCAGATGCTGGCTGACGCTCTGGTCGGCGACAAAACGGGTCTCACCGTCAGCCTTGCCCGCCAGGCCCCAGAGCACCGGGCGGTAGTCAATATCGAGCACGCGCTTGACGCCGTGTTGCTCGGCGTAATCCAGGGCCTGGAGGCTGGCCTGGTACACGCCGTCGGTGGAAAAGTGAGTGCCGGTGATCAGCAGCGCCTTGCTGCTGGCAATAAAGGCTTCGCTGATATCCGCGGCACACAGGGCCATATCGGCGCAGTTTTCGCGGTAGAACACCAGGGGGAAGGTTTCGCGGTCCTTGAGGCCCAGCAGCACCATGGCGGTCAGGCGCTGTGGGTCGACGGTGATGCCACTGACATCACAGCCCTCGCGCACCAGCGACTCCACCAGAAAGCGCCCCATGTGATCGTCACCGACCCGGCTCAACATCGCCGACTTGAGCCCCAACCGCGCAGTGCCGAAGGCGATGTTGGCGGAGGAGCCGCCCAGGTACTTGGCAAAACTGGCGACATCTTCCAGGCGCGCCCCGACTTGCTGCGCATAGAGATCGACGCCCAGGCGCCCAAGACAAATCAGATCCAATTGACGCCCACTGGCAAAACGAGTCTGGCCCATGCTGGCTCCTGTTATTTTTATCAGCCCGCGCCTGCCGTCGTGACGGCGACGCTCTTGGTGGATGCAGACTAGGACGTCCGGCGCCAGCAATCAATATTTATTCTATAAATATTTTATGTGGAATATATTTTCCATTAAGATATTTTTTGCCGCCTTCCCTGTAGACTTGCGCCCATCGACCTATTGTCATGGGCGAGGTGCGCCTCACCTGCCCTGTAAGAACAAGCCAGAAGGATTGCCTATGTCCCGCTCCGATCAGCAGGCTCCCGCCGAGATGCTCGCCAGCCCTCCGATCAATGCCGAGCGTCTGTTGCAGCTGATCACCGATGAATACGAAAGCCTGCCCCGCCAGCTCAAGCGCATCGCCAGCTACATGAGCCAGCAGAGCGATCGGATCATGGTCGACCGCATCAGCGACATCGCCCGGGAATGCGAAGTCCATCCTTCGGCCATCGTGCGGTTTTCCCAGCGCTTTGGGTTCAGCGGGTTCAGTGAGATGCAGGCGCTGTTTCGCGAGGCGTATACCCACAAGACCACGCCGGTGCAGAACTACCAGCAGCGCATCCGCAGCATGATCGCCAACAAGTCGCAGAAAGCCAGCGCTGGCGACCTCGCCCGTGAATGCGTGAATGCCACACTGTCCGGCATCGAGCGCTTGGGCCTGGAACTGGACGACGCAGCCTTCGAGAAAGCCGTGGACCTGGTGGTCAACGCCGACAATATCTACGTGGTCGGGGTGCGCCGCTCTTTTGCGGTGGCCGACTACCTGGTCTACAACCTGCAGCACACCAACAAGCGCATCCACCTGGTCTCGGGCCTGGGTGGCAGCTATCGCGAGCAGATGCGCAGCGTGCGCGCCAATGACCTGGTGATCGCCATCAGCTTCACGCCCTACGGCAAGGAAACCCAACACTGCCTGCGTATCGCCCAGCATCACCAGGCCAAGACGCTGATCATCACCGACAGCAACCTGTCACCGCTGGCCAAGCGCGCCAACACGGTGTTGCTGGTCAATGAAGGTTCCTCGTTTGCGTTCCGCTCGCTCAGTGCCACGCTGTGCCTGTGCCAGGCGCTGTTTATTGCGGTGGCGTACCGGCTGGAGTTGAAGGTCGATGAGATTCACGAACAGGTGGGGTTTGACGACTGATAAAAAGGCCGCCCCTGCCATGCAGGAGCGGCCTTGATCAAGCGGGTACGCGGGTTAGTGCATGAAGATCGCGATCAGGATAATGACCGGGATCGGCACACCGAGGAACCACAGCAGTAATGAGCGCATGACGTTCTCCTTGAATTAACGAATGGTTTCCAGATACACCACGGCATCCCGGCGGCGACCGCCGAAGGTCGCGGCGAAACTGGCGAAGAAGGCACCGAGCAACAGCGCGACGAAGGTCCACAGCGAGGTCACCGCGGCGATCTTGCTGGCGGTATCGGCGGCCTGTTTGGCCTTCAACTTGGCATCTTCCAGGGCTTTGCGGGCATCACCGTAGACCTGGTCGACACGCCGCTCGGCATCGGCCTGGCTGAGGTTGGTGCGCTGGCTGATCAACTGCGCCAGGTAAGTACGGTCTTGCGGCGCCAACTGGCCGTCGTTGCCCAGGGTGCGGGCGAAAATCCGCGCCACCACGCCATGCACCGCATCGTCACTGGCAGCGGCCGGGCGATCATCGCGGAACAGGCTGTCGACGTAGTAGCCGAAGTCATCGCCATTGGCCGCGTTGCCGGCAGCCTGGGTCAAGCCGCTGGCGGCACCCGAAACCACGCTCGCACCGGCCTGCACACCGCCGCCGACAATGCTGCTGACCGAGCCGACCACCAGGGTCGCGGTCACCAGCGTGGCCACGGCCCAGGACAGAAAGCCGTGGGCGGTGTCGCGAAAGTACACCTCATCGCCATGCATATTGGCCCATTTGACCCGCAGCCGGCCGGCGATATATCCGCCCAGCCCCGCCGCGACAATCTGGGTAAAGGCCAGCCAGACAATCGTGGAAATGCCCAGGCCCTTGGCGCTGATGCCGCTGTCGGCCCACGGCGACACCGCCGAAAACCCCAGGCCGAAGCCCAGCAACACCAGGACCAGGGATAACGCAGCGGCAGCTGCGGCCCCGGCAAAGATCGCCCCCCAGGAAACCCCGGAGAGCGTGCTCGACTCTTGCAAAGTGGATGAGGATGTCATCATTGTTGTTGTGCTCCAGGCATTGAAAAATGGTGTTACATCTGTCGGAAAGGACAGTGCAGGCGGCGTGCCAGTCGCCGTTAAAATAAAAACCTATTAATTTCAATGAGATAAGTAAGTTGAACTTCCTAGGATCATGCAACTTGCAAGAACGTAGGTTAAGTGGCGGGCGTTATGCATTCCCGGGCCATCCGCCAACCTTGTGGGAGCGGGCTTGTCGGATCGGCGCATCGCCGCGAAGACGTCGGCCCAGCAAACATTGATGTTGACTGACCTGCCGCTTTCGCGAGCAAGCCCGCTCCCACAGGGGATCTGCGTTTAACTGACTGGCTTAGGGCAAGCCCGCTCCCACATTGACCGAGGCCTACATGAATTTTCTTTTAGAAACCTCGCTATCATTTCTTGGCAAAATGCCCCCCACTCCCGTGTGACCAGGTAACCCTTATGACCCGCATTTTGACCATCGAAGACGACGCCGTGACGGCTCGCGAGATCGTCGCCGAGCTGAGCAGTCATGGACTGGACGTGGACTGGGTCGACAACGGCCGCGAAGGCCTGACGCGGGCAGTCAGTGGCGACTACGACCTGATCACCCTCGACCGTATGCTCCCGGAGCTCGATGGCCTGGCCATCGTCACCACCTTGCGCACCCTCGGCGTGTCGACGCCGATCCTGATGATCAGCGCCCTCTCCGACGTGGATGAACGGGTGCGCGGCCTGCGGGCCGGTGGCGATGATTACTTGACCAAACCCTTTGCCTCCGACGAGATGGCCGCGCGGGTCGAGGTGCTGCTGCGCCGTAACAATGCGCTCAAGGCCGCGCAAACCGCGCTGCGCGTGGCCGACCTGGAACTGAACCTGATCAGTCGCGAAGCCAGTCGCGCCGACCAACCCCTGAGCCTGCTGCCCACCGAGTACAAGCTGCTGGAATTCCTGATGCGCAACACCGGGCAAATCCTCTCGCGGATGATGATCTTCGAGGAAGTCTGGGGTTATCACTTCGACCCGGGCACCAACCTGATCGACGTGCACATTGGCCGCCTGCGCAAAAAAATCGACCCGCCGGGCCTGACGCCACTGATCCGCACGGTACGAGGTTCGGGCTATGTCATTGCTGAACCCGTCTAACGGCTGGCGCTCGTCCAGCAGCCGCCTGCTGGCCCTGTACAGTTCGCTGTTCGTGGCCTGGAGTTGCATCCTCATGGGGGTGCTGTACTACGAAGTCTCGGGTTACCTGGGCGACCTGTCGCGCCATTCGCTGATGCAGCGCCAGCATCTGTTCCAGCGCTTCGAAGGCGCGCAACTGGATGAAGCCCTGGCCACCAGCATGACCTTCGATATGAAGGGCATTGACGCCTATGGCTTGTTCGATGGCCAACAGCGCCCCCTCAGCGGCCCGCTCCAGCAAATCCCCCCAGGCCTGCCCCTGGACGGGCGCATCCATGCCTTGGCCAACTGCATCGAATCGGATGACCCGAAACTGCCCCGGGGCAGTTGCGACGCGGTGGCGACCCATACCCAGGATGGCCGCTGGCTGGTGCTGGTGCGCGATAACGGTTCATTGCTGGGCGTGACAAGGATCATCCTGCAGGCCCTGCTCTGGGCAATCTCCCTGACCATCATCCCCGGCGTCGCCGGCTGGCATCTGCTACGCCGGCGCCCGTTGCGGCGGATTCGCGGGATCCAGGCCAGCGCCGAAGCCATCGTCGCCGGCGACCTGACCCACCGCCTGCCGCTGTCCAATCGCCGCGACGAACTGGACATGCTCGCCGCCATCGTCAACGCCATGCTTGAGCGCATTGAAAAACTGATGAACGAGGTCAAGGGCGTGTGCGACAACATTGCCCACGACCTGCGCACCCCACTGACCCGCTTGCGCGCACAGTTGTACCGGATCAAGCAACAGGCCAGCGAGGAGTCCCCCCTGGCCCTGCAGCTCGATGCAGTGATCAGCGAGACCGACACGCTGATGGCGCGTTTTCGCGGTTTGCTGCGTATTTCCGAGCTGGAGGACCGTCAACGACGCTCCGGCTTCCTGGTCTTCGATCCCCTGCCGTTGCTCCAGGAACTCCATGACTTCTACCTGCCCCTGGCGGAAGAAGGTCAGTTGGAACTGCTGCTGCAAGTCCCCGAAGCATTGCCACCGATTACCGGTGACCGCGCACTGCTGTTCGAGGCCCTGGCCAACCTGCTGAGTAATTCGATCAAGTTCACCCCGCCGGGCGGCGAGGTGATTCTGCGCGGGATCGACGTTGCTGGCAGCACGCGCATCGAAGTCCTGGACAGCGGCCCTGGGATTCCCGAAGCGGAACGGGCGGCGGTGTTCCAGCGTTTCTACCGGGTCGATGAGGTTAACCAACAGGGCAGCTTTGGCCTGGGCCTGTCGATTGTGGCGGCGATCATCAACCTGCATGGCTTCCGTCTGGAAGTTGGCAGCAGCGAGCGTGGGGGCGCGCGACTGACCCTGGACTGCCGCACACACACGCCACTGTAGGCGCCGGCTGGCCGGCGATAGTGGCCGATCAGGCCGGGAAGTTCTTGCGCAGGGCCTCGACGCCGCCGGTGTAGACGCCGCTGAACAGCTCTTCAACCTCAGCATCCGTCACGCCCGCAACCGGAGTGAACACACCCGACCAGGTGACCTTGGCCGAATGCTCACCCAGCGCTTCAACCTGCAATGTCGCCAGATAGGCACTGACCGGAAACGGCGATTCGCTGAGGGTGTAGCTGTAGGTGCGCGCAACGTTATCGAAGGTCTGCAAGTGCTCGACCACCACCGCGCCATCCACGGTTTGCAGGTGCCGCACGCGCCCGCCTTCGCCCGGCTCGCTCTTGGCAATCAGCGGCAGCCAATCGGGCAACGAGTTGAACCCACCGACCAGTTGCCAGACTTGATCGGCCGACACCGGGATTTCAATGACAGCAGCAGCTTTGGCCACGATATAACTCCACGACTGGGAAAAAGTCAGGCAGCTTACGCTGCCTGGCGGTGTTGGCGCTATTGGCCGCTCAGCCGTGGGCCGACTTGGCACACTCGCAGCCGGTGGCCGACTCGCACGGTTCACCATGGGCATGGTGATCGGCACAACCCTGGCAGCAATAGCCCTTGCCGTCTTTGGTCACAGCGTTCTGCCCCAGTACACATTTGCAATGCGGGCAGGCACAGGTTGGATCTGGCATGATCAGACTCCTTTTTTTGGTCGTCCCGGTGCAGCGAATGCCGGCACCTTTAGCAGTGACTGCGGGCCGCTGCCCTTGGTTCAGCGCCGTTAATCAGCCTGGCGCGTGCTGCTGCGATACATGAACACCAGGGCCAGCACCAGGCACAGCATCGCCAGCACCCGGCTGCCGGACAGTTCGATGGCCGTGTTGCCCATCCAGCCGAAGTTGTCGATCAGCATGCCCATGGCCAATTGGCCGACGATCACCGCCACCGTCGCCACCGCCGTGCCCACGATCGGCACCGCGCCGACCATCACCATCATGTACACCACACCGAACAGCGCCCCGGTCAGCTGCCACTTGGGCACCTCGAGCAGGCTGACGGCCTGGGCCGGCTCAAAAAACAGGATCAGCAGGCCGGTCACCAGCGTGCCCACCGAGAACGTCACCAGGCTGCTGCGCAGCACGCCGACGGTTTGCCCCAGGCGCCCATTGATCGCCGCTTGCACACTCAACACCGCGCCGGCGGCAACCACCAGCACCAACAATGCAATCAGATTCATCGCCTTAACCTCGCGCAATCAAAACAAGGGCTATCACAATCAACAGCAGGGCAACCCAGCGTTCGCCATTGACCCGCTTGCGGGCGGTGCCGAACCAACCGAAGTGGTCGATCAGCACGCTCTTGCCGACCTGGCCGCAGAGGATCGCGATCATGGTCATGGCAATGCCGATATGGGGCGTGGCCAGGGTCAGTACCACCACATACATCGGCCCCAGGAAGCCCCCGATCAACTGCCAGCGCGGCAGTTCATTGAGGGCCGGACCTTTTTGCGGGCCGCTGAACAGCAGGAGCAGCAGCAAGATTGCCGTGCCCACCGCGAAGATGCTCAAGGTCGCCCATAAGTGCCCCACCTGGGCACCCAGCGGCCCCAACAGGCCCGCCTCCACCGACAGGCCCATGCCTGCCAGGATCACCAGCGGCAACAGCAGCAGCCCCAGACGGTTTTTCGGCCGGGCCTGGGCCGCGGCCTCGAGAGAAGAAGTTTGCATACACCACCTACACGTCAGATTAAACAATGACGCGCATTATCCGCTGGCCCATCTGTGCGATAAATGGGAGCATGCAGACAACACCTTTGCGTAAATCGCACAGCACGGAGGGCCCATGCAGGGCTTCAATGAGTTGAGTTTCAAGGCGCTGCGCCTGTTCGTGGCGGTGCTGGACCACGGCAGTTTCTCCGAGGTCGCACGCCGCGAAGGCCTGGCGCCCTCTTCCATCTCCCGGCAGATCCAGTTGATGGAACAGGCCCTGAGCCAGCAATTGCTCTATCGGCACACCCGCGCCGTCAGCCCCACGGAAGCCGGGCGCCTGCTCGGGCATCATGCGCGCCTGATGCTGCAACAACTGGAAGAGGCCGGGCAGGCCCTGCAAGAACAGGAAAGCGAACCCAGCGGCCTGGTGCGCATCAATGCGCCCATGGTGTTCGGCCAACGGCACCTGTCGCCCTGGCTGGCGGAGTTGTGCCAGCGATATCCCAAGCTGCAACTGGACATCCAGCAGACCGACACCTACGTCGACCCCTTGCAGGAAGGCGCCGACCTGTTGTTCCGTATCGGTGTGCTCAACGATTCGGGAATGCAGGCGCGCATTTTCGCGCCCCAGCGCTACCGCATCGCCGCCAGCCCCGAGTACCTGGCGCGCTTTGGCACGCCGCGCCATCCCGATGAGCTGCGCAATCATCAGTGCCTGGCGTACAAGGGCGTGAACGGCCAGCAGCGTTGGTTCTTCCGCCGCGCCCAGGACGACTGGACGCCCTATACAGTCAAGGGCCCGATCACCGGCAACCACGCCGACACCCTGGCACGCGCCGCCGAACAAGGCCTGGGGTTCGTGGTGTTCCCCTCCTGGCTGATCGGCGACAGCCTGCGCGCCGGGCGCTTACAGGCGGTACTGAGCGATTACGAAGTGGCGACCACCCTGGAGCCGCAGCAGATTGCCGCGCTGTGGCCCGGCAGCCGGCGGTTGTCGGTGAAGGTGCGCACGGTCATCGACTTTTTTGTCGAGCGTTTTGGCAGCGTGCCCTACTGGGACCGCTGACTCAGAACAGCCACTGGCCGATCAGCCAGGCGTTGGCGCCGCTGATCACGGTGAACAGGCTCCAGGCCAGGATCCTGGTGGGCAGGCGATTGACGAACGGCCCCATCAATTGCCGGTCGCCGGTCATGCGGATCAGCGGGTACAGGGCAAACGGCAGTTGCAGGCTGAGCACCACCTGGCTGAGGATCAGCAACTTGCCAATGGCCTGGTCGCCCATCAACCACACCCCGAGGAACGCCGGAATCAGCGCCAGGCCACGGGTGATCAGGCGGCGTTGCCAGCAGGGAATGCGCAGGTTGAGGTAACCCTCCATGATCACCTGGCCGGCGATGGTGCCGGTGAAGGTCGAGCTTTGCCCGGACGCCAGCAAGGCAATGCCGAACAGGATACTGGCGAAGGCACCGCCCACCAGCGGGTCCAGCAGGTGGTAGGCGTCCTGGATTTCCACGACCTCGGTATGACCGCTCTGGTGGAAGGCCGCGGCGGCCAGCACCAGGATCGCGGCGTTGACCAGCAAGGCCAGGGCCAGGGAGCCGATGGTGTCGATACGCGCCAGCTTGACCGCGTCCTGGCGGCTGGCCAGGTCCTTGCCGAACAAGCGGGTCTGCACGATGGACGTGTGCAGGTACAGGTTATGCGGCATCACGGTGGCCCCGAGGATGCCGATGGCCAGGTACAGCGGCGCGGCATCGCTGATCGCCGAGAGCGACGGCGTGAAACCGCGCAAGACGTCCGGCCAATACGGTTTGATCAACACCAGCTCGACAAAAAAACACACCCCGATGGTCGCCACCAACGCCAGCATGATCGCTTCCAGGCGCCGGAAGCCGCGGTTTTGCAGGGCCAGGATCAGCAGCGTGTCAAACGCGGTGATGACAATCCCGGTGGTCAGCGATACCCCCAGCAACAGGTGGAACGCCAGGGCGCAGCCGAGGACTTCGGCGAGGTCGGTGGCAATGATCGAGATTTCCGCCAGCACCCATTGCGTGCGCGCTGAACGCCGGCTGTAGCGTTCGCGGCACAACTGCGCCAGGTCCTTGCCAGTGGCGATGCCCAGGCGCGAACACAGGCACTGCACCGCCATCCCCGCCAGGCTGGCGAGCAACACCACAAACAACAGGCTATAGCCATAGCGCGACCCGGCCTCGATGGCCGTGGCCCAGTTGCCGGGGTCCATGTAGCCGATGGAAATCAGCAGGCCGGGGCCGGCAAACTGCACGACCCGTTTGAAGAACGATGCGCGGGGATCGACGGGGATAGTGCCCGCCACTTCCGGTGGGCAGAACGGCGCGGTAGCAATTTTCGGCAGGCTGAATTTCACGCGGGGTACCAGGCAGACACACAGGACAAGCCCGCAGCTTAGCAGTCAGGCGAGACCGTGCGCATCAGCGTTTCACGGGGCAGATCGAACGCCTCGACCACCTGCACCACCAGGTCCATTTCCTGATTCAGCGCCTCGCGTTCCATGCGCTGGCGAATCACCCCCAGCACCAGCACCGCCAGGGTCGTGATGGAATACGCCGGCCCGGAAAACGCGCGCACCCCGCTCACCAGCAACATCGCCGCCGCCAACGCCTGCCCCACCACCGGAATCGCCGTGGCCGCGCCGCGCCGCACGATAAACCCGGTCAACCCGGCCAGCGCTGTACCGCTCAAGGCGGTGGTGGCCGAACGGCCGACATCGAAACGGTGGAAAAACCCCTGCTCCTTTTGCGCCGCCGCCCGCAGTTCAGCCTCGAACACCTGGCGGTCGGCCAGGCTGAGTTTGTCCTTGTACTGCTCGATCAGGGTCTCGGCGACCCGTTCTTCCAGGCTCACCAGGGCCACGCTGTCGAGGGGCTGGTCAAACTTGATGCCGACGCGCAAGGCCACGTCCTGGGCCAATTGGCGATAACTCACACCGTGCCCACGGGCCAGGTTCATGAAGCTGTCACCGCCCATGCGCTGCAACTCGATGGCCAACTGCAATGGGTCACGTACATCCGCAGCGATGGTCGCACTGCGCTTGGCGGCCATCAACTCGGCGAGGAACTGCAACTCCGGCGCCCGTGCCTGGAGCAGCACCGGGAACAGGTCCACGTCCTCTTCGGCAAAGCGCACCTGGGCACTGCGCTGGTCCGCACGGATCATGCCCCGGCGCTCGTGCAGCAAGTCGGTGTACTGCACCACGGTCTGCAACTGCGGCCAGTAGGCGGCGTGGTCGAAGGTGACCAGATGCACGTTGGTCACCTTGCCCTTGAGCGATGGGGTCAGGGGAATGGCATAGCGGCCGATGCAGCGCTCGGTATCCGGCTTGAGCGCCAGGGCCCAGTCCTTGCTGGAATGGCAGTTGATCACCCGCCCCTTGAGCGGTGCCGACACCTGCTCCCAGGGGCTGGACGTGCAAATCGCGCCGCCCATCAACAACAGGTGATTGAGCGGCAGCTCCCGGGCCAGCTCCGGGCTGGCCAGCAGGCTCTTGACCAGCAGGCGAGCGCCCAGGGAATGGCCGATCAGGTTGATCTGGCGCACCTCGATCGACTCGGCATGCAGGTAGTTGGCCAGTTCCGCCAACAGCGTCCTGGCCACTTCGTCCACCCGCGCCTCGACACTTTTGTAGTGATCGAGAAAATAGCCCACCGCCTTGCCCAGGCCCACGGTCGCCGCGCCCAGGGTCCCGCCGCCGAGCATCGAGGCGATGATGTCCTTGAAGGGGGCGAACAGGTTTTCCAGGAAGTGCCCGGCCGGCCAGAACAGCATCACGTTGGTCGAACCTTCGATCCCCGCCAGTTGCGCCTGGAAATTGGCCAGTTGTTGCGGGTTGAAAAACGCGGAATAACCATGGACATAGAGATTGAGCACCGGCCCCTGGGGCGCGCCGCACAGTACGAACGAAGGCTTGCGGGTACGGTGCATTTGGTCCCACTGGTGTTGCATGAGGCGCTGGCTCCTGGTGAAAACGCAGCGCGATAGTAGCAAGAATCGGCGCGAGGCCGCGGGGGTCATGGGCACACACCCAGCTTTAATGCAAAAAAAACCGCCCTCGCGGGCGGCTTGAAGAACCCGGCCTTGATCAGAAGCCGAGGGAGAAACTGATGGTCATCCCATGGTCCTTGTCGTTGCGTGACAACTGGCCCGAGTAGCCCAGTCCCAGTTTGCCGTTAGGGCTGATCTGGTAATCGACGCCCGCCTCCACCACCGCGCTGTCCTTGGCAATCGGCACGCCTTGAGTGCTGAAGGACGCGCCGCCATTGATAAAGCTCAGGTCGGCATCCGGCTGGGTGTCACCAAAGGCATGGCGCCAACCGATGCTGCCCCGTGGGGTGATGCTCGAACCGTTGCCCAGGGCGATGGTTTTACCCAGGCGCACGCCAAGGGTGGAGAACGTGATGTCCTGGTCGGCATCCCCTTTGAGGGCGGCCGAACCGCCTTTTTCCTTGAGGGTGTCGCTTGCGTAGTTGACGTAGGCCAGGCCCGCGAACGGTTCCACGGCCAGGCCGCCGGCCTCCACGGTGTACCCGACTTCACCGAACACTTGCGCACTGCGCGCCTTGTAGTCGGCTTTCAGGCGCTGACCCTCGGTGCCCACGGCCACGTCACGTTTGCTTT
This sequence comes from Pseudomonas sp. WS 5021, assembly GCF_012985535.1. Taxonomy (NCBI): domain Bacteria; kingdom Pseudomonadati; phylum Pseudomonadota; class Gammaproteobacteria; order Pseudomonadales; family Pseudomonadaceae; genus Pseudomonas; species Pseudomonas sp. WS 5021. The sequence continues at coordinate 163,963 of NZ_JAAQWP010000008.1, read as the reverse complement.
CGATGTCGTGCCAGGTGTAACCCATGCCCATGCGTGCGGCGAAGGCCTCCTGCTGATACGCGGTGTAGGCCATCAGGTGGTAGCTGTCGATGTCGGCACTGGCGTTGCGGCGCTTGGCGTCCAGGTCACTGCGGGTATAGCCAGCAGCGATACCGGCGCGCCAGGCATCATCCAGTTGCTTGTCGGTGCCCAGCAGGAAGCCGCTGAGGTTGCGATCCAGGCGCGCGGTGTTGCTGTCGCCGCCCAGGTGGCCCCAGGTGCCGAGGACGCGCATCCAGCCGACCATTTCGCCGTGGCACCCGGCGCTGCTCAGGCGGTTTTCGCTGGGTGCCAGGCTGTTGCGTGGATCGTCCTGGCGGTAGCAGCCCGGTTGGCGCATGCGCTCGTTGACCGCGTCACGCACGTAGCGCGAATCCTCGAGCAAGGCGCTGGCGGTGCTGGCGTGGATTTCCCCCGACAGGCTGTCGAACGCTGCGCGGGCATTGGCTGCATCGCCGGTGAGCAAGGCGTTTTGTACGGCACTGCCGCCCACTGCCACGCCGCTGCCCAAGGCCGTGGCCACGGCCCGCTGGTTGCCGGTGGCCGCCACGCTGGCGAAGCTGGTGGTGTTGCGGCTCACGGCCAACGCTACCTGGTTCGGGCTGTAGTTGAGGGCCGTATCGAGGAACGCCAGGTTCTGCAGGTTGGTGTTGGTAAAGGTGCCGGTCACGCCACCGCCAGCCGTCAACAGGGTGTAGGTGGTGGGCCCGGTGTAAGGGACCAGGTTGAGCACATTCAGGCTGCCCGCCAGGTTCGCGCTGCCGCCGACCGCCAGGGAACTGGCCACCGATGGGGTGATCACCAGGTTGAGAGTGCCGTCGGCAGCGTTGGTGAAGTTCCCGGCGACGCTGAGTTTGCCGCTGTCGGGAGTGACCACGCCATGGTTGACCAGCGAGCCGACACTGCCGTTGCCACTCAGGCCCGCGCCATTGGCCACAGTCACCTGGCCGCCGAGCACAGTCCCCGGGTTGCTGGCATTGCCCACTTGCAGCAGGCCCTGGTTGACGGCCACTGCACCGCTCAACGGCTGGTTGCCAGTCAGCAACAGGCTGCCGTTGCCCTGTTTGACCACAGTGCCGGTACCGGTCAGCGTGCCGTTGAACTGGCCATTGCTGTCTTGCTGGAACAGCAGGTTGGCGTTGTTGGTGATTGCCCCTTGCAGGCTGCCGGTGTTCCCGGCCAGCGTCCCCCCGCTGACGGTGGTCCCGCCGCTGTAGGTGTTGGCGCCGGTCAGCAACAAGGTGCCCGCGTCGGTTTTGTTGATCCCACCGCTACCCACCAGGGGCGCCGAGACCTCGGTGGTCACGCCGGCATTGATACGCACCGTCGCCAGGCTGCCGTCTGCGGCATTGGTGGGGCTGAGGCTGCCGCCCGTGCCGGCGACCAGCGTGTAGCCACTGTCCAACACTTGCAGGCCGGTGAAGCTCTGATTGCCCGCCACGGTGACGGTCCCGCCCTGCCCGCCGAACACGGCAAACTGGTTGTTCGAGGCCTGGCCTTGGGTGCCGGTCGGGTCGGTCCAGTTGGTGCCGGGGCCCCAGGTGCCGCTACCGCCATGTACCGTGCCGTCAGGGCTGGTGGTGGTGCCGTTCCAGAACTGGATTTGCCCAGGCGCGGTTTGCACCAGCAGGTTGAGCTGGTTGGCCAGCGCCGTTTGCAGGCTCAGCGCGCCCGGCACAATCGCGCCTGGCAAGTTGCCCAGCAGCAGGCCGTTATCGGTCAGGCTGCCGCCGTAGCGGAACAGTTGGTAGACGCCAACGCCAAACCCTCCTGCGTCGCTGATGTTAAGGGTGCCATCCAGGGTCAGGTTGCCGGCCACGTTGACCACCGTGGTCGATGCGCCCGGTGCGCCGAGGGCGAAGTCCAGGCTGGTCCCCGCTGACAAGGCCAGGGCACCCACGGACAGCGGCGTCGCAGTTCCGGCCGTGAGGGTCGAGCCGTCAGCCATGCTCACCGCCCCCGCCAATTGCCCGCTACCGCCCAGGGAGGCGCCGCTGGCGACCTGGACGGCGGCACTGTTCAAGGTGCCGTTGACCAGCAGGCCACCGGCCGTGACGTTGGTGCTACCGGTGAAGCTGTTGTTGCCGGTCAGCAGCAGATCACCGCTGCCGGTCTTGGTCAGCGAGCCGCTACCAGTGAGGTTGCCGGTGTAGGTGCCATCGGCATTTTGCTCGAAGGTCAGCGCCGCGTTATTGGCTATCGCCCCTTGCAGGCTGCTGGTGCTACCGGTGGTGCTGCCGCCATTGAGAATTGTCCCACCGCCATAGCTGTTGCTGCCGGTGAGCAACAGCGCACCGTTGCCGTTTTTCACCAGGCTGGCGGTGCCGCTGAGCGCGCCACTCAAGGTCAGGTCATGGCTGCCCAACAGCGTCAACTGACCACCCAGGGCAATGGCATTAGCCAGTTGCAGGGCGCTGCTGCCATCCAACTGCGCCGCGCCGCCCACGCTCAGGGCGCCACTGCCCAGTGCCGCATTGTTGCCCAGCGTCAGTTGCCCGGCATTGAAGCTGGTGCCGCCGCTGTAGGTGTTGACGCCATTGAGGGTCAGGCTGGATGCGCCGGTTTTCACCAGGCTGCCATTGCCGCTGACCACGCCATCCAGGGTCAAGGCACTGGCCCCGCCCACGGTCATCGCACCGTTGAGCAGCGCGTTATTGCCCAGGGTCACAGCAATGTTGCTGGCCAGGGTGGTGCCGTTGGCGGCGGTCAATACGCCGCTGCCCAGGGCATTGTTGTTGCCCACCACCAGGGTGCCGCCGTTCAGAGCGGTACCCCCGGTGTAGCCATTGGCGGCGTTGAGCACCAGGGTGCCGCTGTCCAGTTTGGCCAGGGTGCCACTGCCATTGAGGCTTACACCGAGGGTGGCAGTGACGTTGGGGTCGACCCGCACGGCGGTGTTGCCAGTGCCGCCGTTCACCAGGTTCAACTGGCCAGCGGTACCGGCCACCAGGTTGTAGCCGTCGCTGACGAACTGCATGCCCGTCAGGCTTTGGCTGCCGTCCACCGTGACCGTGCCAGCCGCGCCCTGGAACACCGCAAACTTGTCGTTCCAGCTCTGGTTGAGGCTGCCGTCGACATTCGCCCAATTGGTGCCGTTGCCCCAGGTGCCGTTGCCGCCGTCGATGGCGCCGTTGCCGATCAATTGGCCGCCGTCCCAGAACTGCACGGTGGTGTTGGGCGCGATGACCACCAGGTTGACCTTGTTGCTGATCGCGGTTTGCAGTTGCAGGTCATCGGCAGTCACGCTTGAGGGCAGAGTCCCGAGGGTCAGGCCGTTATTGGTCAGGGCCCCGGCGTAGTTGATGAGGTTGTAGACCCCAGTGCCAAAACCACCGAGATCACTGACATTGAGGTTGCCATCCAGGACCAGGTCACCGCCGACATTCAGCAGCCCGCTGCCGCCACCGACTACCGGTACGCCAAGGCCGACATCCAGGTTGGCATTGCCCCCCAGCACCAGCGAACCCACGGTCAGCGCACTGGCGCTGCTCAGGCCCAGGTGGCCGCCATCGGCCACCGTCACCGCACCGGCCAAGCTGCCGCCGCCGCTCAAGGTCGCGCCGTTGTTGACCGTCACGCTGCTGCTGGCCAGGCTGCCCGCCACGTTGAGCGTGCCGCCCGTGACGCTGGTAGCGCCGGTCAGGCCGCTGTTGCCGGTGAGGTTGAGGGTGCCGGTGCCGACTTTATCCAGGGCACCGCTGCCGCCCAGGCTACCGCCGAAGGTGTTAGTGCCGCCGACGGTCAGCGTATTGCCCGCCGCCACTTGCAGTGCACCGTTGCCGGCCAGGGTGTTGAGTGTGGCGCTGCTGCCCAGGTTGAGGGTGGCGCCGCTGCCCACGGTGACCCCGGAGGTGTTGCCCAAGGCGCCGGAGCCGACGGTGGTCAGGCTGCCCCCCAGCACCGCCAACGGGCCGCTCAGCAGGTTATTGCCGCTGAGGGTCAGGCCCGCCGTGCCGTTTTTGATCAGTGCGCCATTGCCGGCCACTACGCCGGCCAGGTTCAGGTCGTGGCTACCGGCGACGGTGAGGTCGGCATTGAGGTCAATGGCATTGGCCAGCACCAGCGGTGCGCTGTTATCCAGGGTGGCCGCACCGCCCACGCTCAGGGTACCGCTGCCCAGCGCAGTGTTGCTGCCGAGGGTGAGCGTACCGGCGTTGAGCAACGTACCGCCGCCGTAGCTGTTGGCCCCATTGAGGCTGAGGTTGGCCCCGCCGTTCTTGATCAACTGCGCGGCGCCGTCGACGATCCCGCCGAGGGTCAGGCCGTTGCTGCCGGCCACTGTCAGCGTGCCATTGAGGGTCAGCGCATTGCCCAGGGTCACATTCGCGCTGCTGTCCAGGGTCGCCGGGCCGTTGACCAGCAAGGCGCCTGCGCCCAGGGCGCTGCCCGTACCGACGGTCAGGCTGCCGGCGTTGAGTTGGGTACCGCCGACATAGCCGTTGCCACCGGCGAGGGTCAGGTTGCCGCTACCGCTTTTGATCAGCCCGCCGGCACCGTTGACTGGGCCATTGAGGGTCAGGTCCGACGTGCCGAGGATACCCAGGTTGCCGCTCAGGTTCAGAGCATTGGCGAGGGTCACTGCAGCGGTGGTGTCGAGGGTGGTCCCGGCGCTGCTGTTCAACGCGCCTGCGCCCAGGGCGCTGCTGGAGGCCAGGATCAAACCGCCGGCATTCAGGGTGGTAGGCCCCTGGTAGGTATTACTGCCACTCAAGGTCAGGCTGGCGATGCCGTTTTTGATCAGGCTGCCGGCGCCGCTGACAGTGCCCGCCAGGATCAGGGCATTGCTGCCGCCAATGGCCAGGCTGCCATTGAGAACCACGTCATTGGTCAGCGCGAGCGCTGTGTTGCTGTCCAGGGTGGTGCCGGTGGCGGCGGTCAGCAGGCCCGTGCCCAGGGCACTGTTATTGCCGACGATCAGGCTGCCGCCGTTCAGCGCCGTGCCGCCGGTGAAGGTGTTGCTGCCATTGAGCACCAGGGTGCCGCTGTCCAGCTTGGCCAGGGTGCCGCCGCCGCTGAGGTTCACATCCAGGGTTGCGGTGACAGTGGGATCGACCCGCACTGCGGTGTTGCCGCCGGCGCCATTGAACAGGGTCAGGCCGCCTGCCGTACCGCCCACCAGGTTGTAGCCATCGGTGACAAATTGCAGGCCCGTGACCGCCTGCGCGCCGTCCACGGTGACGGTGCCCGCCGTGCCCTGGAACACCGCCAGGCTGTTGGGTGCCCAGCCCAGGTTGAAGCTACCGTTGAGCTCGGTCCAATTGCTCGACGCCGCGTTCCAGGTGCCGTTGCCGCCTTCGATGGTGCCGTTGCCCACCAGTTGGCTACCATCCCAGAACTGCACGTTGGTGTTGCCATTGACCAGCAGGTTGATCTGGTTGCCAATCGCCGTTTGCAGGTCGAGGCTGCCAGGCAGGACGCCACCGGGCAGGCTGCCCAGGAGCACGCCATTGTTGGTCAACACGCCGGTGTAGTTGATCAGGCGATAGATCCCGGCGCCAAAGCCACCGGTATCACTGATGTTGAGGGTGCCATCCAGGGTCAGGTTGCCCAACACCCGCAGCAGCTCGGTGCCGCCCGTGGACGGCGCGCCGAGGCCGGCATCCAGGTTGGCGTTGGCCCCCAGCACCAGGGCGCCGGTGGTCAGTAGGCTGCCGGACTTCACGGCCAGGTGGCCGCCATCGGCAACATTCACCGTGCCCAGCAAGGTCCCGCTGCCGCCGAGGGTCGCGCCGCTGTTCACATTGACCCCGGCGCTGGCCAGTTGGCCGTTGACGTTCAAGGTGCCCGCGCTGACCTGGGTATTGCCTGCCAGCGTACTGACCCCGGCCAGGGTGAGCGTGCCGCTGCCAAGTTTGTCGACGTTGCCCAGGCCGGCAAGAACCCCACCAAAAGTGCCGTTCCCATTGTTGGCGCCCAGGCTCAAGGTATTGCCGAGGCCGACCAGCGCAGTACCGGCGCCGGTGAGGTTGCCCAGGCTGGCGGAACTGCCCAGGTTCAAGGCAGTGCCGGTCGCCAGGTTGATCGCGCTGTTGGTACCCAGCGCACCGTTGCCGACGGTGGTGAGGCTGCCCGCCTGGATATCCAGCAGGCCGCTGAAGGTGTTGTTGCCCGCCAGCGTCAGGTCTGAAGTACCGGTCTTGATCAGGCTGCCATTGCCGGCCAGCACACCAGCCAGCGTCAGGTTATTGCTGGCGCCCACGCTCAGGCCGGCGTTGACGGTCAAGTCGTTGGCCAAGACCAGTGGCGTGCTGCTGGCCAGGGTCGAATTGCCCGTCACGGTCAGCCCGCCCGTACCCAGTGCCGCCGCAGTGCCCAGGGTCAGGGTGCCCGCATTGAGGGTGAGGCCGCCCTGGTAGTTGTTGAGGCCATTGAGGGTCAGGTTGGCCGCGCCCTCCTTGGTCAGGCTGCCGCTGCCACTAATCACCCCGCCCAGGGTCAAGTCGGCGCTACCGCCAATGCTCAGGTTGCCTCCCAGGTTAAGGGCATTGCCGACACTGACCGCGGTGCTGCTGTCCAGGGTCGTGCCGCCCGCCGCATTCAACGCACCATTGCCCAAGGCGCCACTGCTCGCCAGGATCAGGCCACCGGCGTTCAGCGCGGTGGGCCCGAGGTAGGTGTTCACACCGCCCAACGTGAGCTGCGAGGTGCCGCTCTTGACCAGGCCGCCGGCGCCACTGATCACGCCATTCAAGGCCAGGGCATTGCTGCCAGTGACGTTGAGGTTGCCAGCCAGGGCCAGGTCATTGCCCAGGGCCACGGTTTTATTGCTGGAGAGTGTGGTGCCCGCGGCCGTGCTCAGCAGGCCGCCGCCCAGCGCGGTGTTACTGCCCACCACCAGCGCCCCACGCTCAAGGGCAGTGCCGCCGGTGTAGCTGTTGTTGCCATTGAGCACCAGGGTGCCGCTGTCGAGCTTGGCCAGTTTGCCGGCGCCGTCGATATTCACGCCCAGGGTCGCGGTGAGGGTTGGATCGACACGGATCGCCGTATTGCCGGCGCTGCCGTTGACCGCCGTCAGTTGCCCCGCAGCACCGCCCACGACGTTGTAGCCGTCGCTGGCAAATTGCAGGCCGGTGAACTGCTGCGTGCCGTCCACGCTGACCGTCCCCGCAGTCCCTGTGAACACTGCAAAGCCGCCGGCCCAGGCCGAGTTGGGCGTGCCGCCGATGGCGGTCCAGTTGCTGGCGCCAACGCTCCAGGTGCCATTGCCACCTTCGACCGTGCCGTTGCCGGTGGTCTGGCTGCCGTCCCAGAACAGCATGTTGGCCACCGACACCACCACGTTCACCTGGTTGGCCGTGGCGATATCTACCAGCACATCGCCCAGGTTGAAGCCCTGGGGCACGCCCGTCACTGTCAGGCCCTGCCCGGCCAGGCTGCCGGTGTAGTTGATCAAACGGTAGATACCGGCACCAAAGGCCCCGCCATTGCTGACATTCAGGTTGCCATCCAGGCTCACACTGCCATTGACGCTGAGCAGCGGCGTCGGGGACGGCGCACCAAGGCTGACGTCGAGGTTGGCACCGCTGCCCACCACCAGCGAGCCGGTAGACAGCGTATCCGCGCTGTTCAAGGCCAAGTGGCCGCCGCTGTTGATGTTCAGTGCTCCCAGCAGCGATCCGCCACCGGTCAGGGTGCCCCCGGCATTCACGTCGACAATGGCGCTGCCCAGGGTATTGCTCACCTTCAAGATGCCGGCGTTGACCTGGGTATTGCCGCTGAGGCTGTTGATGCCGGTCAGCTCGAGCTGGCCGCCGCCGACTTTGATCAAACTGCCGCTGCCTGTGAGGCTGCCGCCAAATGTGCTGCTGGTATTGGCACCGCCTACGGTGAGGCTGTTGTTCAAGCCCACGTCGATAACGCCAGCGCCGCTCAAGCCGCCGAGCACGCCATTGCCGGCCAGGTTGAGGCTGGCGCCGGCGCCAATGTTCAGCCCGCTGTTGCCACCGAGGGCCGCGGCGCTGCTGGCGAACACGCTACCGCCAAGGATGTTCAGTGCGCCGGTAAAGGTGTTGTTGCCGCTCAGGGTCAGGTCGGCCGTGCCATTTTTGGTCAGGCCACCGGCGCCACTGATCACCCCGCCCAGGGTCAGGTTATTGGTGCCGGCCAGGGCCAGGTCGGCATTGAGCGTGATGTTATTGCCCAAGGTAAACGCCGCGCTGTTGTCCAGGCTCGCCGCGCCACCCACGGTCAACGCACCGCCGCCCAGGGCTGCGGCATTCCCCAGGGTCAGGCGGCCGCCATTGAGCAGCGTGCCCGCCTGGAACGTGTTGATCCCATTGAGGGTCAGGTTGGCCGTGCCCGCTTTGGTCAGCGTGCCGGTGCCGCTGAGCGCACCGTCCAGAGTCAGGGCGTTGCTGCCCGCCACGGTCAAGCCGGCGTTGAGCACAATGTTATTGACCAGGGCCACCGCGGCACTGCTGTCCAGGCTCGAGGCGCCACTCACGGTCAAATTGCCCGACCCCAGCGCTGTATTGCTGCCCACTTTCAACGTACCAGCGTTGAGGTTCAGGCCACCGAGGAAAAGGTTGTTGCCGGAGAGGTTCAGGGTGGCGCCGCCATTCTTGGTCAGGCTGCCGCCCCCGATAATCGGCCCGGTGAGCGTCAAGTCTGCGGTCCCGCCCACGGTCACCGCGCCGTTGAGACTGACCTGGTTGGTCAGGCTCGCCGTGGCATTGGCATCCAGAGTGGTGCCGGCGGCGGCGCTCAACGCTCCGGCGCCCAGTGCACCGTCGGCACCCACCACCAATTTGCCGAGGTTCAGCACCGTGTTGCCCTGGTAGCTGTTGGTGCCGCTGATAATCAGGTCGCCGCTGCCTTCCTTGACCAGGCCGCCGCTACCACCGATCACCCCGCCCAGGGTCAGCGCATTGCTGCCAATCACGGTCAGGTTGCCCAGCAGGTCGATGCCATTGGCCAGGGCAATCGCCGCGCCCAGCAGCGGGCCGGTGCTCAGGTTGGTCCCGGCGCTGGCGGTCAGGGTGCCCGAGCCCAGCGCGTCCGTGGCCCCGAGCACCAGAGTACCGGCGTTCAACTGGGTGCCACCGCTGTAGGTATTGGTGGTGTTAAGGGTCAGGTCCGCCGTACCGTTTTTGCGCAAGGCCCCCGTGCCGCTAAGGTTGCCGCCAAAGGCAAAAGCGTTGGTGCCCTGCACCGTGAGCCCACCGGCACCGATCACCACGTTGTTGGCCACGTTCAGGTTACCGGTGCTGGCCGCCAGGGTCCCGCCATTGACGTTCAGCACGCCGCTGCCGAACGCGGCGCTATTGTCAAATTGCACAAGGGCGCTATTGAGTATCGTCGACCCGTTGACCAGCGCCCCTTGCAGGGTCCAGGTCCCGCCATTGATCAGCAGTTTGTTGAAGTTGATGTATTGACTGCTGGATGCGGTGCCGGTCTGGATAACAGCATTCACCCCGGCCAGTTGGTTATCCAGGACCAGGGTATTGTTGGTCCCCCCCACGCCGCCATCGACCTTGCCGGAGGGCGCGAACGACAGATTGACGTTGACCAGTCCACCCAGGCTGATCCCGGTACCGGCATTCACCACAGACCCGGTGACCGCGGTAAATGTATTGCCCCCACGCCCGGCGCCCAGGGACACCCCACCATTGAGCGTGCCTGCGTTGATAAACGAGTTGCCAACCCCGCCGGCGGCACCCGAGGCTTCAAAGCCTATCCGGCCGGTGACCGTGCCGCTGTTGGTCATATTGACCCGGGAGCCGCCCTGCACCACCACCACAGGGGCTTCGTCAGGTTGCAGCACCGATACGCCAATGCTCGAAGCGCCGATAGTGCCGCTGTTATAGATGTTGGTGGTGAAGTTTGCACCATTGGTGATATTGAGCGCCGCGCCGCCCAGCAGCGAGGCCACATCCAGCAATGGGATGGTGCCTCTGATCGTGCCGCTGTTGGTCACCGATACGTTGCCTGAGGTTGAAGCGTTGCCAATCACCACGCCACTGGTCAAGGCGCTGAGGGGCAACAGGAACGCCGGATCAATCACCCCCAGGTTAGTCAGCGTTATACCGCTACCCGTCAAGCTCAATACCGTGCCCAGCACAGTGTTCATCCGCGCTGCGGCATCGACGGTGACCTGCAGGCCATTGGTCGAACTGGAAAAGTTGTTGACCGGCGTCAGGGGCAGGCTTGGCGCTCCGGTACAGGTAACCACCGCGTTTACGCCCGGGTTCGCCGGCGAGCACGCCGCCAACGCCTCGGGGCTCGCCAGGCCTGCCACCAGCCCGAGGACACCCAGACGAATCGCAAGAGAGAGAGGAGAAACATGGGTTTTGGCGCCAGCAACAATTCTTCTTTCCACGGGCAACAACTCCTTCGTGGTCCAAGCCTTTCGTCCGTGAATGCGTAGAAGCCCCATACAACAGATCCAACACGCATCGAAAGCGAATTACCTGACCGTGATGACAACAATCCTGTTGTCAGAACCGTAGCTGACGCGCGTTAAAGTCATTGAAATAAATGGTATTAATACTTTCGTAAGTGCCTTGTAGGATTTGGACGACATCCAACAGGCGCCGGCGTGCAGCGCCCTACCTCGGCAAAAATTCAGATTCAACCGCATAAAAGCGCGCTCTAATAGCGCCCTGTCGATTCGACTCAAAGATCCTGGAGTAAGCGATGCCCCATGAAGGCAACCTGTTACAAGCGGCCGTGGTGTTCCTGCTAGCGGCGGTGCTCACCGTACCCCTGGCCAAGCACCTGAAACTGGGCGCGGTGCTGGGCTATCTGTTCGCCGGTGTGATCATCGGCCCCTCGGTGCTGGGGTTGGTGGGCAACCCGCAAAGCGTCGCGCAGTTCTCTGAGCTTGGGGTGGTGTTGTTGCTGTTCATCATCGGCCTGGAGCTGTCGCCCAAACGCCTGTGGGTGATGCGCAAGGCCGTGTTTGGCGTGGGCCTGGCGCAAGTGCTGTTGACTGCCATGGTGATGGGCGCCGTGGCGCTCTGGGCGTTTGGCCAGTCGTGGAACAGCGCGATTGTGCTGGGCCTGGGCCTGGCGCTGTCTTCCACCGCCTTCGGTCTGCAAAGCCTGGCCGAACGCAAGGAACTGAACAGCCCCCACGGGCGCCTGGCGTTTGCCATCCTGTTGTTCCAGGACATCGCGGCGATCCCGCTGATCGCCATGGTGCCGCTGCTGGCTGGCAGCGACCACACCACCACCGCCGCCCAGGACCTGAACCACGGTTTGCAGGTATTGGGCAGCATCGCCGTGGTGATCATCGGCGGTCGCTACCTGTTGCGGCCGGTGTTTCGGATCGTCGCCAAGACCGGCCTGCGCGAAGTGTCCACCGCCACCGCGCTGCTGGTGGTGATCGGCACCGCCTGGCTGATGGAACTGGTGGGCGTGTCCATGGCCCTCGGCGCGTTCCTCGCCGGCCTGCTGTTGGCCGACTCGGAATACCGCCACGAGCTGGAATCGCAGATCGAGCCGTTCAAGGGCCTGTTGCTGGGGCTGTTCTTTATCAGCGTGGGCATGGGCGCCAATATCGGCCTGTTGTTCAGCACGCCCTTTGTGGTGCTGGGGCTGACCCTGCTGCTGATCGCCATCAAGTTGCCGCTGCTGTACGCGGTCGGGCAGATGGTCGGCGAACTCAACCGCGAGAGCGCAGTACGCCTGGGCGTAGTGCTGGCGGCCGGCGGTGAATTTGCCTTTGTGGTGTTCAAGATCGGCCGCGACCAGGGCCTGTTCGCCCCGCAGCTGTACGACGTGCTGGTGTTGACTATCACCCTGTCGATGGCCCTCACTCCGCTGCTGTTACTGCTGTGCCCGAAGCTGTTTCGGCCCAAGGCCAAGCCGGTGGAAGTGCCGGAAGAATACCGCGCCATCGAGAGCGATGCGCCACGGGTGGTGATCGCCGGCATGGGCCGCATGGGGCAGATCGTGGCGCGGATCCTGCGGGCGCAGAACATCTCGTTTATCGCCCTCGACACCTCGGTCGAAACCATCGAGCTGACCCGCAGTTTCGGCGGCATGCCGGTGTTCTACGGCGACCCCCAGCGACCCGAAATCCTGCATGCGGCGAAGGTCGACCAGGCCGAGTATTTCGTGATCGCCATGGATGATCCAGAGATCAACATCAAGACCGCCGAACTGGTGCGCAACCTCTACCCGCACATGAAAATCATCGCCCGCGCCCGTAACCGCCAGCACGTGCATCGCCTGGTGGACCTGGACGCGTCACCGGTGCGCGAAACGTTCTATTCCAGCCTGGAAATGAGCCGCCGCACCCTGGTCGGCCTGGGCCTGAGCGAGGCCCAGGCCGATGCGCGGATCAACCGTTTCAAGCATCACGACCTGCAACTGCTGACAGCGCAGCACGCGGTGTACGACGATGCGGCCAAGGTGATGCAGTCGGCCCAGGAAGCCCGTGCGGAACTGGCGCGGTTGTTTGAAATGGACCGCCTCGAAGAAGAGTCCGGAAAGGTCTGAGGATGGATCCGAACGAAATTGCGAATTTTCTGACAGAATACAGCGCAATTTCGTTCATCCATTGGAAGACCTCATGCTCACCCTCAGCAAAACCGCCGCCCGCCTGGCCCTGGCGCTGACTGTCAGCCTGGGCGCCAGCCCGCTGTTCGCGGCTGCCAAGCCGGCCGCCGCGCCGCCGGACGACTTCCAGATCGTCTCGACCCTGGACGGCAAGTTCACCTTCACCCTGCCCAAGGGCTACGTGGCCGACGCCCTCCCCGCCGGCGCACAAGCCCAGGGCACCGCTGGCGCCAATGGCACGATGTACATCAACCAGGCGTCAAAAAGCGTGGTGGTAGTGGCCCAGACCTTGCGCAACGACGGTATCGACCTGAAGGACGACGAACCGCTGTTTCTCGATAGCGCGGCTGAAGGTTTCCTCAAGGACGTAGGCACCAGCCTGCCGGACTACAAAAAACTGGCGCAGAAGAAACTGCTGATCAAGGGCGTGGGCCTGCGCCAGATTGATGGCACCGCCAGCATGGGCGGCGGCAAGACCTTGAACTCGACCTTCCTTGCCGGCTCCGGCAACCGATTGCTGGTGATCCAGGCGATTTCCCGGGCCGAGGATGTGGCGGGGCATGGCCTGCTGGTCAGGCAAATTACCAGCGGCAAGTGACATTCCCCCAAGCACCACACATCCAATGTGGGAGCGGGCTTGCCCGCGATCGCGGTGTATCAGCCAATACATAGGCTGACTGACACCCCGCCATCGCGGGCAAGCCCGCTCCCACTTTGTTTATTGCATTCCCCCCTACGGCTTGCGCAGCAGGTAGGTATCCATGATCCAGCCATTGGCCTGGCGCGCCGCCTTGCGCACGCGCTCGATTTCGTCGGCCACCTCGGCCACCTTGCCGCTGATCAGGATTTCATCCGGGGTGCCCAGGTACGCGCCCCAATAGATGTCCATCTCCTGGTCCGCGACGCTACGGTAGGAGTCCTCGGCGTCAAGCATCACCACCAACGTATCGGCATCGCTGGCCTGCCCCGCCGCGAGCCGGCGCCCGGTGGTGATCTCGATGGACCGGCCGATGCGGTTCAACGCCACCTTATGCTGGGCCGCCAAGGCCTGGACGCTGGTAATCCCGGGAATGACCTCGAATTCAAACTCACTGCTGCCACTGGCCAGGATCGCCTGCAGGATGCGGATGGTGCTGTCGTACAACGCCGGATCGCCCCAGGCCAGGAAAGCGCCCACTTCGCCGTCGGCCATTTCCTGGTTGATCATGCGCTCGAACGTCTGTTGCTTGTCGCGGTTCAGATCCTGCACGGCCGTGGTGTAGTCAATCTCGCCACGCACGCGCTCGGGGCAGTCGGCTTCGACAAAGCGGTAGACGTGCCCGGCGTCGATGTAGGTCTGGCAGATTTCCCGTCGCAGGTCGATCAGCTTGTCCTTGCTCTGGCCCTTGTCCATCAGGAAAAACACGTCGGTGCGGTTAAGCGCCTTCACCGCCTGCATCGTGATGTAGTCGGGGTTGCCGGCGCCAATGCCGATGATCAGGATTTTTTTCATGACGGGGTTCTCAGTGCGGGGCGGGGATTTTGCCATGTTCGCGCCGCTCAGGTCTCGCGCGTTTGCAGGCGCAGGCGCCAGATGCCATTGAAACGCAGCTCAGTGCTAGAGAGCGGTTCCACATCGATCCGGTTGAACATAGCCGGGGGGCATTGCAGCGCATGCAGCAACGCAGCACGGATCACAAAGGGGTGAGTCACCGCCAGCACATGGCCCGGCGCCTGTTCCAGGGTGCCTAGCCACTGCGCCACTCGCTCGCACAACTGGGCCACGGACTCGCCGCCATGGGGCGCTGCCGTGCTGTCCGTGAGCCAGGCCTGCAAGGCCTCGGGTTCAGCGTGTTGAATCGCATCGATGGCCATGCCTTGCCAGCGCCCCAGATCACAGTCACGTAACGCCTGTTCAACCTGCGCGGACTCGCCGAACAACCCCGCAGTTTGCCGGGTTCGCGCCTCCGGTCCACACAGCAGGCGCGGTGCCCGCTTGAAGCGCTGCGCCTGGGACAGGCGTGCCTGCTGCCAGTCCATTTGCAATGACTCGTCCAGGGCAAAACGTGCCGGTTTACGGGCGCACGTAGGGGCGTGGGCGATCAGGGTCAAGCGAGTGGCCTGCATTCAGAATCCCGCGAGGTTGAAGGTAGTGGAAGGGTCGACCGCCGAAGCGGCCTCACCATAGTACAGCGGTTGGTGCGACACATTATCTATCGCATGGGTTGGCGCTCGGGGCGGAACCGCGGGCAACCGACCGCCACCCAAAAAGCCTCCCCTATTGTCCAAGGATTGCCCATGAGACTGACCGACTCCCGCCCCGCCCTCGCCCCTGCGGGCACCTACCCAAGCGTGCAACCGGCACCCGCGCAACCCAGCGATGCGACCCCCCTAGGAAGGGTGCCGTTTATCAGCCTCGACGCCCAGCAACAAGCCCGGTCATTGGTCAGGCAAGCCGATAGCGACCTGGCGTGCCTGTTGGCCGCCACCTTGATGAGCCGGGTCATTTCCCTTGAGCCTGGCGGGCAAGACAGCCCCAGCGCCAGGCAGGTGGACGCTATTCCCGCCGACTCGACCTTCGGCCAGGCCTGGTCGCGCCTCACTCAAGCCGTGAATAGCGAGCCATTTGCGACATTTGCCAAAGAACACCATATCGACACCTCACGCTTTACGTTCAACCCCAGGTCGGGGTGGCTGGACTGCACCGTCAACGACAAACCGGCCACGTTTACCTCGTACGACAGCGGCTGGGACCAGGCATCCGCCGACGTTTTAGCGGCTGCGCGGGTGCTGGCCCCGACACTTGCACAGTCGTTTGAATACGCCGGTGAACACAGCGCGTCATCCAACGTGGTAAGCGACTTCTACGGGGACTCCTTCGCCAATACCAAGGCCGACACCCTCACCTATATTGGCCGCCTACAGACCGAACATGGCTTTGCCGCCCTGGCTTACCCAGGCTCTGAGCAGCCGCGCTATAACCGCCCCGAGCACCAACACGCCAAGCAACTGCAGCGGGATGCGATCGACACCGTTGCGGCCCGCGATCAGAGCCCGTCGTTGCCCCAGCAGAGTTCATTGGAAAAAATCAGCGCAGGCGATCTGTTTCTGGCCAGGCTGTGCAGCAGCGACCTGAGCTCCGGGCACCCCGAAACCCGGCTGCCTGGGCACGGAACATCGGGGGGGAGCATAGGCCGGTTGCCAACGTTCTCGACGATGGGCCAAACCCGCCAGGCGTTCGAACAGGCGTTGAACGCCGAGGCTTTTTTGCGCTTTGCGCAACAGCACAAACTTGACCTGCCCAGTGTCAGCATTGCCCCGCAAACCGGCGATCTGGTCTGCCAGGTCACCGACCCCAATGGGGTGATGCTCGAAAAACGCTTCACCCTGAGCGACGACTCCGGCTGGTCAGCCGTCGCGGCCGACATCGTCGCGCAGGCCCGGGACCTGGCCGCAGGGTCGACAGACAGGGCCCGTCACCCGCACTACAACGCGGTCCGTTTCCAGGACATCTTGAACTTCTATGGTGAAACACCCGCAGACGGCACATTGCTGGAAACCCTCAAACGCTGCGCGGTACTCAACCGCAGTGGTTTCCCGGCGTTAAGCGCAAGTAGCCCCACGGACACTGCCCCCACACGCGCCCTCCAGCAAAAACGGCGCCTTGCGGTTGAACGCCTCGACCAGGCAACCGGTGCCACTGCGGCCGGGCCTGCCAAGGCCCTCAACCCGACAACCGAGACCGTTCGCCGCCAATTTGACGGCCAACCCGATGTGCGTTCGGTTGTGCAACGACTGCTCACCGAGGCCATTCAGAAGGTCTCTCCCGGCCTGGACTTCGATATCAACCAGATCGCTTACGCCGAGCCCGACCCGGCCAACCCGGGGCACTTCCGGCGCAGCTCCCTCACGGCCGTGGCCTTGAACTACCTGAGCGGCGAGGACGCGCCGAGCTTTCCCGACAACAGCAAGTTGGTCGACACCCGCCCGGACCTGCTCGCCCATACGGGCAACACCCCCGACACGCCCCTGCCGATCAATCTGAAAGCCGTTGAAGCAGCCCTGCACGCGCTGCCCACGCAGTTGAGCGAGGCCATGGCCAGCGACCTGCGCAGCTACTGGGCACAACCGGCGTTCAGCACCGCGGCGGGGCCATTCGCCGGCGATCGGCAGGCGCTGGTCAGTGAGTTGTTGCGCAACAATCTGCGCCTGGCCGGGCTCAAACAGCCGGGGCTGGATGACGCGCAACGCGAAACCCTGGACCAAATGGTGACACGCCCACCTCCCGCCGCCAACAGTGACATCACCGTATTTGCCCTTGGCAGCGTTACACGGCAACACCCGGACGCCAGCGAAACCGCCTCCCCCAACCTACTGGTGCAACGCCATATCGGCGAGCGTTTGATCCTGTTGCTGTGCGCGCCAAACGGCACCGTCACCCCCTATGACTCCTACGCCGCGTTCGACGCCGCCCGGGCGCAACACCTCAGCCAACAAGCCCCAGGCACGGGGCGCCTGAACACCTTGAAGAAAATCGACGCAGATCCGTTCGTCGCCCAGGCACAGACCCTCATCGAACAGGGCCTGGGTGACGTGCTCAGCAGCAGCCCGGCCTACGGCGCGGTGGCGGGCGAGCGGCCCACACGCAAAATGCCGGGCTGGGTCAACAACGCCAGCGAGGCCGAACGTTTTGTGTTGCATGACCTGAGCCTGCAGTTGGCAAGCATCCACCAGCGCAACAAGGGCCGCACCTACAACAGCGACATTCCCGATATCCGCCCCTTTGCCGAACAGACTTTCGATAACCTCAAGGCGGTGAACCATCCCGCCAAGGATCTGCAGGTGGTGTTCAAGGTTGCGGTGGGCGGCACCTCGCCCGGTGGTGTGATCAGCGGCGGCATTCATCGCGAGTCCATGAGCCTCACCGACGCCCTGCTGCGCAACCTCTCGGGCCTGCCCAGTCGAGACGTGGAGGTCTACCTCAAGCCGGGCAACACCCGCGTCACCGAACTTGAAAAGGATGGTGTCCTGCAGAAGCTGATCGAGGACGCCGACGTCGGCAAGAAGTACCCGCTGTTGCTCAAACGTGAACTGCAAGACGAGCGCACCAAAAAGGCCGAACGCCTGGCCCTGTTTGCCGAGCAAGTGCCAGTAGAGCTGCAAATAAAGGCCCTGGAGTTGGCCGTCAACAAACAATCCGGTGTCGATACCACTGGCTTGAGCTACATCCAGGCCATCCTCGACCCCGCCCCCGGCACCAAGCGCGTCGACGGCCAGGAGATCGTAATCCGCCCACTGGCATTCGTGCCGGGCCCCGGCAAGAGCCCCGATGTGGTCGACAATATGTACCTGATCGAACCCGAGGACAGTGCCAAGGGCCCGCATATCCTCTACCGCCCGCTGATCGCCGATGCGCCGCTGCTGCAATTTCCGACGCGCCAGGCATTGCTCCAAGCCATCCAGCAACCAGGCCGCCTGCAAAAAGACATCCTGGCCTGGTTGCCCGATGACGCGACCCGGGCGTACTACAAGGCCTGGAGTTTCAAGGAGCCCAGCCTCCAGACCACCAGCATTTTTGGCGTGGGCGACGGTGAGACCGTGCCTGCCGAGCCCAAGCTGGCCGCCGGCGGTTACGAGGCGGCCAATACACTCAAAGAGAAGCTGCAAACCGGGCAACTGATGAACCACCTGTACGACGCCAATGCCTTGGGCCTGACCAGCATTGCCGAACAACAGTCGGTCTCCGATGACGAAAGCCGCTGGGCCACGCTCAAAGAGGGCGGTTATCTGCTGCTCAACGCCGTGCTGCCCGCACTGCGCGGGCCGGGCGCGGCCATCGGCGTGGCGTTGCAGTTCCAGGGCATTCTTAGTGACCTACAGACCCTGGCCGACGACGATACCGGCAACAAAGCCCCGGCCATGGCCGACTTGTTGGTCAACCTGGCAATGCTGTTACTCCAGACGCCCGCGCGGCCTGCGGCCAGGCGGGTCGGCGCCCCCGTGAGCGCCAGCCGCAACAGCATTGTCGAGGCCCCCAATGGCCAGAAGGTCCGGCGCCTGCAGGTCATGAAGGGCACGATGGAAAAGATGCAACTGGTCAAAGGCAACCTCTTTACCTTTGAAGACCAATACAAAGGCAAACCCCGGCTCAATATCAACGCTCATGGCCGCGACCTGAGCGTCACCGAGCGCCTGACCGGCGCCAGCTCAACCATCCTCTATGACGGCGCCGAACACACCCCCGAACAACTGCACGCCCACCTGCTGGCCAAAGGCATCGACCCCAGCCAGTTCGACAACGTGCGCCTGCTGGTGTGCTACTCCGGCAATGGCGCCGAAAACTCCTTTGCCGCCCAGTTCCAGCGCTTGATCAACAAGCCGGTAAAGGCCTTTGTCGGCACGGTGACCGTAACTCCCAGCCCCGAACTGGTGACTGCCGAGTTCAAGACCGGCATCCAGATGCACGGGCCGCACGACGGGCCCAGACTGGTGAGTGACACCTATGCGCAGTACGACAGCGTGGAAACCGTCAAGGATCGTACGGACATCTCCATGATCCGTAACCCGCTGGAGTACCTGCTGTTCTCCTACTACCCCGTCCACTACCCGCCTCGCGCGGCCAATCGCTGAGCCCAGGCAAGCACGCGGCGCTGCGCAATCGGTTCGGCACATTGACGAACGGTCCGGCGAATGTTCAGATGCGGCCCTGTTTCAGGTGCCGCATGCCGCCGTGCATGAGGTGAAACGGGAAACCGGTACGCTCGTTCGAGCAAGTCCGGTGCTGCCCCCGCAACGGTATTCGCGTGACCCCTTCGACACACCACTGTGGCCAGAGCGCCATGGGAAGGTGAAGGGTTCGATACGCGAGAGCCCGGAGACCGGCCTGGAATGTGTGTTTGGCAAAATCCTGCGGTGGGCGGGCATGGGCCGGTATTGGCGTGTGCTCGATACTTTCTCCTGCGTGCTTCTGCGAAGATACTTTCGAGAAGACTATGATTTTTCAACGTTACGTCACTTCTGGCCCAACCCTGCTGTTGGGTTGCGTGTTCAGCCCCCTGCTACTGGCTGACAACAGCGCCCTGGAACTCAAGCCGCAGACCATTCTGGCACCGTCGGTGGAGTCCACCACCGTGGCCGACATGGCCCAATACGGCAGCAAGGTCGAGATCGTCACCCGCTCCCAGATCGAACGCGCCGGCCCCAGCGCCGATATCACGCGGGCGATGCAGATGTTTATCCCCGGTTTCTACGTCGCGCCGAAAAACGGCCCGTTCGACTACGGCACCTATTCCCTGCTGGGCGGGCGCAACGACGACACGCTGATCCTGCTCGACGGCGTACGCCTGAACAACCGCCTGTACGGGGGCCTGTACCTGGACACCCTGCCGGCCAACGCCGTGGAGCGCATCGAAGTGCTCAAGGGTGGCCAGAGCCTGTTGTTCGGCACCCAGGCCGTGGCGGGCGTGATCAATATCGTCACGCGCAGCCCGCAGACCCGTGAGGTGTCCGGCGAAACCAACCTGGGCGTCGATACCTTTGGCGGCACCACGGGTGATGCCCGGGCCGAGCGGATTTTCACCAATGGCCTGGGCGACCTGGGCCTGCTGGCCTATGTCAGCCATAACGTGTCCGAGGGCTACCAGCCCTTTCGCAACCGCGACATGAGCAACGTCACCGACAAGAAACGCTCCTACGAAGTCACCACCCTCGGCGCCAAGGCCATCCAGTCTTTTAGCGATGACTCGCGCCTGGAACTGTTCTACCAGTACTCCGATGCCAACCTGGACTTTGCCGGCGCCACCAACAACCGCAAGACCACCAACGACCGCGTGCAGCAGATTGCCACGGCGACCTTCGAGCAAAACATCAACGAGCGGCTGAGTTACTTCCTCAAGGGCCATATCAACGACTGGGACACTCGCTACTCAAGGGTCAACAACACCGCCGACGGCGGCACCGTGGTGCGTAACCACAATGACTACTGGGGCTTTACCGACTGGGGCGTGCAGGCCGAAGGCAAGGCTGAGCTTACGGGCGGCCATGTGCTGGTGTTCGGCTCGGATAACCAGTGGTTCAAGGGCCAGGACGACGTGCTGGTGATCGACGACAACAAGGCCCAGGCCCACGCCCTGTACACCCAGCTGCGCCCGCAGATCGACGCCCTGCCCGACTGGCATCCGAGCATCGGCGTGCGCCACGAAACCATGAGCGGCGGCGACAGTGCCACCGTCGGCATGCTCACCTCGCTCTACGACCTCAACCCCAACTGGGCCCTGCGCGGCCAGTACGGCACGGCCTACAAGCTGCCGAATGCCGAGCAATTGTTCGTCAATGAACCCGGCGACGAGTTGGGCAACCGCAACCTCAAGCCGGAAAGAAGCCGTAACGCCGAGCTGGGCCTGGACTACAAGGGCCTGCTGGCCGACCGTGAATTCAGCGCCAGCGTGACCCTGTTCAAGCGCAAGATCACCGACCTGATCACCCT
Source organism: Pseudomonas sp. WS 5021 (assembly GCF_012985535.1). Taxonomy (NCBI): domain Bacteria; kingdom Pseudomonadati; phylum Pseudomonadota; class Gammaproteobacteria; order Pseudomonadales; family Pseudomonadaceae; genus Pseudomonas; species Pseudomonas sp. WS 5021. The sequence continues at coordinate 142,956 of NZ_JAAQWP010000008.1, read as the reverse complement.
CGACGATAGCCACTGGGTCAACGGCCAGGGGCAGATCCAGGTGCGCGGTTTCGAGGCCGACGCCAAGCTGGCGCTCAACGACCAGTGGAGCTTGCAGGCGGACATGACCCGCAACCTGACCGAATCGCGCGCCGGGGTCACCCTCAATGACGTGCCGAGCTTCTTTGCCCGCTCCCGGGTGGGTTTCGAGTCGCAGAACCGCCTGTGGGGCGCCGGCGCGGCGATCCGCTATATCCACGATGTAATCAGCTCGAAAAGAGTCGAATACGGCCACTATTCGGTGGTGGACGCCGACGCCTATCGCTACCTCGACCCTGCCCATCAACACCGCGTGAGCCTGCTGGTAGAAAACCTGTTCGACCGCGACTACGTCACCAGCCGCTCCAGCAATGTCGACAACCTGGGCCGGCCGTTCACCACGGAGGTGCGTTACACGTATCGCTTCTGATGACTGAAATCACGCAAATCGACGGGGTGGACACCCACCCCGACTGGTCCCGTATACCCGAGCATGCCCACCATGTGCTGCTGTGCACCGGCCCGCGCTGCACCCAGCGTGGCGCCCTGCAACTGTGGAAAACCCTGCGCCGGCGCCTTTTGGAGCACCAGCACATCGAAGTGCCTGGCGGTGTGCTGCTGACGCGCACCCATTGCCAGTTCCCCTGCAACCTGGGGCCAGTGCTCACGGTGTACCCGCAGCGCTGCTGGTATGGGGTGCACAGCAAGGCCGATGCCGTGCGCCTGGTGGATGTGCACCTGGTGGGCGGCGAGGTGGTCGAGGAACTGTTGATCCGGGAGCATCCATGAAACGTTTGGCAGGCGTTGCCATCGCCCTGTTGTGCAGTGCCTCGGCCATTGCGCACGACTACCGCAACTGCCAGCAGGATTGGCAACTGCCCCATGCACCGCCGGCGCGGATTGTCGCCCTCAATCAACACGCCGCCGATATGCTGCTGGCCCTGGACGCCGGCCCGGCACTGGTGGGCGTGGCGTACCTGGATGACAACGGCGCCGCGCATAAGCAGGGCAAGTATTTGGGGGTGTCGGTGATTGCACTGCGCTATCCGGCCAGCGAAGTGTTGTATGGGCAGAGGCCGGACCTGGTGGTGGGCGGTTTTGCCACGGCCTTTGGCAGCGGCATTACTTCACGCACTGGGCTGGCGGGCAATGGCGTGGCTTCGTATCTGCTGGAATCGGCCTGTGCCGGGCACTCCCTGGATTATTTCGGGCATATCCGCACAGACCTGCAAACCCTGGGCAACCTGCTGCATAAGCCGCAGCGCGCCCGCGAGCTGATTGCCGCCCTGGACGCCGACCTGGCCAGCGCCCGGGCACTGGCCAAGCCGGCAACACCCTTGTCGGTGTTTTACCTCGACAGTGAAGTCAACGGCCTGGACAGCGAAGGACAGCAAGGTTTCGTCACTGCCCTGCTGGCCGCCGCCGGCGCGCGCAACCTGTTGGCCGGGATCAATCAATACCGGGTCACGGTCAGCAGTGAGACGTTATTGATGAGCGACCCGGATGTGATCCTGCTGGCCGATGCCATATGGTCCCCGGCCAGCCGTAAACGCCAGTTGCTGACCCGCGACCCGGTGCTGTCGCGCCTGCGGGCAGTGCGGGAAAACCGCATGATCGATATCCCGTTTACCCACCTGGTGCCCACTGTCGGCAGCGGCAAAGTGGTGCTGGACCTGGCGCGCCAGCTCAACACCCTGTAGGAGCGGGCTTGCCGGCGACTCGTGACTTGTGGTCAAGAGTCATTTGAACAATCGTGGGTGTTTCCCCGGGCGCCCGGGGCAGATACTCGAGGCCATTGTTCACGCCACCACAGGAGTCACTCATGTCTATTCCCGCATTCGGCCTTGGCACTTTCCGCCTGCAAGGCCAGGTGGTCATCGATTCCGTCAGCACTGGCCTGGGCCTGGGCTACCGGGTCATCGATACCGCGCAGATCTACGAGAACGAAGCCGAGGTCGGCCAGGCTATTGCTGACAGCGGTATCCCCCGCGATGAGCTGTTCATCACCAGCAAGATCTGGATCGCCAATTTTGCCGAAGGCCAGTTGATCCCCAGCCTCAAGGAAAGCCTGCGCAAGCTCAAGACCGACTACCTGGACCTGACCCTGATCCATTGGCCGTCGCCGGAAAACCAGGTGCCCGTCGCCCAGTTCATGGGGCAGTTGCTCGAAGCCAAGCGCCAGGGCCTGACCCGGCAGATCGGCATTTCCAACTTCACCGTGGCATTGATGGAACAAGCCATCGCCGCCGTCGGCGCCGAGAATATCGCCACCAACCAGATCGAGCTGCACCCGTACCTGCAAAACCGCAAGGTGGTGGATTTCGCCACGCGCCACGGCATCCAGATTACCTCGTACATGACCCTGGCCTACGGCGAGGTGCTCAAAGACCCGGTGATCCAGGCGATTGCCGAGCGTAACCAGGCCACACCGGCACAGGTGGCCCTGGCCTGGGCCATGCAACTGGGGTACGCGGTGATTCCGTCCTCGACCCAACGCGCCAACCTGCAGAGCAACCTCAAGGCCGTGCAACTGACCTTGAGCGAAGCCGATATGGCGCAGATCGCAGGCCTTGAGCGCGGTCAGCGCCTGACCAGCCCCAAGGGCATTGCGCCGCAGTGGGACTGAGCTAAACCGCCGGGCTGCGCGCCAACTCCCGCAGCCACGGCAAGACCCGCAAGCCGCTGGCCGGTGACGGCGGGTCGATGATGCCCATGAAGTGCTCCAGGGTGAGGCTGTCGGGCGACCCCGGCAAACGCATCATCGCCTGGGAGGCCGGCGCCCCGCTGTGCTGGTCGTCATAGACCAGCACATGGCGCACCTGCTGGAACGCCAGTGCGTCACCCGCGCTGGCGGCCAGGCCCGCATTGATAATCAGCACATCGAATGGCTCGGCTGGAATATCGGTCAGGATCAGCACTTCATCGAAGGTCTGCACCGGGACGATCCGGTAGTAACCCAGTTGGTTGAGCATTTTCTCGAGGTGCAAGCGTTGCAGGTGCTGTTCATCAGCGATCAGGATGGTCAGTGCTTTGGTGGGCATGGCAGGTCCCTGAGCAGGCAGCGCTCGTGGTTTGAAGGAGCGGCCTACTTTTTCAGACATATTTCGATAGCAAAATCAGGGTAGTTCCCTCTGCACGTAGGAGTTCTCCTAAACACTCTCGCACTTCCTACTCTTATGCCCGGTTGCAATAGTCCGCCAGGGCCTGATGCAACTGATCAATGGCTGCTTGCACGCCAGCCACCGCCAAGGCCAACGCCTCCCGATCACGTTGTTCACAGGCGGCTTCCAGGGCCTCACAGGCGCTCACCAACGCCTGCGCCTCAACCAGGCGCGCCCCGCCCTTGGTCCGGTGGGCCAGGTCATGCAACTGTGCGTAGTGGTTTTGTTGCAGCAAGGCCGGCAGTTGCATGCGGTCTTCGGCGAGGCTGTCGAGCAGCGGCTCCAACAGTTCCCTGATCGCGTCCATATCGCCACCGGTCAACTTCAGCAAGCGGCCCAGATCGATCGTCTGGATCGCCTCGGCCGCCTGCGGCTCGTTGACCGAAGGCAGGGCCGTACGCGAAGCCAGCGCCGCATGCAGGTCGTCGAGGCCAGTCGGCTTGAACAGGCAACCGTCCATCCCTGCTGCCAGGCAACGCTCGGTTTCCTCGGGCTGGGCATTGGCGGTAAACCCCAGCAACAGGCAAGGCGCCAGGCCACGGGCACGCTCGTCGGCACGAATTTCCCGCGCCAGGTCATAGCCGTTTTTCAGTGGCATATTACAATCGGTGATCACCCCATCGAAGCGCTCGGCCCGCCAGTACTCCAGGCCCTGCACGCCATCTTCGGCCGTAGTGATGCGGTGCCCCAGGAAACTCAGTTGGCGGGTCAGCAATTGGCGATTGGCCGGGTAGTCATCCACCACCAGGATATTCAACCTATGGGCCGGCGGAGCATCCAGAGCGGCCGGCTCGTGATGGGCCGCGGCAGCAGACGCCACGGCCAGGGCCAACGTGACCTCCACGCGAGTGCCCTGCCCCAGCACACTGCTCAACTTCAGTTGGCCACCCATCATTTCACACAGGCTGCGGCTGATCACCAGCCCCAGGCCAGAGCCACTGCGCGCCGACTGGTCGGTATTGCGCCCCTGGACAAACGGGTTGAACAGGCGCATCTGGTCCTCGACGCTGATGCCTACCCCCGTGTCTTCCACCACCAGCCGCAGGCTCAGATAACCATTGGCAACCGCAGGCGAGCCACTGCAGCTCAAGCGCACATGGCCCTGGGCGGTGAACTTGATGGCGTTGCTCAACAGGTTGGAAACCACCTGCTTGAAGCGCAACGGATCGATCAGTACATGCCGGTCAAGCAGCGGGTCCAGTGCCACCTGCAACACCAGGCCCTTGGTCCGCGCCAGCCCTTCGAAGATGCGCGCCACCGAGGCCAGCAACTCACGCAGGTTCGATGGCTCCAGGGCCAGGGACAGATGGCCGGACTCGATGCGCGCAATGTCGAGAATATCGCCGATCAATTCCAGCATGCCCCGCGAAGCGTCGGAGGCCACGGCCAGGGCATCATGGTCGATCCGCCCCTGCTCGGCATTTTTCAACGCCAGCTCGATCATGCCGATCACCGCGTTCATCGGCGTGCGGATTTCATGGCTCATGGTCGCCAGGAACGTGGTCTTGGCCCGGTTGGCAGCGTCGGCACCCTCCTTGGCCTCCTGCAATTGCCCCAGCAAGCGCTGGCGTTCACTGACATCGACCCAGCCGGCAATCATGCCCACGACCTTCTCGTCACCGTCGCGGTACGGCAGCATCCAGTGGTAAATGGTCAGGGTCGCGCCCCCAGGTACCTTGAGGACACGGTCGTGAATCTGCGGCTCGCCGCGCTCCATCAGGCGCAAGTAGTCTTCATGGTAGGACTGGGACTGGGGCTGGTTGCCGGTGTCGGTCTCGACCACGGTCTTGCCGATCACATCTTCAAGGCAAAAGCCGAATACATTCAGGTAGGCGCTGTTGCACGCCATCAACCGGCCCATGCGGTCGCGCACATAGATCGGGTGCGGCGTGCCGTCGATCAGCACGCTCATAAAGCGCATCTGGTCGCTCAGCGCGCGCTCGGCCTGGCCGCGCTTGCGTATCAGGCTGCGCAGGTAAATGGCCCAACCCAGGGTGAGCGCCAACAGCAGCGCGGCCAGCGCAAACCCCTGGATAATCGTGTCGCGGTGGCGCAGCCAGTAACTGTCGTCGATCACCACTTCGCTGCGCCAGTGGTTGGTCAACTCGTCCATTTCCTGGGGAGAGATGCTCAGCAGCGCCTTTTCCAGGATCGAATACAGCTCCAACTGGCCGCGCCCCACGCCAAAGGCGATACGCGCTGGCTGCGCGCCCACGGTACTGGTGATACGCAGGCGATCACGGTATTTATGGGCAATCATGTAACGCGCAATCATCAGCGCATTGACCGACGCATCGACCCCGGCACTGGCCACCAGGGCCATGGCCTCGGCGGGGCCGTCGACGTCTACCAGGATGATTTGGGGGTATTCCCGGCTGATGATTTCCCGCTGTACGCTGCTGCGAATCACCGCCAGGCGCTTACCTGTCATATCTTCCATGGTGATCGGGCTGCGCTCATCGTCGCGGGTGACCAGCACGAACGGGTTGCTCAGGTAAGGCCGGGTAAAGCGGATCTTGTCCTCCCGGGACATGCTTGGGGTAATCAGCGCGATCATGTCCGCGTCGCCCTCGCTGACCTGCTCGACTTGGCGCGGCAGCGAACCGCCGCGTATCACGTCGAACTTCAAGCCGGTGCGCAAGCTGACCTGCGCCAGTACCTCGGCACTCAAGCCCTGGAACTGCCCACGGTCGTTGAAAAATGACAGCGGCAGGAATTTGTCGAGCGCCGTGACCCTGACCCGTGGGTGCTTGTCCAGCCAGCGTTGCTCACTGGCGCTCAGGCGCAGGCGTTCGCGGCCGACCACCCCCAGGTTACCGGCGCTCCAGCGGCGCAGGATCTCCATCTGCTCATTGGCGGGGATCACCTCCAGCACCGCATTGACAATACGCAGCAGCCGCTCATTGTCGCCGGCGAGCGCGAACGCAAAGGGGTTGACCTCCAGGCTGGAAAAGTCCGCCATGCGCACGTTATTGAGATGATTTTTATTGATCAGATAGTTGGTGCTGATTGCATCGCCCAGGTAGACGTCCGCCTGGCCAAAGGCCACTGCGCCAATCGCCTCGAAGGCCGACGGATAGATATGCAATGAAGCATTGGGGTAGAAGGCCGCGACTGCACCGGGCTGCATGTAGTGATAAAGCATGGACAGGCGCTTGCCGTCCAGGTCGGCCGTCAGCGACTGGCTATCGCCCACCCGCGTCACCAGGATCGGCTGGTCATTGGCGTAGGAGCGCGACAGCTTCAACTGGCCGTCCGCCGCCTCGTAGCCGTTGGCCGTGCCTACAAAATCCACCTCTGCGTGCTTGAGGGCGGCGATGGCTTCGTCGCGGTGCTCATAGCGCTGCACCTGGACCTTGACGTTGAGGGCCAGGGCGATCAACGCCGCATAATCGGCGGTAATCCCCTCCAGTTCGTCGTTGTTATTCGTCAGATCAAAGGGCGCGTAGTCGGGAGCGGAAACCCCCATCACCAACGTGCGGCGCTGGCGCAACCAGCGCCAGTCCGCCTCATTGAGGTTCACCTGTGGCGCTTCCAGGCTCGAATGCCCCAACAGATGCAAAGCCTGTGGCTCGCCCAGAGCCACGTTGACGGTAAGTGACAGGCCCGCCAGCCAGAGTACGGCGAGCCACTTGCCCAGAGAGGTCGACATTTCAGATCAGATGATTGCGCTGGGCGAACTTGGATAAATGCACCACCGAAGACATGCGCAGTTTCTCCTTCAACCGGGTTTTATAGGTGCTGATGGTCTTGTGACTCAACAGCATGTCCTTGGCGATTTCATTGTTCCCCAGGCCCAGGGCGAGCTTTTGCAGCACCATCAGTTCGCGGTCGGAAAGTGCCTCTACCAGTTGCTGTTCAGTGGTTTGCAAGTCGTCTTTGCGCACCGAACTGGTGGGCAGGCTGGGGAAGCAGCTGTAGTTGGACATGACGGCCTTGATGGCTTTTTGCAGCTCATCGAGTTCACCGGTTTTCGCGACAAAGCCCATCGCCCCGGCGCGCATGCAACGAGTGGAAAAGAACACTGCCAGATAGGAGGTCAGCACCAGGATTTTACAGGGCAGGCCCAATGCCTTGATCCGGCTGATGACCTCCAGCCCGCCCAACTTGGGCATGGCCAGGTCGAGGATGACCAGGTCCGGTCGCTCCTCCCTGGCAATCTGTAAGGCGTCGGCACCGTTGGCAGCTTCGAAAATCTTCTCGAAGCCCTCCTGGCGCAACAGGTATTTGACGGTAGAACGAATGAACGGATGATCATCCACGATTAGCGCTTTGCTCATGCGGCTCCCTGGGAAGACACCACGATTGTTTAGTTGCTTCATTGGCGACCACTCATTTCAGGGGCGCCAACACCCTTACACATCACACGAAACCCCTGTACCTGTGAGAAATACCAGTTCCGACCAGCGGCACTGTCTACACAGAACGTTTCAACGGAATTTGGTTAGGTGCAACGGCGCAACATTAACAACGGAATGATGTTTCGCCCGAAGGGAAAATCCGGCGCACTTGTAGGATTAATCCTTCCAAAAGCGTAGTCAAATTCAATAAAAAAAGCCGCCCCCTATGACAGGAGGCGGCTTTTTGGGGGATGCAGGGTTTGCTTCAGTCGGTGGTGCTGGGGCTCCAGAAGGCCTGCACCACAAGGGTCGACTGCGAGATCCGCGCCACCAGGGCGTCCAGTTCGTCACCGTCGACCGAGTTGGCCGCCAGCGTCGCCTCGATTTCCACCTCCTCAGTGCCAAATGGCCGTACGTCGACATCACTGGCCGGGTAGTTGCAGCGCGCCAGTTCCGATTCGAGCAAGGCCATCACCGCCTGCTGCTGGGCGCGCCGGGCGATCACGTAGAGGATATTGGTGACCTCCGCCGACACCACATCCAAAGGCTGGCGGTTGATGTTATTGACGATCGGCCGCAGCAAGGTGTTGGCCGCCAGCACAAAACAGGTACCCAGGAACGCCTCGAGGATCAGGTCGGCGCCGGCGCAGGCGCCCACGGCGGCGGAAGTCCACAGCGTGGCCGCCGTATTGAGCCCGCGTACATTGCCCTCCTCGCGCATGATCACCCCGGCGCCGAGAAAGCCAATCCCGGACACCACATACGCCACCACCCGCACCGCCCCTTCGGCCCCGGCCAGGCGGTTGGCCATGTCGACAAAGATCGCCGCCCCCACCGCCACCAGCACGTTGGTGCGCAGCCCCGCCGTGCGCTGGCGGAACTGGCGCTCAAAGCCGATCAGCCCACCCAGGATGAAAGCCGCGCTGAGGCTGACCACGGTGTCGATCAGGGAATCCAGATTGATATTGTTGAGGGCTTGCATGATGAATCTCCCTTTGATTGCCCGCAGAATCAGCGTCGAAAAAAGGGGGATCAGGCAGGAACCGGACGGTTCGCTACCCAAAGACCGCTTCTCGCTTTATCGGCGAGGCAACGGCACGGGGATGCGCGTCAGCTGGCCAAGCCTGGTCGACAACTGTCACTCGAAAGTCTGTTCACGAAGGTCTGCGCTATGGTTGAAAACCGGCGCAGCTTACGCCCGCAGTCTGCGGGAGGAAAGTGACAGTGCGGCGAATCGCCGGGTTCTTCAGCCAGGGTTCAGCCAGGCATCGCTCCCGCGGGCGCGGGAACGATCTGCAACGCTGTCAGCTCGCGGTGGCCAGCAGCACATCACGCACCGAGCGCGCCTGGCCCAGGCTGCGGTCATGCTCGTGCAGCGAGGCAGCAATCTCATCGGCGCGAATCGGCAGGATCGACAGCAACGTATCGCTCAAGCCATGGCTGGCCTGGCTGAAACCCTGCATGTAGATGCCCGCCTTGCAGCGCTCGTCGGTGACCACGCGGTAATCGCGGCTGACTTCAAAGTCACCCATATAGGCCTCCAGCGGCGCCAGCAACTGGCGATGCATCTGCCGTTCATAACCTGTGGCCAGGACCACCGCATCGTAGTGGTTGATCACGGTCTCACCGGTGGCGTTGTGACGTACCAGCAACTCGATGCCCAAGGGCCCGGCGCTGGCTTTTTCCACGGTGGTCAGGGTGCGGAATGCGTGGCGGGCGATGCCGGAGACTTTCTGCCGGTAGAAAATCCCGTAGATGCGCTCGATCAGGTCCAGGTCCACCACCGAATAGTTGGTGTTGTGGTACTCGTTGACCAGGCGTTCGCGCTCGCTGCTGGGCTGCTGGAACACCAGGTCGGTGAACTCCGGGGAGAACACTTCGTTGACGAACGGGCTGTCATCGGCAGGCTTGAGGGCCGAGCCGCGCAGGATGATGTCCACCTGCACCGAGGGGAAGCTGTCGTTCAGGTCGATAAACGCTTCGGCCGCGCTCTGCCCACCGCCGATGATTGCAATGCGCATCGGCTTGCCCTCGACACACGGCTGCTGGGCCATGCGCGCCAGGTACTGGGAATGGTGGAACACCCGTCCGTCATCCTTGAGCGCCTTGAACGCCTCGGGAATCCGTGGCGTGCCACCGGCGCTGACCACCACCGAACGTGCAGTGCGCACCAGTTGCTCGCCATGGGCATCGCGGGAGATCACCCGCAGCGCCTCGACCTGCTGCTGATGCAGGATCGGCTCAATGGCCAGCACTTCCTCGCCATAGCGGCTTTGCTCGGTAAATTGCCCGGCGACCCAGCGCAGGTAGTCGTTGTACTCCATGCGGCACGGGTAGAAGGTGCCCAGGTTGATAAAGTCCACCAGGCGCCCGTGGGCCTTGAGGTAATTGACGAAAGAGTACGGGCTGGTGGGGTTGCGCAGGGTCACCAGGTCCTTGAGGAAGGAAATCTGCAGCTCGCTCTGGCTCACCAGGGTATTGCCGTGCCAGCGGTAGTCGGCCTGCTTGTCGAGAAACAGCACATCGAGCTTGCCCTGGGCTTTCTCGCGCTCTTGCAGGGCGATGGCCAGCGCCAGGTTCGAGGGACCGAAACCAATACCGATCAGGTCGTGAACCGCGGGCGATGCAATTGCCTGTGTCATTCCAGTGTCCTCTGGATAAGCCCCGTGGCGATGGGGCGGAAAGCCTGGGCGACCTGCTGAACAACAGGCCATGTGTTGATAGGAAACGAGGACCATGAAAAAAAATTTAAGCCTCGCACCGGATTCACCCTGGCAGGCGCGGAGCCGCCGGCGCGGGCAATGCGGTGATGGCAGTTTGAGGCCGTCTAATTTATAGTAATTCTCATGTAGATTTGAAAAGTCCTACACACAACGTCCAATACTGGCGTTTCGCCCAGCTGTAACGGCGTGTGTAAGCACTTAAATTTCAGGGCAAATACCTCGTTTACCTGACAGCTTGCCGCGCCTGTCTCTGCCCTTGTGGGCGATTGAGCTGCGGTCCGAACTTTCCTGGCTGGAACCCGTGCATGAACCGTCCCCGACACACCCGGCGCGCTCTGCTGGCAGCACTTTGCCTGATCCCCGTGGCCGCGTTCGCCGCCTGGCAACTGATCCCGCCCGGCCGGGATAAATTTGCCACCCTGCAAGTACACCGGGGCGATATCGAAAGCAGCGTGACCGCCCTCGGCACCCTGCAACCGCGGCGTTACGTGGATGTCGGCGCCCAGGCCTCCGGGCAGATCCGCAAGATTCACGTCGAAGCCGGCGCCCAGGTCAAGGAAGGCGACATGCTGGTAGAGATCGACCCCGCCACCCAACAAGCCAAGCTCGACGCCACCCGCTACTCCATCGCCAATTTGCAGGCCCAACTGCAGGAACAGCACGCGCAACACCGCCTGGCGCAGCAGAAGTACCAGCGCCAGCAACGCCTGGCCGCCGGTGGCGCCACCCGCGATGAAGACGTGCAAACCGCCCAGGCTGAACTGGATGCTACCCAGGCGCGCATCGACATGTTCAAGGCGCAGATCAGCCAGGCCCAGGCCACGCTGCGGGTTGATCAGGCTGAACTGGGCTACACGCGCATCTATGCGCCGATCTCCGGCACCGTGGTGGCCGTGGATGCCCGCGAAGGCCAGACCCTCAACAGCCAGCAGCAGACGCCGCTGATCCTGCGCATTGCCAACCTGTCGCCGATGACCGTGTGGGCGGAAGTCTCGGAAGCCGATATCGGCCATGTCAAACCGGGCATGCAGGCCTATTTCACCACCCTGAGCGGTGGCAACCGGCGCTGGACCAGCACCGTGCGCCAGATCCTGCCGGTGCCGCCCAAGCCCCTCAACGAAACCAGCCAGGGTGGCGGCAGCCCCAGCAGTTCGAGCAAGAGCGGCAGCGGCCGGGTGGTGCTGTACACCGTGCTGCTGGATGTGGACAACGCCGACAACGCACTGATGGCGGAAATGACCGCCCAGGTGTTTTTCGTCGCCAGCCGCGTCACCGATGCGCTGACCGCGCCCGTCGCTGCCCTGCAGGGCAGCACCCGCCCCGACATGCAACTGGCCCGCGTGGTGGCCAAGGACGGCAGCATCGAAGACCGTGAGGTGCGGGTGGGTATCAGCGATCGCCTGCGCATCCAGATCCTCGACGGCCTGAACGAAGGCGATCATCTGCTGATCGGCCCCGCCGACAGCAGCGGAGGCTGAATGTTGACGCCGCTGATCGAACTTCGGGACATCCGCAAATCCTACGGGGGCGGTGATGCGCCCCAGGTCGATGTGCTGCGCGGGATCGACCTGTCGATCCATGCCGGGGAATTCGTGGCGATTGTCGGGGCCTCCGGCTCAGGCAAGTCGACCCTGATGAATATCCTCGGCTGCCTCGACCGCCCCACCGTCGGCCAGTACCTGTTCGCCGGGGAAAACGTCGCCCAACTGGACACCGACGAACTGGCCTGGCTGCGCCGCGAGGCCTTTGGCTTTGTGTTCCAGGGCTACCACCTGATCCCGTCCGGCTCGGCCCAGGAAAACGTCGAGATGCCGGCGATCTATGCCGGCACACCGGCCGCCGAACGCCACGCCCGCGCCGCCGCCCTACTGACCCGCCTGGGGCTGGCCGGGCGCACCGGCAACCGCCCGCACCAGTTGTCCGGCGGCCAGCAGCAACGGGTGTCGATTGCCCGGGCCTTGATGAACGGCGGGCATATCATCCTCGCCGACGAACCTACCGGCGCCCTCGACAGCCATAGCGGCGCCGAGGTCATGACCCTGCTCGACGAACTGGCGAGCCAGGGCCACGTGGTGATCCTGATCACCCACGACCGCGAAGTGGCGGCGCGGGCCAAGCGCATCATCGAGATCCGCGACGGCCTGATCATCAGCGACACCCCCAACACCCACAACCAGCCCGCCACTGAAGCCAACCCCAAGGCCCTGCAAGCGGTGGACCTGCGCCAACGCCTGGCCGACGGCGCCGAGCACAACGGCGCCTGGAAGGCTGAACTGGTGGACGCGGTGCAGGCGGCCTGGCGGGTCATGTGGATCAACCGCTTCCGCACGGCCCTAACCCTGCTGGGGATCATTATCGGCGTGGCCTCGGTAGTGGTGATGCTGGCCGTGGGCGAAGGCAGCAAACGCCAGGTCATGGCGCAGATGGGCGCCTTTGGCTCCAACATCCTGTATGTCAGCGGCTCGGCGCCCAACCCACGTACGCCGCCCGGCATTATCACCATGAACGACGTCGCCGCCATGGCCGCCCTGCCCCAGGTCAAGCGCATCATGCCGGTCAATGGCGCGGAGGCCGGGGTGCGTTTCGGCAATGTCGACCACATGGCCTATGTCGGCGGCAACGACACCAACTTCCCGACGATCTTCAACTGGCCAGTGGTCGAGGGCAGCTACTTCACCGAGGCTGACGAACGCGCCGCCGCTACCGTCGCGGTGATCGGCAAACGGGTGCGCGACAAGCTGTTCAAGGACCTGCCCAGCCCTATCGGCCAATACATCCTGATCGAAAACGTGCCGTTCCAGGTGATCGGCGTGCTTGCCGAAAAAGGCGCCAGCTCCGGCGACAAGGACAGCGACGACCGTATCGCCATCCCCTACTCTGCCGCGAGTATTCGCCTGTTCGGCACCTATAACCCTGAATACGTGGTGATTGCCGCCGCCGACGCGCGCAAGGTGCATGAGGCCGAAAAAGCCATCGACCAGTTGCTGCTGCGCCTGCACAACGGCAAGCGGGATTTTGAACTGACCAACAACGCCGCGATGATCCAGGCCGAGGCCCGGACCCAAAACACTCTGTCGCTGATGCTCGGCTCGATTGCCGCCATCTCGCTGCTGGTGGGCGGCATCGGCGTGATGAACATCATGCTGATGACCGTGCGCGAACGCACCCGGGAAATCGGCATCCGCATGGCCACTGGCGCCCGGCAGCGCGACATCCTGCGCCAGTTCCTCACCGAAGCGGTGATGCTCACGGTGGTCGGCGGGGTGGCCGGGATCGGCCTGGCCCTGCTGGTCGGTGGCGCGCTGATCCTCAGCAGCGTGGCCGTCGCCTTCTCGCTGCCCGCAGCCCTGGGCGCCTTCGCCTGCGCGCTGGTCACCGGCGTCATCTTCGGCTTTATGCCGGCCCGCAAAGCAGCCCGGCTCGACCCGGTCACGGCCCTTACCAGTGAATGATCGCCCTATGAAAGCGCACTTGACCCTCGTTGCCGCCAGCCTGCTGCTGGCCGCGTGCAGCAGCCCGGCGCAGCGCCCGGCCAGCGGCCTGCAGCCGCCGCCGGCCTGGGACACGGCAAGCCAGGCCAACGCTCTGCACGTCAACCAGCAATGGTGGAAGGCCTTTGCCAGCCCGCAGCTCGACCAACTGATCGAACAGGCCCGCACCGGCAGCTACGACCTGGCCAGCGCCATGGCCCGGGTGCGCCAGGCCCAGGCCGGCGCCGTGGTGGCCGGCGCGCCGCTGCTGCCCGAACTCAAGGGCGGGCTCAACGCCAACCGCCGGAAACTGCTGCGCGGCAACGGCTACAGCGAACTGGATGCCGACAACAACAATGACGCGGTGGATTATTTCAATGCCAGCCTGACTGCCACCTACGAAATCGACTTCTGGGGCGGCAAGCGCGCCGCTCGCGACAGTGCTGAACTGGCGGTGCGCGCCAGCGAATTCGAGCGCGCCACGGTGGAATTGACCCTGCTCAGCGGCGTGGCCACCACCTACACCCAGCTCCTGGCCCTGCACGAACAACAACGCATCGCCGAGCTCAACCTGGCCAATGCGCAGAACGTGCTCAAGCTGGTACAGACCCGGCATGACGCGGGCTCTGCCACCCAACTGGAACTGGCCCAGCAAAAGAGCCTGGTCGCCGCGCAGCAACGCCAACTGCCCGAGGTACGCCAGCGGACCGAAGCCGCACGGATCAGCCTGGCCGCCCTGCTCGGCCAACCGGTGCAGACGCTGCAACTGACGCCCCAGGCCTTTGAGCAACTGCGCTGGCCAAGCATCGCCGCCGGCGTACCCAGCGACCTGCTCAGCCGCCGCCCGGACATTGCCAGCGCCGAAGCGCAACTGGCGGCCGCCCAGGCCGACATCATCGTCGCCCGCGCCGCCATGCTGCCCAGCGTGACCCTCAGCGCCAACCTGGGCTCGGGCGCCAACCGTGCTGGCGATATGCTGCGCAACCCGTTCTACAACCTCACGGGCGGGCTGATCGCACCGATTTTCAACAACGGCCGCCTCAGCGCCGAACGCGACAAGGCCACGGCACGCCAGGATGAGCTGCTGCAAACCTATCGCGGCGCGATCATCAATGGCTTTGCCGATGTAGAAAAGGCCCTGAGCAGCATTCGCCGACTGGACGAACAGCGCCAGTGGCAGCATGAAGAACTGGACCAGGCACAGACAGCCTTCCGTATCGCCCAGAGCCGCTATGAGGCTGGCGCGGAGGACTTGCTTACCGTACTGGAAACCCAGCGCACGCTGTATGCCGCCCAGGATTTGAACGTGCAACTGCGCCAGGCACGGCTGGGGGCGAGTATTGCGCTGTACAAGGCACTGGGAGGGGGGTGGCAGGCGTCTGGTCTTTAACGATGAGGATCTAATGTGGGAACTGGCTTGCCGGCGATGTTGCCTGCCCCATCGCCATTGCCATCGCCGGCAAGCCAGCGCCTACCGTTTGACGTTGATCGGACAGGTCAAACCGTCCGCTCCCTGACCTTCAAATGCCGCGCATACCACGGCCGCTTCGGCACCTTGCGGAACAAGTCCTGCAACTTGTCATCATCAGCGCCGAAGGTGATGCGCAACGCCAGCTTCATGGTTTCCGGATCCATCTCCACGGTGCGCCCCATCTGCAATCCCGGGGTGGCGCTGCAACCATGGGTATCCGGCCCCAGCCATGGATCACCCACCTCGACCCAGCGCCCTGGCGCAAACCATGGCACACCGTTGACCTCCAGGCGGCTCAGCTCACCCGGATTAAAGCGCTGATGGGCGCGGAACCAGTCCTCCAGCCGGTCATCGATCCAACCGTGGAAATGCCAGAACACCGGGTTCACATGGGAGGAAAACGGGTCGCCCAAAAAGTCATTTTCAGGCTCATACCAACGCGCCGAAAAATCCGCAGGATCGCGCGCAAAGGGCACCGGTGCGCCGTTGGAAGGGTCGCGCGGCACCGACGCCCAGCGCATGTGCAGCCAATCGTGCAGCCCCAGCTCAACCTCCGAGCCGAACTGGCCCAGGGTCAACCTGGCCAGGTAACGCGGGTCGCGGTACTGCGACTCCCACACCTGGAAGTTGCTGTGATAGGTCTCGCAAGCCTTGATATCACTGACCCACTGGCTGTACTGCTCATCGCCACTGGCCATCCAGGTCGGCGGCAGTGCGAAGCCATCGTGATTGTCAAAGTAGCGCGCGAAGCCCTGGCGATCACGCTCAAGCTCGGGCTGCGGCGGCGGGAAGCGCGGCCAGGACGGCAAGTCTTGTAGGGAGCGCGCCGTACCGAGCATATGCCGATGCATAAAGAAAAAATCGATACCCGAGCCGTTGCGGTCCTTGCGCGGGCCACGGGCATCGCGCTCTTGGTCCCGTGGCCCGGGCTGCCAACCGATGCCACGCAGCGCGTTGCGCTTGTCCTCGGGGAGCTTGTGCCACTGGTCCCGCGTGGCGTGCCAGAGCTGGTGGAACAGGCGGTGTTCGGGGGCAATCAACCATGCCAGCAGCGCTGGGTTGAGGCCGATGCGTTCGCGGGCTTCGGGGAACAGCTGTTTGGTGGCGACAAATCGGTTATCCAGCTCCAGCAGCGCCAGGGGCCGGTCGAGATTGAGAATCTGCCCGCTGAGGGTGCCGCTGCCGGCATTGCCGAAGCTGCCCCAGACTTCATCCAGGCGCATCGTCAATTCATAGGCCGGCATGCCGTCCGGCGCGTCGCGGTCGATCAGGCGCCAGTACAACAGCGCCGCGTCGCCCGGCGCCAGGTCACCCAGCACCTGATAGCGCGGCTCGCCCTGCCCACGCAGTTGGCCAGCGGTGTCCAGGTAGCCACGCACGCCACGGCCGCGCGGCGCAATATCAAGAAACAGTTCCAGACCGTCGAGGGGCAAGCCTTGCAGCCCGGCGTCACGCCCTTCCAGGCGCAGGCTCCAGATCCCGCGCAGGCTGTTCGCCAACTGCTGGCCGGCGGTGTCCGCCAGGTCCACTGTGGCTTCCTCGGGAGTGATGGGAAATTCCTCACGCGTCAACTCGCGATGGGCATAAAAGGCAGCAGGTACGGCGGCGCCGGTCAGCGCCAGGCCTGCGATAAACCCTCGTCGAGAAATCGTCATGTTCCTACCTGTGTCAGCCCTGGAGCAGGCTTTATCCAAGCTAGAACGTTTAGCCGGGCGGCAAATTTACTGTAGGGGCCGCGCTTAAATTTCCCGGCCCTGCGCTCGTTCTCCCCAGATAGCAAAGGCCCCTTGCGCCCGCACCTCAAAGGCGAACCGACTGAGATGGCAATGACAAAACCACGTTCGAAAAAGGCTCTATACATCGGCCTGCCCTTGGCCCTGGCCATTGCTGCCGGCGCAGGCCTGGCCTGGGATCACTGGCTTGGCGGCAATGCCGGCTACCCGCTGGAAGTGATCAAGCAGGCCAATGAACTGCAGGACCGCCTGATATCGTTCGACAGCCATATCACCGTGCCCCTGGACTTCGGCACCGCCGGCCATGAAGCAGACAAGGACGGCAGCGGCCAGTTCGACCTGGTCAAGGCCAGTCGCGGGCGGCTGTCGGGGGCGGCGCTGACGATTTTCGGCTGGCCCGAGCTGTGGAATGGCCCCAATGCACCACACAAACCTACCGCAGGTTTTGTCGACGAAGCCCGGCACCAGCAAGAGGTGCGCTACAAGATCATCGCCGGCATGGTCCGCGACTTCCCCAACCAGGTGGGCATCGCCTACACCCCGGCCGATTTGCGCCGCCTGCATGGCGAGGGCAAGTTTGCGATTTTTATCAGCATGCTCAACGCCTACCCCCTGGGCAATGACCTGAACCTGCTGGACATGTGGACGGCGCGCGGCATGCGCATGTTCGGCTTCAGCTACATCGGCAACAACAGCTGGGCCGACTCCTCGCGCCCACTGCCGTTTTTCAATGATTCGCCGGATGCCCTCGGCGGCCTCTCGGCCATCGGCAAGCAAGCAGTGCAGCGCCTGAACGACCTGGGCGTGATCATCGACGTCTCGCAAATGTCGACCACCGCCCTCGAACAAGTCGCCCAGCTTAGTCGCACCCCCATGGTCGCCTCCCACTCCGCGCCTAGGGCCTCGGTGGATATCCCGCGCAACCTCAGCGACAAAGAACTGCAACTGATCAAGAACAGTGGCGGCGTGGTGCAAGTGGTGGCCTTCGGCGGGTATCTGCGCCCGTTGAGCCAGCCGATCCAGGACAAGCTCAACACCCTGCGCGCGCGTTTCGACCTGCCACCCCTGCCCAACCTGGCGATGGCCCTGATGCCCGGCGACCCGATCATCGCTGCCTGGCCGGAGCAGAAGTTCGGCGAGTACGCCAGCGAGCTCTACGCCATTCTCGAAGAAGAACCCAAGGCCAGCCTCAAGGACCTGGGAGACGCCATTGACTACACCGTGCGCAAGATCGGTATCGACCACGTCGGCATCGCCTCGGACTTCAACGAAGGCGGCGGCGTCAAGGGCTGGAACGATGTCAGTGAAGTGCGCAACGTGACCGCCGAACTGATCACCCGCGGCTACTCCGAAGCCGATATCGCCAAGCTGTGGGGCGGCAATTTCCTGCGGGTGTGGGAGCAGGTGCAAAAGTCCGCCAAGCCTGGTGTGCTGCCAAGCGAGCAAACGCCATGACCGACCGTCGCACCTTTCTCAAACAGGCCGGCATCCTCGCCGCCAGCCTGCCGCTGGGGACCAGCCTGCACGTGCAGGCGGCTAGCGCCAAGGCCCCCGTCGATAAATGGGCCGGCCTGCGCCAACTGTTCGACCAGGATCCGAACTACATCCATTTCTCCAACTTCCTGATCACCTCGCACCCAAGGCCCGTGCGCGAAGCCATCGAGCGCCACCGCGCCGCCCTTGACCGCAACCCCGGCCTGACCATGGACTGGGACCTGCAGGAACCCTGGAAACGCGAAGGCCAGGTGCGTGAATGGGCCGGCCGCTACCTGCAAGCCAAACCCGGCCAGATCGCCCTCACCGGCAGCACCACCGAGGGCCTGGCGATGATCTACGGCGGCATCCACGTGCGCCCCGACCAGGAAATCCTCACCACCGAGCACGAGCACTTTTCCACCGACAGCATCCTCGCGTTGCGCACCCAGCGTGACGGCACCCAGGTGCGCAAGATCAAGCTGTTCGCCAACGCCCACCACGTGTCGGTCGATGAAGTGCTGACGGCCATCGAGCGCAACATTCGCCCCAATACCCGAGTACTGGGCATGACCTGGGTGCAGTCGGGCAGCGGCGTGAAGCTGCCTATCGCTGAAATCGGGCAACTGGTCAAGCGCCACAACCAGGGGCGCGAAGAAAAGGATCGGATTCTCTACGTGGTCGATGGCGTGCATGGCTTTGGCGTCGAAGACCTGGCCTTCCCGGACATGCACTGCGACTTCTTTATCGCCGGCACCCATAAATGGATGTTCGGCCCACGGGGCACTGGCCTGGTGTGCGCCGCATCGGAGCAAGTGACCACCCTCACCCCGAGCATGCCGACGTTTTCCGAAGACACCGATTTCGCCACCACCTTCTCCCCCGGCGGCTATCACGCCTTTGAGCATCGCTGGGCGCTGGACGAGGCCTTCAAGCTGCACCTGCAATTGGGCAAGGCCGAGGTTCAGCAACGCATCCACAGCCTCAACTCCTACCTCAAGGAGCGCTTGCAGGCGCGACCGAACATCGAGCTGGTCACCCCGGCCAACCCGCAGCTGTCGGCCGGTTTCAGCTTCTTCCGGGTCAAGGGCCAGGACAGCGACAAGGTGGCCGCCTACCTGATGCGCAACCGCGTGGTCAGCGACGCGGTGAACCGCGACGTCGGCCCGGTGGTGCGTACCGCGCCGGGCCTGCTCAATACCGAAGATGAGGTCGACCGCTTCCTGGCCCTGCTCGACAAAGCCCTCTGATCCCCTTTTTTCTTGCCCACGAGACGACTCATGAACGATGAACCGCTCACCCCAACGCTGCTCAAGTCCCTGGCGCTGACGGCATTGATCGCCTGCCTGGCACCGTCCGCCCAGGCCGCCACGCCGCCCAAGCCCGGCACCGTGTTCAAGGACTGCAAGAACTGCCCGGAAATGGTGGTGCTGCCCACCGGCACCTTCAAAATGGGCACCCCGGATGATGAAGTCGGCCGCCAGCCCGATGAAGGCCCGATCCATGACGTGACCTTCGCCAAACCCGTGGCCATCAGCCGCTTCCAGGTGTTGGCCGGCGAATGGGACAGCTACCTGCAAGAAACCGGCTACAAAATGCCCGACGGCGACGACCGCCCTGGCCGCAAATGCACGGCTGGCAAGCCCACCTACAAGATAAGCGCCAAACATCCGGCCGTGTGCATGGACTTTGCCGAAGCCCGCGCCTATGTCGCTTGGCTGTCGAAGAAAACCGGCAAGCAGTACCGCATGGTCAGCGAATCCCTGCGCGAGTACGCCGCCCGTGGCGGCACCTCCGGGCCCTTCCCGTTCCCGTTCGACGAGGGCAAGGAATACAGCATCGCCAAGCACGCCAACACCTACGGGCCGGCCGATGGCTACAGCTACACCGCGCCGGCCGGCAGCTATGCGCCCAATGCGTTCGGCGTGTATGACATGCATGGCAACGTCTACGAATGGGTCGAAGACTGTGAAAACGACAGCTACGTGGGAGCGCCCAGCGATGGCAGTGCCTGGCTGACCGGGCAATGCGAGGTGCGGCAGATTCGCGGCAACGACTGGGGCGAGGCGCCGGTGTTTTCCCGCTCCGGCAACCGCAACAACCTCTACCCCAACGTGCGCGGCGACTGGCTGGGCTTTCGCGTGGCACGGGAGCTCTGAGCCTGTGCAACTCGGGACGCGGCTAAATCGCGCCGGGCCCGACTCGTCCTCCTACTATCGGCCTGCCAGCGGTAAACCTTCGCGCGCAGGCCTTCACTTGCCCACAGCACGTAGCCACGTCGCGATCGAGGTAGTTTCATGACCGCAGCACCGCGCAGCGCCATTCGCGAACTCTTGAGCCTGCTCAAGCCCTATCGACGGATTGTCATTTCTTCCATCACCCTGGGCATCGTCGGTGGCCTCAGCGTCACCGCGCTGCTGGCCACGGTCAACCGCGGCCTGCACAGCGCCGACGGCATGGGCACCGGCGTGGTCCTGGCCTTCGCCGGGCTGTGTCTGCTGGCGTTGCTCAGCAGTATCGGCGCCGATATCGGCACCAACTTCGTTGGGCAGAAGGTGATTGCCAAACTGCGCAAGGACCTCGGCGCCAAGGTGCTCGCCGCGCCCATCGAGCAGATCGAGCGCTATCGCACCCACCGCCTGATCCCGGTGCTGACCCATGACGTGGACACCATCAGCGACTTTGCCTTCGCCTTTGCCCCGCTGGCGATTTCGACCACGGTGATCCTGGGCTGCCTGGGCTACCTGGCAGTGCTGTCCTGGCCGATCTTCCTCATGACCCTGCTGGCCATCGGCATTGGTTCGGCGGTGCAGTTCGTGGCCCAGAGCAAAGGCATCAAGGGCTTCTACGCGGCCCGTGACGCCGAAGACAACCTGCAAAAACACTACTCGGCAATTGCCGAGGGCGCCAAGGAACTGCGCATCCATCGCCCGCGCCGGCACGCCATGCACACCCGCAATATCCAGGGCACCGCCGACCATATCTGCGACACCCATATCCGCTCGATCAATATTTTTGTGATCGCCAAGAGCCTGGGCTCGATGCTGTTTTTCGTGGTCATCGGCCTGGCGCTGACCCTGCAACAGTTCTGGCCCAGCTCGGACCCGGCGGTGATGAGCGGCTTTGTCCTGGTGCTGCTGTACATGAAAGGCCCGCTGGAAAACCTGATCGGCAACCTGCCGATCATCAGCCGCGCACAAATCGCCTTCCGGCGCATTGCCGACCTGTCGGAGCGCTTCTCCTCGCCGGAACCGCACCTGCTGCTCGATGACGCCGACAAAAGCGTGCCGGTGATGAAGCACCTGGAACTGCGCAACGTGCAGTACGCCTTCCCGCCCGTGGAAGGCAGCGAGCCATTCAAGCTGGGGCCGGTCAACCTGAGCATCGAGCCTGGGGAAATCCTGTTTATCGTCGGCGAAAACGGCTGCGGCAAGACCACCCTGATCAAGCTGCTGCTGGGCCTGTACACCCCGCAGCAAGGCGAAATCCGCCTCAACGGCCTGCCCGTGGACGCCCTGGGCCTGGACGACTACCGCCAGATGTTCACCACGATCTTTGCCGACTACTTCCTGTTCGACGACCTGGTGCAGAACGACAAGGCCCTGCCCGACGACGCCACCCAATACCTGGAGCGCCTGGAGATCGCGCACAAGGTCAGCGTGCGCGATGGCGCGTTCACCACTACCGACCTGTCCACCGGGCAACGCAAGCGCCTGGCCCTGGTCAACGCCTGGCTCGATGAGCGCCCGGTGCTGGTATTTGACGAGTGGGCGGCCGACCAGGACCCGACCTTCCGACGGATTTTCTACACCGAGCTGCTGCCGGACCTCAAGCGCCTGGGCAAGACCATCATCGTCATCTCCCACGACGACCGTTACTTCGACGTCGCCGACCAATTGGTACGCATGCAGGCCGGTCGCGTCATCAGCGAAAAAGCCTGCGCCTGACCTCCCTCCCCCAGGAGCCGGCGTGCCGGCGATGGCTGCCTCAAGGCATGCGATGAAGCCACGAGCCTCATCGCCGGCAAGCCGGCTCCTACAACGCCTCCCGCCGGCTATTGCGCCTAAATCTGATCGATCGAACTTCGTCTTCCTGACACAGCTTATTTCCTCTGCCGACGGCGACGAGATCGATCATGAACCAATTGAACCAACTTCCCGACGACGACCTGCTGGCCCTGTTGCTGGCCGATGAAGCCGGCGCCGGGCAGTCCATCCAGAGCCTCGCCGGGCATGACCCGGTACCGCTGTCGTTCGCCCAGCAGCGCCTGTGGTTCCTGCAACAGTTCGATCCCCAGAGCCATGCCTACAACCTGCCACGGACGATTGCCCTCAAGGGCCCGGTAGACGCGCGCGCCCTGGAAGCGGCGCTGAACCGGGTGATCGACCGCCACGATATCCTGCGCACCGCCTTTCGCGACACCGACGGCACGCCGCTGCAAGTCATCGAGCATGATGCGCGGCTGACCCTGCTGGAAGAGGACCTGAGCGCCCTGGACAGCCAGCAGCGCGACCTGCTGCTGCAACAGCGTATCCGCCAGCACGCCACCCAACCCTTCGACCTGCGCCAGGCGCCGCTGATTCGCAGCAGCCTGCTCAAACGGGCCGAACAGGACTACGTGCTGCTGCTCAACATGCACCACATTGTCTCGGACGCCTGGTCCAACCCGATCCTGATCCACGACCTGGCCAGCGCCCTCGGCCAACCGGGCCAGGCCCTGCCGCGCCCGGCCATCCAGTACGCCGACTACGCCCAATGGCAGCGCCAGGACTACCCGCAGACGCCGCAACACAGCGCAGCCGCGCAGTATTGGAAAGCCTGCCTGGGCGACGAAATCCCCACCCTGGAGCTGCCTCGCGAGCGCCTGGAAAAGCCCGCCGGTGCCGGCCATCATCGGAACGCGTTGCCCGCCCACCTGAGCGAGCGCCTCCAGACCTTTTGCCAGCAACAGGGCCTGACGCCTTTCGTGGTGCTCCTGGGTGCCTGGCAGTTGCTGTTGGGGCGCTACAGCGGCCAGGTCGATTTCACCGTCGGCGTGCCCAACGCCACCCGTAACCAGGCGCAGATCCAGGACCTGGTGGGCTTTTTTGTCAGCAGCCAGGTGTATCGCGCGCGGCTGGCGCCCGAGCAAACCTGCAGCGCGTTCCTCCAGGGCCTGCGCCAGCAGTCCCTGGCCGCCCTGGAACATGCCGACTACCCCATCGAGCTGATCCTCGAAGACCTGCACCTGCAACGCAGCCCCCAGGCCAACCCGCTGTTCCAGACCCTGTTCAACTGGCGCGTCGGCGCCGCGCAGGAAGAGGCCCTGCACCTGGGCCCGCTGGAGCTGAGGTTTATGGACAGCCACCCGCTGCAGGCCAAGTTCGACCTGTCGCTGGACGTGGAATACAGCCAGCAGCAGATCACCGCGCATTTTGAATACGACGCCGCTTGCTTGCGTCCGGCGACCGTCGCCACCCTGGCCGGGCACTGGCAGAACCTGTTGCAGGGCATGATCGAGCAGCCCCATGCCCTGATCGGCGAACTGCCGATGCTCAGCGACCAAGAGCGCGGGCAGCAATTGGCGCAGTGCAATGCCACGGCCGTCGACTACCCCGACGCAGCGCCTGTGCACGTGTTGGTCGCCAAGCAAGCCGAACGCCAGCCACAGGCTGTCGCCGTGGTGTTCGGCGACCAGCAACTGACCCTGGACCAGCTCAATCGCCGCGCCAACCAACTGGCCCACAAGCTACTGGAACTGGGCGTCGGCCCCAACGTCTGCGTGGGCCTTGGCCTTGAACGCAGCCTGGAGATGGTCATCGCCCTGCTGGCCGTGCTCAAGGCCGGCGGCGCCTATGTGCCGCTGGACCCGGCCTACCCCGCCGAACGCCTGGCCTACATGATCAACGACAGCGGCATCGGCCTGCTGCTGAGCCAAAGCAGCCTGGCATTGCCCGCCCCTGACAGCCTGCCGTCCCTGAGCCTGGACCAGGACAGCGACTGGCTGGAAGGCTATGACAGCGCCAACCCCCAGGTAACGGTCAGCGCCGACAACCTGGCCTACATGATCTACACCTCCGGCTCCACCGGGCAGCCCAAGGGCGTGCAAGTGCGTCATGGCGCCCTGACCAACCATATGCTGTGGATGCAGGGCGAACTGGGCCTGAGCGCTGCGGACCGGGTCTTGCAAAAAACCGCCTTTAGCTTCGACGCCTCGGTGTGGGAGTTCTGGCTGCCATTGCTCAACGGTGCGCAGTTGGTCCTGGCTTCCAGCGAGCTGGCCGAAGACCTGTCAGTGCTGTGGTCGCAAGTAGCCGCCCAGCGCATCAGCGTGCTGCAAATGGCGCCTTCCCTGCTGCAAGCCTTGCTCGCCGATGAACAGGGCGCACAGATGCAATCCCTGCGCCTGCTGCTGCTCGGCGGCGAAGCCCTCGGCACCCCGCTGGTCGCACAATTGCGCGAACGCTGGAACGGCCGCCTGTGCAACCTTTACGGCCCAACCGAAGCCACCATCGACAGCACCTTCTTTGATGTCCAGAGTTTGCCCGAGGGCGCCATTGCCCCTATCGGCCGCCCCATCGCCAACGTGCGCACCTACCTGCTGGACCACGACCTGCAACTGTGCCCCATGGGCACCAGCGCCGAACTGCTGATCGGCGGCGACTCCCTGGCGCAGGGCTACCACCAGCGCCCGGGGCTGACCGCCGAACGCTTTATTCCCGATCCGTTCGCAGGCAACGGCGCGCGCCTGTATCGCAGTGGCGACCTGGCCCGCTACCGCGCCGATGGGGTCATCGACTACATCGGGCGCATCGACCATCAGGTCAAAATCCGCGGCCTGCGTATCGAACTGGGGGAAATTGAAGCGCAACTGCTGCAACACGAGGCGGTGCGCGAAGCCGTGGTCATCGCCCACCCAACCCTGGGCGGCGCGCAGTTAGTGGGCTACGTGGTGCCGACAGCGCTGGCAACGGACACTGCCCGCCAGGAGGCCTTGCGCGAGACCCTCAAGGCCCACCTCGGCGAACACCTGCCGGACTACATGGTCCCCGGCCACCTGCTGATCCTCGCGCAACTGCCCTTGACCCCCAACGGCAAACTCGACCGCAAGGCCCTGCCCGCCCCCGACGCGAGCCAGGCCCTACACGCCTACGTAGCCCCGCAGAACGAAGTGCAACAGCGTATCGCCAGCATCTGGCAAGACGTACTCAAGCTGGAAAAAATCGGCCTGAACGACAATTTCTTCGAACTGGGCGGCGACTCGATCATCTCCATCCAGGTCGTCAGCCGCGCGCGCCAGGCCGGTATCCACTTCACCCCCAAGGACCTGTTCCAGCACCAGACCATCCAGGGCCTGGCCAGCGTGGCAAAAAACCACGGCCAGGGCCTCGCAATCGACCAGGGCCCGGTCACAGGCCCAGCCCCGCTGCTGCCGATCCAACACCTGTTCTTCGACACCGACATCCCCGAGCGTCACCACTGGAACCAATCAGTCCTGCTCAAACCCGCCACCCCCCTGGACCCGCACCTGCTGGAACAGACCCTCAACGCCCTGATCCACCACCACGACGCCCTGCGCCTGAATTTCACCCGGGCTGAACACGGCTGGCACGCCGAATACCGCCCGAGCACAACCTCGGTGCTATGGCAAACCCGCATCGACGACGCCACACAGTTGCACTCGGTGGGCGACGAAGCCCAACGCAGCCTCAACCTGCAAGACGGGCCGTTGCTTAGAGCGGTGCTGGTCAGCCTGGGGGACGGTAGCCAGCGTTTGCTGCTGGCTATTCATCACCTGGTGGTGGACGGCGTGTCGTGGCGGATTTTGTTTGATGATTTGCAGATGGCCTATCGTCAGGTGCAAGCGGGTGAAGGTTTCTCCTTACCGGAGAAAACCAGCGCCTATAAAGCCTGGGGCCAGCGTCTGCTGGACTACGGTCAAAGTGCCGAACTACAACGACAGATCGCCTATTGGCAACAACTGGCAGACGGCTGCGCCGATCTGCCAGTGATACGCGCTGACGCCAGCCTGAAGAAAGCAGACAGTCAGACCGTCAATACCCATCTCAATCAGGATCTGACCCGACGTCTGCTGCAAGATGCCCCGAGCGCCTACCGCACACAGATCAACGATCTGTTGCTCGCTGCACTGGCACGGGTCATCAGCCGCTGGACCGCCCAGCCACAGGTGCTGATCCAACTCGAAGGCCATGGCCGCGAAACCTTGTTCGACGACATCGACCTGACCCGCACCGTGGGCTGGTTTACCACGGTGTACCCGGTGTGCTTGACGCCCCAGTCCGACCACGGCACCACGATCAAACAGATCAAGGAGCAATTGCGCAGCATCCCGAACAAAGGCCTGGACTTCGGCGTCCTGCGCCACCTGGCCCCCCCCGAGACGCGGCAAGTACTACAAGCGCTGCCAGTGCCACGCATCACTTTCAACTACCTGGGCCAGTTCGACACCAGCTTCAACGCCAACGACGACGCCCTCTTTGCTCCAGCTCCTGAAAGCAGCGGTGCTGAACACAGCGCCGAGGCACCGCTGAGTAACTGGTTGACCCTCAACGGCCAGGTATACGACGGCGAACTGAGCCTGGTGTGGACCTTTAGTGCGCAGATGTTCGAGCCCGCACGCATGCAAGCCCTGGCCGATGAATACGCCGAGGAGCTGACACAACTGATCGAGCATTGCTGCGACCCACATAACCGTGGCGTAACGCCTTCGGACTTCCCCCTCGCCCACCTCGACCAAGCGCAACTAGACGCACTGCCAATAGCCGTCACGCAGATCGACGACATCTACCCGCTGGCGCCGATGCAGCAAGGCATGCTGTTCCATTCGCTCTACGAGCAAAACGTTGGCGCCTACGTCAACCAGATGCGCCTGAACGTTACCGGCCTCGACCCACAAGGCTTGCGTGATGCCTGGCAACAGGCGATGGACGCCCACGATATCCTGCGTACCTCGTTCATCTGGCAAGGTGAGCTGCAACAACCGGTACAAGTGGTCCATAAGCAATTGACACTGCCCATGGTCTGCCACGACTGGCAGCAACACGCAGACCTGCAACCAGCACTGGATAAACTGGCCTGGGAGCGTTTGCAACAGCGCTTCGACCTGGCTCGTGCGCCGCTACTGGACGTGCAGGTGATTCAGACCGGGGAAGCCCAACACCACCTGATCTACACCGTACACCACATCCTGATGGACGGCTGGAGCAACTCCCAACTCATGGGCGAGATCCTCCAACGCTACGCCGGCCAGACCTTGCCGGCCAGAATGGGGCGCTACCGCGACTACATCGCCTGGCTGCAACGCCAGGACAGCAGCGCCAGCCAAACCTGGTGGGCAGCCCAACTGGCGACACTGCAAGAACCCACCCGCCTTGCCAGCAGCCTGGTCAGCGTACCTACCACCGCCACCGGCCACGGTAATCATTACCAGCACTTCGGTATCGTCGAGACCCGTTACTTCAACGAGTTTGCCCGTCGCCAGAAAGTCACCCTCAACACTCTGCTGCAAGGCGCCTGGCTGCTTCTGTTGCATCACTACACTGGACAGGACAGCCTGTGCTTCGGCGCCACCGTCGCCGGGCGCCCGACAGATATCGCCGGTATCGAGCAGCAAGTCGGACTATTCATCAATACCCTGCCGGTGATTGCCACGGTCAACCCGCAAACCCGGGTCGATCAATGGCTACAGGCCGTGCAAACGCAGAACCTGTCGTTGCGCGAACACGAACATACCTCGCTGGCCGATATTCAACGCTGGGCCGGGCACAACGGCGAAGCGTTATTCGACACGCTGTTGGTGTTCGAAAACTACCCGATCGCCGACGCTCTTGAACAACAGGCCCCCAAAGGCCTGGAGTTTGGCAACGTCGACACCTACGAACAGACCAACTACCCGCTGACTCTGGCCCTGAATGCCGGGGAAACCCTGTCACTGCACTACAGCTTCGCCCACGACGCCTTCAGCGAAGCCGTGATCGAACGGATGGCGCAGCACCTGCACAACCTGCTGTTGCGCCTCACCGAACGGCCAGACCGAGCCATCGGCGAGCTAAACTTGCTGGACGACAGCGAGCGCGCGCAGGTTGTGCATCGCTGGAACGATACTGCCAGGCACTACCCGTTGGAGCGGCCGGTACAGGCGCTGATCGAACACCAGGTCGAGCAGACTCCCGACGCAGCGGCCCTGATATTTGCAGATGTTCGTCTCAGCTACGCCCAACTCAACGCCCGGGCCAACCAACTGGCCCATCATCTGATCGCTCTGGGCGTAGGCCCGGACCGGCTGGTGGGGATTGCGCTGGAACGCAGCGTGGAAATGGTCGTTGGTTTGCTCGCCATCCTCAAGGCGGGCGGGGCCTATGTGCCGCTGGATCCTGAGTATCCGACTGACCGCCTGGCCTACATGATCGACGACAGTGGTATCGACCTGCTGCTGACCCAGCAATCGCTGCTCAGCACCCTGCCACTGCCAGCAACACTCCATACGTTGTGCCTGGATACCCTGGCATTGGATGCCTTGCCGGACACCAATCCAGCTATTAGCGTGGCAGCGGAAAACCTCGCCTACGTGATCTACACCTCGGGCTCTACCGGCAAACCCAAAGGTGCCGGCAACCGCCACAGTGCCCTGACCAACCGTCTGTGCTGGATGCAGCAAGCCTATGGGTTAAGCGGCGACGACACCGTGCTGCAAAAAACCCCGTTTAGCTTTGATGTATCGGTGTGGGAGTTTTTCTGGCCCTTGATGACCGGTGCCCGCCTTGTCGTGGCGGGTCCTGGGGATCATCGTGACCCGCAAAAACTGGTGCAATTGATCACCGAGCACCAGGTGACGACCCTGCATTTCGTACCGTCGATGCTGCAAGCCTTCCTGCAGGACGATAGCAGTGAGCGTTGCACCGGCCTGACCCGGATTGTCTGCAGCGGCGAGGCCTTGCAGGTGGATACGCAACAACAGGTGTTCGCCCGCCTGCCGGGTGCCAGCCTATACAACTTGTATGGCCCTACTGAAGCTGCCATCGACGTCACCCACTGGACCTGCCGCGAGGAACAGGCTCACACCGTACCGATCGGCCAGCCCATCGCTAACCTCAGCACGTTCGTTCTCAATAGCGATCTGGCCCCATTACCGGTGGGATTGGTGGGCGAGTTATACCTGGGCGGTGAAGGCTTGGCCCGTGGTTACCACCGCCGTGCGGGCATGACTGCCGAGCGCTTTGTTGCCAGCCCCTTTACCAAAGGCCAGCGCCTGTATCGCACCGGCGACCTGGCGCGGCAGCGAGCCGATGGCGTGATCGAGTACATCGGCCGTGTCGACCATCAGGTGAAGATTCGTGGTCTGCGCATTGAGCTGGGAGAAATCGAGGCACGCCTGCTGGAGCAGGCCGAGGTTCGTGAGGCCGCCGTGCTGGCTGTGGACAGCGGTCGCGGCCTGCAACTGGTCGGTTACGTGGTGCCAAGCGCCAACGCCAACGAAGCAGTGCGCGAGACCCTCAAGAACACCCTCAAGGAGCACCTGCCGGACTACATGGTCCCGGCACTCTGGGTGTTCCTCGATGCCCTGCCGCTGAGTCCCAACGGCAAGCTGGACCGCAAGGCCCTGCCGGCACCAGATGCCAGCCAGGTGCAGGTCCGGTACGTTGCCCCGCAGAGCGAGTTGGAACAGCAAATCGCCAATATCTGGCAAGACGTACTGAAGGTACAGAACGTCGGCCTGACCGATAACTTCTTCGAACTGGGCGGCGATTCGATCATCTCCATCCAGGTAGTCAGTCGCGCGCGCCAGGCCGGGATTCAATTCAGCCCCAAAGAACTGTTCGAAGCCCAGACCGTACAACAACTGGCCATCCTGGCCCGCACCGGTACGCCCGCGCAGGAAATCGATCAACAACCGCTCACGGGGCCGACCCCTCTACTGCCGGTACAGCAGGCGTTTTTCCAGCGGGCGATCCCCGAGCGTCACCATTGGAACCAGGCAGTACTACTATCGGCCCAGGCACCGTTGCAGGCCGATGCGCTCGAGCAGGCGCTGCAGGCCCTGATCCTCCATCATGACGGTTTGCGCCTGAGCTTCAGCGAAAACACTGCAGGCTGGCAGGCCAACTATCGCTCGGTGGCGCAACAGCAGCAGGACTGGCAACAGGCTCCTGCGTTGTACCAAGCCTGCGCCCTCTCCACCACGGAGCTGGACGAGTTGTGCAACCAGGCCCAGGCCAGTCTCGACCTGGCCCAGGGCCCCCTGCTGCGAGCGGTGCTGGTGACCCTGGCCGATAACACCCAGCGCCTGCTGCTGGCGGCCCACCACCTGGTGATTGATGGCGTGTCGTGGCGCATCCTGTTTGAAGACTTGCAGACCGCTTACCAGCAAGCCTTAGCGGGGCAGATCATCAGCCTGCCGGCAAAAACCGACTCAGGCAAAACCTGGGCCGAGCATCTGCAACGCCATGCCACCCAGGGTGGCCTGGCGGGAGAGCTCGCTTACTGGCAGTCCCAGTTGAAAGATGCCCAGGGCAAGCTGCCTGGTGCTCGCTGCGACGCCAGCCTGGAAAACCGTCACGGTCATAGCGTCAATACCCGGCTGGACAAGGCCCTTACCCGGCAGTTGCTGCAAGAAGCTCCCGCCGCCTACCGCACCCAGATCAATGACCTGCTGCTGACAGCGCTGGCACGGGTGATCAGTCGATGGACCCACCACCCACAGTGCTTGATCCAGCTTGAAGGCCATGGCCGTGAAGAGCTGTTCGAACCCGTGGACCTGACGCGCACCGTAGGCTGGTTCACCAGCCTGTTCCCGGTGGCACTGACGCCTGTTGCCAATGACCTGGGTGCGTCGATCAAGCAGATCAAGGAACAACTGCGGGCCATCCCCAACAAAGGAATCGGCTTCGGTGCCTTGCGCTACCTGGGCGATGCCCGGGCCTGCGAAACCTTGGCGGCCCTGCCTGAGCCGCGCATTACCTTCAACTACCTGGGCCAGTTCGATGGCAGCTTCAGCGCCGATGCACAGGCCCTGTTCAGCCCGGCCAGCGAAGGTACGGGTGCCGAGCAAAGCCCGGACGCGCCGCTGGGCAACTGGTTGACGCTCAACGGCCAGATCTACGCTGGCGAGTTGAGCCTGAACTGGCTGTTCAGCCGTGAGATGTTCGACGAGGCCACCATCCAGTACCTGGCTGATGAATACGCCGAAGAGCTTGCCGCCCTCATCGCCCATTGCCTTGATCCGGCCCACCGCGGCCTGACGCCCTCGGATGTGCCTCTGGCCGCTATTGGTCAGGCACAGCTGGATCGCTTGCCCATACCTGCCGCACAGATCGCCGACCTCTACCCATTGTCGCCGATGCAGCAGGGTATGTTGTTCCATACCTTGTATGAACAAGGGACCGGCAATTACATCAACCAATTGCGCGTGGATATCGACGGGCTTGACCCGCAGCGTTTCCAGCAGGCCTGGCAAGCTGCGATGGACAATCACGACATCCTGCGCACAGGTTTTGTCTGGCAAGGGCTGGAGCAACCATTGCAGTGGGTACTCAAGCAAGCGCAGGTGCCGTTCAGCGTATACGCCCTGGGCAGCCACGATGCACAGCAACTTGACGCGCTGGCCCTGACTGAACTGCAGCGGCCGTTCGTGCTGGATCAAGCACCGTTGTTGCGCCTGGCCCTGGCACAGACCGGCGCCGAGCGCTATCACCTGATCTACACCGGTCATCACATCCTGATGGACGGCTGGAGCAACTCCCAGCTCATGGGCCAGGTGTTGCAGCATTACAGTGGGCAAGCCGTAACCGCCAATACCGGGCGCTATCGCGACTATATCGCCTGGTTGCAGCAGCAGGACAGCGCCGCCAGCCAGCGCTTCTGGCAAGAGCAATTGCGCGGCCTGGAGTCGCCAACCCTGCTCGGCCAAAGCGTGACGCTAGTACCTGGAGAAGGCCATGGCGAATACCGCAAGGTCATTGACCCCGCCACTACCGAGCGCCTCAACACCTTTGCCCGCCAACAGAAAGTGACCACCAACACCCTGGTGCAAGCGGCGTGGCTACTCCTGTTGCAGCGTTACACCGGCCAAACCACGGTGTGCTTCGGTGCCACAGTGGCCGGGCGTCCGGCACAGCTCAATGGCGTCGAGCAACAGATCGGCCTGTTCATCAACACCCTGCCCGTGGCGGCCAGCCCGCGCCCAGAGCAAAGCGTTGCGCAGTGGCTACAGCAGGTCCAGGCACAGAACCTGTCCTTGCGTGAGCACGAACACACACCACTGTTCGAAACCCAGCGCCAGGCAGGAGTGGGCGGCGAAAGCCTGTTCGACAACATCCTGGTGTTCGAGAACTACCCGATCTCCGAAGCCCTGGAACAAGGCGCACCGCAAGGCTTGCGTTTTGGTCCGGTGCATAGCCAGGAGCAGACCAACTATCCACTGACCCTGAGCGTTGGCCTGGGTGCCAGCCTGACCCTGCAGTACCGCTACGTGCGGGCGAATTTCAGCGATGCGCTGATCGAGCAGATCGCCCGGCACATGGATCAACTGTTGAACGGTTTGATGGACAGCGCCGACCGTGCGCTGGGCTCGCTAAACCTGCTGGACAAGTCCGAACAAGCCTTGATCCTCAACACATGGAACAGCGCTCCACTGTCGGTTGCCGATGAGCAGTGCATTCACCACCTGATCAATCGCCAGACCCAGGAAACCCCCGGGCAGTTGGCACTGATCGACGGTGAGCAACGCCTGAGCTACCAGCAATTGGACCAACGTGCCAACCGCCTCGCCCACAAGTTGATTGAGCTTGGGGTCGGCCCGGAAGTGCGGGTCGGCGTAGCCATGCCACGTACCGGCGACCTGCTGATCGCATTGCTGGCAGTACTCAAGGCCGGTGGCACTTATGTGCCGCTGGACCCCGACTACCCGGCCGACCGCGTGGCTTACATGCTCGACGACAGCCGCGCGCACCTGCTGCTGGTTGGCCAACAATTGCCGGACGAATTGCGCGCCCACGCGACCACTCAAGTGCTGACGATCGAGCCCGGTGACGCCTGGCTGGCCGGTTACAGCGAGCAGCCGCCTATCACTACGGTAACCCCCGATAACCTGGCCTACGTGATCTATACCTCGGGTTCCACTGGCCTGCCCAAAGGCGTGGCCATTGCCCATCGCAACGTTTGCGCCCTGGTTCGCTGGTCTGCTCAGGTGTATTCACGCGAAGACTTGCAAGGGGTACTGGCCTCGACCTCGATCTGTTTCGACCTGTCGGTGTGGGAGCTGTTCGTGACCCTGGCCTGCGGTGGCCATATCGTTCTGGCGCGCAATGCCCTGGAACTGCCAACCCTGCCAGCACGCGATCAGGTGCGCCTGATCAATACCGTGCCTTCTGCTATCAACGCCTTGCAACGTGCCGCGCAGATTCCAGACAGCGTACGCATCATCAACCTCGCCGGCGAACCACTGAAACAGACCCTGGTGGATACGCTCTACGAACAGACCAGCGTCACCCACATCTACGACCTGTACGGCCCCTCGGAGGACACCACCTACTCCACCTGGACCCGCCGCGAAGTCGCAGGCTCGGCCAACATCGGCCGCCCGGTCGGCAATACCGCCAGCTATCTGCTCACCCAGGACCTGCAACCGGCTCCCCTGGGCGTTGCGGCCGAGCTGTATCTGGCCGGCGCCGGCATAACCCGAGGTTATCTGGGCCGGGCGGCGCTGACCGCTGAAAAATTCGTGCCCAACCCGTTCTCGGCAAGTGGCGAGCGGCTCTACCGCACCAGTGACCTGACCCGCTATCGCCAGGACGGGGTGATTGAATACATCGGGCGTATCGACCACCAGGTGAAAATCCGCGGATTCCGCATCGAGCTGGGCGAAATCGAAAGCCGCCTGCTACAACACCCCGACGTACGCGAAGCAGTGGTGCTGGCCCAGGAACACCTCGACGGCCAGCAACTGGTGGCGTACGTGGTTACCCGTCAATCACTCCCAGACGCAGCATCCCAGGACCAACTGCGCCCGCTGATCAAGGCCAGGCTCCAGGAAAACCTGCCGGCCTACATGGTCCCTGCGCACCTGGTGTTCCTCGATCAACTGCCGCTGACGCCCAACGGCAAACTGGATCGCAAAGCCTTGCCTATGCCTGAGGCCGTCCAGTCGCAACGCGCCTTTGTCGCCCCCCAAACCCCGTTGCAACAACAGATGGCGGATATCTGGCAACAAGTCCTGGAACTGGAGCGCGTAGGCCTGGATGACAACTTCTTTGAACTGGGCGGGCATTCCCTGCTGGTGGTGCGTGTGGTCTCACGCGCCCAACTGGAGTTGGGCATGCAACTGACCCCACAACAACTCTTTCAATTCCCCACCCTGGGCGCATTCGTCAGTGAACTGCAAAGCAGCGGTGGGCAATTCGATACCGAAAAATTGAGCAAGCTCGAAGCGCTGCTTGACGATATGGAGCAACTGTAATGGACAAGAGCGTCGCCACCCGAATCGCCAAGCGTTTCATCACCCTGCCCCTGGACAAGCGCACGCTGTACCTGGAAAAAATGCTGGCCGAAGGCGTCTCGCCCGCCAACCTGCCGATCCCCGAAGTGCGCAGTGAGTTCGAGCTCATCCCGCTGTCGTTTGCCCAGGAGCGCCAATGGTTCCTCTGGCAGTTGGATCCCACCAGCGCCGCCTACCACATCCCCACCGCCCTGCGTCTGCGCGGCGCGTTGGACGTGCCAGCACTGGAACACGCGTTCAACACCCTGGTGGCACGCCATGAAAGCCTGCGCACCACCTTCCAGCAAATCGATGAGCGCGCGGTGCAAGTCATCGCCCCTCACATGCCTCTCGCGGTGGAACTAGTCCGCCTAGACGCACACCTGAGCGAAAGCGAACAACAACAGCAGATCAAAGACTTCGTCGAACACGAAACCCAACAACCCTTCGACCTGCACAACGGCCCACTGCTGCGAGTCAAGTTGCTACACCTGGCCAACGACGACCACGTACTGGTACTGACCCAACACCACATTGTCTCCGATGGCGCCTCCATGCAAATCATGGTCAGCGAACTGGTGCAGGTTTACGGCGCCTTCGTCCGGGGACAGGACATCACCCTGGCGCCGTTGCAGATCCAGTATGCCGACTACGCCATCTGGCAACGGCACTGGATGGAAGCGGGCGAGCGTGAGCGGCAACTGGCGTACTGGAACAAGCAATTGGGCGGCGAGCAGCCGGTGCTGGAATTGCCGACGGACTATCCGCGGCCGGCGGTGCAGAGTTTTCGTGGGGCGCGCCTGAACATCGCCTTGGAGCCCACGCTGGACCTGGCGCTCAAGGAGTTGGGCAAACAGTTCAGCGTGACCCCGTTCATGTTGCTGCTGGCCTCGTTCCAGACCTTGTTGCATCGCTACAGCCGCCAGACGGATATTCGTATCGGTGTGCCCATCGCCAACCGCAACCGCGTCGAAACCGAAGCTTTGATCGGTTTTTTCGTAAACACCCAAGTGCTTAAGGCAACGTTCAACGATCAGACCCGGTTCAGCGACTTGCTGCTACAGGTCAAGCAAACAGCCCTGGATGCCCAGACCTATCAGGACCTGCCTTTCGGCTATCTGGTGGAAGCCCTACAGCCAGAACGCAGCCTGAGCCACAGCCCGCTGTTTCAGGTGATGTACAACCACCACAGTGACAACCAGCATAGCTCTGAGCCAGCGAGCACCAATCCACAGCCACTGATTGTCGAAAGCCTGACCTGGGAGGACCGTAATGCACAATTCGACCTCACACTGACCACGCTCGAGTCCGGGGATGGCCTGTCGGCGACCCTCACCTATGCCACCGACCTGTTCGATACCTCGACTATTGAACGCATGGCCCGTCACTGGCTGCATCTGTTGCAAGGCATTGTTGCCAATCCCCAACAACGCGTTGCGGCGCTGCCGTTACTGGACAGCGCTGATTATCAACAGCAAATCCGTGATTGGAACACGACGGTATCTGAATACCCTGTGGAACGCAGTATTCACCAGTTGATCGCCGAGCAAGTTGAGCGTCAGCCGGACGCCCTGGCCCTGACCTACGGCACCAAGACCCTGAGCTATCGCCAACTGGACGGCCAGGCCAATCAACTGGCCCACAAGCTGATCGAACTGGGCGTTGGTCCCGAAGTGCGGGTCGGCGTGGCCATGCAGCGTTCCGACGCGTTGATCGTCGCCTTGCTCGGGGTGCTCAAGGCCGGCGGCGCCTATGTGCCGCTGGACCCGGATTACCCCGCCGACCGCGTGGCCTACATGCTCGAAGACAGTCGCGCCCAGGTGCTGCTGACCGAGGCCGATCTGCTCGCAGACTTGCCCCAGACCCAGGCGCAGGTGCTGCTGATGGATCAACTGTCGGGATACCCGCTGACAGTACCGGTTACTCGGGCCGCGCCCGATAACCTGGCCTACGTGATCTACACCTCCGGTTCCACTGGCAAGCCCAAGGGCGTGGCCATTGCCCATAGCAACGTTTTGGCGCTGATCCACTGGTCGCAGCAGGTCTACAGCTACGAAGATATCCAGGGGGTACTGGCCTCGACCTCGGTGTGCTTCGACCTTTCGGTATGGGAAATCTTCGTCACCCTGGCCAACGGCGGCTCGCTGATCCTCGCGCGCAATGCCCTGGAACTGCCCGACCTGCCGGCCCGCGACCAGGTGCGCCTGATCAATACCGTGCCGTCGGCGATCAATGCCTTGCAGCGCGCCGGGCAGATCCCCGAGAGCGTGCGCATCATCAACCTTGCGGGCGAGCCACTGAAGCAATCGTTGGTCGATAGCCTCTACCAGCAGGCCACGGTTGAGCACGTCTACGACCTTTATGGGCCATCCGAGGACACCACTTATTCCACCTGGACTCGCCGCGAAGTAGCAGGCCAGGCCAACATTGGCCGGCCGCTGCACAATACCCAGAGTTACTTGCTCGATGCCGACCTGCAGCCAGTACCCACCGGGGTTGCCGCTGAGCTGCATCTGGCCGGTGCCGGGATAACCCGGGGTTACTTGGGCCGGGCAGCGATGACCGCCGAAAAGTATGTACCCAACCCCTTTTCCACCACCGGCGAGCGCTTGTACCGCACCGCTGACCTGACCCGTTATCGCGCCGATGGCGTGATCGAGTACGTCGGGCGCATAGACCATCAAGTGAAGATTCGTGGTTTCCGTGTCGAACTCGGTGAAATCGAAACTCGGCTGTTGGCAATGGATAACATCCGAGAAGTCGCGGTGCTGGCGCTCGAAGGTGTCGGCGGATTGCAGTTGGTGGCATATATCGCACCATCCCACTGCGGGGAGGTGCTGGCGCACCCAGCAGTTCAGTCACGCCTGCGCGACTCGATCAAAACCCGCCTCAAGACACATCTGCCGGAATACATGGTGCCGGCGCAACTGATTTTCCTTGCACAGCTACCACTGACCCCCAATGGCAAGCTCGACCGAAAAGCCTTACCCGCTCCCGACGCTGTGCAGACGCAGCCTACATTTATCGCGCCACAAAGTGCCCTGGAACAACATATCGCAGCGATCTGGCAAGACGTGCTCAAACGTGAACATGTGGGGCTCACCGATAATTTCTTCGAGTTGGGCGGCGACTCGATCATTTCGATCCAAGTAGTTAGTCGCGCCCGACAGGCCGGGATCTACTTCACCCCCAAGGAGCTGTTCCAACACCAAACCGTTCAGGGCCTGGCGTCAGTAGCCCGTGTTGGCGAGGCCGGCCAGGTCATGGATCAAGGCCCTGCACAGGGTACGCTTGCACTGCTGCCTATCCAGCAAGTGTTCTTTGAGCAAGACATTCCGCAGCAGCACCACTGGAACCAGGCAGTCATGCTACGGCCCGCCCAGGCGCTGCAATCTGAGCACCTCAAACAAGCACTACAAGCCCTGGTGCTGCACCACGATGCCCTGCGCGTATCCTTCAGCGAACAAGCGGGTAACTGGAGCGCTCACTATCGGTCGGTAGCCAGCCAGCAACAGGCCTGGGAGAAGGCCGCGCTGCTGCAACTGATCAGTGCCGATCACAGCGAGCTGCCCACCATTGCCAACGCCACCCAACGTAGCCTCGATCTGCACGAAGGCCCTCTGTTACGGGCGGTGTTGATTAACCTGCCTTGCGGCGAACAACGCCTGCTGTTGGTGATTCATCACCTGGCCGTTGATGGCGTCTCGTGGCGCATCCTGTTTGAAGACCTGCAAACCGCATACCGCCAACTACAAGCTGGGCAAGCGTTAAAACTGCCGTTCAAGACCAGCTCGGCCAAGGCATGGGCCGAGCAACTGCAAACCTACGCCACCAGCGAAGCCCTGCAGCAGGAGTTGGCGTACTGGCAGCAGCAACTGCAAGACGTCACCTGCGACCTTCCGTGCAAAAACCCGGCGGGCAACCGCCAGAACGCCGATGCCGTAAGTGTGCAGACTCATCTTGACCAGAAGCTGACTCGCCGACTACTGCAAGACGCGCCAGCCGCTTATCGCACCCAGGTCAACGACCTGCTGCTCAGCGCATTGGCCCGCGTCATCACGCGCTGGACCCAACAACCGTCAGTGCTGGTACAACTGGAAGGCCACGGCCGCGAAGACTTGTTCGACAGCATCGACCTGACACGTACCGTCGGCTGGTTTACCAGCCTGTTCCCACTGAAACTGACCCCTGCCACCGATCCGGGGCAATCGATCAAGCATATCAAGGAACAACTGCGGGCAATCCCGAACAAAGGCATTGGCTTCGGCGCCCTGCGT
The DNA here is from genome assembly GCF_012985535.1 of Pseudomonas sp. WS 5021. NCBI lineage: Bacteria > Pseudomonadati > Pseudomonadota > Gammaproteobacteria > Pseudomonadales > Pseudomonadaceae > Pseudomonas > Pseudomonas sp. WS 5021. The sequence goes on along the minus strand of NZ_JAAQWP010000008.1, from coordinate 103,819 downwards.
TACCTGGGCGACGAGCAGGCGCGCGCTTCCTTGCGCGAGCTGCCCGAGCCACGCATCACCTTCAACTACCTCGGCCAGTTCGACGGTAGTTTCGATAGCGAGGACCACGCGCTGTTCGCCCCATCCGGGGAAAGCACCGGTGATGAGCAAAGCCCGCAAGCACCGCTGGCAAACTGGCTGAGTATCAATGGCCGGGTCTACGGCGGCGAGTTGAGTCTGAACTGGACCTTCAGCCGGGAGATGTTCGATGAGACAACCATGCAACGACTTGCAGACGAGTATGCGCAAGAGCTGGCAACGCTGATCGAGCATTGCTGCCAACCACAAAATAGCGCAATCACCCCCTCGGACGTGCCATTGGCGCAGTTGTCACAAGCGCAGCTGGATGCACTGCCAGTGCCGGCTCACCTGATCGAAAACCTGTACCCCTTGTCGCCGATGCAGCAAGGTATGTTATTCCATGCCCTTTATGATCAGGACTCTGGTAGCTACATCAATCAGATGCGCCTGGATATCGACGGGCTGTTGCCCGAGCGTTTTCAGCAGGCATGGCAGGCGGCGGTCGAAGCCAACGATATCCTGCGCACCAACTTCCTTTGGCAGGGCGAAATCGATACCCCACTGCAACTGGTGCATAAACAGGCAACGCTGCCTTTCACCCTGCACGACTTGCGCAATGAGGGGCAACAAACTGCGGCTCTCGACGAACTGGCCCACCGCGAACGCCTGGGCTTTGACCTGAGTCAGGGCCCGCTACTACGCCTGCAATTGGTGCGCACCGGCGACACTCGCTATCACCTGATTTATACCCATCACCACATCCTGATGGACGGCTGGAGCAACTCACAGCTGCTGGGCGAAGTCCTACAGCGCTACAACGGGCAGCTCCAGGCCAAAACACATGGCAGCTACCGCGACTACATTGGTTGGTTGCAACGCCAGGACAAAGCCGTCAGCCAGGACTTCTGGCGCGAACAGCTAGCGGGGTTGCAGGAACCAACACGTCTGGCCCAGGCAGTCGCTCATCGCCCTGATACCGAAGGTTACGCCGAGCACTTCCAGCAATTGGACCCGACCCGTACCCTCGTCTTGAGCGAATTCGCGCGCCAGCAGAAAGTTACCGTCAACACCTTGCTACAAGCGGCCTGGCTGCTGTTGCTGCAACGCTACACGGGTCACGATACCGTGTGCTTCGGTGCCACCGTGTCGGGACGCCCTGCGGAACTCAAGGGTATCGAGCAACAGATCGGATTGTTCATCAATACCTTGCCGGTCATCGCCAGCCCCCGCCAGGAGCAATCCGTGGCACAGTGGCTGCAACAGATCCAGAACCAGAACCTGGCACTGCGCGAGCAGGAGCACACACCACTTTACGAGGTACAGCGTTGGTCCAATCTGGCCGGTGAAGCTCTCTTCGACAACCTGCTGGTCTTTGAAAACTACCCGATTTCCGAGGCGCTGGAGCAAGGCGCCTCCGACGCCCTAAGCTTCGGCGAACTGAGTAACCATGAGCAAACCAACTACCCGTTGACGCTCGCTGTGGGTCTGAACGACAAGCTGTCGTTGCGCTACAGCTACGACCTCAAACACTTCAATCCAAGCTTCATTGAGACAATCAGTGCTCATCTGACGCAGTTGCTCGACAGTCTTTGCCACTCAGCACAACAGGCACTGGGTGATCTCAACCTGTTACTCGAACCTGAACAGCGCCTGCTATGCACTTGGAATGACACAGCGGGTGCATATCAAGACCAAGGTACTGTCGGCCAACGAATTCAAGATCAAGCCGACCGAGCACCGAACGCCCTGGCACTGATCGATGCCGAGCGCACGTTGAGCCGTAGCCAATTGAACGAACGGGCCAACCGCCTGGCCCACAAGTTGATCGCCATGGGCGTTGGCCCAGAAGTCCGGGTTGGCGTAGCCATGCAGCGTTCGGACGCGTTGATTGTAGCCCTGCTCGGCGTGCTCAAGGCCGGCGGCGCCTATGTACCGCTGGATCCGGACTACCCAGCCGACCGTGTCGCCTACATGCTTGAAGACAGTGGTGCCCAGGTTCTACTGACCGAAAGTGAGCTGCTCGCCGATCTGCCACGCACCCAGGCACAGGTATTGCTGATGGATCGATTGGTGGAGGAACTGGCTGGCTACCCACTGACCGCACCGATCATCTCGGTCTCGCCCGATAACCTTGCCTATGTAATCTATACCTCCGGTTCCACCGGCAAACCCAAAGGCGTCGCTATCGCCCATCGCAACGTGCTGGCGCTGATCCATTGGTCGCAGCAGGTCTACAGCCGCGAAGATATCCAGGGCGTATTAGCCTCCACCTCGGTGTGCTTCGACCTGTCGGTATGGGAAATCTTCGTCACCCTGGCCAACGGCGGCTCGCTGATCCTCGCCCGCAATGCCCTGGAACTGCCGGAGCTGCCGGCACGCGACCAGGTACGCCTGATCAACACCGTGCCGTCGGCAATCAATGCCTTGCAGCGTGCAGGGCAAATCCCCGATAGCGTGCGGATCATCAACCTGGCCGGTGAACCCCTGAAGCAATCACTGGTGGATAGCCTTTACCAACAGGCCACAATTGAGCATGTCTACGACCTCTACGGCCCCTCCGAAGACACCACCTATTCCACTTGGACCCGCCGCGAGGCCGGTGGCCAGGCCAATATTGGCCGGCCGCTGCACAACACCCAAAGCTATCTGCTTGATGCTCAACTACAACCCGTCGCACCGGGCATCACTGCTGAGCTTTACCTGGCCGGTGCAGGGATTACCCGGGGGTACTTGCTCCGCCCGGGCATGAGCGCCGAGAGGTTCGTTCCCAATCCATACGCAGCCCACGGCGAACGTATGTATCGCACTGGCGACCTGGCTCGTCATCGCGCCGATGGCACGCTTGAATACGTCGGACGCATCGACCATCAGGTAAAAGTCCGCGGGTTCCGAATTGAACTGGGTGAAATCGAATCACGCCTGCTGGCACAGGACAGTGTGCAAGAAGTCGCGGTACTGGCAATGGAAGGGTCTAGCGGTCAGCAGTTGGTGGCTTACCTCGTTCCTGACCAATTCCTGGCAAATAGCGATGCTCAAGCGTCGTCGTGCGAAACGATCAAGACAGCACTGCGGGAACACCTGCCGGAATACATGGTGCCAGCCCATCTGATATTCCTGGCCGAACTGCCGCTGACTCCCAACGGCAAACTTGACCGCAAGGCCTTGCCCGCTCCCGAACTTGGCGTACCGACGGACCGGTTCGTTGCACCGCAAAGCGTCCTTGAACAGCAGATTGCCGCTATCTGGCAAGACGTACTCAAGCTGGAGCACGTTGGGCGAACCGATAACTTCTTTGAGCTGGGCGGCGACTCGATCGTCTCGATCCAGGTGGTCAGCCGGGCGCGCCAGGCCGGGATTCACTTCACCCCTAAAGAGCTGTTCCAGCACCAGACCGTGCAAGCTTTGGCCTCTATCACCCAATTGACCAGCGACCGTACGGGAATCGATCAAGGTCCGGTTTCCGGAGAGGTGGCGCTGCTACCGATTCATCAGTGGTTCTTCCAGCAGGCAATCCCTGAACGTCACCACTGGAATCAATCAGTAGTGCTCAAACCCCATGAGGCCTTGAATGCCCCGGCATTGGAACATGCACTGCAAGGGCTAGTCGCACACCATGACGCGTTGCGATTGAACTTCAAACCGCAAGGCACCGGCTGGGCTGGACACGTTGTCGCCCATACCCCGCGCGCCATGCTTTGGCAGCAGGATGTCGCCGACGTGGCAGCACTGGTCCCTCTTTACGACCAGGCCCAACGCAGCCTGGACCTGCAAGAAGGCCCGCTGCTCAGGGCAGTTTTGAGCAACCTGCCAAACGGTGAGCAACGCTTGTTGATCGTCATCCATCACTTGGTGGTTGACGGTGTGTCCTGGCGCATCCTGTTCGAGGACCTGCAAGCTCTTTATCGCCAACAGATTTCCGGACAAACACCTCAACTACCACACAAAACCAGCTCGGTGAAAGCTTGGGGCGAGCGCTTGCGGGGGTATGCACAGAGTGGTGCCCTGCTGGAGGAAGTCGATTACTGGCAACAACAATTGAACGGCGTTGCCACTGACCTGCCCTGCGAACATCCAGACGCCAGCCTGCACAATCGCCATAGCCGTAACTTGCAGGTCGGACTGAGCCAGGCCCAGACGCGCCAGTTGCTTCAACAAGCCCCAGCGGCTTACCGCACGCAAATCAACGACCTGCTGCTCACAGCCCTGGCCCGGGTAGTCGGCCGCTGGACCCGGCGTGACGATACCCTGATCCAGCTTGAAGGCCATGGCCGCGAAGAATTGTTCGACGATATAGACCTGACCCGTACGGTCGGCTGGTTTACCAGTATCTTCCCAGTCAAGCTTTCGGCGGCCGGTACACTTGAACAGTCGATCAAGCACATCAAGGAGCAACTGCGAGCCATCCCGAAAAAAGGCCTGGGGTATGGTGTCTTGCGTGAAATGGGCGACAAAACGGTACAACAAACCCTAAGCGGCTTGCCCCAACCACGCATCACCTTCAACTATCTAGGGCAATTCGACGCCAGCTTCGATGCTGCACAAGGCGCACTGTTCGCTCCTTGCGGCGAAAGCGCTGGCGCCGAACAACACCCCGACGCCCCCCTGGCCAACTGGTTGAGTATCAACAGCCAGGTGTATGGCGGTGAGTTAAGCGTGAGTTGGCTATACAGCAGTCAAATGTTCGACGAGCAGACCATCGAACGCTTGGCCAATGACTACATCCTCGAACTCACTGCGCTGATCGAACATTGCTGTCAGCCGTATAACCAGGGCACCACCCCTTCCGACTTCCCACTAGCAGGTCTGAACCAGCGGCAATTGGATGCACTTACGGTGAAGGCTGCGGAAATCGAAGATATTTATCCGCTGTCACCGATGCAGCAGGGGATGTTGTTTCACTCCTTGTATGAGCACGACTCAGGCAACTACATCAACCAGATGCGCCTTGACGTCGAAGGGCTGGACCCCGAGCGCTTCCAGCAGGCCTGGCAAGCGGCGATGGATGCGCGGGATATCTTGCGTACCCAGTTCCTCTGGCAAGGCGATTTGCCGGGCCCAGTGCAACTGGTACGCAAACACCTGCACTTGCCATTCACCCTACATGACTGGCGCGCGCAAACTCATCTGGAAGAATCACTCGATACATTGGCCGTTACCGAGCAGGAAGGTTTCGAACTCAATGAGTCCGCCCTGCTGCGCCTTCAACTGGTACGTACAGGTGAATCGCGGCATCACCTGATCTATACCCATCACCATATCCTGATGGACGGTTGGAGCAACTCGCAGTTGCTGGGTGAGGTGCTACAACGCTACAACGGCCAACACGACGCCAAGCCTGCCGGACTCTATCGGGACTACATTGCTTGGCTACAACTCCAGGACCAAGCCCAGAGCGAAAGCTTCTGGCGTAGTCAATTGGTTGATCTGACCGAACCTACCCGATTGGCACAAGCTATCCCGGCGCCCGCCAAATCTGGCAAAGGCTACGGCCATTGCCCTCGGCAACTTGAAGTGGCACAGACCCAGCGCCTGAGCGAGTTTGCCCGCCAGCAAAAGGTCACGGTCAATACCCTCCTGCAATCCGCCTGGCTGTTGCTGCTACAACGCTATACCGGACAAGACTGTGTGTGTTTTGGCGCAACCGTAGCGGGCCGCCCGGCAGAACTCAAAGGCATCGAACAGCAGATTGGCCTGTTCATCAACACCCTGCCAGTCATTGCCAGCCCATATGCAGAGCAAACCGTCGGACAATGGCTGCAAACGGTGCAGGCGCAGAACCTGGCCTTGCGCGAACACGAACACACTCCTCTTTTCGAGGTGCAACGCTGGTCGCAACTGTTCGGAGAAGGACTGTTCGACAGCCTGCTGGTGTTTGAAAACTACCCAGTCTCCGAGGCCCTGGAGCAAGGTGGTTCTTCACAGTTGCGCTTTGATGGCATCCGTCTTCAGGAGCAAACCAATTATCCGCTGACGCTGATGGTGGGTTTGAGCGACACCCTGTCCCTGCATTACCACTATGCCAACAGCAACTTCTCTGAACAGGCTATCGATCAACTCAACCGGCACCTGACCGGCCTGCTGTTGAATATGCTCGACCATCCTGATTGCGCCTTGGGCGAACTCTCGATGCTTGATGCCGCTGAACAACAGGTCATGGTGCAATGGAACCCACCCGCAACAGACTACCTACTCCAGCATAGTGTCAATCAACTGATTGAAACCCAGGCTGAACGCACACCGCAAGCTGTTGCCCTGATAGTGGGTCATCAATCGCTGACCTACCGCCAACTCAACGAGCAATCCAATCAACTGGCCCAAAAGCTGAGAGATTCAGGGGTTGGCCCGGATCGCCTTGTAGGAATAGCCCTTGAGCGTGGCATACCGATGATTGTCAGCCTGCTGGCAACACTTAAGGCCGGTGGTGCCTATGTGCCGCTGGACCCGGACTACCCCGCCGACCGTCTGGCGTACATGATGCAAGACAGCGGCCTGGAAGTGCTGATCACCCAGTCCGATGTGCTCGAATCACTATCAGTCCCGATCGGCGTGCAACCGCTGGTATATGAGCACGCAAACGGGTGGCTCGACCGCTACCCACGCAGCAACCCAGCGACGCAAACGAACCCGGACAACCTGGCCTATGTGATCTACACCTCCGGTTCGACCGGAAAACCCAAAGGCGTGGCTATCGCCCATCGCAACGTGCTGGCGCTGATCCATTGGTCGCAGCAGGTCTACAGCCGCGAAGATATCCAGGGCGTATTAGCCTCCACCTCGGTGTGCTTCGACCTGTCGGTATGGGAAATCTTCGTCACCCTGGCCAACGGCGGCTCGCTGATCCTCGCGCGCAATGCCCTGGAACTGCCGGAGCTGCCGGCACGCGACCAGGTACGCCTGATCAACACCGTGCCGTCGGCAATCAATGCCTTGCAGCGTGCAGGGCAAATCCCCGATAGCGTGCGGATCATCAACCTGGCCGGTGAACCCCTGAAGCAATCACTGGTGGATAGCCTTTACCAACAGGCCACAATTGAGCATGTCTACGACCTCTACGGCCCCTCCGAAGACACCACCTATTCCACTTGGACCCGCCGCGAGGCCGGTGGTCAGGCCAATATTGGCCGACCGCTGAACAATACCCAGGGCTATATGCTCGACGCCGACCTGAATCCGGTGCCTGTCGGGGTTGCCGCCGAGCTACACCTAGCCGGCGCCGGAATCACACGGGGCTATCTCGGCAAGGCCGCGTTGACTGCAGAGAAATACATCCCCAATCCGTTCTCCTCCACCGGCGAGCGCCTGTACCGCACCGGTGACCTGACCCGTTATCGTGCCGATGGCGCGATCGAATATGTGGGGCGTATCGATCATCAAGTCAAAATTCGTGGATTTCGTATCGAACTGGGTGAGATCGAAGCGCGCCTACTGGTACAAGCCAGCGTACGCGAAGCGGCTGTACTGGCCGTAGAGGGTGCCAGCGGCCTGCAACTGGTGGCGTACATCGCTCCGACCCGCCCCGATGGAACCCTCGACAGCCTCGAAACACAGGCCCAACTGCGCGAATCAATCAAGATCCAACTCAAATCCCATCTACCGGAGCATATGGTACCGGCACAACTGATATTCCTTACGGAGCTGCCGTTGACCCCTAACGGAAAACTGGACCGCAAGGCCCTGCCGGCTCCCGATTCGGCTCTGTCACAGGCGACCTTCGTTGCGCCGCAAAACGCCCTGGAACAACAGATCGCTACAATCTGGCAAGACGTCCTCAAGCGTAACCAGGTGGGCATTAACGACAACTTCTTCGAACTGGGTGGCGATTCAATTATCTCTATCCAAGTGGTCAGTCGAGCTCGCCAAGCAGGTATCCATTTCACCCCCAAAGAATTGTTCAAACACCAGACCGTACAAGGCCTGGCGTCCGTCGCACAACTCGACCAGCCAGATATGGGAATTGACCAGGCACTGGTTAGCGGCGAAATGCCGTTGCTGCCAATCCACCACCAACTACTGGGCGTGCCAAATGGTGCAACGCTGATGGTGCTCGAACCACATACCCCATTAGTGGCTGAAATCCTTGAGGAGGCTTTACGGGCCCTGATCCACCATCACGATGGCTTGCGCCTGCGCTTCACCGACCAGGTGGGACATTTCGCGACACATGACGGACCTTTGCTACAACACCGGGCAATCCGGGACCTCAGTGGACTGAAGGCGCTTTACCAAGTACTGCAACAACAATCCACGCTGATGGATGGCCCGTTACTGCAAGGGATGCTTGCAACGTTGCCTTCAGGCGAACAGCGCCTGGTACTGGCCGCCCTGCCATTAGCTGTCGACGAATACTCCTGGTCAATTCTGCTTGAGGACCTGCAAGCTGCCTACGCGAACTTGGCAGCCAACCAGGCGGTCATGCTGCCGGCGAAAACTACCAGTGTGAAAGCCTGGGCCGAACACCTGCACACCGTTGCCGCAAATCCTCATCAGGCGTATTGGAGCCAAGTGCCTGTTACCCATGACCTACCACGGGAACGATCCGAGACTGCGGATCATCAAGTCCTGACGCTACGCAAAACCTTGGACAAAAACCTGACGGAGCAACTATTGCAACAAGCACCACTGGCTTACCGGTGCGACGTTGATACCTTGCTGCTCACAACTCTGGCCCGCGTTCTCCATCGCTGGACTGGGCAGGACAGCTGTCTGATCGAGTTGCAACTGCACACTCGTCCTGAGGCGTTCAATGGCCTGAACATGACGCGCACTGTTGTTGGTGCAACACCGGGTGTCCCGGTGCGACTGTCGACGACAAATATCCTGGATCAATCGATCAAGCAGACCAAGGAGCAACTGCGAGCGATTCCTGATGCGGGTCTTGGTTTCGGCATTACCCGTTATCTGGGAAATGGAACGCTCGCACACGTTGCAAGACCGTTGATTCGTTTCAACGCGCTGCCAGCTGTCAACAGCTACCCGTTGTTCAGCGCACACAGATTGTCGCCGATGGCGGCCAATCTGCCAGAGAAAGGTCTGAACATTGTCAGTCAACTGGAGGAAGGCCAACTGGCGCTGAGCTGGAGCTTTGATACCCAATGGTTCAACAGCACCAGCGTTGAGCGATTGGCTCAGGAATACTTCAACGAGCTACAAGCGATGATTGTGCATTGCACTCGCCCAGACAGCGCAGGCCTTAGCCCGTCTGACTTCCCACTGTGTAGCCTGACACAGGCCCAGTTGGACAATCTGCCCATCGCAGCCCACCTGGTCGAAGATATTTACCCCCTGTCGCCAATGCAGCAGGGAATGCTCTTCCACACGCTGGAGGACACTGAAGCTGCGGTCTACATCAATCAAATGGATGTTGAAGTAGACGGCCTGCACGTCGAGCGATTCATCTGCGCATGGGACAGTGTTATCAAACGCCACCCAACCCTGCGAACAGGGTTCTGGAACTCAAACCAACTCGCCGAACCCTTGCAGGTGGTCTATACCCACGCACTTCTGGCAACACAGGTACTCGACTGGCAAGACACGCCTGTCACATCCGAACGCATAAAAGCACTGGTTGCAGAGGACTACGCCCAAGGCTTTGATCTACTTCAGGCGCCGTTGATGCGCGTAACGCTGGTCAAGCTTGCGGGCAACAAGGTTCATCTGATCTGGAACAGCCACCACATCCTGATGGATGGCTGGTCCAGTTCACGTCTGCTGGGTGAAGTACTGCAAACCTATCTGGGTCAAGCACCGAGCACCCCGCCTGAAAGTTATCGGGACTACATCGTCTGGCTTAAAAACCAGTCGAAGACTGACGTCGAACAGTTCTGGAAAGACAAGCTACAAGGGTTCAGCGGTGCAACAACCTTGGCCACCGGCATTGCTCCACGCCCGGGGCAGCAGCTTCCAGGGCACGAAGCGCTGTACCTCAACTGGACCAAGGAACCGACCCAGCGCTTGCGTGAGCAGGCCCAACGCTGGCGTGTGACCCCCAACACGTTGATCCAGGCCGCGTGGCTGTTGCTGCTGCAACGCTATACCGGTCACGCGACCGTGTGCTTCGGTGCCACAGTGGCCGGTCGCCCCGCCACCCTGCCGGGGTCGGACTCCATACTGGGGTTGTTTATCAATACATTGCCGATCATCCAGACACCAGAACCAGAAATGCTCCTGGGTCAATGGCTACAGGCGCTACAGACCTACAACATTGAGGTGCGCGACTATGAGCATGCCTCTTTGGCAGATGTGCAGCGCTGGTCTGGCCAGGGTGGGCAATCATTGTTTGACAGCATCATCGTCTTTGAAAACTTTCCCCTGGATGAGCGACTCCATGATACTGAACAGCAGCAACTGACCTTCGGTGATGTGAAAGCGCGAGGAGTAACCAACTTTGCCATGGACCTGGAGGTCCGTCTGGGCAATACCCTAACCATCGAGTTCATGTACCTGCGCAACCGCTTCACCCCAGAAGCGACCGAGCAAATCCGCACAAGCTTCGAAACCTTGCTGTGCGCCATGCTCGACACCCCCGATGCAACCCTCGGCAGCCTGGCCATGCTCAGCAACAACGAGCAGCAACGCCTCAACCAACGCAACATACTGGCCCCTTTGCAGGAAACGGCGCCGTTGCTGGCCGAGGTCATCCGAAGCCACGCAGCAGCCACACCAGACGCCGTCGCAGTGGTATGTGCCGAAGCTCAGTTGACCTATGGACAACTGGAGTCCCGCGCCAACCGCCTGGCCCATTACCTGATCGCCCAAGGAATAGGCCCGGAAAGTTTTGTCGGGGTTGCCTTGGAGCGCTCAGTTGACGTCATCGTCGCGTTCTACGCGGTCATGAAAACCGGAGGTGCCTATGTGCCGCTGGACATCGACTATCCCCAGGAGCGCGTGCAGTGGATCGTCGAAGACTCGGCCATGAGTTTGCTGATTACCCACGAAAGCCTGCATTCGCGCTTCAATCAACCGTGGGCGCCGGCACTGATCGCGCTCGACGGCCTGAGCCTGGACAGTCAGCCCGACCATTGCCCTGCCAGCGCTGTACTGGATGACAACCTTGCCTATCTGATCTACACCTCCGGTTCCACTGGCAAACCCAAGGGCGTAGCAGTCAGCCATGGGCAGATCCGCATGCATTGCCAGGCCATCGCCCGGCGCTACGACATGGACGCAAGCACCCGCGAGTTACTGTTTATGTCGTTCGCCTTCGACGGTGCTCAGGAGCGCTGGCTCTCGACGTTGGCCAGCGGTGCTCGCCTGGTGGTACGCGACAATCGCCTGTGGACCGCGGAAGAAACCTGGCACGCGCTGCACCAGCATGCCATCAGCATCGCCTGCTTCCCGCCGGCCTATCTGCAGCAACTCGCCGAGTTCGCCCAGACTCAGGACCAGGCGCCGCCACCGGTACGCATCTACTGCTTTGGCGGAGATGCGGTGGCCGACGCCAACTTCGAACTGGTCAAGCGCGCCCTCAAACCGCAGTACTTGACCAACGGTTATGGGCCAACTGAAACCGTGGTGACCCCACTGCTGTGGAAAGTCCCGGTAGACGCCGTGTGTGGCGCGGTTTATGCGCCGATCGGCGAGCGTGTCGGCGAACGTACTCTCTACGTACTGGATGATGCCCTCAATGTTGTGCCAGAGGGTGTGGCCGGTGAGTTGTATATCGGCGGCGAAGGTGTGGCGCGCGGTTATCACCAGCGCCCCGGATTGAGCGCCGAGCGTTTTGTCGCCGACCCGTTTTCCAGTACCGGCGCACGCCTGTACCGCACAGGCGACCTGGTGCGCCAGCGTGCGGACGGGGTGATTGATTATCTCGGGCGCTTGGACAATCAGGTAAAAATCCGTGGCTTCCGCATTGAACTGGGAGAGATCGAAGCACGTCTACGCGAACTTTCAGATGTTCAGGACGCTGTAGTGGTTGCCCGGGAAACTGCCGGTGGCAAACAACTGATCGGCTACGTGGTCGCCTGCGACGTGGCCGGCCTCGGTGAGCGCCTGCGTGGCGAACTGCAACAGGATCTGCCGGACTATATGGTGCCTGTGCAAATCCTCGTGCTGGAGTGCTTGCCACTCAACCCGAACGGCAAACTAGATCGCCAGGCCCTGCCCGACCCGGACTTCAAGGGACGCCAGTTCATCGCCCCGCGCAACGCGCTGGAAAAAGCCTTGGCAGCGATCTGGCAAGAGGTGTTGGAGGTAGAGCAAGTCGGGGTCACCGACAACTTCTTCGAGCTGGGCGGCGACTCGCTACGAGTGCTTAAAGTGTTGTCCAAAGTGCGTAGTCAACCGGAACTGGGGCTGGGCCTCAAGCTGCGCGACATGATGGGCAAACCGACCATTGCCGAACTGTCGGGCTACACCCCGAGCGAGCAGAACCTCGACCCGCTGTTGCTGCTCAACAATCGTGTGGCCAATGCTGCGCCGCTGTTCTGCCTGCACGCCGGTTTCGGCACGGTGTTCGACTACGAGCCCCTGGCCCGGCGTCTGGACGGCCAGCGCAGTGTTTATGGCCTGCAGTGCCGAATGCTGCTGGACCGCGATTGGGAGGATGAATCCTTGCAGGCCATGGCCATTGACTACGCCCAGTACATCCGGCAGAAACAGGCCGATGGCCCATACCACCTGTTGGGCTGGTCCCTCGGTGGCCCATTGGCGTTACTGGTGGCGCAGGAGCTGGAAAGCCAGGGCCAAGTCGTGGAGTTCGTGGGGTTGGTCGATGCCTTCACCCCGACTGCAGAACAGGCGCAGCCTGAGGACGACTGGAGCGATGACTTGCGCGGTTTCCTCGCAGTCATCTTCGATGTGGCTGTCGGGCGTTTGCCGGCGATTGAAATTCCGGCGGGCAGCGACATTGCGCGCCTGGAACAGTTGATCGCATCGGTGCAAAGCAATGTCGCTGGCGACTCGGCATACAGCAGCATCAGCACCGAAGAATTGGCCCATACGTTTATCGTGGCGATGAAACTCAAGGCGTTGTCCGAACAATTGCAGGTCCTGCCAGATACCGGCTGCCGTCCTCATTGTTGGTGGGCCAGCACGCCGCAAGCAGACTTCATCAGCCCAGTGCCTGGTGCACTGAGCGACGAACTGATTGCCGCTGGTCATTACGACATCCTGAAACACCCGGACTGGCTCCATGACCTGCTGCAGCAACTGCCGCAAAACGAAGCCGTGACCAACTGAACCCAACGCCGCCCCTGCACAGGGGCGGCACTGTATTGAATCAATAAGGAACACGTAATGCCCCTGGACCCCGATCTCGAAGGTTTTCTGGAGTTGGCTGAAATGGGTCGCCTGAGTGGCAAGAGTCAGCCCATGCATGCCTTGAGTGTGAGTCAGGCACGGCAGGAGTTCGAGTTGAGCTCGCAGATCCTCGACCCTTCGCCGCCCGCCAGCCTGACGATTACAACCTTGCACATTCCGACACGCGACGGCGCAAAGATAGAAGCCCGGCTATATCGCTCGGCACATCATGCCCAACCTTCACAACCGAGCATTCTGTATTTCCACGGCGGCGGCTACGTGGTCGGCAGCCTTGACTCCCATGACTCGATTTGCCGCCGCCTAGCATCAAGCGGACGCCATGCCGTCCTGGCCCCGGCTTATCGGCTGGCTCCGGAGCATCCGTTCCCCACGGCCGTCAACGATGCCCTGGATTGCGCCAACTGGCTGGCTCGCGAGGCGCACTCCCTGAATCTGGACCCGGACAATGTCAGTGTCGCCGGCGACAGTGCCGGCGCCACCCTGGCCACGGTACTGGCCATCAGCGCCGTGCAGACACCCGAACACCTTGCGCTAAAGCCCAAGACCCAGTTGCTGTTTTACCCGGTGGCCGACACTCAGCGTACGCGCCCTTCCCACCAGCTGTATGCCGAAGGCTACCTGCTGGAAAGCGATACCTTGCAGTGGTTCTATCGACATTACACTCCCGACGCTGAGCAACGCGGTGACTGGCGCACATCACCGTTGTTGGCAAAAGACCTCGATCCTCTTGCACCGGCCTACGTCAGCCTGGCCGAGTACGATCCGTTGTATGACGAAGGACTTGAATATGCCCAGCTGCTTCGCGATACCGGAACTGACGTTACTTTGTTGACTCAGGGTGGGTTGACCCATGACTTCCTGCGGATGTCGGGGATCAGTGCGGACATTGGCGGGATTTATGTGGCAGTCGAGGGTTGGTTGGAAGTGCATACCGCCTGAATATGCGGTCTTTTCCGTCAGACAAAGAAAGGGACATCTCACGATGTCCCTTTTTCTCTTCAAACTGCGCTTACCAGAAGGTACCGCGCAGGGTCAGCATGTGATTACGGGGATCGCCGTACCAGTTACCTGTGGTCGAAGTTCCGACGGTCGAATAATAGGTTTTATCGAACACGTTATTGAGGTTGTAGGCCACCGTCCAGTTTTCATCCAGACGATATTCAGCCATGGCATTCCACACAGCGTAACCCGATTGTTTGTAGTCGAAAGGAATCGACAGGTTGTTACCGTTTCCGTCCTGAACGGGTTTACCGTCGCTGCCTATCACTCCCGCAGTGCCACTGACGAAAGTCGCACTCTGCAAATTAACCCCACCCCCCAGTTTCACATCGTTGAACACTCCCGGCAGACGGTAGGTGCTCCAGAGCTTGACCATGTGCTTGGGGGTAATGGTGCTGAATGTGGAGTTTTTGGTACGGTTCTGGTTGTTGTTATAGGTATAACCAGCAATCAACATCCAGTCGGGCATCACTTCACCCGATATCTCCATGTCGAAACCTTTGCTGATGACTTTACCTTGCGGCAAATAGCAGCAGTTGCCACCAAACTGCACCTGGCTCAGTGGATAACGGGGATCTTCTACAGCCTCATTTTCCCGTTCGGTGTAGTAAATCGCGAAGGAGGTATTTACTGCTCCGCCAAACAGTTCGCCCTTGAGCCCGGTTTCATAGGTGCGACCCTCCATCGCCTCGATGGCCGAGCCCGGTTTCGGCCCCTGCATTTTTTGCTGCTGAGGGCGATACTGCTCAGAGTAACTGACGTAGGTCGACCACTCATCTGTCAGGTCGTAGACCAGACCACCATAAGGTGTGACCTTGGTCGATTCCCGCGTCGACACGTCTGATTCAACCTCCCAATTCCCCACCTCGGCCCAATCCGCCGTATAGAGTTGGTCGAACTTGAAGCGTTGGGCACGCGCTCCCACAATCAAATGCAGCGGCTCGGCCAGTTGCAGCCGTAGGGTCGAATACAGACCATATTGGACTTGGGAGTTGGGGTTGTAGTCCCGGAAGTAGTCTTTACGCGTCGGCGGTTGAGGCCAGGGAGTAGTATCTGGATCAAACACGTCCACTTCACCAAGCGCGCCTAAACTTCGCTGGGTGCCGCGCCAGCGACTGTTGATCTTCTGATGGTCCATGCCGAGCAAAAACTCATGGCGTAAACCAAACGCATCGAACTTGCCCGACAAGTTAATATCTGCCGACCCCTGTTCGCTGCGATAGGCAGTAGTATTCCCCTGCCAGTAAGTACCTTTGCCAGTGACCGGGTTTACGCCGTTAAGAGCAAAAGCACTTTTTGAGAGTCCAGACTCAAGGGTCTTGGTGTAAGTCGCGTTTATCTTCCAGTCATCGTTGAGTTCGTGGTCAATCTTGGCAAACAATTCCTGCGAGCGTCCATCCTGGTAGGCCCAACCCTGCGTGAGGCTGGTACGCCGGGATAGACCCAGGTCTTTGCCGTTGCTGTAGCGAGGCAAGCCTACACCGGAGCCATTCACATGAATACGCTCGGAGCGGCCACCGAAGGTCAGCCGTGTGCTGGGCAGGATGTCAGCTTCCAAGACTCCGTAAACCGTGGGTTTTTCGTCGCTCACATGATCCTGGAAAGAACCGTTTTTGCTGTAGGCCGTGACCAAACGCCCGCGTAACTTGCCGTCAAACCCCAGCGGCCCCGTGACATCAAGCTGGGTACGGTAACGATCCCAAGAGCCCGCCGAGGTGTCGATCTTCAACTGGTAGGCATCCAACGGACGCTTACGCACAAGGTTAATCATGCCACCTGGGTCGCCCGTACCGCCGAACAAACCGGAAGCACCACGCAGAACCTCAACGTGGTCAAACTCCACCAGGTCGTAGTTTTTGTTGGAGTAAAAACTCCCTGAGGAGTTACCCAAAGCCATAGGCGCGGCGCCGTCGATCTGGATGTTCTGGATCATGAAGCCGCGAGAGAAAAAGTCTGATGTACGCACGCTGGTTTTTTGCAAGGTGATCCCGGGTGCTAGCTTCAACGCGTCGTTCAGGTCCACTGCTCTCGTGTCCTGAATCGCCTGTGACGTCACCACCGACACCGACTGTGGCGTCTGCCGCAGACTGGTCGGGGTTTTCGAGCCGATACTGGTCAAGCCGGTGGTGTAGGAGCCGGAGTTCTCCGTCATCTCTCCCATGCCCTGGCCCTGGATGGTAGTGGCGCCCAGCTCAAGAGTTGAACTCGTACTATTTTCGGGGCCGAGGATGACGGTATTGTTTTCAATCCGGAAAGTCAGGCCCGCGCCTTTGAGCAATGTTTCAAGAGCTGCCTCGGGCTCCAGGGTGCCTTTGACGGCGGTGGACTTCTTGCCCGCAACCATATCCGGCCCGAAAAGCACTTGCAGGCCGGTCTGCTTACCCAGCTCGGTCAGGGCCTTGTCCAGCGACTGGGCTGGCACATTCACCTGTATAGGCTGGGCGAAAGCCACGCCGCAGACACTGAGAGCCAACCCAAGGAGCGCTACCGACACGCAACTGCGGCATGAAGAGAGGGGAGCATTGAAGAGTTTTTGCCTGAACCTTTTACTCTCGCGTTTCATTGTTTGGTTAAGCCCCAGATATGTCATTAATGTCGAAGGCCTCCCACTCTTGAGGCGGAATGACCTGAATTTAGTTAAACCGTCCGGACTCCACTCCCTGTTGCAGAGGGACGGTTTTGGCTTGAATCGGTGTCGAGCCATTAATGAACGTTTGGGATAAAAATAATTTAGAAGGATTCTCAATCACTTTGTAACAGTCGCAAAACCTTTGCCTTAGGTCCACACCGCTTCTTGTCAGCCACGCAGTGGAGCGCTCACCTCTAAATCATTGGCGAGCTTCGCGCACGTAAAAAAAATCACCTCAGGTGAGGTGATTTTCTACGACGATAGGGACAGCCTAGAACGTACCCCGCACAGTCAGCATGTAGTTGCGCGGTTCACCGTAGTAATTGCCATACTCGGAAGTCTTCAGAGTCTCGAAGTACTTGCGGTCAAACAGGTTGTTGCCGTTGAGGGCAACGGTCCAGTTTTCATCGACTTTGTATTCGACCATGGCGTCCCATACGGCGTAGCCGCCTTGGGCCATATCAAAAGGCTTTTCATCGTACGCATCATACCCGTCACCTGTTTGGTTCTTTCTAACCCTATAAGATGTTCCGCTGGCGTAGCTGGCACTCTGAATGTTGACACCACCACCTACTTTCCAGTCAGAAAGACGATCAGGCAGTGTGTAAACGGTCCAGAACTTCGCCAAATGCTTGGGTGTAACCGTAGTGAGGAAAGTGTCCTTGGTACCATTGTCTGTGAGATTCAAGGTGTAGCCGCCCATCACCATCCACCCAGGCAACACCTCACCACTGGCTTCAAGCTCAAGACCCTTGCTGACGATTTCGCCCTGGGCCAGATAACAGCAACTACCGCCATACAAGACTGACTCAGCCACGAACCGAGGATCTTGAATCGCCTCTTTCTCCCGCTTGGTATAGAACAGCGCAGCCGAAACGTTCAGCGTTGCGCCGTAGAGTTCCCCCTTAATGCCGGTTTCGTAGGTCTTGCCAACCATGGGTTCCAGGACTTTTCCAGAAGTACTTGGACCTTGCAGTTGCTGGGCCTGGGGCTTGAAGATTTCCGAATAGCTGGCGTACGCCGACCATTCATCATCGAGGGCGTAAACCAAACCACCAAAGGGAACCAACTTAGTCGGTTCACGATGATTGCTCTGGGACTCAATGCCCCATGCACCTGTATCAGCCTTTACGGCCATGTAGGTCTGTTCGAACTTATAGCGCTGCACCCTGGCCCCGATGATCAACTTGAGCGGATCTGTCAGTTGTAAACGCAAGGTCGAGTACAGACCATACTGCTTACGGGTATTGGGGCTGTAATCACGCTCAAGCTTGTTGCCAATGCTGTCAGAAGGTAGAGGTGTGAGGTCTGGATTGTAGACATCAATAGGATAGAAGCCCTGCATAGCTTTCGTTGAGCGCCAGCGGCTGGTCACCTTCTGCGCATCAGCACCGATCAGCAGTTCATGCTCACGATTGAACGCCGTAAATTTTCCGGAAACGTTGGCATCGAACAGCGTCTGCTCACTCCAGCTTTTAATGTAACTCCCTCCCCAAGTAGCGCCTTCAAGCGTTACCGGATCAGGAGAGCCCCACAGGAATGCACCTTTGGTCTCGGATTTATCGAAGGTATTGGTCAAGGAAACGTTCAACTTCCAGTCGTCAGCCAATTCCTGGTCGTACTTGGCAAAGATTTCCTGGGAGCTGTTATCGCCATAGGCCCAGTTCGGCGAGTACCAAGTGCGGCGACTGAGCTTCAAGTCCTGCCCGGTGCTGAAGCGCGGCAAACCGTCGCCGGTGCCATTTTCATGAATTTTCTCGTAGCGCCCCCCGACGGTAACCCGCGCCGTGTCTGTTACATCAGCCTCCAACACGCCGTAAATGAAAGGTTTCTCGGTGCTACGGTTATCCATGAAGTACTGGCGATCGGTGTTGGCGACCACCACACGCCCACGCAATTTACCGTCAAAGGCCATTGGCCCCGTCACGTCGACTTCAGTACGGTAGTTGTCCCAGGAACCTGCCGATGTATTGAACTTGAGCTGGAAGTAGTCCAGCGGACGTTTACGCACGGCGTTGATGATGCCACCCGGATCACCAGTCCCACCGAACAGGCCGGATGCTCCCTTCAACACTTCGATATGGTCGAACTCAGCCATGTCATAGGTTTTGTTGGCGTAGAAGGTACCGATACCAGAGCCGATATCCATCGGCGAGGCGCCATCAATCTGGATGTTATCGATACGGAAACCACGAGAAATGAACTGCGGCAGGCGGTAGTTGGCGTTTTTGACGGTGATGCCCGGCGTGCGCCGCATGGCATCGGACAGATCAACAATACGCCGGTCTTGCAGGACCTGCTGGGTGATGACAGACACAGACTGCGGTGTGTCCCTCAGACTGGTAGGCGTTTTTGAACCGGCGCTGACAAGTCCGGTAGTGTACGACCCCGAATTCTCCGTCATTTCCCCCATCCCCTGCCCCTGAATCGTGGTAGCCCCCAACTCCACCGCCCCTCCCTGCACCGGGGCCTTTTCAATCAAGATCACATCATCACTGAGCCGGGCGACCAGGCCGCTGTTCAGCAACAACCGGTCAAGCCCCTCCTGCACCGGGTAGTTCCCCTTCAACCCTTGCGACTGCTGACCCGCCACCCACTCGCTGACGACCATCAACCGCAACCCGGATTGCTCGGCAAAGCGCGTCAGTACCTGGTCAAGTTGACCGGCTTCGATATCGTAGGCCCGGTTGTCGGTCTTCTGCTGCTGCGCCGCCTGTGCCGGCAGGCTTATTCCCACGGCACTGGCCGTGGCTAGTGCCAGGCTCAAGGCGGTGTGCCTGATCAGATGCTGCATAACGCTCCCCCTGCTGAAATCAGCCAAATAAAAATCAATCTCAACAGGAAAGACGTCAGCCTTATGAACACCGACAGTGGCGATATGTATTTATTTTTCGCCAGAAACTGCGCTCATGACGAACCATCACAGGCTGCCAAGGCTGGCATGCGCTCATTAAAAAACCCGCAATCACGCGGGTTCATTTTTATCTGCGACTTACCAGAAAGTACCGCGCAAGGTCACCATGTGGTTGCGTTCATCGCCATACCAGTTGCCCGAGGACGGTGTCCCCAGTTTGCTGTAGTAATGCTTGTCGAACAGGTTATTGATGTTGTAAAGCACGCTCCAGTTCTCATCCAACTGATACTCGGCCATGGCGTCCCAGACGGCGTATCCGGACTGGCTGTATTTAAAATCGTAATACCGCTTTTGAGGGGCAAACCAGGTTGTCCCGCTGACATCCGTAGCACTCTGTAGATTCACGCCGCCGCCCAACTTCAGGTCATTGAATACGCCTGGCAGACGGTAGGTAGACCAGAGTTTGACCTGATGCTTGGGTGTCACACTGCTGAACACTTTGGCTTGAGTGCGATTGCGGTTGTGGTTATAGGTGTAACCGGCCAGTACGTTCCAGTCCGGCAACACTTCGCCGGTGAACTCCATATCAACACCCTTGCTGGTTACCTCGCCTTGAGGTAAGTAGCAGCAGTTACCGCCGTGCAGCACACTGGACGCTTCGTAGCGAGGATCAAGTACTGCCTCGTTTTTACGGCTGGTGTAGTAAAGCGCAAACGACGTATTGACAGCCCCGCCCCACAGTTCTCCCTTGACCCCCGTTTCATAGGTCTTGCCCGTCATGGACTCGATAGGGCTACCTGGATACGGCCCCATCAGTTTGGTTTGCTGTGGTTTGAAAATCTCGGAATAACTGGCGTATGTCGACCATTCATCCGTGAGGTCATAGACGATGCCGCCGTATGGCACCACCTTCGTGGGTTCGCGAACAGAAACATCTGAATCAGTACCCCAGACCCCCTTGTCGCGGGAACGATAGAGTTGATCGAATTTATAACGTTGCGCACGAGCACCGACAATCAGGTGCAACGGCGCGGCCAATTGCAAACGCAGGGTGGAATACAGGCCGTACTGCACTTGGGTGTTAGGGCTAAAACGGTGGAAAAAATCTTTGTCGGTGTCGGGCTGTGGCCATGGTGCTGGGTTAAAGACATCGATTGGCACACCCGACCCAGTGGCCTGGGCAGTCCCCGCCCATGAACTGGTGATCTTCTGGTGATCCATCCCCACAAGGAGTTCGTGCTGCAACCCCATTGCCTCGAATTTGCCGGCGAGATTCACATCAAACAGCTTTTGATCGCTACGATATTTGTTATTAGAGCCCCCGGTATTGGGCCCTGTCATGGTCGCAGGATCAACCGCGCCAAATGAGAACGCGCTTTTGGAAAACCCTGAATCCAGGGTCTGGGTATAGGAAACGTTCCCCTTCCAGTTCTCGTTGAACTCATGATCGATCTTGCCAAAGATTTCCTGGGATCGACCATCCAGGTACGCCCAGTTCTGTGTCAGGCTGGCGCTTCGCGAAAGTCCTAGATCCCGGCCATCAAGGTAACGCGGCAAGCCCGTACCTGAACCCGTCTCGTGGATGCGTTCAGAACGCCCACCCAGGGTCAGTCGTGTGTCATCCGTGATATCCGCTTCCAACACCCCGTAGAAAATCGGCTTTTCCAGGGCGCGATCATCAGCCATGTATTGGCGATCCGTGTAGGCCGCCACCATGCGCCCACGCAGCTTGCCGTCAAACCCCAAAGGTCCGGTGACATCCATCTGCGTGCGGTAGTTGTCCCAACTCCCCGCCGAGACATCGATCTTTAACTGGTAGGCATCCAACGGGCGCTTGCGTACCAGGTTGATCATGCCGCCTGGATCGCCTGTACCGCCGAACAACCCGGACGCACCCCGCAAGACTTCAACGTGGTCATACTCCACCAGGTCGTAGCTCTTGTTGGAATAGAAACTTCCCGACGTGGTACCCAGGGCCATGGGAGCGGCACCGTCGATTTGAATGTTCTCGATGTTGAAGCCTCGAGAGGAGAAGTCTGACAACCGGAAGTTATTGTTGGTGACCGTAATGCCTGGCGTGGTTTTCATCGCTTCGGCCAGGTCGGTCATGCGCTTTTCTTCAATAACCTTCGCAGTCACCACCGACACCGACTGCGGCGTCTGCCGCAGGCTGGTCGGAGTCTTCGAGCCGATACTGGTCAGGCCGGTGGTGTACGACCCCGAATTCTCCGTCATCTCCCCCATCCCCTGCCCCTGAATCGTGGTAGCCCCCAACTCCACCGCCCCTCCCTGCACCGGCGCCTTTTCAATCAAGATCACATCATCACTCAGCCGGGCGACCAGGCCGCTGTTCAGCAACAACCGGTCAAGCCCCTGCTGCACCGGGTAGTTCCCCTTCAACCCTTGCGACTGCTGACCCGCCACCCACTCGCTGACGACCATCAACCGCAACCCGGATTGCTCGGCAAAGCGCGTCAGTACCTGGTCAAGTTGACCGGCTTCGATATCGTAGGCCCGGTTGTCGGTCTTCTGCTGCTGCGCCGCCTGTGCCGGCAGGCTTATTCCCACGGCACTGGCCGTGGCTAGTGCCAGGCTCAAGGCGGTGTGCCTGATCAGATGCTGCATAACGCTCCCCCTGCTGAAATCAGCCAAATAAAAATCAATCTCAACAGGAAAGACGTCAGCCTTCTGAAACCCGACAGCGGCGGCCAGCGTATTTTTTGCGCATGGGTTACTGTCGGCGCGAGTCGTCGCGCTCGATCACGGTCAGCCACGGCAGCAGGCGCACCCGCAGTGGCAGGGTGCGTTGCAGCAGTTTGAGTTGGGCGTCGGTATCGTCGGTGGCGATGATGCCGGTCACGGGCAGGTCGCGCAGGCTGTTGTCGCGGACCCAGATCACGCCGCGATGGTAGCGACCCAGTTGCTCCAGCACCTCGCCCAGGGGTTGGCGGTTGAACACCAGTTTGTCGCGGCGCCAGGCCGTGGCGGTGCCGACGTCGACCGGTTGGGTGCGCGCGCGGCCGTCCGGGCCGTATTGCACGGCCTGTCCGGCCTCGACATCGGTGGTCTGCGGGTCGCCGTCCAAGGTCACACGCACGGCGTGTTCGGTGACGACCATCCGCACCTGCTCGCCCTCGCGTCGCACGTCGAAGCCAGTGCCCAGCGCGCGCAGGCTGCCGCGCCCGGCGCGTACTTCGAAGGGGCGTTGGGTATCGGGGGCGACCTGGACGAACAGTTCGCCGGTATACAGATGCAGCACCCGGCGACCACCTTGCATGTCGATATCCACCCGGGTGCGCGGCGCCAGTTCCAGGTGCGAGCCGTCGTCCAGTGTGACGCGGCGGTGCTCACCCAGGCCGGTCACCTGGTCCGCCATCCAGCCGTGTTGCTCCGCCTGCCAGGACAAGCCGCCCGCCAGGCTCAATGCGACGACCAGCCCCAGTTGCAACAAGCGGCGTGACGATCCAGGTGGGCGCTCCAGTGCGCTGCCCAGGCTCTCCCACAGTCGTTCCGCCGCATGGGCGGCACGCTGGTGTTCGGGCGAGGTTTCGCACCACTGCAGGTAGGCATCCCAGGTCGGTGCCTCGGGGCTGCCTGAATGCAGGTCGACCAGCCACTGCAACGCCTGCTCGGTCAGCAATGGCGAAGGTTTTTCCAGTGTCACTCGGTCATCCCAAGACGCCGGGCGCAATGCAGCACCGCGCTCATGATGTATTTGCTGACCATACTGGGAGACACCCCGAGTTGCTTGGCAATCGCCGCATGGCCCAAGCCGTCGAGGCGGTTGAGCAGCAAGGCCTGGCGGCTGTTCTCGGACAATTCTCCCAACGCCTGCTGCAACAGCTGCAATTGCTGGCGCATTTCCACCAGTGCCGCAGGGCCCGGGCATGGGTCGAGCAACTCGTGTTGCACATCCTCCAGCGAGTCCATCGGCCCGCGCCGTGTGCGGCTGCGGCCCAGGTCGATGATCAGGTTGCGCAATACGCGAATCAGGAAAAACCGCGGATTGGTGATGGTATGGGTGCGCTGCTGCCGGTCCAGGCCGACGTAGCGCACAAACGCGTCCTGCATGAGGTCGGCCGCCATTTCCCGGTCGCCCAGCCGACGGTAGGCAATCTGCTGCAGTTCGCGATGATAGAGGCGAAACAACCGATCCAGATTATCCAACGCACACTCCATGGGCATCCGTGTGCAGGGCACACATAGGGGGCGCTAGACTACAATTTATGAGAATCGTTCGCAACAGCATAAAACGTGCGGGCGCTGACTGACCGCCAGCGCCCGCAACCGTCTCAGCTCTGCACTGCCGCCTGTTGGCGCGCCTTCTCCAGTAACGCGGCCTTCTCCTCTGGGCTCAATGCATCCAGGCGCAAACGTGCCTGGGCCAGTTTTTCCAGTTGGCCAGGGCTGTCTTCCTGGGCGCGCAGGGCCTGGGCCAGCTCGCCGGGGCTTGGGTGGTCGAACACGATGCCGGGATGGACTTCGCAGTGCAGCAGTTTGCGAATCCCCGCCACCAGCTTGATCACCAGCAGCGAATGGCCGCCGGCGGCAAAAAAGTCGCGGTCGCGGCCCAGGCGGTCACGACCCAGCAACTGGGCCATGCGGCTGGCCAGCAAGGCTTCGAGGGCGTCCTGGGGTTCGGCGAAGTTGTCGTCTTCATCGATGGGCTCCAGGCGCTGCAAGGCCTGGCGATCGACTTTGCCATTGCCCAGGCGGGGCATGTGCTGCACCACTTGGTACTGACGCGGCACCATCACCGCCGGCAAGTGCTCGGCCATGTGCTGCTTGAGGGTTTGCAGCCAGTGCGCTGGCGCGTCCTGCCTCGGCAGTACAAAGGCTACCGGCTCATCCTGCGCCAGCAGCACCACGGCTTCACTCACTCCTGGGGCACGCAGCAGGTGTTGTTCGATCTCTGCCAGTTCGATACGGAACCCGCGCACCTTCACCTGGTGGTCGCGCCGGCCATACAGGGCGATGCCGCCTTGGGGCAGGTAACGGGCCAGGTCGCCGCTACGGTACAGGCGCTCGCCAGGGACGAACGGACTGCTGATAAACGCGGCATCGGTCTGCACCGGGTCATTCAGGTAGCCTCGGCACAATTGCTGGCCGCCGATATACAGCTCACCCAGTTCACCGCTGGCCACCAGTTGCTGGTCCTCGTTGAGGATGTACAACTGGTTGTTTGGCAGCACCCGAGTCAGGGCAATCGCCATCTGCTGCAAGTCGTCCGGGCTGATCCCATGCACGGCGACGCCGACGGTGGTTTCGGTGGGGCCGTAGTGATTGAACAGGCGGCAATCGGCGCGCAGGTTGAAGATGCGCGCCACCAACCCCTGGCCGATGGCCTCGCCGCCGAGGATCAGGGTCGCCGGTACTGTCGGCTGCGGTGCTTCGAGCAAGGCCGCAAGATGGGACGGGACGATTTTCAGACAGTCGATGCCCTGGGTCTGGATAAACGCTGCAAACGCCTGCGGATCCTGCATCGTGGCTTCATCAGCGATATGCAAGGTGGCGCCGTTGTACAACGCACCAAACAGGCTGGTATTGCCCAGGTCGGCGGCGACGGTTGAGCCCTGAGCGAAGTGCCGGCAGGCGGCCAGGTCCAGCTCACCGCTGACACCCGCGACATAGTTGAGCAATTGCCGATGCTCAACCACCACGCCCTTGGGTACACCGGTGGTGCCGGAGGTAAACAGCACATAGGCCGCGTCCTGGCCTTGCAGGTTCGCGCTCGGCCCTTCCGGCAACGGCTGCTGCACCGGTTGATCGAGATCCAGCACCGCACAGCCCAATCCATCCGGCGCCGCGCCCTGGGTGACCAGCAGTTGCGCGCCGGCCTGCGCCACCAGTTGGGCCTGGCGGGCCGCGGGCCAGCTGGGGTCCAGCGGCAGGTAGGCGGCCCCTGTGCGCCAGGTGGCAAGAATGGTCAGCACCTGGGCCACGCCGCGCGGCAACGCCAGGGCGACGATACCGCCCGCAGTAACGCCGTGCTGGCGCAGACGGCCGGCCAGTTGGCGCACACCGGCGTCCAGCCCGGCATAGCTCAACGATTGCCCACCCGCCACCAACGCCAGCGCATCCGGGGTGATTTCGGCCCAATTGAGAATATGCTCGGGCAACAGCACCCGCTCTTCCAGCACTTGGGTCGCAGGATTGAATGCCAGCAAGCGTTGGCGCTCCGCTTCCCCCAACAGGCTCAAGGTAGCGATGGCCGCGTCCGGCTGCTCCAGCACACTGGCCAGCAGCACTTGATACTGCGCCAGCAGCGTGTGCATCGATGCCTGGCTGTACACGGCGGCGGCATAGTCCAGCGACAGCCCGGTAACCGCGCCGCCCTCCTCCACATCGACATTCAGCGCCAGTTCAAACAGCGGCCGCAGATCAGCACTGTAGGCGCCACTCCAAGTGCATGCCCCCACTGCGCGCGCTGCCGGCTGGCGGCGCACGCCAAAGCCATGGGTCAGCGGCAGGCCAGCGTCGAGCGGCGCATATTCCTGCCAGGTGCCATGGCTGTCCAGCACCCCCGCCAACTGCGCCAGGACGCTGCTGAACGAGGCCGTCGGCGCCAGGTCGAGGTGCAGCGCCAGGGTTCTTTGCAACAGGCCCACGGTCGGCGCGAAGAACTCATAGTCCGCGCGCGCGTCATGCCGCAGGCCTGCGACAAACCCTTCGCGCCCGCTGATCCGCGCCAGCAGCACCCACCAGGCGGCTTGCAAGAGCGTGGTCACCTGGGTGCCGTGCTGGGTCGCCAACTGGCCCAGGCGCGCCAACACGCGCGGGTCAAGGTCGGTACTCAGGGACTGCCCAACGGCCTTGCCCTGCACGGTATTGGCGTAGCGGCCCGGCAAGTCCGGCGCCAGCGCGCCAGCGCCCGCCAGGTAGGTTTGCCAATAGGCCTTGGCGGTATCCGCGTCTTCGTCAAGCACCACTTCTGCGTGCCATTCCAGGTACTGGGCAAACTGCCCCAGTTCCTCGTCCACGCTGCAACTGCCCTGCTCATAGGCTGTGCACAGGTCTTGATAGAGAATTTCCAGGCTGGCCTGGTCGCCGATAAAACCCGCCAGGCCCAGGGTCAGTTGCCAGTGCTGCGTGTCGATACGCTGCAACAGGCCCTCAAAAAACACTCCGGACGCCAAGCTCACCGGGCGCTGACACCACAGCGCCAGGACCTGCGCGGTGTTACTGGACTCATCCACCGCCAGTGCCCCATTCGCCGCCCCGGCATCAAAGAACTGCCGCAGGCCACGGTAACCGGGCGCGGTCGCCAAACGCGCCGCGAGCGCTGTGTGACGCTGGCGCAATCCACTAAACGCCGCTTGCAGCCGTGGCACATCGAGCGCGCCGCTGATCTGGATAGACAGCAGGTGCGCAATGTCGCCCCAGCTCGCGCCGCCCTGGGCGTCCAGCACCCGCTGCTGCTGTTCGGCGAGCAGCGCCAGGCCTGCATCGTTAAGCGTACTCATGCGTCAGTCCCTTCAGTTTGCATACGTGTGGAGGGCACTACCGTTTCCAGGTCGCGCCGTTCGATCATTTCGCCCATGGCCACGACGATTTTGCGTGGGCCTTCAAAGGGGTCGCGGGCGTGGGCGGCGAGCATGTTGTCCAGCAGGATCACATCGCCCTTGCGCCAGTCAAAGCGCACCGCACAGGCCTCGTAGAGTTCGCCCAGTTGCTGCATCACCGCGTCTTCAATCGGGCTGCCGTCGCCGTAGTACACGTGGCGCGGCATCCGCTCGGGGCCGAACAGGCCCAGCAAGTCGTCGCGCACATCGGGGTCCAGGCAGTAGATATGGTGCAGTTGCACCTGGTTGAAGAAGGTTTTCTCGCCGGTGCTCGGGTGGGTGATGATCGCCGGGCACGGGGTGCGGATCTGCAGTTCGTCGTTGTCCAGCCAGGCCCACTGGATGCCAGCCAGCGCGCAACGCTGCTCGACCTGGGCGCGGTCTTCGGTCTTGAAAAAATGCTGCCAGGACACGTCGAGCTTGTCGGCAAAGGTACGCACATACAGCAGGCCCTTGCTTTCGAAGGTATCGCGCAACGCTTGCGGCAAACGCAGGTACATCTGCCGGCAATCGACCACCGGCGTGGCCCCGCCCACGGGCGACGGTTGCTCACAGAAAAACAGCTGCTTGCGCGGCCAACGATCCTGGTGCGAGCTCTCGTTATGGAACAGGATCATTTTCTTTTCCGGGTAAGGTGTGGAGCGATAGGTGTTCTTGCCGCCCTCTTTCTTCGGCAAGTCGCCGTACTGGCCATACAGGCCCGGCTGGACGGCTTCGGCAAAGGCCTCAAAGTCGTGGATGTCACGCATGGCGAAGCCTCGGAACAGGATCCCCGCATGCCGCGCGAGCTTCTCTTCGACCAGGGCGCGATTGGCCTGGACCCAGGTCACCAGGTCGAGCCCCGGGTCGTTGGGTTCCATCAGCAACGGGAACACCTGATCGGCGTTCAACAGCGATTCACGCATCGCCGGCAGCGGGGCCCTGGCCACCGGGCTCGACGGTTTCTTGAGGAACTTGCCCAGCTTGTCGGCCTTCGGGCTGGCAGGTGCGGCAGGAGCAACAGCGGTATTCGACGGCATGATGATGTCCCCTAATCGGATGTCTGGATCCATGACAATCTGTTGAAGAATTCCCATCCAGGCGCTCACAAGTTCGGTGATGCGCTCTTGTTTGAATAAGTCATTGGCGTACTGCCAGGTGCCCTGCCACTGGCCGTGGTCTTCGTCGATAAACAACGCCATATCGAACTTGGAATAGCCGCCCAGGCTGGGCACCATTTCCACCGCAATGTCCGCCAGGCCCGCGCTGTGCACCGGCAGGTTGTTCATCACGAACAGCACTTGCACCAAGGGGTTGAAACCCTTGTGACGCGGCACGTTGCTGGCTTCGGCGATCATGTCCAGGGGCAGGTCCTGGTGTTCGAAGGCACTCAGGGAGGTTTCCCGGGCCGCGGCGAGGAAATCGCTGAAGCGCGCCCGGGCGTCGAAGCGCGAGCGCAGGGGCAGGATATTGACGAAGAAACCAATCAGGCCTTCCAGCTCGGCATGCTGGCGCCCCGCCACATCGGCACCCACCAGCAGGTCGTCGCTGGCGGCGAGGCGGTGCAGCAACACCTGGAATGCGGCCAACAACGTGGTGTAAGGCGTGACACCCTGGCGTGCGGACAGGCTTTTCAGTGCCTCGCCCAACGCCGGCGGCACGCTGAATGACTCGCTGGAGCCCTCGAACGACGGCATCGGCGGCCGCGCAAAGTCTGTCGGTAGCAGCAGTTGCCCAGGGTGACCGGCCAGGGCGTCCTTCCAGTAGCCGGCCTGTTGCTGCAATACCCCGGCCTGCTCCAGCGCCAGTTGCCATTGCGCATAGTCGCTGTATTGCACCGGCAGCGGCGGCAGATCGATGCCACGCCCCTGCTTGAGGGCGGCGTAGTGTTGCACCAGTTCACCCACCAGCACCGCCATCGACCAACCATCGGAAATGATGTGGTGCATCGAATACAGCAGCACATGTTCATGGGCGCCCAGGCGCAGGATCTGCCCACGGAACAACGGCGCCTGCGCCAGGTTGATCGGGCGCCGGGTATTGTCCAGTGTGGCCTGGGCGACCTGGGCTTCCTGTTCGATGCGGTCCAGGTGCGACAGGTCGACCACGGCGAAGTCCACATTCACTTCAGGCGCGATCACCGCCAGTGGATCGCCGTCATCGTCGGCGACATAGGCGGTACGCAGCACCTCATGGCGTTGCACCACACACTTGAGGCTTTCGATCAACAACGCCAGCGAGACTTCGCCACGCAAGCGCAACGCCAAGGGCATGCCATACGCGCCGTTGCCGGCCGAGAACTGCTCGGCCACCCACAAGCGACGCTGGGCCAGGGACAACGGCGCAGTGCTGCGCGGGCCATGGGCGTGCAAGGCGATTTGCGCCGGCTGCACAGCCGAACGGCTTGCCAGCAATGCGGCAAAATCTTCCAGCACCGGAGCGTTGAACAGGTCACGCAAGCCTGGGTTGCTGGCCAGGGTTTGCTTGAGTCGCGCGATCACCTGGGTGGCCAGCAGCGAGTGCCCGCCGAGCTCGAAGAAGTTGTCGCTCACCCCCACTTGCGCCAGGCCCAGCACCTGCTGCCAGACCTCGGCGATCTGCTGCTCCAGGGCGTTGCGCGGCGCGATGTAGTGTTGCTGCAGGGCGCTGGCATCCGGCGCCGGCAACACTTTGCGGTCGAGTTTGCCGTTGGGAGTCAGCGGCAGGCTGTCGAGGAAGACCCAATGGCTGGGCACCATGTACTCCGGCAGGTCGCCCTTGAGCTGACGCTTGCACGCCTCACGCAGCGCCTGCTCATCGCTGACCGCTTGCACGGCAACCACGTACGCCACCAACTGCGGATGGCCAGCGACGTCCCGCACCACCACGGCGGCTTCGCGCACTGGCGGTTGCTCCAACAGCCGCGCTTCGATTTCCCCCAGTTCGATCCGCAACCCACGGATTTTCACCTGATGGTCCACGCGGCCGATGTACTCGATCACCCCGTCCGCGCGGTAGCGCGCCAGGTCGCCGGTGCGATACAGGCGCGCGCCGGGCGCACCAAATGGGTCAGGCAAGAAGCGTTCGGCGGTGAGTGCCGGCCGCTGGAAATAACCCCGCGCCAGGCCGTCGCCGCCAATCAACAATTCGCCGGCGACCCCGACCGGCACCGGCGCCAGGTTATCGTCGAGAATATACAGGCTGGTATTGGCAATCGGCCCGCCGAGCCACGGCTGTGGCTGGGTCGGCGTGAGTGGGTACTGCGCCGACCAGATGGTGGTTTCGGTCGGCCCGTAGAGGTTCCACACCTGGGGCGAGAGCGCCAAAAGTCGGGTCGCCAGCTCCAGGGGCAGCGCCTCACCGCCGCACAGCAGCTTGCAGCCCTTGAGGGCCTCGGCCTGGGGGTGATCGAGCAGCATGCGCCACGTGGAAGGCGTGGCCTGCAACACGCTGATGCGCTGCTGCTTGACCAGGGCCAGCAAGGCTTGCGGGTCGAGGTTGATGTCCTGCCCGGTCAGCACCAGGGTCGCGCCGACCAGCAGCGGCCCGTAGATTTCCAGGCCGAAAATATCGAACGAGAAGGTGGTCAGCGACAGCAACCGGTCCTGGGCGTGCAACCCCGGCTGGCGGGCCATGCTGCACACAAAGTTGGTCAGCGCACCATGGCGCACCATCACGCCTTTGGGCTTGCCGGTGGAGCCGGAGGTGTAGATCACGTAGGCCAGGTGTTCGGCGGTGCTGCGCGGCAGTGGGTTTTCCACGCTGTAGCCATCGAGCCACGCACCCGGCTGGTCCAGGACCAGCGCACTGACCCCGGCCGGGATCGGCAAGCGCGCGAGCAACGGCGCCTGGGTCAGCAGCAGGGCCAGGCCGCTGTCTTGCATCATGTAGGCCAGGCGATCCTCGGGGTACGCCGGATCCAGCGGGATGTAGGCGCCACCAGCCTTGAGAATCGCCAATAGCCCGACCACCAGGTCGACGCTGCGCTGCACCGCGATGCCCACCAGCACATCCGGGCCCACGCCGGCTTCGATCAAACGATGGGCCAGGCGGTTGGCCTGCTGGTTGAGCTGGGCAAAGGTCAACGACTGTGTATCAAACACCAACGCCACAGCGTCCGGAGTACGGGCGGCCTGGGCCTCGATCAACTGGTGGATGGCGCTGTGGCGAGGGTAGTCGGCGGTGCTGCTGTTCCAGCTTTGCAGCGCCAGGCGTTGTTCGGCGGCGGTAAGCATCGGTAGTTGGCCAATGCGCTGGCGGGGGTCATCGAGCATGCCCTGCAACAAGGCCTGCCAGTGCCGCGCCAGGCGCTCGACAGTCGAGGCGTCAAAGATGTCGGTGGCATAGGTGAGCGCCGCCGACAGGCCATCGGGCCCGTCGAAGGTATTGAGGGTCAGGTCAAACGGCGCACTGCGGTTTTCCGAGTCGACCGGGGTGCACAGCAACCCGCCCAGGGGCTGGCCATCGGTAAATCGGCCAGCTTCCATCTGGTGGTTGAACATGACCTGGAACAACGGCGTGTGCAGGCTGTTGCGCTCGGGTTGCAGCGCCTCCACCAACTGCTCGAACGGCAGGTCCTGCCAGGTCTGGGCCTCGTGGGCGGCGGCCTTGACGGTCTGCACAAAGTCCGCAAACGGCTGCTGGCTGTCGAGCGTGGCCTGCATCACCTGGGTGTTGACGAAAAAGCCGATGACCCGCTCCGTCTCGGCGCGGTTGCGGTTGGCGGTGGGCACGCCGACGCGGATATCCGACTGGCCGCTGTAACGGTGCAACAGCACCTGGAACGACGCCAGCAGCAACATGAACGGGCTCACCCCTTGCTGCTGCGCCAGGCCCTTGAGGCCATCGCTCAGGGCGCGGTCCAACGCCAGCGGCAGCGTCGCACCCTGCTGGTCCGGCGGCCCCAGGCGCGGGCGATCCACCGGCAGCTCAAGCAGGACGTGCTCTGTGCCCAGTCTGCCACGCCAGTAATCCAGCTGCCGGCGCCCTTCCCCGGCCTCCAGCCATTGCCGCTGCCAGGCGGCATAGTCGGCGTACTGGATGACCGGCGCCGGCAACGCGCATGGCGTGCCCGTAACCTGGGCGATGTACAGCGCCAGTAGCTCATCGATCATGATCTGCATCGACCAGCCATCGGTGATGATGTGGTGCAACGTCAGCACCAGCACATGCTCATCGTCCGCCAGGCGCAACACTGCGGCACGCAATAACAGATCGTGTTCCAGATCGAACGGCTGGCTGCTCTGCACCTGGACAAACGCCTTGATGACCGACTCGGGGTCGCCCGCCGCAGCGTCCTGTACCGCAAGTTCCAGCGCGTCAATCGGCCGAATGATGCACCGCACCCGCTCATCCTCCTGCACAAACCCGGCGCGCAGCCCTTCATGACGCGCCAGCACCTGCGACAGGCTGCATTGCAGCGCCTCGACATCCAGCTCGCCCTTCAAACGCAGGGCCGCGCAGATGTTGTAGGCACTGCCCAGGGGGTCGAACTGCCAGAGGAACCATTGCCGCTGCTGGGCATACGACAGGGCCTGGGGCCCGGTCTCGCTGGCCGGCACAATCGGGAAACGCGCGACATTGACCCCCTGTTGTTCCAGCTTGCTGAACAGTTGCGCGCGCTTGGGTGCGCTCAAGTCTTTGATGCGCGCCACCAGTTCCGCAGTTTTGTTAAGCATTGCTTTCCTCCAGGTTTTCCTGCTCCAGCTCATCGAGGACATCGAAGATCAGGTCAAAGTCATCGGCCAGGCCATCGCCCTGGGCCGCGTCGGCCAGGGTTTTGGCCAACGCCCCAAGGCTGTCCTGGGCATAAAAGTCCTTCACCGCCACGTCCACCCCAAGCACCGCGCGCACGCGAGACAGCATCACCACCACCTGCAGGGAGTGCCCGCCCAGGTCGAAGAAGTTGTCGCCAAGCCCGATACGCTCGACCTTGAGCACTTGCTGCCAGATTTCGGCCAGTTGCTGCTCGAGCGGCGAGGCCGGGGCCACATAGGCCCGTTGCATCTGGCTGACGTCCGGCGCCGGCAGGGCCTTGCGGTCCAGCTTGCCGTTGGGGGTCAGGGGCATCTGCGTGACAAACACCAGGTGCGCCGGGACCATGTAGTCGGCCAGGTGCTGCTTGAGGCCGGCCTTGATCGACTCGCGCAACGTCGCGTGCCGTTCGGGGCTATCGCTAGGTTCGGCGAGTACCACATAGCCCACCAGTTGTGGCCCGCTGGGCCCGTCCAGGGCCAGCACCGCCGCTTCCCGCACAGCGTCCTGGGACTGGATGCGCGCCTCGATTTCCCCCAGTTCGATGCGAAAGCCACGGATTTTCACCTGGTGGTCCAGGCGCCCGAGGTATTCGATCACCCCTTCGGCGCGGTAGCGCGCCAGGTCGCCGGTGCGGTACAGGCGCTGGCCGGGCGCACCGAATGGGTCGGGCAAGAAGCGCTCGGCAGTCAGGCCTGGACGCTGGAAGTAGCCACGCGCCAGGCCATCGCCGCCGATCAACAACTCGCCGGGCACGCCGACCGGGGCCAACGCACCGTCCTGGCTGAGGATGTACAACGCGGTGTTATCGATTGGCCGCCCCAGCCATGGCTGGCCGTCGAGGCGGTGGGCTGCCGACCAGATGGTGGTCTCGGTCGGGCCATAGAGGTTCCACACCGCGCCGCCGAGGGCGAGCATGCCTGCCGCCAGTTCGTCGGCCAGGGCTTCGCCACCGCAGAGCAAGGTGCAACCCTGCAACGCCGCCACCTGCGGGCTGTCGAGCAACATGCGCCAGGTCGAGGGCGTGGCTTGCAGGGTGTTGACGCGCTGGCTCGCGACGGTGCTGAGGATCGCGTCCGGGTCGAGGGTGGTGTCTTTGTCCACCAGCACCGCACAGGCGCCGACAGTCAGCGGCAGGTAGATCTCCAGGCCGAAGATATCGAACGAGAACGTGGTCAGCGAGAGGATCCGTTCACCCGCCGCAAGCCCCGGCTCGCGGGCCATGCTCGCAATGAAATTGCCGAGGGCGCCATGGGGCACCATCACGCCTTTGGGCTTGCCGGTGGAACCGGACGTGTAGATCGCATAGGCCAGATTGTCCGGCCCGGCCGACGCCGGTGGGTTGTGGCTCGGGTAACCGGCGAACCAGCCTGCCTCGCCCTCCAGCACCAGCGCCTGCACGCCGCCCGGAATCGGTAGCGAACCAAGCAGCGGCGCCTGGGTAATCAATAACCTCAGGCCGCTGTCTTGCATCATGTACGCCAGGCGATCGGCCGGGTAAGCCGGGTCCAGCGGCACGTAGGCGCCACCGGCCTTGAGGATCGCCAGCAGGCTGATGATCATCGGCAAGCCGCGCTCCACCGCAATCCCCACCAGACGATCCGGCCCGACACCTTCGGCCAGCAACCGATGCGCCAGTTGGTTGGCCTGCTGATTCAGCTCGGCATAGGTCAGCGACTGTTGGCCAAACACCAGCGCGACGGCCTCGGGGGCCCGCTTGGCCTGGGCTTCGAACAATTGATGAATGCACTGCTCGCGCGGGTAATCGACCGCCGGTGGATTCCATTGCGCAACCACCTGTCGTTGACGGGCCGCACCTTGCATCGACAAGTCACCCAGCGCCAGTTCGGGCTGATCGAGCATGCCCAACAGCAGGCGGCTGAAATGCTCGCTGAGTTCATCGATGGTGCCCACGCTGAAATGGGCGTGGATGAAGCGCAAATGCACGGTCAGGGTTTCCCCCAGGCTGACCAGCAGGCTCAACGGATAGTTGGTCTGCTCGACACTGCGCACCTCACCGAACACCAGCCCCTGGGGTGCGCCACGCTTGAGGGTTGCGGCCACCGGGTAGTTTTCAAATACCAGCAGGCTGTCGAACAGCGCGTCACCACTGTGCCCGGCCCAGCGCTGGATATCGAACAACGGCGTGTGCTCATGCTCGCGCAGGGCCAGGTTTTGCTCCTGTACGGCGTGCAGCCATTGGCTGACCGTTTGCTCGGCACGCGGGCTGGCAATCACCGGCAAAGTGTTGATGAACAGGCCAACCTGCTGCTCGATACCCGCCAGGTCAGCCGGGCGACCGGCGACCGTGGCGCCAAAGGCTACACTGTCCTGCCCGGTATAACGCTGCAACAGCAACAGCCACGCGGCCTGCACCAGGGTGTTGGGGGTGACTTTCTGCTGGCGGGCAAACTCGCCCAGGCGGCGGGTTTGCGTCACATCCAGCGTCAGGTAATGATCGCCATGACCACCGGCCAGCGCCTGCGCCGGGTCGCTGACCGCCTGGGCCAGCAGAGTCGGCTCTTCCAGTGCCGCCAGGTTGGCGCGCCAGAACTGTTGGCCAGCCTGCTGATCCTGGCGTTGCAGCCAGGCGATGTAATCGCGATAGCGCCCCACCGACGGCGTCGGCACCTGGCCGTCATAGCGTTGCAGCACCTCGCCCAACAGCTGGGAGTTGCTCCAGCCATCCATCAGGATGTGGTGGTGGGTGTACAACAATTCGCAACGACGCGCGTCCAGGCGCACCAGCACCAGGCGCAACAACCCGGGCTGGTTCAGGTCAAAACCCTGGGCCAGCTCGGCGGCGGCCAGCGCTTGCAGCGCCTGTGGCTGGTCGCTGCGTTCACGCCAGTCGAGCACGCTGAACGGTACTTCAAGCTGCTTGTGCACCACCTGCACCGGTTGCGGCAAACCACCCTGCCAGGCAAAGGCGGTGCGCAGGATAGGATGAGCATCGACCACCGCCTGCCACGCCGCCCGGAAGCGTTCGGGATCGAGGCCGTCGATGCTGACCTGCATCTGGTTGACATACTCGCCGCCGCCTTGCTCCAGCAGACTATGGAACAACATGCCCTGCTGCATGGCCGACAGCGGATAAATATCCTCGATGGCTTCGCAGGCGTCGGCCAGGGTATCCACTTGCACCTGGGTCAACGCCGCCAGCGGGAAGTCCGACGGGGTCACGCCGTGATGGCCGGCGCTCGTGCAGTGTTCAATCAGCGCCTTGAGCTCCAAGGCCAGGGCGTCGGCCAGGGGCTGGATGGTGGCGGCGTCGAACATCTGCTGGCTGAAGGTCCAGCCCAGGCACAACTCACCGTCGAACACCTGCCCGTTAAGGGTCAGCCAGTTGCCCAGCGGCGCGTCCGGGTGCTGCTCAAGCCCGGCACGTTCGCCACTGGGTACGAACAGTGCGCTGTGCTCGCCTTCAAGGCTACTGTCGAACTGGCCCAGGTAGTTGAAGGTGATACGCGGCACCGGCAGTGCCGCCAGGGTGTGCCGCACCGATGCGTCGCCCAGGTAACGCAAGGCGCCAAAACCCACGCCCCGATTGGGGATGGCGCGCAGTTGCTCCTTGACCTGCTTGATCGAATCGTCCAGCGCCTCGGCGGGTACCAGGCGTACCGGGAACAGGCTGGTGAACCAACCCACGGTGCGGGTCAGGTCCAGGTGGTCGAACAGCTCTTCACGGCCATGGCCTTCGAGCTGGATCAACACTTCACGGCGCCCGGTCCAGCGCGTGATGACCCGCGCCAATGCCGTCAGCAGCAGGTCATTGACCTGGGTGCGATAGGCCGCTGGTGCGTCCTGCAACAGGCGCCGGGTCAGGTCGGCGTCCAGGCGCGTATCCAGCGTAATGCCGTCGCGGCTGCGCAGGCTGGCGTCCACCCTGGCGCCCGGCAGGTGGTTGTCGGTGCCGTGCAGTGCTTGCCAGAACGCAACCTCGGTGGGTAGCGCGGGACCGCGGGCAAGACCTTGCAGTTGCTCGGCCCAGGTTTTGAACGCGGTGGTCTTGGCCGGCAAGCTCACGGTGGGCTGGCGGTAAGCGTCCTGCAGGTCTTGCAGGAGGACGCGCCAGGACACGCCGTCGACCACCAGGTGATGGATGATCACCAGCAGGCGCTGGCTGCCATCAGCCTTGTCGAACAACACCGCGCGCAGCAGCGGACCTTGTTGCAGGTCCAGGCTGGCCTGGGCCTGGTCGGCCAGCGCCTGAAGCTCGGCGTCGTGATTGACCCGGTGCTGCCAGAGCAGCTCCTGGGTTGACGCCGCGCCGTGGCTGGCGAGCCACTGCGCGCCGTCGTGCTGGAAGTTCAGGCGCAGCGCATCGTGATGGGCGACCAGCACCTGCAAGGCCTGGGCAAGTCGCGCCCCGTCCAGGGGCTGGCGGGGCGTCAACAGTACGGACTGGTTCCAGTGTTGGCGCTGGGGAATATCCTCGTCAAAAAACACCTGCTGCACCGCCAGCAACGGCATGCCACCGACCACCGGGCCCTGGTCGATGCTCGGCAGGCCATCGCCACTGCGGGTGACACTGGCCAGGCCTTGAATGGTCTGCTGCTCGAACAACGCCTTGGCAGTGAAGTGCAGCCCCGCCTGACGGGCTCGGCTGACCACCTGCATCGACAGGATCGAATCACCGCCCAGCTCGAAGAAGTTATCGCCAAGCCCCACCCGCGGCAGGTTCAACACTGCTTGCCAGATAGCCGCCAGTTGCTGCTGCACGGCGGTGACCGGCGCCACATAGTCCTGCTGCAACAGGCTGGCGTCCGGCTTGGGCAGGGCCTTGCGGTCGAGCTTGCCGTTGGGGGTCAGCGGCAAGTGGTCGAGCAGCATCCAGTAGGTCGGCACCATGTAGTCCGGCATGTTCGCCTTGAGACTGGCCTTGAGGCGCTCGCGCAACCCAGGCTCGGCCTGCGCCGGCACGATATAGGCCACCAGTTGCTGCGCGCTCGCGCCCTGATGGGCCAGGACTACCGCGTCACGTACACCGGGCTGTTGCAACAGGCGCGATTCGATTTCGCCGAGTTCGATACGGAAACCACGGATCTTCACCTGGTGGTCGATCCGCCCACAGTAATGCACCACCGCCGCCGCGTCGCGTCGCGCCAGGTCGCCACTGCGGTACACGCGGCTGCCGGCCACAGCGGCGAATGGGTCGGGAAT
The DNA here is from genome assembly GCF_012985535.1 of Pseudomonas sp. WS 5021. Lineage (NCBI taxonomy): Bacteria > Pseudomonadati > Pseudomonadota > Gammaproteobacteria > Pseudomonadales > Pseudomonadaceae > Pseudomonas > Pseudomonas sp. WS 5021. The sequence goes on along the minus strand of NZ_JAAQWP010000008.1, from coordinate 65,580 downwards.
GAAACGCTCGGCAGTCAGTGCCGCACGCTGGTGATAACCCTGGGCCAAGCCCTCGCAAGCGGCGATGCACAACTCACCGACCACGTCATCGGGCAGTGGGTTGGCGTCGCGATCGAGCACATACAGCGCCCGACCCGGCAAGGCACGGCCAATCGGCACACCATTGGCCGCGTCGGCATCCATCAGTTGGCACAGGTGGGTGCTGGACACCACCGTGGCTTCGGTCGGGCCATAGGTGTTGAGCAAGCGCACGCCGCCTAGGCCTGCGGCGTGCCAGAGCTTGAGCCCTTCCACCGACATCGCCTCGCCCCCCACATGCACCTGGCGCAGTTGCCCGCGACTGCGCTGCGGGTCGGCGGCCCAGTCCTGGGCCAGCAGGAACCAGTACGCCGCCGGCAAGTCGGCCAGGGTCACGCCGTGCTCGATGATCTGCTCGTACAGGGTCACGGTGTCCCAGGTGTCGTCACCGCGCAGCACCAGGCAGGCACCTTCGCACAGCGGCGGGAAGCATTGTTCGACAAACCCGTCGAAGCTGAATGTGGCGAATTGCAGCACCCGCTCCTGAGGGGTGAGTTGCGAGTACTCGGCGGCTATCGTGCAGAACTCGCGCAGCGCGCCATGGGCGATGGACACCCCCTTGGGCTGCCCGGTGGAGCCGGAGGTGTAGATCACGTAGGCCAGGTGCTCGGCCAGCGCCAGGTTGGCGAGGTTGGTGCACGGATAGTCGCGCTCCGATCCGTCGAGCAGCAGGCACGGCACGCGTGCATCGGCCAGGGCGTCGTCGAGCACGCCGGGCTGGCGCAGCAGCAGGTCCATGGCGCTGTCATCAATCATGTAGGCCAGGCGCTGGGCCGGGTAATCAGGGTCCAACGGCACATAGGCGGCGCCGGCCTTGAGGATCGCCAGCAGGCTGGCAATCATCGCCCCACCGCGACGCACCGCCAGCCCGACGCGCTGGCCGGGCACTACACCCTGCTCGCGCAAGCGATGGGCCAGGCGGTTGGCGCGCTGATTGAGCTCGGCATAGGTCCAGCGCTCGTCACCGCTGATCAAGGCCAGGGCATCCGGGGTCGCCGCAGCGCGGCGCTCGATACGCTGGTGCGCCAGCAACGGGTCGACGGCCGGCTGCACCGCCGCCCGCTCCAGGGCCGGATCGCGCAGGCTCAGGTTGCCCAGTGCCTGGCCGTGCGCCTCGACAAACTGCTCAAGCAGTTGCAACAGGCTCGCGCCGATAGTGTGTATCTGCTGCGGGCTGAAGGCGGCCCGGGCATAGCTGAAGTCCAGGCTCAGGGTTTCACCCAACTCGATGCCCAGGGTCAGCGGATAGCTGGTCTGCTCGTGGTTGTGCAGCCCGCTGAAGCTCAAGCCGGCCGGTGCACCGGCTTGCAGCGCCTGGGACACCGGGTAGTTTTCGAACACCAGCAAGGTGTCGAACAGTGCGCTGCCCGGCTGCCCGGCCCAGCGCTGGATGTCGTACAGCGGTGTGTGCTCGTGCTCGCGCAGGACCACACTGTGCGCCTGCACCTGTTGCAACCAACTGGCGACGCTCTGGGTGGCCTCCGGGCTGCAAATAATCGGCAACGTATTGATAAACAGCCCGACCTGCTGCTCGATCCCCGGCAGATGGGCCGGACGCCCGGCCACTGTGGCGCCAAAGGCCACGCTCGGCTGGCCGCAATACCGTTGCAGCAAAATCGCCCATGCCGCTTGCAGCAGGGTGTTGAAAGTGACCTTATTGTGCCGCGCGAACTCCCCCAGCCGCGCGGTGGTGCTGGCGTCCAGCAGCAGGTGGTGACTGGCCTGACCGCTGCCCCCGCGCGGCGCCGGCAGAGCGGTGGCCAGCAGGGTCGGCGCGGCCAGTGCTTGCAGTTGCGCGCTCCAGAATTGCTCGCTGGCCTGAGGGTCCTGGGCCAGCAGCCAGCCCACATAGTCGGCATAGCGCCCGGTGACCGGCGCCGGCACCTGCCCGGCGTAACGTTGCAGGACTTCGCCCAGCAACTGCGCGTTGCTCCAGCCGTCCATCAGGATGTGATGGCTGGTGTAGATCAGTTCATAGCGCTGAGCCGCCAGTGGCACCAACACCAGGCGCAACAACGGCGCCTGGTGCAGATCGAAACCTTGTTCACGCTGTTCAAGGGCCAGTTGGTCAAGGTCGTCGGGGGCGACGTCGAGCACCGTCAGCGGCAGTTGCACCGCACGCTGGATCGCTTGCAACGCCTGCGCCTGGCCTTCCCAGACAAACCGCGCACGCAGTACTTCGTGGCGCTCCAGCACCGCTTGCCAGCATTGGCCAAACCGCTCCACGTCCAGGCCATCGATGGTCAGGCGCAGTTGGTTGATATAGGCGCCAGCCCCGGCATCGTAGGCACTGTGGAACAGCATGCCCTGCTGCATGGGCGACAGCGGATAAAGGTCCTCGATCTGCGTCAGGGGCAAGCCCAGGCCTTCCAGTTGTGCCTGGTCGAGGCTGACCAGCGGGAAGTCCGAAGGCGTGGCCCCGCCCTGCTGCGGGTCGAGACAGTGTGCGATCAGCTCGTGCAATGTCCGGGCGCAATGATCCACCAGGGCCTGGATGGTCTCGCGACGGTAGACTTCGCCACTGAAACTCCAGTCCAGTTCCAGCTCGCCGGCGTACACCCGCCCTTCCACGCTCAGCCAGTTGGCCAGGGGCGCCTCCGGGCTCTGGGCCTGGCCGCCGCCTTCGCTGGCCGGTACGAACAGCGCATCATCGCCAAACTGCTGGTCGAACTGCCCCAGGTAGTTGAAGGTGATCCGTGGCTGGGCCAGCGCCGCCAGCTCTTGAGCCGCAGCACCGTAGCGCAGCACGCCGTAGCCAATGCCTTTGCGGGGCACCTGGCGCAATTGCTCCTTGATCGCCTTGAGGGTCGCGCCCGCCTCGTTGCCAGGGGTCAGGCGCAGCGGGTAGAGGCTGGTGAACCAGCCGAGGGTGCGGGTCAGGTCGATATCATCGAACAGCTCTTCGCGACCATGGCCTTCGAGCTGGATCAGCGCCGAGGGGTGGCCGGTCCATTGGCAGATCGTGCGGGCCAGGGCGGCCAGCAGCAGGTCGTTGACCTGGGTGCGGTAGGCCGCCGGCGCCTGTTGCAGCAGTTGCCGGGTGTGTTTACGGTCCAGGCGCAGGCGGATGTGTTCAGCCACCGCCTGGGTCTGCCGGCCGTGGGGATTATCCCGTGGCAAGTCGCTGGCAGCGCCCTGCAACTGCCCGCGCCAGTACGCTAACTCGGCCAGCAGCGCCGGGCTGCGGCTGTAGTCGTCCAGGCGCGCGGCCCACTGCTGGTAGGCACTGGTCTTGTGCGGCGCGGTCAGCGGTGCGCCGGCCAGGCCCTGGGCGTAGCCGCGCTGCAAGTCTTCCAGCAGCACACGCCAGGACACCCCATCCACCACCAGGTGATGCAGCACCAACAACAGGCGCTGGCTGCCATCGGCCATGTCCACCAGCAAGGCCCGCATCAACGGGCCGTGTTGCAGGTCCAGGCTGGCCTGGGCCAGATCACACTGCTCGCGCAATGCCTCGACGCTGGCGGCCTGGCGCTGCCATAGCTCCACCGTCGTGGATTGCGCATGCGCTTGCTCCCAGCCCTGCCCACCCTCGACGAAACGCAGGCGCAAGGCATCGTGTTGTACCACCAACGCCTGCAACGCAGCGGTCAGTGCGGCGACCTGTATCGGCTGGCGCGGGGTGAGCAGCAGCGATTGGTTCCAGTGCTGGCGGGCGGGAATGTCCTGGACAAAGAACCATCGCTGCACCGGGGTCAGCAGCACCGGGCCTTGGGCCGGGCCTTGCTCGATGGCCAGCGTCGACACTTCACGGGCGGCGGCGGCCAGGCTGCGCAGGGTCTGGTGGCGGAACAGGTCGCTGGGCGCCAGTTGCAAGCCGGCCTGGCGGGCGCGGCTGACCACCTGGATCGAGACGATGGAGTCGCCGCCCAGCTCGAAAAAATTGTCATCCAGGCCAATCTGCGGCTGGCCAAGAATGTCCTGCCAGATCCCGGCCAGCAGCAATTGCCGAGGCTCCTGTGGTGCGCTGAAGGCCTGTACCTTGGCCTCGCCGGCCCGTGGCAAGGCCTTGCGGTCCAGCTTGCCGTTGGGGGTCACGGGGAATTGCGCCAAGGCCATGGTTACCGTCGGCAGCATGTATTGCGGCAGGGTTTCGGCCAGATGCGCGCGCAGGCTCTGCTCAAACGCACCCTGGTCTTCAGGCATCGTCGCCGGTACCACATAGGCCACCAGCAAGCGGCCATCCTGGGCAATCACCAGCGCTTCCTTGACCTGTGGGTGGCTGAGCAGACGGGCCTCGATTTCCCCCAGCTCAATGCGCAGGCCACGGATCTTCACCTGATGGTCGATACGCCCGACGTACTCGATCACCCCATCGGCGCGATAGCGGGTCAGGTCGCCGGTACGGTACAGGCGCTCGCCGGTGGTGGAAAAAGGATTGGGCACGTACTTTTCGGCGGTCAAGGCTGCCTTGCCCAGATAGCCACGGGTGATCCCGGCGCCGGCCAGGTGCAGCTCGGCAGCGGCCCCGGTAGGTACTGGCTGCAGGTCGGCGTCGAGGAGGTAGGCCTGGGTGTTGCTCAACGGTCGGCCAATACTCGGCTGGCCCAAGGCTTCGCGTGGCGTCCAGGTGGAATAGGTGGTGTCTTCGGACGGGCCATACAGGTCATAGACCTGCTTGATCGACGGCTGCTGGTAGAGGCGGTCCACCAGGGATTGCTTGAGCGGCTCGCCGGCCAAGTTAATGATGCGCACGCTCTCGGGGATCTGCCCGGCGCGCTGCAAGGCATTGATCGCCGACGGCACGGTGTTGATCAGGCGCACCTGGTCGCGGGCCGGCAGGTCGGGCAGTTCCAGGGCATTGCGCGCGAGGATCAGCGAGCCGCCGTTGGCCAGGGTGACGAAGATTTCCCACACCGACAGGTCAAAACACACTGAGGTCGAGGCCAGCACGCCCTGGATATCTTCGCGGCTGTACACCTGCTGCGACCAGTGGATCAGCGCCAGTACGTTGCCATGGGCAATCGCCACGCCTTTGGGCTTGCCGGTGGAGCCGGAGGTATAGATCACGTAGGCCAGATTATTGGGCGCCACGGCGGTGACCGGTGCTGTCAGCGGATAGCCGGCCAGTTGATCCATCAGTAGCACCCGGGCCTGAGTCTGGGGCAAGTCGGCGAGCAACTCGGCCTCGGTCAGCAGCACCTGGGCGCGACTGTCTTCGAGCATGTAGGCCACGCGGTCGGCGGGGTAATCCGGGTCCAGCGGCACATAGGCGCCGCCGGCCTTGAGCACCCCGAGCAAGGCGACGATCAACGCGTCGGAACGCTGCATGGCCACGCCGACCCGCACTTCAGGGCCCACGCCCAGCTCGATCAGCTGGTGCGCCAGTTGATTGGCCTGGCCGTCCAGCTGGCGATAGCTCAGGGTCTTGGCGCCGTAGGTCAGGGCCAGGGCATCCGGTTGACGCTCGACCTGCTCGGCGATCAGTCGATGGATGCTGCGCTCTTGCGGGTACTCAGAAGCTGTGGCGTTCCAGTCATGGATCTGCTGCTGGTAGTGCGCAGCGTCGAGCATCGGCAGTTCGGCCACGCGCTGCTGCACGTTGTCGACCATACCAGCGAGCAAGTGGCTCCAGTGGCGGGCCATGCGTTCGATGGTGGCGGGCGTGAACAGGTCGGTGGCGAAGGTCAGTGCGGCCCGCAGGGTGCCGCCCTGCTCCCAGGTGTCGAGGCTCAGGTCGAATTGGGTGGTGCGGCTTTGCCACTCCACCAGGCTCAAGGACAGGCCGGATTCCAGCACCAGCGCCTCAAGATCAGCCACTTGCGGCTGATGGTTGTACAGCACCTGGAACAGCGGCGTGTGGCTCAGGCTGCGCTCCGGCTTGAGGGCTTCGACCAGGCGTTCGAACGGCAGGTCCTGATGGGCCTGGGCGCCGCTGACCACGTCCTTGAGCACCTGCAATAAGTCACTGGCCCGCGCCTGCCCATCGACGTGCGCGGCCATCACTTGAGTATTGACGAACAGGCCGATCAAACCCTCGGTTTCACCGCGATGCCGGTTGGCAATCGGCACGCCCACCCGCAGGTCGGTCTGGCCGGTGTAGCGAAACAGCAGGATCTTGAATGCAGCCAGCAGCACGGTGAACAACGACACATTCTGCTGGCGCGCCAGCAAGCGCGCGCCCTCGGCCAGTGGCGCCGGCACCGCGAACTCATAGCGTTGGCCCTGATGACTGGCCACGGCTGGGCGCGCAAAGTCCAGGGGCAACTCCAGTACCGGGTGCTCATCGCCCAGCTGCTCGCGCCAGTAATCCAGTTGCCGCGCCTGCTCCCCGGCTTCGAGCCAGCGGCGCTGCCACAGGGCATAGTCGCTGTACTGGATCGGCAGGGCCGGCAGTTGCGGCGCCTGGTTGCGCTCAAAGGCGTCATAGCAGCGGATGAACTCGTCGATCAGCACGTTCATCGACCAGCCGTCCGAGACGATGTGATGCAGGGTCAACAGCAACACATGCTCCTGCTCGGCAAGCTTGAGCAATTGCACGCGCAGCAGTGGGCCCGTGGCCAGGTCAAAGGGCTGCAGCGATTGTGCGGTAGCGGCGGCCATCACGGCCTGTTCGCGCTCGGCCAGTGGCAAGTTGCCAAGGTCCAATGGCTCAATCGCCAGCGCCGGTTTGCAGGGCACTTGCAACAGGCGCTCATCGGCCTGGCGCTGGAACACCGTGCGCAGGGTTTCATGGCGTGCGACCAGGCTGGCAAACGCCTGCTCGATGGCTGACAGGCTCAAACGGCCCTTGAGGCGCACCGCTCCCGGCAGGTTGTAGGCGGCGCTGGCCGGATCCAGTTGCCAGAGAAACCACATGCGCTGCTGGGCGTAGGACAACGCCTGACGGTCCTCGGCCTCGACCTGGGCCGGAATCGGAAAACGCGAAAAATCGATCCCTTCCTTTTGCAGCGCCTGGAGGAACATCTGGCGTTTTTCCAGGGGCAACCCGATAAACCGGCGAGCAAGTTTCAAGGAGTCTTCAGCGTTCATTTCTTGGGATCCGGAGCAATAGGCAGGAAGCACAAAGGCACGTCGTCCCTATAAAACGAATCCAGACAGGAAAAATTAGCGCAGGCGAGTGCAGTCATCGGGCGTTACATCAAACCCGACAGAGGCCCGCGAAGGCGTCCTATCATTGACGGATCAACGCATTTGCAACTACATTTAGTTACACGCAGGGAACGCCGTGTCCAAAAATGAAAAGCTGCTCGCCAAACTGCTCAACCTGCAGATGGCATTTACCTGGCCTGAGCTCGTCACGTTGCTGGGCTGGCTGGGTTATCGACAAATCGAAGGGGCTGGGAGCCGCGTCAAGTTCGACATTGGCGACCCGAGTGCAATGATCACCCTGCACAAGCCCCACCCTGGCAATGAGCTGAAGTACTACATTCGGCGCCAGATCATTGAACAGTTGGAATCAGGAGGCTTGATTCAATGAGCAACCAGTTGAGACACAAAGGCTACATCGGCTCCATAGAAGCCAGCGTCGAGGACAATTGCCTGTTCGGCAAGCTGCTGTTTATCCGCCCGCTGGTCAGCTACGAAGGCCAGACCGTGGCCCAGTTGGAAGCGGCCTTTCGCGAGGCCGTGGAGGATTACCTGGCTACTTGCCAGACCCTGGGCCAGACACCGGAAAAGCCCTGCAAAGGCTCGTTCAATGTGCGGGTCGGCCATGATCTGCACCTGGCCGCGGCCCTGGCGGCGACGCAGAAAAAGGTCACGCTCAACGACCTGACGCGCCAGGCGTTGCACGAGTTCCTGCGCCATCACGGTGCGGACAGTCACCCCGCCCTGGGGTGACTCATCCGAGGCGGCGGTAGCCCAACACCGCGGCCACCAGCACCACCGCGCCGGCCACCAGCGCCACCCAGAACCCGCTGGGGGCGCCAGATTGGTCGATCATCCAGCCGGAACTGGCAGCACCGATGGCCACGCCGATGCTCAGGCCCGTGATCAGCCAGGTCATGCCTTCGGTCAGGCGGCTGGGTGGCACGACCCGTTCCACCAGGGCCATGGACACAATCAGCGTCGGCGCAAAAAACAGCCCGGAGACAAACACCGCCAGCGACAGCCCGAGAATGTCCCCCACCCACAACAACGGCAGGGTGGTCAACGCCGTGGCCAGGCCACACAGCAGGAACTGCCGGGGCAACGGCATGTGCAGTTTCAACGCGCCAAAGGCCAACCCCGCCAGGCACGAGCCAATGGCATACACCGACAGCACGATGCTCGCGGCAGCCGGCTGGCCCTGATGCTCGGCAAACGCCACGCTGACCACATCCACCACCCCGACAATGGTGCCCATGGCCATCAGCAGGATCATCAACACCAGCACCGAAGGTTGGGTGATCAGCCAGCGGCCATGCTGCTCAAGCTGTGCATGGACGGCAGGCTCCGTCTGTTTTTGCAGGACGAACGTGCTCACCCCGACCGCCAGCAAGGCCGCCCCCACCAGGGGCCCGGCTTCCGGAAACAGCAGCACACACAACCCCACCGACAGCGGCGGGCCGAGGATAAAACACACCTCGTCGAGCACCGATTCCAGGGCAAAGGCGGTTTGCAAACGCGGCTGGCCGCGATAGATCTCGGTCCAGCGCGCCCGCACCATGGCCGACATGTTGGGCATGCACCCGGCCAGGGCGGCAAAGATAAACAGAGTCCAGTCCGGCGCCTGCAAACGGGTGCACAGCAATAGCAACAGCAACGCCCCCCCGCCAATCATCGCCGCCACCGGCAAGACACGGCCCTGGCCGTAACGGTCCACCAGCCGTGAAACCTGCGGCGCGCAAAAGGCCGTGGCCAGGGCAAACGTCGCCGCCACCGCGCCCGCCAGCCCATAGCCGCCGCGAAGCTGCGACAACATGGTGATCAACCCGATACCGGTCATGGAAATCGGCATGCGGGCGAGCATGCCAGCCGATACAAAAGCCCTGGAGCCTGGCGCCTTGAACAGCTCGGCGTAGGGGTTTGCCATGGTGCGTGACCTCTTGCTGGGAGCCCTGGAGCTGGCCATTCGATGAAATATATACGGTGCGTATGTGACAAATCATGAGTAATATACGCAGCGTATGTCAACCACTCACCCGCAAATAACGAGCGTTTCCCATGAGCCGAGCCCGCGCCGAGATGATCGAACAAACCCGTGCCCGCCTGCTTGCCAGCGCCCGCCAGGCCTTTGCCGCCCAAGGCTTTGCCAATACCTCGATGGATGATTTCACCGCCCGCGCCGGCCTGACCCGTGGAGCGTTGTACCATCACTTTGGCGACAAAAAAGGCTTATTGGCGGCGGTAGTCGCGCAACTCGACGGCGAGATGGATCAACGTCTACAGCAGATCAGCGCCCAGGCCGAAAACCCCTGGGATGGTTTTTGCGAACGCTGTCGCGCCTATCTGCGCATGGCCCAGGACCCCGAGATCCAGCGCATCGTGCTGCAAGATGCACCGGCAGTACTTGGCGAAAACACCGCAGCCCAGCAGCAATGCATCCAATCATTGCGCGGGCTGCTGGAGGGGTTGATGCACGCCAGGCTGATTGAACAGGCCCCCAGCCTGGCGCTGGCCCGATTGATCAATGGCAGCCTGGTGGATACGGCGCAATGGATTGCCCATGCCGAACGCCCGGATGAACGCCTGGAGCAAGCGCTGCAAGGCTTGGAGTTGCTGCTGCGGGGGCTGAAACCCAATCGCTGAATTGCTCAACCCGCGACAGCCATCAAGTGCGACGAAGCAGCAACGCCGCCACCGCACACAAGGTCAGCGCCACACACGCCAGGTAGAACGCGTCGCTGTAAGCCATCAAAAATGCCTGGTGCCGCACGCTCTGGTCGAGCAACTCCAGCACTTGCTGCTGCTGCGGCCATTGCTCCTGCAACACGCCGCCGCCCGGCAAATGTTGCTGCAAAGCAGGTTCGAAAATGCTCAGCGACTCACCGATGCGCGCCGAATGCACCTGCTCGCGCACCACCACCAGTTGCGCCAGCAAGGCCGTGCCCACCGCACCGCCCAGGTTGCGCAGCATCGAGAACACCGCCGAGGCCGAACCGGACTGCGCCTTGGCCAGCCCATGCACGGCCAGCACCGACAGCGCCACCATGATCAACGGCTGGCCAATGCCGCGCACCACGATCGAGGGGATGATCACGTTACTGGCGCTGTCTGCCGACAAATGCGCGCCCATCCAGCAGCCCAAAGCCATGATCGCAAAACCCGAAGCCACGAGGATTTTCGCGCTCAACCACTTCATCAGCCGCGGCAGGAACGGCGCCAGCACCAGTTGCACCAGGCCATAGGCAATCAGGCTGATGCCAATTTCGCTGGCGTTGTAGCCCTGCATCTGGGACAGGTAGTTGGGCACCAGAAATACCAGGCCATACGTACTGGCGCCGAAGATAAACATCGCCACGCTGGCGACGCCAAAGTTGTAGTGCGCCAACAACCGCAGGTTGATAAAGCTCTTGCTGCCCCACAATTGCCGGCCGACAAAACCCACCAACCCCACTACCGCCGCCAGGCTCATCCACACAATAAAGGAGGAGCCGAACCAGTCCTTGCGCCCACCCTCCTCCAGCACGATCTGCAATGCCCCCAACCCCAGCACCATGCAGGCGATGCCCAGCCAGTCGCCCTGGCGCAGCAACCCAAGGTTCATCGGCTGGCGATCGATGGACCAGGCCACGGCCGCCAACAGGGCAACGCCGGGAAACAGTTGCAGGTAGAAGATCCAGCGCCACGAATAAACATCAGTCAGCCAGCCACCAATGGACGGCCCCGCAGCCTGGGCCACACTGTTGGCCAGGCTGAACAGCGCCATGCCCAGGGGGATCTTGCTGGCGGGCAACTCAGTGATGATCAACTGGAACGACAACGGAATCAGCACCGCCCCCGCCGCGCCCTGGATGACCCGGATGATGATCATCACCGGCAGGTTAGGCGCCATTGAGCACGCCACCGAGGCCACCAGAAACACCCCGGAGCCCCACAACATCACCCGCCGCAACGAAAACACCTGCACCAGCCAGGCAGTGAGCGGGATCATGATGATTTCCGCCACCAGATAGGCCGTGGAAATCCACGAACCCTCCTCGAACGTAGCCCCCAGGGCCCCTTCGATTTCCGGCAGGGCGGCGCTGGTGACATGCACGTTCATGCCGGCCATGAAACACCCGAACAAGCCACCGATCACCGCGACCCAGGCGCGAAACGATACGTTCGAGGTGCGTGCATCAACCTCCATGGGAACCGTCCTGCTGGCTGGCCGGACGGGTGTCCACCGTGGCGATCACCGACATTCCCGGCAAGATGACGGGCGCATTCGCCGCGTCGGTCACCAGGCGGATCTTCACCGCAAAGCGCTGCACGATCTTGGTGAAATTGCCGGTGGCGTTATCCGGCGGCAACAAGGCAAACACCGCGCCGGAACCGGGCGCGATGCTTTCTACCTGGCCGCGCCAGTGCTGGCCGGAAAAACTGTCCACCGCGATATCCACCGATTGCCCCGGCGCCATGTGTTGCAACTGGGTTTCCTTGTAGTTGGCGATCACATAGGCCTGCTCCACCGGCACCACCGCCAGCAACGGCAGGCCCGGCATCACGTACTGCTGGCGACGCACCTTGCGCTGGCCCACGACCCCATCGAACGGCGCGCGGATCGCCGTGTCATTCAAGGCGTTGCGGGCCAGGGCCAGTTTGGCCTGGGCCTCGCCCACCCGGGCCTGGGATTGGGCAATCCGCGCCTGGGCCTGTTGGCGGCGCGCCTGCAACACCTGGCACTGGGCCTGCTGCCGGGCCACTTGGGCACGGGCCTCGGTCACTGCCGCCAGCGCCTTGGCCTGGCCGGCACTGGCGGTTTCCAGGCGCTCACGGGTAGCAATCTGCTGGTCCACCAGGTCGCGATAACGCAGGAAGTCCAGGCGCGCACGATGAGCCTCGGCCTCGCTGCTGCTCAACGCAGCCTGAGCCTGGACGATGCGTTGCTGCTGCTCGCCCAGGCGTGCGTCCAGGGTATGCAGGCTGGACTGGCGCGCCGTCGCCGCTGCCCGGGCTTGCTGCAACTTGGCCTCGGTGCTGTGCAACTGTTCGATAAAGTCGCGGTCATCCAGGCGTACCAGCACATCCCCGGCCTTGACCGGCTGGTTGTCCTCCACCAACACCTGGGCCACGTAGCCGGCGATGCGTGGGCTGATTGCCACCCAATCGGCGCGCACGTAGGCATCGTCGGTTTCTTCAAGGAATCGCCCCCATTGCCACCAATACCCGGCAAACAGCCCCAGCCCCAACAGCGTCGCCAGGGATGCGCCCGTCAGCAATGCACGACGATGGCGTTGCATCAAGCTGGGAGTGGATTGCAGGATGGCGGGTTCAACAGCCTGGTTCATGGCGTGGCTCCAAGGGTCGCAAGGGGGATGGGTTGGGGGTGATCGTCACGTTGCCAGCCGCCACCTAGGGCCTGGAACAGGTCGATCTGGCGGTTGATCAAGCGCAGGTCGGCCTGGGCCAGGGTGGCCTGCAGGTTGACCAGGCTGCGCTCACTGTCCAGCAGTTGCAGGGCATCGAGGGCGCCGGCCCGAAAACTGCGGTTGGCCAGCTCAAACGCCCGCTGGCTGCTGTCCAGCGCGGCTTGCAGGGCCTGGCGGCGTTGCTGTTCGCCCTGATACAGGGCCAGGGCTTGCTCGACCTGTTTCAAAGCATTGAGTACCGTGCCGTCAAAACGCGCCTGGGCCTCGCGCGCCTGGGCCCGGCGCTGGCCCACCTGGGCCTGGGCAACGCCGCGATGGGGAAAGCGCCAGGACAGCAACGGCCCCACGGAATACACCAGCGCCTCACTGTCCCCCAACTTGCCCAGGCTGCTGGCAGAAGACTCCAGCGCGGCACCGAACGTCACCCGTGGATACAAATCTGCGCGCGCGACACCGATGGCCAGCGTGGCCGCTCGCAGTTGGCGCTCGGCACGCCGGATATCGGCACGCCGCTGCACCAGCGCCCAGCCGTCCCCCACCGGCAGCGGCGCCTGCAATTGCGGGGGTCGGGCACAGCTGTTGCGGGCCACGTCCTGGGGCGCCACCCCACTGAGCACCGCCAATTCATACAGGGCGGCCTGGCGGCGGGCAGTCAACATTGGCAACGGCGCACGGGTTTCTTCCAGCAGGCCATCGAGGCGCGCCAGGTCCAGCGCCGTCGCCGCCCCGGCTTTCTGCAACGCGCGGGTGACTTCTACACTGCGCTCCAACACTTGCACCGAATGACGCTGCACCTGGCGGCTGAACTCATAGACGCAGGCCTGGCCATAGGCGCGGGTGATCTGCGCGGCCACCGTCACCCGCCATTCATCTTCCAGCGCGCGCGCCGCATCCGCATCGGCGCGGGCGGCGGCCAGGCGATAACGCACCTCGCCCCACAGGTCCAGGGTGTAGCTCAGGGCGAATCCGGGCGTATGGCTCCATTGGGCGTCGGCATGTTTACCGCTCGCCTGGGCCAGGGTCTGGTCGTCTCGGCTGCGGCCATAGCCCACGCCGTAGGTCAGCAGGCTCGAGGGTTGGCGCTCGCTGTCGACCTGTTCCAGGCGGGCCAGCAACGCGTCGACATGGGCGGCGGCAGCCTCCAGGTCTTTGTTGTGGCTCAAGGCCTGCTCGACCAGCCGGTCCAATTGCGGGTCGCGGTACAACTGCCACCAGCGCTGGGGCAGCGGCTGGGTGGCCGAGCCACTGGACAATTGCGGCGCCGCCTGGGCTGTCAACTGCGCGGCTGGCTCGTCGGGCAGGCCGCTGCATCCGGCCAGCGCGCCCAGCAGAAGCAGGGTCAGGGATGCCGGGGATCGATGGCTAGTGGGTGGATGAACGACAAGGCTGGGCATCACAAAGCTCGCTGAAGAATGAGCTTTGCAGATTAGGCATGCACCCTGGCGGATTCGCCCGCGCCAGGGCCATGTATCGTCGCCAAATGGACAATTGGGTTACATGAAGCAACATCAGGCCCCGGGACGGAAATGACTCGGCGGATACCCCAGCGAACGACGAAACATCGCGCTGAACGCGCTCGGGCTCTGGTAACCATGCTCCAGCGCCACCTCCAGGATCGAAGCGCCCTGGGCCAGCAGCTTCAGGCTCAGGGCCAGGCGCGCACGCTTGCGCCACTCGCCAAAGCTCATGCCCAGTTCCCGCTGGAAAATCCGGCTCAGGGTGCGCGCGCTCATGTTCAGGGTCTCGGCCCAGGACTCCAGGCTGCTGTCATCGGATGGGTTGCGGATAAACCGGTTACATAGCCGGGCCAAGCGCGCTTCGCCGGGAACCGGCACATGCATGGCCACCACCGGTGCAGCTAGCAGCTCCATGCGGATCAACTCCACCATGGCCTGCAAGCGTGGGCTGTTCTGGCCGGCGATCTGTGTGGCGGCCACGATCAGCTCGCGCAGCAGGGCCGAGACCTCGATCACCTGGCAGGTCCGGCCCAGGCTTGGCTCCACCTCAGGTATCAGGAACAAGGTGCGCATGTGCACCTCGCCGGCCATACGGATCTCGTGGGGCGTCCCGGCGGGCACCCACAACGCATGCCCGGACGGCACCAGCCAACTGCCCTGGGCGGTGCTGACCACCATCACTCCGGTGACCCCGTGAATCAGTTGCGCCTGGGTATGACAATGGGGGTGGACCACTTCGTCGTTGCGGTAGTTGTCGGCATAAGCCTCAAGCCAAGGCCGGTGCGCAGTTGTCATGGGCAGCGTCTCACGTCATCAAGCCGCTGATTCTAACCAAAAGCCCGCTGGCGAAAACGATAGATATAGACAGCCATCGTCGCATTTCAGACAAGCCGCTGAACTTGTGCCGCGCACCATCAGTCAGCTCAATGGACTCCTGAAGAAAGGTTGGGTGGACAATGCGCATCTCGTTGGAACAACAAGTGGCCGTGGTCACCGGGGCCAGCTCCGGCATTGGCGCGGGCGCCGCCAAAGCGTTGGCCGCCGCCGGCGCGGCGGTGGTGGTGAACTACAACAGCCAGGCAGAACCCGCCCAGGCCCTGGCCGCGCAGATCAACCAGGCCGGTGGCCGGGCCCTGGCGATCGGTGCCGACGTGTCCAGGGAGGCCGATGTCGAGCGCCTGTTTGCGCAAGCCCTCGACGCCTTCGGCCACCTGGACATCCTGGTGGCCAACTCGGGCCTGCAGAAAGACGCCGCCATCAGCGACATGACCCTTGAGCAATGGAACGCGGTGATTGGCGTCAACCTCACCGGCCAGTTCCTCTGCGCCCGCGCCGCCTTGCGCATTTTCAACCGCCAGGGTGTGCGAGTCGGCGTATCGCGGGCCGCCGGCAAGATCATCCATATGAGTTCAGTGCACCAGTTGATCCCCTGGGCCGGCCACGTCAATTACGCGGCCTCCAAGGGCGGCGTCGAGATGCTGATGCGCAGCCTCGCCCAGGAAGTCAGCCACCAACGGATCCGCATCAACGGCATCGCGCCGGGGGCGATCCGCACGGCCATCAACCGCGCCGCCACCGAGGGCGATGCCGAGCAGCAGTTGCTCAAACTGATCCCCTATGGCCGCGTTGGCGACGTGGAGGATGTGGCCAACGCCGTGGTCTGGCTGGCCAGTGATGCGTCCGACTATGTGGTGGGCAGCACCTTGTTTATCGACGGCGGCATGAGCCTTTATCCGGAGTTCAAAGACAATGGTTGATCTGAAAAACGAAGCGCAAAGCGCCATCGACGCCCACGGCATCATCGGCGACATGCGCAGTGCAGCGCTGATCAACGACCAGGGCAGCATCGATTTTTTCTGCTGGCCGGAATTCGACAGCCCGTCGATCTTCTGCTCACTGCTAGACTCCCCCGCCGCCGGGATCTTCCAGCTCACCCCAGACCTGCCCGAGGCGCGCCGCGAACAAATCTACCTGCCGGACACCAACGTCCTGCAAACCCGCTGGCTGAGCGATGAGGCGGTGGTGGAAATCACCGACCTGCTGAGCATCAGCGACGACGTCGACGACCTGCCCCTGCTGATCCGCCGCGTGCGGGTGGTGAGCGGCAAGGCCACCTTGCATATGCGCTGCGCGGTACGCCATGACTATGCCCGGGCGCCCACCCGGGCTACGGCGGATAAGACCGATGTATGTTTCCAAGCCCCGGGCCTGCCCGGCCTGCGCCTGGCCAGCAGCCTACCGGTACAGATCGAGGACGATGCCGCGGTCGCCTGCTTTACCCTGGACCAGGACCAGGGCGCCGAATTTGTCCTTGGCGGCCTCGACGATGTGCGTGTCGACAGTGGCGGCACCGACCTGTGCCTGCAACGCACCCTGCAGTTCTGGCGCGGCTGGCTGGCGCAGTCCAACTACCGTGGCCGCTGGCGGGAAATGGTCAACCGCTCGGCCCTGGCCCTGAAGCTTTTGACCTCGCGCAAACACGGGGCGATCCTCGCAGCGGCCACCTTCGGCCTGCCCGAAAGCCCCGGCGGCGAGCGCAATTGGGACTACCGCTACACCTGGATCCGCGACGCCTCGTTCACCGTCTATGCCTTTATGCGCCTGGGGTTTGTCCAGGAAGCCAATGACTACATGCGCTGGCTGCGCGGGCGCGTCAGCGACTGCTGCGGGCAGCCGATGAAAATCAATATCCTGTATGGCATCGACGGCCGCCAACAGCTGCCGGAAACCGAGTTGACCCACCTCAGCGGCCACGGCGGCGCGCAACCGGTGCGCATTGGCAACGAGGCCTTTGACCAGGTGCAACTGGATATCTTTGGCGAACTGATGGACGCGGTGTACCTGGTCAACAAGTACGGCGAGGCCATCTCCCATGAAGGCTGGAAACACACCCTGGAAGTGGTGGACCAGGTGTGCGAAACCTGGAACCAGAAAGACGTCGGCATCTGGGAGATGCGTGGCGAGCAGCATCACTTCCTGCACTCGCGGCTGATGTGCTGGGTGGCGCTCGACCGGGCGATACGCCTGGCCTCCAAACGCTCGCTGCCAGCCCCGTTCGCCCGCTGGGACCAGACCCGCCAGGCGATTTATGAAGATATCTGGAGCAACTTCTGGAACGCCGAACGCGGGCATTTCGTGCAGCACATCGGCAGCACTGCACTGGATGGGTCGATGCTGTTGATGCCACTGGTGCGCTTCGTGGCGGCTACCGACCCGCGCTGGCTGTCGACCCTGGAGGCCATCCAGAAAAGCCTGGTGCGCGACGGCATGGTGTACCGCTACCGCAATGACGACAGCCAGATTGACGGCTTGCAAGGCACAGAGGGGGCGTTTACCGCCTGTTCATTCTGGTACGTCGAATGCCTGGCCCGCGCGGGGCAAGTGGAAAAGGCCCACCTGGAGTTCGAGCAACTGCTGCGCTATGCCAACCCGCTGGGGCTGTATGCCGAAGAGTTCGACAGCCAGGCACGGCATCTAGGCAACACGCCCCAGGCCTTGAGCCATTTGGCGCTGATCAGCGCGGCGACGTTTCTGGATCGCAAGTTGAGTGGGGAAAAAACCGTGTGGCAACCTTGAGAATCGAGCAGCGAAGTGAAACCCTTGTAGAAGCTATCAGGCAACCTCCACATTGGCTGCACCGACGCCATCGCTGCCTCGCTAAAGCTCGACCGCTCCACCTTTGATCTTTGCTACCTTGAGCAAGCTATCTGCCTGCCCCCTCCTGTATTCAAGGAACGAATATGAACCCGCCCCTGGCGCCCGACAATGTTCAGTCGATACCCACGCCAACCGCGCCACACCACAGGGATGCGTTCCCCACCCTGCACACTGAACGTTTGCACCTGCGGGAGTTGACCCCCCACGACGCCCCGGCGCTGTTCGCGATCTATCGCGACGCCGAGGCCATGCCCTGGTTTGGCATTGATCCCATGACCGATGTATCCCAGGCCCACGCCCTGATCGCCACCTTCGCTCAATGGCGGACCCAGGCCAATCCGGGCACGCGCTGGGGTCTGGAATGTGAAGGCAGGTTGATTGGCACCTGTGGGCTGTTCAAATGGAATCGCCAGTGGAACAGCTGCGCCCTGGCCTGCGAGCTGGCACCGGCGGCCAGGGGCAAAGGCTTGATGAACGAGGCCCTGGGCAGCGTGCTCGATTGGGGCTTTGCGCAGATGCAACTGCATCGTGTCGAAGCGCTGGTTCATCCGCGCAACCTGCCGTCCCAGGCACTGCTGGGGCGCCTGGGTTTTAGCCGCGAAGGCGTGCTGCGCGAGGCCGGGTTTTGGGCGGGGCGTTATCAGGACCTGCAAGTGTTTTCGCTGCTGGCCCATGAACACGCAAAGGTTTCGCGCTAAAGTCCAGGCTCCCTGCTGTGACCCTAACGGAGTCCCAATGAGCCCCTCGATCGCGCTGCTCTATATCCGCACTCCCATGCTCGATATCGCCTACGAAGCCCATGGCCCGGCCGACGGCGAAGTGGTGATTCTGCTGCACGGTTTTCCCTATGACCCTCGCGGCTACGATGCCATCGCGCCGGTGTTGGCCGAGGCTGGCTATCGCGTGCTGGTGCCTTACCTGCGCGGCTACGGCCCGACCCGTTTTGCCCACGCCCAGGTAATGCGCTCCGGCCAACAGGCGGCGCTGGCCAAGGACCTGCTGGATTTCATGGACGCCCTGTCCATCGACCAGGCAGCCCTTGCTGGTTATGACTGGGGCGGGCGCGCCGCGTGCATTGTCGCGGCGCTTTGGCCCACGCGCGTACGCTGCCTGGTCACAGGTGATGGCTACAACATTCAGGACATTGCCAAGTCCGTCCAGCCACGCGCGCCGGTCACGGAGCATCGGTTGTGGTACCAGTTCTATTTCCACACCCAACGGGGTGTCGATGGCCTGACCGCCAACCGCGGCGAGCTGTGTGAACTGCTGTGGTCACTCTGGTCGCCCTCCTGGGCCGAGGGGCCGAGCCTTTACCCGCAGACGGCGCCCTCGTTTGATAACCCGGACTTTGTGGAGGTGGTGATCCACTCCTATCGCCATCGTTTCATGTATGCCGAGGGTGATCCGGCGCTGGAAGGGATTGAACAGGCGCTGGTGCAGCCGCCGCCGATTTCGGTGCCAAGCATTTCGCTGTGCGGCGCCGACGACGGTGTCGGCCCGGCTCCCGAGGTGGATGACGACGTGGGCAATTTCAGCGGATTCTATCGACGCCGGGTGCTCGCCGGGGTGGGCCACAATATTCCCCAGGAAGCACCGCAGGCCACCCTCGATGCATTGTTTGAACTGCTGGAGCAGACTCACGCCGGCGCCGCAAACCGCTCGCGATAAAGCTGCGGGGTGATCGACAACGCGCGGATAAAACTGCGGCGCATGGTTTCTTCGCTGCCAAAGCCGCATTGCGCCGCGATGCGCTTGATTGCCACGGTGCTGTCGGCCAGTTGCCGGCGTGCGGTTTCCACGCGGATCAGTTCCACCGCCCGGGCCGGGGTCTGGCCGGTTTCAGCGCGGTAATGGCGTACGAAGCTGCGTTCGCTCATGCCACACGCAGCCGCCAGGGTCGGGATGTTCAAGTTAAGGTGCAGGTGCTCGGCAATCCACGCATGCAATTGGCTGAAGCGGCTGCCGCCCTTTTGCAGGGACAGGGTGACGCTGAACTGCGACTGCCCACCGGGTCGCTTGAGAAACACCACCAGGTGCCGCGCTACTTCCAGGGCCACCGCGCGGCCCAGGTCCTGTTCCACCAGGGCCAGGCACAAATCGATACCGGCCGTGACTCCCGCCGAAGTCCAGAGCGAGCCCTGCTGGATAAAGATCGGGTTGGCCTCGACCCGCAGCCTGGGGTATTTACGCGCCAGTTCCTCGCAGCGCGTCCAGTGGGTGGCGACACGGCAGCCGTCCAGCAGGCCACTGGCGGCCAACAGGAAGGCACCGGTACACACCGAGGTGATGCGCCGCGACTGCTTGGCTTTTTGCCGCACCCACTCCACCAGTTGCGGATCATCGGCCGCCCCATACACGCCCCAGCCACCAGCGATCACCAGGGTGTCGCAAGGCGTATCGGCGGCAGGCAACGGCTCGGCCACCAGGGCCAGGCCGGCAGAGGTCATCACCGGCTCGGCCTGGGCGGCAACCACGTTGACCGCATAGGGCAACGGCAAACCTTGCTGGCGTGCCAGGTCGTTGGCCGAGGCAAACACTTGCAACGGCCCGGTGACGTCGAGTACCTGCACGTTGGCAAAGGCCAGCACATGGATGATTTTCGGCATGATTGGCGTGATTCGTGGGCTCAATGGCGTATACGCCAAATCCTAGGCCACTAGAGTGAAGCCGTCCATCCCCTCTCCTGGAGTTTCACCATGACCTTGCAGATCGGCTTTGTGTTGTTCCCCGGCATCCAGCAACTGGACCTCACCGGCCCCTACGACGTACTGGCGTCATTGCCGGACGTAAAGTTGCACCTGATCTGGAAAGACTTGGCGCCGATCACTTCCAGCAGCGGGTTGGTGCTGTCGCCGACCATCACCTACGACCATTGCCCGACGCTGGACGTGATCTGCGTACCGGGCGGCTCGGGGGTTGGGCCGCTGATGGAAGATGAGCCGACCCTGGACTTTCTGCGGGCACAATCCCAGACCGCGCGCTATGTGACGTCGGTGTGTACCGGCTCGCTGGTGCTGGGAGCGGCGGGTTTGCTGCGCGGGCGGCGGGCCACCACGCATTGGGCCTATCACGAGATGCTGGCCACTTTGGGCGCGACTGCGGTGCAGGAGCGTGTGGTACGCGACGGCAATCTGTTCACCGGGGGCGGCATCACGGCGGGGATCGACTTTGCCCTGACCCTGGCCGCCGAGCTGTACGGCGAGGCGGCGGCGCAGTTGGTGCAATTGCAGCTTGAATATGCGCCAGCCCCGCCCTTCAATGCCGGCCGCCCGGACACCGCGCCACGGCCGGTGCTGGACGAGGCGAATAAGCGCACCGCTGAATCACGCAAGACCCGGGGCGAAATTGCCGCACGGGCGGCGGCGCGGCTGGGCTGAAGGCCGGACGCTTTTCCCCTTGTAGGAGCGGGCTTGCTCGCGAAGACGTCGGCCCAGCAAACATTGATGTTGACTGACCCACTGCTTTCGCGAGCAAGCCCGCTCCCACAGGGGATGTGCGTCGAGGCAGAAGTTTGGGCCACACCACAAATCAAAGGTAGGAGCTGGCTTGCCTGCGATGGCGGTATACCAGCCGCCAAAAATAATGGCTGAACTGCCGCTATCGCGGGCAAGCCCGCTCCCACAGGGGATGTGCGTCGGAGCAAAAGCTTGAGCCACACCACAAATCAAAGGTAGGAGCTGGCTTGCCTGCGATGGCCGTATACCAGCCGCCAAAAATAGTGGCTGAACCGCCGCTATCGCGGGCAAGCCCGCTCCCACAGGGGATGTGCGTCGGGGCAAAAGCTTGGGCCACACCACAAATCAAAGGTAGGAGCTGGCTTGCCTGCGATGGCGGTATACCAGCCGCCAAAAATAGTGGCTGAACCGCCGCCATCGCGGGCAAGCCCGCTCCTACAGGGGATGTGCGTCAGGGCAAAAGCTTGGGCCACACCACAAATCAAAGGTAGGAGCTGGCTTGCCTGCGATGGCGGTATACCAGCCGCCAAAAATAATGGCTGAACTGCCGCTATCGCGGGCAAGCCCGCTCCTACAGGGGATGTGCGTCGGGGCAAAAGCTTGGGCCACACCACAAATCAAAGGTAGGAGCTGGCTTGCCTGCGATGGCGGTATACCAGCCGCCAAAAATAGTGGCCGAACTACCGCTATCGCGGGCAAGCCCGCTCCCACAAGGAGAGGCATCTGCCATTTACAAGCTGCGCGGCATCACCGCCAGGCGCACGGCCAACACCGTCAGCACCGTGGCCAGCCCCCATTTCTGCAGGCCGGCGGTTCTTTTACTACCGGCGAAAAACCGGCTGATCGCCCCGCCAAAAACCCCCAGTACCGCGTGAAATACGCCCGCAATCAGCGTCAGGACCACACCCAACTGCACCAATTGCAGGGCAATGGGGCCGGCTTCGGGTTTGACGAACTGCGGCAGGAACACCATGAAAAACAGCAGCGCCTTGGGGTTGAGCAGGCTGTTGAGCATGGCCCGCATAAACACCCCGCCCAGGCGTACCCGCACAACTTGGGCGGTATCCAGGGACGGCTTTTTCTGCAAGGTCTTGAACGCCAGCCACAGCAGGTAGACCACCCCGGCATAACGAATCAGGTCAAACGCCGGGGGCCAACTAGCCACCAACGCGGTGACACCGGTAGCGGTGAGTGCGGTCAGCAGCAGGTCGGCCACCCCGATCCCCAACCCCGCCGCCACCCCACCGCGCCAGCCATAGCTCACGCCATGACTGATGACAAAGGCCATGTTCGGCCCGGGCGACAGCAGTAACAGCAGCA
Organism: Pseudomonas sp. WS 5021; assembly: GCF_012985535.1. Classification (NCBI taxonomy): domain Bacteria; kingdom Pseudomonadati; phylum Pseudomonadota; class Gammaproteobacteria; order Pseudomonadales; family Pseudomonadaceae; genus Pseudomonas; species Pseudomonas sp. WS 5021. The sequence goes on along the minus strand of NZ_JAAQWP010000008.1, from coordinate 43,176 downwards.
CGGAACCAGAGAAAACCGCCAGGGTTGGGAGATCGATCATGCTCAACTCATCCGCCAGGGAAAACCCAAGATTAATCTCACCGCTCCCCCCGCGACCAGCCTCCAGGCACAGCACTTGAAGATAGGTGATTGCCCAATGCCACAGGCCACGTCTAGAATGCGAACCGTTATCAATTAAGACGCCTGCGCCAGGACGACTATGTCGAGCGAATACCCAGCGGATCATGCGGCAATCGGCCAGCTCTACCAGGCCCACCATTCCTGGTTGCGTGGCTGGTTGAAGCGGCGCACCGGTTGTCGCGAGCATGCCGCCGACCTGGCCCAGGAAACCTTCGTCCGCCTGCTCAATAGCCGCAAGCAGCACAGTTTGCTGCAACCCCGGGCCTACCTGAGCAGCATTGCCCGCAGCCTGATGATCGACCAGTATCGGCGGCGCGAACTGGAACGCGCCTACCTCGACAGCCTGGCCCATTTCCCCGAACACCAAGCCCCTTCGCCAGAAACCCGCCTGCTGATCCTCGACAGCCTGGAGCGCATTGACCGCCTGCTCGACCAACTCAAGCCACGGGTGCGCGAAGCCTTTTTGCTGGCGCAACTGGACGGCCTGACCTGCCCGCAGATCGCCCAACGCCTGGGAGTGTCCAAGGCCACCGTGGAGCGCGACCTGGCCAAGGCCCTGCACGCCTGTTATCGGTTGCGCTATGCCGACTGCTGACCCGCGCCTGGTGGACCAGGCCATCCAATGGATGATCAAGCTGCGCTTCAACACCACCGATGACGCCAGCACCGCCGCGTTTGAACGCTGGCTGGCCAGCAGCGCCGAACACCAACTGGCCTGGCAGCGGGTCGCGACGATGAATGATGATTTTCGCCATCTGCCCGCCCAACTCGGGCGCCAGACCCTGGACAGCGCGCGCCGACGAATCAGCCGCCGCGAGGGCTTGAAGCTGCTGGGCCTGGTGGCCGGGGCCGCCGGGTTGACCTGGCTGGGCCGCGACTACACGCCGCTGCCGGGGCTGCTGGCCGAGTACCGCACGGCCACCGGTGAGCAGCGCTGGATCAGCCTGGATGACGGCAGCCGTATCCAACTCAACAGCGCGAGCGCCATCGACACCGCGTTCAACCGCGAACGGCGCCTGGTGCAGCTGCGCCAGGGCGAGATGCTGATTGATACCGGCAGCGATGGTCGCTCCCCCAGGCCCTTCTGGGTACAGACCCACAACGGTTATCTGCGGGCCCTCGGTACGCGCTTTATGGTCCGCGAAGAACCCCAGGGCACGCTGCTCGCGGTGCAACAGGGCCAGGTCGCGGTGTTTACCGGGCAAGCATCGGGCGCTGCCCGGCAAGTCGTCGCGTCCGGCGAACAGGTGTTGTTCAACCGCCTCGCAATTTATCCGCCACCCGCCACCGGCCTCGACCCCTGGTCCTGGAGCGACGGCGTGATCAGCGCGCGCAATATGCGCCTGGATGACTTCCTCAGCGAACTGGATCGCTACCGCCACGGCGTGTTGCGTTGCAGCGAGGCCGTCGCCGGCCTGCGTGTGTCCGGCACTTATCAAGTGGGCGACACCGATCAGGTGCTGGCGTTGGTGGCCCAGGCATTACCGGTCAGTGTCACCTACCGCAGCCGCTATTGGGTCACGGTCACCCCGCGCACCGCCCGCTCCTGAAAAATAAATGAGGTGAATTCTCATTGCCGTTCGACCTGTAAGGAAAGGCCGATCAACAGGCCCGTTCTGTCCACTTCCTTCAGGAGCAACCCGCGGTCATGCAAGAGTTCCCCTCAAAAAAATCCCCCCTGCGCCAAGCCGTCAATGCCGCCCTGCTGGGTGCCTGCCTGGCAAGTGCCCTGCCCGGCGGCGCCCTGGCCCAGGAGCCGGCGCGCAACAGCCAGACCCGCGCCTGGAACATTGCCCCTGGCCCACTGTCCAGCGCCCTGGACCAATTCGCCCGCCAGGCCGGTATCAGCCTGTCTTTTGACGCCAACAGCGTGGCCGGCAAGCACAGCGCGGGCCTCACCGGCGCACTCGACAGCGAGCAGGCCCTCGGCCAACTGCTCCAGGACCAAGGCCTGCAAGCCCAGCGCCAAAGCGACAACAGCTGGTTGCTGCTCCCGTCGGTGGGTGAATCCGGCGCGCTGAACCTTGGCGCCACCACCGTCACCGGCGAACGCCTGGGGGCCACCACCGAAGGCAGCGGCTCCTACACCACCGGCGCGGTGACCATCGGCAAGGGCCAGCACAGCCTGCGGAAAACCCCGCAATCGGTGAGTGTGATGACCCGCAAGTTGATGGATGACCAGAACATCCACACCATCGACCAATTGCTGGAGCGCACGCCGGGGATCACCACCTACGAATCGCCCATGGGCGGCAAGTATTTCTATTCCCGCGGTTTCAAGATGCTCGGGCAGTACCAGTACGACGGCGTGCCGCTGGATATGGGCAAGGACTATGTCCAGGCCGACAGCTTCACCGCAAACATGGCGCTGTATGACCGGGTGGAAGTGCTCAAAGGCGCCGCCGGTATGCTCAAGGGTGCCGGCACCGCCAGTGGCGCGGTGAATTTCGTGCGCAAGCGGCCCCAGGACAAGCCCACCACCAGCCTCACGCTGTCGGCCGGCACCTGGGACAACTACCGCGCCGAAGTGGATACCGGCGGCCCGCTGAACGATAGCGGCACCGTGCGCGGCCGGGCAGTGGTCAGCCAGCAGAATCGCGGTTCGTACATGGATATTGCCAAGCGCCAGGACCAGGCCATCTACACCGCCCTGGACATGGATATCAGCCCCGACACCACCCTCGGTTTCGGCGCCAGCTACGAAGACGTCGACGCCACGCCGTGCTGGGGCGGCATCCCGCGCTACAGCGACGGCAAGAGCATCGGCCTGAGCCGCTCCACCTGCCTGGGCCAGTCCTGGAACGACTGGCAAAGCCGGCGCACCACGCTGTTCGCCGACCTGACCCACCACTTCAATGACGACTGGAAACTCAAGGTCAGCGCCGTCCACAGCCGCAACCTGCAAGACATCAAATACGCCGCCAGCGAAGGCACCGTGGCCTATGGCGATCCGGCCCCCACGGCCAACAGCTACGCCGCCCTGTTTGACTACGATCACAAGGACTATGGCCTGGACGCCTACATCGACGGCAAGTTCGAAGCCTTTGGCCTGGAGCATGAGCTGATCCTCGGCGCCAACGGCAGCCGTGGCAGCCAGGACGATGTGTACGCGATCCGCAACCTGCCCCAGCGCCAGACCATCTACCAGCCCAACCATCACTTCCCGGAGCCGGCCGACGACACGTTCTGGCCGAACATGTACCGCGGCGGCACGGTCAAGGAGACCGCCACCCAGTACGGCACCTACGCCACCCTGCGCCTGCGGCTGGCCGAGCCGTTGCTACTGGTGGTCGGCAGCCGCGTCAGTTGGTTTGAAAACCGCCGCCAGTCCAACAACCTGGCCTGGGGCGAGTGGAGCGTGCAGGATGCGCGCACCAAGGAAACCGGTGAAGTCACGCCCTTTGCCGCGCTGATCTATGACCTCAACGACAACCTCTCGATCTATACCAGCTACGCCGATATCTTCCAGCCACAAAGCTCCTACGCCACCGTCAGCGGCGCGGCCCTGAAGCCGAAGATCGGTGAGAACTACGAGCTGGGGATCAAGGGCGAATGGTTCGACGGGCGCCTCAACAGCTCCCTGGCACTGTTCCGCGCGATCGAGAAAAACGCTGCCGAGACCGACTACATCGCCCACTGCGGCACCTCGGCCGACGGCTTCTGCTACAGCGACACCGGCAAGGTCCGCGCCCAGGGCGTCGAGGCCGAGATCAGCGGCGAACTGCTTGAACGCTTGCAAGTCTTCGGCGGCTACACCTACACCCAGACCAAGACCCTGAACAATATCGACAGCCAGGCCGAGGGCCGGGCCTCCACCAGCTATGTGCCACGCCATATGTTCCGGCTGTGGGGCGATTACCAATTGGATGGTGCCCTGTCGAAATGGACAGTGGGCAGCGGCGTCAGCGCCCAAAGCAGCAACTATCGGGTCCAGACCATCAAGCTGGAACAACCCGGCTACGCCTTGTGGAGCGCGCGCCTGGCGTATCGGGTCGATAACACCTGGACCGTGGCGTTGAACGGCAACAACCTGTTCGACAAAAACTACTACCAGACCGTGGGGACCGCGTCCTGGGGTAACTTCTACGGCGAGCCGCGTAACCTCACCGTGAGCCTCAAAGGCGACTTCTGATCCCCATCCCTCTGTAGGGGCCGGCCAGCCGGCTCCTATCACCGTCAAAAAAGCTTTTCCTGCCCGGCAGGATAATTCCCGCTTTTGTTTCTACACTCCAAAAAGCCATCACTTATTCTCGATTAATCTGAGAATACCGCAAAATATGTCAACAAACCGTCATCACAAGAGTATCTTATGACACTAGACGGCTAGACTCATGGAAAAAGTCAAAACCTTGACGAGAAAATCAAAAGGAGCCATCATTTAGACATTACTTCGCAACAGCCTGCGCCCAGACAGGCAATTGCGCGTTACCCAGTGAAAGCAGTCGTTCGCCTTGCACCACTTATAAAGCAGACCTGCCTTATGGATGAGCAAACGAACAGGGAAGTCCTGGTGGTGTATTGAGGGATGATTTATGCGTGAGAAGTCGTCAGTCGACAGCCTGTTTCTGACTCGTACCGGTTTTGTTGAATTCTTTGTGGTTTTCGTCAAATTAATCCACGGCCTGACGGCAGTCCTGCCGGCGATGATCCTGTTGTTCTACCCGGATCCGGTCGATCCGCAAATGCGTGGTCACTACCTGGGCCTGCTGCTGTTTTTTGCGATCCTGACCATCATTCTGTTCCAGGCCCTGGGGGTGTACTCCGAGGACCTGTTCAGCAACCGCCTGCGTTTTCGCGTGATGTTGGTCGCGTGGATCTCGGCGTTTTGCATCCTGCTGTTCATGTACCAGATCCTGCTGCTGTTCCCGCAGTTGAGCCCGCGCAACCTGATGTTCTGGTTCAGCCTGAGCCTGATCCTGTTTGGCGTGGAACGCATCCTGATGCTGCGCCTGTATCGCAACCTGATGAAGAACGGCAAGTTCCTGCAGCGCACGGTGATCCTCGGCTTTACCGACACCGCCATCCATGTGGCCGAACACCTGTCGCGCAACAGTGACATCCGCTCCGGCCTGATCGGTTTTATCGACGACCGCACCGAACGCATCCCCAAGGAATTGAGCAACCTGCCGTTGCTGGGCAACACCCGCGACCTGGAAAAACTGATCAGGTCCGAACAGGTCAACCAGGTGATGATCACCCTGCCCTGGGCCGCCGAGCAGCGCATCAACGGGCTGGTCAAGCGCCTGCGGCAGATGTCGGTCAACGTCATGCTGGTGCCGGACATGGCCGCCCTGCGCTATGGCCATAACCGCATCACCGATGTCGGCGGCATCCTGATGTTCAACACCTCGCAACTGCCGCTGCGCGGTTGGTCACCCTTTATCAAGCGCTGTGAAGACCTGCTGTTGGCCAGCGCCGGCCTGCTGCTGTTGTCGCCGATCATGGTGGTGACCGCCATTGCCATCAAGCTCGACTCCAAGGGCCCGGTGCTGTTTCGCCAGAAGCGCTACGGCTATAACGACAACCTGATCCGGGTGTTCAAGTTCCGCTCGATGTACGTCGACCAGAGCGATTTCAACGCCGAGTGCCAGACCACCCGCCGCGACCCACGTATCACCCGTGTCGGGCGAATCATTCGCAAGACCAGCATCGACGAGCTGCCGCAACTGTTCAATGTGCTGCTGGGCAATATGTCGATGGTCGGTCCGCGCCCCCATGCCACCGCCACCAAGGCCGCCGGGATTCCGTTCGAGGAAGCCGTCAGCGAGTACAGCTCGCGGCACCGGGTCAAGCCGGGCATCACCGGCTGGGCGCAGATCAATGGCTACCGGGGTGAAACCGACACCCTGTTCAAGATCCAGAAACGGGTTGAATACGACCTGGAATACATCGCCAAATGGTCGGTGTGGTTTGACCTGTACATCGTTTTCATGACGGTCCCGGCCGTCCTTTCCACCAAGGAAGTCTATTGATGAACACCCTCAACGGATTGATTCCCTGCATCATCTCCGGTGGCTCGGGCACGCGGCTGTGGCCGGTTTCGCGGCAGAACATGCCCAAGCCGTTCATGCGCATGCGCGACGACCAGAGCCTGTTGCAGAAAACTTTCCTGCGCGCCAGCCGCCTGCCGGGGGTCGACAGCGTGCTGACGGTGACCAACCGCGACCTGCTGTTTCGCACCCTCGACGATTACCGCGCAGTCAACACCGCCCACCTGGGCCTGGATTTGCTGCTGGAACCGTTCGGCCGCAACACGGCTGCGGCCATCGCGGTCGCTGCCCTGCATGTTGAGGAGTTTTTCGGCGACGATGCGCAATTGCTGGTGATGCCGGCCGACCACCTGATCCTCGATGAAAACGCCTTCGCCAAGGCCGTGGCCCAGGCCCGCGAATTGGCCGAAGCGGGTTACCTGGTGACCTTCGGCATCCAGCCCGACCGCCCCGAGACCGGCTTTGGCTATATCGAACAAGGCCCGGCGCTGGCCCAGGGTTTCCGTGTCCAGCGCTTCGTCGAAAAACCCGACCTGGCCACCGCCCAAGGCTACCTCGACGGCGGCAAGCACCTGTGGAATGCCGGGATGTTCTGCTTCAAGGCCGCCACCCTGCTCGAAGAGCTGGCGACCCACGCCCCGGCCGTGTTGGACGCAGCCAAGGCGGCGCTGGAACACAGCACCAGCCTGCAGAACAGCAGCAGCCGCCAGCGCGAACTGAACCCGCAAGGCTTTGGCACCGCGCCGGACATCTCCATCGACGTGGCCCTGATGGAGAAATCCGCCCAGGTTGCCGTAGTGCCGTGTGACATCGGCTGGAGCGATATCGGCTCCTGGGAAGCCCTGCGCCAGCTGACCCCCAGCGACGACAACGGCAACCAGATCAATGGCGAAGCGATCCTGCACGACGTGCACAACTGCTATATCGACTCGCCCAAGCGCGTATTGGGCGCGGTCGGGGTGCGTGACCTGATCATCGTCGATACCCCCGACGCCCTTCTGATTGCCGACGCCAACCGCAGCCAGGATGTGCGCCATATCGTTGCCGAACTCAAGCGCCAGAATCATCCCGCGTTCAGCCTGCACCGCACCGTCACCCGGCCCTGGGGCACGTACACGGTGCTGGAGGAAAGCACGCGCTTCAAGATCAAGCGCATCGTGGTCAAGCCCAAGGGCTCGCTGTCGTTGCAAATGCACCATCACCGCAGCGAACACTGGGTAGTGGTCAGCGGCGCGGCAATGATCACCAATGGCGAGCGCGAGATCCTGCTCAACATGAACGAGTCCACTTATATTCCCGCCGGGCACAAACACCGCCTGACCAACCCCGGCATCATCGACCTGGTGATGATCGAGGTGCAGAGCGGCGAATACCTGGGCGAAGACGACATTGTGCGCTTCGATGACATCTACGGCCGTGCGCCCGCCAGCGAGCCCAAGCCCTGATGCGTACGTCCCTGATCATCCCGACCCGCAACGCCGCCGGCCACCTCGACCGGCTGCTGCCGGCGCTGCGCATGCAGACCCTGCAACCCGACGCAATGCTGGTAGTGGACAGCGCCTCGAGCGATGACACGGTGGCGCGCTTTCGCGAGTTTGGCGCGCGTGTCGAAGTGATCGCCGCCCGCGACTTCAACCACGGCGGCACCCGGCGCTGGGCCAGCGAGCACGTGGGTGGCGATGCGCTGATCGTGATGACCCAGGATGCGATCCCGGCCGAGCCCGAGACCTTCGCCAACCTGCTCGCCGAGCTGCAACAGGACCCACTCAACGGCGTCGCCTATGGCCGGCAGCTGCCGCACCCCGGTGCGGGAGTGCTGGGCGCGCAGTCGCGCCACTTCAACTACCCGGCCCACAGCCGCAGCAAAAGCCTGGCCGATGCGCCGCAGTTGGGGATCAAGACCTGCTTTAGCTCCGATTCGTTTTCCGTGTACCGGCGCAGCGCCCTAGAGGCCGTGGGCGGCTTTCCTGCCGATGTGATCGGCAGCGAAGACGCCTACGTCGCCGCGCGCCTGCTGCTGGCGGGCTGGAAGGTGCAGTACGCCGCCAGCGCCCGGGTTTATCACTCCCACGATTACCGACTCATGGATGAATTTCACCGCTACTTCGACATTGGTGTGTTCTACGGTCGCGAGCCGTGGATTCGCCAGGCGTTTGGCGACGCCGGCGGTGAAGGTAAACGCTATGTACTGGCCGAATTACGTGCCTTGCGCGAGGCCAACGCCTTGCACCGCGCCCCCGAAGTGGTGGTGCGCAGTGCCTTTAAATTGCTGGGCTATCGCCTCGGCCACCTTGAACGCTACCTGCCCAAATCGCTCAAGCAGCGCCTGGGCATGTTTTCCACCTACTGGACTTGAGCCGTCATGAAGACTACCAACCGACGTTCCCGTCTTACCCTGTTCAGCCTGTTGAGTGCCTCGATCTGGCTGGCTGGTTGTTCGACCCCTGCGCGGGTGCCGCTTCCTGACAACAACACGCTCAAGGCCGGCCACCAGGCGGCGCTGACCTTGGCCGACCTGCCGCCCCCGCAGGTGCTGATCCAGAGTGGCGACCTGTTGCGCATCGTGCGCGATGCCCAGGAGCCAGCGGCGGCCGACGACATGACGGTATTTGTCGTGCGCCCCGACGGCGTGATCTCCATCCCCAACATCGGTCGAGTCAAGGCGGCATTGCGCACGCCGGAAGACCTGGGCAAGGAAATCACCGACAAGTACAAGCGCATCTACCGTGAACCGGCAGTGACGGTAAACATCGCCAGCGCCCCGAGCAACAAGGTGTTTATCGGCGGTGCGGTGCCGAACCCGGCGTTTTTCGACCTGGCGGGTAATGTCAGTGTGGAGCAGGCCTTGCTCAGCTCCGGCGGCGTGCTGGCCTCGGCGGACGCCTCCAACGTGGCCCTGATGCGTACCGGCCCGGATGGCAAGTACAAGACTTACTTCATCAGCTTGAACAGCATGCTGACCGATCCCAATCACCCTCGGGTGGCCCTGCAACGTGGCGACCTGATCTACGTGCCGCAGTCGGGCATCGGCGCCACCGTGGAAGCGGTGGACATGTACTTCACCCGCCTGTTCCCGATCAACAAGGGCATTGGTGTGGGCTTGAACTACGACCTCAACGACAGTGGCGTGAAGAACAGCGGCAACACCATCTACAACAACCCAGTCATCAACGCAGGCCAATGATTATGGACCAGGCTTCGTATCACTCGAACCGACTGTTCCCGTCTGGCGTACACCACATATTCAATGGAGTGATCCTGTGATCGAAATCCGCTCTCTACGCGACCTTTTGCGGCTGTTTTTCATCTTCCGCCGCGAATTCAAACTGGCCGTGATCACCACGATTGTGGTGGCCGTGTTGGGTGCCTTCCTGTTGCCGGCTCGCTACGAGTCCGACGCGCGCTTGCTGGTCAAGCCAGGACGGGACAACACCACGTTGCCGATCGAAGCCGCCAACCGCCAGACGCTGATTGCGCCCAGCACCCAGCACGACCCGATCGTCGATGAGGAGAAGATGCTCACCGGCCGGCCCATCGTGCATATCGTTGCCGAGCGCTACCTGGCAATGACGTCCGAGCCGCCACAGGGCTTCTGGAAAGTCACCAAGTTCTACGTCAAGAAAGCCGCCGGTGAAGTACTGGATGCGGTGCGCAGCGTCCTGCAATTCGTCGGCCTGGCCGAGAAGCAAAGCCCGCTGGAACGCCTGGCGACCAAGCTGGAGAAGAACTTCGAAGCCGGCCACGAACCGGGCTCCTCGGTGATCGAGATTTCCTTCACCTGGGATGATCCGGTCATCGCGCAGAAAGTCGTCGAGACCTGGGTCGATGCCTACCTCGAAGAACGCGCACGGATTCTTGGGCGCAAGAGCCTGCACACCTTCTATGAAGCCGAGCGCACCAAGGTCGCCACCAATATCCAGGGGCTCAAGGATCAACTGCAGGGCCGCTTGAAGCAGATCGACTCGATCAGCGTAGACGCGCGCCTGAAAAACCTGACCAACCAGATCGACCGCGTCACCGACGCCAAGGTCACCGCACAAAACCAGATCGCGGGGATCCGCAGCTTCCTGGCCAACGCCAGCCAGCAGATCAAGAACCAGCCAGCGGAAGTGGTGACGGCCCGGGAAACCAGCCTCAACCCGACCCAGCTTGACCTCAAGCGCCAGCTCAATGCCCTGCAAGTGGAACGCGCGCGCCTGCTGCGCACCTACCTGCCGGGCACGCCGCAGGTCAACCAGATCGAGCAGAACATCCGCGACATGCAAGACCTCAGCGCCCAGGAAGCGACACGCCTGGAACGCTCGCAAAACACCGCGCCCAACAGCCTGGTAATCAACGTCAAGCAACAGATCATCGATGCCCAGTTGCAGGAGCGCAAACTGGCCGGGGAAATCGAGAACTACGAGAAGACCCTCGCCGAACTGCGCGCCCAGCGTGACCAGGCGATGACCGATGAACCTGAGCTGAACAAGCTGACCCAGCAACTGCGCACCGCCGAGAAAAGCTACGCGCTGTACTCGGAAAACCTCGAACAGGCGCGCATCGACCACGAGCTGGACAGCAGCCAGATCAGCAACATCGCCCTGATCGAGCACGCCACCCTCAACCCGGCGCGCGTGTTTCCCAAGAGCCTGCTGATTCTGTTGTTCACCATTCCTGCCGGCCTGGCCGTCGGCTTGCTGACCATCTACGTGCTGTACCTGCTGGACCAGCGCATCCACGATGGTGCGCGCTTGCAGGAAGTGTTCGGTGTACCGCTGTGGAGCAGCATTCCCGATGTGCAACACGCGACGCCGGCAGCCCTCACCGCCAGCATCTATCGCCTGTACAGCCTGCTACCCGCCGAGCGCATCGCCAGCGAGGGCTTTGCCCTGGGCCTGACCTCGGCACGGCATGGCGAAGGCGTGAGCTTTATCATCGAGCAACTCAAGCGCCTGCTCGAAGAGCGCGGCCACCGGGTCTCGGTCAACGGCACCGAAGCGCCGAAGCCCGGTGAAGTGTTGCTGCTGGACGCCTCGGCCCTGTCGTCCAACCCGCAGGCGTTCCTCACCCTGCGCCGCGCCGAGCAGATTGTGCTGGTGATCGAAGCCCGCACCAGCACCGTGCCGACCATCGAGAACGCCCTGTCGCTGCTGACCACTGCGTTCGGCAAAGTCGACGGGATGATCCTCAACCGCCGCCGTTTTGAAGTGCCGGCCAATGTCCTGGCGCGGATCAACAGCTGGCGCGGTGCGGCCTGATGCGCATTGCGCTGCTGGCGCCGCTGCCGCCGGAGCAGACCGGGATCGCCGACTACGCTGCGCACTTGCGCAGCGCGTTGCGCGAGCAGGGCCTGGAGGTGCTGACGCCTCTGGAAGGCTGCCTGGACCTGACGCAACAGTTGCAGCGCCTGCAAGCCTTTGACTGGCGCGGCGTGGACCTGGTCCATGCCGAGCTGGGCGGCGGGCGCTTTGCCGAGTTCCAGGCCCTGGATTACTTGCGCCGGGCCCAGCCGCAACTGCCGCTGACCGCCACCGTACACGACCCGGAACGCCTGATCTGGCGCCGGGCCAAGCTGTTTTTCCCGCTGACCCTGCTCGAACGCCTGCCCCACCCGCTGCCCCAGGCCGCGGCGCTGCTCGCCGACCCATTGACCCTATACGAAGAGCGGCGCCTGGCCAAAAGCATGCGTCGCCTGATCACCCTCACGCGCCTGGGGGGCGACTGCCTGCGCCAGCGCATGGGGCTAAGACCTGAGCAAGTGGCAGTGATTGCCCACGGCAACCTGCCCATCGCCCCCGTGGCCTTGCCGCCGTTGCAACCGTTGCGCCTGCTGTATTTCGGCTTTATCTACCGGGGCAAGGGCATCGAGGACCTGCTACAGGCCCTGGCCCGCTCCCTGGCCGCCCACCCGCAATGCCGGGGCCAGGTGCGCCTGACCCTGGCCGGGGGCACCGCGCCCGAGATGACCTTCGACCCGGCCGGCAACTACCTCGATGGCCTGCGCCAACTGATCGCCAGCCTGCAACTGGGCGATGTGGTGGACTGGCAACTGGACCTGCCCTCGGCCGATATTCCCCACACCATCCAGGCCCACCATGTGATGGTGCTGCCGTACCGCGAATCGAAAAAACTCGGATTCCTGGGGCAGATGCGCGGCACCAGCGGCGCGCTGTCCTGGGCCAACGCCTGCGGGCGCGGGGTGATTACCTCCAATGCCCGCGCCTTCGCCGAAGAAGTCGCCGGGGGCAATGGCATCACCTATCAACAGGGTGATATCGCCTCGTTGAGCGATGCCCTGAACCGCCTGATCCTCGACCCGCAACAGGCCCGCCAGTGGGCCGACCACGCTGCCGAGATCGGCCGGCAGCGCCAGTGGTCCAGCACCGCCCAACGCTTTGCCGAGATGTTCCAGGCCGCAGTCAAGGAGCCTTTGTGATGAACACTTCGTCAACTCGCCGGATGTGGCGCTACCTGCCACTGGTCATTGCAATGGCCGTGGGCGGCGCACTGCTGCTCAGTGAAAAGGTCGACGCGGAGCCCGTGAACCTGGCGCCCCAGCGCACTGTGGAGTGGCGCGAGTTCTTGGGGGTGAACGCGCATTTTCTGTGGTTCAAGCCCGAGCAGTACCAGAAGCAGATTCGCCAATACCAGAAGCTGGGGCTGGACTGGGTGCGCGTCGACCTGCACTGGGACCGCCTGGAGCCCAAGGAAGAAGATTACCAACTGAGCACTTTCGACGAACTGGACCGCACCCTGACGGCCGAGAAGATCCGCTCGGTGTTCTACCTGGTGGGGTCGGCGCCGTTCATCACCACCGCTCCCAAAGGCGCAGAATTCCAGGACCAATACCGCCCGCGGGATGCCAGCGTGTATGCCCTGCGCCTGGCCCTGTTGGCCAAGCGCTACCCGAACATCAACGCCTGGCAGGTGTGGAACGAACAGAACCTGCCGAACAACTGGCGCCCGCAAGTGAATGCCGAGGAATACGCGCGCTTGCTGCTGGCCAGTCACCAGGCCCTGAATATCGCCGCACCAGACAAGATCCAGGTGATGGGCGGCATGGCCTACTACAGCCAGATGCCGCCGCGTGGCAAGACCCTGATGTTCGAAGCCCTCGGCGCGCTGGGCGTACAAACCCTGGGCATGGTCGCGGCGTATCACCCGTACTCGATGACCCCGGAAACCGACGAACCGGGCAAGAACGAAGTACTGCTGCGCGGCGACCAACTCAACGCCGTGCTGCACGGTGCCGGGGTCAAGGATGTGTGGGCCACCGAGTGGGGCTGGTCCAGCTATGCCGGGCCCAAAGAGATGCAGGACCTGATCGGCGTCGACGGCCAGGCCGATTTCACCTTGCGCCGCCTGGCGTTGATGGCGTCCCAGGACTACCAGAAGATTTTCCTGTTTGCCCTGTCCGACCTGGATGAACGGGCCTCCGTGCGTGACCAGCACTACGGCCTGCTGGACCTCAACGGCGAACCCAAGCCAGTCTACAGCGCCCTCGCCCGCTTCCTCGAGATCACCGGGCCGACGCTCAAGCCTGGGGTCACCCCCGCGCTTGCAGACGTACCCAAGACTTTTTACAGCGTGGCCTGGACCCGCGAAGACGGCAAACACCTGTTGATGTACTGGAGCGCGCAAGGCACCAGCATCACCTTGCCCAACGTACAGCACGCCGAGCTGCTGGACCCGCTGACCGGCGCCCGGCAGACCCTTAACGATTACAACGGCATTCGCCCCGTGGTGAAACCGTCGTTGCAGATATTGGTGTGGTAGCACGCCCAGGCATGGAGAGCTGCACGTGAGAATCCTGTGGATTGTGCCCTATCTGCCGTGGCCGATGACCAGCGGCGGCAAGACCCGGCAGTACCATTTGCTGCGCACCTTGAGTGAGCGCGGGCATCGCATCACTTTGCTGGTGCAATCGAAAACCCCGGCCGACGCCGCCGTGCACGCCGCCCTTGAGCCTTTGCTCGAACGCCTGATCGTGGTGCCGCGCCGGCCGCTGAAACACCCCATGACCCTGCTCGCCGGGGTATTTGCGCCCTGGCCGCTGCTGACCACGGTCAACGGCCTGTCGCCGGTGTTGCAGGCGCGCTTTCGCGAACTGCTGGACGAAACCTGGGATGTGATCCAGGTCGAGCATAGCTACAGCCTGCAACCGTACTTCACGCTCTTGCAGCAGCAAGCGCGGAATTTCGTGCTCACCGAACACAACCTGGAATCGAGCCTGGGCGGCGCCACCTATGACCGCTTTCCAAAATGGGCCGCACCGTTCGTGCGCTACGACCAATGGCGTTGCCAGCAGTGGGAACGCAAGGCGTTTGATGCTGCCTGCCATGTGGTGGCCGTGACCCAGGCCGATGCCCAGGCCATCGGCCAACTGACCGCTACACCGGTGAGCGTGGTGGTCAACGGGGTCGACAGCCGGGCCTTCAGCGACGTCAGCGCCGACCCGCAGAGCCAGCGCCTGTTGTTTGTCGGCAACTACGAATACGCGCCGAACCTCGACGCAGTGCAGTGGTTGCTCGACGACATCTTCCCCCGGGTCTGGTTGCAATGCCCCAACGCCCGCCTGGCGGTGGCCGGCTTCGGCTTGCCCGAACACTGGCGCGAGCGCTGGCCGGACGAACGTATTGAGTGGCAGGGTTTTGTCCCCGACCTGACGGCCTTGCAACGCCGCTGTGCAGGTTTTGTCGCCGCGCTGCGCCATGGTGGCGGCTCCAAGCTCAAAGTGCTGGAAGCGATGGCCGCCGGCCTGCCGCTGGTGAGTACCGCCCAGGGCGTGTCCGGGCTGGCGGTCGAGGCCCAGGCACACTACCTGGCCGGCGAAAGTGCCGAGGCCCTGGCCGATGGGATTGTGCGCCTGCTGGACGAACCGGCACTGGCCAGCCAACTGGCGGATGCCGCGCGGGATTACGCGCGCAACTATCACGACTGGGCGGTCGCCGGTAACGAACTGGAGCAGATCTACCGCACCTTGCCAACCCATCAGGAGCCCCAAGCATGCGCGTAGCCCTGGATTACCGCCCCGCCACGGTCGCACCTTCGTCGGGCATCGCCCGCCAGGTGCTGGCCCTGGAGCAAGCCTTGCGCGCACGGAACAACACTGAAGTGGTGCTGTTTACCGAGGCGCCCCTGGATCATCCCCAGCGCGCCACCGCGGTGTGCCCGGCGTGGGCCAGCCCCCTGGAAGGCCTGCAACGGCCCCAGGTACGACTGCGCTTTGAGCGCGGTTTTTTGTCCCGGGAAATCCACCAACAGCGGATCGACCTGTACATCGCCACGGCCAACATGGGCCTGCCCCTGTGCCGCAAACCCGCCGGCACCCGCTATGTGCTGGTGCTGCACGACCTGTTTCAACTGACCCACCGCAACTTCCATCGCTCCCGCCTCAAGGCCCTGGCCTACCGCCTGATCGACGGCGCGTCGATTGCCTGGTCGGTGTGGCAGGCGGACCGGGTGTGGTGCCCGTCGCAGTTCTCGTGCGATGAAGCCGCGCGCCTGTTTCCCTGGGCGCGGGCCAAGTTCCGCGTGTTGAATAACCTGGTGCCGGAGTTCACCGATGCACCCGAGCCGCTGCCCGCAGGCATTCCGGCGCGCTACTGGCTGGTGGTGGGCACCCGCGAGCCACGCAAGAACATGGCGTTTTTCCTGGAGCAATGGCAAGCCAGCCGCGCCCAGGACCCGAGCGTGCCGGACCTGGTGCTGGTCGGCCACGCCAGCGATGTGCCGGCGGCCCTCGGCGAGTTGCCTGGCCTGCATTGGCGCAACGGGCTGTCCGATGGCCAGTTGCAGGCGCTCTACCGGCATGCCGCGTACCTGTGGCAGCCTTCCTATGCCGAAGGGTTTGGCTTGCCGGTGGTGGAAGCGCTGAGTGTCGGCACACAGGTTGCGGTGGCCCGTGGTTCGGCCCTGGATGAAGTGGCGCCGCCCACGGCGCCGCGCTTTGCACCCGACGACGCCCTGCAACTGCAAACATTGATGGTGTCACTGGCTGCACCTGGGGCCACGGTCGACCCCCAATTGCAACGCACATGGGCCCGGCAATTTGCCGAACCGGCCTATCGCCTGCGCCTGGATAAACTGCTCAAGGAATTGAACCGCTAATGCTGCCAGGAAAACTCGTTAGTCTGCTCCTGGGCCTGGTCTTCGGGGGCTTGCTGTTGGCACTGCCGCCGATGAAGGTCTTCATGATCGTGGTCGGCGTGGGCGTGGCGCTGACCCTGATCCGCAAACCGTTGTGGGGCTTGCTGATCTTTGCCGTCTTGGCCACCAGTATTCCCTACACCACCCTGCAACTGGGGATCCGCACCACCATCAGCGAAGCGGTGCTGGGCCTGACCTGGGCCGGGGTGTTCTGGCAATCGTTTATCGGCAAGACCCGTGGTTTCATGGTCTGGCGCCCCACGGAGCGGGCGTTGATGTGGCTGATGCTGTTCAGCACCATCCCGTTTATCTGGGGCATGCTCATCATCCACGCCGAGGGCAACGGCCCGGTGAACTGGGTGCGCTGGCTGATGAACCTGTCGCTGCTGTTTATCGTGCCGCTGCTGCTGCGTACCGATGCCGACCGCGACAAAGTGGTGGTCGCCCTGCTGCTGGGCAACCTGGCGATGCTGTCGCTGTCGATCTTCATGTTCCTCAAGACGCGCAACGCGATGTCGATGATCGATATTCTCACCGACCTCAAATACGCCCACCCCGAGGCGGTGAAGGACATCTTCTCGGCTAATTACAAGCGCATGGCCTCGCCCTGGGTCCACCCGAACCTGACCGGTGGCGTGCTGGTGCTGTTTATCCCGCTGGCGCTGTTCTACGGCTGGACCCGCACCGGCTGGCGCCGCGCCCTGGGCCTGGCAGTGGCGGTACTGGGTTGCGCCGGCCTGCTGTTGAGTATCTCCCGGGGCGCGATTGTGGCCCTGGCGCTGATCCTGATCTGGCTGACCTACAAGCGCGTGCCTCACAGCGGGCGGATCATCGGCATCGGCGTGGCCTTTGTGATCGCCCTGGTGCTGTTCTATCCGCCATTGCAGGACCGCTTGATGACGATGTTCTCGACCACCAACGCCAGTACCGAGATCCGCTTCGACGAGTACGCCGGGTTCCCCGATGTCATGGCCAAGTACCCGCTGGGCATCGGCTTCAAGATCGACCCGCCGGTGCCGGGCAGCAACCTGCTGGGGATTTCCAACCTGTGGCTGAACTTCATCTACAAGATCGGCGTTCCGGGGATGCTGTTGTTCATCGCCATCACCGTATTGTGGTGGCGCGAAGTGCGACCGCTGGGCATGGTGCGCAAGGTCACCGCCGACAACGCCCTGTGGCTGGGCTGCGTATGCGGTGTGCTGGCGGCGCTGCTGACGGGGATTTTCGACCACTACTTCAGCTTCACCTTCGTATTGATCGCGCTGTTCTGGCTGTTGATGGGCATCAGCCTGCAACAGGTGCGCCTGAGCCCGACCATTACCGCTCCTGTTTGCGTACCAAAGGATGACCGACCATGAAACATCGCACTATTCACTCCCCCGACCTGCGTGACCGCCTGCCCGCCCTGGCCAGCGAACTCGGCGTGAGCCTGCAAGACCTGCAGGACGGCCTGGCCTGGTGCCTGGCCAACGAGGTGGTTTTTGAAGAGGGCGAAGGCGAGAACAAGCGCTTCTGGATGACGTCCTTCGATGTGGAGCCGACCATCGAGCATCCGGTGGCACGTCGGCTGTTCCATCGAATGAAACAGGACATTCCGGCACAGTTTCTGCCGATCTATGGCAAGAACTGGCCGACCCTCAAGGACCGCTGGCGCAGCGCCTGGGACATGGCCTACAACATCCTGATCAACAAGATCCCCAGTCACCACATCCGTATCGGCTGGCTGCGCCTGGGCGGCGCGAAAATCGGCAAGGGTTCGAGCCTGTGGCGCAACACCGAGGTGCTGGGCATCCACAACCTGAGAGTCGGCGACGACACGGTGATCGGCTGGCATTGCCAGGTGGATGCACGCTCTGGCCTGGTGATCGGCAACCATGTGGCGATTGCCTCCCATGTGCTGATCATCGCCGGCAGCCATGACTTGCAGGCACCGGAGTTCTGGTCGATTTCCGGGGCGATTTATATCGACGACTATGTGTGGATCGGCAGCCGTGCGCTGATCGGTTTTGGCACCCATCTGTGCGAAGGCTCGGTGGTGACTGCCAATACCGTGGTGGCGAAAACCGTCGCGCCGTACAAAATTGTCGGCGGCACCGGTGCCAAAGTCATGGGCGAACGCGTTCGCGGGCTGAACTACAAGGTGGGTGGCAAGGGCCTGTTCACCCTGTTCCACTGATGTTTGGCAGCACCCTGTGGCTGACCCTGGCGACGCTGGCCGGGCTGGTGGCCGGCTTTGCCCGGGAATGGCTGCTGGTGGCCGCCTGGGGTGCGGGCAGCCGCAGCGACGGGTTCCTGGTGGCGGTGTTTTTGCCCGAGGCGCTGCGCATGACCCTGGCCGCCGGCTTGCTCGCCGCCGCTGCCCTGCCCCTCTATCAACAGCGTGATGCACAACGCCAGCAAGCCTGGCTGGCCAGCCTGTCGCCGCGCCTGCTCGGCGTCGGCCTGGGCCTGTTCGCCCTACTGGCACTCGGCGCGCCACTGTGGGTACGGCTGATCGGCCCGGGGCTGGACGCCGCCGCCCACGACCAGGCTGCCGCCAATCTGCGCTGGCTGGCCGCCTGTGCGCCGGGCTTGGTGATGCATGGCCTGTTCAGTATTCCGTTGCAGGCGCGCCAGCGCTTTGTGCTGCCGGGGCTGGGCTCGCTGCTGTTCAACCTGCCGCCGGTGCTGTACCTGTTTATCCGCGGCACGGCCAGCGACAGCGCGGAACTGGCGATGTGTTTTTTTGCCGGCAGCGTATTGATGTGCCTGCCGCTGCTGGCGCCGGTCTGGTCATTCGGCTGGCGCCCCTGGCAGGTCCGGGGCGATGCCCAGGCCGGCCGCGAACTGCTGGGGCGTATCGGCCCGCTGTTGGCGAGCAATGTCGCCAGCCAGGGCCTGGCGTTGCTCGAACGGTTGATCGCCAGCTACCTGGGCGAAGGCGCGGTGACCTGGGTCAACCTGGCGCGCAAGCTGATCAACCTGCCGCTGATCGCGCTGATGAGCCTTAACCAGGTATTGCTGGGGATGATGAGCGGTGAGCAAGGCCAACAACGCCTGGCACTCCTGCGCCGTGGCCTGGACGCCGCCACCTTGCTGAGCCTGCCCGCCGCCCTCGGCCTGATTGGCGCAAGCCCAGTGCTGATTCACCTGCTGATGCCCGCGCAAAGCGCCGACGGCCCGCTACCCGCCCTGCTCGCCTGGTTCGCTACGCCCCTGGTATTCGGCGCCTGGAACGCCATGCTCGCGCGCTATGCCTACGCCAGCGGCGATACGCGCCTGCCGCTCAACTGTGAACTGCTGGGCAGCCTGGTCAATGCCGGCCTGCTGGTCTTGCTGCCGTACTTCTTCGGCCTGCCAGGTATCGCCTTGGCGGCCTTGGGTGGGGTGATCGTCACCAACCTGCTGCTGATGCAACGCCAACACCTGCTCGGGCAACTGAGCTGGCCGTTGCAGTGGGGCTTGAGTGTGGTGTTGCTGGGAGTCGCGGCACTGGTGCTGCACCCGCTGCATAACGATGGCTGGCAGCTGGGGTTGAGTACCTTGGCGGGCATCGTGGTATTGGCAGGGTTGGGGCTGTGGTTCAAGCCGTGGAAGGCGTGAGCTGCGAGGGCGGTGTGTCAGCTAGCGGAAATGGCGCCTGAACTACCGCTATCGCGGGCAAGCCCGCTCCTACAAGGGATCTCAGTTGGGCTTAGGATTTTTGCCACACCGCAGATCAAATGTAGGAGCTGGCTTGCCTGCGATGGCGGTGTGTCAGCTAGCAGAAATGGTGCCTGAACTACCGCTATCGCGAGCAAGCCCGCTCCTACAAGGGATCTCAGTTGGGCATAGGATTTGTGCCACACCGCAGTTCAAATGTAGGAGCTGGCTTGCCTGCGATGGCGGTGTGTCAGCTAGCGGAAATGGTGCCTGAACTACCGCTATCGCGGGCAAGCCCGCTCCTACAAGGGATCTCTGTTAGGCATAGGATTTGTGCCACACCACAAATCAAATGTAGGAGCTGGCTTGCCTGCGATGGCGGTGTGTCAGCTAGCGGAAATGGTGCCTGAACTACCGCTATCGCGGGCAAGCCCGCTCCTACAAGGGATCTCAGTTGGGCATAGGATTTGTGCCACACCGCAGATCAAATGTAGGAGCTGGCTTGCCTGCGATGGCGGTGTGTCAGCTAGCGGAAATGGTGCCTGAACCACCGCTATCGCGGGCAAGCCCGCTCCCACAGTGGGGGCTCTGTTGGGCTTAGGATTTTTGCCACACCGCAGTTCAAATGTGGGAGCTGGCTTGCCTGCGATGGCGGTGTGTCAGCTAGCGGAAATGGTGCCTGAACTACCGCTATCGCGGGCAAGCCCGCTCCTACAAAGGATCTCTGTTGGGCATAGGATTTGTGCCACACCACAAATCAAATGTAGGAGCTGGCTTGCCTGCGATGGCGGTGTGTCAGCTGGCAGAAATGGTGCCTGAACCAGCTCCCACAGGGGGTCATGGGTGGGTCTAGAAGTCGTATTTGACGCTGGTCATCAGGTTACGCGGTGCGCCGTACATCCCGTGGTTGCCGGCATAGCTGAAGTACTCGCGGTCAAACAGGTTGTTGAGGTTGACCGAGGTGCTCAACTGCGGTGTCACGTCATAGCGCAGTAGCAGGTTGGTGATGGCGTAGCTGCCCTGGCTGAACGTGTGCAGGTCTTCACCGACTTTGCTCTGCCAGTTCACCCCGCCCCCCACGGTCACTTTGTTCAACGCGCCCGGCAGGCGGTAGGTGGTGAAGGTCTTCAGGCTCTGGCGGGGCAAGGTGGTGACGATGCGTTTGTCGTCGGCATCGGTACTGACCGCATAGGCATAGCCCGCAGAGGCTTGCCAGCCTTCAGCCAATTGACCGTTGAGTTCCAGCTCGACGCCCTCGGTGGTGGTGCCCTTCTCGTTGCGGTAGGTGTTGCCGCCCGGGGTGTCGATCCAGATCGCCAGGTTGTCCTGCTCCAGCTTGAACAGCGCCAGGCTGGTGTTCAACTGCTCGTCGAAGAAGCTGCCCTTCAAGCCAAGCTCGTAGCCCTTGCCTTCCATGGGCTCCAGGGCCTTGTTGTTGATATCGCGCACCCAACTGGCCTGGGGATTGAAGATCTTGGTGTAGCTGGCGTAGGCCGACCAGTTGTCGGTCAGGTCGTAGACCACGCCGGCGTAGGGAATGTACACGCCGGTCTCCGATTCATCGGTGCGGGTGGCGACGCCGCCATAGGGGCTGTCTGCGGTTTCGCGCTTCCAGTCGATGACCCGGCTGCCGAGGATCACACTCAGGTCGTCGGTCATGCGCAGGCGCGTGCTCAGGTAAGCAGCGTACTGGCTTTCATCCACCGAGGATTTGCCGGTCACCGGGAAGTCCGGCTTGGCCGAGTGCCCGTCCCAGTTGAACAGGTTGTCGATGGCGCCCGCCGGGGAACCGGAATACGCGTAGTTCCAGCCGCCATGGCTGGGCACGTTTTCCTTGTACTTGGACAGGGTCACGCCAGCGATCAACTCGTGCTCGCGGCCCAGCAGGCTGAACGGGCCGGTGGCGTACAGGTCGAGGTTGTCCTGGCGCGGCGTACCGGAGAAGCGCACCGGCAACTGCGTGGTGCCGCTGCCATCGCTGTTGAGGCTGCCATTGACGTAGTTGAACACCTCATCGAACTTGTTTTGCGAATGGGTGAACTCGGCCTTGGCGCTCCAGCCGCTGTCGAACTTCTGTTCGATGGAGGTAAAGAAACTGGTCTGTTCATGGTCGTTATAGGACCAGGCCGGTGCGGTATTCAGGGAACGGCTGAGGTTGCTGCGCGAACCGTCGGTAAAGCGCGTGGGCAAACCGGAACGCGCCGGGGCATCCACGTCGGTACGCAGGTAGCTGAAACCCAGGGTCAGCAAGGTGTCTTCGCTCAAGTCGAATTCCGTGATGCCGTACAGCAACTGGGTTTGCTGCTTGTAGCGGTCGACCCAGGCATGTTCGCTCTTGTAGTCGGCCACCAGGCGCCCGCGCACATTGCCGGTTTCGGTCAGCGGGCCGGACACGTCCAGGCCACTGCCGTAGCGGTCCCAGTTGCCCGCTTCAGCGGTGACACTGGCCCGCGCCTCGGCCGTCGGGCGCTTGCGGATCAGGTTGATGGTGGCCGAGGGGTTGCCCATGCCGCTGATCAAGCCGGTGGCGCCGCGCACCACTTCCACCCGGTCGTACATCGCCATGCTCTGGGTGTAGTTGTCCATGCGCGTGACGGTGGGCACGCCGTCGATTTCGAAGTTCTGGATCTGGAAACCCCGGGAGAAATAGCTATCGCTTTCCGAACCCAGGCCATCACGCAATACGATGATGCCGGGGGTGGCATCCAGGGTATCGGACAGGTTGGTCAGGCGCTGGTCATCCAGGCGCTGGCGGGTCATGACGGTCAGCGATTGCGGGGTTTCCCTGGGCGTCAGGTTCAGGCGCGTGGAGCTGCTGGACGACTGCGTGGTGTAGGAACCGGTGCCTTCGGTGGTCGACCCCGGCGCCTTGCCGGAGATCGACACGGTGCCCAGTTGCAATGCGCCGTCGGTAGGCCGGGGCTCCAGGGAGTAGTTATCGCCACTGCCACGCACGGCTTGCAGCGAGCTGTTGCTGAGCAGGATCGCCAGGCCGCTGTCGAGGTCATGCCGCCCTTGCAGGCCCGGGCTGGTCTGCCCTTGCGTGAGGGCGGCCGGATAGGACAGCAGGATCTGCGTGGCCTGGCCAAACTGGTTCAACGCGCCGGCCAGTGAGCCTGGGGCGATATCGAATTCCTGCTGTGGCGCGGCCATGGCCCAGGCCGGCGCCAGCAACAACGGCGCAGCCACGCCGAAGCTGGCGATGCCACGGACGACGGTCACGGCCAGTGATTTTTTCAGTGTTGCCCGGATGGTGCGTTGCGGGTGCATGCCCTGTTCCCCAGATAAGTGAGTGTCTGGGGATATAAGTCTCGTGAGATTGGGAAACGGACCACAGGCATGCAAAATAAATTCATACCTGTGCCCGACGCGGTTTCAGCGTGACCCAGTACCGCGTGAAATGCTGCACATCCAGCTTGAGGGTCTGTTGCAGCGCCACCAGAATGCGGTCGGTGTCGGCCAGTGGATAGGTGCCAGACACGCGCAGTTCGCGCACGCTCGGATCACAGTCCAGATGCCCGCGCCGGTAGCGGCTCAATTCATTGAGGAAGTCTTCCAGGCGCAGATCCTCGGCGACGATCATGCCGCGACTCCAGGCCAGTTCGCCGGCGCGCTGGGAGCGCCGCGCCAGCAGGGTCTGCGGGTCAAAGCTGATGATTTCGCCGGGAGAAAGGCTCAGGTTGCGCGCTGGAATCTGCGCCGCCAGCGGCTGCTGGTCAGCCCCCAACTGGGTAAAACCATCGCGCTGGCGCACGCTGAAGCGCCCGCCCGTGGCGTGGGTCAGGCCTTCGGCGGTTTTCACCCACAGCGGGCGGCTGTCCAGCGGGTTGGGCAACACCAGGATCTCCCCGCGCAGCAGATGAATCTGGCGCTGGTCGGGGCCGTAGTTCACATCGACAGCAGTGTCGGTGTTGAGCTGGATTTGGCTGTTGTCCGCCAGGTCGATGCGCCATTGCTCACCGACCGAGGTGCTGAAATCGCAGGTCCAGGGTTGCAGCAGGCCGGCGTCCCGGGCGGTCCATGCCACACTGCCGGCGGCCAGCAACAGGGCCAGATTTTTCAGCACCCGGCGCCGGGACATCACCGGCAACAGGGTGGCGCTGACCAGCGCCTGGTGCGCCGGGTCGCGCACCTCGTGCATACGCTGGAAAAATCGCTGGGAATACTGCCATGCCTGCTCGTTGAGCGGGTCCTGCTGGCGCCACGCCAGCCATTGCGCGCGGGTCTGTTCGGTGACATCCGGCGCCTGTAACTCCAACTGCCAGTGCATGGCCTGCTCGGCGGCGTCCAGGGTCAGGGGCGAGGGATTCATGGGCGCTGGCTGTCGAGCACAATGCACTGCGCACCGGCCTTGACGATGTAGCGCTTGACCGTGGTGATGCTGGTGCCCAGGCGCTCGGCAATCTCGCCGTGGCTCAAGCCGTCGAGCTGCGACCAGAGGAAGGCCTGGCGCACCGGCAAAGCCAGGCGGCTGAGCACTTCGTCGAGAGCCATCAGGGTTTCCAGGAGTAGCCATTGCGTCTCGGCGCTGGGGGCTACCTCTTCGGGCAACAGCGCCAGGGCTTGCAGGTAGGCCTTTTCCAGCTTCTGCCGACGAAAGTGATTGGACAACACGCTCTGTGCGACCTTCGCCAGAAAGCTGCGAGGCGCCTGGACTTCCAGGGGTTGGTTCTTGGCCAGCAGGCGCAGGAATGTATCCTGGGCCAGGTCGGCGGCGCTCTGCGAGCAGTTCAGGCGACGCCACAGCCAGTGCTGCAGCCAGCGGTGTTGCTGCTGATACAGGGTGGCCAGGTCAGTAGGGCTTGTCGCAGGGTTCGGGGGCATGGAGGGTGCGCGCAGAAGGTAAGCCGTAAATGATAACGGTTATCATATGCTTCATGGCGCAATGCCTGCAAGTGGCATACAGCTTGTAGGGTTCGCTGGCACCTCCCCTGTAGGCGCCAGCGAGGAGCATCAATCTTCCAGTGGTTGCGGCGCGTGCTTGCCAGGCTTGGCTTTGGCGCCAGGTTTGCCCGCTGCCGGGGCGGCGGGTTCCGGCTCGGCGGGGGCGGCGGCTTCTTTTTCTGCCATGGGCATCTTGTCGACAGCCGCAAAGAACTCTGCAAGGTCAAGGGTATCGGGGGGCACGGTCTTTTCGACTTTCTTCTCGCCATCCTTGCCCACCAGGATCACTTTGGTGCCGGCACTGGCGCCAAGCTTCAGGGCGCGGATCAGCGCGTTGGTGTCCTGGGCGCCGAGGTCCTTGCCGTCACGCTGGCCGACGGTGCCGATGCTCGTGTAGTTCACGGTGTAGAGCACCATGTTGCGCTCGGTGAACTTCTGTTTGTTCTCAGGCTGTTCAAGGTCTTTCTTGAGCTGGACCTGAGTCGGGTCAATGGAGCTGGGTGCAATCACGATCAGCGGGCGGAATTTGCCTTGATCCTGTTCCAGCGGGCCTCGGTTATCCGCAGCCAACAACGGCCCCGTAAACGCCATCAAGGTAGCCAGGGTCAGCGACCGGACGAGCATGCGTACCTCCTTCCAATTCCATGCAGAGTTTTTGAGTTTCATGTCTGCGACAGTCAATTTCAAGGATGATTCCTACGCGACTATCAGAAAGAGTAGGCCAGGACGCCCGCGACGCAAGGGCTTGAGGCGCTTCGGGGCTCATTGTTTCTTCTGATTGCCAAGGCTCACTGCCCGGGCCAATCCGGCCAGTGCCAGGCGAACACCGGGGCCACCTGCGGGTCGGCATCCACCTGCGCCAGGGCCTGGGCGCACGCGGGGTGGGAGTGTTGCAGGACGTCGCGCGCACCCTCCCAGCGGGACACGGCCGCCGCCATGATGCCCAAGGCATTGGGCAGGCCCTGCGGGGTAAAAAGTTGCCCGGCAAATTGCTCGGCAAACAACTGCCAGGTGCGGTGCAGTTTCTGCTGGGTACCTGCAATCAGTTGCGCCTGTACCGCCTCGTCGGCGTCGTCGAGAAAGCGCTGGGGGTAGTCGATGATGGTGATTGCCGAGTAGCAGTTGGCGGCGATATACACCAGGCCGCGAATGATCTGCGCACGGTTGCCGGACAGCAATCCGCTGGCCGGATACGCCAGGCCCAGGTGGATCAGGATCGCCGCGCTCTCCGTCAACACGCTGCCGTCGGGCAGTTGCAGGGTGGGGATTTGCCGCAGCGGGTTGATCTGCCCGAGGGCCTCCATCCCCGCCGCATCGCCCCAGGGGCTGGCATCGACCTGCTGCCACGGCACGCCGCAGCGTTGCAGAGCGATTTCGACGATGCATGAGCCAGAGCTTTGCGTACCGTAGAGCGTGTACATGGGCCTTCCTCCTGGAGATTCAGCGTCCAGAGTGAAACGTGTTCCAGGGGTTAAAACAAGCCCATCTGACCACCGACCAGGGTGCTGAAATCATCATCGACAAACGGCAGGATCGCATCGGCCACCGGCTGCAATTGCCGGGTGACGTAGTGGTCGTAGTCAATCGGTGCCTGGCGTACTTCCAGGGGCTCGGGGCCGTTGACGGTGATCACGTAGCGAATCCAGCCACCGTTCTGGTACTGGCGCGGGCGGCCCTGGCGGTCGTTGTATTCATCCGCCAGGCGCGCGGCCCGTACATGGGGCGGCACGTTGCGTTCGTAGTCGCCCAGTTGCCGGCGCAGGCGCTTGCGGTAGATCAGCAGCTCATCGAACTCGCCGCTGAGGGTGCGGCGCACGTAGTCACGCACGTAATCCTGGTGGGGCTGGCGATGGAAGATGCGCTGGTACAGCTCCTGCTGGAACTGGCGGGCCAGGGGCGACCAGTCGCTGCGCACGGTTTCCAGGCCTTTGTAGATCATTTCTTCACTGCCATCGGCGCGGGTCACAAGGCCTGCATAGCGCTTCTTGCTGCCCTCTTCCGCACCGCGGATGGTCGGCATCAGGAAGCGGCTGAAGTGGGTTTCGTATTGCAGTTCGAGGGCGCTTTGCAGGCCGAATTCGCTGTGCAGGCGCTCGCGCCACCATTGGTTGACGTGCTGTACCAGGTCCTGGCCGATGCGCGCGGCGTCCTCCTGGGAATGGGCACTGCCGAGCCAGACAAAGGTGGAGTCGGTGTCGCCATAGATCACCTCATAACCCTGGGCTTCTACCAGTTCGCGGGTCTGGCGCATGATCTGGTGGCCGCGCAGGGTGATCGACGACGCCAGCCGCGTGTCGAAGAACCGACAGCCGCTGGAACCGAGCACGCCGTAGAAGGCATTCATGATGATCTTCAGGGCCTGGGACAACGGCGCGTTATGCTCGCGCTTGGCCACTTCGCGGCCTTCGGAGACCCGCGCCACAATGGCCGGCAGGCAATGCCGGGTGCGGGAAAAGCGCGCGCCGCGAAAGCCTTCCACCGACTCGCTGTCGTCAGGATGGCGCAGGCCTTCGATCAGGCCCACGGGGTCGATCAGGAAGCTGCGAATGATCGACGGATAAAGGCTTTTGTAGTCCAGCACCAGCACCGACTCGTACAGCCCCGGCCGCGAGTCCATGACAAAACCGCCGGGGCTGGCCTGGGGCGGTTTGTCCCCCAGGTTGGGCGCGACAAAGCCCTGGCGATGCATCAGCGGCATGTACAAATGGGTGAACGCCGCCACCGAACCACCGTTGCGATCTGCCGGCAGGCCGGTAACGCTGGCCCGTTCCAGAAGGAACTTGAGCAACTCGGTTTTCTCGAAAATCCGCGTCACCAACTCGCAGTCCTTGAGGTTGTAGCGCGCCAGGGCGGGCTTGTCCTCGGCGAACATGCGGTTGATCTCGTCCATGCGCTGATACGGCGTTGCGATCGACTTGCCTTCGCCCAGCAGGGTCTGGGCGACGTTTTCCAGGCTGAATGACTCAAAAGTCCAGGTCGCCGAGCGCAAGGCCTCGATGCCATCGATGATCAACCGCCCGGCAGCGGCGGCGAAGAAATGGTGGCGGCTGCCGTGCTCGCGCCAGGCCATGGCCTCGCCGCCACGGCCAAGCAGCAATGGCACGTTAAGGCGTTGGGCATGCTCGTGGAGGACCCGCAGGTCGAACTGCACCAGGTTCCAGCCGATGATCGCGTCGGGGTCGTATTGCGCCAGCCACTGGTTGAGGCGCTCCAGCAGTTGGGCGCGGCTGTCGCAGTATTCGAGCTTGAAATCCACCGCGCAGGTTTTGTTCGGCGGGCCGAGCATATACACCTGGCGCTCGCCGCAGCCTTCCAGGGCGATGGAATACAGCTCGCCGCGCGCGGTGGTTTCGATATCCAGCGACACCAGCTTCAACGCCGGGCGGTAGTCGGGCGCAGGCTTCATCTGCGCCTCCAGCAACATCCCGCCCTCGCCGGGCGTGCCGCCAAATGCCACCGGTGCGGTGATGAAGCGCTCCATCATATAGCGCTCGGGCGGGCGCACATCGCCTTCGTAGACATCCACGCCGGCCTGGCGCAGGCGTTTTTCCAGGTCCATCGCTTGGCGATGCTGGCGGGTGTAGAGGCCCAGGACCGGGCGGTGGTGGAAGTCACACAGTTGCAGCGGGCGCAGTTCCACGTCGCGCTCGCCCTTGAGCACCCGTTGCGCGTGCTCGCGATGGGCCAGCGGAATAAACATCACCGAAGGCTGCACCGGTAGACGGATATACCGCGGCCCCTGGTCGGTCGCCAGCCAGAAGCTGACCTGCGTGCCCGCCGGGGTGTCGTGCCAATGCCGGGTCAGGACAAAACCCTGCTGTAAATCCACCTTGCCGCACCTCAGGAATCGCTTTCAGGGCGCGATTCTACTCGGCATCCGCCATCAGGCCTTAATAGAAATTTTTTGCCCTTCAGAAAAGTCATACACCACAAATCAGTTTGTGAAATATCATTTAGCATTTATTATCATTTGCACTGGAGTCGTATTCGCGCAACGAGGAAGCGCAACGTTGTTGCCCCCTTCCTCACATTGACGCTTCGCCGTCCGGATCGACCATGCCCACTTGTACCCGACTCGCCGTGCCGTTTCGCCCGACCCTGCTCGCCCTGTGCTGCTCCCTGAGCTTTGCTGTCCACAGCGCCCCCCAACAAACCCCGCAGGATGCGAGCAATGGCCAGGCCCTGGAACTGGGGGCAACCAGCATCAGCGCCGAATCCATCATCCCCGGCGCCCTGCCCCCGGTGTACGCCGGCGGCCAGGTCGCACGCGGCGGGCAGTTGGGGGTCTTGGGCAACCAGGACATCATGGACGTGCCGTTCAGCATGGCCTCCTACACCGAACAACTGATTCGCGACCAACAGGCCGAGACGGTGGGCGATGTACTGCTCAACGACTCGTCCGTGCGCCAGGCCTCGGGTTACGCCAACCAGTCGCAATTGTTCGTGATTCGTGGCCTGCCACTGAATGGCGACGACATTTCCTACAACGGTCTGTACGGCATCCTGCCCAGGCAGATCATGTCCACCGACGCCCTGGAACGGGTGGAAGTGTTCAAGGGCCCCAACGCCTTTATCAACGGGGTAACGCCCTCCGGCTCCGGTATCGGCGGCGGCGTGAACCTGCAACCCAAGCGCGCCGACGACGTGCCGCTGCGCCGCTTCAGCACCGATATCAGTAGCGAAGGCCGGATTGGCCAGCACCTGGATCTCGGCCAGCGTTTTGGCGAAGACAATCGTTTTGGGGCGCGGGTGAACCTGTCCCAGCGTGAAGGCGATACCGCCACCGACAATGAGAACCAGCGCTCCAAGCTGTTTGCCGTCGGCCTGGATTACCGTGGTGATGCATTGCGCCTGTCGGGGGATTTCGCGTATCAGAAGCAGCGCGTCAATGGCGGGCGCAACTCGGTGTTCCTCGGCCCCCTGGTGACCCACGTACCCGACGCCCCTTCCGCCGACACCAACTACGCGCCGCGCTGGAGCGCAACCAATATTGAAGACACCCTGGGCATGCTGCGCGCCGAGTACGACCTGAACGACAACTGGACCGCCTACGCGGCGGGCGGTGCCAAGCATACCCGGGAGATGGGCCGGTATTCCTCGGTGACCGTCAACGACAACCTGGGCAATGCCCAGACCAGCGCCTCGACCATCGCCCACGAAGAAGACAACAGCAGCGCCATGGCCGGCTTGAAGGGCAATTTCCAGACCGGGCCGGTGAGCCACCGCCTGAATTTCGGCCTGGCCGGGATCTGGACCGAGGCGCGCAACGCCTATGTGTTCGACAGCGCCAAGACCAGCACCAATATCTACCACCCGGTAACCGGCGCCGAACCGCGCCTGAACAGCCCGCGCAATACCCCTGGCACCGACTTCAGCGACCCGACCATCACCGCCAAGACCTTCATGCGCAGCGCGGCGGTGTCCGACACCGTTGGTTTTATCGATGATCGCTTGTTGGTCACCCTGGGCCTGCGCCATCAGCAAATGGTGGTGCAGGGCTACAACTATATGAGCGGCAGCCGCACGGCCAACTACGATCAGTCGATCACCACACCGGTGTACGGCATTGTGTTCAAGCCTTGGGAGCATGTGTCGCTGTATGCCAATCGGATTGAAGGTTTGGCCAAGGGGCCTGTTTCGCCGGTTAACTCCTCTGGGCGTACGGTGATTGGCGGTGGCCAGGCGTTCGCGCCGGCACGCTCCAAGCAGATCGAGGCCGGGGTCAAGGTTGACATGGGCACCTACGGCGCGACCCTGGGTGTGTATCGCATCGAGCAGCCCGGCGCCGGCTACACCCAGATCATTGATGCCACCACCGCACGCTTCGTGCGTGAAGGCGAGCAAATCAACAAAGGCGTAGAGCTCAACGTATTCGGCGAACCGCTGGCCGGCCTGCGCTTGCTCGGCGGTGCGACGGTGATGAAAACCGAGCTCAAGGGCACCCAGAACGGCGCCAACGACGGCAACCGCGCGATTGGCGTGCCGTCGTTCCAGCTCAATGCCGGGGTGGAATGGGATGTGCCGGGCCTGCAAGGCGTGACCCTCAGCGGGCGCATGTTGCGTACCGGCGGGCAGTACGTGGATGCCGCCAACAACCTCAGCCTGCCGGCCTGGAACCGCTTTGACCTGGGCGCACGCTACAACTTCAAAGTGGACCAGCGCGACGTCACCCTGGGGCTGAACGTGGACAATGTGGCCAATACCAAATACTGGGAGTCGGCAATGGGCGGCTACCTGACCCAGGGCGACCCACGGGTGGCCAAGCTGTCGGCGAGCATCGAGTTCTAACCGGCACTTTACTCAAGGCAGCAAAGATTAAAGGTGGGAGCTGTCGAGCCCCGGCGAGGCTGCGATGGCGGTGGGTCAGTCACCATCAATGCTGGCAATGCCGCCGCCATCGCAGCCTCGCCGGGGCTCGACAGCTCCCACAAGGGCTCGGCGGCGCCTCCAACGTTGTATCAGACGATTGGACAGTCCTGTCCCAACTGCGTAGTTTTCACAGACCGCGCACAAGGACTCTGGCATGGCCCCCGATCTCACCTCCATCGAGCTGTTCCTTAAGACGGTCAAGCTCGGCAGCCTGTCCCGGGCGGCCGAGCAGTCGCACCTCTCGCTGTCAGCGGCGAGCCGGCGCCTGTCGTTGCTCGAGCAGCATTTCAAGGTCGCCCTGTTGCACCGCTCCT
Source organism: Pseudomonas sp. WS 5021 (assembly GCF_012985535.1). Classification (NCBI taxonomy): domain Bacteria; kingdom Pseudomonadati; phylum Pseudomonadota; class Gammaproteobacteria; order Pseudomonadales; family Pseudomonadaceae; genus Pseudomonas; species Pseudomonas sp. WS 5021. The sequence goes on along the minus strand of NZ_JAAQWP010000008.1, from coordinate 11,747 downwards.
CCACTGGCGTCTCGCCCACGGCGGCCGGCGAGGTGTTGGCCGAGCATGGGTTGGCGATTTTGCGCGCAGTGGATGTGATGCACGCTGACCTCGCCGACTACGCCAAGGGCGCCACCGGCCGCGTGTGCCTGTATGCCAACAGTTCGGCGATGAGCCAGCAACTGCCCCGCCAACTGACCCAGTGGAACGCTCTGCACCCCGGCATCCGCCTGGATATCCGCGAAGAGCGCAGCCGCGAAATCCTGCAGGCGGTGCGCGATGGCGTGGCCGATGTGGGCATCGTCACCACCCAGCCGGGCGGCGAGGACTTGCGCTTTGCCCCGTACTGCCAGGACCGCCTGTGCCTGCTGGTGCCCGATGATCATCCGTTCAAGATGCGCCATGCGCGCTTTGCCGATTTGCTGGGCTATGACTTTGTGGGCCTGGAGGATAACGCCGCCATCACCGCGCTGATCACCGAAGCCGCCGCCGCGATTGGCATGCCGCTGCGCCTGCGGGTGCAGGTACGCAGCTTTGAAGCGGTGTGCCGGCTGATTGCCGCCGGGCAAGGGGTTGGCGTACTGCCCCAGGGCGCGGTGCAGATCTTTCGCAAGGAGATGGCCTTGCGCTTTATCGAAATCGACGACCCTTGGGCCGATCGCCAGATGTACCTTTGCATGCGCCAGCAACAGCCGTCTCCGACGAGCCTGGCATTATTCGACTACCTGGTTGCCTGCCACTGCGACTGATCACTGGCCTTCGATTTTTGCGAAGGCCGCTTCTGTAATCAGCAATTCCCCCACCGCTGCACCTGTGCCAAGAATGTCCCCGCCTCACTGACAACAACAAAAACAGGAGACACGGCGTGTCCAATTCCACGACCAGCACCCGCCATCGTATTGCGGTGATTCCCGGCGACGGTATCGGCCGCGAGGTGGTGCCCGAAGGCCTGCGCGTACTGGAGGCCGTCAGCCGGCGCTTCGGGATTGCGTTTGAGTTCGATCACTTTGCCTGGTGCAGCGAGCACTACCTGGCCCACGGCACCATGATGCCGGACGATTGGGCCGAGCAGATCGGCAGCCATGATGCGATCTTCTTCGGCGCCGTGGGTGCCCCGGACATCATCGCCGACCATACGGCGGTGTGGGAGTCACTGCTCAAGATCCGCCGCCAGTTCGACCAGTACGTCAACATCCGCCCGGTACGCCTGATGCCCGGCGTGCCCTGCCCGCTTGCCGGCCGTGTGCCGGGGGATATCGACTTTATCGTGGTACGCGAGAACACCGAGGGCGAGTACTCCAGCGTCGGCGGGCGGATGTGGGAAGGCACGCCGCGCGAGATCGCGGTGCAGGAGTCGATCTTCTCCCGCGAAGGCGTGGACCGGGTGGTGGACTATGCCTTCAAACTCGCGCAGCAGCGACCACGCAAGCACCTGGTGGCCGCCACCAAATCCAACGGCATTTCCATCACCATGCCGTTCTGGGACGAGCGGGTGAACCTGATCGCCCAGCGCTACCCGGACGTCAAGAGCGCCAAATTCCACATCGACATACTGTGCGCACACTTTGTGCAGCACCCGGACTGGTTCGATGTGGTGGTGGCCTCCAACCTGTTTGGCGACATCCTCTCCGACCTCGGCCCGGCCTGCACCGGCACCATCGGCATTGCCCCCTCGGCCAACCTCAACCCCGAGCGGCGCTACCCTTCGCTGTTCGAGCCGGTACACGGTTCGGCGCCGGACATTGCCGGGCTGGGCGTGGCCAACCCCATCGGGCAGATCTGGTCGGCTGCGTTGATGATCGAGCACCTGGGTAATGGCGACCCGCTGTACCAGCAGGCCGCAGCAGCGATTGTCTCGGCCATCGAGACGGTGCTTGCGCAAGGCCCGCGCACCCGGGAAATGGGCGGCAGCGCCAGTACGATCGAAGTGGGCGTGGCCATCGCCGAATGCATCGCCGGGAACAGGAGCTGAACATGATCAACGCACATTACATCGCCAACCAATGGCAAGCCTCGACGTCCCTGGAAGACATCCCGGTGATCGATCCCAGCAGCGGCGAAACCTACTCCAGCATCGCCCGGGGCACCGCTGCCGATGTGGATGCCGCCGTCCGCGCCGCGCGCCTGGCCGTAGGCGAAACCTTCGATGGCCCGTGGGGCACGTTGTCGGCCCTGGAGCGCAGCCGCCTGCTGGCCAGGCTTGGCGCGGCGGTGCTGGAGCATCACGAAGAACTGGCGCAGATCGAGGCGCGGGACACTGGCAAGGCGCTGAAAGTCGCGCGGGCCGATGCCACCGCCCTCGCCCGTTATTTCGAGTACTACGCTGGCGCGGCCGACAAGTTGCACGGCGAGACCCTGCCTTATCAGAACGGCTACACGGTGCTGACGGTGCGCGAGCCCCATGGGGTAACCGGGCATATCATCCCGTGGAACTACCCGATGCAGATCTTCGGCCGCAGCGTCGGTGCGTCCCTGGCGGCGGGCAACGCCTGTGTGGTCAAGCCGGCCGAGGATGCCAGCCTGTCGTTGCTGCGCCTGGCGCAGATTGCCGCCGAAGTGGGCTTCCCGGCCGGTGCGATCAATGTGGTGACCGGCTATGGCTACGAGGCTGGCGCGGCGTTGTGCAGCCACCCGGGTATCGATCACATCTCGTTTACCGGTTCCACCCTGACCGGCACGGCGGTGTCCAAGGCCGCCGCTGAACGGCACTGCCCGGTGACCCTGGAACTGGGCGGGAAATCACCGCAGCTGGTATTCGCCGATGCCGACCTGGAGCAAGCCTTGCCGGTGCTGGTCAACGCCATTGTGCAGAACTGCGGGCAGACCTGTTCGGCGGGCAGCCGGCTGCTGGTGGAGCGCAGCATTTATGAGGCGCTGGTGGAGCAACTCAGCCAGCGTTTTCGCGAACTGCGCACCGGGCCTTCGGCGCTGGACCTGGACATGGGCCCACTGATCAACCAGAAGCAGCAACGCCAGGTACGTGAGTTCGTGCGCGAGGCCGAACAGGCCGGCATCACGGTGGCCGCGCGCGGCCAGGTGGTGGCCGAGGCCGGCAGTGGTGGTTACTTCCAGGAAGCGGTGCTGTTTCGCGACGTGCCGCCCGACAGCCGCCTGGCCCGGGAGGAAGTCTTCGGCCCGGTGTTGGCCGTGATGCCTTTCGACGAGGAAGCCGAGGCGATCCGCCTGGCCAACGGCACCGAGTTCGGCCTGGTCGCCGGCGTATGGACCCGCGACGGCGCACGGCAAATGCGCCTGGCGCGCAAGCTGCGCTGTGGCCAGGTATTTATCAATAACTACGGGGCCGGCGGCGGGGTTGAACTGCCCTTCGGCGGCGTCAAGGCCAGCGGTTATGGCCGGGAAAAAGGCTTCGAGGCCCTGCTGGGCTTTACCACCTTGAAGACCATTGCGATCAAACACGGCTAAGCCATTACAACAACAAGAAAGGAGCACACTCCATGCGTCTAGCAAACAAAGTTGCCATCGTCACTGGTGCCGGTTCCGGCTTTGGTGAAGGGATCGCCAAGACCTTCGCCCAACAGGGTGCGCGGGTTATCGTCGCCGACATGAACGCCACCGGCGGCCAGCGGGTGGTCAATGAGATCGCCGCCACCGGCGGCCATGCCCATTTCGTCGAGGTCAATGTGGCCAACGACGAAAGCGTGGGCGCGCTGCTGCGCGCGACCCTGGAGCAATTCGGCGGGCTGGATATCGTCATCAACAACGCCGGCACCACCCACCGCAACCGGCCGATGCTGGAGGTGGACGAGGCCGAGTTCGACCGGGTGTTCGCGGTCAACGTCAAAAGCATCTACCTCAGCGCCAGGCATTTTGTGCCGCACTTTCGCGGCCAGGGCGCCGGCGTGTTCGTCAATATTGCCTCGACCGCCGCGATCCGCCCACGCCCGGGACTGGTCTGGTATAACGGCAGCAAGGGCGCGGTGGTGGTCATGAGCAAGACCATGGCGGCGGAGCTGGGGCCGGACAATATCCGCGTCAATTGCGTGAACCCGGTGGTCGGCGCAACCGCGTTGCTCAGTGAGTTCATGGGCGTGCCGGACACCCCGCAAAACCGTCAGAAGTTCATGGCAACCATCCCCCTGGGACGTTTTTCCACCCCGCAAGACGTGGCCAATGCCTGCCTGTACCTGGCCTCGGACGAAGCGGCCTTTATCACCGGCACCTGCCTTGAAGTCGACGGTGGGCGCTGCGTGTAACTCAACGACCAAAGGGATCGGAGTCGATATGTGCGACTTACATAACAAGAACGAACCGAGCACCAAGCAGCTACTCGAAGGCCTGCCAAAGAACTGGGGTAAATGGGGACCGGACGATGAAGTCGGCGCCCTCAATTACCTGACCGAAACCGAAGTGCTGCGCGGCGTGGCCGCGGTGCGCCAGGGCAAGACCTTCACCCTGCAAGTGCAGATCGGCCATCCGGGCGGCGACCCGATGTGGCCGGCGCGCAACCCGTCGATGCGCTTCAACACCCTGGATCACAGCCACTACCACTTCGGCAAGCAACCCGAAATGACCGGCGGCGCGGCGTATTGCGACGATGTGATCTTCATGCAGCTGCAAGGCTCGACCCAGTACGACGCCCTCGGGCATGCCTGGTACGACAATCAACTGTGGAACGGCTACGACGCCATGAGCACCGTCGGCGGCATGGCCAAGGCCAGTGTGCTGGCGATTGCCGAGCGCGGCGTGGTCGGGCGCGCGGTGCTGATCGACATGGCCCGCCATCGCGGCAAGAAATACCTGGGCCGTGGCGAAACCTTCAACCACCTGGACTTGCTGGCCGCCGCCAAGGCCCAGGGGGTGACCATCGAAAAGCGCGACATCCTGATCATCCGTACCGGCTCCATGGGCGCCTTCTACGAGTATGGCAAGACCGAGTTTTTCAAGGACCTGGTGGAGCCCGGCCTGACCTACAGCCGGGAACTGGTGGAGTGGTTCCACGCCATGGAAATCCCCAACCTGGTGACCGATACCATCGCTAACGAAGTGATCACCGACCCGGTGTCGGGGGTGCAGATTCCGTTGCATTGCGCGCTGATGCGCAACCTCGGCATCGCCTTTACCGAGATCGTGCTGCTGGAGGATCTGGCCGCCGATTGTGCCGACGACGGCCAGTGGAAGTTCCTCTACACCGCCGCGCCGTTGAAGATTGTCGGTGGCAGCGGCGCGCCGGTGAACCCGGTGGTGATCAAGTAGCTCACCAATCGTAGGACACGGCCAGGGACGCAGTGCGCTCCTGGCCGTAATAGCAACCAAAGGAGTAGTTGCAGGACGAGACGTACTCGCGGTCAAACAGGTTCTGCACGTTGAGGCTGGCTTCGGCACCCTTGAATGTGGGGCTGACGCGGCTCAGGTCGTAGCTGATGGTGGCGTCAAAGACCACGAACGACGGGGTCTTGAAGGTGTTGGCCGAGTCGCCGTACTTCTTCCCGGTATACCGCGCACCACCGCCTACGGTCAGGCCGGCCAGGGTATCGCCGGCAAAGTGGTAGTCGGCCCAGGTACTGGCGCTCCAAGGCGCCTGCGCCTCGCTGCGGTTACCCTCTTCGCCGTAGTTGCTCTTGGTATAGATCACGTCCAGGTACGACAGCGCACTGATCAACTCCACCTGGCCAAACCGGGCCTTGCCTTCAAATTCCACGCCCCGCGAGCGCACTTCGCCTTCCTGCAACTGGTATTCGCGATAGACCAGATCGCCGGTCAGGACGTTTTTCTGTTTGATCTGGAACACCGACAAGGTCAGCAGCGACTGGTCGTTGGGCTGGTATTTGAGGCCCGCCTCATACTGCTCGCCTTCCACCGGTTTATAGGCGCCGCCGCCACGCTCCGGGGCCAGCCGGCCGACGCTGGGCAGAAACGATTCGGCATAACTGACGTAGGGCGCCAGGCCGAAGTCGGTGAGGTAAGTCAGGCCGACGCGACGCGTGAGTTGCTTGTCTTTCTGCGACACCGTGCTGTGGTCCAGCAGGTCGCGATTGATCACTTCGGCCCAGTCTTCACGCAGGCCCATGGTGAGGATGAAACGGTCGAACTTGATCTGGTCCTGGGCATACAGGCCGGTCTGCTTGACCGTGTTGTTCCACTTGGTGGTCAGTTGCGGCTGGCCAAAGGTGTGGTAGTTGGACGGTTTGTAGAGGTCGATGATTTCTGCGCCGGAGAGGTTGTAGCCCTGATATTTACGGGTGAACTCGCGGTGATCGAAGCCCACCAGCAAGGTGTGTTCCAGGGCACCGGTGGCGAACTTGGCCTGCAGGTTGTTATCGAGGGTGTAGGCGCTGTTGTGTTGGCGCCAGTCGAGCTTGGTGCGGCTGGCGCGGGTGTCGTCGGTGCTGCCATCGGGCAGTTCGACGAAGCGGTTCAGGTAGAAACCTTTGTAGCGGTCGTTGACGTCGGTAAACCGTGCGGTCTGGCTATATTCCAGGTTGTCGTTGAAGGCATGGGAGAAGTCATAGCCCAGCACATACTGATCGCGAATGTAGTTGTTCCAGTCGGAGTCGCCGAGGAAGGTGTCGCGGTCGATGTGCTGGCCCTTGGAGTTGCGGTACAGGGTGCCAATGGCCGGCAACGCCTGGTAGTCGGCCAGGGATTTGTCACGCTGGATCTGCCCATAGATCGTCAGGGCAGTGTCATCCGTGGGCGCCCAGGTCAGGCTGGGGGCCAGCAAGGTGCGGCTGTCGGTGGCATGGTCGACCATCTCGTTACCGTCGCGGACCAGGCCGATCAGGCGGTAGCTCAAGGTTTTTGCCTCATCGAGGGGGCCGCTGAAATCCAGGGCGCCATTGACCCGGTCGTAACTGCCCAGGCCAAACTTGACCTGGTGCCGGGCCTCAGTGGTGGGCCGCTTGGACACCAGGTTGATCATGCCGCCCGGCTGGTTCTGCCCGAACAGCACTGAGGCCGGGCCCTTGAGCACTTCAATGCGTTCCAGGGTGTAGGGATCGATCTGTGGCGCGCCACCGAGGCTGCCGGCGTAAGGCAGATAGGCGCCATCGAGATACAACAAGGTGGGCGCAAAGCCACGGCTGGTCAGCTCGTCGGCGATGGTGTTGCGATCGGTGTAGCCGTTGGTATCGACGCCTGGGGTGTAGCGCAAGGACTGGGTCAGGTTGCGTGCGCCCTGGACCTTGACCTGGTCGGCGGTGACCACGTTGACGGTCTGCGGGATTTCCAGGATCGGTGTATCGGTCTTGGTGGCCGTGGCGCTGCGGGTGGCCACATAGCCATCCACCGGGCCCCAGGCATTTTCTGCTACCAGGCCGGTGACGGTGGTGGCGCCAAGGTTCAAGGCGCCGCCTTCGGGCAGCAGGTACAGGCTCCAGGTGCCATTGTCGGTGACGGTCAGGCCCAGGCCACTGCCGGCCAGCAAGTGTTGCGCGGCCTGTTCAGGGCTGTATTGGCCCTGCAGCGCCGGCGCGCGGCGGCCTTGCAGCAAGGCCGGGCTGACCGACAGCGTGCGCCCGCTTTCCCGCGACAGCCGGCTCAGGCTATCGCCGAGGTCTGCAGCGGGCAGATTGAAATATTGCTGGGTGCTGGCGGCCGTATCGGCCAGGGCGGCCACGGGGTGGCCGACCACCGCCAGGGTTACGGCCAGGGTCAACAGGCAGGGACGGATCATCAAGGGTGCCATAGGGTGAGGATGCTCATTGTCAGGTTGGCGTTCCCTAACCTTGACTCGCGAGATCGGCGACCCCCTCACGCTCAGTGAAAATAATTCCCATTGGCGGCTCAACGCACGTCTATCAGGGTCAACCAGGGGCCGTAGTGACTGATGCGCAGGGGGAAGGTCTGGGCCAGCGACTCCAGGGTTTGCGCCGGATCATCCAGTGGGTACACGCCATAGACGCGTACTTTTGCGGCTTGCTCACTGACCCGCAACACGCCCCGGCGATACGGCCGCAGGGCGTCGATCAACAGGCCCAGGGGCTCATCACGGATATCCACGCGGCCGTCACGCCAGTCCGCGCGGCTGCGTACCGAGAGCGGTACCGGGCGCACATCGACATCGCTGAACCACGCCGCCTCCCCCGCCTCTACACGGCGCTGGCTGCCGCCGAGCGTGGTGACCTGGACGCTGTGCAGCTGCACCGAGGTCAGGCTGCCGGTGGCCTCCTGGCGCACCATAAATTGCGTGCCCAGGGCCTGGACTTCGCCCTGGTCGGTGGCGATCACAAACGGCCGGCGCGGGTCGGCGGCGACGTCCACGAACACTTGGCCCTCACGCAGGCGCACCAGGCGACGGCTGTCACTGAAGTGGATGTCCACCGAACTGCGGGCATTGAGGCTCAGGCGGCTGCCATCGGCCAAGGCGAAAGTCTTGCGCTCACCGGTGGCGGTGTGACGGTCGGCCCACAGGCCATTGAGCGGTTGGGCGCGGTCAAAGATCGCCGCACCGCTGACACCGAACAACACCAGGGCCAGGCCACCGCGCAGTACCTTGCGCCGCGCTTCGGAATCCGGCGTCGCCAGGGCCTGGGTAACGGCGCGCAATTGGCCGGGGCTACGGGCCTCGACGCGCTGCAAATCAGCAATCGGCTGCTGCAGCAAACTGCCCACACGCTGCCAGGCGACAGTGTGCTGGGGGTTGGCCCGCAGCCAGGCTTCGAAGGCTTGACGCAGCGCGGGGTCGTCAGCCCCGGCCTCCAAGCGTAGCAGCCAATCCACGGCGGCGCGGGTGGTGGCGTCCACCTTGGGGCGGCTCATGTCAGGTCCGCCGACTCGGCCAGGCAATGCAGGAAAGCCCGGCGCAGATCACGCTCTACCGTGGCCAGCGACACGCTCAACTGCTGGGCGATGACGGGTTGCGACAAGCCCTCGAGGCGATTGAGCATAAAGATCTGCCGGACACGCGGCGGTAGGCCATTGAGCAGGCGATCGATGCTTTCCAGCGCTTCGCGCACCAGGGCCAGGTCTTCTTCCGAAGGGGTGTAGGCGTGCGGCAACTGCGCCAGGCTGTCGAGGTAGGTCTGCTCCAACCGTTTGCGTCGCCAGAAGCTGAACAACAAGCGGCGCGCCACGGTGCTGAGAAACGCGCGGGGCTCATCGAGTTGATGGAGCTGGCGCGCATCCAGAATGCGGATAAACGTGTCCTGTGTCAGGTCCGCGGCATCTTGCGGGCACTTGAGCTGACGATACAACCAGGCGCGCAACCAGCGATGGTTGTCGTCATAAAGCGTTGCCAGAAGGACCTTGGGATCGGTAGGAGTAGACACGCGGGCAGCCAAGCACGTTAATGATAATTCATCTCATTATCTGCGCAGGCTGTGGCTAAATGCAATCGCTTATCTACCCCAGTGGAACCTCGCTCAAGACGGCTTGACGATACTGGCGCTAGACACGAGGGTCGCCCGATGTCTTGGCCGGCGTGGCGTACTGCGGTTTCAGGTGGCCTTGTTGATCGAGCAACCAGGCATCCATGATCTGGCGCACCACCGGGCCTGCCACCCGGCCGCCCGCCTCGCCGTTTTCAATCATCACTGAAATCACGATCCTGGGGTGCTCGGCCGGGGCGAAGCCGACGAACAATGCGTTGTCGCGGTTGCGCTCGCGAGTCTTCAGGCGGTTGTAGCGCTCGCCCTGCTTGATTGCCACCACCTGCGCAGTACCACTCTTGCCCGCGATCCGATACTGCGCACCGGCGGCCGACGCCCGGGCAATCCCGCGCGGGTCGTGCATCACCATTTGCATGCCGTGGTTGACCTGATCCCAGTCGCGGGGGTTCTTGAGCACGACATTGGGCATCGGGTTCTCGTCCACGGGTGGCACACCGTCGATGGTCTTGGCCAGGTGCGGACGATTCCACACGCCCTTGTTGGCGATCAGCGCGGTGGCCTGGGCCAATTGCAACGGGGTGACCTGCATATAGCCCTGGCCGATGCCGAGGATCACGGTTTCGCCCGGGAACCAGGGCTGGCGCCGGGTTGCACGCTTCCAGGCCTGGGATGGCATCAGGCCGGCCGACTCTTCGAACATGTCCAGGGAGACTTTCTGGCCAAGACCGAATTCGGCCATGTAGTCGTGCAGGCGATCGATCCCCAGCTTGTGGGCCAGGTCGTAGAAGTAGGTGTCGTTGGAACGCATGATGGCGGCGTCCATATCTACCCAGCCATCACCGCTGTGGTTCCAGTTGCGGTACTTGTGATCAAAGTCCGGCAGTTGGTAGTAGCCGGGGTCGAAGACCCCGGTTTGCGCGGTGACCACGCCACTGTCGAGACCGGCGATGGCCACTTCCGGCTTGATCGTCGAGCCTGGCGCATACAGCCCGCGCAACACGCGGTTGAACAAGGGCCGGTCGAGGGAGTCATGGAGCGCGGCATATTCCTTGAAACTAATGCCGGTGACGAACGAGTTGGGGTCAAAGCTGGGTTTGCTGACCATCGCCAGGACTTCGCCGGTTTGCGGGTCGAGGGCTACTACTGACCCGCGACGGTCGCCCAGGGCTTCTTCGGCGGCTTCCTGGAGCTTGATATCCAGGCTCAGGACGATATTTTTGCCGGGAACCGGATCGGTATGCTTGAGCACCCGCAAGACCCGACCCTGGGCATTGGTCTCGACCTCTTCATAACCCACATGGCCGTGCAACTGCGACTCATAGAAGCGCTCGATGCCGGTTTTACCAATCGATTGCGTGCCACGGTATTCGACCGAATCCAGTTCCTTGGACTCTTTCTCGTTGATGCGCCCCACGTAACCAATGGAATGCGCAAAGTGTGCACCCAGCGGGTAGTGCCGCACGAACTGCGGCTCGACATCCACGCCTGGCAGGCGGAATTCGTTGACGGCCAATATGGCGATCTGTTCTTCAGTCAACTCATAGAACAACGTCACGGGCACGAACGGGTGGCGGGCTTGCTTCAGGGCCTTGTCGAATACGGCGCGGTCTTCGGCGGGCAGATGCAGCAGAGCGATGATCGAGTCCAGCTCCCCTTTCAGGTCGGTAGCCCGTTCGCGGGTGATGGTCAGGTTGTAACTGGGACGGTTATCGGCCAGAACCACACCGTTACGGTCATAGATCAGGCCGCGGGTCGGGGTGATGGGCAGGACGTGGACACGGTTGTTTTCGGAGATGGTGGAGTGATAGTCGAACTCCACCACCTGCAGGAAATACATGCGGGCGACCAGGGCACAGGTGATGCCAAGCACCAGTATTGCGCAGGCCAGCAGGCGCTTGTTGACCAGGCGGTGCTCTTTTTCGTGGTCTTTGATCGGTATGGCTTCGGGCATTTCTACAGCATCTCGTTGAATAAGGGTGATGCCGCATCCTGCGGTTGAAAGGCCGTCCCTGAAAAAGCTGCTGCACCTTACCAAAAATACCGAAACACTTTGTATTGAATTGACCGAAGGGTGGTTGGGGGGTGGATAGCAGCGAAGCTGCGGGCTAGTCTTTGCGCGCGCCTTTTCGACCGCCCAAAACAAAACCCCAACTGCTTTCGCAATTGGGGTTTCGGAATTTAATCTTGACGATGACCTACTCTCACATGGGGAAACCCCACACTACCATCGGCGATGCATCGTTTCACTGCTGAGTTCGGGATGGGATCAGGTGGTTCCAATGCTCTATGGTCGTCAAGAAATTCGGGTACTGAGTCGCGGCAAATGCCTCGCTTCAGCAAATTGGGTATGTGACAGCTTTCGGTGTTTTGTGAGATTCGAACTTTCGGTTCATTTCGTCTTCACACACCGCAATCTGATGCTCTTTCGAGAAACAAATTGCTTGGGTGTTATATGGTCAAGCCTCACGGGCAATTAGTATT
>NZ_JAAQWP010000007.1:0-470521 GCF_012985535.1 Pseudomonas sp. WS 5021 | reverse complement strand
AGCACCCACACGAATTGCTTGATTCAGTTGTTAAAGAGCGGTTGGTTAAGATCTTTCGTCTCAACCGAGGCGCGCATTCTACAGCAGCCTCATTTGCTGTCAAGTGATTATTTTCAGAAGCTTCGAGATTTTCCTCAACAACTTCAACCACTTGCGCTTTCGATCTCTCGTCAGCGGGAGGCGAATACTACAGTATTAAAATACCCGGTCAACCCCAAACTGGAAATTCTTTTTCAGAGCAAAGAACCCAGGCCGCCACTATGAAAGCCTCCAAGGACCCAACACCCCTCAGATTTCATAGAACGCCTTATATAAGATGCCTAACCAGCACATAAAGGCGGAAAGGAGAAACAGAACCTGCAGAATGCAAAAAGGCCCCATAAATGGGGCCTTCAAGTACAAATAATGGCGGAGAGATAGGGATTCGAACCCTAGGTACCGGTGAAGGTACAACGGATTTCGAATCCGTCCCATTCGGCCACTCTGGCATCTCTCCAACGGCGCGCATCATAACAGCCTGTTTCGTGGAAGCAAAGCGCCGAAGCAATTTTTTTCCGTGCTATCAGATGCTTGCGTCGATTACAGCGGTACGCCGAGGCGGTTGGCGACTTCTTCGTAGGCTTCGATAACGTCACCGAGGCCCTGGCGGAAGCGGTCTTTGTCCATCTTCTTACGGGTGTCCTTGTCCCACAGGCGGCAGCCGTCCGGGCTGAATTCGTCGCCCAGGACGATGGAGCCGTCGTGGAATACGCCGAATTCCAGCTTGAAGTCCACCAACAGCAGCCCGGCGTCGTCGAACAGCTTGCTCAGCACGTCGTTAACCTTGAGCGACAACTCCTTCATGCGCGCCAGTTGTTCAGCGGTGCCCCAGCCAAATGCCACCACGTGGGATTCGTTGATGAATGGATCGCCCTTGGCATCATCCTTGAGGAACAGCTCGAACGTGTAAGGGTTGAGCTTGAGGCCCTCTTCCACGCCCAGGCGCTTGACCAGGCTGCCGGCGGCGTAGTTACGCACGACGCACTCGACCGGGATCATGTCGAGTTTCTTCACCAGGCATTCGTTGTCGCCCAGCAGTTTATCGAATTGGGTCGGGATGCCGGCCGCTTCGAGTTTCTGCATGATGAAGGCGTTGAACTTGTTGTTCACCATACCCTTGCGGTCGAGCTGTTCGATGCGCTTGCCGTCGAACGCCGAGGTGTCGTTGCGAAACAGCAGGATCAAGCGGTTGGCGTCGTCGGTCTTGTAAACCGACTTGGCTTTGCCGCGGTAGAGTTCTTCACGTTTTTCCATGATGGGCTCCGCTTGGTAAGTAGATGGGCTAGGCGATATGTCGCCAGTCGAGCCCTGAATCTTGATCGGCCAGTTGCAGCCAGTCCGGGTCGCACCCGAGGGTGTCGACAAAACATTGCCGGGCAAGCTGCGGCAGGTTGTTCTTGCTGCTCAGGTGGGCCAGGACCAGATGTTGCAGGTCTTGCCAGCCCAACTCATACACCAGGTACGCCGCCTGGTGGTTGTTCAAATGTCCCAGTTCGCCGCCAACCCGTTGCTTGAGAAAGTACGGATAGTGACCGCGCGCCAGCAGGTCTCGGCAATGATTGGACTCGATCATCAATGCATCGAGATCCCGATAGCCTTCAAGCACCTTGGCACAATAGGAACCCAGGTCGGTAAGCAGGCCGAAGCGACGCTCGCCATCACTGAATACATATTGCGTGGGCTCGTGGGCATCATGCGCCACGGCAATCACAGAAATGCTCAAGGCACCGATCTGCAGTTGCTCGCCACCGGCCAGGAAACCTGCGGGTTCAATGGGTTTGCGCATCCCGCGCAAGGTGCCGCGACTCAGGTACACCGGAAGATTGTAGCGCCGAGACAGCAAACCCACGCCATGCACGTGGTCGGCATGTTCGTGGGTCACTAGGATCGCACTCAACTGCGCCGGGTGAACCCCCAGGCGCAGCAGGCGTCGCTCGGTTTCCCGCAGGGAGAAACCACAATCCACCAGGACGTACGTGTCGTCGTGGGCTACAAGCGTGCCGTTCCCTTGGCTACCGCTGCCGAGAACAGCAAAACGCATCGGATCAGCCCAGGTTGTCCTGAATCACGCCCAACACTTTGCGCGCCGTTTCTGCAGGCGCTACGGTGTTGATGTTCTTCTCGACGGTGACTTGCACGTTGTCGCCAACCTTGCTCAGGCGAACCTGATAACGCTCGGCGCGAGTCTCGATCTCTTCCTTGGTCGGCTCGCTGCCGAACAACTTGCTGAAGAAACCACGCTCTTCGTCTTTCTTCTCGGCCTTTTCAGCCACGTTGATGTAGTACAGGCCCAGGCTGCGGTTGATGTCTTCAACGCGCCATGGACCTTGCTCCAGGGCACGGCCGACGCTGGCCCAGGCTCGATCCAGGTCTTCACCCAGGTTGAGCACGACGTTGCCGCTACCGTCTTCGGTGAGGCTGACACGGTTAGGGGTGTCGTAATCACGGGCAGCGAGCAGGGATACGGAACCGCCCTTCTCGGAAATACGGCTCATGCTGGCAAGCATCTCGTCGACCAGCGCAGCATCGACACCGCTGTTGACCGAGCGATTGGTGAATTCGACGTTGGCGGTACTGCCGGCAGGACGCTCGGCACTGACCACATAGACTTCACTGGTGTTGCGCTGTACGCCTGGCTCGATGCGTACGCGGATGCGGCTTTCGCCATCAGCGGCGACGCCACCGGCCTGCAGGCGCTTGGCCATGTTGGCCGACAGTTCGTTCGACTGCTGCCATGCAGTGGTGAACTCACCGGTCTGCGGGCGTTGCTCGTCGATACGGAAACCGTTGTCCTGGAAGAACTGCACAGCAACCGGCCAGACTTCGGCAGGTGGGCGCTGGGCCATGATCCAACGCGAGTCGCCGCTTTTCTGCAGGCTGTAGTCACTGGCATCGGCCAGGGCCGAAATCGGCTGTGGACGCGGTACTTCGTACTCGCCCTTGACGGTGTCGTCGGCCACATTGCGCGGAATCGGCAGCAACGGGTCAAGGCGCTTGGCGACGTTGACGTCCGGCGGCAATTGCATCGGTGCGGTTTGTTGTGCTTCCAGGTAATCGCTACCGCGGTCACGGAAGTAGCCTTCCGGGCCCCAGATCCAACCGCAGCCACTAGTGCTGGAGATAATCAAGGCAAGTGCGGAAAGTCCGGCCAATCGCTTCATGCGTAGTGCTTCCTCAATTAAACCAGGACGCCGGACTGGCGCAGGGCCTGTCGCAGCGGTTCGTGACAGGCTGGGCTGAGTTGGGTGAGCGGCAGACGGATACCGTCCGGCATCAGGCCCATCTCGTGCAGCGCCCATTTCACGGGAATAGGGTTGGATTCGATAAACAGGGTTTTGTTGAGCGGCATCAGCTTTTCGTGAATCGCGCGGGCCTTGACGGCATCACCGGCGATTGCAGCGGCACACAGTTCGCTCATGGCTCGCGGGGCCACGTTGGCGGTCACCGAGATATTGCCCTTGCCACCCAGCAGGATCAGCTCCACAGCCGTGGCGTCGTCGCCGGAGTACAGCAGGAAGTCGCTGCTCACGCCGGCCAGGATGTCCTTGGCGCGCTGCAGGTCGCCCGTGGCTTCCTTGATACCGATGATGTTCGGCACGGTCGACAGGCGGATCACGGTCGCGGCCTGCATGTCGCACGCCGTGCGACCTGGCACGTTGTAGAGGATCTGCGGGATGTCGACAGCTTCGGCGATGGCCTTGAAGTGCTGGTACAAGCCTTCCTGGGTCGGCTTGTTGTAGTACGGCGTCACCAGCAGGCAAGCATCGGCACCGGCTTTCTTGGCGTTCTTGGTCAGTTCGATCGCTTCGCGCGTCGAGTTGGCGCCCGTACCGGCAATCACCGCGATACGCCCTGCAACGCGCTTGACCACAAACTCGATCACCTCGATGTGTTCTTCCACATCAAGCGTGGCCGATTCACCCGTGGTGCCGACGGCCACAATGGCGTTGGTGCCTTCTTGCAGGTGAAAGTCCACCAGTTTGCCCAGGCTGTCCCAGTCGAGATTACCTTGTGCATCCATGGGTGTGACCAGTGCCACCATACTGCCCGCAATCATGCAACCGCTCCTGCCGGAAAAAGAGAGCCGTAATGGTACTGGCGCCAAGATGCTTGCACAAGCGAAGTACCCTCCGAGGACGCGTTCTGGATCAACTTAGTTGCCGGCAATGCCATCATTGGGCCAAAGCACGGCCAACTGCCACTGAATATGCAATGAAAACGCCACGTCCTAGCCCTTGGCGGCGCTTTTCGCTACCCTTGATCCTTTGATCGGTACCGCACGTTCGTATCGACCGCTCATCGCTTTAGGAATGCTGCATGTCCACCCCCACAGTCCGCGAACAATTCCTTGTTATCAGTGCCCTTGGCGCCAACCCCATGGAGCTGACTAACGTCCTGTGCCGCGCCAGCCATGAAAACCGCTGCGCCGTCGTGACCTCACGCCTGACTCGCCATGGCGAGTGCAGCGCGCTGGTCCTGCAGATTTCCGGCAGCTGGGACGCCCTGGCGCGCCTGGAAGCTGGCTTGCCGGCCCTGGCCAAGAAGCACGATTTCACCGTCAATGTGGTACGCAGTGCCGCCCTGGAGAACCGTCCCCAGGCGCTACCGTACGTGGCTTATGTCAGTTCGGCGTACCGTTCGGACATCGTTAATGAACTGTGCCAGTTCTTTATCGACCATAACGTCGAGCTGGAAAACCTGACCTGCGACACCTATCAGGCCCCCCAGACCGGCGGCACCATGCTCAACGCCACCTTTACCGTGACCTTGCCGGCCGGCGTGCAGATCAGTTGGTTGCGCGACCAGTTCCTGGATTTCGCCGATGCGCTGAACCTGGATGCACTGATCGAGCCCTGGCGCCCACAGAATCCAATGTAAGGAAGTTTTTCATGGCGGTAGTCATCGACACACCGGTCGCCGATTTCCAAGCCCCGGCGACCAGCGGGCAGACGTTCAGCCTTGCCGGCCTCAAGGGCAAGCAAGTGGTGATCTACTTTTACCCTAAAGACAGCACCCCGGGCTGCACCACCGAAGGCCAGGGGTTTCGCGATCACTACGCCGCGTTCCAGGCCGCCAACACCGAAGTGTTTGGCGTGTCCCGGGACAGCGTGAAGTCCCACGAGAACTTCAAGGCCAAGCAAGCTTTCCCCTTTGAGCTGATCAGCGACAAGGACGAGGCAGTTTGCCAGCTGTTTGATGTAATCAAGCTGAAGAAGTTGTACGGCAAGGAATACCTGGGCGTTGATCGCAGCACCTTCCTGATCGACAAGGAAGGCGTGCTGCGCCAGGAATGGCGTGGCGTAAAAGTGCCGGGGCATGTGGAGGCGGTATTGGCCGCGGCACAGGCACTGGACAAGGCTTGATGCGGCTGGTGGCAGTTAGATAGCTATCGCAGGCAAGCCAGCTCCCACATGGGTTCGGTGCTCGACCAGACAACTCGGTAAGTGCGGGAGCCGGGCTTGCCCGCGATGGGGCCATCAGGCCTTGCGCAACCAGTAACGATAGACGCCGTTATCGGCCTCCTCGTGCAACAGCGCATGCCCCGCCAGCTTGGCAAACGTGCGGAAGTCCCGCTGCGAACCCGCATCCGTGGCGATCACCTTGAGCACCGCACCGCTGGCCAGCCGATTGAGTTCCATCTTGGCCTTGAGCAGTGGCAACGGGCAGTTGAGGCCGCTGGCATCGAGCTCGGCGTCGTGGTTTACAGCAGCGGTCATGGTTTTGCTCCAGGCGGCGTCAGGGGGCGCTTAGAATATCTGGTCCCAAGCTCAGTGTCCGGCTACAGTAATGTCTTTGTCGAAAGGCTTTGTGCATGACTTTTTTGCGCCCTACCCTGCTGACGCTGGCTTGCCTGCTTGCCTCTCCAGGCTTCGCCGACGACCTGCCGTCACTTGGCGACGCCAGTTCTGCCATTGTCTCGCCACAACAGGAACACCAACTGGGCCGGGCGTGGCTGGCATTTCTGCGCGGCCAGGTCTCGGTCCTCAATGACCCGCAACTCAAGGATTACGTCGAGACCAGCGTCTACAAACTGGTGGAGACCAGCCAGGTCAATGACCGGCGCCTGGAGTTCATCCTGATCAACAGCCCGCAGCTCAACGCATTTGCTGCGCCGGGCGGGATTGTCGGGGTCAACGGCGGCCTGTTTCTCAATGCCCAGACCGAAGGCGAGTACGCCTCGGTGATGGCCCACGAATTGGCGCACTTGTCACAGCGCCACTTCGCCCGGGGCGTGGAAGCGCAGCAACGGATGCAGATCCCGATGATGGCCGCGCTGCTCGGCGGGATTATCGCTGCTGCCGCCGGCGCCGGGGATGCCGGGATTGCCGCGATTGCCGGCAGCCAGGCCGCCGCGATCCAGGAGCAGCGGCGCTTCTCCCGGCAGAATGAGCAAGAGGCCGACCGCATCGGCATCCTCAATATGGTCAAGGCCGGCTACGACCCGCGCTCGATGCCGACCATGTTCGAGCGCTTGATGCGCCAATACCGCTTCGATGCCAAGCCTCCAGAATTCCTGCTGACACACCCGGTCACCGAATCGCGGATCGCCGATACGCGCAACCGCGCCGAACAGGCCAAGACCGGCGGCACCGAAGACAGCCTGCGCTATCAACTGATTCGCGCCAGGGTCCAGCTGTATTACGAAGATACGCCCGGCTTGGCCGCCAAGCGCTTCCGCGCCCAGCTGGATGAGAACCCGAAGAGCGATGTGGCGCGTTATGGCCTGGCCATCGCCCAGATCAAGGGCACCCAGCTCAACGAGGCACGGGAAACCCTCAAGCCGCTGCTGGCCAAGGCGCCCAACGACATCACCTACAACCTGGCGCAGATCGAGTTGGATATCACCAACAATCGCATGCCCGACGCGCAGCAACGCACCGACCGCATGCTGGCCCAATACCCCAGCAACTACCCGCTGAACCAGGTGCGCGTGGACCTGCTGCTCAAGCAGAACCGCACCGCCGACGCGGAAAAAGCCCTGGAAGGCCTGCTCAAGTCGCGCTCCGACGATCCTGACGTGTGGTACCAGGTCGCCGAAACACGCGGCCTGTCCGGCAATATCATCGGCCTGCATCAAGCCCGCGCCGAGTACTTTGCGTTGGTCGGCGACTTCCAGCAGGCGATCCAGCAACTGGACTTTGCCAAGCGCCGGGCCGGCAGCAACTTCCCGCTGTCGTCACGTATTGATGCGCGCCAGCGAGAGCTGATCGAACAGGAACGCATCGTCAAAGGCATGATGAGCTAAATCCAGCGCCCACAAAAAAGCCCCGCTCTCGACTATCAAGAGCGGGGCTTTTTATTGACCGACGGCTAGCGAATTACTCGGCCAGCTTGAAGGTGATGAAGCTGGCACGCCCTTGACGCAGGACCCGCATCGACACCGAGCGATTCTTCGGCAGCGCCTTGGCGATGTCGGTGAATTCCTTGGTGGAGTTGATGGCCTGGTTGTTCAAGTGGGTGATCACGTCGCCTGGTTGCAGGCCGATCAGGGCGGCCGGGCCGTCCTGGACTTCCTTGATCACCACACCGCTCTTGAGGTCGAAGCTCTTCTTCTGCTCGTCGGTCAACTCGACGACGGCAATGCCCAGGCGGTTGCTGCTGCGCTCTGCACCCGATTTACCACCCAGCGCGCCAAGCTCCTGGCCTTCTTCAGGGATCGCGCCCACGGTCAGCTCGACGTTCTGGCGCTTGCCTTCGCGAATCACTTCCAGCTTGGCCTTACTGCCCGCCTTGAGTGCGCCGACCAGATGCGGCAGGTCGGCCGACATGACAATTGGCTGGCCGTTCATGCTCAGGATCACATCGCCAACCTGCAAGCCACCTTTAGCCGCCGGGCCGTCGTCCTGGATCTGCGCAACCAGGGCGCCGGCAGGCTTGTCCAGGCCAAAGGATTCGGCCAGGTCTTTGTTCACTTCCTGGATCACCACGCCCAACCAGCCACGGCTGACCTTGCCACCCGCTTTAAGTTGGTTGGAAACGTCCATGGCCACATCAATCGGGATGGCGAAGGAGACGCCCATGAAACCGCCGGAACGGGTGTAGATCTGCGAGTTGATCCCCACCACTTCGCCCGCCAGGTTGAACAGCGGACCACCGGAGTTACCCGGGTTGATCGGTACGTCGGTCTGGATGAACGGTACGTAGTTCTCGTTCGGCAGGCTGCGGCCGATGGCACTGACGATGCCTTGGGTCACGGTGTGGTCGAAGCCAAACGGCGAACCAATGGCTACCACCCACTGCCCGGCCTTCAGATCCTGGGACTTGCCCAGTTTCAGCACGGGCAGGTCCTTGCCTTCGATTTTCAGCAAGGCCACGTCGGAGCGTGGATCGGTGCCGACCAACTTGGCCTTCAGTTCACTACGATCAGCCAGGCGCACGAGGATCTCGTCCGCGTCGGCGATCACATGATTGTTGGTCAGGATGTAGCCGTCAGGCGAAATGATAAAACCCGAGCCCAGGGATTGGGCTTCGCGCTGGCCACCACCACCGCCACGGGGCGAACGGGGCTGGGGCATGCCACGCTCGAAGAACTCCCGCAGCATCGGCGGCAGGCCTTCGAGATCAGGCATCTGCTGGTTCGAGACTTTACGATCCGGCAGCTTCTGGGTGGTACTGATATTCACCACGGCAGGCGAGGCCTGCTCTACCAGTTGGGTGAAGTCAGGCAACTCCGCCGCTTGCGCGGCAACGGCCTGACCCAGCACCAGCACCGTGGCGACTATGGATAGGTAAGATTTCAAACGTGGTATCGACATACAGCTCCCGTTACGACGAGCAGGGTTGGGCGACAGGGTTCAATAAACGCCGAAGACTACTACTAGCGACGTCAATATTGCGTGAACAACGCAAGGCCAGAGCCGAGAAGCTCTGACCTATAAAAAACATAAGGAGATTTTGCAAGTGAAAATACTCTCCAGACATTTCATGTTCTGCGCAGCAAAGCAGGCATTTCCTGCATCACTGTGAACGATCTGGATGAGCATAGGATTAACGGCTCACGGCTTTTCGGGTGCCGGGCCACTGCGAACCGACAGGGCGATACGTTCGGCGGTGCCCAGGGGAATCTCACCGACCACCGTGGCCACGACCTCGCCCTCAGTGGTGGTCATGCGGCGAGAGACAGCAACCGTAGGCCCCAACTGCACCCGGCTTTCGGTCGCGGCTTCGCCACTGACGGGCTCGAGGAACAGCGAAAAGCGCGCCAGCCCGTCCTCATACATCAGGCTGGTGACCACCACCTGAGTCTGGGAATCCTTGCGCGCGGTGCTGCGGGCCAACTGGAAGCCGGGCGGCAGCCAGCTCGGATGCCAGGCCTGGGGCTCTATTACTTCATCGGCCTTGCTGCTGGCGACCGACAGTGGCTTGCAGTCCTGGCCGGGCTGCAAATCGCTTTCATCCGGGGTTTTGGTGCTCAGTTGAGTGAACTGGAAACGTTCCAGCAACTGGCCTTTGTCATTGATCAGCAATGACTTGAGCGGCAGCGCGGTTTCACGGTCCAGATGCAGCTCGAACCCGTAACGATATTGATCACGTGGCGCCAACGAGACGATCACCGCCTTGCGACCAGCCACACGCGATTTACCGATAACGGCAAGTTCGTAAAAAGAACTGAGTTTTTGTGGATCAAGGACTTGGGCCGGAGCGCCGGGCAGACTGCCCAGACCCGCCACCAGGCTGCCACTGACGCACTGGGTGCGCCCATCGACCCGGACAACTTCCTGGGCCGAGCCATCGAGCTGCAGCAGTCGTTCGCTAACCTGGCCATTCTGGACACGATGCCAGATGTCATGGGTAGAGAAACTACCGTTACGCTCGTAGATAAACGTGCCTTGGTAGCTTTGCTGCTGCTCTGCCCGCCCAAGACGCTTCAGCCAATCCTGGGCTTCATCGGCATGGGCAGGTACTGCAAACCAGCCACTGAGCAAAAGCGCAAGGAGCGGTATGGCGCGCATAAGGCTCCTTAGCGGTCTAGCGGTTTTCCAGGCTTGCAGCGCGAGCGTATGGCAGTGCGCTTTCGGTACCCTTTACAGCCGACTCTTGAGCGTGCTGGCGCAGGTAACCTGGCAGACGCTGGTCCTGCCAGCCGGATTGCCCTTGAAGCACGCCGTTGGCCATGGGGCCTGTCGCGTCAGAGCTTTCCTTGTAGCCGGCCAGGACAGCCGGGCCCTTGACTTGCGGACCAGCCATGACCGGCTGCTGGGTTTGCTGGGCCAGTTCGGCACCGGCGATTTCGTCCTGGTTGTACAGGCGTACACCGGCCAGTACGGCCACTGTCACCGAGGCAGCGACCGCCAGGCGACCGAGGCTACGCCAAGGACCGCGGGTGGCTTTTGCCGGAACGGCTTCATCGGCCAGCGCAGCAGAAACGGCCGCAGCAATATCCAGACGAGGGATTAGTAGATCCTTATGCATCACCGCCCGAGCGACTTGGTAACGAGACCAGGTATCACGGGTTTGGGCATCATCAAATGCATTGAGCACTCGACGAAGTTCCAGTTCATCCGCTTCGTTATCCATCACTGCGGACAGCGATTCCTGCAGGGCATCACGACTCATGGCGGTTCCTCTCTTGGCTGTCGCCGCTGTCTTTAGTTTTCCTGCAACAACGGTTGCAGGGCTTTATCGATGGCTTCCCGAGCCCGGAAAATCCGGGAGCGTACGGTCCCCACCGGACATTGCATGACGCTCGCAATGTCCTCGTAACTCAGACCATCGAATTCACGTAAAGTTAATGCCGTACGTAAATCTTCTGGCAGTTGCTGAATAGTGCGATGGACAGTGCCTTCGATCTCGTCGCGCAGCAATGCACGCTCCGGCGACTCGAGATCCTTGAGGCCGTGATCACCATCGTAGAATTCTGCATCTTCCGAACTCACATCACTATCAGGTGGGCGGCGTCCGCGAGACACCAGATAGTTCTTCGCCGTGTTGATGGCGATGCGATACAGCCACGTGTAAAACGCACTGTCACCGCGAAAATTACCGAGTGCACGGTAGGCCTTGATAAAGGCTTCCTGTGCAACGTCCTGCGCTTCATGGGTGTCGTGCACGAACCGCACGATCAACCCGAGAATTTTGTGCTGGTATTTCAGCACTAGCAGATCAAATGCGCGCTTGTCGCCGCGTTGAACGCGCTCGACCAGCTGCTGATCCTCTTCCTGGGTTAGCATGAACACTCCTCGTTGTACTTGAAGGAGGCTTGCATAACTAAACGATCAGGCTTGCAAACATAGACTAGGACTTTTCGCAAAAGTTCTCCCCCTTCAAGCAAGTTTCCGGTGGGCTCTGTTTTGGCACACACGAAAAACGCAGCGCGGGCATAGCCGGCTGCGTGAATAATCTTGTCGCCGGTTTTCTGACACTCCCATGTTCCAGGCCAATCAGTAAAACCAACGTTTTCCCAGCTTTCGGGCATCCTGTTATGGAGTCGGGCGTGATGCAAAAGTTCCCATCTCGACACCGGACCGCCTCATCAAAGCCGTGCAGTTCGTTCACCATAGTTTCACAATGCCACGAATGCCCGGCTATTGTGCCGATAGCCCCCTCTATATACTAGTGGGCCGTGTGACCCTTTGATTCGCCGATCCAGGCGTCCTGTTTGCGCCACCCCTCGGATCGCTTTTTGCGGAATCCCATAAATGAGCCAACAGTTTCAACACGATGTCCTGGTGATTGGTAGCGGTGCCGCCGGCTTGAGCCTTGCGCTGACCCTGCCGAGCCATCTGCGCATAGCCGTACTGAGCAAGGGCGACCTGGCCAACGGCTCGACGTTCTGGGCCCAGGGCGGGGTTGCCGCCGTGCTGGATGACACCGACACGGTGCAATCCCACGTTGAAGACACCCTCAACGCCGGCGGCGGCCTGTGCAATGAAGAAGCGGTACGTTTCACCGTCGAACACAGCCGCGAAGCCATCCAATGGCTGATCGACCAGGGGGTGCCATTTACCCGCGATGAACATGCCGGCAGTGATGACGGTGGTTTCGAGTTCCACTTGACCCGCGAAGGCGGCCACAGCCACCGGCGCATCATCCATGCCGCCGATGCCACCGGCGCTGCGATCTTCACGACCTTGCTCGCCCAGGCCCGGCAACGACCGAACATCGAACTGCTCGAACAACGGGTCGCCGTCGACCTGATCACCGAAAAACGCCTGGGCCTGGCAGGCGAGCGCTGCCTCGGGGCCTACGTGCTCAACCGCGCCAGCGGCGAAGTCGATACCTACGGCGCACGCTTTACCATCCTCGCTTCAGGGGGCGCCGCCAAAGTCTACCTCTACACCAGCAACCCCGATGGCGCCTGCGGGGATGGCATCGCCATGGCCTGGCGTTCGGGCTGCCGGGTGGCGAACCTGGAGTTCAACCAATTCCACCCCACCTGCCTGTATCACCCCCAGGCCAAGAGCTTCCTGATCACCGAGGCCCTGCGCGGTGAAGGTGCGCACTTGAAACTGCCGAACGGTGAACGTTTCATGCAACGCTTCGACCCGCGCGCCGAGCTGGCCCCCCGGGATATCGTGGCCCGCGCCATCGACCACGAAATGAAACGCCTGGGCATCGATTGCGTCTACCTGGACATCAGCCACAAGCCCGCCGACTTCATCAAGACCCACTTCCCGACGGTCTACGAGCGCTGCCTGGCCTTCAATATCGATATCACCAAAGGGCCGATCCCAGTGGTCCCGGCGGCGCATTACACCTGCGGCGGGGTGATGGTCGACCAACACGGGCGCACCGACGTGCCTGGCCTGTACGCCATCGGCGAGACCAGCTTCACCGGCCTGCACGGCGCCAACCGCATGGCCAGCAACTCACTGCTCGAATGCTTCGTCTACGCCCGTTCCGCCGCTGCCGACATCCTCGAGCAACTGCCGCGCATCCCGGTGCCGGCCGCCCTGCCCCGCTGGGATGCCAGCCAGGTCACCGACTCGGACGAAGACGTGATCATCGCCCACAACTGGGACGAACTGCGGCGCTTCATGTGGGACTACGTGGGGATTGTGCGCACCAACAAGCGCTTGGCGCGGGCGCAGCATCGGGTTCGATTGCTGCTCGATGAGATCGATGAGTTCTACAGCAACTACAAGGTCAGCCGTGACCTGATCGAGTTGCGCAACCTGGCCCAGGTCGCCGAGCTGATGATCCGCTCGGCCATGGCGCGCAAGGAAAGCCGCGGCCTGCATTACACCCTCGACTACCCGCAGATGCTGCCCGAAGCCCTCGACACTATCCTGGTGCCAACCACCTACGGCGGCTGAACTTCAAGCGCACGCGCAGGCGTCGATGCACATCGGCGGCCTGCGAACCGCGCGGCACACACACCGAGCGTACCCGCCACTCCCCCGGCAACCGGTAGCGCAGCACCACGATCAGCGGCAACGCCAGGCTGTCGGGGCGCAACTGCACAGCGTGCCAACCCCGCGCCGCGCTCCACAGTTGCCAGCCGTCGGCATTGCGCCGCAGGCCACGAACCGACGAATGGTGAGTCAAGCGAACCTGGCGCGGCAGCGCCCACGCGGCATGGGCCAGGCACACCAGCACACCGAGTGCAGCCATCGATAAAGGCACAGCCAGCAGGCACAGCGCACCGAGTGCAAGCACCTGGGCGAGGAGATACGCCGCCAGCAGAAGCCCGCAGGCCTGCCAGCGGCATTCGAAGGTATTACTTGGGCTGGACACGATCCAGGATCATCCGGACCATGCGCTGCAGCTCCGGATCTTCTGATTCGGCACGCTCCATGAACCAGCCGAACATATCCTGATCTTCGCAGGTCAGCAGCCTGACGTAGAGGTCGCGGTCCACCTTATCGAGGGTGGCGTACACCTCTTTGGTGAACGGCACCAGCAACACATCCAACTCCAGCATGCCGCGACGGCTGTGCCAGTACAGGCGATTGATTTCTACATCTTCGACCATGGAGCGCTCCTCAAATAGGGCGCAAGTATACAGGCCCACGCCCCTCGGAACAGTCGGCTTTGGTCGGGCTTATGAAACTACCCATTTGCCGGGCGCCCCTCTATGATGCACCCATGACTTTCCAACTGCGATGACCCATGGCTGACTCTGCTTTCTTCTGCCCCCTGTCCCACGAAGGCGTCCTGGCCGTTCGCGGCGCTGACGCGGCCAAGTTCCTCCAGGGGCAACTGACCTGCAACCTCAACTACCTCGACGACACCCACGCCAGCCTCGGCGCGCGCTGCACCCAAAAGGGGCGCATGCAGTCGAGCTTCCGCATCGTGCTGCAAGGTGACGGTGTGCTGCTGGCCATGGCCAGCGAACTGCTTGAACCACAGCTGGCGGACTTGAAGAAGTACGCGGTGTTTTCCAAGTCCAAGCTGACAGACGAAAGCGCCGCCTGGGTCCGCTTCGGCCTGGCCGACGCCGATCAGGCAATCGCCAGCCTGGGCCTGGACTTGCCAGCCGAGACCGACAGTGTGGCGCGCCATGCAGAACTGATCGCCATTCGCGTCTCCCCCGGCCGCGCCGAACTCTGGGCGCCCGCCGCGCAAGCCGACACCCTGCGCAGCCAACTGGGCGCAACACTCATCCAAGGCGACCTCAATAGCTGGCTGCTGGGGCAGATCCGCGCCGGCATCGGCCAGGTCATGGCCCAGACCCGCGAGCTGTTCATCCCGCAGATGCTCAACCTGCAAGCAGTCGGTGGCGTGAGCTTCAAAAAGGGCTGCTACACCGGCCAGGAGATCGTCGCCCGCATGCAATACCTGGGCAAGCTCAAGCGCCGTCTCTACCGCCTGAGCCTGAACGGCAGTGCATTGCCCGAGCCTGGTACGCCACTGTTCGCGCCCAGCCACAACAGTGCCATCGGCGAAGTGGTGATCGCTGCGCGGGCCGACGAAGGGATTGAACTTCTGGCGGTGCTGCAAGCCGAAGCAGCCGACAGTGGCGACGTGCATTTAGGTACGCTGGAAGGCCCGGGCCTCAAGTTGCTTGACCTGCCTTACCAACTGGACCGTGATCGCGAGATCCAGCGGTAATCGCCGGACCCTTTTGCAACACCCTAGAGAGCATGAATGAACAAACTGGCGGAAAAAGTCCAACAGGCGTTGGTGATGGCCATCGATAACGATGACCTGGTTCTGCCCACGTTACCGGAAGTGGCCCTGAAAATTCGTCAGGCCGCCGAAGACCCCGAAGTCAGCATCAGCCATTTGAGCAAAGTCATCGGCCGCGACACCGCCCTGACGGCGCGACTGATCAAGGTCGTCAACAGCCCATTGTTGCGGGCCTCCCAGGAGGTCACCGACCTGCATACCGCCATCACGCGCCTGGGCACCAACTACAGCAGCAACCTGGCGATTGGCCTGGTGATGGAACAGATATTCCACGCCCGCTCAGAAGCCGTGGAACAAAAAATGCGTGAAGTATGGCGCCGCAGCCTGGAAGTGGCCGGAGTCTGCTACGCCTTGTGCCGTAACCACAGCCAGCTCAAGCCGGACCAGGCCGCACTCGGCGGGCTGGTGCACCAGATCGGCGTGCTGCCGATCCTGACCTACGCCGAAGATCACTATGAACTGCTCTCCGACCCGGTCAGCCTCAACCATGTGATCGATAGCATCCACCCGCTGCTGGGGGACAAGCTCTTGCGCGGCTGGGACTTCCCGGAAATGCTGGTGAATGTGCCCGCCCACTACCAGGACCTTGAGCGCGACTCGGCCAGCCTGGATTATGTCGACCTGGTGCAAGTGGCCGTGCTGTATTGCCACAAGAACACCCATCACCCGTTGGCCAACACTGCGCTGTCGAACTTGCCGTCATTCAAGAAACTGCGCATCGACCCGCTCAACGCAGCGGTACGTACCGAGCTGGACGAAGCGCGCTCGATGTTCTACTGAGCCGGCTTGCCGGCGATAGCGGTGGGCCACTCTCAGCCGGCGATAAAACTCACCCGCACCTTGAGCCCTTTCAGCTCGCCATCATGCAGGCTGATCTGGGCCAGGTGCGCGCGGCAGATTTCACCGACAATCGCCAAGCCCAGCCCCGACCCCGCGCCCTGCTGGTTACGCCGATAGAAGCGCTCGAACACCCGGTCGCGCTCATCCAGCGGAATACCCGGGCCGTCGTCTTCCACTTCCAGTACCGCTGGCGCCGTCACCCGCAGGATCACATTGCCGCCTGACGGCGTGTGCGCCAGGGCGTTATCCACCAGGTTGCTCAACAGCTCGTTCAGCAAGGTCGGCTCGCCGCGCAGCCACACCGGCTCATCCGCCTCCAACGCCAGCGCCACACCCCGCGCATGGGCCAGGGGCGCCATGGCCATGCCCAACTCACGGGCCAGTTGACTGAGGTCGAGCAACTGCGCGCCACCTTCGGCAATTGCCCGTGCCCCGTTTTCGATGCGTGCCAGGGACAGCAGTTGATTAGCCAAGTGGGTCAAGCGATCCGTGCCTTGTGCCGCCGTTTCCAGGGTACTGCGCCAAACCGCCGGGTCCTCGGCGCGCAGGCCCAATTCCAGCCGGGCCTTGAGGGCGGCCAACGGAGTGCGCAACTCGTGGGAGGCGTCGGCAATAAACTGTGCCTGGCGCTCGAACTGCCCGCGCAGGCGCTCGGTAAAGTGGTTCAACGCCCGCACCAGCGGCCCGAGTTCGTGTTGCACTTCAACCAGCGGCAGCGGCCGCAGGTCATCCGGCTGACGCTCCTCCACCGCCGTGCGCAAACGCTCCAGCGGGCGTAGCGCCGCACTCACCGCAAACCACACCAGCAGCAAGGCGCCGATGGCCAGCATGCCCAGGCGCAACAGGGTGTCGGCCATCAGGCTGCGGGCCATGCTGACGCGGGCTTCGTCGGTTTCGGCCACGCGGATTTCTGCCATGCCGTTCATGTTCGGCTCCGACACTGCCTTGAGCAGGCTCACCACCCGTACATTCTGCCCCTGGTACTTGGCGTTATAGAACCGCGCCAAGGCCGGGTAATCGTCGGTGCGCGGCGTACCGGGCGGCGGGCCGGGCAGGTGTTCGTAGCCAGAAATCAGCTTCTGGTGAATATCATTGACCTGGTAGTAAATCCGCCCGGCACTGTCATAGGCGAATGTGTCCAGCGCCACGTAGGGCACATCGGCACTCAAGGTGCCGTCGCGCTGGGACAGGCCGGCGGCGATGGTGCGTGCCGAGGCCAGCAGGGTGCGGTCGTAGGCGGTGTCTGCAGCCTCGCGACCGTTCCAGTAGGCGCTCAGGCCGCTGGCCAGCATCAGCACCACCAACAGCAGTGCCAGGTTCCACAGCAGGCGCCAACGCAGGCTGCTGTGCTTACGCATCGCGCGCTTCCAGCAGGTAGCCAAGGCCGCGGAAGGTGACGATGGCGACCGGCTGGCCATCGAGCTTCTTGCGCAAGCGGTGCACATAGATTTCGATCGCGTCGGGGCTCGCTTCCTCGTCCAGGCCGAACACCTGGGATGCCAGTTGCTCCTTGCTCATGACCCGACCAGGGCGGGCGATCAACGCTTCGAGCACGGCCTGCTCGCGGGAGGTCAACGTCAGCAGCTCACCGGCGAGGGTGAAGCGCCGGGTTTCCACGTCATACACCAGCACACCACAGGTCTGCTGCCGCTCGCCGCCCAGCACGCTGCGGCGCAACAGCGCCTTGACCCTGGCTTCCAGTTCGGTCAATTCGAAGGGCTTGGCCAGGTAGTCGTCGGCGCCCAGGTTAAGGCCATGCACCCGATCCTTTACATCGCTGCGGGCGGTGAGCATCAACACCGGCAGATTTTTCCCACGAGCCCGCAGGCGCGCCAGTACCTCGAAACCATCCATGCGCGGCAGGCCCACATCGAGAATCGCCACAGCGTATTCCTCGCTGCTCAAGGCCAGGTCCGCCGCCACGCCATCGTGCAACACGTCCACCGTCAACCCCGTGCTCTTGAGCGCCTGGGCCACACTTTCGGCCAGTTGCAGATGGTCTTCGACGAGCAGGACACGCATGGATTCATACCTCGTTAAGGGGTGGCCGATGCCGCCCTCTGTTTACCAACTCGCGGCGCAGTTTACAGCCGCGGCCTCTGCTGTGAAGCCCGAAAACATTGAAAGGACGCTGAAAGGTTAGTGAAAGGTTCGCCCATTAGCATCCAGAAACGGACGGTTACACCTTCCGAGCTATTTCACCCATAGCGCCCGAAAAACGCCTCGAAGCGTTTTCGCCCCATAAGAACAATAACGGAGTGCATCACGATGCTGTCGACACAGCCCCAGGCTTGCCCGCCTGTTCGTTTTTCCCGCCTGACCCAGACCGCCCTCGCCAGTGCCGCTGCCCTTGCCGGCTTTTCGCCGCTTAGCCAGGCTGCCTTCTTCGAAGACAGTAGCGCGACCCTGGAAACCCGCAACATGTACTTCAACCGCGACTTTCGCGACGGTACCAGCGCGCAACAATCCAAGCGCGACGAATGGGCCCAGGGCTTCATGCTCAACCTGCAATCGGGCTACACCGACGGCACCGTCGGTTTTGGCGTGGATGCGCTGGGCATGCTCGGGGTCAAGCTCGACTCCAGCCCAGACCGCACCGGCACTGGCCTGCTGCCCACCCACGATGATGGCCGCGCCGCTGACGAGTACTCGAAGCTGGGGTTGACCGGTAAAGTGAAAATCTCCGCCACCGAGCTGAAAATCGGCTCGCTGATCCCCGAGCTGCCAATCCTCAAGCCCAACGACGGGCGCATCCTGCCGCAGACCTTCAACGGCGGCCTGCTGACCTCCAAGGAGTTCAAGAACCTGACCTTCACCGGCGGGCGCCTGGACAAAGCCAAGGACCGCGATGACACCAACTACGAGGACATCGCCCTCAACAACAAAAACAGCCGCTTCGTCGGCGGGGCCACCGGCAAGCACTTCAACTTCGGCGGCGTGGACTACAAGTTTGCCGAGAAGGCCACCGCCAGCTACCACTTCGCCCAACTGGACGACGTGTACCGCCAGCACTTCCTCGGCCTGGTCGCCGCCACCCCGATGGGTCCCGGCACCTTCGGCACCGATCTGCGCCTGGCCATCAGTGACGACACCGGCAGCGCACGCGGCGGCAGCATTGACAACAAATCCCTCAACGGCATTTTCAGCTACGCCCTCAACGGCCATAAACTGAGCGCCGGCTACCAGCACATGTCCGGCGACAGTGCATTCCCGTATGTGGATGGCAGCGACCCGTACCTGGTCAACTTTGTCCAGATCAACGACTTTGCCGGCGCCGAGGAACGCTCCTGGCAGGCGCGCTATGACTATGACTTCGCCAAGCTGGGGATCCCCGGCCTGAGCTTCATGAGCCGCTACCTGTCCGGCGACAACATCCAACTCAAGAACGGCGACACCGGCAAAGAGTGGGAACGCAACACCGAGATCAAATACGTAGTGCAAAGCGGCACGCTCAAGGATGTGGCCGTGCGCCTGCGTAATGCCACCTACCGCTCCAACTACTCGGCCCGGGACGCAGACGAAGTGCGCGTGCTGGTCAGTTACAGCGTCGCCCTGTGGTAACCCTGAAAGTCATACCCCAATAACAACAATGACGGAGTTCCCCATGTCCTCATCCCTGCGTAAATTTGCCCTGGCCGCCGGCTGCATGCTGTTTGCCGGCCAACTACTGGCCGCCGAAGAACCCAAGCGCCCGGAATGCATCGCACCGGCCTCCCCCGGCGGTGGTTTTGACCTGACCTGCAAACTGGTGCAAAGCGCACTGGTCAACGAAAAACTGCTGAGCAAGCCGATGCGCGTGACCTACATGCCCGGCGGCGTGGGCGCGGTGGCCTACAACGCCGTGGTGGCCCAGCGCCCTGCCGATGCCGGCACGCTGGTGGCGTGGTCCAGCGGTTCGCTGCTGAACCTGGCACAGGGCAAGTTCGGGCGGTTTGATGAAAGCGCGGTGAAATGGCTGGCGGCGGTTGGCACCAGCTATGGCGCGATTGCGGTGAAAGCCGATTCTCCCTACAAGAGCCTGGATGACCTGGTACAGGCCCTGAAGAAAGATCCGAGCAAAGTGGTGATTGGTTCCGGCGGCACCGTGGGCAGCCAGGACTGGATGCAAACCGCGCTGATCGCCAAGGCTGCCGGAATCAACCCCCGTGACCTGCGTTATGTGGCCCTCGAAGGCGGCGGTGAAATCGCCACGGCCCTGCTCGGTGGACATATTCAGGTGGGCAGTACCGACATCTCCGACTCCATGCCACACATCCTCAGCGGCGACATGCGCCTGCTGGCGGTGTTCTCCGAAGAGCGCCTGGACGAGCCGGAAATGAAGAATATTCCGACCGCCAAAGAGCAAGGCTACGACATCGTCTGGCCGGTGGTGCGTGGCTTCTACCTCGGGCCAAAAGTCAGCGATGCCGACTACGCCTGGTGGAAAGAGGCGTTCGACAAACTGCTGGCCTCCGAAGAGTTCGCCAAGCTGCGTGACCAGCGCGAGTTGTTCCCGTTCGCCCTGACCGGCCCGGAGCTGGACACCTACGTGAAGAAACAAGTGGCTGACTACAAAGTGCTGGCCAAAGAGTTCGGCCTGATCCAGTAATCGCCCCTCTGTGGGAGCGGGCTTGCTCGCGAAAAACCGCAACGATGACGCGTGCTGCCTGGATACACGCGATGTCCTTGCGTTCTTCGTGAGCCAGCTTGCGCCTACAAGAGTCGCAAAGGAGTTTCCTATGCTCTTACAACGCATTTTCGCCGCGGTGTTGCTGCTGGCCTGCGCCTGCCTGGCACTGATGGCCTGGCCGTACCAAGCGTCATTTTCCTACGAGCCGGTGGGACCTCGGGCCTACCCACTGTTGATGCTCGGGCTGATGAGCCTGGCATTGATCTACATGCTGATTCGCCCGCAGCCGACCAAGCATACCGAAGAAGAACCCGCGCTGGACCGCCAGACCCTGGTCAAGATCGGCATCTGCGTGGCACTGCTGATCGTGTTCGCCGGCACCTTCGAACCCTTGGGTTTCATTCTCAGCAGCATGCTGATCGGCATCCCCATGGCGCGCCTGTATGGCGGCCGCTGGATGCCCAGCGTGGTGATCGTCAGCCTGATGGCCATCGGCCTTTATCTGCTCTTCGATAAAGCCATGGATGTTCCGCTGCCCCTCGGCCTGCTCGACGTTCTGGAGAACTGATATGGATACTTTTGGCTATTTGGGCCAGGGTTTCGGCGTCGCGCTGAGCCCCTACAACCTGGTGACCGCACTGTGCGGCACCCTGATCGGCACCGTGGTCGGCCTGTTGCCGGGCCTGGGCCCGATCAACGGCGTGGCGTTGTTGATCCCCATCGCCTTCGCCCTGGGCCTGCCGCCGGAATCGGCGCTGATCCTGCTGGCAGCCGTGTACCTGGGCTGTGAATATGGCGGGCGTATCAGCTCGATCCTGCTGAACATCCCCGGCGAAGCCTCCACCGTAATGACCACCCTCGACGGCTACCCAATGGCCCGCAAAGGCCTGGCCGGCGTGGCGCTGTCGTTGTCGGCATGGAGTTCGTTTATCGGCGCGTTTATCGCCACCTGCGGCATGGTGCTGTTTGCCCCGCTGCTGGCCAAATGGGCGATTGCCTTCGGCCCGGCGGAATATTTCGTCCTGATGGTATTTGCCATTGTCTGCCTGGGCGGCATGGCCGGTGACAAACCGCTGAAGACGTTTGTGGCCGCGCTGATCGGCTTGTTTCTCTCGGCAGTCGGTATCGACGCCAACAGCGGCGTGTACCGTTTTACCGGGGACAACATTCACCTGACCGACGGCATCCAGTTTGTAGTGCTGGTACTGGGCCTGTTCTCCATCAGCGAGATCCTGTTGCTGCTGGAAAAAACCCACCGCGGCCAGGAAGCGGTCAAGGCCACCGGGCGGATGATGTTTAACCTGAAGGAAGCGTCTTCGGTATTCGTCGTCAATATCCGTTGCGGCCTGCTGGGTTTCATCATGGGCGTACTGCCCGGTGCGGGCGCCACCTTGGCGTCAGCTGTGGCCTACATGACCGAGAAACGCCTGGCCGGTGCCAGCGGTAAATTCGGCCAGGGCGACATGCGCGGCCTGGCTGCGCCGGAAACCGCCATCGGCGCTTCCGCCTGCGGTGCCCTGGTCCCCATGCTGACCCTCGGCGTACCCGGTTCGGGCACCACCGCCGTGATGATCGGCGCGCTGTCGCTGTACAACATCACGCCGGGCCCGCTGTTGTTCCAACAGCAACCGGATATCGTCTGGGGCCTGATCGCCTCGTTGTTTATCGCCAACATCATGCTGGTGATCCTCAACATCCCGATGATCCGCATCTTCACCCGCATCCTTGCCGTGCCGAACTGGGCGCTGGTGCCGGTGATCGCCATCATCACCGCGATTGGTGTGTACGCGGTCCACGCCACCACC
This sequence comes from Pseudomonas sp. WS 5021, assembly GCF_012985535.1. NCBI lineage: Bacteria > Pseudomonadati > Pseudomonadota > Gammaproteobacteria > Pseudomonadales > Pseudomonadaceae > Pseudomonas > Pseudomonas sp. WS 5021. The sequence goes on along the minus strand of NZ_JAAQWP010000007.1, from coordinate 448,156 downwards.
TTCGACCTGTTCCTGATGGTGGGCATCGGTATCTTCGGCTACATCCTGCGCAAGCTGGACTTCCCGCTGTCGCCGGTGTTGCTGGGCTTTATCCTCGGCGGCCTGATGGAGCAGAACCTGCGCCGGGCGCTGTCGATCTCCAACGGTGACCTGCAGATCCTCTGGTCGAGCCCGATCACCTTTGGTGTCTGGGTGCTGACGGCATTGATGCTGGCCTTCCCGCTGATCCGCATCTACCGCAAACGGGCCCTGCAGCGTCGCGCCGTGGCCGATGTCTGAAGTCACCTTTAAACAATGGTGGGGAACACCGCTGGTCGGCCTGGCCGGCGGTTACCTGGCCAGCCTGATCGGCTGGCCTTTGCCGTATATGGTCGGCTCGCTGCTGGCGATCATCCTGGTGCGTTGCCTCACACCCTGGCAGTTGGCCGAAATTCCCGGCGGGCGCAAATGCGGCCAATGGGTGGTGGGCATCGGCATCGGCCTGCACTTCACCCCGGTGGTGATCGAGCAGGTGATGAGCCACTTTGGCCTGATCTTCTTCGGCGCGCTGGTCACCAGCCTGTCGAGCATTGTCGGCGTGTGGTTGATGCGCCGCAGCGGTGAGGATCGCGCCACGGCGTTTTTCTCAAGCATGCCGGGCGGGTCCGGGGAGATGGTCAACCTCGGCGCGCGCAATGGCGCGGTGCTCAGTCGCGTGGCGGCTGGCCAGAGTCTGCGGGTGTTGCTGGTGGTGCTGTGCGTGCCGGCGATCTTCAAGTATTTGCTGGGCGGCGGTGCGCCACAGTTTCACCCGGCTCCCGTGGATTGGGCCTGGCTGGCCCTGCTGTTTCCGATCGGCGCCCTGTTGGCCTGGGGCTGGCAGCGCCTGCGCCAACCCAACCCCTGGTTGTTCGGGCCGTTGCTGGTCAGCGCCATCGCCAGCATCACCTGGGATTTGCACATCGGCCTGCCCGATGGTGGCAGCCAGATCGGCCAATGGTTGATCGGCAGCGGCCTGGGCTGCCACTTCAACCGGCAGTTCTTCCGCCGGGCACCGTCGTTCATGGGCCGTACGGTGATCGGCACGCTGCTGACCATGTTGATCGCCACCCTGGCGGCGGTGGGCCTGAGTGCATTGACGCAGTTGGATTTGCGTTCGCTGACCCTGGGGATGATGCCAGGAGGGATTGCGGAGATGAGTCTGACGGCGGAAACCTTGCAACTGTCGGTGCCGTTGGTGACGGCGATGCAGGTGATGCGGCTGTTGTTTGTGTTGTTCCTCGCGGAGCCGTTATTCCGCCATTGGAACCGCCAGCCGGGCCCCCTCTAAAACCTGGCACAACCCTAAAGCGGGAGCGGGTTTGCTCGCTCCCACCTCCTCAGGTGTTGAACTTCAGAGCGGCGGCACTCGCCACTCGATCGGCGTCTCGCCGTTCTGCTCAAGAAACTTGTTCGTCCGGCTGAAATGCCCACACCCCAAAAACCCGCGATAAGCCGATAACGGTGACGGATGCACCGAGGTCAGCACCAGGTGTTTGGTCGCATCGATCAGCTTCTGCTTGCCTTGGGCATGGGCGCCCCACAGCAGGAACACCAGGTGCGGCTGATGCTCGCTGACCAACTCGATCACCCGGTCGGTGAAGAACTGCCAGCCCTTGCCCGCATGGGCGTTGGCATTCGCGCGCTCCACAGTCATGGTGGTGTTGAGCATCAATACACCCTGGTCGGCCCAGCTTTGCAGGCAGCCGTGGCTGGGGATGTCGATATTGAGGTCGCGCTTGAGCTCTTTATAGATATTGACCAGGGACGGCGGTGTCGGCACGCCCGGTTGTACCGAGAAGCACAGGCCATGGGCCTGGCCGGGGCCGTGGTACGGGTCCTGGCCGAGGATCACCACCTTGACCTTGTCCAACGGCGTGGAGTTGAGCGCATTGAAGATCAGCGGGCCCGGCGGGTAGATTTCCTTGCCCGCCGCATGTTCCTGGCGCAGGAACTCACGCAGCTCTGTCATGTACGGTTGCTCGAACTCTTCGCGCAGGGCGTGTTTCCAGCTCGGTTCGAGTTTGATACGGTCGTCGGCAGTCATCAGAAACACATCATGTAAAAAGAATGGGCGAACCCTAGGAAAGCCCACTCCACTTGTCAATTGATCTGACGCAGAACCGGCACTTTCCCCCGAAGGGATCATACTCAACGTTCAATTTACCGATTGAGGTCATGATGAATCTGCACTTCGAAGAGCTCACTGGCACAGACGGTGCCCGTATCGGCATCGCCAGCCTGGACGCGGAAAAGTCCCTCAATGCCCTCTCGCTCCCGATGATCCAGGCCCTCGGCGAACGCCTGGACAGTTGGGCGCGCAATCCGCAGATCGTCTGCGTGCTGCTGCGCGGCAACGGTGCCAAGGCGTTTTGCGCCGGCGGTGAAGTGCGCAGCCTGGCCCAGGCCTGCCGAGAGCACCCGGGTGAAGTGCCGGCGCTGGCCGCGCAGTTTTTTGCGGCCGAGTACCGCCTGGACTACCACCTGCACACCTACCCCAAGCCGCTGATTTGCTGGGGCCATGGCTATGTGCTGGGCGGGGGCATGGGGTTGCTGCAAAGCGCCGCTATCCGCATCGTCACCCCGAGCAGCCGCCTGGCCATGCCGGAAATCAGCATCGGCCTCTACCCGGATGTGGGCGCCAGTTGGTTCCTCTCGCGCCTGCCCGGCAAACTGGGGCTGTTCCTGGGCCTCACCGGCGCCCATATGAATGGGCGCGACGCCCTCGACCTGGGCCTGGCAGACCGTTTCCTGCTGGACGAACAACAGGGCGAAATGCTCGAAGGCCTGTTGCAATTGAACTGGCAGGAGCAGACCGCGATGCAGCTCAACAGCTTGTTCAAGGCCCTGGCCCAGGAAGCTGCCAGCCAGCAGCCAGAACCACAGTGGCTGCCGCGACGCCCACAGATCGACGAATGGCTGGATGTAGGCGACGTGCAGTGCGCCTGGCGCGCCTTGAGCCAACTGCGCGAGCATGCCGACCCGCTCTTCAGCCGGGCCGGCAAGACCTTGAGCGAGGGCTGCCCGCTGACCGCGCACCTGGTGTGGGAACAGATCCGACGGGCGCGGCACCTGTCCCTGTCAGAAGTTTTCCAGATGGAATACACCTTGAGCCTCAATTGCTGTCGGCATCCGGAATTCAGCGAGGGAGTACGGGCCCGCCTGATCGACAAGGATCAGCAGCCCCACTGGCATTGGCCGGATATCAAGCGCATTCCCGAGGCCGTGGTCGAGGCGCACTTTCACAAGGCCTGGGAAGGACGGCATCCGCTGGCAGATCTGTCGGATCGATGACATGTGGCGGCCAGCCACAAAAAACGGCGCATGACGCGCCGTTCCAAAGATAAGCGGATTACCTGTGCCCGCCACGGCCTCCTCCATGATCACCACCCCGGCCACCTCTATGCCCCTGGCCACCATTGCCCCGGTGGTCACCCCAACTCTGGCTGGGGTATGGCCGGTAACCCGGCCTTGGCCCGGCTTGATAGTAACGGGGGGCCGGCTGGTAATAGCGCGGCGCCGGGTAATAGCGGGGTGGCGGTGCGTAATAGCCCCGCCGGTACTGGTAGGACGGGCCACCGCCGTAGTAATAGACCGGCGCGGGCGCGGTATAGACTTCGGATCGATAGTAGCTGGAGCCTCCATCGTAATAAGGCACGCAGGCAGAAAGGGTCAAGCCGAGCACAGCGCTGAGGAGCAATCGACGATACATGGCGGCCTCCTGGACCGCGGAAGAGCACACACCAGCGACGCTGGGGGGCGCCACACAGCTTTTGCTGAATGACAGAAGATCAGACATCAAAAACCGAATCTGGTGCGACTTGGACATAGATTGATACATCTGTGGCGCAATAAACCGCCCAGGCCTGTATCGTGCCAGGGACACCGGGTTTCACCGGGATCTTGACTGAATTACGCCTGAACCGACCGATGACCACTCCCACACTTTGCCCCGCCTGCGGCGCCCGCAACGACTGCACCTTGGCCGACCCGCGCACCGCTGACCGTGCCTGCTGGTGCTACAGCGTCACCATCGACCCCAAGCTGCTCGAAGCCCTGGCGCCGGAACTGCGCAACACGGCCTGCCTGTGCCCGCGCTGTGCCCAGGTCGACGCCCAATTGCGCGGGGTCGAGCCCCGGTAATGCGTATCGACCGCTTCCTCAGTAACCTGCCCCGCTTCAATCGCCAGCAAGTGCGCCTGCTACTGGCAGAGCGCCGGATCAGCGTCGATGGGCAGCCGGTTGCCGACCCGCGCCAGGACGTTCGCGAGTTCAGCCGCGTGGAGTGTGATGGCCAGATCCTGCAAGCGGGCAAACCCGCACGTTATTTCATGCTGCACAAGCCGCCAGGGTGCGTGAGTGCCACTGTCGATCCACAGCACCCCACTGTCCTTGATCTGCTGGATGAGCCGGACCAGGGCGACCTGCATATCGCTGGCCGCCTGGACTTCAACACCACCGGGCTGATGCTGATCACCAATGATGGCCAGTGGTCCCGACGCCTGACACAGCCCCACACCAAGCTGCCCAAGGTCTACTACGTCGAGACCGAACAGGAGATTGGCCCGGAGTATGCCGCAACATTCCGCGCCGGCCTGTACTTCGCCTTCGAGGACCTGACCACCCAACCGGCCGACCTGCAAGTGCTGGGCCCCAAAAGCGCGCGCCTGAGCATCATTGAAGGGCGTTATCACCAGGTCAAGCGCATGTTCGGGCACTTCGACAACAAGGTGATACGCCTGCATCGCGAATGCATGGGGCCGCTGGTGCTGGATGAACGGCTCGCTCCCGGCCAGTATCGGCCGCTGAGCGACACGGAAATCTGCCAGATATGACCGTTCAGCCGGTGATAGCCCAAACTGCGGGGTGAAACTTGCGACCTGGCCCGCCTCCTGCTTGAATCAAAACGCCAGCCGCAATCTGACTGGCGAGTCACCCAACCTTCCAAGAAACACTGTGCCTGCCCACACCGCTTGACGTGCGGGCCATGGCAAGTTGCCCGCCATAACAACACCCGTCGGCCAGTTTCATCGGACCGACATGGGCCTCCTTTCAAGGCGTATGCCTACCTGTCACAAAGCTCGTGCAGAGTGATCTGCGCGCACCACCCGCTTGCCAGGAGTCTTACGACATGAGGCCAGAAATCGCTGTGCTGGATATACAGGGTCAGTATCGGGTTTACACGGAGTTCTATCGCGCGGACGCTGCTCAAAAGACCATCATCCTGGTCAACGGCTCCATGGCCACCACTGCGTCTTTCGCCCAGACCGTGAAAAGCCTGTACCCGCAATTTAATGTGGTTTTGTACGATCAGCCCTACGCCGGTCGCTCCAAAGCCCACAACCGCCATGAGCAAATGCTGACGAAGGACATTGAAGGCCAGATCCTCCTGGAACTCATCGACCACTTCGCCGCCGAGCATGTGCTGTCGTTTTCCTGGGGCGGCGTCGCCACCCTCGTCGCCTTGTCCCAGCGCCCTCGCCGCGTGGAAAAAGCCGTGATCAGCTCGTTCTCGCCGCTGATCAACGCGCCGATGCGCGACTACCTGGAACGTGGCGTCGACTACCTCGGCAACCTCGACCGCCACAGCGTCGGCAACCTGGTCAACAGCACCATCGGCAAACACCTGCCGCCGCTGTTCAAGCGCTTCAACTATCGGCACGTCAGCACCCTGGCCGAGCACGAGTACGGGCAGATGCACTATCACATCAGCCAGGTACTCAACAGCGACCGCCAGTGCTACCTCAAGGCTGCACGGCAGATCGACATTCCAGTGCTGTTCTTGAACGGCGAGTGGGATGAATACACCAGCGCCGAAGACGCCAAACTGTTCGGGCAACATGTGGCCAAAAGCAGCTTCGGCACCATCCAGGCCACCGGGCACTTCCTGGACATGGAGCACAAGGCCGCGTGCAACGACAGCCGGCAGGCATTGATGGGCTTTTTGAAACCGGAACAGTCGGTGAATCGACTGCGGTATCACCAGGGCCAGGCCCTGCATGCACTTGCGATTTGAATGCGACCTGGGTGGGCACGACTGCCCAGGGTTGTCTGAACATTTCGGCTGACGCTCGCAACTTGCACATTTTTCAAAGAAAAACTTCAAATCGCCGCGCAGTTCTGGTACAAAGTCAGCCGCTCTGAGCGGGTATAGTTTAGTGGCAAAACGAAAGCTTCCCAAGCTTTAGTTGAGGGTTCGATTCCCTCTACCCGCTCCACTCAATTGCCCTCCTCCACCTGCTTCGCCGGGGTTGGGGATGAAGAAAAAACCGGCCCATGTGGCCGGTTTTTTTATGCCTGGAATTTGCCAGTAAAACCCGCCCCCCCCCTCCTGCAGCCTTGTCCCGCGCTCATACACTGCTTGCTTGCAGCACCTGCCGGCGCAGAAGCTCAACATCACGCTGCCTGGCTATTTGCTCAACCGAATTGACGGGTACGTACTGCATCCCCCGGAAGAAAAAAGCCGCTCGGGGTTCCTCGCGTCGCCAGCGTTGAAGTTACTGTAACAACAGCGGTGACACCGCCGAATTTGACCGCAAGAAACGTAGTTCACCCACCCGCGATGAGCGCTAAAGTGCAGGCCTGTCCGCTAAATGATCCGCGCAACAAGGAGCCCACTCATGCCGTGTGAATACAAACTGATGCCCTCCCCCGTCGGCCAACTGACCCTGGTTGCCCGCAACGGCAAGCTCGCCGCCATCCTGTGGGAAACCGAGCGCGCCAACCGTGTGCGCCTGGGCGAACTGGTAGAGGTCAACCACAGCCCGGTGCTGCTGGAGGCCGAGCGACAGTTGAACGAGTATTTTGCCGGCACCCGCGACCGCTTCGAGCTGGAACTGGACTTTGACGGCACCGAGTTCCAGAAAAAAGTCTGGAGCGCACTGTTGACCATTCCTTTCGGTGAGACCCGCAGCTACAGCCAGATCGCTACGCAGATCGGCAACCCCAAGGCCGTGCGCGCGGTCGGTGCGGCGAACGGGCGCAATCCGATTTCGATCGTCGCGCCCTGCCATCGGGTGATCGGTGCTTCGGGCGGGCTGACCGGGTTTGCCGGCGGGCTTGAAGCCAAGCAGTATTTGCTGACCCTCGAGGATGGCGAGGCTACAAGGTCGTTGTTCTGACAGCCACCAAGCGCTAGGGCTGATCAGCCTTGGAATCCTTCAACTGCACCGAGGATTTGCTGCCGTCGGTGTTGTCTTGGGTTTCATTGTTAGAACTGTCGAAACAGCCTTGCAACAACACCAGGCAGCAGGCCAGGCAGAGAGTACGAGAGAGGCTCATGATCACGCTTCCATTTTGACGGGGTGATGAAATAGTGACCGGCCTACACCAGCAGGGTTCGATGCCTGCGCCTCGAACCTGCCCAACGGTTGCACAGCCCCGTCAAATTCATGCAGGTCAGCAATTGTAAAAAGAAATTTCAGCGTGCCGCCACGGTCAGTACTTCATCAGCACCTAACTGGAGCATCACCATGAAGTTCTCGACCCTTTCCCAATCCCTTGCCCGCTGGGCAGGCAGCGCCCGTACCTTCTTTGCGGCAGTGGTGTTGATTGTGCTGTGGGGCGTCAGCGGCCCTTGGTTTCACTACAACGACACATGGCAATTGGTGGTCAACACGTCCACCACCATCATCACCTTCCTGATGGTGTTCCTGATCCAGAACACCCAGAACCGTGACAGCGACATGTTGCATATCAAGATTGATGAGTTGCTGCGGGTGACCAAGGATGCACAGAACGCGGTACTGAGCCTCGATGGCCTGGACTTCAAAGCCCTGGAAAAACTGCGCAGCGAATACCGTTCTCTGGGCGAGCGCCAAACCGTCAGCCTCGGCGGCGACAGCACAGCAGCGGCCCCAGGCGACTCAGTCAAGACCGACCTGAACCAGGCATAAAAAACGGCGGTTGGATCAGCTCCAACCGCCGCTTGCATGACCAGGCCCGCGATCAACCGTCGCCGTTACGGCTCTTGCCATAGGATGAAGCCAGCGCCCGGGCTTTTTCCAGGCGGGTTTCCAGCTTGGGCAGGGTTTCGTCAACCAATGCCTTTATTTCGGGGATGTCCGACGCCGCGCCCTCCTGCTTGAACAGCGCGATTGCATCTTCGTTGGCCTTGACCTGCTGGGCTGTGTAGGCGGCGTCGAAGGAATCGCCATCGGTCAGTTCAGGCATCAGGGTTTCGGCCTTGTCGACGATCTGGTCGCGAGGTGCCACTGGCAGGTCGAGTTTTTTCGCAATGGCCGCCAAATGTTGATTGGCCAGGGTGCGTTCGTTGATGACCTCGATGGTGTAGTCCTTGATCTCCTGGGACGAGGTCTTGGCGTGGGCCATGCGGCTGGTTTCGATATCGGCCATGCCCTTGGCCGAGGCCTGTTCGATGAATTCGGCGGGGCCTTGGGCGAAAGCATTGCTGGCGCCGAGGCCCAGCAGCATCGCGAAAGTGGCGGTGCGTAACCGGATAGCCATGCGGCTCATGGTGGGTTCCTCCAGGTAATAAAGACATGCCGGGGAACGAGCCCCGCCCTGAATCTGAATTTTCAGGGATGCAAAGGTTTAGAAAAAACTTGCTGGTGCGACGAACGGTCGTCGCTGATCAGGAGGTTTTACTGCCCAGCAAGCCCGGCAATGCGTGGGCCAGGGCATTGATCGCAAAACCGATGAACATCACGCCGCACAGCTTGGTGATCAGCACTTCATGGCGCTGATACACCGTGCGCACCTGCCGCGCGCCCACGACGCCGATCAGGATCCCGTAAGCCAGCAGGCCACCGAAAAAGCTCAGGACAATCAACCACGGCAACATGCCCCAGGTCAGCAACTCGGCCCGGCTCGACAGCAACGCGGTGAACGTGGCCACGGCCACCGGGTACGCCTTGGGGTTGGTCAGGCCAAACAAAATGCCGTGCCAGAACGGATGGCGCGCCGCGCCCTGGGCAGCCTCGCCGCTGCGGCTGCGGGTTCGAATCGCCCGAATGCCCAGCCAAAACAGATACAGGGCGCTGAGCACACCCAACACATCAAACGCACTGCTGCCGATTTCCCGGGCGCCGACAATCGCCACCAACGCGGTGCTACACCACACCACATCACCCAACAGGTGCCCGCACAAAAATCCCGCGCCGGCCCGACGCCCGCGTGCCGCCCCAATGCCAAATACCGCCAGCACCCCGGGCCCCGGCGTGATGCCATAAATAAAGCCCGAGGCGATGACGGCAAACAGCAATGATGAAGTCATGGGTAACACGCTCAGATAAATAAGAGGGGCGCGTCGATTGTGCACAATCCATCCGGCACTGCAATGCTAGGCCGCGCGTTTGGCCAACACGTCTTGCACTTGGGCGATCAACCACTGCAAGGCGCCATCCCCGCCACGGCGTTTATGCCAGGCCAAGACAAAACCGAAGGACGGGATATGGAACGGCGGCGGCACCACCAGCAAGTGCCGGGAGTCGATGTTCAGCAGCCCCTGGGAAGACACGGTGAGGATCAGGTCAGTGCCCTGGATCAACTGCGGTGCGATGCCCCAGTGGGGCAGGCTGATTGCCACGTGGCGTCGTTCACGGATCGCGGTCAGTGCCCGTTCGATTTCCGGAGTGCCGCTACCGCGCATTTCCAGCAGCACATGGGGCCGCGCGAGGTAAGTGGGCAAGTCGAGCACACCGCCTGCGGGCAAGCTGTCGCGGTCGACCAGGCAGGCGTAGTGCTCCTCGAACAACGGCGTGCTGCGCAGCTCGGCGGGCAGGTCGGGAAATACCCCGGCCGCGAGGTCGATCTCACCACTGAGCACCCCTTCCTGCATGCCTTCGCGACTGGCGTGGGTGATGGCCAGGTCAATCCCCGGCGCCTGCTCGCGCAGCGCCCGTGCCAGCCCGGGTAACAGCAGCGCCGCGCCGTAATCGGACATGGCCAGGCGAAACGTACGCCTGGCCGACGCCGGGTCGAAGCGGTTCGGCGCCAGCAACGACTGGACCTGGGCCAGCGCATCGGCCAGCGGCGCCGCCAGCTCCAATGCGCGGGCGGTGGCGACCAGGCCGCCACCCTGGCGCACCAGCAATGGGTCGCCCAGCAGATCCCGCAACCGCGCCAGCGCGTGGCTGACCGCCGGCTGGCTCAGATGCAGGCGCTCGGCGGCGCGGGTGACGTGCTGCTCGCTGAGCAGGGCGTCCAGGATCACCAGCAGGTTGAGGTCGATGCGGCGCAAATCATTCATGGCATGCATGTTAAGCATAAGAACTTGGAATTTAAATCTGCGCGACGAATACCGTACAGTCCAGTAAAACCTTTGGGAGATTGATCATGACCACGTTGCATTGGCTGGGCTTGTTGCTGTTGGCGGTGATTGCCGGGGCGGTGGTGCCGTTTCAAAGCGCGATCAATGCCAACCTCGGGCGCGGCCTCGGGCATCCGTTGTGGGCGACCCTGGCCTCGCTGCTGGTGAGTATCCTGGTGCTGTTGCCAGTGATCCTGGCGCTACGCCTGCCGCTGCCAAGCCTCGGTTTTATCAGCAAGGCGCCGCTGTGGATGTGGACCGGAGGCGCATTCGGTGTGTGTTTTATCTCCCTGGCCCTGGTCCTTTTGCCCAAACTCGGGGCATCGGGATTTATCGCCCTGGCCATGACCGGGCAAATCCTCGCCTCGTTGTTACTCGATCACTTTGGCTTGTTTGGCCTGGTGGAACGACAACTGACCGCGCCGCGCCTGCTCGGCGTGCTGATGCTGATCGGTGGGGTGGCGTTGATTCAGTTCAGCACCGCGCCCGCCAAGGCCCTGGCCGCTGCGGGCTGAGCCACAGCCATCACCGCCCCTCGGCGGCCAGGCGATGGATGTCGGCAGGCTCGATCACCGGTTGCGGTGCGCCATGGCGGACCACACTGAGCATCGCCCGGCCCACGGTCTCGGTACTCACCACCCAGGCCGGCCGCACGCGACGCACCAGTGACAGCAGCGGCCCGATCAGGTTGTAGATCGTCTGGTACAGCGCGGTTTTCGAGCGCACGCCATGCAGCGGCTGGATGATCCCCGGCCGGAACACATACACCGCTTTGAACGGCAGGCGCAGCAAGGCATTCTCGGTCTTGCCCTTGACCCGCGCCCACATCACCTTGCCCTGCTCGGAACTGTCGGTGCCGGCACCGGACACATACACAAAGGTCATCTGCCGATTGAGCCGCGCCAGGGTGCTGGCAGCGACCAGGGTCAGGTCATAGGTCTGGCGGGTGTAAGTGGCTTCATCCATGCCCACCGACGATGCCCCCAGGCAAAACAGGCAGGCATCAAAACCTTGCAGCAGATGCTCCAGGGGTTGGAAGTCGAACATATCGGCATGCAACACCTGGTGCAGCTTGCCATGCTCCTGAGTCAACGCCGTGCGCCCTACGGCCACTACTTCCTGCACATCAGCGGCCAGCAGACACTCACGCAACACGCCCTGGCCGACCATGCCGGTGGCGCCGAATAGCAGAACTCTCATAGGGGGCCTCAGTGGCGAGCTTCAAGTTAAGCGCTGTAAGAGGTGCTCAGGTTAACAGCTTGTCGCTTGAAGCTTGCTACTTGCCGCTGCCCCGCTCAAAACGCGCTACGGAAAATCTCCTCGATCTGGCGCTGATCCGCCCGCCGTGGGTTGGTCAGGCCGCACGCGTCCTTGAGGGCGTTGGTCGCCAGCAACGGGATATCTTGCAGCTTGGCGCCCAGCTCGCGCAGGCCGGCGGGGATGTCGACGTCCTGGGACAGGCAGCGGATCGCCGCGATGGCCGCTTGCGCGCCCTCTTCGAAGGTGGCGTGTTTGTCGGTCACGCCCAGGGCGCGGCCAACGTCACTCAGGCGTGCCGCGCTGACGCTGGCGTTGAAGCTTTGCACGTGAGGCAACAGCACCGCGTTACACACGCCGTGGGGCAGGTCGTAGAGGCCGCCCAACTGGTGAGCCATGGCGTGGACAAAACCCAGGGAGGCGTTGTTGAAGGCCATGCCGGCGAGAAATTGCGCGTAGGCCATGTTTTCCCGGGCGGCCATATCGCTGCCGTCGCGCACGGCCAGGCGCAGGTTGGCGCTGATCAGCTCGATGGCCTTGATCGCGCAGGCGTCGGTGATCGGGTTGGCCGCCGTGGACACATAGGCTTCGATGGCGTGGGTCAGCGCGTCCATGCCGGTGGCGGCGGTCAGGCCCTTGGGCATGGCGACCATCAGCGCCGGGTCGTTGACCGACAGCAGCGGCGTGACGTTGCGGTCGACGATGGCCATTTTCACGTGGCGGGTTTCGTCGGTGATGATGCAAAAACGCGTCATTTCGCTGGCGGTGCCGGCGGTGGTGTTGATCGCGACCAAAGGCAGCTGCGGCTTGCTCGACTGGTCGACCCCTTCGTAGTCGCCGATATGCCCGCCATTGGTGGCACACAGGGCAATGCCCTTGGCGCAGTCATGGGGCGAACCACCACCCAACGACACCACGAAATCGCAGGCACTTTGCTGCAGCAACGCCAGGCCGTTCTCGACGTTCTCCACGTTGGGGTTGGGTTTGGCGCCGTCGTAAATCACCGAATCGATGTCCTGCATTGCCAGCTTCTCGGCAATCATGCTGGCCACGCCCGCCTTGGCCAGGCCGGCGTCGGTGACAATCAGCGCCTTGCGAAAGCCGTAGTTGCGGATCGCGCTCATGGCTTCGTCGAGGCAGTCGATGCCCATGATGTTGACGGCGGGAATGAAGAACGTGCTGCTCATGATGAACCCTCGGGGATACGTTGATGCCTACAGCATCAACCCCACCCGCCTGCGGCATCTTGACCAAGATCAACGCCCGCCCGTGATAAAGTCACCACCCAGCCGTTTTTGAGTAGACCCGCCGCAATGAAGGATTTCCAGGATATCGACGCCACCCTTGAAGACTGGAACGCACTGCGCAACAGCATCGCCTTCGACGCCATCCTGATCGGCAACGGTGCCAGTCGCGCGGTGTGGGAAGATTTTGCCTACGACTCGCTGTTTGAAAACGCGCGCACCGTCGAAGAAAAGCCCCTGAGCGCTTCCGAACTGAGCGTGTTTGACGCGATGCAGACCCGCAGCTTCGAGCAGGTGCTGGGCGCCCTGAAAACCACCAGCCGCGTCAACAAAGCCCTGGCCGTCAGCTCCGCCGCGCCGCGCAATCGCTACTACGCGATCAAGGAAGCGCTGATCAATACCATCCACGCCGTGCATATCCCCTGGCGCCTGGTGCAGCCGTCGACCCTGGCCACGATCAACCAGGAACTGGCGAGCTACAAGACGGTGTTCACCAGCAATTACGACCTGCTCAACTACTGGTCGATTCTGCACACACCGGGCATCGACGACCTGTTTCGCGGCGCCGAATCACGTTTTGACCTGCGCGATACCGCTACCGCCGCGACGCGCATCCTGTACCTGCACGGCGGCCTGCACCTGGTGCGCAACCTGGATGGCTCGGCGCGCAAATTGCCGTCCACTGACAGCACGTTGCTCAGCAGTTTTGCCATCAACAACACCATCAAGACCCTCGACGATGTACCGCTGTTCATCAACGAAGGCCCCAGCAGCGAGAAACTCAAGAGCATTCGCAGTTCGGATTACCTGGCGTTCTGCTATGAGCAATTGCTGGGACAGGCAGGTGCGCTGTGCATCTTCGGCCATCACCTGAGCGAACAGGACGGGCACCTGGTGGAGGCGATTCGCCGGTCGAAGATCAAGACCCTGGCGATCTCGGTATTTGGCCGCAGCGACGGGTTTATCCAGCAGCAAAAGCACAGGTTTGCCGGGCTGTTTGAGGGGATGGAAGTGGAGCTCAGGTTCTTTGCGGCGCGCAGCCATGCGCTGGGCAAGCCGGCATTGTCGGTGCCGGTCGAGCACTGATCCCAGCCTAACTGGAGACCCCATGTGGGAGCGGGCTTGCTCGCGATAGCGGTGGGTCAGACGCTGGATGTGTTGAATGACACACCGCTTTCGCGAGCAAGCCCGCTCCCACACAAGCCAGCTCCTACATTGACCGCGTTCCAGGCCTATTCTTCGGCGCTGTGCACCACCACCAGCAACTGCGCCTGCACCTCGCCCACCGAGCGGATCCGGTGGGGCTTTTGCGCATTGAAGTGCAACGCATCACCGCGCTCGAGCAGCACCCGTTCGTTCATGAAGTCCACTTCCACCCGGCCTTCATGCACAAACAGAAACTCCTCCCCCAAATGCTCCTTGAAGGTCTTGTCGCTGAATTCTGCCGGCGGGTAGATGATAAACGGCAGCAGGCTGCGCTCACTGACCTGGTGGGCCAGCACCGCGTAACCCGGTGCAGTGTCGGGCCGCTCGTGGCTGCGCACCAGGCTGTAGCTGTCGAGGCTGACGCTGTCTTCGCTGAACAGCTCCTCGACCTTGACGTTCAACGCCTTGGCCAGTTTCAGCGCAGCGGCAATCGACGGGGTGTTCAAGCCACGTTCGACTTTGGACAGGTAGCTCTTGGTCATCCCGGATTTTTCGGCCAATGCCTCCAAGGTGACACCGAGTTTTTTTCTCAATAATTTCAAACGGATAGACATGCGCAGCGATTAATCCAAGCAGGAGGCGATGATTATTGCTTGCCAATGACACATTGTGTCATATAGCCTCTTTAGTGTCATTTGCAGAACCCAACGACCTTGCGAGCAGCGGGAACCAGCAAATCGACGTCCAATGAACCACCCAAAGGACACCGATATGGCCAAGACATTAGCACTCCCCAAAGAACAACTGGTCAAGCAAGCGCTGACCCAGATGCAAAGTACCCTGGCGGATAATACGTGGACCGACCGGCAAAAGCTGGCCCTGACCTGCCGTATTCTGTTCGAGAACGGCCACGACTCGGGCCTGGCCGGGCAGATCACCGCCCGCGGCCCGCAGCCTGGCACCTACTACACCCAGCAACTGGGCCTGGGTTTCGATGAAATCACCGCCAGCAACCTGCTGCTGGTCAACGAAGACCTGGAAGTGTTGGAAGGCCACGGCATGCCCAACCCGGCCAACCGTTTTCACAGCTGGGTGTACCGTGGCCGGCCGGATGTGAACTGCATCATCCACACCCACCCGACCCACATCGCCGCGCTGTCGATGCTCGAAGTACCGCTGCAGGTGTCACACATGGACCTGTGCCCGCTGTACGAAGACTGTGCGTTCCTCGAAGCCTGGCCGGGTGTGCCGGTGGGTAACGAAGAAGGCGAAATCATCACCGAGGCCCTGGGCGACAAGCGCGCCATCCTGCTGTCGCACCACGGCCAGTTGTCCACCGGAAGCACCATCGAAGAAGCCTGCGTGATCGCGCAATTGATCGAACGGGCGGCCAAACTGCAATTGCTGGCCATGGCCGCCGGGACCGTCAAGCCGATCCTGCCGCAGTTGGGACGCGAGGCCCATGACTGGATCTCCAAGCCCAAGCGCCACGGCGCCGCGTTCAACTACTACGCTCGGCAGAACCTGCGCCAACACGCCGATTGCCTGAACTGAAGCCTTTTTCGACCGGAGACATTCCATGTCCAGCCCTACAATTCACGGCATCATCGGCTACACCATCACCCCGTTCAGCGCCGACGGCAGCACCCTTGACCTCGACGCCCTGGGCCACTCCATCGACCGTTTGATCGACAGCGGCGTGCATGCTATCGCGCCGCTGGGCAGCACCGGTGAAGGCGCCTACCTGAGCGATGCCGAGTGGGATGAAGTCAGCGCCTACAGCATTCAAAAAGTCGCCAAGCGCGTGCCGACCATCGTCAGCGTGTCCGACCTGACCACCGCCAAGGCCGTGCGCCGCGCACGTTTTGCCGAAGCCGAAGGTGCCGATGTGGTGATGGTGCTGCCAACGTCGTACTGGAAGCTCAGTGAAGCGCAGATCCTCGCGCACTACGCGGCCGTCGGCGACAGCGTTGGTGTGCCGATCATGCTCTACAACAACCCGGCCACCAGCGGCACGGATATGTCGGTGGAGTTGATCCTGCGCATCGTCAACAGCGTTGATAACGTGACGATGGTCAAGGAGAGCACCGGCGACATCCAGCGCATGCACCAGTTGTACCGCCAGGGTGAGGGCCAGGTGCCGTTCTACAACGGCTGCAATCCACTGGCCCTGGAAGCGTTCGCCGCCGGGGCCAAGGGTTGGTGCACCGCTGCGCCGAACCTGATCCCGCAGCTCAACCTGGATCTGTACCAGGCGGTGCAGGCCAACGACCTGAACCGGGCACGCGAACTGTTCTATCGGCAGTTGCCGGTACTGGACTTCATCCTCAAGGGTGGCTTGCCGGCGACAATCAAGGCCGGTTTGCGCATGACCGGGCTGGAGGTGGGAGATCCGCGGTTGCCGGTGTTCCCACTGGACATGGCGGGTCAGGCGCAGTTGCAGAAGCTGCTGGCCGCGTTGCGCTAAAACACCCCCTGTGGGAGCGGGCTTGCCCGCGATAGCGGTGGATCAGACACACCGCCATCGCGGGCAAGCCCGCTCCCACAGGGGAATGCATGCATTGCTAAATTTACGGAGACAAATAGCAATAATTCTCGATATCATTCGCGACTTTTCTGCAGCGTGCTGCGTCAAGAAGGATATCCATGTCTCGTTTCAAGCCCGACCCGTTGTCGGCCGACGCCTTTCGCGGGTTTTATGCAGATATCCTGCATTACCTGCGCAAACGCACGGACAACGCCAGCGACGCGGCGGACATGACCCAGGATGTCTTTACCCAATGGCTGGACTACCGCGACCGGAGCAAGGTCGAGCAGCCACGGGCCTTTTTGTTTCAGATGGCGCGCAACCTGCTGCGCGACCACTGGCGCAAACAGAAGGTGCGGCACAGCGTCCATCATGAACAGGGCGAATGGGATGCCGAGCCTGTCACCGACGAGCAAAACGATCCTATGGCCGCCGCCCTGCGCCTCCAACGCCTGGAACAGTTGAAAGAAGTCCTCGCCGAACTCTCGCCCCGCAGGCGAGAAGCCCTTATGCTGCACCGCTTCGAAGGCCTGAGCCAGGCGCAGATTGCCGAGCGCATGGGCGTTTCGATCAGCATGGTGGAAAAGCACATTGCCTTTGCCCTGCTGCACTGCAAGCAGCGACTTCACAAAGACCCGGGCAAGGAGCAGCCAGAATGACCCGCTTGAGCAACCGCGACGGCCACGAAATTGATGAGCACGACACCATCGATGCCCAGGCTGCCAGTTGGTTTGCGCGCAATCGCAACGCAAGCAGCACGCAGGAGCGCAAGGCCTTCGCCACCTGGCATGCCGTGCCGGCCCATGCGCGCGCCTACGCCGAATTCGAACAGCTGTGGGCCGACCTTGGCGAACTGCAGCAACTGAATAAACCCGTGCCCTTGCCCACGCGCCAGCCCGCGCCCTGGCGCCCCGCCCTGGCAGTGGCGGCCGCGCTGGTCTGCGCCTTGCTCGCCAGTAACCTGGGCGCCCCGCGCGGGCTCTACCACACCGAGGTCGCGGCACAGGATAAGGGCATGCGCACCCTGGACCTGCCGGACGGCAGCACCTTGTACGTCAACGCCAGCACGCAGTTGCGGGTGGACTTCGATGCCCATCGCCGCGTGATCCATCTGGACCAGGGCCAGTTGTACGTGGAGGTGGCGCCCGACAAGGAGCGGCCATTGTTCGTGCGCGCTGGCGAGGCCGATGTGCGGGTGGTGGGCACCGCGTTTGATGTGCGCCGCAGCCAGCAGCAGTTGGTGGTCAGCGTGGCCCACGGGATGGTTGCCTTCGCCCCCGACCAAAAAGCCAGCGCCGTCATGCTCGGCGCCCAGCAGCGGGCAACCTACAACTACGCCAAGGGCTCCGTGCAGCAACAACGCCTGGCCGTTGGCGAAGTCGCCGACTGGCGCAGCGGGCACCTGTCCTTTCGCAACCGTGAACTGGCCAGCCTGCTGGATGAGCTGAGCCTGTACCGGCCCAAGGCCGTGGTGTTGGCCGATGGCCCGGTGGCGCAACTGAAGGTTTCCGGCAACCTCGATGTGAATGACCCGGACGCGCTGCTCAACGCCCTGCCGGCCTTGTTGCCGGTGAAAACCGTGCCCCTGGCCGACGGCAGGATCCGCATCGAAGCACGCAAATAGCACCACTTGAGAATATTTTGCATTCGCATGTGAGGATTTTTTTTCCTGCCGCGTCTTCCTCCGGTCTGCGTTTGATACGCATGCCTTTTTTGGCTATTTAGCCGCCTTGGGGGATTTCATGTTTCGCGCGCCTTGCCTTGCCCAGCACCTGTTTGTTCGACCGACACTGATCGCCGCCTGCCTGACCGTCAGCCTCACGGCCCAGGCCGAGTCGTTCACCCTGCAACTGCCGGCCCAACCCTTGGCCACGTCCCTGAGCCAGGTTGCGCAACAGGCAAAAATCCAGCTGCTGTTCGATGAAGACCTGCTCAAGAATATCCAGGCGCCCGCGCTCAACGGTGATTTCACCCCCGAAGTGGCGATCCGTACCCTGCTCAAGACCGGCGAGTTCACTCTGATCAAAGTAGGCAGCACCTATGTCGTGCGCCCCGAGGAAAGCCGCACCACCAACAGCGCCAGCGTGCAGTTGGACGCCTTGAGCGTGATCGGTACCGGTAACCAGGTCGACGCCAGCACCGTCGGCCGCTCCACCCTGTCCCAGGCCGATATCGACCGCCTGCAGCCCAACAACATCGCCAGCCTGGTGCAGACGCTGCCGGGGGTGACCATGGGCGGCTCGATGAAACCGGGCGGGCAGATCATCAATATTCGCGGGATGGGCGAGGCCGAAGACGTACCGATGACGGTCGATGGCGCGACCAAAAGCGGTTTCGAGCGCTATCAGCAGGGCACCGTGTTTATCGAGCCCGAGATGATCAAGAGCGTCGAGGTGGAAAAAGGCCCGCACTCGGCCTTCACCGGTAACGGCGGGTTCGGCGGTACGGTCAACATGGTCACCAAGGATGCGCCGGACCTGCTCAAGGACGGGCGCAACAGCGGTGCGATGCTCAAGTACGGCTATGCCAGCAACGACCACGAACAGGTCTACAGCGGCGCCGTGTATGGCCGCACCGATGACGGGCGCATCGACGCCCTGGCCTACCTGACCAAGCGCGACGGCGGCGACATGAAGCTGGCCGCAGCGCGCGACTATGACAGCAAGGAATACCCGATCAACCCGCAGCGCCTGCCCAACAGCGCCCAGGATGTGGACGGCCAACTGTTCAAACTGAACATGTACCTGACCGATGAGCACAGCCTCGGTTTCTCCTACTCCCGGGCCAACAGCGAACGCTGGACACCTTTCTCGGCCAGAAGCTATCCATCGCCACCGCGCAAGACCGATATCGACCGCTATGGCTACGACGCGGCCGTAAGACGGTTCCTGGCCAACCGCCACACCGTCGATACCACGTGGTCAGGCAAGTACGAATACCAGCCCCTGGATAACCCGCTGATCGACATGAAGCTCAGCTATTCGGAGTCCAATACCGACCAGACCGACGAACGCGACGCCACGGCCGTCGTCGGTCTGTCCACCGGCGGGCGCAAGATGGACACCGCCTACACCGACAAGATCCTGGAGCTGCGCAACATCAGCCGCTTCAACAGCGGCCCGCTGGACCATGCCTTGACGACCGGCGTACAGATCCGCAAGCACATCCGCGACACAGAAAGCTGGATGCCCGGCGCAACCTACAACACGCCCAAATACAACTACGGGCATTTCCAGCCGGCCTTCATGCCCCACGGCAAAGTCGACACCAACGCGTTCTACATCCAGGACGCGGTGACCCTGGGCGACGTGACCATCACCCCGTCCCTGCGTTATGACCACGTGGTCAACCGTGGCAAGGCCAACGATGCGCCGTACTACAGCAACCCCGACCCGGCCTACGGCCACGACTACAGCGACCGCACCTATGCCGGCTGGTCGCCGCGCCTGGCAGCGTTCTGGAAAGTCACCCCGGACGTGGTGATGTTCGCCAACTGGAGCCGCACCTGGCGCGCCCCGGTGATCGACGAGCAATACGAAGTCCAGGGCCTGGGCAGCCGCACCTCCACCAGCCGCAATCTGGACCCGGAACGCATCACCGCCATCACCGTGGGTAACGTCACCAGCTTTGCCAACGTGATGGCCAGCGGCGACAGCCTGCAACTGCGTACGACGTTGTTCCACAACAAGATCGAAGACGAGATCTTCAAGGCCACCGGGATTGGCTGCAAGGAACAAAACTCCCAGGTCGGCTCCATCGCCGATGTCTGCACCGACATGGCGTCAAAGGCCAACTACCGCAACATCGGCAGCATGACCATCAAGGGCTTCGAGCTCGAAGGCTACTACGACTCGACCTATCTGTTCGGCTCCCTGAGCTACTCGTGGGCCACCGGCAAACGCGAAAACCCTTACACCAACCCGTGGGCCAGCGACATCCACGTCTGGGCCCGGGACATTCCACCGGCCAAGTGGGTCGCTGTGCTTGGCACCAAGATTCCCGCCTGGGACGCACAAGTGGGCTGGCAAGGCCAGTTCGTGCGCAAGACCGATCGCCTGCCCAGCGACAAATATTCGAGCGGCCTGAACAGTGGCTTTGGCGACCTGTTTTACGACCAGTACGCCAACGACAGCTACGACACCCAGGGCCTGTTCGCCAAATGGACGCCGCAACAGGCGTACCTCAAGGGCACTGAAGTCAACTTCACCGTCGACAACCTGTTCAACCGCAGCTATATGCCAGCCTTGAGCGGCGACAGCGCCACCAGCGTCGGGCGCAACGCCAAGATCAGCGTGACCCGCTTCTTCTAACCGCCCAACTGTACGGTTCAATCTGCACCCAGCTGTAAGCCCGCGTCCTGCGGGCTTTGTGGCTAGATGGGCAGCACCTGCCTGCCCATTCAATCCGGTTGCTCCCATGAATTCGCGCGAAAACACCGGCATGGCCCTCGGCCTGCTCGGCGTCATCATCTTCAGCCTGACCCTGCCCTTCACCCGCATCGTGGTGCAGGAAATCCATCCGTTGCTCAATGGCCTGGGCCGCGCCTTGTTCGCGGCGGTGCCGGCGGCCCTGCTGTTGCTCTGGCGCCGCGAAACCTGGCCGACCTGGCGCCAGGTGCGCGGCCTGGCGCTGGTGATTGCCGGGGTGATCCTCGGCTTCCCGGTGTTGTCGGCCTGGGCCATGCAAACCCTGCCCGCCTCCCATGGCGCCCTGGTCAACGGCCTGCAACCGCTGTGCGTGGCACTGTATGCGGCGTGGCTGTCCCATGAGCGTCCGTCAAAAGCTTTCTGGGCCTGCGCGGCACTGGGCAGCGCGTTGGTGCTCGGCTATGCGTTGATCACGGGCGCCGGCAGCATCCAGGCTGGCGACCTGCTGATGCTCGGGGCGATTGCCGTGGGCGGCCTGGGGTATGCCGAAGGGGGCCGACTGGCCAAGGAGATGGGCGGCTGGCAGGTGATCTGCTGGGCGCTGGTGCTGTCGACGCCGCTGTTGATCGGGCCGGTGACGTACCTGGCGCTGCAACATGAAGGCGCAATCTCGGCGCGCACCTGGTGGGCGTTTGGCTACGTCTCGCTGTTCTCGCAGTTCCTGGGGTTCTTTGCCTGGTATGCCGGGCTGGCCATGGGCGGGATCGCGCGGGTCAGCCAGATCCAGCTGTTGCAGATTTTTTTCACCATCGCCTTTTCCGCGCTGTTTTTTGGCGAGCACATCGAGCCGATTACCTGGCTGTTCGCCTGCGGGGTGATCGTCACGGTGATGTTGGGGCGCAAGACGGCTGTGCAGCCTGCACCGGTCTCCAAGGCGAGCACGATCTGATGTGGGAGCTGGCTTGCCTGCGATGCAGGCACCTCGGTGTATCAGGTAAAGCGAGGTGATGCTATCGCAGGCAAGCCAGCTCCCACATTTTGATTTGCGTCATTCTCAGGCCAGGTAACCATCCGCCCGCAGCAGGGTTTCCAGGCAGTGTTCGGTGATGTTGTAGAACGCCTTGAGCTCCTGGATTTTCTCCAGGAGTTGAGCGTTGTCCACCTGCTCGGCACGCTTCACGGCCAGGATCATCTTGTTCTTGTTGGTGTGTTCCAACGAGATGAACTCAAACACCTTGGTCTCATAGCCGCACGCCTCAAGGAACAACGCACGCAAGCTGTCGGTGACCATCTCGGCCTGCTGGCCCAGGTGCAGGCCGTATTGCAGCATCGGCTTGAGCAGTGCCGGGCTCTGGATCTGCAAGCGGATCTGTTTGTGGCAGCACGGCGAGCACATGATGATCGACGCCCCGGAGCGGATGCCGGTATGGATCGCGTAGTCGGTGGCGATGTCGCAGGCATGCAGGGCGATCATCACGTCCAGCTCGCTGGGCGCCACGCTGCGCACGTCACCGCACTTGAACACCAGCCCCGGGTGCTCCAGGCGGGCGGCGGCGTTGTTGCACAGGGTCACCATGTCTTCGCGCAGCTCCACGCCCGTCACCTGGCCTTCGGCCTTGAGGGTGTTGCGCAGGTAGTCGTGGATGGCGAACGTCAGGTAACCCTTGCCCGAGCCAAAATCCGCGACGCGTACCGGCCGGTCCAGTTGCAAGGGGGATGAGGTCAGCGCGTGGCTGAACACTTCGATGAACTTGTTGATCTGTTTCCACTTGCGCGACATCGCCGGGATCAGCTCGTGCTTGGCGTTGGTCACGCCCAGGTCGGCGAGAAATGGCCGGCCAAGGTCGAGGAAGCGGTTTTTCTCACGGTTGTGCTCGGCCGATGGCGCTTCACGCAACTGCTGGGGTTTGCTTTTGAACAGCGAACTTTTGTTCTTCTTGCTGTATTCCAGCTGCGCTTCGTCGGTCAACGACAACAGGTGGGCGTTCTTGAACGAGGCCGGCAACAGCGCGGCAATCGTCGCGACGCCGTCTGCCAGGGCGAAGTTCTTGGTGATATCGCGGGTCTTGTAGCGGTAGACAAAGGACAGGCACGCCTGCTCCTTGACCGTCACTGCCTTGATGATCAGGCGTTGCAGCTCAACCTCATCGCCCACGTACTTGGCCAGCACCAGCTTGATAAAGGCATTCTGCTCGAGGCTTGCGCGCAGCAACTCGATGAACTGGGCATGATGATCCGGCGCGGGGCTGGCAGGTTTAGCGGTGACAGACATGAACAAAAACGCCTCGGGCAGGGAATGCCGGGCATTTTAGGGGGGATGGCGCGCCAGGGCACGGAGTTATTTGCCCAACGGTCAGTGCGATTGAAAATGCCGCTTGTGTAGGAGCCAGCTCCCACACAAGCCAGCTCCTACAGGTTATTTCAGGACGACCAGGCGGTTGGGCAGTTCATTGCGCGTGTGGGTCTGGGGCACATGCACCTTGAGCAGTTCGCCGCAGGCCTCAATGCATGTGATAAACCCCGCCAATGTCTGCCCCTGTTTCACCTGCTGGGTAAACGTCTTGACGATAGCGTCCCAACTGCTGTCATCCAGCCGCTTGGAAATCCCGTCGTCCACCAGGATCTCCACATAGCGCTCGGCCTCACTGACAAAAATCAACACCCCGGTGCTGCCCAGGGTGTGGTGCAGGTTCTGCTCCAGGAACTGCCGGCGCGCCAGGTTCGATGCGCGCCAATGCCGCACCGAGCGCGGGATCAGGCGAGTGGTGATGGCCGGCAGGCGGAACACCAGGCACAGCACAATGAACGTCGCCCATTGCGCCAGCAGCAAGGTGTGCATGGTCAACCAGCCCGACAGGTAATGCACGATCCCCGGCACCACCAACGCCACCACACTGGCCCACAGCAGCGGGATGTAGGCGTAGTCGTCGGCGCGGGCGGCGAGTACGGTCACCAGTTCGGCGTCGGTCTGTTGCTCGACCCTGGCGATCGCTTCGGCGACTTGGCGCTGCTCGTGTTCTGTCAGTAAAGCCATGGTTGTAGATGCTCTTTAGTTATTGTCATTACCAGCCACCCGAAGCCCCGCCGCCGCCAAAACCGCCACCGCCGCCCCTGAAGCCACCGCCCCCGCCGCCACCGCCGCCACGCCCGCTGCTGCTGAGAATCGCCAGCAGGATGGCGCCCACTGGCAGGCCCATGCGGTTGCACAGCCACAACACCACCAGCAACAAGATGAACAGGCCGATGGAAAACACCGGGTTGTCCTTGGCAAAGTTGGGATCCGCCACATGGGCGGGCACCGCCAACGGCTCGCCGCCGACCACCTGGATCATGGCCGCCACGCCGTCGCTGATGCCCTGGGTAAAATTGCCCGCCTTGAACTTGGGCGCAATCACCTGGTTGATGATCACCCACGACTGCGCATCGGTGAGCACGCCCTCCAGGCCGTAGCCCACTTCGATGCGCAACTGGCGCTCGTCCCGGGCCACGATCAACAGCGCGCCGTTGTCCTTGCCCTTCTGGCCGATGCCCCAGTGCCGGCCCAGTTGATAACCGTAGTCTTCAATGGGCAGGCCTTGCAGGTCGGGCACCGTGACGACCACGATCTGGTCGCCGCTGGTTTGCTCCAGCGCCTGCAATTGCTGGCTCAGTTGCGCACGCACCGGCGGGTCGATCATCTGCGCGTTGTCGACCACCCGCCCAGTCAGCGCCGGGAAGTCCGGCGCCGCCTGGGCAGTCAGGCTAAAGGCCAGCAGCAGCGCCGCCAGCCACCCAGCACGCCAGGTCATCAGAATTTCACTTGCGGCGCTTTATCGGCATCGGCACTGGTGGCCTCGAAGTTGGCGCGCACCGGCAGATCGCTGTACATCACGCTGTGCCACAGGCGGCCTGGGAAGGTACGGATCTCGGTGTTGAAGGCCTGCACGGCGGCGATAAAGTCGCGACGGGCCACGCTGATGCGGTTTTCGGTGCCTTCAAGCTGCGATTGCAGGGCCAGGAAGTTCTGGTTGGCCTTAAGGTCCGGATAGCGCTCGGACACCACCATCAGGCGGCTGAGAGCACCGCTCAGGCCTTCCTGGGCCTGCTGGAACTGCTTGAGTTTTTCCGGGTTGTCGAGGGTGCTGGCATCGACCTGGATCGAGGTCGCCTTGGCCCGCGCTTCGATCACCGCGGTGAGGGTGTCCTGTTCATGGGCTGCATAGCCCTTGACCACTTCCACCAGGTTGGGGATCAGGTCGGCACGCCGTTGATACTGGTTCTGCACCTGGGCCCAGGCCGCCTTGACCTGTTCGTCCAGGGTCGGGATTTTGTTGATGCCGCAACCGCTCAGCACGCTGCTGATCAGTAGCAGGGCCGCGGCTTTCCAGCCCCATCGAATAGTCTGTGCTGCTTGCATGGTGTGTCTCCTGACCAACCTTATGGAATTTGACGACTGACCCTATACATCACGCGCTTGGGGCATAATCCGCCACTACTGGATTACAGCGAGCCAATCAGCTAAAAGATGCCCTTCTTTATGGATAGTTCATAAAGAGCTGAGAAGTGTGCGGTATTTATCCACACAACACCCGAACAACAATAGTCGCTCCCCACATTTTGGCCGAGCCGTGTTTTTTACCTGAACACTGCGCAGTTCGCCGAAAAAGGATATTCATGAAAAAGCTGTGTTTGCTGGGCCTTGTTGCCACTCTGGCCAGTCACTCCGTCGTTGCCGAGACCAAGCCCGCTGCGCTTAAGGACAAGGACGCGTTCGTCAGCGACCTGCTCGGACAGATGACCCTGGATGAAAAGATCGGCCAGTTGCGCCTGATCAGCATCGGCCCGGAAATGCCCCGCGAGATGATCCGCAAGGAAATCGCCGCAGGGCGCATTGGTGGCACGTTCAACTCCATCACCCGCCCGGAAAACCGTCCGATGCAGGACGCGGCGATGCGCAGCCGCTTGAAGATCCCGATGTTCTTCGCCTATGACGTGATCCACGGCCACCGCACTATTTTCCCGATCAGCCTGGCCCTGGCCTCGAGCTGGGACATGGACGCCATCAGCCGCTCCGGGCGCATTGCCGCCAAGGAAGCCGCCGCCGACAGCCTCGACATCACCTTCGCGCCGATGGTCGATGTTTCCCGCGACGCGCGCTGGGGTCGGACCTCCGAAGGGTTTGGCGAAGACACCTACCTGGTGTCGCGCATCAGTGAAGTGATGGTCAAGGCCTTCCAGGGCCCGAGCCCGGCCCAGGCCGACAGCATCATGGCCAGCGTCAAGCA
This sequence comes from Pseudomonas sp. WS 5021, assembly GCF_012985535.1. Taxonomy (NCBI): domain Bacteria; kingdom Pseudomonadati; phylum Pseudomonadota; class Gammaproteobacteria; order Pseudomonadales; family Pseudomonadaceae; genus Pseudomonas; species Pseudomonas sp. WS 5021. Next base: position 422,063 of record NZ_JAAQWP010000007.1, on the reverse strand, counting down.
CTTCGCCCTGTACGGCGCGGTGGAAGGCGGGCGCGACTACAACGTGGTCGACATGAGCCCGGTCAAGATGTACCAGGACTACCTGCCGCCCTACCACGCGGCAATCAAGGCCGGCGCCGGCGGGGTGATGGTGGCGTTGAACTCGATCAACGGCGTGCCTGCTACCGCCAACACCTGGCTGATGAACGACCTGTTGCGCAAGGAGTGGGGCTTCAAGGGCCTGACGGTGAGCGACCACGGTGCGATCTTCGAGCTGATCAAGCACGGCGTGGCCAAGGACGGTCGCGAAGCGGCCAAGCTGGCAATCAAGGCGGGCATCGACATGAGCATGAACGACCAGCTCTACGGCAAGGAACTGCCAGGGCTGCTGAAATCCGGCGAGATCGAACAAAGCGACATCGACAACGCGGTGCGTGAAGTGCTCGGTGCCAAGTACGACATGGGCCTGTTTGCCGACCCATACCTGCGTATCGGCAAGGCCGAGGATGATCCGGCCGACACCTATGCCGAAAGCCGCCTGCACCGCAGCGAAGCCCGCGACATCGCGCGGCGCAGCCTGGTGTTGCTGAAAAACCACAACGACACCCTGCCGCTGAAGAAATCCGCGACCATCGCCCTGGTCGGCCCGCTGGCCAAGGCCCCCATCGACATGATGGGCAGTTGGGCCGCCGCCGGTAAGCCCGCGCAATCGGTGACCCTGCTGGACGGCATGAACGCGGTGATCGGCGAAAAGGGCCAGGTGATCTACGCCCGTGGCGCCAACATCACCAGTGACAAGGCGGTGGTGGACTACCTGAACTTCCTCAACTTCGATGCCCCGGAAGTGGTGGATGACCCGCGCTCGGCCCAGGTGCTGATCGACGAAGCGGTCAAGGCCGCGAAAAGCGCCGATGTGGTGGTGGCCGCCGTGGGCGAGTCCCGTGGCATGTCCCACGAATCCTCGAGCCGTACCGACCTGAACATCCCGCAAAGCCAGCGCGACCTGATCAAGGCCCTGAAAGCCACGGGCAAGCCGCTGGTGCTGGTGTTGATGAACGGCCGGCCACTGTCGATCCTCGAAGAGCACCAGCAAGCCGACGCGATCCTGGAAACCTGGTTCGCCGGCACCGAAGGCGGCAACGCGATTGCCGATGTGCTGTTCGGTGACTACAACCCGTCGGGCAAGCTGCCGATCACTTTCCCACGCTCCGTGGGGCAGATTCCGACCTACTACAACCACCTGACCATTGGCCGGCCGTTCACCCCGGGCAAACCGGGCAACTACACCTCGCAGTACTTCGACGACACCACAGCTCCCCTGTATCCGTTCGGTTATGGCCTGAGCTACACCCGTTTCAGCCTGTCGGACATGGCGCTGTCGTCCACCACCTTGAACAAGACCGGCAAGCTCGACGCCAGCGTCACCCTGAAAAACACCGGCAAGCTCGACGGCGAGACCGTGGTGCAGCTGTACATCCAGGACGTGGCCGGCTCGATGATCCGCCCGATCAAGGAACTGAAGAACTTCCAGAAGATCCTGCTCAAGGCCGGTGAATCGAAGGTGGTGCACTTCAGCATTACCGAGGATGACTTGAAGTTCTACAACACCCAGCTCAAGTTCGCCGCCGAACCTGGCCAGTTCAATGTGCAGATCGGGCTGGACTCCCAGGATGTGCAGCAGCAGAGCTTTGAACTGCTCTGATTGAAGCTGTAAACACGGTCAATGTAGGAGCTCGCTTGCCTGCGATGCAGGCACCTCGGTCTATCAGTTACACCGAGGTGCTGCCATCGCAGGCAAGCCAGCTCCTACAGTTGATTGCGGTGTGTTCCCTACCCTCTTCGATCCAGCAGATTGACCACCAACCGGTCGATCCACCCCCACACCCGCTGCTTGACCCGCCGCCATAACGGTCGGGCCTTCCACGCCTCCAGGCTGACCGCCTGGCTCTGGGCGAAATCACGCTCGAAACTGCCCGCCACCGCCAGCGTCAACTCAGGGTCCAGCGCTTCCAGGTTGGCCTCCAGGTTGAAGCGCAGGTTCCAGTGATCGAAATTGCACGAGCCGACGCTCACCCAATCGTCCACCAGCACCATCTTCAGGTGCAGGAAACACGGCTGGTATTCAAAGATCTTCACCCCCGACTTGAGCAGGCGTGGGTAGTAGCGGTGGCCGGCGTAGCGCACCGAAGGATGGTCGGTGCGCGGCCCGGTGAGCAGCAGGCGCACGTCCACACCGCGCCCGGCCGCCCGGCGCAGGGCCCGGCGTACGCCCCAGGTGGGCAGGAAGTACGGCGTGGCTAGCCAGATACGGCGCTGGCCGCTGTTCAAGGCGCGGATCAGCGATTGCAAAATGTCCCGGTGTTGGCCGGCGTCGGCATACGCCACCCGCCCCAGGCCGGGGCCGGTCGCCGGCACTTTGGGCAGGCGCGGCAAGCCAAAATGCGTCGCCGGCTTCCAGGCGCGACGGTGGTCGTTGACCCGCCATTGGCGGTCGAACAGGGCTTGCCAGTCCTGCACCAGCGGGCCGCTGATTTGCACCATGACCTCGTGCCACTCACAGGTGTCCTGCCCAGGGGTCCAGAACTCATCGGTGACCCCAGTGCCGCCCACCACGGCGATGCTCTGGTCGACCAACAACAGCTTGCGGTGGTCGCGGTAGAGGTTGCGCATCCAGCGGCGCCAGCGCAGGCGATTGTAAAAGCGCAACTGCACCCCGGCCTCGAGCAAGCGGCGCCGCAGGCTGAGGGTAAATGCCAGGCTGCCGTAGTCATCGAACAGGCAACGCACCTGCACCCCGCGCTCGGCCGCCTGCACCAGGGCCTTGACCATCTCTTCGGCGCAGGCGCCCGCCTCCACCAGATACAGCTCAAGCTCTACCTGGCGCTCGGCACGGGCGATCGCCACGAGCATCTGCGGGAAAAAATTCGGGCCGTCGATCAGCAATTCGAAGCGGTTGGCGCTGCGCCAGGGGAACACCGCGCCGCTCATGTCAGCGCGCCGTGAAAATCAGCACCGCACCCACCGGCACCGACAGGCTAATCGCGTCCAGGCCAGCGGCCTTGCGCAGAGTCTCGACACCGGTGAGCAAGTCAAAATCCTTGGCGTGCAGCACCAGTGGTTCCAGGGTCACCACCTGGAACCGCCGGTCATCCAGGCGCGTTGCCAGCAGTTCGGCGTTGTAGGTCTGGGTCTTGCCATGCAGGGTGACCGACAGCGGCAGGCGCAACTCCAGTTGTGCGCCGGTAGCCAGGTCGTTGATCGGCTGCAGATTGATTTGCGCGTTGATCAGCGCATCGGGGTAGGTCTTGATCTGGAACAGGTCGTTGCGCATGCGCTCATCGCGCAGCGGGATGCCGCTGTTGACCGACTCCAGTTCAACCTGCAACTGCGCCGCGCCGTTCTCTTCGACCTTGCCATGCAGCACCAAGAAGCGCTGGACTTCGGAGATATCGGTGTTTTTGGTGGTGACGAACGACAGCCGTGAGGATTCGTTATCCAGGTACCACGCAGCCTGCGCGGGCATGGCGGCAGCGGCCAGCAGCAAGAGGGCCAGGGGTTTGAGGATGGATGTGTTGAACATTAAACACTCGCGCGCAGAAAAACCTGCTCGAACATTAACTGGCCGGCCTGCTGCACGCAATGTAACGGTCCCGGCAATTTAACTGTGGGAGCGGGCTTCCACCTTAGGCCAGTGCCTGCTGCACGCCTTGCACGGTGGCCTCAAGGCTCGCCAGATGCAAACTCAGCACCCGCTCCACCGGCGCCTGGTGCATCGGCCAGTGCAACGCCATGCTCCCTACCAATCGGCCATTGGCCCGCACCGGCAGCGCCACCGCGCGGATCAGGAACGGCAGGCGCACCGGGTATTCCCAGTACCCTTCGGTACGCTGGCCAAACCCCTGGTGCTGGGATTGCTCGCAGGCGCGGTATTGATCATCGGCCGCCACATGCTCGCGGCTGGCCAGGCGCTGCACTTCTTCTGCGGCAAGTTCAGCCAGGCATGCCTTGCCCATGGCTGAATGAAACAGGCTGGCATGCTGGCCAACGATCTGGCAGTTGTTCGGGTACAGCTTGCGCAACACCGTGGGGATCGCGCTTTCCATGACTTCCAGGCGTTCACCGTCAAAGTTCGACAAGTCCGCCACCAGCCCGGTGCGTTCGCTGAGTTCCAGCAGCCAGGGCGCCGCGCACTCCACCAGGCGCCGCTTGAAGCGTTGCTGGGTATCGCCGAACAAGCGCTGGGCGCTGAGGCGGTAACGCCGGTCGCTCAGGCCGCGATAGATCCAGCCCTGTTCTTGTAGGGTCAGCAGCATGCGCGAGACCGTGGCCTTGGGCAGGCGTGTCAGGTAATGCAGTTCCTCAAGCCCCAGGGCCTGGTGTTCACCGAGCAACTCGATGATGGCCAGTGCCCGCTCCACGGAGCGCACAGTCCCTGTGTCGACGTTGCTGCCCATGGCTGACCTCCCGGTTGCTGATGGTTGAGCGAATTTCACAGCAAGATACAGGCCGTCACCCGCTCAAGCATTCCGGAGGGCGACGCTGCACCCAGTGCGTCAGTTGTTCGTGGGCATACGCCAGTTGCAGCACCGCGCGATCCGCCTGGGCCGGGCCGATGATTTGCAGGCCCATGGGCAAGCCTTGCGGGTTGAAGCCCACCGGCACACTCATGCTCGGCAGGCCGGCCAATGTGGGGCCGATCACCACCTCCATCCAGCGGTGATAAGTGTCCATGGCCTGCCCCCCGACGACGCGTGGCCAGGGCTGTTGTGCATCGAAAGGGAACACTTGTGCCGTGGGCAGCAGCAGGAAATCGTAACGTTCGAACAACCTGGCCAGGGCGCGGTACCAGTCACTGCGCGCCAGCGACGCCTGATACACATCCGCCGCCCTCAGGCCCAGGCCGCCCTCGACTTCCCACTGCGCTTCAGGCTTGAGCAACGCACGTTTTTGCGGATCGGCATACGCCGCCCCCAGCGTGCCCTGCACCAGCCAATGGCGATGGACCAGCCAGGTTTGCCACAGGCGCTCCATGGAGAAATCCGGCTGGCAGCTTTCCACCTCGCAACCCAACGCGCTGAAGTCGCCGAGGGCCGATTCACACAGCGCCATTACGCCGTCGTCCATCGGCAGATAGCCGTTGTAGTCACCCAGCCAACCCAGACGCGCGCCCTTGAAATCACGGGCCAACGGCGCGCCGAATACGCTGGGGTCGTCCTTGAGCGACAACGGCACCCGCGGGTCATAACCGGCCTGGGTGCCCAACAGCCGCGCCACGTCCGCCACACTGCGCCCCATCGGGCCTTCGGTGGCCAATTGCTGGACAAACACCTCCGGCGCCGGGCCATGGGGCACGCGGCCCTGGGACGGGCGCAGGCCGAATACGTTGTTGAACGCCGCCGGGTTGCGCAGCGAGCCCATCATGTCGCTGCCATCGGCCACCGGCAGCATGCGCAGCGCCAGGGCCACCGCCGCCCCGCCGCTGCTGCCGCCCGCGACCAGGGTCGGGTCGTAGGCATTGCCGGTGGTGCCGAACACCCGGTTGTAAGTCTGCGAGCCGAGGCCGAACTCCGGCACGTTGCTCTTGCCGATGATAATCGCGCCGCTGGCCCGCACCCGTGCCACGGCGATCGCGTCTTCAGTGGGAATCTGTTCGGCGAACAGTGGCGAACCCAGGGTGGTGCGCAGGCCCTGGGTCGCCGCCAGGTCCTTGATGGCCTGGGGCATGCCGTGCATCCAGCCGCGGGAACGGCCCTGCTTGAGCTCAAGATCACAGGCGCGGGCTTCGGCCAGCACATCGGCTTCGTCGCGCAGCGACACCAGGGCATTGACCAATGGATTGAAGCGCGCGATCTGCGCCAGATAGGCCTGCATCACTTCGTGGCAGGACACCTGCCGGGCATGGATCGCCTGGGACAGCTCCAGCGCATCCAGTTCAACGATGTTCAAGGTTTCACCCCCTTGGCAAACCGCGCCGGCGCTGCAGCCCTTGGCGCCTCATGCATGCAGTAAGTGCCCAGCAGCGTCAGGACGCAAGCGAACAGCACATAAAACGCCGGAGCTACCGGTGTCTCCAACACCTTGCTCAGCCACGTCACAATCAGCGGGGCAAAACCGCCGAACAACATCACCGCCACGTTGTAGGCCACCGACACGCCGGTGGAGCGCACCTCGATGGGAAACTGCTCGGCCAGGGCCGTCGGCGCCGGGCCGAAGAAGCCGCCGATGGCGATGCACAGCATCACCTGCATCACCAGCAAGCGCTCGATGGACGGCGCCGCCGCGACCCATACATACAGCGGGTAGACCATCACGAAAAACGCCAGGGTGAAGGCCATCAGCACCGGCCGCCGGCCCAATCGGTCAGAGAGCAGGCCCGACAAAGGGATGACCACGGTCATCAGCGCCACGGCGAACATCTGCACCATCAACACCTGGTCCAGAGGCAGGCCGAGGTTCTTGTGGGCGAAGGTCGGCATATTCACCAGCACCACGTAGAACGACACCGTCGCACCACAGGCCAGGCCCATGCTCACCAGAATGCTGCGCCGATGCTCACGCAGCACTGTCATCAGGCTTGGCGCCGGGCCGGTGGCCTGTTTACGTGCTTCGATAAATTCCTCGGGGTCTTCCATGTGCCGGCGAATCCACAAGCCCACCGGGCCGATCAGCAGGCCGAACACAAACGGCAGGCGCCAGCCCCACAGGTCGAGGGTCTCTGGGGAAAAGAAATGGGTGACCAACGCCACCATCGCCGCGCCACCAAACACTGCCAAACACTGCCCGACCAATTGCCAGGAGCCGTACAGGCCCTTGCGATGGGCCGGTGCGCTTTCCACCAGGAACGCCGTGGCGCTGGCATACTCGCCGCCGGTGGCAAAGCCCTGGAGCATTCGCGCCACCACGATCAACAGCGGCGCGCCCATGCCGATGGCAGCGTAGTTGGGCGCAAACACGATCAGCGCGATAGACACGGTCATCAAGCGGATAATCAACTGCATGGCGGCCTTGCGGCCTTTGCGGTCGGCATACATACCGAGCAGGATGCCGCCCACCGGGCGCATGAAAAAGCCCACGCCGAAGGTGGCCAGGGCCATCAGCAGCGACGCGTATTCATCGCCCGAGGGGAAAAACTGCCGGGCGATGATGCTGGCCAGAAAGCCGTAGACGATGAAGTCGTACCACTCCAGCGCGTTGCCGACCACCGCCGCTACCACTTGCCGGGTGCGGGACACGCCTTTTATTGAAGTCTGCATGAGAACACTCCATTCAACCTGTTGAGGAAAGGTCCAGCGGCAGGAAAAAGGCAGGTGGTCAGGCCGGCTTGAGCCAGCTCTCGGCCAGGGCGCCCCAGTAGGCGGCACCGGTCAGCAGGATCTCGTCGTTGAAGTCATAGGCGGGGTTGTGGACCATCGGCCGCGACACGCCGTTGCCGATAAACAGGTAGCTGCCGGGGCAGCGTTGGAGCATCCAGGCGAAGTCTTCGCTGCCCATCAGCTTGGGCGTGTTGGCGTCAACCGCCGCTTCACCGAGCAAGGCAACGCCGACCTGGCGGGCGAACTCGGTTTCATCGGCATGGTTGACCAGCACCGGATAGGCCGGGCGGTGTTGGATCTGCGCGGTGCAGCCAAAGCTGGCGGCCTGGGTCTGGATGATCGCCTTGACCCGCTCCAGCATCTGCTCGCGCACCGGCGCATTGAGGGCGCGCAGGCTCAGGCGCAGGATCGCCTGCTGGGGAATCACGTTGGCGGCCTGCCCTGCTTGCAGGGCGCCGACCGTGACTACCGCCGCTTCCTGGGCATTGATGTTGCGCGCGACCACCGTCTGCAAGGCCATCACCGTACTGGCGGCGGCCACCAGCGGGTCCACGGTCAGGTGCGGCATGGAACCGTGGCCGCCGACGCCTTCGAGGGTCACGGTGAGCAGGTCCTGGGAAGCCATCATCGGCCCGGTCCGCAGGCCCAGGTGGCCGGCGGGCAAGCCGGGCATGTTGTGCATGCCGAACAGGGCGTCACAGGGAAAGCGCTCCAGCAAGCCATCGGCGAGCATCGCTTCAGCGCCGCCCTGGCCTTCTTCGGCCGGCTGGAAAATCAGGTTGAGGGTGCCGTCGAACCGGCGCGTCGCCGCCAGGTAACGCGCGGCGCCCAGCAGCATGGCGGTGTGACCGTCGTGACCGCAGGCATGCATGCAGCCGGCGTGCTGGCTGCTGTAGGCGACGCCGGTGTTTTCAATAATCGGCAAGGCGTCCATGTCGGCGCGAATCCCCAGGGTACGCGGGCTGCTGCCATTGCGCAGCACGCCCACCACGCCGGTGTGGCCGATGCCGGTATGTACTTCAAACCCCCAGTTCTTCAGGGATTGGGCGACCAGGGCCGAGGTGCGGTTTTCTTCGAACCCAAGTTCAGGGTGGGCGTGGATGTCCTGGCGTACGGCGTACAGGTCGCTGGCGACATCGCTCAGCCAATCCAGGATGTGCTGGTGTGGGCGCATGGTGACTCTCCTCGCAGGCGGGTATTCCCGTTCTTTTTTGTGGCACCGCCACAGATAACCGCGATGGGCGGGCGAGGACAATCAAAGGTGGTTCCACCCTGTGGAACCTTGTGGCAATAGGTGAGCACGCTTGCTTGAACTGAAGTACGAAGTGCCCCCAACAGGCTTATCCCTCACTGCGGAATCGCCTATCAGAGTGATAAAGAGTCAGTTTATTCACGTAGCAACATCTACACCATGAGTTCTGGGCACCAAACAACCAGGAGCGATGGGCACGTGGAGGAAAGTTATCCAAATCTCTCAAGCAAAAAACTCTAAAGGCGCAAGAGAAAACAAAAAAACAATATAAAAAACTGTCACTTTTCACAGTATTCAAAATACGCACAAAAAAATAAAACTACCTTCGAGCCACAACATCACAACCCACACCTAGGAAAAATCATCATGAAAAACTTCAGCACAGAAAAATGCCTATTGGCTTGCTTCGTAGTTTTGACTGCAATCACAAACGCCAATGCAGCACTAGACCCGAAATGTTACGACAACATCCAGGTCGCCAAAGGTATCAGCGACACCCCGCTAAAAAACCCCGATGGCAGCGATAAGATGGTAGGTACCAAAAAACCCATCAGCATCGATATTGCGTTTCCAAATCCCTTACCCGCAGGCGGCACCGCCACTTTTGACCTTTCTAAATCAAAAGTACCTAGTGTGGAAATGGAAACCCCTGCCCCAGTGCTTCATCCAGAGTTCACACTAATCTCTTCCACCAAATACACCTACACTTACAAAATCCCCATCCGTGCAAGTGACTATCACGGAAAGTTTACGGTAATAGACACTTACTGCGGCTTTTCAAACTCACAAACCAAGTTGCTCATGCCTGTCAGGTAAATCACCACATCACATATTTGGAAGTGCGGGTTTATGACCGATATTGAGAACCTTCTATCGGACAATCACATCATCGATTTACGATCCTGTCCGCCAATCTGCTTCCCTTGGCTGTTGGTCAGCGCCGAGCCTGCAGTTCTTTACCTTGCGCAGTGGTGAGCTAAACATCACAACAATCGACACCCCTGCCGTTCCCCTATCCACCGCGCCGTATGCGTGCGCCCCAACCCACTCGCCGTCACTTCACTGCGTTCCGGCGTGTCGACCAACGCACTGGTCGGCACGTACTGCTTCACATACCCCAGGCAATAGTCAGCAGGATTGCCCGCCACATACCGACACGAGCAATACTCCTTGGCCGTATACGCCGCGATGATGTCGGGGAACGCTTGCAGGTTGACGCGCTCATGCCAGGCCCACCCCAGCAAGGCGAGCAACAGCAGGAGAAACAGGCTGATAAACGGACGGCGCCGGATCATGGTTGCACCGCCGCGAGCACGCGCTTGAGCAGTTCGTTGTGGCGGTAGCTGCCGTCGCGGTCATCGCCATAGCGCACGATCACCAGCCTTGCCTCGGGCAACACATACAACGCCTGGCCCCAGTGACCCAGGGCCGCGAAGGTATCGTCGGGCGCATCCGGCCAGGGTCGGGCTGCGCCCTGCACTTGACGGTTGAGCCACCAGTGGCCGCCGGGCACCGCTTCGTCCTGACCCGCGATGTACTGCGCCAGGGGTTGGCGATTGAAGTCGACCCAGGCCTTGGGTAGCAACTGCCGCTCGCCCCAGCGCCCGTCCCGCGCCATCAACAAGCCAATTCGTGCCAGGTCGCGGGCGGTCATATAGGCATAGGACGAGGCAACAAAGGTTTCATTGGCGTCGCTTTCCCAGGTGGCGCTGCGAATGCCCAGGGGCGTGAACAGCGCGGTCCACGGGTAATCGACATAAGCCTTGTGGCCGAGCATGCCCTTGAGGGCGGCGGACGCCAGATTGCTGTCGCCGCTGGAGTAGCGAAACGCCTGGCCCGCAGCGCTGAAGGCGTGGGTGTCGGCGGCAAACTCTGCCATGTCGGCACGGCCACGGGTGTAGAGCATGGCCACCACCGAGGATTTCAGCGGCGCGTATTCGTAGTCTTCCTGCCAGTCCAGGCCCGAGGTCCAGTTCAGCAGGTGCGCCAGGGTGATGTTCGGGTGCTGTTTCATCGGTGGATAAAAGCGCGCGACCGGGTCGCTGAGCTTGAAGCGGTTTTCGCCGTAGGCAACGCCAAGCACCGTGGCCAGCAGGCTCTTGCTGATGGACCAGGTCAGGTGCGGCGTGCTTGCGCTAGTGGGTGCGGCGTAGCGTTCATAAATGACTTCGCCGTCGCGGATCACCAACAGTGCGTCGGTGCGGATGCCTTCGCGGGTGATGTCATTGCGGGCCGGGAACGCATAGTCCTCCAGCGCCTTGACGGCGGGACCGGCCAACTGTGGGCCCAGGGACCACTCCCGCACCGGCCAGGCCTGGGCATGTGCGGTAGCGGTGAACAGCAGCAAGGCGACGCACAACAGGCCTTTGACCATGGACTAGCACTCGGGGGCATTCAGGCCCGCGAGCCTAATGCAGATAAATGACGGTTTGGCGACAGGCCTGGGAGCCACTATATAGCTCCTGTGGGGGCGGGCTTGCCCGCGATGGCCATAGGTATCTACACAACTCTTTCGTGGTTCTTGGGGTGGTGAACATATCCGTTTTTGCGGTTACGGCGGCTATTGGTTCCGCCCTTACGGCGGCTCACTTTTGTAGAGCGCAAAAGTAAGCAAAACGCTCTTGCCCCACCACTCGGTGCCTCGCCTAGGCTCGGCATGCCCGCAGTCAGGCATTGCTCCGTGGGCCCGCCGCGATCGGCCATCCATGGCCGTGTCGCGGCTACCCCGGCATCCATGCCGGGGTGCCCACTGCGCAATACCTGCCTGCGGCCAGCGTGGTTTAACGGGGCGCTTAAGATCAAAAGCCAGATCAAAAGCAGAGCAACAGCAAAGCCAGAGCGCGAAGCTGCCTTCCCCTGTAGGAGCTGGCTTGCCTGCGATGGCGGTGTATCAGTCGATAAATGTATTGGCTGATGCACCGTCATCGCAGGCAAGCCAGCTCCTACAGAGTCCGCGCACGCTTCGATGATCAGGTCGGCTGTCAGGCCGCCTCGCTTTGCTTTTGATCTTAGGCGCCCCGTTAAACCACGCAGGCCGTCAGGGCGGAACCCCAAGTGGCCATGACCGCAGCAATGGATATGTACACAAACCTAAGAATCACTAAAGAGTTGTGTAGATACCTATACCCCGATGGCGGTATATCAGTCACCGCCTGTATTGCCTGACCCACTGCTATCGCGGGCAAGCCCGCTCCCACACACACTCATCCCACAGTCAGCGGGGTGCTGGGTTCAGGGCTTTTTCCAGGCGTTTGGCCCGGGCGCTGGCGGCGAGGTCCAGCACGGCTTGGTCGCGCTGCCACATGGCGGCCCACGCCCCTTGAGCCATCGCTTGATTGACCTGCGGCTTTAGCGCTTCGAACTGCGCAAACAATCCTCCCAACAACACATGCCCCGCCGCCGATGCGCTGGGCTGGCGAATGACCTCGGCGCAGCCGGCCAGCAGCGCCAATAACTGCAGGCGCAGGGCCTGGGGCCAGTCGCACTCCTGGCCGATGCCATGTAGCCAGGCGGTCATCGCGCTCAGTACATAGCTGTCCTCCAGGGTGCGGAAGGGTTTGACGTAATCGTCCCAACCATCCCCCGGCAAGCGCTCGCAGGCGGCGTGGTCGAGGTGGACGCGGCCGTGGCTGATGTCGGGCATCAAGGCGATCGCGGGCAAGGGTTCTACGCGTACGCCGGGCTCGCCGGCCAGCACCACGGCCAGGGTCAGGCGTGGCTTTTCATCGGCGGCCTCGCAACGGGCGGCGATCAACAGCCAGTCGGCCGCATCGCCGGCGGTGACGAAGTCTTTGCGCCCGCTCAGGCGCAGGTCGTCCAGGCGCGTTTGCATGTCCAGCGGGCGCAGGCTGCGCTGTTCGGTCGCACACAAGGCGCCCAGGCTGTGGGGCGCGCTGGGCCATAACGCGCGCAACGCCGCTTGATAGCCCACCAGGAACGCCAGGCCGGGCGTGGCCATCAGCCGCGCGCCCTGGGTCGCCAACTCAAAGGGCGCCACCTGCCCCAGGCGTTGCAATAAAACGCTGTAGCCCTCGGCCAGGTTGGCGTGGACGGGCAGTCGGTCGGGTCGATCGAGCAAAGCGTGCCAGGGCATGGAGGGCTCCTTGGGGGCTGTCATCTAAGCGTCACCGTAGATTCATGGAGATGACACCGGGGGTACATAGCCTGACTTTGCACAACAAAGTCGACTGGCCGCAACCCTGGCCGGCACCTGGAGACTCGCCATGACTCAGATCGCCCGCATCAGTGACACCGGCAATGAACGCCGTCTGCAAGCCGAACGCCTGATCGGCGCCCAGGCTTTGCAGGAAGCCCAGGCCTTGCGTTTCAGCGTTTTCAGCGGCGAGTTCAATGCCAAGCTCAAAGGCGCAGAACTGGGCCTGGACATGGATGACTATGATGTTCACTGCAGCCACATTGGCGTACGGGACTTGAACACCGGGCGACTGGTTGCCACCACCCGGCTGCTGGATCACCAGGCGGCCAGCACCCTGGGCCGGTTCTACAGCGAAGAAGAATTCAGCCTCCACGGCCTGTTGCATTTGCAGGGGCCGATCCTGGAAATCGGCCGTACCTGTGTCGACCCGGCCTACCGCAACGGCGGCACTATCGCGGTGCTGTGGGGCGAGTTGGCCGAAGTCCTCAACCAGGGCGGCTACAGCTACCTGATGGGCTGCGCGAGCATCCCGATGCATGACGGTGGCATCCAGGCCCACGCAATCATGCAGCGCCTGCGCGAACGCTACTTGTGCAACGAACACCTGCGCGCCGAGCCGAAAAAGCCCCTGCCAAGCCTGGATTTGCCATCCAACGTCATCGCCGAAATGCCGCCGCTGCTCAAGGCCTACATGCGCCTGGGCGCGAAGATCTGCGGCGAGCCGTGCTGGGACGAGGATTTCCAGGTGGCCGACGTGTTCATCCTGCTCAAGCGCGACGAGTTGTGCCCGCGTTATGCCCGTCACTTCAAGGCGGCCATGTGATGGGCCGCCTGCGGGTTTACGGGCGGATCGCCCGCGTGCTGTTGGTGGTGGCGCTGGGCTTGAGCATGGCCGGGGTGTTTGGCCTGTTCGAACGCTTGGGCGTGGCCAATTCCATGGTGCGGCGCCAGCGCTGGTCGCGGTTTTTCATGGCGCGTCTGAGCAATGCCCTGCCCTTTCGCGTGAGCGTGCACGGTGAGTTACCGCAACAGCCCATGCTGTGGGTCAGCAACCATGTGTCCTGGACCGATATCCCGCTGCTGGGGATGGTGGCGCCGCTGTCGTTCCTGTCCAAGGCCGAAGTGCGCACCTGGCCAGTGGCGGGTTGGTTGGCCGCCAAGGCCGGCAGCCTGTTTATCCGCCGGGGCTCGGGGGACAGCCAATTGATCCGCAAGCAGATGACCCGGCATCTCGAGCAAAAACACCCGCTGCTGATGTTCCCCGAGGGCACCACCACTGATGGCCGCAGCCTGCGCACCTTTCATGGCCGGCTGCTGGCCAGTGCGATTGATGCCGATGTGGCGCTGCAACCGGTGGCGATCCGTTATCTGCGCGATGGGCAGATTGATCCGCTCGCGCCGTTTATTGGTGACGATGATTTGCTCTCGCACCTGATGCGTCTGTTTGGCAACGATCAGGGCGACGTTGAGATTCATCTGCTCAAACCCATTGCCTGCGCCGGGCAGGAGCGTGCGGCGCTGGCGTACCAGGCGCAGCAGGCGGTGCAGAAGGCGTTGTTTGGAGCGGTGCCGCAAAGCGAGCAAGTGCCGGTTCGGCCGGCGTACGCGGCCTGAGGCAAACACGCAAAAAATGTAGGAGCTGGCTTGCCTGCGATAGCAGTGGCGACTGATGCACCGCCATCGCAGGCAAGCCAGCTCCCACATTAGATCGGCGTGGATATTTGACTATCTGCATAGGCCTGCAACTGGGGATAGAACACCCGGAAATCCTCGCTCAACGGCTCATACAGCACCCGCAGTTCCTGCATCGCCCGGTCCAGTTCCTGAGGTTGGCTCAGGCGCCGGGCAATCCCCCGCAGCACGTGCTCCATTACCGCGAACTCGCGGTAGGAACCCAGCCAGTCATCGGCCGCCATATACGGTGCAATCTGCGCCAGGCGCCCTGGCAGCTGCGGTTCGGCCGCCAGCACCCGGTACACCTGGGAGGTAAAGCGTTCCAGCGGCTGGTCGGCATACTGTGCCCAATCGCGCGCCAGGCAATGGTCGAAGAACACGTCGAGGACGATCCCCGCATAGCGGCGCCGGGTCAGGGTGAACCGTGACAACGCCTGCCCGACCAACGGGTGGCTGTCGGTGAAACGGTCAATGGAGCGATGCAGCTGGATCGCCGCCTCGATTTGCGGGTGGTACTGGCCCTGCAGGCGGCCTTTGACGAAATCGCCATAGAGGCTGCCCAGCAGTTGTGCAGGAAGTTGGCCGCCGAGGTGTAGATGTGCGAGATAATTCATGGCGCGCAGTTTAGCACTGCCGCCAACGTATCGTTATAACCCGATATACCGATTTATCTGGTAACAAGATCAAAATCGTATTGGTATATCGGGATATAGCGATTTAAAGTTCGCCTCATCGCGATATAACGTTTTACCCACACCGAGCCCTGCCATGTCCATTGACCTCGACGAAATAATAAAAGCCCTGGCACACCCAGTACGGCGAGACATTCTCAACTGGCTGAAAGACCCGAAAGTGCAGTTCCCCGAACAAGTGCACAACCACGAGTACGGCATCTGCGCCGGCCAGATCGATCAACGCTGCGGCCTGTCGCAGTCTACCGTCTCGGCGCACCTGGCCACCCTGCAACGGGCGGGCTTGATCAGCAGCCAGAAAGCCGGGCAGTGGCACTTTTTCCGCCGCAATGAAGACGTGATCCAAGCGTTTATCCAAGCCATCACCGAAGAACTCAGCCCACCGCTGTAAAGGACCCCACAATGCCTCTCTCGCTACTCATACTGGCCTTAAGCGCCTTCGCCATCGGTACCACCGAATTCGTCATCATGGGCCTGTTGCCCGATGTGGCGGCCGACCTCGGTGTGTCGATTCCAGGCGCCGGCTGGCTGGTGACCGGCTATGCCCTGGGCGTGGCCATCGGTGCACCTTTCATGGCACTGGCCACCGCCAAGCTGCCGCGCAAGGCTGCCCTGGTAGCGCTGATGGGCATTTTCATCATCGGCAACCTGCTCTGCGCCCTGGCCAGTGACTACAACGTGCTGATGTTTGCCCGTGTGGTGACCGCGCTGTGCCACGGTGCCTTCTTCGGCATCGGCTCGGTGGTGGCCGCCAACCTGGTGCCGGCCAACAAGCGCGCTTCGGCGGTGGCCCTGATGTTTACCGGCCTGACCCTGGCCAATGTGCTCGGCGTGCCCCTGGGCACCGCGCTGGGCCAGGAAGCCGGCTGGCGCTCGACCTTCTGGGCGGTGACGGTGATTGGTGTGATTGCGCTGATCGGCCTGATCCGCTTCCTGCCGGCCAAGCGTGATGAAGAGAAACTCGATATGCGCGCCGAACTGGCGGCCCTCAAGGGTGCCGGGATCTGGTTGTCGCTGAGCATGACCGCGCTGTTTGCCGCGTCGATGTTCACCCTCTTCACCTACGTCGCGCCGCTGCTCGGCGATGTCACCGGCATCTCGCCCAAAGGTGTGACCTGGACCCTGCTGCTGATCGGCCTGGGCCTGACCGTGGGCAACATCATCGGTGGCAAGCTGGCGGACAAGCGCCTGGCGGCCACCCTGATCGGCGTGTTCATCAGCATGGCCGTGGTGTCCACCGCACTGACCTGGACCAGCGTCGCCATCATCCCCACCGAAATCACCTTGTTCCTCTGGGCCACCGCGTCGTTTGCCGCCGTGCCGGCATTGCAGATCAACGTGGTGACCTTCGGCAAGGCCGCACCCAACCTGGTGTCGACCCTCAACATCGGCGCTTTCAACATCGGCAACGCCCTGGGCGCCTGGGTTGGCGGCAGTGTGATTGCCCATGGTTTCGGCCTGACCAGCGTGCCGTTGGCGGCTGCGGCCCTGGCGATCCTGGCGCTGCTGGTCACGCTGATCACGTTCCGCCAGAGCGGCGATGCCGACCTGGCCCCCGCCACTAATTAACCACTTAGAACAGACGAGTGTTTGCGATGACGACTATTTTCGATCCAATCCAACTGGGTGATGTGCAGCTGTCGAACCGCATCATCATGGCGCCGCTGACCCGCTGCCGTGCCGATGCCGGCCGCGTGCCGAATGCGCTGATGGCTGAATACTATGTGCAGCGGGCCTCTGCCGGGCTGATCCTCAGCGAGGCCACCTCGGTGACGCCGATGGGCGTGGGCTACCCGGACACCCCGGGCATCTGGTCCAACGACCAGGTGCGCGGCTGGACCAACATCACCAAGGCCGTGCACGGCGCCGGCGGCAAGATCTTCCTGCAACTGTGGCATGTGGGGCGGATCTCCCACCCGTCGTACCTGAACGGCGAGACCCCGGTAGCACCGAGCGCCATCCAACCTGCCGGCCACGTCAGCCTGGTGCGCCCGCTGGCCGACTATCCGACCCCACGCGCCCTGGAAACCGCAGAAATCGCCGATATCGTCGATGCCTACCGCGTGGGCGCCGAGAACGCCAAGGCCGCCGGCTTTGACGGGGTGCAAGTGCATGGGGCCAATGGCTACCTGCTCGACCAGTTCCTGCAAAGCAGCACCAACCAGCGCACCGACGAGTATGGCGGCTCTGTGGAGAACCGCGCACGGCTGTTGCTGGAAGTGACCGATGCAGTGATCGAAGTCTGGGGCGCTGGCCGTGTGGGCATGCATTTGTCGCCACGGGCCGACCTCCATGACATGGGCGATGCCAACCTGGCAGAAACCTTTACCTACGTCGCCCGTGAATTGGGCAAGCGTGGCATCGCCTTTATCAGCGCCCGCGAGAAAGACGCCGACGACAGCCTGGGCCCGCACTTGAAAGCTGCGTTCGGTGGCCCGTTTATCGCCAACGAGCGCTTCACCAAGGACAGCGCCAATGCCTGGCTGGCAGCGGGCAAGGCCGATGCGGTAGCCTTCGGCGTTCCGTTTATCGCCAACCCGGACCTGCCGGCGCGCCTCAAAGCCGATACACCGCTGAACGAAGCCATTGCGCAAACCTTCTACACCCCAGGCCCGGTCGGCTATATCGACTACCCGACCCTGGCGCTCTGACCCGCAACAACGCAAAAGCCCCGGCTCACAAGAGCCGGGGCTTTTTATTGGATCTTCAAAACACCGCTGCCCAATGTAGGAGCGGGCTTGCCCGCGATAGCGGTGGGCCAGCCAGCACATCACCTAGCGATAGTTCGCTCCCACAGGTTCGGTAACATTCCTTCACAGCAATGCAACAATATCGCTACAAAATACTTAGCCGGCTACCTTTCAACCTGGCGCCAGCGCGTATATAAAGTCACCCCACAAATAAGCCGGAAGGACGATTGACCGTCCTTGGGCTTTACTATTGACACAAACAGACGTAATTACGCATTTTGTATCAATTGCGCAGGCTGGGGCTCAAGCGCAGCATGTCCAGCCCGATATCCACCAGGCGCTCGGCCTGCTGATACAGCTCGAAACTGTCAGGCACCAGAAGCCACTGGCCAACAAGCCCGTTGATGTAGGCATGAATGCACACCGCCCCACGAGCGGTGTCGAGGTTTTCCGGAAGTTGCCCGCGGTGGACTGCATTGCGCAACGTCAGGCCGATACGCAGGTTGCACTCAAGGCTATGGGTCTGGCGTTGACGGCGCATGTCGCACATTTCGTCGGTAAATTCGCACTTATGGAACAGGATCTCATTAATGCGCCGAGTCTTCGGGTCCAGGGCCACCTGATGAAAAAGATGGATCAGCAGCTTGCGCATGCAGCCCAGCGGATCTACCTCATCCTCGCTTTCACTGGCCCTGGCCAATTCGTCCAGGGGTTCGTGCAGCGTGTCGAGCAGTGCCTGCAACAGGTCCGACTTGTTGCTGAAGTGCCAATAGATCGCGCCCCGCGTCACCCCCGCCCGCGCCGCGATATCCGCCAGCGTAGTGCGCGCAACACCGCGCTCATAAAAGGCTTGCTCGGCGGCTTCAAGTATCTGGCTGCGCGTTTCCTGAGCTTCCTCTTTGGTACGACGAACCATGGCAGTAACACCTCAATCAGGACACGGGCGGTGGTGGATAACCACCTTCTGAATAATTATGGGACGACGCCTTCATGGGCATCGAACGTACTAGAATCGAGGCTTTGGGCATTGCTTTGTAAGGATTCCGCGAAGCCTGTCAAGAGTTTACAAACAACCATGAACGTAAGTATATTGCCTAGCAAGCTACTTATCTACTCACTGTCTGTTTTTTACCCTTCCACACTTCTTGTGCGCATCAAGCGCGCCTGACCCGAGGATCTTCATGCAACTTAAGCCAGCTGTTACCGCTCTGGTCACTGCCGTCGCCCTGGCATCGCTGCTCAGCGGATGTAAAAAGGAAGAAGCGGCGCCGCCCGCTCAAACCCCTCAGGTCGGCGTGGTCACCCTTCAACCTCAAGCCTATACCCTGACCTCCGAATTGCCGGGCCGCACCACTGCGTTCCGCATCGCGGAAGTCCGCCCCCAGGTCAATGGCATCATTCTCAAGCGCCTGTTCAAGGAAGGCGGCGACGTCAAGGAAGGCCAGCAGCTCTATCAGATCGATCCGTCGGTGTATGAGGCGACCCTGAAAAGCGCCCAGGCCAACCTGCAACAGACCAAGTCGATTGCCGACCGCTACAAACAACTGGTCAACGAGCAGGCGGTCAGCCGCCAGGAATACGACACCGCCGTATCCAACCGCATGACTTCCGAAGCCAACCTGCAGACGGCTCAGATCAACGTGCGCTACACCAAGGTGTTCGCCCCGATCTCCGGGCGTATCGGGCGTTCCTCGGTCACCGAAGGCGCATTGGTCAGCAATGGCCAGGCAGACGCCATGGCCGTGATCCAGCAACTGGACCCGATCTACGTCGACGTCACGCAATCCTCCGCCGAGATGCTGAAACTGCGTCGCGACCTGGAAAGCGGCCAACTGCAGAAAGCCGGTGAAAACGCGGCCATGGTCAAGCTGACCCTGGAAGACGGCAGCGAATACACCCAGCAAGGCCGCCTGGAATTTTCCGAAGTGTCGGTCGACCAGACCACTGGCTCGGTAACCCTGCGCGCTGTGTTCCCCAACCCTGATCACACCCTGTTGCCGGGCATGTTTGTCCACGCACAATTGCAGGCCGGCGTGAACAGCAAGGCGATCCTCGCCCCACAACAAGGCGTGACCCGCGACATCCGGGGCATCCCGACTGCGCTGGTCGTCACCGCCGACAACAAGGTCGAACAGCGCGTGCTGGTGGCCAACCGTACCGCCGGCGCCTACTGGCTGGTGGAAAAGGGCCTGAATGCCGGTGACCGTGTGATCACCGAAGGCTTGCAGTTCATCAAGCCGGGCATCACGGTTGAAGCGAAGGAAGCCACCAACGCCAAGCCCGCCGGTTCTGCTCCTGCCGCCGCCGCTGGCAAAGGGGAGTAATACATGTCGAAATTTTTTATCGACCGTCCCATTTTCGCCTGGGTAATAGCCCTGGTGATCATGCTGGTCGGGGCACTGTCGATCCTGAAGTTGCCCATCAACCAATACCCGGCCATCGCGCCAACCGCCATTGATATCCAGGTGACCTACCCAGGCGCGTCCGCACAAACCGTGCAGGACACCGTGGTGCAGGTGATCGAGCAGCAGCTCAACGGTATCGACAACCTGCGTTATGTCGCCTCGGACAGTAACTCCGACGGCAGCATGACTATCACCGCGACGTTCAACCAGGGTACCAACCCGGACATCGCCCAGGTTCAGGTACAGAACAAGCTGAACCTGGCGACCCCATTGCTGCCGCAAGAAGTGCAGCAGCAGGGGATCCGCGTAACCAAGTCGGTGAAGAACTTCCTGATGGTGATCGGCCTGGTATCCGAAGACGGCACCATGAGCAAGGATGACCTGTCCAACTACATCGTTTCCAACATCCAGGACCCGATTTCGCGGACATCTGGGGTGGGTGACTTCCAGGTCTTCGGTTCCCAGTACGCCATGCGTATCTGGCTGGACCCGGCCAAGTTGAACAACTTCCAGATGACCCCGGTGGATGTCAGCAGTGCCATTGCGGCGCAGAACGTCCAGGTGGCCACCGGCCAGTTGGGTGGCCTGCCAGCCCTGCCCGGCACTCAGTTGAACGCCACCATCATCGGCAAGACTCGCCTGCAAAGCGCCGAGCAGTTTGAAAAGATCCTCCTGCGCGTGAACAGCGATGGTTCCCAAGTGCGCCTGGGCGATGTCGCCCGTGTCGAGCTGGGTGGCCAGAACTACAGCATCAGCGCCCAGTTCAACGGCAAGCCGGCTTCCGGCATGGCGATCAAACTGGCATCGGGCGCCAACGCCCTGGACACCGCCAAGGCCATCCGTGCCACGGTCGCGTCCCTGGAGCCGTTCTTCCCGCCAGGCATGAAAGCCGTGGTTCCGTATGACACCACACCGGTGGTGACCGAATCGATTTCCGGGGTAGTCGATACCCTGGTCGAGGCGATCATCCTGGTGTTCCTGGTGATGTACCTGTTCCTGCAAAACTTCCGCGCCACCATCATCACCACCATGACGGTACCGGTGGTGTTGCTGGGTACGTTCGGCATCCTCGCGGCCTTTGGTTTCACCATCAACACCTTGACCATGTTCGGCATGATCCTGGCCATCGGCTTGCTGGTGGACGATGCGATCGTGGTGGTGGAAAACGTCGAGCGGGTGATGGCCGAGGAGCACCTGTCGCCCAAGGAGGCGACGGTCAAGTCCATGAGCCAGATCCAGGGCGCCCTGGTGGGTATTGCCCTGGTCCTGTCGGCGGTATTGCTGCCGATGGCGTTCTTCGGCGGCTCCACCGGCGTGATCTATAAACAGTTCTCCATCACCATTGTGTCGGCGATGGCCCTGTCGGTGCTGGTTGCACTGATCTTCACCCCAGCCTTGTGCGCCACCATGCTCAAGCCGATCGACCCCGAGAAACACGGCCAACCCAAGCGTGGTTTCTTCGGCTGGTTCAACCGTACCTTCGACCGTGGCGTACTGAGCTACGAGCGTGGCGTGGGCAACATGATCAAGCACAAGGCGCCTTCGTTCCTGGTGTACCTGATCATCTTCGCCGGCATGATCTGGCTGTTCACCCGTATTCCAAGCGCGTTCCTGCCCGAGGAAGACCAGGGTGTGATCTTCGCCCAGGTGCAGACACCGGTTGGTTCTTCGGCCGAACGCACCCAGACCGTTATCGACGACATGCGTGCCTTCCTGTTGAACGACAAGGAAGGTGAGCCCGGTGAAGGCAAGGCCGTGCAATCGGTATTTACCGTAAACGGCTTCAACTTTGCCGGTCGTGGCCAAAGCTCGGGCCTGGCATTCGTCATGCTCAAGCCATGGGACCAGCGCGACGCATCGATGTCGGTGTTCGAAGTGGCCAAGCGTGCCCAGGGATACTTCTTCCAGACCTTCAAGGACGCCATGGTGTTTGCCATCGTGCCCCCATCGGTACTGGAGTTGGGTAACGCCACCGGTTTCGACGTGTTCCTGCAGGACCAGGGCGGTGTGGGTCACGATGCCTTGATGAACGCACGTAACCAGTTCCTCGGCATGGCCGCGCAGAGCAAGATCCTGGCCGGCGTACGTCCCAACGGCGTCAACGATGAGCCGCAGTACGAGCTGACCATTGATGACGAGAAGGCCAGTGCCCAGGGCATCAGCCTGTCGAGCATCAACCAGACCCTGGCGATTGCCTTGGGTGGCAGCTACGTCAATGACTTCATCGACCGCGGTCGAGTGAAGAAGGTCTACATCCAGGGTGAGGCCGCTGGCCGGATGTCCCCTGAAGACCTGAACAAATGGTTCGTGCGCGCCAACGACGGGAAGATGGTGCCATTATCAGCAATTGCCTCTGGTAACTGGATCTTCGGCTCGCCGAAACTGTCGCGGTACAACGGCGTAGCGGCGATGGAAGTCCTCGGGACCCCGGCGCCTGGCTACAGCACCGGTGACGCGATGGCGGAAGTCGAGCGCATCGCCAAGCAATTGCCGGCGGGTGTGGGCTATGCCTGGACCGGTCTGTCGTATGAAGAACGCTTGTCCGGCTCCCAGGCGCCTGCGCTGTATGCCCTGTCGTTGCTGGTGGTGTTCCTCTGCCTGGCAGCGCTGTACGAAAGCTGGTCGATCCCGATTGCGGTGGTGTTGGTAGTCCCGCTGGGCGTGATCGGTGCACTGATGGCCACCAGCCTGCGAGGACTGTCCAACGACGTGTTCTTCCAGGTGGGGTTGTTGGTGACCGTGGGCCTGGCCTCGAAGAACGCCATCCTGATCGTGGAATTTGCCAAGGAGCTGCATGAGCAGGGCAAGGGCATCGTCGAGGCGGCCATCGAGGCGTCCCGCATGCGTCTGCGTCCGATCATCATGACGTCCATGGCGTTCGTCCTCGGCGTACTGCCGCTGGCGATCTCCTCGGGCGCAGGTTCAGGCAGCCAACACGCAATCGGTACCGGGGTGATTGGCGGTATGATCACTGCCACCGTCCTGGCGATCTTCTGGGTGCCACTGTTCTTCGTGACCGTGTCCGCCATGGGTAGCCGGAAAAAAACTGACAAGTCCGATACACCGAATACTCCTAAAGAGGCTGGCTAATGCGCAAGTCGCTACTCTCCCTGGCAGTCACGGCATTCGTGCTCAGTGGCTGCTCGCTGATCCCTGATTATCAGCAGCCTGAAGCGCCGGTTGCCGCCCAGTTCCCGCAGGGGCCGGCGTACTCGTCGGCCCAGGCGCCGAGCCAGGCCGCTGCCGAGCAAGGCTGGAAGCAGTTTTTCCACGATCCTGCCCTGCAGCAACTGATCCAGGTCGCACTGGTCAACAACCGTGACCTGCGTGTCGCGGCGCTGAACATCGACGCCTTTGCCGCGCAGTACCGCATCCAGCGTGCCGACCTGTTCCCGGCCGTCGGCGCCAATGGCAGCGGCAGCCGCCAGCGCGTTCCGGCACGGGCCTCGCAAACCGGCGAATCGAACATCACCAGTTCCTACTCGGCGACCCTCGGGATCAACGCCTACGAACTGGACCTGTTCGGCCGGGTGCGCAGCCTGAGCGAAGAAGCGTTGCAGAAATACTTCGCCACTG
This sequence comes from Pseudomonas sp. WS 5021, assembly GCF_012985535.1. Classification (NCBI taxonomy): domain Bacteria; kingdom Pseudomonadati; phylum Pseudomonadota; class Gammaproteobacteria; order Pseudomonadales; family Pseudomonadaceae; genus Pseudomonas; species Pseudomonas sp. WS 5021. The sequence continues at coordinate 398,326 of NZ_JAAQWP010000007.1, read as the reverse complement.
AAGAAGCACGCCGCAGCACGCAGATCAGCCTGGTGGCCAGCGTGGCCAATGCCTACCTGACCTGGCAAGCGGACAAGGAACTGCTCAAGCTGACCCAGGACACCCTGGCCGCCTACGAGCAGAGCTTCAAGCTCACCTCGCGCAGCAACGAAGTCGGCGTGGCCTCGGCCCTGGACTTGAGCCAGGCGCGCACCTCGGTTGAAAGCGCCCGTGTGCAACTGGCCCGCTACACCCGCCAGGTGGCCCAGGACGAAAACAACCTGACCCTGCTGCTGGGCACCGGCCTGCCGGCGAATCTCGCCACTCAGCCGCTGTCCGACGACCTGTTGAGCGAAGTACCGGCCGGCCTGCCCTCAGACCTGCTGCAACGTCGCCCCGACATCCTGCAGGCCGAGCACAACCTCAAGGCTGCCAACGCCAACATCGGCGCGGCACGGGCTGCGTTCTTCCCGAGCATCAGCCTGACCGCCAATGCCGGGACCTTGAGCCCGGACCTCGGTGGCCTGTTCAAGGGCGGCTCGGGTACCTGGTCGTTCGCGCCGCAGATCAACATCCCGATCTTCAACGCCGGTAGCCTGCGCGCCAGCCTGGACTACTCGAAGATCCAGAAAGAGATCAACGTCGCGACCTACGAGAAGTCGATCCAGACCGCGTTCCAGGAAGTCTCCGACGGCCTGGCGGCACGTGCGACCTACAACCAACAGTTGCAGGCCCAGCGTGATTTCGTCGCGGCCAACCAGGACTACTACCGCCTGGCCGAGCGTCGCTACCGCATTGGGGTTGATAGCAACCTGACCTTCCTCGACGCCCAACGCCAGCTGTTCGCTGCCCAGCAAACGCTGATCACCGACCGCCTGGCCCAACTGACCAGCGAAGTGACCTTGTACAAGGCCCTCGGTGGCGGTTGGAACGAACAGACGGCGAAGAATGAGCCGGTGAAAGAAGAAGCGCCGAAGCTCAAGTTGTTCTGATCGGCGTAGCAACACATGAAGCCCACCCTTTGGTGGGCTTTTTCATGGGCGCACAGTTTCGTGCGATCACCGCCCAAAACCCGCCCTCCCCCAATTGAACCGCCCCACACACGCCCCGCACCATGGCCCACACCTGAAAACCACCAATAACAACAGGTCCCATGCCATGAGCACCTTGCACCCTCGCCGGCTATTGCTGGCTACCGCTGTCGCCAGCCTTGCCCTCCCAGTTGTTGCCCAGGAACACGGCTTTCTGGAAGATGCCAGCGCCAACCTCAACCTGCGCAATTTCTTCTTCAACCGCAATTTCACCAACCCGACCAAGGCCCAGGGCGGCGCGCAAGAGTGGACGCAGAGTTTCATCCTTGATGCCAAGTCCGGTTTCACCCAGGGCACCGTGGGGTTCGGGGTGGATGTGCTGGGCATGTATTCGCAAAAGCTCGACGGCGGCGGCGGCTCCGGCGGCACCCAATTGCTGCCCCTGGACCACGATGGCAAGCCGGCCGATAACTTCGGGCGCCTGGGGGTGGCGTTCAAGGCACGGATTTCCCAGACCGAGTTGAAAGTCGGCGAGTGGATGCCGGTACTGCCGATCCTGCGTTCGGACGATGGCCGCTCACTGCCGCAAACCCTGCGCGGCGGGCAGATCACCTCCAAAGAAATCGCCGGCCTGACCCTGTATGGCGGCCAGTTCCGCGCCAACAGCCCGCGTGACGACAGCAGCATGACGGACATGTCGATGTTCGGGAAAACCGCGTTCACCTCCGATCGCTTCAACTTCCAGGGTGCCGAATACGCGTTCAACGACAAACGTACCCAGGTCGGCGTGTGGAATGCCCAGCTCAAGGACATCTACCGCCAGCAATACCTCAACCTGACCCACAGCCAGCCCCTGGGCGACTGGACCCTGGGGGCCAACCTCGGCTTCTTCTACGGCCAGGACGACGGCAGCGCCCGGGCCGGCAACCTGGACAACAAGACCTGGTCCGGCCTGTTCTCCGCCAGGTACGGTGGCAACACCTTCTACGTCGGCCTGCAAAAACTCAGCGGCAACAGCGCGTGGATGCGAGTCAATGGCACCAGCGGCGGCACCCTGGCCAACGACAGCTTCAATGCCAGCTATGACAACGCCGAGGAAAAATCCTGGCAGGTACGCCATGACTACAACTTCGCCGCCCTGGGCGTGCCCGGCCTGACCTTGATGAACCGCTACATCAGCGGCAGCAACGTGCACACCGCCACTGTCAACGATGGCAAGGAATGGGGCCGGGAAAGCGAAGTGGGCTACACCGTGCAAAGCGGCAGCCTGAAAAATCTTACAATGCGCTGGCGCAATTCCAGCATGCGCCGCGACTACAGCAACAATGAGTTTGATGAGAACCGGTTGATCGTCAGCTATCCAATCAGCTTGTTGTAGTGACAGGGCGAACGGCAAAAAGCCCGCGCCGTCCGACGACTTTTCTGCACCGGGTGCGCCTACTTTATTACGCCCGGTAACAAAGGATCGACGGCGGCGACGGAACACTTTCATTCAGTCGCACGACATACCTACCGCCCCTCCCCCCCCCTGGAGGGGCGTTTGCGTTGAACTGAAAGGTACTGACCATGAACACGATCGCGCCACATCACGCCATGCCTGCCCTCCCCCCTCACACGCCACAGGCCGAGCCCGCCGCCGTGCCAGGCAAAGGCCAACACCAGCCGTTTCCTTCTGCGCGAACCCCTTCACAGGCGCAACCGGAGCTTCCGAATTTCTCCTCGCAGGACAAGCAACTGACGTTGGTCGATGACGGCAACCTCAGAGTCCGCCAGTCCCTGAGCGAAGTACCTCTGGCGCCGGGAAAATCGATCATTGTGAGCGACGCCCTGACATTTGAAACCGGCAACAGCGCCGACACTATTCATCTGAGCAACCACCCTGATGGCCGACTCAAGGTCGAGGTCAACGGTAAGCCCTACCTGTTTAATGTCAGAGACTCCAAGGACAGTGCGCCCACCAGCCTGCATATCAAAAGCCATGGCGGTGACGACAAGATAAAAATCGACCCCGGCGTCATGCTCCCGGTCAAGGTCGAAGCCGGCGATGGCGACGATGACGTGCAAGCGGGCAGCGGCCCCACCCAGCTGTTTGGCGGCAAGGGCAACGACACCCTGCGCCTGGGCAGCGGCAACGGGTATGTCGAGGGCAACGAAGGTGATGACACGATAGTGGGAGGCACGGGCTCCAACGTCATGTACGGCAATAACGGCAATGACCGGCTGTACGCAGGTGCCGGGGCCGCCCAGAAGCAAAGCTACCTGGATGGCGGCAGCGGTAACGACCAGCTATACGCTGGCAATGGGCATACGGTGATAAACGGCGGCCAAGGTGACGATGTGCTGGTGGGGCACGACCGCACGACCTTCTACAGCGGCAAAGGCCACGACACGATCTGGTCCAACCGGCCGGACAACCGCATCTATGCAAAACCCACTGATCGGCTCTTGGGCGGGTCCGATGCAACGATCACCCCGGTGTCGCCAAGCAACGCCGGTAAAGAAGGGTTCCAGGCCCAGGGCACGCAGGCGTTCAAGCAACGGGTCGAAGATGACCTTGAATTGCTGCGCGGCTCGCCCGTGGGCCAGCAAATGCTCGCGGGGATGGACGCCGTGGCTCGACAAAACGGCGCGCCGTTGCCGATTATCGAAGGTTCCAGCAGTCATTTTGACGACCATCTGTCGCCAGAACAGACAAAACAAAGCCATATCAAAGAAGGGGCTGCAGGTCGCCGAATCAACAGTGGCACCCTGCAGTACAATCCGTTCGATATCTACGCCGACCCCAATGTCCCTGCCGCACCCATCGTCACCCTGCAACATGAATCGGCCCATGCCTGGAACGCCGGCACGGGCACCTTTTTCAGCGGCCACACCCAAGAGCAGGTAGGCGCAAACCCTCCAGTGGATACACCCAATGTAGAGCGCCAGGCCGTTGGCCTGCCGACTACTGCCGCGCCGTTCGACTTTGACAACGACCCACTCACGCCGCCTACTTCAACCAATCCCAAGCCGTTCACCGAGAACGGCTTGCGTGAGGAAATGGGCTATGGCCCGCGTGAGCACTACGCAGACTGACAGTGAACGGGGTACGCGCTTGCTGTATGTTGCCGGCCTCCATACCCCGATCACAAGGATGTGCATCATTGACCCCAGAGCCCCATGAAACTCATTGCCCTCTTGCTTGCCACACTATTGATCAGCCTCAGCGGCTGCATCGGCGCGCCCGTGGCATTGACCCCGCAGACCGCACAACGCCTGCAAAGCCAGGCGCCGATCCGTTTCCTGCTGACGTTCGATGATGGCCCCAGCGCCTCGGGCTACGCCAATCCCAGCCGCTCGGTAATCCAGGACCTGGCTCAAAACCCGGTGCTGCCGGGGATCAAGGCAATTTTCTTTTTGCAGACCCAGGCCTGGCGTTCCGGCGGCAGCCCGCGCGGGCGCAAGACCATGGAACGCGAACACGCCGCCGGGCATATCCTGGCCTTCCACACCGCCACCCGCTGGCATAGCAACCATCGCCTGATGAACGACGAAGACCTGGCACAGACCCTGAGCCTGGGCGCCGCAAGCATTGCCTCGATCACTGGCACCGCACCCAGCCTGGTGCGCCCGCCCTTCTGGAACTATGACAAGCGCACCTTCGCCGCCTATCAGCACCACGGCATGCATATCCTGCTGACCGACTTGAGTGCCAATGACGGCAAGATCTGGGGCTTCAATGCCAGCCCGAGGCGGCGGGCCAACCTGCTGCGGCAACTATCGCTGGTGCGCGAACGCATTGCGCTGGGCGAACTGCCGACCGTGGACGGGGTGATTCCGGTCGTGGTGACCTTTCACGACATCAACCGCTACACCGCCCGGCACCTGCCGGAATACCTGCAGATCCTGATGGACAGTGCCCAGGCCAATGGCCTGAAGACTGCCGCCGCTCCCTTCTACACCGACCGCGCGAGCCTGGAACGCGCAGCCCTGGCGCGCACGGTGAAGGATACCAACGAGGTGGTGCACTTGCCGGGAGTGTGGAACTGGGTGTGGGACGCCGACGCTCACTGAACGCCACCCTGCTACGGGTCCCGAAAAAACCGGCATCGGTTCCCTTGGGAATCCTTGGCCACCGCTCAGCCACTAGTACTCAACGCACACACTAAAGCGAGAGTACGTAATGGCAATATCAACTGGCTTACAACCGTTAAATCTACCGCCACCAAGCACGCACCCGGTAACACTGGCGGGTAACTCCGTATCGAACCCCATTACGATTCAAAGCCCGCCATTGAAAAAATCACATACGCTCTTTACGCCACATTCAACATTGACAATCGATCAGAACTACGTTGAAAAATATCCCGTCTATACAAACGCATTCGCCCTATTTAGCGACAACACTATAAAAATAACCCATCAAGTCACATGGGAGAAATCCACGGATGATGGATATCTAAACAGAAGCAACGCGCTGCAAGTCGTTACAGGTAATCATTCAGACGTCATAAAGGTTAATCCCGCTTCAGGCGACAACATTCACTTGGAAGTCAATGGCATTCATTACCTATTAAAAATCAACAACCACGAAGATTACCCTGAAGAACTGCACATCAAGTCCAAAGGCGGTGATGATCACATCAGGGTTGATCCTCGCGTCACTATGCCGATTGTCATTGAGGGCGGCAGGGGGCGAGACAGGATTGAAGCCCTTGGCAGTGGTGAAACCCGTGTCTATGGCGGTGCGGGCGATGACGATATCACTCTGGGCAGCGCCAACAGCTACGCCGAAGGCAATAGCGGCAATGACACAATGCGCGGCGGCACAGGCAAGACCGTCATGTATGGCAACAACGGCAATGACCTGATGCTCTCCGGCCCCGCCAGCAAGGGAACGTTCAGTTACATGGATGGTGGCAAGGGCAACGACACCATGATCGGCGCCAGCCCGATTAACCTGATGCATGGCGGCCCCGGTGAAGACGTGATGTACAGCACAAGGCCGACCACCTTCTACACCGGCCGAGGCCGGGACATCGTCCTGGCAAACCATGCAAGCGACCAGATCTACGCCGACGCGGGGGATCGGGTTGCCAGGGTTGCCGGCTCAACCCTAAGACAAGTGCGCATAAGCGACGCCGGGCACAAAGCCTTTAAAGTCGAAGGTTCAGACAAGTTCAAGCAACACACCCAAGACAATCTTGAATTTTTCAGAAACTCGCCGACCGCACAAAATATGCTCTCTGAACTAGACCAGGCAGCCGAACTCAATGGTTCCCCCGTTACTATTCGAGAGACCACCGGCAACACTAGTTATTCATACGGCAACAACTTCACGAGAGAGCATGACAAACAACTAAAAGAATATGACGACCTCGCAGAGTCACCCTTGATAGGTTACATCCAAGGTAATACCAAAGGCTCGGTAGCAACTAGCGCAGCAATCAACAGCAACCCTGGTTTTATCTTCCGAGAGCCGCCGGTCGTTATCCTCTACCATGAAATGGCCCATGCCTATAACGGCGCCCACGGCACCTTCCTCCCAGGCAAAACCGATGGCGAGTCCAATATGGAGCGCCAAGCTGTTGGGTTGCAGACCACTGCTCCCGCCTTTGATTTTGACAACGACCCCACGACGCCCCCCACTCCCACCAACCCCAAGACCTTTACCGAAAATGCGCTGCGTGAAGAAACCGGTTTTCCACGGCGTAACACCTACATTCCAGCGGCTGAAGAGTGACTTGGCATAAGGGCGGGCAAATTGTCGTCAGTCCCGCGACTCCACCCCCAACTCGTCCCACACCGACTCTGCCAGGTGAAACGTCGCATTGGCCGCCGGGATCCCGCAGTAGATCGCACTTTGCATCAGCACTTCCTTGATCTCGGCGCGGGTCACGCCATTGCTGGCGGCGGCGCGCAGGTGCAATTTCAGCTCTTCGCTGCGGTTCATGCCGATCAGCATGGCGATGGTGATCAGGCTGCGGGTGTGCCTGGGCAAGCCCGGGCGGGTCCAGATATCGCCCCAGGCATGACGGGTGATCATTTCCTGGAACTCGCTGTTGAACTCGGTCAGGGCATTGAGACTGCGATCGACATGGGCATCGCCCAGCACTGCACGCCGCACCTCGAGCCCCTCGGCATAACGTTGTTTCTCGTCCACAAAAACGCCCTCAGCGATCCAGCAGGAAGGTCAGTACCCGGTCGCTGAACGCAGCCCCGGCTTGTACGTTGGATAGATGCGCCGCGTAGAACTCGGCGTATTCGGCGCCCGCTACACGCGCCTGGATAAAGTGCCCGCCCGCCGGGGGTGTGACGGCATCTTCAGTGCCGGCAATCACCAACGTCGGCACCTTGATGGACGCCAGTTGCTCGCGCAGATCCGCATCGCGCACCGCGCCACAGTTGGCGGCATAGCCCTGGGGCGATGTGGCCGCGAGCATGTCGGTGATGCGCTTGGCCTGGTCGGGATGAGCCTGGGCAAAATCGGCAGTGAACCAGCGGGCAATCGATGCATCACGCAAGCCCACCATTGCCGCCTGGCCATCGCGCAGGACCATGTCGATCCGCGGGTTCCAGATTTCAGGGGTGCCGATCTTGGCCGCCGTGTTGCACAGCACCAGTTTGAGCAAGCGCTCACCGGCGTTGATGCCCAGCCACTGGCCAATCAACCCGCCCATGGACAGGCCACAGAAATGCGCACGCTGGATATCCAGGGCGTCCAGCAACGCCAGCACGTCACGGCCCAGTTGTTCAATGCTGTAGGGGCCCTCGGTGACCAGGGATTTGCCGTGGCCACGGGTGTCCAGGCGCAGCACCCGAAAATGCTCGGTGAAGGCCGGCATCTGGGTATCCCACATCTGCAGGTCGGTGCCCAATGAGTTGGACAGCACCAGCACCGGTGCGCCTTCAGGGCCTTCCAGTTGGTAGTTCAGTTCGCCATCGGCGAGTCGTACAAATCCCACAGCAGTCTCCTCAGGCAGACAATGCAAAGTGCTCGGCCACGGCGCGGCTGACCCAGGTCTGTGCCAGGCCCAGGTAATGCGCCGGGTCCAGCAGGCGATCCAATTCCAGCGCCGACAGCTCGGCGGTGACTTGCGGCTCATCGGCCAACACTGCGCGCAAATGGCGCTGCTCGGCGACCGCGCGTTTACAGCACTGTTGCAGCAAGTGATGGGCGGTTTCACGGCCCAAACGCTGGGCCAAGACGATGCTTACGGCTTCGGCCAGCACCAGGCCCTGGGTCAGGTCGAGATTGCGCGCCATGCGCTGCGCATCGACTTCCAGGCCTTCGCCCAGCAGCAGCGCCTGATGCAACGCCCCGGACACCAGGCGGCAGATCTCGGGCAGGGTTTCCCATTCGGCATGCCACAGGCCCAGGCTGCGCTCGTGCTCCTGGGGCATGGCGCTGAACATCGTCGCCACCAGGCCCGGCACGCGCGTGGCAGCGCTGATCAGCACCGCCGCGCCAACCGGGTTGCGCTTGTGCGGCATAGTCGAGGAGCCGCCCTTGCCCGGCGCCGAAGGTTCGAACACTTCCCCCGCTTCGGTCTGCATCAACAGGCTGATATCCCGCCCGAGCTTGCCCAGGCTGCCGGCGATCAGGCCCAGCACGGCGGCAAATTCCACCAAACGGTCACGCTGGGTGTGCCAGGGTTGCTCGGGCAGCGTCAGTTGCAACTCTGCCGCCAGGGCTTGCGCCACCGGCATGGCGTGTTCGCCCAGTGCAGCCAAGGTGCCGGATGCGCCACCAAACTGCAGGACCAGCAAGCGCGGCTTCAACTCCAGCAGCCGTTGGCGATTACGTGTCACCGCCCCCAGCCAACCGGCGATTTTCATCCCCAGGGTGACCGGCGTTGCGTGCTGCAACCAGGTGCGCCCGGCCAATGGCACATCGGCATAGCGCTGCGCCTGGGCCGCGAGCACCGTGCCCAGGCGGGCCAGGTCCGTATCGAGCAGCTCCAGCGCCCGCCGCAGTTGCAGGACCAGGCCGGTGTCCATCACATCCTGGCTGGTGGCGCCCAGATGCACATAGCGCTCGGCGCCGGCGTCTTCACTGGCAATCAACTTGCCCAGGGCCTTGACCAGCGGGATCGCCGAATTGCCCGCCGTGGCAATCGCCGCGCCGAGGGCGTCCACGTCGTACAACGAGGCCAGGCACGCCTGGGCAATCGGCGCCACGGCGGCCTGAGGAATCAACCCGACCCCGGCCTGCGCCCGGGCCAATCCGGCTTCGAAATCCAGCATGCCCTGCAAGCGTCCCTGGTCACAGAACACCTCGGCCATGCTGTCGGCGGTGAAGTAAGCGTCGAACAATTGGTTGCTCGTGCGCAGTGTCATAACTCATCCCTTACAGATCGTGGTGCAGGTACTCCGCCTGTTTCGGCAGGCGCAGGCTGAACAGGAACGCGATGGCCATCATGCCGGTCACGTACCAATAAAAGGTGTTTTCCAGGCCGATGGATTTCAGGCCCAGGGCCACGTATTCCGCCGAACCACCGAAGATCGCGTTGGCCACCGCATAGGCCAGGCCCACACCGAGGGCGCGCACTTGTGGCGGGAACATTTCCGCTTTTACCAGGCCGCTGATGGAGGTGTAGAAACTCACAATCGCCAGCGCCAGGGTAATCAGCACAAAGGCCAGGAACGGGCTGGTCACGGTTTTCAGGGTCAGCAGGATCGGCACCGTGCACAGGGTGCCGAGGGCGCCGAACCAGAGCATCGAGTTACGGCGGCCGATCTTGTCCGAGAGCATGCCGAACAGTGGCTGCATGCACATATAGAGGAACAGCGCGCCGGTCATGATGTAGCTGGCGGTCTTGGCGTGCATGCCGGCGGTGTTCACCAGGTACTTCTGCATGTAGGTGGTGAAGGTGTAGAAAATCAGCGAGCCGCCAGCGGTGTAGCCGAGCACGGTGATAAACGCCGCCTTGTGATCGCGAAACAGCGCGGCAATGCTGCCGGCGTCCTTGTTTTCACGCATTTCCTTGCTGGTGGTTTCTTTCAGGGAGCGGCGCAGCAGCAGCGAAATCACCGCCGCCACGGCCCCGATCACAAACGGAATGCGCCAGCCCCAGGCCCGCAGTTCGTCTTCGGTGAGCAGTTGTTGCAGGATCACCACCACCGACACCGCCAGCAGTTGCCCGCCGATCAAGGTCACGTACTGGAACGAGGCAAAGAAGCCGCGCTGGCCCTTGAGCGCGACTTCGCTCATGTAGGTTGCCGTGGTGCCGTACTCGCCGCCCACCGACAGGCCCTGGAACAGTCGCGCCATCAGCAGCAGGGCCGGGGCCCAGGCGCCGATGTCCTTGTAGGTGGGCAGAAAGGCGATGACCAGGGAGCCGGCACACATCATCAGCACCGAGATCATCATCGAATTCTTGCGCCCATGCTTGTCGGCGACCCGGCCAAACAGCCAGCCGCCGATGGGGCGCATCAAAAAGCCTGCGGCGAACACGCCAGCGGTGTTGAGCAGTTGCACCGTGGGGTCGTCGGAGGGGAAAAACGCCGGGGCGAAGTAGATGGCGCAGAAGGCGTAGACGTAGAAGTCGAACCATTCGACAAGGTTGCCGGAAGAGGCCCCGACAATCGCAAAAATCCGTTTGCTGCGTTCTTCTCCGGTGTAGTGACTGGTATTGGTTGTCATGTTGTTTTCACTCGTGGGGAACGGGTTAGAGTCTAGACATACTTTGCAACAACCTCGTTCCGCAAGCAGACCTTTGGATAGCAGTTGCCTGTGCCGGCCCTATCGCAGGCAAGCCAGCTCCCACAGGCGAACGCATTCCACTGTGGGAGCGGGCTTGCCCGCGATGGCGCCCTTGCAGCCAACTCAGTAATCGAAAAACACCGTTTCTTCATCGGTGCCCTGAAGAATCACATTCCACTGATACACCCCCGACGCATCCGCCTTGGCAACCAAGGTGCGGCGCCGCTCTGCCGGCACACACGCCAGCAACGGGTCATCGCCATTGGCTGCCTCGCCGTCGAAATAGATCCGCGTCAGCAAGTGCTTGACCAAACCACGGGCAAACACCAGCACCACCAGATGTGGCGCCTGGGTCGTGCCCTTGAGGCCCGGCACACTGCCCGGCTTGATGGTGCTGAAACGAAAGCGCCCTTGCGCGTCCACCGGCACCCGGCCAAAGCCTTCGAAGTTAGGGTCCAGGGCTTTGTCCTGGTCATCCTCGGGGTGGTCATATTTGCCGGCAGCGTTGGCCTGCCAGACTTCCAGCATCGCATCGTTGACCACCTCGCCATTGCCATCGAGCACTTGCCCGGTGATGGCCACGCGCTCGCCAAGGGTGCCCGCATTCGCCAGGTCTTCGCGGTTCAGCCAGGTCAGGCCGATGTGGTAATACGGTCCGACGGTGTGGGACGTGGTTGCGTTGAGGGTCATGTCATTTCTCCATCGGCGTGGCGTCGCGGCCGCGCAGGACGATGTCCCAGCGGTAGCCGAGGGCGTAATGCGGCACGGTCTTTTCCAGGTCGAAACGGGCGATCAGGCGTTCCTTGGCCGAGGTGTCCGGCACGCAGTTGTAGATCGGGTCGTAGGCCAGCAGCGGGTCGCCGGGAAAGTACATCTGGGTCACCAGGCGCGTCAGCACACTGGGGCCGAACAGCGAAAAGTGGATATGCGCCGGGCGCCACGCGTTGTGGTGGTTGCCCCACGGATAGGCGCCGGGCTTGATGGTCTGGAACTGGTACCAGCCATCGGCATCGGTGACGGTGCGACCGGTGCCGGTGAAATTCGGGTCCAGGGGCGCGTCGTGCTGGTCACGCTTGTGGTTGTAGCGCCCGGCGGCGTTGGCCTGCCAGATCTCCACCAGGATGCCCGGCACAGGCAGGCCGTTTTCATCCAGGACCCGACCGTGAATGATGATGCGCTCGCCTTGCGGCTCGCCATCGTGCTGGGCAGTCAGGTCGTTGTCGTGCTCGGCAATGCGCTCGGCGCCGATAGTCGGGCCGGTGATTTCCGACAGCGAATGGGGCAAAAACACCAGCGGCTTGGACGGCGAACGCAGGTTCGTCGACTGGTATGCCGGGTGCAGGTAATCAGGCTGAGTACCCGCTTGCGGGCGCCGGTATCCGGGCTTGTCACTCATGGAGCAATCCTCTTTATTCTTGTAAGTCTCAAACGCGTTCGATCGCCAGCGCCAGGCCTTGGCCGACGCCGACACACATGGTCGCCAGGCCTTTGCTGCCGCCGGTTTTTTCCAGTTGATGCAGTGCGGTCAACACCAGGCGCGCACCGCTCATGCCCAACGGGTGGCCCAAGGCAATGGCGCCACCGTTCGGGTTGACCTGCGGCGCATCGTCCGCCAGGCCCAGTTCACGCAGCACCGCCAAGCCCTGGCTGGCGAAGGCTTCGTTGAGTTCGATCACATCAAAGTCGCTGACCGCCAGGCCCAGGCGCTCCACCAACTTGCGCACCGCAGGCACCGGGCCGATGCCCATCACCCGGGGTTCGACCCCGGCACTGGCCATGCCCAACACCCGGGCGCGGGCGGTCAGGCCGTGTTTTTTCACCGCTTCAGCACTGGCCAAAATCAAGGCGGCCGCACCGTCGTTGACCCCGGAAGCGTTGCCGGCAGTGACGGTCTTGTCCGGGCCGTTGACCGGTTTGAGCTTGGTCAGGGCTTCAAGGGTGGTGTCGGCACGCGGGTGTTCGTCGTGCTCCACCAGGGTCTCGCCTTTTTTATGGGCGACCCGCACCGGTACGATTTCTTCGGCAAAAAAGCCAGCGGCCTGGGCCGCGGCAGTGCGCTGCTGGCTGCGCAAGGCAAAGGCGTCCTGGTCGGCGCGCGAGACGCTGTAGTCATCCGCCACGTTGTCAGCGGTCTGCGGCATGGCATCCACGCCGTACTGCGCCTTCATCAATGGGTTGATAAAGCGCCAGCCGATGGTGGTGTCTTCCAGCTTCATGTTGCGCGAGAACGCCGCATCCGCCTTGCCCATTACGAACGGCGCCCGGGACATCGATTCGACGCCACCGGCAATCGCCAACTCCATTTCGCCACTGGCGATGGCGCGAAAGGCGGTGCCGATGGCGTCCATGCCCGAGGCGCACAAACGGTTGAGCGTGACACCAGGGATGCTCGGCGGCAGGCCGGCCAGCAGCGCGGCCATGCGCGCCACGTTGCGGTTGTCTTCGCCGGCCTGGTTGGCGCAGCCGAGGAACACTTCGTCGACCGCGGTCCAGTCTACCGACGGGTTGCGCGCCATCAGTGCCTTGATCGGCAAGGCCGCCAGGTCGTCGGCGCGCACCGTGGACAGGCCACCGCCAAAGCGGCCGATTGGGGTGCGGATGGCATCACAGATAAACACGTCGCGCATCAGGCTTCTCCTGGGGTTTGGCCATGGGCGGCGGCCGTACGGGCTTCTAGGTCGCGCAAGGCGTTCAGTTCGATGTCGGTGGGTTCGGCGCTGGTGCTGAGCTGGTCGGCAAAGCGGATCGCCCAACCAGTGGCGGCAACCACTTGCTCGCGAGTAACGCCGGGATGCAGGGCGGTGACCACGAATTCGTGAGTGCCCTCCTCCGGCTCCATGATGCACAGGTCGGTAATGATTCCTACGGGGCCTGCGCCCGGCAGGCCGAGGCGCTTGCGCGAATCGCCGCCTTCGCCATGACCGACCGAGGTGATGAAGTCCAGTTTGTCGACAAACGAACGGGACGACTGTTTGAGGATGATCAGCACGCTCTTGGCAGAACCGGCGATTTCCGGCGCGCCACCGGCACCCGGCAGGCGCACCTTGGGCTGGTGATAGTCACCGACCACGGTGGTGTTGATATTGCCGAAGCGGTCGACCTGGGCCGCACCGAGAAACCCGACGTCGATGCGCCCGCCTTGCAGCCAGTAGCGAAAAATCTCACCGGTGGGGACTACCGTGTCAGCGGTTTCCGCCAATTCGCCATCACCAATGGACAGCGGCAATACCGAGGGCTTGGCGCCAATCGGACCGGACTCGTAGATCAACACCACATCCGGCGAAGACGTCAGGCGTGCCAGGTTGGCGGCCTTGGACGGCAGGCCAATACCGACGAAGCATACCGAGCCGTTTTTCAGGCGGCGCGCGGCGGCGACGGTCATCATTTCATTGGTCGAGTAAGTCATTACTTGGCCTCCTGCGCGGCCGCCAGCTTGGCCTGGAATTGACTGAAGTCAGCGGTGCCATGGATGTATTCATCGATCCAGGCGGTAAACGTCCCACGGTCCCGAGCGATTGGGTCCCAGGCTTGATAGAAGCGATTGTCACGCTCGGTGTAACCGTGGGCGTAGGACGGATGCGCGCCACCCGGGACATGGCACACTGCGGTCAGGGCCCAGGTCGGCAGCACGCAGGCGTTCATCGGGGCGTTGAGGTCATCGACGATTTCTTCGACGGTGACGATGCACCGCTTGGCCGCCAATGCCGCCTCTTTCTGCACCCCGAGGATCCCCCACAACAGCACGTTGCCCTTGCGGTCGGCCTTTTGCGCATGGATCACGGTGATGTCCGGGCGCACCGACGGCACCGCCGCCAGCACTTCGCCAGTGAAGGGACAGGTCACGGTCTTGATCAGCGGGTTGACCTTGGGCAAGTCGGAACCGGCATACGCCCGCAGCACAGCGAACGGCAGGCCGGATGCGCCGGCCACATAGGCGTTGGCCAGGTCCGCATGGCTGTGCTCTTCGATCTCCAACGGTTGCGGCCATTGCTTCTCGACCGCGTCCCGCAGGCGGTGCAGGGACCCTACGCCAGGGTTGCCGCCCCAGGAGAAAATCAACTTGCGCGCACAGCCGGCCCCGATCAGTTGGTCGTAGATCAGGTCGGGCGTCATGCGTACCAGCGTCAGGTCTTTCTTGCCCTGACGAATGATTTCATGACCTGCCGCTGTAGGGATCAGGTGGGTAAAGCCTTCGAGCGCGACGGTGTCGCCATCATTGACGAACTGCTTTACCGCATCAGCCAGCGAAAGGATTTCAGCCATGGGGTTGGGCTCCCGATGTAGGTCGAAAAAGGCGCTGGAGGCAGCGCCGAAGTGCTTGAAGAGTAAGCCGGGGTCAGGGGCCAAACAATCCGATAATCGACTAACCGTTCGATAATCGAACAGATTGTTGCCTGGCTATCAATCACCTCAAATCCCTGTAGGAGCCGGCTTGCCGGCGATGGCGATCCTGAAATCACTGCAAGGCTCCAAGGCTCCAAGGCCTCATCGCCGGCAAGCCGGCTCCTACATCAGGTGGCGTCGGCGTGGCTGACGAAGCCCTTGATCAGCACCGCCGTGGTGGCCAATGCAGCGGGAATCACCAACGCCGTCAGCACCTGCTCGAAATTCCAACCCAACCCCAACAACGTGGCGCCCATCCACGCGCCGAGGATCGCGCCAAAACGCCCAATCCCCAGCATCCAGGACACCCCGGTCGCCCGCCCCTGGGTCGGGTAAAACCGCGCAGCCAGCGAAGGCATGGCCGATTGCGCGCCGTTGACACACATCCCGGCGATCAACACCAGGGTGGCCAGGAGAGTGATGTTGCCCAGGCTCTGGCCCACCGCGTAGGCAAACACCCCCGCCAGTAAGTAGAAAGTACCGATGACCTTGTGCGGATTGAACCGATCCATGGCCCAACCCACGCCCACGGCGCTGAGCACGCCACCAAACTGGAACAGCGCTCCAATGAACGCTGCCTGTTCCATGCTGGCGCCGCTGTCGCGCATCAGGGTCGGCAACCAACTGGTCAACAGGTACACAATCACCAGGCCCATGAAGTAAGTCAGCCACAGCAACAGGGTGCCGGCGCTGTAGGTGCCGGAGAAGATCACCGCGAACACATTGCGCGCCTTGACGGTTTTCTGTTCCGGGACACTGAAGCTGGCGGCCTGGGCGACGGTGACCGGATCGATGGGTGCCAGGGCCTTGCGCACCTTGTCCGTGCCACGATTGCGCACCACCAGGTAGCGCGCCGATTCCGGCAACCACAGCACCAGTACGCCTACCAGGATCAATGGCAGGATGCCGCCGAGCAGCAGCAGGCTGTGCCAGCCGAACATCGGGATCAGCTTGGCCGAGATAAACCCGCCACCGGCCATGCCCAGGTTGAAGCCGCAGAACATGCTGGTCACCAGCAACGATTTATGACGCTCCGGGGTGTATTCGGACAGCAGGGTCGTCGCATTCGGCATACCGGCGCCAAGGCCCAGGCCGGTCAGGAACCGCAACACCAGCAGTTGATCAACGTTGCTGCTGTAGGCCGAAGCCAGGCTGAACGCGCCGAACACCAGCACCGCGCCCACCAGCACCACCTTGCGCCCGAAACGGTCGGCCAAGGGCCCGGAGCCCAGGGCACCAAACACCATGCCGATCAACGCGGCGCTCATCACCGGGCCGAGGCTGGCACGGTCGATGCCCCAATCCTGGGACAGCGCCGGCGCAATAAAGCCCATGGCCGCGGTGTCCAGGCCGTCGAGAAAGACAATCAGGAAACACAGGATCACCACCCGCCATTGATAGCGGGAAAGCGGTTGCGCATTGATAAAGGACTGCACGTCCAGACACGTACCAACAGAAGGCGAAGGCTGATTCATTATTTTTATTTCCACACCGATGGCGGGCGGACGACGTTGAGTCGTCATTATTATTGGGGCGAAACCAGAACTGCGGCGGTAGGCGCCGTCGCGGTCAATCACGCTGCCGCGACATTAATAAGCCAGGGCAAACACCGTCAATTCGTCAAACCGGGATCTGTGCGGTCACCGAACAGCTTAAGCAAACAGCTGGGCGCTCAGCTCCTGGCTAGCAGAGAGCATGCTCGGCAGGAAGCGCTGCTCTAGTTCGCTACGGCTGACCCGCCCGGCGTGGGTGCTGACGTTCAGCGCGGCCAGCACCTGGCCAGACGCGTCATACACCGGCACGGCAATGGAACGCAGGCCCTGCTCCAGTTCCTGGTCGACAATGCACCAGCCTTGCTGGCGCACTTGCTGCAGGCATTCAAGCAAGGCTTCGGGGGTGGTCAAGGTGCGGCTGGTCTTGGTTTGCAGGTCGGCATGGTCGAGGTAGTCCTGCAACGACGCATCATCCAGGGCGGCCAGCAGGATCCGGCCCATGGAGGTGCAATAGGCCGGCAGCCGGCCACCGACCGACAGATCCACCGAGATCAGGCGTTGGGTCGTGGCGGAACGGGCGATGTAAAGGATGTCGTCACCTTCCAGGGTCGCCATGTTGCAGGCTTCGTGCAGTTGCTCGCTCATGCGGTCCAGGTAAGGCTGGGCCGAAACCGCCAGGGGCGTGGAAGACAGATAGGCATGCCCCAGGGTCAAGACCTTGGGCAATAGGGAATAGGTGCGCCCGTCCGTGGTGGCGTAGCCGAGCTTGATCAAGGTGTGCAGGCAACGTCTGACGGCAGCGCGGGGGATTTCCGTGCGGTGGCTGATCTGCGCGATGGTCAAGTGGCGCTTGCGCTCCTGGAATGCCTGGACCACCGCCAATCCGCGGGCCAGGGAGGTCATGAAGTCCGGATCGCCGGTAAACGCCTGGATGCGCTTGGCCGGAGACGCAACGATCGGCGGCGCCACTGAGGCAAAGGAGTTGCGCAATTGATCGTTCATTTCAGGTCCTTTCTCTTATTTTCGACCGCCATTACAAGCCGGCAGGCCACGGATGTACAAGGCAAGGGCGCCAACATTGGGCGATTATCGGACGGTGATTCGATAATCGCAATTTACAGCCAGGTTGCGCCGAGGATGCCGCTGCACTGAACAATTAATGCCAAGCTTAATTTCAACTGTCACATGCAGGTAATTAAGCAAGTGTGGCGCCAAGTTCTCGACACTATTGGTCTGATGTTTCAAAAGGCAAAGTTGACGTTTTTTAACTTGTTGGCGATAGTCTTATCCAAATGCGCCGCTATAATGCACCCTGTGACAATGTAGAGCTGGCCTGACGCGTGATCTTCGATCCCGCCGAACCTGGCCTTTGCCTTGTCCAGGCCTTGGTCGCAAGTACCCAGCCCTGAAAATCAAAACTGTTGCTACGACAGTTGTTCTTCCCCGGTGCCGTGGCCGCGTGTAATACAGAAGTGGTAGATCGTTGCCCTTTACTGATATCGCGCTTCACCGGAATCAAACTCAACTCAATTAGGTAACAATGTGACGAAAGACGAACTGCGCGCGGAACTTGAGCGCCAGGAACAACGTTACAAGGATGTTTACGGCGGGGAAGTCACCACCTACGCCGCCCAACCAGAGCCGGAGCGCAAACCATGGCGCAAACGAGCCAGCCTGCTCGACCAGGCGTTTGCCCAGGAAATCCAAAAGATCGAAAAGGACCTCAAGACCGAAGAGCCATAAGCCTGTCGGACTGAGCCTTCCTGGCAAGTCATTGCCCTGCCAGCACCTCCTGGCAGGGGCGCCTTGGGCATGCCCTCCAATCGTCAGTTTCGGCGACCTTGCGAAATTTCATACAAGCGTTTCAGACACTTTACCCAAAGTGTCGCACCCCGCTCTGCCCCCTGTATTCTTTACAAATCAATGAGTTGCCAAACCCCCGAAATATCTGGTAGCCGCACCCCGCTGCCAAACTAATTCGTTGAAGAATGTTACCGGCGAGCAGCTAGTGCATAGATTACTGAGGTTTTCTGGCATAATCGCGCCCCCTTACGACCGGGTCATAAAACCTTCATGATCGATTTATTCAGCGGACTGGATGCCTGGGTTCTTGTGAGCCTATTGCTCGCCCTCGCCTTTGTCCTCGCCTTCGAGTTCATCAATGGCTTTCATGACACCGCTAACGCGGTGGCCACAGTCATCTATACCAAAGCGATGCCGCCGCACCTGGCCGTATTCTTTTCCGGGGTGTTCAACTTCCTTGGCGTGTTGCTCGGCGGGGTAGGCGTTGCCTATGCCATCGTGCATCTGCTGCCGGTGGAGTTGCTGATCAATGTCAACACCGGCCATGGCCTGGCCATGGTGTTTTCATTATTAGCCGCGGCCATCACCTGGAATCTCGGCACCTGGTACTTCGGGATCCCGGCATCCAGTTCCCACACCCTGATCGGTTCGATCCTCGGTGTTGGCCTGGCCAATGCCCTGATCAACGACATTCCGCTGGCAGACGGGGTCAACTGGCAGAAAGCCATTGATATCGGTGCCTCGCTGGTGTTCTCGCCCATGGCCGGCTTCCTGGTCGCAGCCCTGGTGTTGATTGGCCTTAAATGGTGGCGTCCGCTGTCCAAGATGCACAAGACTCCGGACCAGCGCCGCAAGCTCGACGACAAGAAACACCCGCCGTTCTGGAACCGCCTGGTACTGGTGATTTCCGCGATGGCCGTGAGTTTCGTGCATGGTTCCAACGACGGTCAGAAAGGCATCGGCCTGATCATGCTGGTGCTGATTGGTATCGTGCCCGCGCAGTTCGTACTCGATCTGGGCAGCACCACTTACCAGATCGAGCGAACCCGCGACGCCACCCTGCACCTCAACCAGTTCTACCAGCGCAACCACGAAACCCTCGGCGAATTCCTTGCCCTGGGCAAAAGTGTCAGAGACGACCTGCCCGGCAAGTTCCGTTGCAACCCGCAACAGACCGAACCGACCATCAACGCCCTCCTTGGCACATTGAAGGGTGTATCCGACTACCACTCCTTGACCTCCGAGCAGCGCATTGAAGTCCGTCGCTACCTGCTGTGCCTGGACGATACCGCGAAGAAAGTCGGCAAGCTGCCAGGCCTTGATTCCCGCGAGAAGTCGGACCTGGAAAAACTGCGTAAAGACCTGACTGCCACCACCGAATACGCCCCGTTCTGGGTGATCCTTGCCGTAGCCCTGGCCCTTGGCCTGGGCACCATGGTGGGCTGGAAGCGCGTGGTACTGACCATCGGCGAGAAAATCGGCAAGCAGGGCATGACCTATGCCCAGGGCATGTCGGCGCAAATCACCACCGCCACCATGATTGGTTTTGCCAATATCTTCGCCCTGCCGGTGTCCACCACCCACGTGCTGTCTTCGGGTGTGGCCGGGACCATGGTCGCGAACAAGAGCGGCCTGCAAGGCGGCACCGTGAAGACCATCCTGATGGCCTGGATCCTGACTCTGCCGGCCACGGTGAGCCTGTCGGCCGGGTTGTTCTGGCTGGCGTCCAAGGCGTTGGGCAGTTAACCGACAACGCAATTAAAAAAAGGCGTGACCTGCGAGGGTCACGCCTTTTTTTGTGCTTCTGTGGGACAGGGAGCTAAATACCGGGCAAAAAAAAGGGCGACCGAAGTCGCCCAAAATGCCTTGCGTGCTCATGTAACCCGGAAAAACCTATGGTTTTTTACGCTTGTTCGCGTCTTTCCAGATAAAAAATCCAAACCCTACAAAAAACAGCACCATGAGGCCGACAGTCAGCACCCCGGCAAAAACCACATTATCGAAAAACATGACCGGCCTCCTGCTCTTGCCCTGTTGCGATGGGGCTAAGTTAACCAAGAAGTCGGGGGGAGAAATTGACGGGGATCAATGTCGCCCGCAACGGGGCGTAAAGAAAGGAAATAACTGACCTGAATCAACAGATTCAGGGCATTTCAGCGCTTTTTGCCTTTGTTTTTCGACTTTTTCTTCGCCTTGCCCAACGGCATGGCCTGCTCGAACGCCTGGCGCACGTCATTAAGGCGCTTGTCATTGAGGTCATGGACCCGCTTGGCCCGCTCGGCATTCAGGTCGATCAGCTTGTCGTCACTCATGGCATGGCTTACGTGGTGGCTGGAGTGCCTCAATAATGCGGCCTGGCCCGCCCGGGGGTCAAACCTCGACGTCCACCCACAACCCCTGGCGGGGCGCGTCCTCGATCAGCGGCGCGACCGGTACCGTATTGTCGGCGTTGAGTTCATCACCCGGGATGGCCAGGTGCTGCTCGGGATCTTCGTCGGCCTCGCGCCGGCGTTTCTGCTGTTCCTGCTGGCGTCGTTGTTCCTCGCGCAGCATCAGGGTCGATTGCTCGGCGTCGCGGTGCTTGAGGTCGATGGTGCTTTCGTTGGAGCTCGGCTGCGCAGGCACCACCGGCGGGATATCGGGCTTTGGGCGCACGGGGTCGAGTTGTGACGTGACCGGCACAACACTCAAGGGCAAGATCGGTGGCAGCATAATTATTAGTCTCCTGTCAGCAGGCTGTCGGCTGGTGCACTGGCGACTTGAGCCTGGGGCCGCCAACTTGTGACCCAGTCGTCAGTTACCCGTGCCCTGCCACCCGTCGAATCGCCCTCTTTGATCCCTGCAAGCGGAGTAGTTTTTGTCAGAGTCCTTTGGCTGGGGGCCTTGTTCCGTTAGAATAGTCGGCTTTTTCACGGCGGGAGTCAGGCAGCATGGCGCAGCAGTATCAACCGGGGCAACGCTGGATTAGTGACAGCGAAGCAGAGCTGGGGTTAGGCACCGTTCTCGCACAGGACGGCCGCTTGTTGACCGTGCTCTATCCGGCCACTGGCGACACCCGCCAGTATGCGCTACGGAATGCGCCCCTCACTCGCGTGAGGTTTTCGCCGGGTGACACCATCACCCACTTCGAAGGCTGGAAAATGACCGTGCGCGAGGTCGACGATGTCGACGGCCTGCTGGTCTACCACGGCCTCAATGGGCAGAACGAGCAGGTCACCCTGCCGGAAACCCAACTGTCGAATTTCATCCAGTTCCGCCTCGCCAGCGACCGTCTGTTCGCCGGCCAGATCGACCCGCTGGCCTGGTTCTCCCTGCGCTACCACACCCTGGAACACACCAGCCGCCAATTGCAGTCCGCGCTCTGGGGCCTGGGCGGCGTGCGTGCGCAGCCGATTGCACACCAATTGCACATTGCCCGCGAAGTCGCTGACCGGATCGCGCCACGGGTGCTGCTGGCCGACGAAGTGGGCCTGGGCAAGACCATCGAAGCCGGCCTGGTGATCCATCGCCAACTGCTGTCCGGGCGCGCCAATCGCGTGCTGATCCTGGTCCCGGAAAACCTGCAGCACCAATGGCTGGTAGAGATGCGCCGGCGTTTCAACCTGCAGGTCGCGCTGTTCGACGAAGAACGTTTTATCGAAAGCGATGCCAGCAACCCGTTCGAAGACACCCAGCTTGCGCTGGTGGCCCTGGAATGGCTGGTGGACGACGAAAAAGCCCAGGACGCGCTGTTCGCCGCCGGCTGGGACTTGATGGTGGTCGACGAAGCGCACCACCTGGTCTGGCACGAAGAAAAAGCCAGCGCTGAATACCAACTGGTCGAGCAACTGGCCGAGACCATTCCCGGCGTGCTGCTGCTGACCGCAACCCCGGAACAACTGGGCCAGGACAGCCACTTCGCCCGTCTGCGCCTGCTGGACCCGAACCGTTTCCACGACGTCAAAGCCTTCCGCGCCGAGAGCGAGAACTATCGCCCGGTGGCCGAAGCGGTCCAGGAATTGATGGACAAGGGCCGCCTCTCGCCGGCCGCGCACAAGACTATCCAGGGCTTCCTCGGCAACGAAGGCGAAGCCCTCCTGGCCGCCGTCAACGATGGCGACACCGAAGCCAGTGCGCGCCTGGTGCGTGAGCTGCTGGACCGTCACGGCACCGGTCGCGTGCTGTTCCGTAACACCCGCGCCGCGGTGCAAGGCTTCCCTGAGCGCAAGCTGCACGCCTACCCGTTGCCGTGCCCGGACGAGTACCTGGAACTGCCGTTGGGCGAGCATGCCGAGCTGTACCCGGAAGTCAGCTTCCAATCGCAACCGGATATAGAAGAAGAAAACCGCTGGTGGCGCTTCGATCCGCGCGTCGAGTGGTTGATCGACCAGTTGAAGATGCTCAAGCGCACCAAGGTCCTGGTGATCTGCGCCCACGCCGAAACCGCCATGGACCTGGAAGACGCCCTGCGCGTGCGTTCCGGCATCCCGGCCACGGTGTTCCACGAGGGCATGAACATCCTCGAGCGGGACCGCGCCGCCGCCTACTTCGCCGATGAAGAGTTCGGCGCCCAGGTGCTGATCTGTTCGGAAATCGGCAGTGAAGGCCGCAACTTCCAGTTCGCCCACCACCTGGTGCTGTTCGACCTGCCATCGCACCCGGACTTGCTGGAGCAACGCATCGGGCGTCTGGACCGGATCGGCCAGAAGCATGTGATCGAACTGCACGTGCCGTACCTGGAAACCAGCCCGCAAGAGCGGCTGTTCCAGTGGTACCACGAAGCCCTGAACGCCTTCCTCAATACCTGCCCGACCGGCAACGCCTTGCAGCACCAGTTCGGCCCGCGCCTGCTGCCGCTGCTGGAAAATGCCGACGACGGCGAATGGCAAGCGCTGATCGACGAAGCCCGCGCCGAACGCGAGCGTCTGGAAGCCGAGCTGCACACTGGCCGCGACCGTTTGCTGGAGCTCAACTCCGGTGGCGCTGGCGAAGGTGACGCACTGGTCGAGGATATCCTGGAGCAAGACGACCAGTTCACCCTGCCGATCTATATGGAAACCCTGTTCGATGCGTTTGGCATCGACAGCGAAGACCATTCGGAAAACGCGCTGATCCTCAAGCCCAGCGAAAAAATGCTCGACGCCAGCTTCCCCCTTGGCGACGACGAAGGCGTGACCATCACCTACGACCGCAACCAGGCGCTGTCGCGCGAAGACATGCAGTTCATCACCTGGGAGCACCCGATGGTCCAGGGCGGCATGGATCTGGTGCTGTCCGGCTCCATGGGCAACACCGCCGTGGCGCTGATCAAGAACAAGGCGCTCAAGCCGGGCACCGTGTTGCTGGAGCTGCTCTACGTCAGCGAAGTAGTGGCGCCGCGTTCGCTGCAACTGGGTCGCTACCTGCCGCCGGCAGCACTGCGCTGCCTGCTGGATGCCAATGGCAATGACCTGTCGGGCCGGGTGTCCTTCACCACTCTGAACGACCAGCTGGAAAGCGTGCCCCGGGCCAGCGCCAACAAGTTCGTACAGGCCCAGCGCGACCAACTGACGCCTCGGATCAACGCCGGCGAAGAGAAAATCGCCCCGCGCCACGCCGAACGTGTGGCCGAGGCGCAACGCCGCCTGGCAGCGGACACCGACGAAGAGCTGGCGCGCCTGACCGCCCTGCAAGCCGTCAACCCGACCGTGCGCGACAGCGAACTGGTTGCCCTGCGCCAACAGCGCGAGCAAGGTCTGGCCATGCTCGACAAGGCGGCGCTGCGGCTGGAGGCGATTCGGGTGTTGGTCGCCGGTTAATCCGCGCCCTGCCCTGATGAACAAAAAGGCCCGCGCAATGCGGGCCTTTTTTATGGGGTTTTGCGGGCCTCATCGCAGGCAAGCCAGCTCTCACAGTGATCGGTGCGCTAACTGACAACTCGGTTAACTGTGGGAGCTGGCTTGCCTGCGATGGCATCACCTCGGTTTCAAGCTGTAGCCGCCGCTGCCGGCACCTCAACCCTCCCCAACCCATCCTTCATCCGCTTGGCATCGCGCACAAAACACCGTGAAGCCTGGAACAGAAACAGCATGGTCAGGAACAACGCTACCGGGATCAGGTACATAGCGTCATGCAGGCCCACGGCCTTGAACGCCTCGGTCATTTGCTCGGCACCCGCTGCGTACATCGCCGCATGGGCAAAGTGATCAGACAGTGCGCCCACCACCACCGGCCCCATGCCACCGCCCAGCAGATACAGGCCGGCGAAGAACAGCGCCATGGCCGTCGCCCGCAGGCGTGGCTCCACCACGTCCTGGATCGCCGTGTACACACAGGTGTAGAAGTTATAGGCGAACAGCCAGCCCACACTGAACACCGCGACAAACACCCCAATCTCGATACGCCCCGCATGCAGGGCCCAGGCCGTGCATACCGTGGAGATAATCAGGCTGAACGCGGCAAACAGCAGCCGACCGTTGGCAATGCGCTGGTGAATCTTGTCCGCCACCAGGCCGCCCAGGGTCAGGCCGAACAGGCCCGTCACGCCGACAATCACCCCGGTCGCCACGGCCGCTTCTTGCAGCGGCATCAAAAAGTAGCGTTGCAGCATCGGCACCAGGAACGAGTTGCAGGCATAGGTCGCAAAGTTGAAACACAGCCCCGCCAGCACCAGCCACAGGAAGGTGGGTACCGCCAACACGCGGCGGATCGGCCGGTCGACTTTCTCCTGGGAAACCTGCACGGTTTCGGCCGCACCGCGCTTGGGCTCCTTGATGTAAAACATGAACACCGCGAGGATCAGCCCCGGGATGGCCGCAATAAAGAACGGCGCTCGCCAGCTGTCGAACGCCTTGACCATCGCGCCGATGGTGAAGAACGCCAGCAACAGCCCCAGGGGCAGGCCCAGCATGAAAATCCCCATGGCCCGGGCGCGACGGTGGGCCGGGAACAGGTCGCCGATCAGCGAGTTGGCGGCCGGCGCATAACTGGCTTCGCCAATGCCGATGCCCATGCGCACCAGCAGGAAGGTCCAGAAGCTGCCGACCATGCCGTTGACTGCCGTCAACGCGCTCCAACTCGCCAGGCCCCAGCCCATCAGCTTGCTGCGCGAACCGGTATCGGCCAGGCGCCCCAGGGGCAAGCCGGCAATGGCGTAGACGATGGTGAACGCGGTGCCGATGATGCCGAGCTGGAAGTCACTGAGGTGCCATTCCATGCGGATCGGCTCGATGATGATCGCCGGGATCGTGCGATCAAAGAAGTTGAACAGGTTGGCCAGGAACAGCAGGAACAGAATGCGCCAGGCATTCGCCGCTTGGGTCGAGTTCTGCATGGGTCCGTCTCTTTTATTGTTATAGAGGCTCGATGCCGACGCATCCTGCCCGGAACCTGCAATCTAGTCAGGCACGGCGCGGTTGTCTGTAATGATTCGTAAAGCTGATAGGGCGTAATTTCATCCAGGACAGCGGGGTTTTGCCCGGCAAAAAAATAAGCACCCGACCCCCTTCCCAAGCGCCTTGGCAGGAATAGAATAGCGAGCCTTCCGCAGTTCCCCCCTTACCTCTTATTGATGACGTGCCATGTCCGATGCCAGTCCGTGTCTGAATTGCGGTGCCTGCTGTTCACACTTTCGCGTGTCTTTCTTTTGGGGCGAATGCGCCTCATCAGGCGGCACCGTGCCCGATGAACGGGTGGTACAGATCAACCCCAGCCGGGTGGCGATGATCGGCACCGACCAGAAACCGGCACGCTGTTGCAGCCTGGAGGGCGAAGTAGGCAGCGGCACCCGCTGTTCAATCTATGAGCAGCGTTCCAGCGTGTGCCGGGAGTTCGAGGCGTCGTGGAGCCAGGGTGAAGTCAACGTCGATTGCGACGCCGCACGCGCGGCATTTGGCCTGGCGCCACTGGAACAGCCGCCTTACGAGTTTGAGCTGCCCATCAGCGCTTAGCACCATTGGCTATGGCCAGCATGCCAAAATCGAAGAAATCAAAATGCCATTACGGCTTGCGATTCCGTTGAGCCTTCTATACTCGATTCCATAGGTCATCGCCGCGCGCCGTGACACGAGATGACTCTGTAACGGGACATGCTATGGAATGGCTGGGTCTGCATTTTTTTACCCCCCTTCCCGAGAGCGGGCATTTATTAATCGATTGCACCCATAACCCCTTCCTGGTGCTACTGGCGTACCTGGTTGCCTGCGCAGCGGGCTTCGGCACCCTGGACATGGCCGAACGGGTCGGCCACGTCGACAACCTGACGGCAAAACGCCGCTGGCGCTGGATCGGCGCCGGTTGCCTGGCTGGCGGGATCTGGTCGACGCACTTCATCAGCATGCTGGCGTTCCAGGCGCCCATCGCCATCCATTACGAACTGTTCATGACCTTTGCTTCGTTGCTGATCGCCATGATCGCGGCGATGTTCGCCATGCAAACCCTCAGTCATGCACAACTGCGCTTTCATCAGTACCTGGTGGCGTCCATCTGGATGGGCCTGGGCATCGCCCTGATGCATTACGTGGGCATGTCCGCCATGCGCTCCGAGGCCCAGGTGTATTTCTCCAGCGGGCTGTTCGGGTTGTCGATAGCAATCGCCATTGGCGCTAGCCTTGCGGCCTTGCTGCTGTCCCGCTACCTGCGCAATGGCAGCGGGATGTTCCACCAATTGCTCAAGTACGGTGCCAGCCTGGTGCTGGGCGCCGGCATTATCAGCATGCACTTCACCGGCATGGCCGCCATGCAATTGCTGGTGCCCACCGGGGCCGCGCCGTCGTTGCCGATCGATAACAACCCCACGCAGCTGGGGCTGTCGGTGGCTGTCATTACGTTGCTGGTGATCGGCAGCAGCATCAGCGCGGCCCTCGCCGACAAGAAACTGCAGCACAAGGAGCGCGACCTGCGGCGAGTCAATGCCTTGCTGAGCGAGCTGGACCAGGCGCGGGCGTCCCTGCAGCAAGTGGCCCATTACGACGCCTTGACCAGCCTGCTCAATCGCCGGGGCTTCAACCAGATCTTCGCTGAAAAACTCGCGCAGAAAACCCAGGCCGGAGGCATGCTGGCGGTGATCTTCCTCGACATCGACCACTTCAAGCGGATCAACGACAGCCTGGGCCACGACGCCGGCGACGAACTGCTGACGGTGCTGGCTGGCCATATCAAGAGTTCGGTGCGCAGCCACAATGATGTGGTGGCGCGGTTCGGCGGCGATGAGTTCTGCATCCTGATCAACATCCATCATCGCGATGAAGCGCGGCACATGGCCCAGCGCATCATGCAAAAAATGAAAGAGCCCATCGAACTGGCCGGTCGACGCATGGTGATGACCACCAGCATCGGCATCAGTGTATTTCCCGAGGACGGGACCACCAGCGAGGAACTGCTGAAAACTGCCGACCTGGCGCTGTACCAGTCCAAGGATGGCGGGCGCAACAGCCTCAACTTCTTCAGTTCCAACCTCAAAACCCGGGCCTCTCTTGAACTGCAGTTGGAAGAGGAGCTGCGAAACGCGTTACGCAGCCAAAAAGAACTGGTCCTGCACTACCAACCCATCCTGGACCTGCGCAAAGGCAAGGTCACCCGGCTCGAAGCCCTGGTGCGCTGGCAACATCCCCTGCATGGCTTGCTGGCGCCAGACCGGTTTATCGGCATTGCCGAAAACAACGGCCTGATCGCCGAGCTGGACAACTGGGTACTGCGCCAGGCCTGTGCCGACCTGGGCTGGCTGACGGACCAGGGCCACCCGGACCTGACCATGGCCGTCAACTGTTCGGCCCTGAACCTGGCCCGTGACGAGTTGGCCGATGAGATCGAATACGCCTTGCGCAGCAGTGGCATCGCCGCCAGCCGCCTGGAGCTGGAAGTCACGGAAAATGCCTTGATGGGCAACATCAGCAGCACCCTGGTCCTGCTGCGGCAAATCCGCGCGCTGGGTGTCGCGCTGTCCATCGATGACTTCGGCACCGGCTATTCCTCGCTCTCCTACCTCAAGCGCCTGCCCCTCAATACACTGAAGATCGATCGCTCCTTTATCCAGGACATCCCCAAGTCCACCACCGATATGGAGATTGTCCAGGCGATCATCGGCATGGCCCACACCCTACACTTGCAGGTGATCACCGAAGGCGTGGAAACCCCGCAGCAACTGGAGCTGCTGGTCAAGCATGGCTGCGATTACGTGCAGGGTTACCTGCTCAGCGCAGCGGTGCCGGCCAGTGAAGTCAGCGCTGTGATTACCGCGCTTGACCAGCACAACCCGCTCACACCGCTAAGCCTGGCGGGCGGCAAGGACGCCTCTTCGGTTGTACGTCCCATCCGCTGAAGCGCAGCAGCCTTGGCATATCGCCATCATTTTGATTAAAGAACGCCGACGAACGGCCGATTCATGAGAGTCCGGCGTCGCTTTTCCCTAGAAACAATAGGGTTAAGACTGATCGCCGAGGCCTAAAACGCACTGTAAAAGTCGCGAACTCTCACTCGGTGATGGCTCTTTAATGCTTTCCAGCCATCCGTCCAGGCACATGGCGCACAATGACTTCTAAAAATAACCCTGTTACTGCGGTATCCGACGTGTTGCTCACAGCTCCTGCGGAAAAACCCTCAGGCTCAAAGTCATTGCACAGTCAACGTGCGCTGGGCACCCAGCAATACCTGTACTTCACCGAGACCAACACCGACCGCATCCTCGACAACCTCGACGGCCTGCGCGACATGGTCTTCCCGCGCCCGCCGCACCTTGAGGGTGACAGCGAGTTGCGCAGCGAGCAGGAGTTTCCCTCGGTCTGCCTGATCGGCCTGGGGCGCTGCGGTTCCAACATCGCCCTGGATGTGGCGGAGTTGGTGTACAACGCCCGCAAGTTCTACCTGAACGAGTTCAGCACCGAAGACAAATCCTACGTTGAAAAGGGCTACAGCCCAGCCCAATGGATCCGCAACAACCTGCGCCTGGGCGCCAGCAAGGCCAGCAAGCCGGTGTTCCTGGTAGAACCATTGGTGATGCTCGGCGACCTGGACAAGGACATTGCCGGGCGCATCCGCTTCTCGCGCAAGGGCGAGAAAAGCGGCTTTTTGCGCGACTACAGCAAGATGAAGATCATGGACCTGTCGGAAGTGCATGCCGGCGGCGCCGGTAACGCCCCGATCCTGGGCCAGTACCTGGCCAAGATCATCCTCAATAAGGATACCCAGCGGTTTTCCAGCCCCGACTGGAAGATGATCCACTCGTACCTGATCGACTCCTGCGGGATCAAGGCCAACCAGTCGCGCCTGTATTTCTCGATTTTCAGCGCCGGCGGTGGCACCGGCTCGGGCATGGCCTCGGAGTTTGGCCTGGCCCAGCAACACTCGTACATGAACAAGACCTTCGACACCAAGCCCGCCGACGAGCACGACAGCAAGAGCGGCCATGCCTTCGTGTTCGAGCCGATCTTCACCAGCGGCATCTGTGTGCTGCCGAACATCTCCGATCACCGCAGCGAAATGTCCGAGGCGCTGCATATCAACGCCGGTCGGCTGCTGTGCAAGTACCTGTCGGAGGAATGGGACTTCTCGTACAACTTCGACAATGAAGACAGCAGCGAGGCCAGCGTCAAAGGCCGTATCCGCCCGTGGAACGCGATGATGCTGATCTCCAACGACATCATGCGTTACGCCGAAGAAAGCGACGACGGCAACATCCAGAACATTGACGTCAATGCCATGGAAAAACACGCCAACCAGTACATCTCACAGCAGATCTTCAACATTCTGACGGCCCAGGCGGTGACGACCGACTACGACCAGAACTATTTCCGCCGTGCCGGCATCGATATCGGTGAAACCATTCGCCTGGACGCCAACGACCTGTTCATGAGCCTGGCCGGGCCGGTGGCAATTGCCTATGCCGAGTCGGTCGTGCCGGAAACCCCGGCGCCGAGCAACGACAAGTTCAAGGTGTTTGAAAAAGAACCCCAGCGCCTGAACATCGATGACTTGTTCTTCCGCTCCATCGACCTGCCTCACTTCAATAAGGTCACCCAGGCCATCGAAGGCATCAGCCTGTTGCCGATCGAATCCAAGCGCTATAAGGCGTCCCTGGAGCAATACAAGAATTCCGGCTATGACGCGGCGGCCCTGCATGACCTGCACTTCTTCAAGAACTGCTCGTCGGTGGTGTCTATCGTCTCCCTGCCCAAGGACTACAAGCTGTCCTATATGGACCTGAACCGGCTCAAGACCCACCTCAACAGCCTGTTCCCCAACACCACGCTCAAGCGCTACGCCCTGGTGATCGGCGCTTCGGCCAACCTGTCGCTGACCACCCTGATCGCCAAGAGCCCGTGCCTGTCAGATGATTTCCTGACGTTGATCGTGGCCTTTATCAAACGCTGCTTTGCCCGCAACCCGTACCGTTTCGACGAGACGCTGGACAACTCGATCCTGGATTTCATCATCCACGAAGACTTCGACGAGGACCGTATCGACGAGTTGCTCAACGAATTCGAGAACCCGGCGAAAATCCTCGATACCAACTGGTACGCGATCAAGCCGATGTATGAGAAGAAGTACCGCGAGCTGATCAACGACAAGGAGAAGTTTGTCTCGATCAACGACATACGTCTGTCGCGCGATTGCGTGAAGAAGGCGATCAAGTACCTGCGTGAGATTTATCGTCACCGGATTGGCAAGACCAAGGTTATTTCCTTGAATAACCATACGGGCAAGACCGCCTAGACCGCGGCGCGGCCTTCGCGAGCAAGCCCGCTCCCACAGTTGACCGAGGTCTACCCTTGGAATGCGGTCGACTGTGGGAGCGGGCTTGCTCGCGAAAGCGGTCTGCCAGGCGACAATATCCATAACCTTGCCACACCAAGAAACAATTCCCCCGGCCATTCGCGGCCCGCAAAACTGTTCCCATGACGTTTACGTCACCCTCCCTTGTGACCTTTCTTCACGGCCAGTTGCCATCATGGGCAAAGCGGTTACTCCGCTACACACTTTTAAAGGCGCGAAACTCGCACCATTTCGGTGCCTGCGTTTAGTTGGATGCCCTTTCCTGGATCAGAATCCACGGCGAAACCACCACCGCCCACAGGCTCGGATTACGCTCCACCAGGTCCAATGCCCGCGTCGCAGACACTTCGCCAAGGCTCCCCGAGGCCAGCCAGGCAGCCACTTTGTCCCGACTGTCCTCGGCCATCCCCTCGGCCGCTTCGATCAAATCCAGACCGGCGTCGACCCACAATAGGGCACCCTTGGCGAAGAACGGTTCAAGCTCCTTCCAGGAAATTTCCGCGGTTTCGCCGAGCAGCTTGGCATAGAGGGTGCTAGGTTCTTGCGTCATGGGAACTCACCTGAGGAAAAAATCGGCGCAATCATACCGTCGAGGCTTCCCCAGAAAAACCCAGTTGCAATTGAGGCACCGATTGAAAGTGTCAGGAACGCCAAGGATTGCCCGAGACTCTGGCATTCACCCGCCGCAATTCTGTCTTTTTCTTTCATTTAAGCGACATACCCGGGGTTTGCCCCCAGCAGCTAGCTTTTCAAGCGATCAACCGGCGCTCTACACTGTACCGGTACAGTTGCCAGGCCGCTGCCGGGGGATATCCGAGATATCTGATCCGGTTCTGTAGCCCACAAGGCCGCTAGAACTATAAAAAATACAACAGTAAGAGTGGAGCACTATGAATAAGGCTACTAAGCAGATTTCCAAACTGTTTGCCGCTATGGTCCTGGCTGGGGTTGCCGGCCATTCGTTCGCAGCTGACACCATCAAGATCGGTATTGCCGGCCCTAAAACCGGCCCTGTGACCCAATACGGCGATATGCAATTCATGGGTGCCAAGCAAGCCATCAAGGACATCAACGCCAAGGGCGGTGTCGATGGCAAAATGCTCGAAGCCAAGGAATACGACGACGCTTGCGACCCTAAACAAGCCGTTGCCGTAGCCAACAAAGTGGTCAACGACGGCGTCAAGTTCGTGGTCGGCCACCTCTGCTCCAGCTCCACTCAACCTGCAACCGACATCTACGAAGACGAAGGCGTGATCATGATCACCCCGGCGGCCACCAGCCCGGAAATCACCAACCGTGGCTACAAGCTGATCTTCCGTACCATCGGCCTGGACAGCGCCCAGGGCCCTGCGGCCGGCAACTACATCGCCGACCACGTCAAGCCGAAGGCCGTCGCAGTCCTGCACGACAAGCAACAATACGGTGAAGGCATCGCCACCGCCGTTAAACAGACCCTCGAGAAGAAAGGCATCAAGGTTGCCATGTTCGAAGGCCTGAACGCCGGCGACAAGGACTTCTCCTCGATTATCCAGAAGCTCAAGCAAGCCAACGTCGACTTCGTCTACTACGGCGGCTACCACCCGGAACTGGGCCTGATCCTGCGCCAGGCCCAGGAAAAAGGCGTGAAAGCCAAGTTCATGGGCCCGGAAGGCGTGGGCAACGACTCCATCTCGCAAATCGCCCAGAAAGCCTCCGAAGGCCTGCTGGTCACCCTGCCGAAATCCTTCGACGCCGACCCTGCGAACAAGGCCATCGTCGACGCACTCAAGGCTGACGGCAAAGACCCAAGCGGTCCGTTCGTGTTCCCGGCCTACTCGGCGGTTGAAATCATCGCTGGCGGCATCGCTGCTGCAAAAAGCGAAGACACCACCAAAGTGGCCGAGGCCATCCACGCGGGTACCTTCAAGACCCCGACCGGCGACCTGAGCTTCGATAAGAACGGCGACCTGAAAGACTTCAAGTTCGTGGTCTACGAATGGCACTTCGGCCAACCAAAAACCGAAGTATCCCCTCAGTAAGCCAGGCGTTACTGGACAACAAGCCCACTGTGCAAGCAGTGGGTTTTGTTTTACGAGGTTTATGGGCCACGCACCCGCGATCCGGGCGCTGGCTCACCTGAAAATCTTAAAACCGTCACCAGCGGTTCGCTGGCAAATGCTTTGTGCAAATGTGCTCACAGAACACAGCACCAGGCTGGAAGATGACTCCACCAGTGAAATGCGTATCGGGTTTTTAGGAGCGCTGTAATGCCTGAGATCTATCATTTTTTCCAACAGCTGGTTAATGGCCTGACCATTGGCAGCACCTATGCCTTGATAGCCATTGGCTACACAATGGTTTACGGCATCATTGGAATGATCAACTTCGCCCACGGCGAGGTGTACATGATTGGCTCCTACGTGGCGTTCATCGCCATTGCCGGGCTGGCCATGATGGGTATCCACTCCCTGCCGCTGTTGATGACTGCCGCGTTCCTTGCGTCAATCGTCGTAACCAGTGCCTACGGCTACAGTATCGAACGCGTTGCATACCGCCCCCTGCGTGGCAGCAACCGCCTGATCCCGTTGATTTCCGCCATCGGCATGTCGATTTTCCTGCAGAACACCGTATTGCTGTCCCAGGACTCCAAGGACAAGTCCATTCCCAACCTGATCCCGGGGAGCTTTTCCTTCGGTCCAGGTGGCGCACAAGAAGTGCTGATTTCCTACATGCAGATCCTGGTCTTCGTCGTCACCCTGGTGGCCATGCTGGGCCTGACCCTGTTCATCTCCCGCTCCCGTCTGGGGCGCGCCTGCCGGGCCTGTGCCGAAGACATCAAGATGGCCAACCTGCTGGGCATCAACACCAACAACATCATTGCCCTGACCTTCGTCATCGGCGCCGCACTGGCCGCCGTCGCTGCCGTGTTGCTGAGCATGCAGTATGGCGTGATCAACCCCAACGCCGGCTTCCTGGTGGGGCTCAAAGCCTTCACTGCGGCGGTCCTCGGCGGCATCGGCAGTATTCCGGGCGCGATGCTCGGCGGGCTGGTGCTGGGTGTGGCCGAAGCGTTTGGTGCCGATATCTTCGGCGACCAGTACAAGGACGTGGTGGCCTTCGGTCTATTGGTTCTGGTGCTGTTATTCCGGCCGACCGGCATCCTGGGCCGTCCGGAGGTTGAGAAAGTATGAGCAGATATCTTAAATCGGCGTTTTTCAGCGCCTTGCTGGTATGGGCCGTGGCCTTTCCGGTACTCGGGCTCAAGTTGAGCATTGTCGGGATCAACCTTGAAGTACACGGCACCGGGCCGGTGACGCTGACCATCATTGCCCTGTGCTCGGTGCTGATGTTCCTGCGGGTGCTGTTCACCCAGCAGGTCGGGGCGCTGCTCAAGTCCAATCGTGGCCCGCTGGTCTCGCCCAAGGTCAGCCAATTCCTGACCCTGCCGCGCACCCAGCGCTACATCATCATCGGCCTGATCGTGGCCGCGTTGATCTGGCCATTCTTCGGCTCCCGTGGTGCGGTGGATATCGCCACCCTGATCCTGATCTACGTGCTGCTGGGCCTGGGCCTGAACATCGTGGTGGGCCTGGCCGGCCTGCTCGACCTGGGTTATGTGGGTTTCTACGCGGTGGGTGCCTACACCTACGCGCTGCTCTCGCACTACCTGGGCTGGAGCTTCTGGATCTGCCTGCCTCTGGCCGGCATGGCAGCGGCGACGTTCGGCTTCCTGCTGGGCTTCCCGGTGTTGCGCTTGCGCGGTGACTACCTGGCCATCGTGACCCTGGGTTTTGGTGAGATCATCCGTCTGTTCCTGCGTAACCTCACTGATATCACCGGCGGCCCCAACGGCATCAGCAGCATTCCCAAGCCAACGTTCTTCGGCTTGTCGTTTGATCGCTCCGCTGCCGAGGGCATGCAGACCTTCCACGAGTACTTCGGGATTGCCTACAACCCGGTGAGCAAAGTGGTGTTCCTGTACCTGGTCGCCCTGTTGCTGGCCCTGGCCGCGCTGTTCGTGATCAACCGCCTGCTGCGCATGCCGATCGGGCGTGCCTGGGAAGCGCTGCGTGAAGACGAAATCGCCTGCCGTGCGCTGGGCCTGAACCCGACCATCATCAAGCTCTCCGCCTTCACCCTGGGTGCCGCGTTCGCCGGTTTCGCCGGCAGCTTCTTTGCCGCTCGCCAAGGCCTGGTGACACCGGAGTCGTTCACCTTCATCGAGTCGGCAATCATCCTCGCCATCGTGGTATTGGGTGGCATGGGCTCGCAGTTGGGCGTGATCCTCGCGGCCATCGTGATGATCCTGCTGCCGGAACTGATGCGTGAATTCAGCGAGTACCGCATGTTGATGTTCGGCGCCATGATGGTGCTGATGATGATCTGGCGCCCTCAAGGCCTGCTGCCCATGCAACGTCCACATATGGAGCTGCGCAAATGAGCCGCGAGATCCTGAAAGTCGAAAACCTGAGCATGCGCTTCGGCGGCTTGCTGGCGGTCAATGGCGTCGCCCTGACCGTCAAAGAGAAACAAGTGGTCGCGTTGATCGGCCCCAACGGCGCCGGCAAGACAACGGTGTTCAACTGCCTGACCGGTTTCTACAAGCCGGCCGGTGGCAGCATCCTGCTGGACGGCCAGCCGATCCAGGGCCTGGCCGGTCACCAGATTGCCCGCAAGGGCGTGGTGCGGACCTTCCAGAACGTGCGGTTGTTCAAGGACATGACCGCCGTGGAAAACCTGCTGATCGCCCAGCACCGGCACCTGAACACCAATTTCTTCGCGGGCCTGTTCAAGACCCCGGCGTTTCGCAAGAGCGAGCGCGAGGCCATGGAATACGCCGCGTACTGGCTGGACAAGGTCAACCTGACCGAGTTTGCCAACCGCCCGGCCGGCACCCTGGCCTATGGTCAGCAACGTCGCCTGGAAATCGCCCGCTGCATGATGACCCGCCCGCGGATCCTGATGCTCGACGAACCGGCTGCGGGCCTCAACCCCAAGGAAACCGAAGACCTCAAGGCGTTGATCGGTGTGCTGCGTGAAGAAAACAACGCCACCGTGCTGCTGATCGAACACGACATGAAACTGGTCATGAGCATTTCCGACCATATCGTCGTGATCAACCAGGGCACGCCGTTGGCCAACGGGACGCCGGAGCAGATCCGCGACAACCCGCAAGTGATCAAAGCCTATTTGGGGGAAGCGTAAATGCTGCAATTCGAAAACGTTTCCACTTTCTACGGCAAGATCCAGGCCCTGCACGACGTCAACGTGGAAGTGCGCCAGGGCGAAATCGTCACCCTGATCGGCGCCAACGGTGCCGGCAAGTCCACCCTGCTGATGACCCTGTGCGGTTCGCCCCAGGCTCACAGCGGCAGCATCCGCTACATGGGTGAGGAACTGGTGGGCCAGCACTCGGCGGCGATCATGCGCAAGAGCATTGCCGTGGTCCCGGAAGGCCGTCGGGTGTTTGCCCGCCTGACCGTGGAAGAGAACCTGGCCATGGGCGGGTTCTTCACCGACAAGGGCGACTACCAGGAGCAGATGGACAAGGTGCTGCACCTGTTCCCTCGGCTCAAGGAGCGCTTCAGCCAGCGCGGCGGCACCATGTCCGGTGGCGAACAGCAAATGCTTGCCATCGGTCGTGCGCTGATGAGCAAGCCCAAGCTGCTGTTGCTGGACGAGCCTTCCCTGGGCCTGGCGCCGATCATCATCCAGCAGATCTTCGATATCATCGAGCAGCTGCGCAAGGACGGTGTGACGGTGTTCTTGGTGGAGCAGAACGCCAACCAGGCGTTGAAAATTGCCGACCGCGCCTATGTGCTGGAAAACGGCCGGGTGGTGATGCAGGGCAGCGGCGAACAACTGCTGACCGATCCGAAAGTGCGCGAGGCGTACCTGGGCGGCTAAAAACGGTTGCTGGATGAACCGGACCAACATGTGGGAGCGGACTTGCCCGCGATGGCGGTGTGTCAGTGCTGGATGTCTTGGCTGACACGCCTCTATCGCGAGCAAGCCCGCTCCCACATTTGCTTTGTGTGAATCGTAGATTTCGCGCTGTTTTAAAGTTTTCTTCGATCCACCTGTAACGATCCCCTCCCCCCTTTCTCTAGTGGGGTAAGCAAGCACAAACGCTTCCTTACCACCTCACTGCTGGAGAAACACCATGACCGCTACCACCCGCTCGCTGCCCGTCGCCGCCCTCGCCCTGGCCCTGGGTTCTGCCTTGAGCCTGAGCGCCCTGACCACTGTCGCCCATGCCGACGAGGCGAAAATGGAAAAATGCTTCGGCGTCGCCCTCAAAGGCAAGAACGACTGCGCTGCAGGCGCCGGCACCACCTGTGCGGGCACCTCCAAAACCGACTACCAGGCCAACGCCTGGAAGCTGGTTCCCGAGGGCACCTGCGTGAAGATGGAAAGCAAAACCTCGTCGACCGGTTTTGGTCAACTGGAAGCCTTCAAAGCCAAGTCCTGAACCATTCCCACGCCTGAGTATCGACGATGATTCTTTCATCCTTGCCTGACATCTCCCGGGCTCAGGCACCCGGTCTTCCCCGGCGGGCCGGGCTGGGGCTCAAGAGCGAGCACTTCCAGGAAGTGCTCGCCACCCGGCCCGACATTGGTTTTTTTGAAGTCCACGCCGAAAACTACATGGTGGCCGGTGGGCCTTTTCATCATTACCTGGGATTGATCCGCGAGCAGTACCCGCTGTCGCTGCACGGCGTCGGCCTGTCCATTGGCGGCGAAGGCCCGCTGAGCCAGGAGCACCTTGCACGCCTGGCAGCACTGGTGGCGCGCTATCAACCCCAATCCTTTTCCGAGCACCTGGCCTGGTCAAGCCACGGCCCGGTGTATCTCAACGACTTGCTGCCCCTGGCCTATGACGACGCCGCTCTCAAGCGCGTGTGCGCACACATTGACCAGGTACAAACCGTGCTCAAGCGGCGCATGTTGCTGGAGAACCCGTCGACCTACCTGCAGTTCCAGTGCTCCACCCTGGACGAAACAGACTTCATCAGCGAAGTCATCCGGCGCACCGGCTGCGGCTTGCTGCTGGACGTAAACAATGTGTATGTGTCCTGCGTCAATCATCAGCAGGATCCGTTGGCCTACCTTGATGCTTTGCCTCTGCACACCGTGGGTGAGATTCATCTGGCCGGCTTTGCCGAAGACACCGACAGCCTGGGTGATCGCCTGCTGATTGACGATCATGGCGCCCCCATCGACAACGCGGTGTGGCAGTTGTATCAGCAAGCCTTACAACGCATCGGACCGGTTGCGACGCTGATTGAGCGCGACAACGATGTGCCAGCCTTCAGTGTGTTGCACGCCGAAGCCCGGCAAGCCGACCAGCATCTACTGACTGCGGCGGTGCACCCATGAACAACCTGCAAAGCCAGTTTGCCCAGGCGCTGCTGGCGCTGTACCAACCATGCCCGGATGGTTTGTTCAGCAGCAATGGCGCCGATCCTGCCAGTCGTTTTGCGGTGTATCGCAACAACGTCCACAGCTCGTTGATCAACGCCCTGGCCGACAGTTATCCCGTGACCCTGCAACTGGTGGGCGATCGATTTTTCCGGGCCATGGCCGGGATGTATGTCCAGGCGTATCCGCCCACCAGCCCGCGGCTCAACGAGTACGGCAGTGACTTGGCCGACTTTATCCAGGGCTTCGCCCCTGCCGCCAGTGTCCCGTACCTGGCTGACGTCGCGCGGCTGGAGCGCTTGCGGATCAACGCCTATCACGCCGCCGACGCACCCGTCGCCGACTCGCAGGCCGTCATAAACCAGCTGCAACAGTTGCCTAGCCTGGGCAACGTGCGTCTGCAATTGCATCCATCCGTTACCACCCTGCAATCGAACTACGCCGTGGTGGCGTTATGGGCCGCGCATCAAACCAGCGACACCGTCGCCAGACTCGACCCGTGGCACGGGCAATGCGCACTGATCCTGCGCAATGGCCTGGAGGTCGAGGTGTTTTGCATCGACAGCGGCTGCGTGGCGTTTATCAACAGCCTGAACAACCAATGGCCCCTGGAAATGGCGATGGCGTACGCCCTCGACGCAGCGACTGAATTTGACCTGCACCAATGCCTGGGACTGCTGATCAGCCACCGCGCCATCACCCATATCAAGGTACAACCATGAACACTGCCGCCCCGTGCCTGATGTCCCGCGTCATTCAGGCCTTTGAAAAAATCCCCTACAGCCTGATCGCCCTTGTCGCACGTTTTTCCATTGCGGCGGTGTTCTGGAAGTCCGGCCAGACCAAGGTCGAGGGCTTGGCCATCGACCTGGTCGATGGCACCTTCGAACTGGGTATGCCACACCTGGCAAGCTCCACTGTGCCGTTGTTTCAAAGTGAATATCGGATACCGTTTGTGCCAGCTGAAGCAGCCGCGTACATGGCCACGTGCGCCGAGCACTTTTTTCCGGTCCTGATTCTGCTGGGGCTTGCCACGCGTCTTTCAGCCTTGGCGTTACTGGGCATGACCCTGGTGATCCAGCTGTTTGTCTACCCGGATGCCTACCCGACCCACGGCACTTGGATCGCGTTGCTACTGGTGCTGATGGCCAAGGGGCCAGGACGCGTGTCCATTGATCACTGGATCGCACGGCGCTGGCGTTAAAGCCGGTCCAACGCCTCGCCGTTGCGCTTGAACCAGCCCACCAGATAATCGGCCAGCACTTGGGTACGGCGTGGCAGCCCGCCCTGATAGGGGTGGACCAGGTACATCGGCATACTGCGGGTCTGATAATCGCGCAGGATCCAGCGTAGTCGGCCGTCAGCCAATTCCATCTGCAACAGGTAGGACGGCAGCCGCGCGACACCCGCGCCAACCAGCGCGGCTTTTTTCAGCAGGTTGTAGTGGTTGGAGGCAAAGGTGCCATCCACCCGCACTCGCAACAATTCGTGTTGCTGGTGATACAGCCACTCCTCGCGACCGCTGTAGTGGCTGTTGAGCAAGCAACGGTGGCCAACCAGATCAGCCGGCACCAGCGGTTCACCATTTTGCTCCAGGTAGGCCGGGCTGGCGCAGGTCATTTCATGCCAGGCCAGCAGAGGCTTGGCGACCAGGCGCTCATCATTGGCAACCTCTGAGCGCACTGCCAGGTCAAACCCATCCCTGGCCAGGTCGCGATAGCTATTGTTGAGGTCCAACTCGATCTGGACTTGTGGATACTGCCTGGAAAAATCCAACAGCAGGCCGTCGAAAAACGTTTCGCCCAAGGACACCGGAACCGTCATACGCACGGGCCCGGCCAAATCATCCTTGAGCCGCGCCAATGCCTGTCGGGCACGCTCGACCTGGACCACCAGCCCCTGGGCCTGGGGCAACAATGCCGCACCCGCCGCCGTCAGGCTGAGGCGGCGGGTGGTGCGGTGCAGCAACACCACCGAGTATTGCGCCTCCAACTGGCTGATGCGTTTGGACAACTGGCCCTTGCTGCATCCCAGTTGCTGGGCGGCCAGGGTAAAGCTGCCGGCCTCGATCAATACCGCAAACGCCGCCAGATCATCCATCTCACTCATGGATTGTTTCCACTTGAAAACCAAAGGTTGCCTATTAGTGCGCTTATCCGCAGAAAAAACCACTCTAGACTCAAGGCTCACCTAAACCCCTTGAGGAACCACACCATGAAAATCCTGTTGATCGGCGCCAGCGGCACTGTGGGCTCGGCGGTCAAGGCTGAACTGTCCCAGCGCCATGAAGTGATCAGCATCGGGCGCAAGAGCGGCGACTTTCAGGTCGACATCAGCGACAGCGCCTCGATCCGCCGACTGTTTGTACAAACCGGCCAGTTCGATGCCTTGGTGTGCGCCGCCGGCAGCGTCAACTTCGTGCCCCTGGGGGATATGGAGGCCAGCCATTTCGACCTCGGCCTGCAAGACAAGCTGATGGGTCAGGTCAATCTGTTGCTGATCGGCCGCGAGTTTGCCAACGACGGTGCGTCGTTCACCTTTACCAGCGGCATTCTCAACCGCGACCCGATCCGCACAGGCGCCTCGGCGGCACTGGTCAACGGTGCCATCGATGCGTTCGTCAAAGCGGCGGCGATTGAACTGCCACGGGGCCTGCGGATCAACTCGGTCAGCCCGACCGTGTTGGTGGAAGCCATGGGCAGCTATGCACCTTACTTCAGGGGTTTTAAGCCGGTTCCGGCGACGGAAGTGGCTTTGGCCTACGCCAAGAGTGTGGAAGGTTTACAGACCGGACAGACCTACATCGTAGGTTGATCACTTGAGCAGCGACGGCATCATCTCCAACAACTGGTTGCGGGGGATGGAGAACCGCAAGCCCGGGCCGTCGATCACGCCCTGGACCGTCACAGTATTGAGTGGCCGGCCATTGAGGTAGAGCGTCATCTGTTTATGCAGGGCCGACTGGGTCAGTGTTTTGGTTCGGGCCCTGGCCTGCGGGGTTAGCGTCACGTCGACCTCGATCAGCTCGGGTTGCAGCGCCTGGGCTTTTTTCAGGGTCAATGTCATCTCGGTGAAATCGGCCTGCGAGGAATAGAACAGTTTTGCCGGTACCTCAGCCCAGGCCAACGGCGCCACCCAGGCCAGGG
The DNA here is from genome assembly GCF_012985535.1 of Pseudomonas sp. WS 5021. NCBI lineage: Bacteria > Pseudomonadati > Pseudomonadota > Gammaproteobacteria > Pseudomonadales > Pseudomonadaceae > Pseudomonas > Pseudomonas sp. WS 5021. The sequence goes on along the minus strand of NZ_JAAQWP010000007.1, from coordinate 356,679 downwards.
CGAACAAGCCCCATCGAATATTCATATGAATGCTCCTGTGCAAAACTTAAAAGTTGCACAAGGCTGGCGCAACATCCAGCAGAAAAGGCTGACTTGCTGGCCTTGTTAAAATGTTGAAACCTATTCGATCGCCCTCAGCAGCTTGTGGTGCGGCGCCAGCCTGCGTAACGTGGCGGCACTTATCAGGAGACCCGATAATGCTTGCCGCCCGTACCCTTGCTCTGTTTGCCCTGTTGCCCCTGCTCACCGCCTGCCAGTTGTTCGACCGCGATGCGGCCAAGCCGTCCATGACGGGCCTGACTCGCATGCAGGGCGAATTGACCGCAGTGGGCGACAAATTGCTGTTCCAGCCCTGCCATGATCAGCGCAACTATGTGGTCAACGACACCGGCGGCACCAGCATCCTCCAGGAAGCTGCGTCCCTGGCCGGCCAGCAAGGGGCCTTGTTTGCCGACCTGCGCGGCAAGTTCTCCGGAGTCGCCAGCGGCACCCAGGGCCAGGTGGACCTGCAGCAACTGTACCGCGTCGAACGTTCGACCTCGGCCTGCGACGACCCGGACTTCAAGCGCATGATCCTGCGCGCCAATGGCCACAAGCCGGCGTGGGCATTGAACGTCACCAATAAGGGCATGGTCTTGCAACGCGAGGGGCAGCCACCGTTGCCGGTGCCTTATGTCGAAGAACAACTGGGCGACGGCCGCTTCAACCTCACCACCGAAGCCAACGGCCAGCAGATTGAACTGTGGGTCGCGCCCCAACGCTGCATCGATAGCGTCAGTGGCAGCCTGCAGCATATGAGCGCCGAACTTCGGATCAACGGTCAGGTGCAGCGTGGCTGCGCGGCGTTTGGCGGCTCGCGAGACGACTGATTCAGCCCTGCGCTGTTTTAGCATGACGGGAAACCGCCGTTGGGGCTTATAATCGCCGGTTTGCAAAACCGCCGGCCCTACCAAACGCCGCATACCGGATCCTGTCATGCTACGAATCACCGAACTCAAGCTGCCCATCGACCATCCCGAAGAAGACCTGCGGCCTGCCATTGTGCAGCGCCTGGGCATCGCCAGTGATGATCTGCTCGATTTCACCCTGTTCAAACGCAGCTACGATGCGCGCAAGAAGTCGTCGGAGCTGTGTTTCATCTACACCGTCGACCTTGAGGTCAAGGGCGAGGCCGCCCTGCTGCTCAAGTTCGCTGACGACCGCAATATCAATGCCGCCCCCGATGTCAGCTACAAGGTCGTCGGCCAGGCACCGGCCGACCTGAGCGAGCGGCCGATTGTGGTCGGCTTCGGCCCTTGCGGGATCTTTGCCGGGTTGTTGCTGGCGCAAATGGGCTTCAAGCCGATCATCCTCGAGCGCGGCCGCGAAGTGCGCCAGCGCACCAAGGACACCTGGGGCCTGTGGCGCAAAAGCGTACTCAACCCCGAGTCCAACGTGCAGTTCGGCGAGGGCGGTGCCGGGACCTTTTCCGACGGCAAGCTCTACAGCCAGATCAAGGACCCGAAATTTCACGGGCGCAAGGTCCTGCACGAGTTCGTCAAAGCCGGCGCGCCAGACGAGATCCTCTACGTCAGCAAACCGCACATCGGTACCTTCCGCCTGACCGGCGTGGTGGAAAACATGCGCCAGCAGATCATCGCCCTGGGCGGTGAAGTGCGTTTTGAACAGCGGGTCACCGACGTGCTGATCGAAGATGGCCAGTTGAATGGCGTGGTGGTCGCGGGTGGCGAGCAGATCCTTTCCAAGCATGTGATCCTCGCCCTCGGCCACAGCGCCCGCGACACTTTCCGCATGCTCCACGGCCGTGGCGTGTACATGGAAGCCAAGCCGTTTTCGGTGGGTTTCCGTATCGAACATCCGCAGTCGCTGATCGACGCCGCACGCCTGGGCAAATATGCCGGGCACCCGAAACTGGGCGCGGCCGACTACAAGCTGGTGCACCACGCCAAGAACGGCCGCTCGGTGTACAGCTTCTGCATGTGCCCAGGCGGCACGGTGGTGGCAGCCACCTCCGAGCCGAATCGGGTCGTGACCAATGGCATGAGCCAGTATTCGCGTAACGAACGCAATGCCAACTCCGGGATCGTGGTGGGTATCACGCCGGAAGTGGACTACCCGGGCGGCCCGCTGGCCGGGATCGAGTTGCAGGAGCGCCTGGAGTCCCACGCGTTCATCCTCGGCGGCAGCAACTACGAAGCACCGGCGCAACTGGTGGGTGATTTCATCGCCGGCAAGCCGTCCACGGCTATTGGTAGCGTGGAACCTTCCTACAAGCCAGGCGTAGCCCTGGGCGACTTGGCCCTGGCCTTGCCAGACTTCGCCATCGAGGCCATCCGCGAAGCGTTGCCGGCCTTTGAGAAGCAGATCAAGGGTTACTCGTTGCATGACGCGGTATTGACCGGGATCGAGACCCGCACTTCATCGCCGCTGCGGATCACCCGCGACGCGTCGATGCAGAGCTTGAATGTCAAAGGCCTGTTCCCGGCCGGCGAAGGTGCTGGCTATGCCGGTGGGATCCTGTCGGCCGGCGTTGACGGGATTCGGATTGCCGAAGCCGTGGCGCGCAACATCCTCGGGATCGAAGCCTGAGCAAACGCCCTCCACTGTGGGAGCGGGCAAGCCCGGCTCCCACAGTGATCATCATGCGCCAGACGGTTTAGATATTGGCGCGCAGAATACTGTCCGGCAACGGCTCGCCTCGCTCGACACTGGCGGCAACCGCGTCGATCAACTCTTCCAGTTCATACCCCTGCCCGACCAGCCACGCATCGTCGTAGTAGGTCGTGGCATAGCGCTCGCCACCGTCACACAGAATCGCCACGATAGACCCGGACTCCCCTGCCGCCTGCATCTGCTGCGCGGCAACCAGCGCGCCGATCAGGTTGGTGCCGCTGGAACCCCCGACCCGCCGTCCCAAGCGTTGCGCCAGGTAATGCATGGCCGCCAGCGACAGGGCGTCCGGCACCTTGACCATCGCATCAATCACCTTGGGCAGGAACGACGCCTCCACCCGTGGCCGGCCGATGCCCTCGATCCGTGAACCGCAGTCCAGGCGCAAACTGGCGTCACCGCTCTGGTAATACTCGAAGAACACCGAACGCTCGGCATCGGCACACAAGACTCGGGTGCAATGCTGGCGATAACGCACATAGCGCCCCAGGGTCGCCGTGGTCCCGCCGGTACCCGGGCTGGAAATCAGCCAGCTCGGCTCTGGATGGCGCTCGAAGCGCAGCTGCTGGAAGATCGATTCGGCAATGTTGTTATTCGCCCGCCAGTCCGTCGCGCGTTCGGCATAGGTGAACTGATCCATGAAGTGCCCGCCACTTTCCTGCGCCAGGCGCTCGGATTCGGCGTAGATCTGCGTGGGATCCTGCACCAAGTGGCTCTTGCCACCGTAGAAGGCGATCTGCGCAATTTTCTCCTGGGACGTGGTGGCCGGCATCACCGCAATGAACGGCAGGCCCAGCAAACGCGCGAAGTACGCCTCGGAGATCGCCGTCGAGCCACTGGAGGCTTCGATCACTGGCGCGCCGGGCTTGAGCCAACCGTTGCACAGCGCATACAGGAACAGTGAGCGAGCCAGCCGGTGCTTGAGGCTGCCGGTGGGGTGGCTGGACTCATCCTTGAAATACAACTCGATCCCCGGCAAGCCCGGTAAAGGCAGCGGGATCAGGTGGGTGTCGGCGCTGCGCTGGAAGTCCGCCTCAATAATGCGGATGGCCTCTCGGGCCCACGGACGATGGTCGCTCATGCTCAAGTTCCATTAGGTTTTCAGGCTGAATGTTAGGGTCTTTCCTACACTGCACACAGATACAGTCATGACTCAATTCGACACACAATTGCTAGTCTTTGACGCAAGCCCTACCACGACGCTTTTATATAACAAAAAAGAATATAACTTTTGTTTTAACAACTAACAGTACGGGTTAGGGTACGCCCCTATTGAACTTTGATTGGAGAGCATCCCTTGCCTCTGCGTAGCACGTTTACCCGTTTCTTCCAGCTTGAAGCGGCCAGCGGCCTGTTACTGATCGCTGCAGCCGCCTTGGCGCTGATCATCAACAACTCGCCGCTGTCCCATCTCTACAACAGCTTTCTTGACGTGCCCGTCGCCGTACAAATCGGCGCCCTGCAAATCGCCAAGCCGTCGCTGCTATGGATCAACGACGGCCTGATGGCCCTGTTCTTCCTGCTGATCGGTCTGGAGGTCAAGCGCGAGTTGCTCGATGGCCACTTGTCCAAGCCTTCCCAGGTCGTGCTGCCAGGCGCTGCAGCCATCGGCGGCATGGTGGTGCCGGCGCTGATCTACTGGGCGCTGAATAAGGATAACCCGGCGGCGCTGGGCGGCTGGGCCATCCCGATGGCCACCGATATCGCCTTTGCCCTTGGCGTGTTGGCCCTGCTGGGCAAGCGTGTACCGGTGTCGCTGAAGCTGTTCCTGATGACCCTGGCGATCATCGATGACTTGGGCGCCATCATCGTCATCGCGATTTTCTATTCCAGCGAACTGTCCACCGCGTCGCTGGCAGGGGCAGGTGCCTGCCTTGTCGCGCTGATAGCCATGAACCGCCTGGACGTGGTCAAGCTCGGGCCGTACCTGATCATCGGCCTGATCCTGTGGGTCTGCGTGCTCAAGAGTGGGGTTCATGCCACCCTGGCTGGCGTCACCCTGGCGTTCTGCATTCCGCTGCGCACCAAGAACGCCGAACCCTCGCCCCTGCTGGGCCTGGAACACGCGCTGCACCCATGGGTGGCCTACGGCATCCTGCCGCTGTTCGCGTTTGCCAACGCCGGCGTGTCGCTGGCCGGGGTCAACCTGGAGAGCTTTACCCACCATGTGCCAATGGGTATCGCGGCCGGCCTGCTGGTGGGCAAGACGGTCGGTGTGTTTGGGCTGACCTGGCTCGCGGTGAAAACCGGGCTGGCTGCCCTGCCGACCGGCGCCAATTGGGGCCAGGTCATGGGCGTGGCCATCCTGTGCGGTATCGGCTTCACCATGAGCCTGTTTGTCGGCTCGCTGGCGTTCGTGCCGGGCAGTAGCGAATACGCCGGGATGGACCGGATGGGTATTCTCACCGGCTCGATCCTGGCGGCATTGATTGGTTATGCAGTGACGGCGATGGCCAGTCGTAAGCAAGCGGCTACCAGCGCTTAACGCGCTGGCACGCTCAACTTAGCACCCAATAAAAAACCCCGCCCGGTCACCCGGTCGGGGTTTTTCTTTGACCGCCGGCCCCTTAACGGGTAACGCGGCTGGTACCGTCTACAGTCATGATGCGCACACGGTCGCCAATGCGGAAGATCTCGTTTTCCTGCACGGCCTGGACGTAGGCGCGCATGCTGCCGTCGTCTTCGCGCACGGTGATTTCGACGCCCTGGGTGCGGGTCAGGCCTTCTTCGGTGGCCGAGCCCAGCAGGCCGCCGGCCACGGCACCGATAACAGCCGTCACGATGCTGCCACGGCCGCCACCGATGGCGCTACCGCCAACACCGCCGATGACTGCGCCTGCTGCGCCGCCGATTGGGGTCTTGGTGCCTTCGATCTTGACCGGACGCAGGGATTCAATGGTGCCCATGCGCACGCTCTGCACACGACGTGCTTCGTCACGGGAGTACGAGTCGCCGGTCAGACTGGAGGCGCAGCCACCCAGCAGCAACGACATGGTGGTAAAGCAGGCAACCAGCAAAACAGACTTACGCATAGCATCAACTCCATAGGACATATCTTAATTAGACTCCGCTGCTTGACGCCTGTCACGGCAAGGCCCGGAGAAAATTGCTTTCATTCAGCCCCAGTACAGACAGGCTGTACCGCGAAAATCGACGAACGGTAGCAACCGCATCCAGACAAGGAGTTTCATGGACTACTTCATCATTGTAGCTACCACCGCCGCCGGCCTGTATTTCCACTGGTGGCTGTACCGGCGAATCAAGCGCTGGATGGACCGCGACCTGGCGCTGTCCCTGGCTGGAGACGATCAGCACAAGCGCATCTTTATGCTGCAACAGTTGGACCGCGCCAAGGCTGAGAAGGTCAAGCGTAGGGATTTGCCGCAGTGGCTGCAGGACGCAGCACGGCAATACACACCACAAGCCCCGGAGTAGAGACCTCGGCAAGAACACCAAGATCAAAGGTGAGAGCTGTCGAGCTCTGGCGAGGCTGCGATAGGGGGTGTATCAGATAACCTGAAGTGGGCAGTGCCGCCATCATCGCAGCCTTGCCCGGGCTCGGGTGCTTAAAGGGCCCTCAGGGCGCAAGTCGCTCGCGGGTCCAGTCGGCACCCTGCAAACGATAGTTCAAGCGATCATGCAAGCGGCTCGCCCGACCCTGCCAGAACTCGATGCGCTCGGGCAGCAGGCGATAACCACCCCAGTGTTGCGGACAATCCGGTTGGGTCTCGCTGAAACGCTGCTCGGTCAGCGTGAGCAAATCCTGCAATTGCTGGCGATCACGGATCACCTGGCTTTGCGGGGAAGCCCAGGCGCCGATGCGGCTACCCAGGGGACGCACCTGATAGTAGGCGTCCGACTCCTCAGGCGTGACCTTGACCACCCGCCCCTCGATACGCACCTGGCGTTCCAGGGTCGGCCAGAAGAAGGTCATGGCAGCAAACGGGCTGGCTGCCAATTGCTGGCCCTTGGCACTCTGGTAGTTGGTGAAGAAGGTAAAGCCCTGGGCATCCAGCCCCTTGAGCAGCAAGACGCGGCAGTGAGGCCGGCCCTCCTGGTCCACGGTCGCCAGGGTCATGGCATTGGCCTCCACCGGTGGCTGCTCGGTCTTGACCGCATCGTTGAACCACTGGTGGAACAAGGCAAACGGCTCGTCCGGGGCCTGAGCCTCGCTCAAACCGTCCCGTGTGTAGTCACGGCGCATATCAGCCAGTGCCTGGGTCATGCGGCTTTATCCTTCTCGCTCAACTATTCAGTTTTTTACCTGGTCGTTTGCCGCTACTTTTTTCGCTGGCGTTGCATCCTTGGCGGCAGCTGGCTTTTTGGCAGCCGGCTTGGCGGCGGCTTTCTTCGCGGCTGGCTTGGCGGCGGCCTTCTTGGCAGGTGCTTTCTTGGCGGCAACGGCTTTCTTGGCGACCGGTGCTGGGGCAACAACGTCCTGTACCGCAACCAGCTCAGGCTTCGGTGGGTTTGGCGAGTTGTACTTGCTCAGCAGTGCCAGCATGGTAGTGCGCTGGGTGAACATGATCTCCATGCGACGGTTCAAGGCACGGCCCTGGGTGCTGTCGTTGGCGGCGCGGGGCATCAGGTCACCCATGCCACGCAGCATCAGGCGGTCCTGCTTCAGGCCGCTGAGGCTGAAGATCGAGGCAATGGACTGCGCACGCTCCTTGGTCAGGGGCTGGTTCTGCACGGTATCGATGTGACCCAGGACGAGCACGGCAGTCTTCGGATCCTTTTCAACGGCCTTGGCGACACGGGTGAACGGGCCCAGGGTCACTGGCAACAACATTGCAGGGCGTTTCGGGTTGTACGAACCATCGACCGGGGCAATCACCACCAGCACGTTGTCGCGACGTTCCAGTTGCAGGTTGCTGTCCTTGATCGCGGCACGCAGGCGCGGCTCGTAGTCGTCCAGCCAGGCCTGGGTGATTTTCGGGTCGGGCATCGGGATGTTGGTCACATCGACTTTGCTCAACGGTTTTGGCTTGCTTTCAAACGGCCACCACCATTTGGTATCGCTTTCAGTCTTGGCGACCACCGGGGCAGCAGCCGCGGCTGGCGTTGCCGCCTGCAGATCGGCCTTGAGGTCTGCCTTGGCATCAGCCGCCTTGGCATCGGCCTTGGCGGTAACATCCTTGGTCGCCGACTTGTCGAACCCGAATGACCACCAATGCTCGCCAGACGCATCATTTTGTGGAGTTTGTGCACAGCCAGTAATAGTGAGGCAGAGCGCCAGTGCCAAGGACTTGTTCGATAACATGAGATATCCACAAAATGAGAAAACACAGGGGTCTGGATGACCCGTTAAACAGACGCTTCACGAAGTTTAAAGTAACAATACTTTTCAAGCGCCTTTTGTAGGTGCCTTTTTAACAAAAAAACGCCAGACAGCAAGCTATTTACAGACAACCGGCCAATATTCTTACCAACTTTTGCGCGCGCGGGTCCATAAGTACATACGGCCCCAGAGTATTGGTCACGAAACCAAATGCTACATCATGTTCCGGATCGGCAAAGCCCACAGAGCCACCGGCCCCGGGATGCCCAAATGCACGTGGGCCAAGGCCGAAGGTCGCATTGGGCACATCTGGCTGGTCCAACATGCAGCCCAGGCCAAAACGGGTTTGCGTCAATAAGGTTTTATCCGGCCCGATACTGTGCTCGCGGGTCAGTTGTTCAAGCATCTCGGCTTCCAACAAACTTCCATCCAACAAACCACTATAAAACCCGGCCAAACTGCGCGCATTGCCATGCCCATTTGCCGCCGGCTGCTGCATACGACGCCACTCGGGTTTATTAGTGCTGGTTAGTATAGAGGGCGGATTGGTAAACGCCCGGGTAGTCATTGCCGCAGGTTCGCGCAGGGTGACCTGTAATAGCCTCTGGGCTGCCTCATCCCCCATGTTGCCTTTGCTCCGGGCAATGTGGGCGACGCGATAGAACTCTGCGTCGGCCAACCCGACATGGAAGTCCAGACCCAACGGGCGGGCAACCCGGGCCACAATCGACTCCCCCGGCCCACGCCCATCGGCGCGGCGCAGCAGTTCACCGACCAGCCAGCCATAGGTGATGGCGGCGTAGCCATGGCCCTCGCCGGGTGTCCACCAGGGAGCCTCGGCGGCCAGGGCAGCGGTCATCAAGGGCCAGTCATACAGGGCCTCGGCGGGCAATATTTCACGCAGCGCTGGCAGCCCGGCCTTGTGGCACAGCAGCTGGCGCAGGGTGATGTTTTCCTTGCCTGCCGCGGCGAACTCTGGCCAGTAGTTGGCAACCGGGGCGTCCAACTGCAATTTGCCTTCGGCAACCAGTTGCAGGGCGGTGACGGCGGTGAGGGTCTTGGTGCAGGAGAACAGGTTGGCAATAGTGTCGCTATGCCAGGCCTCGGCACCGTCCTTGTCGGCGGTGCCGGCCCACAGGTCGAGGACGGTTTCGCCGCCAATCTGCACACACAGCGCCGCACCACGCTCCTGAGGGTCGTCAAACAGTGCGCCGAAGGCTTCACGCACTGCTTCGAATTGAAGCTCGTAATGACCCTGAATCTGCACCTGCATCCCCCTCGGAAAAGACTTGCGTTAAATGGCGCCCATTGTTCCAGTCATTACGGGGTTTGGGAACCCGTTGCCGCGTGGGCGACCTTGGCTTTTTCGGCTTCCCGACCCAATTGCTGGATCGCCGCCAGATTGCTTTTACGCACACTGTCGACGAAGCCCTGGAACGGCACATCGGTGATCCCCACCAGGCCGAAATGGCCATTTTCACCGTCCAGCAAACGCCCGGTCACCGGCTGGTCGAGGTACTGGAACCAGTGCACACCGACAATCGACGGCTCGGCCATGGCCTGCTTGAGGAAGGTCGCATAGGCCGGGCCGCGCGCCTCTTCCCTGGCCAATGGCGTCAAGCCGCCCCAGAACGGGCCACGGTCGACCGAGCCGACGTTGAACTCGCTGATCAGTACCGGCTTGTCCAGCGCGCGCAGGGCGGCGAAGTCATGACCGTCCTGGGGCTTGAGGGTGTACATGTTGAAGCTCAGCACATCGCAATACTGGGCGCAGGACGCCACGGCTTCCGGCGTGCTGACCGCATAGCGGCCACCCAGCAGCAACTGGTTGGGCGCGTGCCATTTCAGCGCATCGGAGATGGTCTTGAAGTAGGCGTCGGCGAAAGTCTTCTGGAAATACTGGAAATCAGCCTCGATTTCCGGATGCTCGGGGTTGGGAACCGGCGGCTCGAAGCCTGGATCTTCCATCAACTCCCAGCCAGCCAGGTGAATGCCCCAGGCTTTGGACAGGCCGTCTTCGTTGCGATATTTATCGCGCAGTTGCTTGAGGAACGCACGTTTGGCCGGCACATCGGTAGTCATGCGCAGGGTGCCGTAGGCCAGGGCATAACGGGATTTTGCATCATTGCCAGGACCGGCCCACGCCAGTTCGTTATCGGCAAAGAAGCCGATCAACCAGGGATCGTCGCGATGGTCACGGGTGGCAATCGCCACGGCCCGCTCGGTGGCCATGGCAAAGCGCGGGTCGAAGGGATCGGGCATGCCTCCCCACCAGTCGATCCCGGTGCTGATACTGGTGTAGTCGCCAATGATCGACAGCGCCAAGGTGTAAGGCACGCGATCTGCGCCAACCAGCTGCGGGGCGCTCCAGTTGCCGACGGTATTGAAACCCCAGGCCTGCAGGCGGTCCAGGGTGTGGCCGACCCAGCGCGCCTGGTCGAAACCTTCGGAGCCATAAGTGCGTTGCAGATTGGCCCCGTAGAAATCGTACCAGCGCCCCACATTGAAGCCGCGCCCGACATCCGCGCCATTGCCGCCACGGTTATCGCCACTGCCATAATATTTGTCGAAAGGCTCACCCGCCTTGGGCAGCGCGCCAAACATCCACTCGCGCCCGGCGACATAGGTCTGGCTGTTGGCCGGGCTCACGGTGTTGACGCCCAGGGAGTAGAACGGATGCCCCAGCGGAGTCACCAGGTACCAGCGCCCGTCGCGCTTTTCGGTGCGAAAGAAACCGCTGGCGTCAAAGGCCGGGCCCTTGGTCCAGCCGCCAAACTTGTCCAAATCGGCCTTGTCACGCTCCGCGAGCCAGCCCTTGAGCAGTTGCTGCTCCTTGGCGGCCGCAGCCTTGAGTTGCTCGTCGCTGCTGACTTTTTCCGGCCAGCGCGCGCGGGTGGACTGCCCATAGGCATCCACCAGTTCACTGTAGGCGGCCTTGAGCACCGGTTCGCTGTCCTGCACGCCAAAGCGCTCCAGCAGGATGCTTTGCGGGGCGACCGGCTGGATCATCGATAGAGTGACCGAGACCACCTGGCTGCGATCGATTTCCCCAGCGCTAGCGGCCAGCATCACACGCTGCCCGTCCACGATGATCGGCATCGGCGGCCCGGCCTTCATGCCCTGGCTCAAGGGCGAATTGGCTTGCAGCGGCACCAACAGGGTTTGCGCAGGCCCCGCCGGCAAATCGATACGACTGACCAGGGTCTTGCCGTCGCCGCTCTGCACCTTGACGTACAAGGTCAGCGCCCAGTCCATCGCACTCTGGATGCGCAGGCTCATGGCAGTCGATTGCGACCAGTCCCACACCCCGCTCTGCGGGCTGAGCACCAGGCTCGGCTGTGCCGCCGGGTTAAAGGTGATGCGGCGCAGCACCTCGCCTTCCGGGGTCTGTTCGGCGTTGTATTGCGGCAAGCTGGCGTCCTGGGTCGCCACCTTGACCACATCGGCCGGCCGGACAAAGTTGAACAGCGTCTGTTGCCCGGCCGGCGCGGCCAGCAATGGCGCGGCGAACAACAAGGCAAAAAGAGCAGGCAGCGTGCGGATCATACGAACAAGGTTCTCCCAATCGGCCGGTGAATGGCCTGATGACATACATGAGATAGACCACGAAGTGGGCGAATTCGCCCACAATGGCTTAAGAAATTTCGCGCCGGAAAGGCGGCAAGGCATTCAGGATAGCCTTGCCATAGCGCTGGGTGACCAGACGGCGGTCGAGCAAGGTGATGGTGCCCCGGTCTTCTTCGGTACGCAGCAAGCGGCCACAAGCCTGGACCAGCTTCAACGAGGCGTCCGGCACCGAGATCTCCATGAACGGATTGCCGCCCCGGGCTTCGATCCATTCGGCCAGCGCCGCCTCGACCGGATCGTCCGGCACCGAGAACGGGATCTTCGCGATCACCACGTGTTCGCAATAGGCGCCGGGCAAGTCGACACCTTCGGCAAAGCTCGCCAGGCCGAACAACACGCTGGAGTCCCCGCCATCGACCCGTGCCTTGTGCTTGTTCAGGGTTTCCTGTTTCGACAGGTTGCCCTGGATAAACACCTGCTTGCGCCAGTCGCGGTCGAGGCCGTCGAACACGTCCTGCATCTGCTTGCGTGACGAAAACAGCACCAGGGTGCCCTTGGAACCTTCCACCAGCGATGGCAGGTCACGAATGATTGCTGCGGTGTGGGCCGGCGCGTCCCGTGGGTCGGCCTTGAGGTCCGGCACCCGCAGCACGCCGGCGTCGGCATGGTGGAACGGGCTGGGGACCACGGCGGTGACGGCTTTTTTCGGCAGGCCGGCGCGCATGCGGAACCGGTCGAAGGTGCCCAGGGCGGTCAGGGTGGCCGAAGTCACCAGGGCGCCGTAGGCCACGTTCCACAGGTTGCGTCGGAGCATTTCTGCGGCAAGGATCGGGCTGGCGTTGACCTCGATATCGAACAGCGCGCCGCTCTCCGACAGCGTCAGCCAGCGGGCCATGGGCGGGTTATCTTCCGGGTCTTCAACGGTGAAGGCGGTCCATAACTCCCAGTTGCCCTGGGCGCGGGACAGCAGGCTGCCAAACAACGGATACCACTCTTCGGCCTGGTTGCTGGCGATGCCGATATTGACCTCGCCATCCATGCCTTCCTTGAGCAGGTCGGTCAGGCGCGTGAACAGATCGGTGAGGCGTGAGAAGCCCTTCTTCAGCTCCACGCCCATCTCGCGCATATGCTCGGGGATCAGCCCGCCGACAAAACGATGGCGCGGCCGTTCACGGCCTTCGACGTCTTCGCCAGGCTTGAAGTCCGCCACCTGCTCGCAGGCGCTGAACATGAACTGTTGCTGGGTCTTGATCTCCCGCGCCAACTCCGGCACCTGTTCGATCAGCTTGCCCAGGTCACCCGGCAACGGATGCTGGGCCAGCAGCTTGGTGAGGTTCTTGGCGGTGGTTTCCAGCCAGTCGGCAGTGGAACGCAGGCGCGTGTAGTGGGCAAAGTGGCCGATGGCCTTGTCCGGCAAGTGGTGGCCTTCGTCGAACACATACAGGGTGTCGCGCGGGTCCGGCAGCACAGCGCCGCCGCCCAGGGCCAGGTCGGCGAGGACCATGTCGTGGTTGGTGACGATCACGTCGACCTTGCCCATGCCTTCCCGGGCCTTGTAGAAGGCGCACTGGCCGAAGTTGGGGCAATGACGGTTGGTGCACTGGCTGTGATCGGTGGTCAGGCGCGCCCAGTCGGCGTCTTCCAGGGCATTGGGCCAGCTGTCGCGGTCACCATCCCACTTATTACCGGCCAGCTTTTCGATCATGCTGGTAAACAGCTTCTGGCTGGCCTCATCGACTTCGATCTTGAAGCCTTCTTCTTCGAACAGCGAGGCCGTGGCGGTTTGCGCGTGGCCTTCCTGCAACAGCACATCCAGCTTGGACAGGCACATATAGCGGCCACGCCCCTTGGCCAGGGCAAAGGTGAAGCTCAGGCCGCTGTTGCGCATCAGGTCCGGCAGGTCTTTGTAGACGATCTGCTCTTGCAGGGCCACGGTGGCGGTGGCAATCACCAGGCGCTTGCCAGCGGCCTTGGCAGTCGGAATCGCCGCCAGGCTGTAGGCCACGGTCTTGCCAGTACCGGTGCCGGCCTCGACGGCCACGACCGCAGGGTCGCCACTGCGCCGGCCTTCATCGTCGGTGTCGATATCCCCGAGGACCTTGGCCACTTCGGCGATCATCAGGCGCTGGCCGTAGCGCGGTTTCAAGCTCTTGGCTTCGAGAAAACGCGAGTAGGCGCCCTGGATCGTGGTTTTGAGTTCAGTGCTGATCATGGATAGTCGGGCGCAAAAAACGCTGGATAAATTTTCAGTGGTTCGGATCGGCCGCTATCATACCCCGCTAATTAATCCCGCGCAGAACGGAGTACCTCAATGACCGTGTTTAGCCTTGCCTACACCCTGCATGTATTGGCCGCCCTGGTCTGGGTCGGTGGTATGTTTTTCGCCTGGATGATCCTGCGCCCAGCCGCTGTGGCGGCGCTTGAGGGGCCGGCGCGACTTAAACTGTGGATGAATGTGTTTCCGCGTTTTTTCGTGTGGGTTTGGGTCGCGGTGCTGATCTTGCCGATCAGTGGCGTTGGATTGTTGCAGTTGCGCTTCAACGGGTTTGAAACCGCACCGCGTTATGTACAGGTGATGATGGGCCTGTATGTGGTGATGACGGCGCTGTTTATCCGCATCCAGGCGTTACAACTGCCTGAACTGCGCACGGCCGTGGCGGCCGAGGACTGGGCGACTGGCGCGCAGGCGCTGGGAAGAATCCGAAAGTTGGTAGGGATCAATCTGATTGTTGGGTTGGTAGTGGTGGGTGTGGCTTCGGCCCGGCCGATGTTCTGAGGGTGTTCCTCAGTGCCTCATCGCGGGCAAGCCCGCTCCCACACTTTGATTTGTGAATACCTTAAAAAGGTGGGAGTGGGCTTGCCCGCGATAGGGCCGGTGCCAATCGCTCAAAGCCGCTGGATGCTCACTGAACCGGCAGGCCCCGCCGGCCCAGCCTGGCCTTCCAACCCCGGCCGGCCTTTCTCGCCGCCGTCGGCGCGATACACCAGGCAGCCCTTGGACACCCCGCCCTTGCCCGGCTTGCCGGCCACACCTGGCAAGCCGCCTGCACCGCCATCGACCCAGACCTTGATCTGCTCGCTCGGATAGTCCAGCGGCAATTCAATACGCACCGCCGCGCCTGCGGCCCCCGGCAGGCCGTCACCGCCGTTGTCACCATTGGCGCCACGCCCGGCCGAGCCCCAGGTGCACCCCGGGTCTTCACCGTTGGCGCCATCCAAGCCGCTATAACCTTGGGCTCCGGTGCCACCACGGGCATCGACGGACAGTTCCGCCGCGCTCAATTGGTTGATCCGCAAGGTCAGGTCACGCCCAGGCCGGGCCGGTTTTTCATGGGTGCCGGGCGCGCCACGAGAGGTGATCTGGCTGCCATGTTCCAACTGCGCATGCTGCACCTGCAATTGCAAGGCCCTGGCGCTGGGCACGATGGCGATCCGCGCTTCGCGGCCCAGGTGCAATTCGTCGACAGTGACCTGGGTGATATTGGCCGGAATCAGCAAAGTGCCATAGTCGGCCACTTCCAGGCGCTCCAGCTGCAGCACGCTGGTGCTGTTGGGCAAGCGCAGCAACGAGTTGGTCTCGACACTGACGCTTTCGGCCAGGGCGATGGGGCTGACCAATAGGGCCAGGAGTAAAACCTTACGCATGATTGGCATCCTTGTTGTCTTGGTCAGCCGCAGGCGCAGGCAGGCTCTTTATATGGAACATCCCCAGCAACAGGATCAGCAGGCGGTCACGCCAGGGGTGGGCACGATGTTTGACGCTGGCGTTGAACAACACCAACTCCAGAAGATGGACCAGCAACAACAGGCTGCCGACCAGGTTGACCAACAGATGAAATGGATTGGTCAGCGGTTTGAACAGATTGACCAGCACAACCGCCCAGAACAGCAACGCCAGCAATTTCCCCACTCGCAACAACAGCTTCATGCCCTACGCCCCCTGCACATTATTCTTTGGGCGCACAGTAACGAGTTCTACAGGCGATTTGCCAGTGAAGGATTAAAAAACTTGAGAAGGCGGCGACTTGGTGGCCAGATCGCCGAGATTCATCGGACACAGCCGTAAGAAATGCCCCTGGCAACACCCAGGGGCATATCAGAAATGTCTTAGCGGTTGATTTGAATTTCCACGCGGCGATTCAGGGTACGACCGTCGGCGGTTTTGTTGTCGGCCACTGGATGGGTTTCACCGGCGCCCGTCACCGACACAAAGTTGCTACGGGGCACACCGGCGCCGACCAGGTAATCAGTGACCGAATGCGCGCGTTTTTCCGAGAGCCTTTGGTTGTAGGCATCTTTGCCGACGCTGTCGGTATGCCCGCTAACCCGCAGTTGGGCGCTTGGCGCTTCCTGTTTCAGGCGTGTGGCAACCGTGTCGAGCTTGGTTTTGTCAGCGGCCGTCAGCCGAGCCGAATCGAACTCGAAGTGCACATCACGAATCACGATGGTCTCTTCCTTGACCACCACCACTTCTTCGACGACGACCGCCTCAGGTACTGGCGGGCAGCCATTGGCATCGACCTGTATGCCCTTGGGGGTGCCCGGGCACTGATCGCGGCTGTCCGGCACGCCGTCGCCGTCTTCGTCAGCGTCGCCATGCACCCAGCAATAGGCGCCGGCCATGCCGCCGATCAATAACGCGCCACCGCCGGCCCATGAAGAGCTTTCAGTAGCGCCCAGTGCAGCACCCGTCACGCCGCCGAGGGCAGCACAGGTGGGCCAGTCGGTTTTTTGCAAGCCTGCGCAACCTGTCAATACTCCGGTTAGCAGAACCAAAGGTAGAGCTGTCCGCATGATGCTCATTTGATTTCTCCTGAGGGGATCGGCCGCAAGCCGATGGGTGGAGTAAAGACCGCGATTTTCATCTGCGCCAGGCCGCCAACCCCCGTATTCATTGGCCGAAGTGGCTTTTGGCGAGCAACAGGCCAGCGTGCGCTCTAGGCCCGCACGCTCAAGCAGGCTAGTCTTCACGGTTCTGATGTGAGGATCTTCGATGACCGCCGGCAATTCTTCCCGTACGCCGCAGCAAGCACTCGCTGCCCTGCTTGATCGCCAAGCCCCCAAACGCCTGCTGGTATTGGGCGCCGGCCACTTCCCTGCGCTGGATGCATTCAAGCAGGCCCACCCAGACACCGTGGTCTGCACCGCAGGGCCTGGACCATTGCCACCCGAGTTGGCAGCCCAGCGATTTGACCTGGCCCTGGTGGTCGACTGCCTGGAGCACCTGTCAAAACGTGCAGGGTTGGAGCTGCTGGGCGGCGTGCGCAACCTCAACGCCAGCCGCATCGCCGTCCTCGCCGACCTGGCGGCCTGCAGCTGGAAAGACACTGATTTTTTCTCCCTGGCCTTGCAGACCAGCGAGCATTTTTGCCGCGACAATCAGGTACTGACGCTGTTTACCTACGATCTGCTTGAATACAAACAAGTGCCGGACTGGCTGAACGCCCAGTTCTGGGCCAACCCGGAAAACTTCGGAAAGTATTGGTGGTAACCATGAGTACATCCATTTGCCCTTGCGGCAGCGGCAACTTGCTGGATGCCTGCTGCGGCCATTACCACACTGGCCACCCCGCGCCCTGCGCCACCGCGTTGATGCGCTCGCGCTACAGCGCCTATGTGCTGGGGCTGGTGGATTATCTGGTGGCGACTACGCTACCGGCACAACAGAACGGCCTCGACCGTGATGCCATTGGGGCCTGGAGCGCGCAAAGCACCTGGCTGGGCCTGGACGTGGAAAGTTCCGAGGTGTTTGGAGGGCAGCCGGAACATGCCTTCGTTACCTTTACCGCGCGCTGGCATGACAGCACCGGCGAACACAGCCACCGGGAACAGTCGTCTTTCGTACAGAACGATGGGCGTTGGTACTTTATTGATCCTACGGTGGAGGTGAAGGCCGGGCGTAATGATGCCTGCCTGTGCGGCAGTGGGCAGAAGTTCAAGAAGTGCTGTTCCAGTTACCTGTAAAAACCACGGACACCGCGCTAAACCACACAACTCTCGTCATCGTTGACGACCATCGCCGGCAAGCCGGCTCCTACAAGGGATTGCGTCATGGTCAGCCGATTACGAACCTATAGCTGTTTACTGATACTGACCGTTGGCCTCTCGGGCTGCGCGTCCTGGTTCGCCGATGACACACCGGCGCCACAAATCCACCTGGTCAAGGTCGAGTTGGTGCGCGCCAAGCTGCTGGAGCAGAAGTTCAAGCTGCACTTTCGCGTGGATAACCGTGACGACTCGGACCTCACCGTGCGCGGCCTGATCTACAAAATCAGCCTGGCTGACGTGGAACTGACCGAGGGCGAATCCAACGAGTGGCTGACCATACCGCCCAATGGCCGGGGATTTTTCAAGGTCACGGTGCGCACCAACCTGTGGCCGCAGGTGCGGGAAATCGCCGACCTGTTGAAAAACCCGGACCGCCCCATCCCCTATCGCCTGGAAGGTGAGCTGAAAACCGGATTATTCATCGGTAACGACGTGCACGTGATGCGCAATGACGAGATAATCCCCGGCGATTTTATTCCGGAGCGACACCAATGACTCAGCAACCCCATGTCCATGGTCCCGACTGCAACCACGATCACGATCACCACGATCACGACCATGGCCATGTCCACGGCCCGAACTGCGGCCATGCCCACCAGGAACCGGTGCGCAACGCCCTGAAGGACGTTGGCCGCAACGATCCGTGCCCATGCGGCAGCGAGAAGAAGTTCAAGAAGTGCCACGGCGCCTGATACGCGTCCCGCAGGAGCCGGCAAGCCGGCTCCTACAGTTCTATCGATAGACGCAAATATTTCATTGAATTTTCGGCAGGTGGACACTACCTATACCTACAGGCATATCAGCGGGCGCCCTGTCCGTTCAAGCATCACCAATCCTGGAGAGCTTCATGATCGACCTGTATGACTGGACCACCCCCAACGGCCACAAGATTTCGTTGTTCCTGGAAGAAGCCGGCCTGCCCTACGAGGTGCACCCGATCAACATCGGCCAGGGCGACCAGTTCAAGCCAGATTTCCTGAAGATAGCTCCCAACAACCGTATTCCCGCCATTGTCGACCGGCAACCGAGCGACGGGGGCGCACCGATTTCCCTGTTTGAATCCGGCGCCATCTTGCTGTACCTCGCGGAAAAAACCGGCCAGTTCCTGCCCAAGGACCTGCGCGGTCGCCAGGAAGCGTTGCAATGGCTGTTCTGGCAAATGGGCGGCCTGGGCCCGATGGCGGGGCAGAACCACCATTTCAGCCAGTTCGCCCCGGAAAAGATCCCTTACGCCATCAAACGCTACGTGGATGAGACCGCACGCCTCTATGGCGTGCTGGACCGGCGCCTGGCCGACCGCAGTTTCGTCGCTGGCGAGGCCTACAGCATTGCCGATATGGCGATCTACCCGTGGATCGTGTCCCACAAATGGCAGAGCCAACGCCTGGAAGACTTCCCCCATCTGCACCGCTGGTTCAACCTGATCAAGGAACGTCCGGCGACGGTGCGGGCCTACGACCTGGTGCAGAAGGTCAACCCGCCGAAATCCTGATCATGCCCTGTAGGAACTGGCTAGCCGGCGAAGATCGTCAACGAAAACGCCGGGTGCCTGGATAAGCGTGGCGCCTGGCAGTTTTTCGCCGGCAAGCCGGTTCCTACAAGGCTTTGTGAGTGTTTGAAAAAATTAGCATCGCCTCCCGCTTGCGTCGGTTCGCCGCGCTCACTAACGTAGCGCCTTTACTGACGCTACCCCCCGCAGGAGCTTTGCCATGGCCTCGCCAGCCCTCTCACGTTTTCTTCCCCGGTTCGGCGTTGCCGCGGCAGTGGCCAGTGCCTTGGGCCTGGCCGGTTGCCAGTCACTGAACAGCCAGGACACCCTGCCCCCCGTTTCCGGCGTGCAGCCGCTCAAGGGCCTGGCGCAGAATGTTTCCGTGCGGCGCAACAGCCAGGGCATGCCGCTGATTGAAAGCAATACCTTCCACGACGCGCTGTTCGCTCTCGGTTACGTGCACGCTAGCGACCGGATCAACCAGATGGTCACCCTACGGCTGCTGGCCCAGGGCCGCCTGGCAGAGATGTCCGGGCCGGACGTGCTGGATGTCGACCGCTTCATGCGCGCCGTCAACCTGAAGAAAAGCGCCAGCGAGCTGTACAACGCCTCCTCGCCGCGTCTCAAGCGCTTCTTTGAAGTGTATGCCCGCGGGGTCAACGCCTACCTGTTCCGCTACCGCGACAAACTGCCGACGGACCTGGCCCAGACCGGCTACAAGCCCGAATACTGGAAACCGGAAGATTCGGCGCTGCTGTTCTGCCTGCTCAATTTCAGCGAGTCGGCCAACTTGCAGGAAGAGTTGTCCGCCCTGGTACTGGCGCAAAAAGTCGGCGCCGACAAACTCGCCTGGCTGACCCCAAGCTACCCGGACGAACCGCTGCCTACGGCAGAGTCCGACAAGCTCAAGGGCATCAATCTAGGGCAGATTCCCGGCGTTGCCGCGCTCACCAGCCTCAACGAGCACCTGGCCAGCCTCAACACCCTTGGGGTTTCCACCTCCAGCAACTGGGCCATCGCCCCGCAACGCAGCCGCAGTGGCCGCAGCCTGCTGGCGAACGATCTGTCGACGCCGATGCAGGCACCCTCCCTGTGGAATTTCGTACAAATCCGCGCGCCGAAATACCAGGCTGTCGGGGTGTCGATTGCCGGGATTCCTACGCTGCTGTCAGGTTTCAACGGCAAAGTGGCCTGGAGCATGAGCCAGGTGTCCGGCGATACCCAGGACCTGTTCCTGGAGAAGGTCAAGCGCCAGGGCAGCGCGCTGTACTACGAGCACAACGGCAAATGGCTACCGGCCATCGTGCGTAACGAAACCTTCTTCGCCAAGGGCCAGCGGCCAATTCGCGAGGCGGTGTACGAAACCCGCCACGGCCCGCTGCTCAACAGCGCCCAGTCGCTGACCAGCGGCTACGGCCTGGCCCTGCAAACCGCCGACTTCAAGGACGACAAGAGCCTGGATGCGTTTTTCGACCTGTCCCGGGCGCAGAACGTGGAAAAAGCCTCGGACGCCAGCCGGGAGATTCGTGCGATCCCGCTGAACATGGTGTTTGCCGACGCCAGCAATATCGGCTGGCAGGTCACCGGGCGCTTCCCCAACCGTCGCGAAGGTGAAGGCCTGTTGCCATCCCCAGGTTGGGACGGGCGCTTTGACTGGGACGGCTATGCCGATGCGATGCTGCACCCCTATGACCAGGACCCGCCACAGGGTTGGGTCGGCACGGCCAACCAGCGCAGCGTGCCCCATGGCTATGGCATGCAACTGTCCAACTCCTGGGCCGCGCCGGAGCGCAGCGAGCGCCTGGCGCAGCTGGCCGGCAACGGCAAGCACGACAGCCGTAGCGTGATTGCCATGCAGTACGACCAGACCACGCTGTTCGCCGCCAAACTTAAAAGCATGTTCCAGGCACCGGGCATGGCCCAGCCTCTGAAACAGGCGATCGATGCCCTGCCGGCCGCCGAACGTTCCAAGGCCCAGGAGGCTTTGGGCCGTCTGATGGCGTTCGACGGGCGCCTGGCGGCCACCTCGGCCGACGCGGCGATCTACCAACTGTTCCTGCAGGAAAGCGCCAGGCAGATTTTCCTCGACGAACTGGGCCCGGAATCCAGCGCCACCTGGAAAGCCTTTGTCAGCAACGCCAACCTGTCCTACGCGGCCCAGGCCGACCATCTGCTGGGGCGTGAAGACAGCCCGTTCTGGGATGACCTGCGCACCCCCGGCAAAGAAGACAAACCGGCGATTCTCGCCCGCAGCCTGGCCGCCGCGATCAGCGCCGGCGACAGTCAGTTGGGCGCCGATCACAAGGCTTGGCAGTGGGGCAAACTGCACAGCTACACCTGGAAAAACACCAGCGGCCAGACGATTCGCGGCCCATTGGCAGCAGGTGGCGATCACACTACGTTGAACGCTGCGCCCTACAACTGGGGGCAGGATTTCGCCACCACCCAGGTCCAGGCCCTGCGCATGATCGTGGATTTTGGCCAGGTGGAACCCATGATGGGCCAGGGCGGGATCGGCCAATCCGGCAACCCTGCCAGCCCGTACTATGCCAACGGCATTGATCCGTGGCTCAAGGCGCAGTACCTGAGCTTCCCGATGCAGCCGCAGAACTTTGACAAGGTGTATGGCAAGACCCGATTGACCCTGGTCCCAGGGAAATAACCCCATGTAGGCGCTGGCTTGCCAGCGCCTACAGTTCGTGAGCGGCCCGCACTGCAATGGTGCGCAAGATCTGTAGCGCCCGATATCGGGCGCGCCTCGCGTCGCCCTTCGTGTAATCCCACCAATTAAAAAGACTATTCAGAACTATGGTGCAGAAATTGCTACTTGCGATACGTCTGACACCGTTCAGTAACAGTCCTAATCGCGCCACAAGCGCTTATCTTGGTTCCCAGGGATTACATAATGAAAAAAGCATTGCTGACCCTTTCTGCACTCGCGCTGTGCATGGCCGCCGGTACCGCCTTGGCCAAGGAATACAAAGAATTGCGTTTTGGTGTGGACCCTTCCTACGCGCCGTTTGAATCCAAGGCCGCCGACGGCAGCCTGGTGGGCTTCGATATCGACCTGGGCAATGCCATTTGTGCGGAGCTGAAGGTCACCTGCAAGTGGGTAGAAAGTGACTTTGACGGCATGATCCCCGGCCTCAAGGCCAAGAAGTTCGACGGTGTGATTTCGTCCATGACCGTGACCCCGGCCCGCGAGAAGGTCATCGACTTCTCCAGCGAGCTGTTTTCCGGCCCCACTTCCTACGTGTTCAAGAAAGGCTCCGGCCTGAGCGAAGACATCGCGTCCCTCAAGGGCAAGACGGTCGGCTATGAACAAGGCACCATCCAGGAAGCCTACGCCAAGGCCGTGCTGGACAAAGCCGGGATCAAAACCCAGGCCTACCAGAACCAGGACCAGGTGTACGCCGACCTGACCTCGGGCCGCCTCGATGCCTCGATCCAGGACATGCTGCAGGCCGAACTGGGCTTTTTAAAATCGCCACAAGGTGCCGATTACGAAGTCAGCAAGCCGGTGGACAGCGAAATGCTGCCGTCCAAGACTGCCGTGGGCATCGCAAAAGGTAACAAAGAGCTGAAAGCTCTCTTGGATAAAGGTATCAAAGCGTTACACGATGATGGCACCTACGCCACTATCCAGAAAAAACACTTTGGCGATCTGAACCTCTACAGCGGCAAATAACGCTGCGGCGCCCACCCCCGCACGGGGTGGGCGCACTCTCGATGGCCAAAGGCGTACCCCATGTTTGAAGACCTGTTGCAGACCCTCGGGCTTGGTGCGTTCAGCCTGCAAGGGTTTGGCCCACTGTTGCTGCAAGGCACCTGGATGACCATCAAATTGTCAGTGCTGTCCCTGGCAGTCAGCGTCGTGCTGGGCCTGCTCGGCGCCAGTGCCAAGTTGTCGAGCCTGGCGCTGTTGCGCATTCCCGCGCAGCTCTACACCACCTTGATTCGCGGGGTGCCGGACCTGGTGCTGATGCTGCTGATTTTCTACAGCCTGCAAACCTGGCTGACCAGTTTCACCGACTACATGGAATGGGAATACATCGAGATCAACCCGTTCGGCGCCGGGGTGATTACCCTGGGTTTTATCTACGGTGCGTATTTCACCGAGACTTTTCGCGGTGCGATCCTCGCCGTGCCCCGCGGCCAGTTGGAAGCCGCCACGGCCTATGGCCTCAAGCGCGGGCAGCGCTTTCGCTACGTGACCTTCCCGCAAATGATGCGCTTCGCCCTGCCGGGCATCGGCAATAACTGGATGGTGATGCTCAAGGCCACGGCGCTGGTGTCGATCATCGGCCTGGCTGATGTGGTCAAGGCCGCCCAGGATGCCGGCAAAAGTACCTACCAACTGTTCTTTTTCCTGGTGGTCGCGGCCTTGATCTACCTGGCCATCACCAGCGCGTCGAACTTCGTCCTGCGCAGGCTCGAAGCCCGTTACGCCGCAGGCTCACGGGAGGCAGTGCGATGATTGAATTGTTGCAGGAATACTGGCGGCCCTTCCTCTACAGCGATGGCAACCACATGACTGGGCTGGCCATGACGATGTGGCTGCTCACGGCCTCGATCTGCATCGGCTTCGTGGTGTCGATCCCACTGTCCATCGCCCGCGTCTCGCGAAACCGCTGGGTGCGCTGGCCGGTGCAGTTCTATACCTACCTGTTTCGCGGCACACCGCTGTATATCCAACTACTGATCTGCTACACCGGCATCTACAGCCTCGCCGCCGTTCGCGCGCAACCGGTGCTGGATGGTTTTTTTCGCGACGCAATGAACTGCACGCTCCTCGCATTTGCCCTCAACACCTGCGCCTACACCACGGAGATTTTCGCCGGGGCCATCCGCAGCATGGCCCACGGTGAGGTCGAGGCGGCGAAAGCCTACGGCCTGAGCGGTTGGAAACTGTACGCCTACGTGATCATGCCCTCGGCCCTACGCCGTTCATTGCCGTACTACAGTAATGAAGTGATCCTGATGCTGCATTCGACGACGGTAGCCTTTACCGCGACGATCCCGGACATCCTCAAAGTCGCCCGGGACGCCAACTCGGCCACCTTCCTCACTTTCCAGTCGTTTGGTATCGCTGCGCTGATCTACCTGACCGTGACCTTTGCCCTGGTCGGTCTGTTTCGTCTGGCGGAGCGTCGCTGGCTGGCCTTTCTCGGGCCGAGCCATTAAGGAGCCCCTATGCGGCAACAGATTCATCCCCTTCTCGCACCGGTGCCAGGCACGGCACGGCAGATCCACAGTTTCCACTTCGGGCCAGAGCAGGCCGAAGGCAAAATCTACATCCAATCCTCGCTACACGCCGACGAACTGCCCGGCATGCTGGTGGCCTGGCACTTGAAGGTGCGCCTGGCGGAACTGGCCGCGGCCGGCCGCCTGCGCAGCCAAATCGTGCTGGTGCCAGTGGCCAACCCGGCGGGCCTTGAGCAAGTACTGATGGACATGCCCCTGGGCCGCTACGAGCTGGAGAGCGGGCAGAACTTCAATCGCCTGTTCTTCGATCTCAGCGAAGAAGTCGGCAATCAGGTCGAGGGCCTGTTGGGGGATGATCCCAGGCGCAACGTCGCACTGATCCGCGATAGTCTGCGCCAGGCCCTCGACCGCCATGTACCAGCCACACAACTGCAATCCCAGCGCCTGGTGCTGCAACGCCTGGCCTGTGACGCCGATATGGTGCTGGACCTGCATTGCGACTTCGAAGCCGTGGCCCACCTTTACACCACCCCCGAGGCCTGGCCGCAGGTCGAGCCGCTGGCCCGTTATATCGGCGCCGAAGCCAGCCTGTTGGCCACCGATTCGGGCGGACAATCCTTCGATGAGTGTTTCACCCTGCTCTGGTGGCAGTTGCAGCAACGTTTTGGCGAGCGTTTCCAGATCCCCCTGGGCAGCTTTTCCGTGACCCTGGAGTTGCGCGGCCAGGGCGATGTCAATCACGGCCTGGCCAGCCTCGATTGCCAGGCGATCATCGACTACCTGATCCGATTTGGCGCGATCAGCGGCGAGCCTGCGCCCCTGCCCGACTTGCCCTACCCCGCTACGCCGCTGGCCGCCGTCGAACCAGTGGCGACCCCGGCGGGCGGCTTGCTGGTGTTCCACGCGTTGCCAGGGCAATACCTGGAGGCCGGGGAACTGGTGGCCGAGATCATCGACCCGATTCACGACCACGTCACGCCCATCCACTGCCGCCATGCCGGCCTGATGTATGCCCGCTCGCTGCGGCGCATGGCCACGGCGGGCATGGTGATTGCCCATGTCGCCGGCCTTACGCCCTATCGCAGCGGCTATTTACTATCGCCTTGAGGATGCACGCCCCATGTATAAACTGACCGTTGAAGGCCTGCATAAAAGCTATGGCGACCATGAGGTGCTCAAAGGGGTTTCGCTCAAGGCCAAAAGCGGGGATGTGATCAGCCTGATCGGCGCCAGCGGCTCTGGCAAAAGCACGTTCCTGCGTTGTATCAACTTCCTTGAACAACCCAATGACGGCGCCATGAGCCTTGATGGCCAGCCGATCCGCATGGTCAGCGACCGCCACGGCATGCGCGTGGCCGACGAAGCCGAGCTACAACGCCTGCGCACCCGCCTGGCGATGGTGTTCCAGCACTTCAACTTGTGGAGCCATATGAGCGTGCTGGAGAACATCACCATGGCCCCACGCCGGGTCTTGGGTTGCAGCAAGAAGGACGCGGAGGACCGTGCCCGGCGCTATCTGGACAAGGTTGGGCTGCCCGCACGGGTGGCGGAGCAGTATCCGGCGTTCCTGTCGGGTGGCCAGCAGCAACGGGTGGCCATCGCCCGTGCCCTGGCGATGGAGCCGGAGGTGATGCTGTTCGACGAGCCCACATCGGCCCTGGACCCGGAGCTGGTGGGCGAAGTGCTGAAGGTGATCCAGGGGTTGGCCGAAGAGGGGCGGACCATGATCATGGTGACCCACGAGATGAGTTTTGCGCGCAAAGTGTCCAGCCAGGTGCTGTTCTTGCACCAAGGCCTGGTGGAGGAGGAAGGCACGCCGGAAGACGTGCTGGGCCACCCGAAAAGCGAGCGGCTGCAACAGTTCCTGCGCGGCAACCTGTAGGAGCCGGCTTGCCGGCGATAACGGAGTCTCAGGTACCGATGCTGTAAAAACTTAGACCGCATCGCCGGCAAGCCGGCTCCTACAAAGGGCGAGGCGTCAGGCCACTGGCGCGGGTGGTGGCTCGTCCGGCAGGGTGGGTACGCCAGGCTCGGTAGGTTGTTCCGGGGTATCGGGGTCAGGCTGGCCTGGGATGCCGCCGGCGGCGGGGTCGGCCATCAGGGACCAGGCCAGAACACCAATCTGATTGGGTTCCAGCCGAGCAAGTTCGGCGCTGATTCGCGGGTCGATCTTCATAGGGTACTCCTCAAGCGTGGCTCGACGCGCTGTGCACGCGCCGAGGCAGTACACCCAATAGAGTGCCTGCCCGCTGACAAATTCCCTTGAGCTGTAAGACGTTTCTATCAGGTGCGTGGCAGAGTGACGCCGCGCTGGCCCTGGTACTTGCCGCCACGGTCCTTATAGGACACTTCGCACTCTTCGTCGGATTCGAAGAACAGCATCTGCGCCACGCCTTCATTGGCGTAGATCTTGGCCGGCAAGGTGGTGGTGTTGGAGAACTCCAGGGTCACGTGGCCTTCCCACTCAGGCTCAAGCGGCGTCACGTTGACGATAATGCCGCAGCGCGCGTAGGTGCTCTTGCCCAGGCAGATGGTCAGGACGTTGCGCGGGATCCGGAAGAACTCGACGGTGCGCGCCAGGGCGAAGGAGTTTGGTGGGATGATGCACACGTCGCTCTTCACATCGACAAAGCTCTTTTCATCGAAGTTTTTCGGATCGACGGTGGCCGAGTTGATGTTGGTGAAGACCTTGAACTCATCGGCGCAACGCACATCGTAGCCGTAGCTGGAAACCCCGAATGAAATCAGGCGTTCGGCGCCTTCACCGCGCATCTGGCGCTCGACGAAGGGTTCGATCATGCCGTGCTCTTGCGCCATGCGGCGAATCCACTTGTCCGATTTGATGCTCATGGCGGGTGTCCTGAATAGCGAGGTGGAAAATTCTGTTGGGCATCTTACCGGGGCTGGCCTCGCGGTTCAAAGGACGCGGGGGTTTTTCTTGATTAAGTTGCGCCGGGTCACTGTCAGCCGTACGGGGCGGGCCCTGGCCCTGAATTTAAGGGCCGCAGGCCTGTAAAAGGCACCGCCAGTCACGAAAATAGAGAAACCTTCGGAAATACCATTGGCACGTTCCGGAAAAAGGGTTAAGGTGGCGCCACTGTGCTGCTTGTGTCACTGAGAATCTCTACACGATATGTTGAATTTCGATCCAACCATCTCCAAGAATTTTTCCTGCTCTTTGCACTCAGTCTCGGCCAGGGCTTTTCCTGAGTCGCAGTTAACTTTGTCCAAGGAGATACACCATGTCTAATCGCCAAACTGGTACCGTTAAGTGGTTCAACGATGAAAAAGGCTTCGGCTTCATCACTCCACAATCCGGTGACGACCTGTTCGTTCACTTCAAAGCTATCCAATCCGACGGCTTCAAAAGCCTGAAAGAAGGCCAACAGGTTTCTTTCATCGCTACCCGCGGTCAGAAAGGCATGCAAGCTGAAGAAGTTCAAGTTATCTAACTTGTACTGACTTAGTCGAAAGAACCCCGCCCTTAAAAGCGGGGTTTTTTTATGCCTGGGATTTGATACTGACCTTGCCAGCGAGGGCCGCCCTCAAGGTCGCCATCGCCGGCAAGCCGGGCTCCCGCAAGGGGATTGGCACAACGCAAAACGCCCGGTGCATTCCCATGCACCGGGCGTTCTCATAGCTACCTTACAAGCCGCTACTGAAACAACGACTCACTCGACAAGCCATTTTTCTCCAGGATCTCCCGCAAGCGCTTGAGACCCTCTACCTGGATCTGCCGCACCCGCTCACGGGTCAAGCCGATCTCCAGGCCAACATCTTCCAGGGTGCTGCTTTCATGGCCACGCAGGCCAAAGCGGCGAATCACCACCTCGCGCTGCTTGTCCGTCAGCTCTGAAAGCCATTGATCGATACTTTGTGACAAGTCATCGTCCTGCAACAGCTCACACGGATCCGTGGGTCGGTCATCCGTAAGGGTGTCCAGCAGGGTTTTATCCGAATCCGGACCCAGCGAGACATCGACCGAAGACACACGCTCGTTAAGCCCGAGCATGCGCTTGACCTCTCCCACTGGTTTTTCCAGCAGGTTGGCGATCTCTTCAGGCGAAGGTTCATGATCAAGTTTCTGGGTAAGCTCGCGTGCCGCCCGCAGGTACACGTTAAGCTCCTTGACGACATGAATCGGCAACCGGATGGTCCGAGTCTGATTCATGATTGCGCGCTCAATGGTCTGGCGAATCCACCACGTCGCGTAGGTCGAGAAGCGAAAACCCCGCTCGGGGTCAAACTTCTCTACCGCCCGGATCAAGCCGAGGTTGCCCTCTTCGATCAGGTCCAACAGGGAAAGCCCACGATTGACGTAGCGTCGGGCGATTTTCACCACCAGGCGCAGGTTGCTTTCAATCATGCGCTTGCGCCCAGCCGGATCTCCCTTTTGCGACAATCGCGCAAAATGGACTTCTTCTTCGGGAGTGAGCAAGGGGGAAAAGCCGATTTCATTGAGGTACAACTGGGTCGCATCGAGCGCCCGGGTGTAATCAATATACTTATGCTGTTTTAACGCTGTGGAGTTTTTGGACTTGGTACGAACTGAAGGTACAGCGGGTCCCTCATTCGACATCGATTCCGTACCGATGCCGGTCTCCATAAGGAGAACCTCATCGTCGATGTCAAACTCCGGCGCTTCTTTACTGAGAGCCATTGTTATAGTCCTTTGGTGAGTTCGACCTCAAGCTCAAGCGACGCCTTTATCCTTGGCAACGCTGGAGCCTGTTCCTTCTACGTGAGGGAACAGGCTGACAACACATCAACGCCGGGGTAGGAATTGCAGTGGATCTACAGGTTTACCTTGGCGGCGAATCTCAAAGTGCAGTTTCACCCGGTCTGTACCAGTCGACCCCATTTCGGCAATTGTCTGTCCGACTTTGACCTGCTGCCCCTCCCGAACCAACAACCTGCGGTTATGACCGTAGGCACTGACGTAGGTATCGCTGTGTTTGATGATGACTAATTCGCCGTAGCCCCGTAGACCACTCCCGGCGTATACAACAGTCCCATCAGACGCAGCTAAAACAGGCTGTCCCAAATCTCCGGCGATATCAATGCCTTTATTCAAACTACCGTTTGAAGAGAATTTTCCAATAAGAATGCCATTTGAGGGCCATCCCCAACCGGTCGGTGCCGGTCCCGCAGGTGGCAACGGCGCGGGTGCCGGCTTGCTCGCAACCTTAGGCGCAACGGTGCCTGCAGGCCGGGTGAAGACCGTCGTCTTGCTGGAAGAAGAGGCCGATGAACCGGATTTTGTCACAACTGCCGTGGGCGCCGAACCCGTGCGCCCATCGAAACGGATGGTTTGCCCCGGATGTATCGTATAAGGCACAGGAATGTTGTTACGCGCGGCCAGCGCCTTGTAGTCCCAGCCATAACGGAAGGCGATCGAGAACATGGTATCGCCCTTACGCACCACGTATTGCCCGGTGGTCACCGTCGGCCGTTGCGGTGCCGCATTATTGCGGTCAACCACGCGCGCGCCGCTGCCTGTGCTGGAGCAGGCAGCCAGCAAGGAACTCAAGACAAGGCCAATCACCAGTCGCTGAAAGCTAGTTTTACTCATACGCTGCGCAATGACTGTGAGACTCACCCGCCGCTCCCTTTGTGGTGGCTGAAACATGAACGCCTGTATCAGGCTTGAAATATGTCGCAAGTATAACTGGCTGCCAGACTTTAACCGGCAACAAGGTAGAAACGAAAAATTCATCTCGTTTAATAACTACCCAACTTGATGTTGACTCGATGAACCCCGCTGTAAGACACATACCCAGCAATAGAATTCACTACACCGTGACAATTGTTCAGGCCAGCGGCCCATTAAGTAACGGAACGAAACGCACTGCCCCCAGGACATGCCGGGAAAAACCCTCTTCTTCGCGCACGATCAACATCAACTGTTGCACTTCGCCCGATCCCACCGGAATCACCAGGCGCCCGCCCGGAGCCAATTGGTCCAGAAGTGCCTGAGGTACATCGGTGGCCACCGCAGTCACGATGATGCCGTTGTAGGGCGCCAAGGCCGGCCAGCCTTCCCAGCCATCACCCCAACGAAACACTACGTTGCGCAGGTTCAGCTCCACCAGGCGCTCCTTGGCCCGGTCCTGCAGGACCTTGATCCGCTCGACGGAAAACACCCGCTCCACGAGTTGCGAGAGCACGGCAGTCTGGTAGCCGGAGCCGGTGCCAATCTCCAGCACTTTGTCCAAGGGACCCGCCGCCAACAACAGCTCACTCATCCGCGCCACCATATAGGGCTGGGAGATGGTTTGGTTGTGGCCAATCGGTAGCGCGGTGTCTTCGTAGGCGCGATGGGCCAGGGCCTCATCGACAAACAGATGGCGCGGGGTACGGCGGATGACTTCCAGCACCTGGGCGTTGGACAGTCCCTCTTCATAGAGTCGCTGGATCAAACGCTCACGGGTGCGTTGGGAGGTCATGCCGATGCCCCGGCGCAACAGGTCGTCCTGTTCACGAGCCATCAGCGCAGCCCCTCCAGCCAGGGATCGAGACCACCGAAGGCATCATTGAAGGTGCGATCGAGTTGCAGCGGGGTAATCGAAACATAACCTTGCATCACCGCATGAAAGTCCGTGCCCGGCCCGCCATCCTCGGCGTCGCCCGCTGCGGCAATCCAGTAGCCTTCCCTGCCACGGGGATCCACCACTTTCAGCGGTGCCGCAGCGCGGGCGCGGTGGCCCAGGCGGGTCAATTGGATGCCGCGAATATGGTCCAAGGGCAGATTGGGAATATTGACGTTGAGCACCGTACGCGGTGGCAGCACCAGGGTGCCGTGGGCCTCAACCAGCTTGCGCGCAAAATAAGCGGCGGTCGCCAGGTTATCCACCTGCCGCGACGCCAGCGAAAAGGCAAAGGCCGTCCGCCCCAGGAAGCGCCCTTCCAGGGCCGCCGCCACGGTGCCGGAATACAGCACGTCATCGCCCAGGTTGGCGCCCAGGTTGATCCCGGAAACCACCAGGTCCGGCTCATCGGCCAGCAAGCTGTTGATGGCCAGGTGCACGCAATCGGTCGGCGTGCCATTAACGCTGATAAAGCCGTTGGCCAGCGTCTGCGGGTGCAACGGACGGTCGAGCGTCAGCGAACTGCTGGCGCCACTTTTGTCCTGGTCCGGGGCAACCACCACGCACTCGGCATAATCTGCCAGCGCAGCATGAAGCGCGGCAAGGCCGGGTGCGGTGACCCCGTCGTCGTTAGATATCAGAATACGCATGGGCTGTCCGTCTGCCCCACCGGCACCAGATCAACAAGCTCGCGCACCAAGACAGTGGCGAAGCATCCGGCCGGCAGGACGAATTCCAATTGCAGAATGTCAGTCTCGGGATAATGCCACGTCAACCCGCCAATGGGCAGTCGCAGAATGCGCCGTTCCTGGCTCATGCCGGCTTTGGCCAGCCACTCGCACAGGTGCGCCTCGCTCGCGGCGACAGCTTGCTCCAGCTCATGGGTGGCGCCAGCGGCGGGCGAATCGCCTTCACCCCACTGTGGGCCGGTGGGATGCAGGTCGAGGATGGCCAGGCGCGGATCGCTGCACTCCGCCTCCCCCGCCGGGAAAAAGCTGCGGCTGTCGGTGAACGCCAGCAGGTCACCGACCTGGGCACGCTGCCATGAACCATCGGCAACCCGCGCCGCCAACACCTTATTGAACACAAAGCTGCGCGCGGTCGACAGCAGGCGCGAACGTACATTGCGCTGTTCCGGCAAGGCCTTGCGGGCCGCCCAGTCGCGGGCATCGACGACGTTACCGCCATCATGGCCAAAACGCTGGGCGCCGAAATAGTTGGGGATACCGTGCTTGGCGATCAATTGCAGGCGCGCATCGATCGCGCCGTGGTCGCCGGCCAGTTGGGTCAGGCGCAGGGTAAAACCGTTGGCCGCATGGGCGCCACGCTGCAACTTGCGTTTATGACGGGCGGCCTTGAGGATTTTCAGGGTGTCGTTTTCCGCCGCACTCAGGTCTGGGTCGGCCTTGCCCGGCAGTTGCACGCTGAACCACTGGCGCGTCAGCGCCTGGCGATCCTTGAGGCCGGCATAGCTCACCGTGCGCAAGGGCACGCCGGCAGCCTTGGCAATACGTCGCGCGGCCTCTTCAGTGTTCAGGCCGCGCTTTTCCACCCACAACCACAGGTGCTCACCCTCGCCGGTCAGCGGGATATCCAGCACTTCATCCACTTGGAAATCTTCGGCAGTCGCCTTGAGCACCGCGCTGCCCAGCGCCTCGCCATAGGCCCGCGGGCCCAACAGTTGCAGTTCGTTCATGCGCGCAGCAACAAGGCGACAGAGTGCACCGCAATGCCCTCTTCACGACCGGTAAACCCGAGCTTTTCGGTGGTGGTGGCTTTCACGTTGACTTGATCCAGTTCTATTTGCAGATCGGCGGCAATCACTGCGCGCATCGATTCAATATGCGGGGCCATTTTGGGTGCCTGGGCAACGATGGTGTTATCGACGTTGCCGACCTTCCAGCCCTTGGCATGGATCAGGCCGACCACATGCCGCAGCAGCACGCGGCTGTCCGCGCCCTTGAAAGTCGGATCGGTGTCCGGAAAGTGTTTGCCGATATCTCCCAATGCAGCCGCGCCGAGCAAGGCATCGCTCAAGGCATGCAGCACAACGTCGCCGTCGGAATGAGCCAGCAACCCATGGTGGTGCGCAATGCGCACGCCGCCCAGGGTGATGAAGTCGCCTTCGGCGAAACGGTGCACATCATAGCCGTGGCCAATACGCATAAAAAAACGCCCCGAGTTAATTCAGGGCGTGATTCTACCTACTTTTGCCAGACATTAACCGAGCAAAGCACGTCCATGATGACGCAAGTGGTCATCGATGAAGCTGGCGATAAAGAAGTAGCTGTGGTCGTAGCCCGGTTGCAGGCGCAACTCCAGCGGATGGCCTGCGGCCTTGGCGGCTTGTTGCAAGGCTTCGGGCTTGAGTTGAGTGGCGAGGAAGTCGTCGCGATCACCCTGGTCCACCAGCAGTGGCAGTTTTTCCGAGGCTTCGCTGATCAGCACGCAGGCATCCCATTCGCGCCACTTGGAGCGCTCCTCCCCCAGGTAGCGGGAAAACGCTTTCTGCCCCCAAGGGCAATCCATCGGATTGTTGATCGGCGAAAACGCCGACACCGACTGGTAGCGCCCCGGATTGCGCAAGGCGCATACCAGCGCACCGTGGCCGCCCATTGAATGCCCGCTGATGCCGCGCTTGTCGGACGCCGGGAAATGCGCTTCAACCAACGCCGGCAATTCCTGCACGACATAGTCATGCATCCGATAGTGCATGCTCCACGGCTGTTGCGTGGCATTCAAGTAAAACCCGGCACCCAGGCCAAAGTCCCAGGCATTGTCCGGGTCGCCCGGCACACCCGGCCCACGGGGGCTGGTGTCCGGGGCGACGATGATCAATCCCAGCTCAGCCGCCATACGCTGCGCGCCGGCCTTTTGCATGAAGTTCTCATCGGTGCAGGTCAAGCCCGACAGCCAGTACAGCACCGGCAACTTGCCGCCTTGCTCCGCCTGCGGTGGCAGGTAGACGGCGAAGGTCATATCGCAATCGAGTACATCGGAATGATGCTTATAGCGTTTGTGCCAGCCGCCGAAGCTCTTCTGGCATGACAGGTTTTCCAGACTCATGGCCGACCTCAGAAATGGATGACGGTACGAATGCTCTTGCCTTCATGCATCAGGTCGAATGCCTTATTGATATCTTCCAGGCCCATGGTGTGGGTGATGAAGGTATCCAACGGGATTTCGCCGGTCTGGGCCATTTCCACGTAGCTTGGCAACTCGCTGCGGCCACGCACGCCACCGAAGGCCGAACCGCGCCAGACACGACCGGTCACCAGTTGGAATGGACGGGTAGCGATTTCCTGGCCAGCCCCGGCGACCCCAATGATTACCGACTCGCCCCAGCCTTTGTGGCAGCACTCTAGGGCCGCACGCATCAGCTGGACATTGCCGATACACTCGAAGGAAAAGTCCACACCGCCGTCGGTCAAATCGACAATCACATCCTGGATCGGCCGGTCGTAGTCTTTCGGGTTGATACAGTCGGTGGCACCCAACTGCTTGGCGATCTCGAACTTGGCCGGGTTGATGTCGATGGCGATGATACGACCGGCCTTGGCTTTAACTGCACCGATCACGGCCGACAAACCAATCCCGCCCAGGCCGAAAATGGCCACGGTGTCACCCGGCTTGACCTTGGCGGTGTTGATCACGGCACCGATACCAGTGGTGACGCCACAGCCCAGCAGGCAAACTTTTTCCAGCGGCGCTTCTTTGGGAATCTTGGCCACGGAGATTTCCGGCAACACTGTGTACTCGGAAAAAGTCGAAGTCCCCATGTAGTGGAAGATCGGCTGCCCTTTGTAGGAAAAACGCGTAGTACCGTCTGGCATCAGGCCTTTGCCCTGGGTCGCGCGGATGGCTTGGCACAGGTTGGTCTTGCCCGACAGGCAGAACTTGCACTTGCCACATTCCGGGGTGTACAGCGGGATCACGTGGTCGCCCACCGCCACCGAAGTCACACCCTCGCCAATCGCTTCGACCACCGCGCCGCCTTCGTGGCCCAGGATCGATGGAAAGATGCCTTCCGGATCGGCGCCCGACAGGGTGTAGGCGTCAGTGTGGCAAACCCCGGAAGCGACCACGCGCAACAGGACTTCACCGGCCTTGGGCATGGCCACATCCACTTCCACGATCTCCAGTGGTTTCTTGGCTTCAAAGGCGACAGCGGCGCGTGACTTGATCATCCGGGTTTCTCCTGGGGCTTAAAAGTAAGACGAACAGTGTAAAACACGGCCCATTGATTAATAATCCAGGTAAAAGCAAAACATTATTGCCGTACTGGGATAATCACCATGCTGGAAAATCGCTGGGAAGGCATCGATGAGTTCGTCGCCGTCGCCGAATGCAGCCAATTTACTGCGGCTGCCGAACGCCTGGGCGTGTCCTCGTCCCATATCAGCCGCCAGGTCGCACGCCTGGAAGAACGCCTGCAAACCCGCCTGCTGTATCGCAGTACCCGGCGCGTTACGCTGACCGAGGCCGGGCAAACCTTCCTGCAACATTGCCAACGCCTGCAGGATGGGCGCGAAGAGGCCCTGCGCGCCGTAGGCGACCTGACCAGCGAACCCAAGGGTATGTTGCGCATGACCTGCGCCGTGGCTTATGGCGAACGCTTTATCGTGCCGCTGGTCACGCGCTTCATGGGGCTGTATCCGCAGTTGCGGGTGGATATCGAGCTGAGCAACCGCCCCCTCGACCTGGTGCATGAAGGCCTGGACCTGGCGATTCGCCTGGGCCGCCTGCAAGACTCGCGAATGGTCGCCAGCCGCCTGGCCCCCCGGCGCATGTATCTCTGTGCGTCGCCGTCCTACCTGGAACGGTATGGGCGCCCCCATAGCTTGTCGGAATTGAGCCGGCATAACTGCCTGGTCGGCAGCTCGGATATTTGGCAATTGGCCCAGGATGGGCGCGAATTTTCCCAAAGGGTGCAGGGAAACTGGCGCTGCAACAGTGGGCAGGCGGTGCTGGATGCGGCGCTGCAAGGGGTGGGGTTATGCCAGTTGCCGGATTATTACGTGCTGGAGCACTTGCACAGCGGCGCGCTGGTTTCACTACTTGAGTCCCACCAACCGCCGAATACTGCAGTGTGGGCGCTGTATCCGCAGCAGCGGCATTTGTCGCCGAAGGTGCGCAAGTTGGTGGACTACCTGAAGGAAGGGCTGGCTGGGCGGCCGGAGTATGGCGGGTGATCTGGGGTGTCAGGCCTGGCCTCATCACAGGCAAGCCAGCTCCCACACCTGACCGCGTATCCCTGTTGGAATGTGGTCAGGTGTGGGAGCTGGCTTGCCTGCGATGAAGTCACCTCGGTCCAGCAGCCTACCGGCGATTAGCCCACCGCAACCTGAGCCACTCCAGATCCTCCGGCCGGGTCACCTTGATATTGTCCGCGCGCCCTTCCACCAGGCGTGGCGCCTGGCCGGACCATTCCATGGCCGAGGCTTCGTCAGTGATGACCGCGTCAGCCACCAGGCTATCAGCCAAGGCGCGGTGCAAGGCCCCCAGGCGGAACATTTGCGGGGTATAGGCTTGCCAGATCAGGCTGCGATCAATGGTTTCCACCACCCGCCCCTGCTTGTCGACACGCTTGAGGGTGTCGCGGGCCGGTACGGCCAGCAAGCCGCCCACCGGGTCATCCGCCAACTGCGCCAACAACGTGTCGAGATCCTCGCGGCTCAGGTTCGGCCGTGCGGCATCGTGCACCAGCACCCAGTCGTCATCGCTGGCGCCCAGGGCATTGAGTTGCAGCAGTGCATTGAGCACCGAGCCTGAGCGCTCCGCCCCGCCGTCCGCGCGCTGGATACGCGGGTCGCCGGCACACGCCAGGTTGGGCCAGTAAGGATCATCGACAGCCAGACTGACCACCAGCCCCTTGAGGCTCGGGTGGTCGAGGAAACAGCCAAGGCTGTGTTCGAGAATAGTGCGCCCGCCCAACTGCAGATACTGCTTGGGACGGTCCGCGGCCATGCGGGCACCGACGCCCGCGGCAGG
The DNA here is from genome assembly GCF_012985535.1 of Pseudomonas sp. WS 5021. Lineage (NCBI taxonomy): Bacteria > Pseudomonadati > Pseudomonadota > Gammaproteobacteria > Pseudomonadales > Pseudomonadaceae > Pseudomonas > Pseudomonas sp. WS 5021. Next base: position 319,841 of record NZ_JAAQWP010000007.1, on the reverse strand, counting down.
AATCACGGCCCAGAAGGCCGGCAAACAGGCGTTCATTGGGCCAACTGGTAGAGGGTTTCACCCTCCTTGACCATGCCCAATTCATGACGAGCCCGCTCTTCAACGGTCTCCATGCCTTTTTTCAACTCAAGCACTTCGGCATCGAGCACACGGTTGCGCTCCAGCAACACCTCGTTCTCGGCGTGCTGCGCGGCAATTTGCTGGGTCAGGTCGGTCACCTGCGCCAGGCTGCCATTGCCCACCCAAAGGCGGTACTGCAGGCCAGCCAGCAGCAAGAGCAAGACGAGGAACAACCAATTGGGACTGCGCATCGAATATCGGGTATCCAGTGAAAAAAGACAGCCATGCAAAACTTTTGAAGCAACTGATAGCACGAAGCCTGGAAGACCCAGGCTTGTGCTTGATAGGCATCAGATTAGTGCGCAAACTCACTCTATAGCGAGTTTTCCGACACAATCCGTTGTCTTTTTACCATCAACTACTCAGCCGCGAAACTCACCACGGCCGTTGTATTTGGCTTTACCGCCCAATTGCTCTTCGATACGCAGCAGTTGGTTGTACTTGGAAACGCGGTCGGAGCGGCACAGGGAACCGGTTTTGATCTGGCCCGCCGAGGTGCCCACGGCCAGGTCGGCAATGGTCGAATCTTCGGTTTCACCGGAGCGGTGCGAGATCACGGCAGTGTAGCCCGCAGCCTTGGCCATCTGGATCGCTTCCAGGGTTTCGGTCAGGGTGCCGATCTGGTTGAACTTGATCAGGATCGAGTTGGCGATCTTCTTGTCGATGCCTTCTTTCAGGATCTTGGTGTTGGTCACGAACAGGTCGTCGCCCACCAGTTGGATTTTCTCGCCGATCTTGTCGGTGAGGATTTTCCAGCCGTCCCAGTCGGACTCGTCCAGGCCGTCTTCGATCGAAATGATCGGGTAGCGCTGGGTCAGGCCCTTGAGGTATTCAGCAAAACCTTCGGAGTTGAACACCTGGCCTTCGCCGGACAGGTTGTACTTGCCGTCCTCAAAGAACTCGCTGGCCGCGCAGTCCAGGGCCAGGGTCACGTCGGTGCCCAGCTTGTAGCCAGCGTTGGCCACAGCTTCGGAGATCACTTTCAGTGCATCTTCGTTGGACGCAAGGTTCGGTGCGAAACCACCTTCGTCACCCACCGCAGTGCTCAGGCCACGGGCCTTCAGCACAGCTTTGAGGTGGTGGAAAATCTCGGTGCCCATGCGCAGGCCTTCGGAGAAGGTCTTGGCGCCGACTGGCTGCACCATGAATTCCTGGATATCGACGTTGTTGTCTGCGTGTTCGCCACCGTTGATGATGTTCATCATTGGCACCGGCATCGAGTAGACGCCTGGGGTACCGTTCAGGTTGGCAATGTGCGCGTACAGCGGCAGGTCCTGGTCCTGGGCAGCGGCCTTGGCAGCAGCCAGGGATACAGCGAGGATCGCATTGGCGCCGAGGCTGCCTTTGTTTTCAGTGTCATCGAGCTTGATCATCGCGTGATCGAGGGCTTTCTGGTCCAGCGGGTCCTTGCCCAGCAACAGGTCGCGGATCGGACCGTTGATGTTGGCTACTGCCTTGAGGACACCCTTGCCCAGGTAACGGCTCTTGTCGCCATCACGCAGTTCCAGCGCTTCGCGCGAACCTGTGGAAGCACCGGACGGCGCGCAGGCGCTGCCGATGATGCCGTTATCGAGAAGCACGTCGGCTTCGACGGTGGGGTTGCCACGGGAGTCGAGAACTTCACGACCTTTGATGTCGACGATTTTTGCCATTGTTGTAAACACTCCAAAGTTGACGAAAACGACGCAGCTGAAGGAAATCTTTTGACCGACCGCAAGGGTGGAACAACGGGGCAGGCTTGCAGACGACAAGACTCAGGCCCGGGGGCCTGAGCATAAAGCGCGGAAAGTTTACCGGAGAAACGCGGGTTACGCGGTCTCTACCGTCGGAAAACTCTTGACCAGTTCGTCCAATTGCTTGAGCTGGGCCAGGAATGGCTCCAGCTTGTCCAGGCGCAGGGCGCAAGGACCGTCGCACTTGGCGTTGTCAGGATCCGGGTGGGCTTCCAGGAACAGGCCAGCCAGGGACTGGCTGATACCGGCCTTGGCCAGGTCCAGTACCTGGGCACGTCGGCCACCGGCGGAGTCGGCGCGGCCACCCGGCATTTGCAGCGCATGGGTCACGTCGAAGAATACCGGGTATTCGAACTGTTTCATGATGCCGAAACCGAGCATATCCACCACGAGGTTGTTGTAGCCGAAGCTCGAACCACGCTCGCAGAGGATCAACTGGTCATTACCCGCTTCCACGCACTTGTTCAGGATGTGTTTCATTTCCTGGGGAGCGAGGAACTGGGCTTTCTTGATATTGATCACAGCGCCGGTCTTGGCCATCGCGACGACCAGGTCGGTCTGGCGCGACAGGAAGGCCGGCAACTGGATGATGTCGCATACCTCGGCGACCACTGCAGCCTGCTCGGGCTCGTGGACGTCGGTGATGATCGGCACGCCGAAGGCTTGCTTGATGTCCTGGAAGATCCGCATGCCTTCTTCAAGGCCCGGGCCGCGATAGGAGGTCACGGACGAACGGTTAGCCTTGTCGAAGCTGGCCTTGAACACATAAGGGATACCCAGTTTCTCGGTAACCTTTACGTACTCTTCACAGACCTGCATCGCCATGTCACGGCTTTCCAGCACGTTCATGCCGCCAAACAGCACCATGGGCTTGTCGTTGGCAATTTCGATATCGCCTACGCGAATGATCTTCTGGGCCATCAGGTTTACGCCTTCTTCTGATGTTGCGTCAGTGCAGCCTTGACGAAACCGCTGAACAACGGGTGACCGTCGCGCGGAGTCGAGGTGAACTCAGGGTGGAACTGGCAAGCGACGAACCATGGATGATCCGGAGCTTCGACCACTTCAACCAGCTTGCCATCACCGGAGCGACCGGAGACTTTCAGGCCGGCTTCTTTGATCTGCGGCAGCAGGTTGTTGTTCACTTCGTAACGATGACGGTGACGCTCGACGATCACGTCCTTGCCGTAGCAGTCGTGTACCAGCGAGCCGGACTCCAGCAGGCAATCCTGTGCGCCAAGACGCATGGTGCCGCCCAGGTCGGAACTTTCGGTACGGGTTTCGACAGCGCCAGTGGCATCTTCCCACTCGGTGATCAGGCCCACGACCGGGTGGCCGCTGGTGTGATCGAACTCGGTGGAGTTGGCGTCTTTCCAGCCCAGCACGTTACGAGCGAACTCGATAACGGCCACTTGCATGCCCAGGCAGATACCCAGGTACGGCACCTTGTTCTCACGAGCGTACTGCACCGCAGTGATCTTGCCTTCCACGCCACGCAGGCCGAAACCGCCTGGCACGAGGATCGCATCGACGCCTTCGAGCAGCGCGGTGCCCTGGTTTTCGATGTCTTCAGAGTCGATGTAACGCAGGTTGACCTTGGTACGGTTGCTGATACCGGCGTGACTCATCGCTTCGATCAACGACTTGTACGCGTCCAGCAGCTCCATGTACTTGCCGACCATGGCGATGGTGACTTCGTGCTCAGGATTGAGTTTGGCGTCAACCACCGCTTCCCACTCGGACAGGTCCGCGCCATTGCACTGCAGGCCGAAACGCTCGACCACAAAATCATCCAGTCCCTGGGAATGCAGAATGCCCGGGATCTTGTAGATGGTGTCGGCGTCTTCCAGGGCAATCACCGCACGTTCTTCAACGTTGGTGAACTGGGCGATCTTGCGACGCGAGGAAATGTCGATCGGGTGATCGGAACGGCACACCAGCACATCCGGCTGCAGGCCGATGGAACGCAGTTCCTTGACCGAGTGCTGGGTAGGCTTGGTTTTGGTCTCGCCAGCGGTGGCGATGTACGGCACCAGCGTCAGGTGCATCAGCATCGCGCGCTTGGCGCCGACTTCAAAACGCAACTGGCGGATGGCTTCGAGGAACGGTTGGGATTCGATGTCACCCACGGTGCCACCGATCTCGACCATCGCCACGTCGGCATCGCCTGCACCTTTGATGATGCGGCGCTTGATTTCGTCGGTGATGTGCGGGATCACCTGGATGGTTGCACCCAGGTAGTCACCACGGCGCTCCTTGCGCAGCACGTGCTCGTAGACACGGCCGGTGGTGAAGTTGTTGTTCTGGGTCATGGTCGTGCGGATGAACCGCTCGTAGTGGCCCAGGTCCAGGTCGGTCTCGGCGCCGTCGTGGGTGACGAACACTTCACCGTGCTGGAACGGGCTCATGGTGCCCGGGTCGACGTTGATGTACGGGTCCAGCTTGAGCATGGTGACCTTAAGTCCCCGCGCCTCCAGGATGGCCGCCAACGAAGCGGAGGCAATGCCTTTCCCCAATGAAGAAACAACACCGCCCGTGACGAATATGTAGCGCGTCATGAAAAACCCTAGAAGTCTGCGTTAAAGCGGTCGGAGCCGCCGGGGAAAGCGAAGGAAGGCCGAAGCCCCCGATCACCTGCATTAATCACAGTGCACCTTTCAAAAAAACCGCCGCGTTGTGACAGACCAGCAATGGAACACCGGTACGTTGATCGCTACACATTTTTTGGAATCGCCCAGCAAAGACTGCTTGGTAATCGGCAACGACTGTGTTTCAGGAGAATCCACAGAAGTTGTATCAAGAAGGGAGCGTAGTCTACCGGAAAGGCGCTATCAGCTCAAACCTTGATCGCAGGTTGGTGGCGCCCAATGTAATTGCCAGTCATCCCCCTGCCCTGTCGAGGCCCTTGCCAGGTTGGCCACGGCCACCAGACGGGTGCCTTGGTACAGCAGCGGCAATCTGCCACGGATAAAGCCTGGCACAGCACTTTCGTTGAGCAAACGCTTGAGGTCACGCCGGCCACGACCTGGCACTTCCATGACTTCACCACCCTGGCGGTAACGGATGCTCAAAGGGCCTTCAGGGGCATGCCCGCTGAAATACAACTGCCCGTTGCCCGGTAACTGTAGTGGGATTTGCGGGTGTGACCAGCTTAGCGGCGTATCAGAAATTTCCGACCAATCGGTAGGCATCCACCAGATGCGATCGTTGCAACGGTGCAATTGGCCATCGGCCAAACGCCACACGGGCTGTGCGTCCGCCTTGGCATCGCGCAAGGTGTGCCAGCCAATCCAGTGCTCGCTGTCGGGCAACAACGTCAGCGGCGCCAGCCAGTACCGTAGGGCGTTGCGCTGCCGAGCGTCGGAAAGATCTCGCAGCGGCGCAAGTGCCAATGATGGCAACGGTAGCCAGGCAAGCGCCGATGGCCGCTGCGCAGCCTGCACATCCAATTGCGCCAATTCATCGAGCAGCTCTTGGGCCTGCGCCAGATGCCCAGCGGTTCGCGCCAGGGTATTCGCGGCCTGGGGCCAGCGGGCGGTGAGCAGTGGGAATACTTGATGACGCAGGTAATTGCGGGAGAAACGTGAGTCGCCGTTGGAGGGGTCCTCGATCCAACTCAACTGCTGTTCGCGGGCGTAGGTTTCCAGCTCGGCTCGCGACATGTCCAGCAGCGGCCGCACCAGGTGCCCTTTACCCAAGGGACGCAGGGCTGGCATGCCGGTGAGGCCCCGCAGCCCAGCGCCCCGCAGCAGGCGAAACAGCAGGGTTTCTGCCTGATCGTCACGGTGCTGGCCGGTGAGTAGCAGTTCACTTGGGCCGATTATCTCGGCGAACGCCTGGTACCGCGCGTCACGGGCCGCACGTTCAAGGCTTGCACCTGACTGCACTTGCACATGCATAACCCGCAGCGGCACACCTGCGGCATCACAAACCGCCTGGCAATGGGCTGGCCAGCCGTCAGCCACAGCCTGGAGACCGTGATGGACATGGATAGCCTGCAGAGGTGGCAGGGATTGGTTTTTTGCCAGATCAGCGAGTAAGTGCAGGAGGACGGTGGAGTCGAGTCCGCCAGAGAAAGCGATGTGCCAGGCCGAGGCGTTGCGCCACGGGGCCAGGGCTTGCAGGAGTTCGGCGGTTAGAGTTGGTTTCATCGCACGTTACCGCCGCAAAACTGGAATACGTTAGCCAAGCATACACAACGCAAATGTGGGAGCGGGCCTGCCCGCGATAGCGGTGTACCAGCCAACCAATCTGGCACTGACACATTGCTATCGCGGGCAAGCCCGCTCCCACATGGGTAATGCCGTGGCTTAGAGGCCGTAGCTCATCAGGCGCTCGTAACGACGGGCCAGCAGCGCTTCGTTGTCGAATTTTTTGAGCATATCCAACTGTGCGCAGAGTTCGGCGCGGATGGTCGCCGATGCGGCAGCCGGGTCGCGGTGTGCGCCGCCCAGGGGCTCGGCGATCACTTTGTCGACGATGCCCAGGCCTTTCAGGCGATCAGCGGTGATCCCCATGGCTTCGGCAGCATCCGGGGCCTTTTCTGCGGTTTTCCACAGGATCGAGGCGCAACCTTCCGGCGAGATCACAGCGTAAGTCGAATACTGCAGCATGTTCAGTTGGTCGCAGACGCCAATGGCCAGCGCACCGCCAGAACCGCCTTCACCGATCACGGTCGCGATAATCGGGGTTTTCAGCCGTGCCATCACTCGCAGGTTCCAGGCAATCGCTTCGCTCTGGTTGCGCTCTTCAGCGTCGATGCCTGGGTAGGCGCCCGGGGTGTCGATAAAGGTCAGGATCGGCATCTTGAAACGTTCAGCCATTTCCATCAGGCGGCAGGCCTTGCGGTAGCCTTCCGGGCGCGGCATGCCGAAGTTGCGACGCACTTTCTCGCGCACTTCACGGCCTTTCTGGTGACCAATCACCATCACCGGCTGGTCGTCCAGGCGAGCAATACCGCCGACAATCGCCGCGTCATCGGAGAAGTGACGGTCGCCATGCAACTCGTCGAACTCGGTGAAGATGTGATCGATGTAGTCCAGGGTGTACGGACGGCGCGGGTGGCGGGCCAGGCGCGCGATCTGCCAGCTGGTCAGCTTGCCGAAGATGTCTTCGGTGAGCGTCTTGCTCTTGTCTTGCAGGCGGGAGATTTCATCGCCGATATTCAGCGAATTGTCATTGCCGACCAGGCGCAGCTCTTCGATCTTGGCTTGCAGGTCAGCGATCGGCTGTTCGAAATCAAGAAAATTCGGGTTCATAAGCGTCCGTCTTGGGTCGACGGCCAGGGAGTGCCTGGCCAGCCGGTTGTCTATTCGCGCCCTACCTTAAGGGAGAGGCGCGTCAAGGTCGAGATTAAATGTCGAGTCGAGGTCAGGGGTACAAGGGCAGCCCTGACCGTCAACGGTATTGGAGGAAGACGTTGTCACGCCCGAACTGGTCACGCAATGCTTGAATCAAGCCATCGGCCGGGTCAATTCGCCACGTCTCACCGAACTGCAACATCGCCTTGGCATCGCTGCCGGTGTACTCCATGGTCACCGGGCACGCGCCACGGTGACGCTTGAGCAAGTCCCCCAGCCAGCGTAGCTGATCGCCCTTGAGCGCTTCGGTTTTCACCTTCAAGCGCAGGCTTTCGGCCAGGTTGGTGCGGGCATCTTCCATGCTCATTACGCGTTTGATCCGCAGGCGCAGGCCGCCGGAGAAGTCATCGTTGCTGACCTCCCCTTCCACCACCACCATCGCGTCGGTCTGCAACAGCGACTGCGCAGAATGAAACGCGTCGGCAAACAGCGACGCCTCGATACGCCCGGAGCGGTCATCAAGGGTGATGAACCCCATCTTGTCGCCCTTTTTGTTCTTCATCACCCGCAGGGCAATGATCATCCCGGCGACAGTCTGGGTATCGCGCGCCGGCTTCAGGTCGATGATGCGCTGGCGGGCAAAACGACGGATCTCGCCTTCATATTCGTCAATCGGGTGACCGGTGAGGTACAGGCCCAGGGTGTCTTTTTCACCCTTGAGGCGTTCCTTGAGGGTCAGCTCCTTGGCCTTGCGGTGGTTAGCGTACACATCGGCATCTTCTTCGACGAACAGCCCGCCAAACAGGTCGGCATGCCCGCTGTCGTGGGTGCGGGCGGTCTGCTCGGCGGCCTTGATCGCTTCTTCCATGGCGGTCAGCAGCACCGCGCGGTTGCGGTCGATATTGGCCTGGTAGGCCTTCGGCTCGTCATGGAAATACGGACCGAGACGATCGAGTGCACCGCTGCGGATCAGGCCATCGAGGGTACGCTTGTTGATGCGCTTGAGGTCGACCCGGGCGCAGAAGTCGAACAGGTCCTTGAACGGACCATCCTGGCGCGCCTCGGTGATTGCCTCGACCGGGCCTTCGCCCACCCCCTTGATCGCGCCCAGGCCATAGATGATGCGGCCTTCGTCGTTCACGGTGAACTTGAACTCCGAGGCGTTCACATCCGGCGCGTCGAGCCTCAACTTCATGGTCCGCACTTCTTCGATCAAGGTCACGACCTTGTCGGTGTTGTGCATATCCGCCGACAGCACCGCCGCCATGAACGGCGCCGGGTAGTGGGCCTTCAGCCACGCAGTCTGATACGACACCAGGCCGTAGGCGGCGGAGTGGGATTTGTTGAAGCCATAACCGGCGAATTTTTCCACCAGGTCAAAGATGTTACCGGCCAGGTCAGCGTCAATGTTGTTGGTGGCGCAACCTTCAATGAAACCGCCGCGCTGCTTAGCCATTTCCTCGGGCTTTTTCTTACCCATGGCCCGGCGCAGCATGTCCGCGCCGCCTAGGGTGTAGCCGGCCATGACCTGGGCGATCTGCATCACCTGTTCCTGATACAGGATGATGCCGTAGGTCGGTGCCAGTACCGGCTTAAGGCCTTCGTACTGGTAGTCGGAGTGCGGGTAAGCCAGTTCGGCGCGCCCGTGCTTACGGTTGATAAAGTCATCAACCATGCCCGATTGCAGTGGGCCCGGACGGAACAGGGCCACCAGTGCGATCAAGTCTTCCAGGCAGTCGGGCTTGAGCTTTTTGATCAGCTCCTTCATGCCGCGGGATTCAAGCTGGAACACCGCAGTGGTTTCAGCTTTTTGCAGCAGCGCGTAGGTCGGCTTGTCGTCCAGCGGGATAAAGGCGATATCCAGCGGCGCCTCATCGACCTTGGCACGCTCGCGGTTGATGGTCTTGAGCGCCCAGTCGATGATCGTCAGGGTCCGCAGGCCGAGGAAGTCGAACTTCACCAGGCCGGCCGCCTCCACGTCGTCCTTGTCGAACTGGGTTACCAGGCCATCGCCTTCTTCGTCGCAATAGATCGGCGAAAAGTCTGTCAACTTGGTCGGAGCGATTACCACGCCACCGGCGTGCTTACCGACGTTACGCACCACGCCTTCGAGCTTGCGGGCCATGTCCCAGATTTCGGCGGCTTCTTCATCGACCTTGATGAAGTCACGCAGGATTTCTTCCTGCTCGTAGGCCTTTTCCAGGGTCATGCCGACTTCAAAGGGGATCATCTTCGACAGACGATCCGCCAGGCCGTAGGACTTGCCCTGCACCCGCGCCACGTCGCGGATTACCGCCTTGGCCGCCATGGAGCCGAAGGTGATGATCTGGCTTACCGCGTTACGGCCGTATTTCTCGGCCACATATTCGATTACCCGGTCACGACCATCCATGCAGAAGTCGACGTCGAAGTCGGGCATCGATACCCGTTCCGGGTTCAGGAACCGTTCGAACAGCAGGTCATATTCCAGCGGGTCAAGGTCAGTGATCTTCTGCACATAAGCTACCAGCGAGCCAGCACCCGACCCCCGGCCAGGCCCCACCGGCACGCCGTTGCTTTTGGCCCACTGGATAAAGTCCATTACGATCAGGAAGTAACCGGGGAACCCCATCTGGATAATGATATCCAGCTCGAAATTCAACCGGTCGACATACACCTGGCGCTTGGCTTCGTAGTCTTCGGTTGTGTCCTTGGGCAGCAGGACGGCAAGGCGCTCCTCCAGGCCATCGAAGGACACCTTGCGAAAGTATTCATCGATGGTCATGCCATCGGGAATCGGGAAGTTGGGCAAAAAGTGCTTGCCCAGCTTCACTTCGATATTGCAGCGCTTGGCAATTTCGACGGAGTTTTCCAGGGCCTCGGGCAAATCGCTGAACAGCTCAGCCATTTCCTCGGCACTTTTGAGGTACTGCTCTTCGCTGTAGTTCTTCGAGCGCCGTGGATCGTCCAGCGCCCGGCCTTCGCCGATGCACACGCGGGTTTCGTGGGCTTCGAAGTCTTCCTTCTTGATAAAACGGACATCGTTGGTGGCTACCAGCGGCGCGCCCAGCTTTTCGGCCAGGGCCACGGCAGCGTGCAGATGTTCTTCATCGTTGGGGCGATTGGTGCGCTGGACCTCCAGGTAGAAGCGGTCGGGAAAGACTTGCATCCACTCACTGGCCAGCACCTCGGCCTCGTGCGGGTTACCGCCCAGCAACGCGATCCCGATCTCGCCCTCTTTGGCGGCCGACAGCATGATCAGCCCTTCGCTGGCCTCGGCCACCCATTCGCGCTCGATGATGATCGAGCCATTGCGCTGGCCGTCGATAAAACCACGGGAAATCAGTTCGGTCAGGTTGCGATAGCCCACGCCGTTCATCGCCAGCAGGCTGATGCGGCTCAAGGCGTTATCCGGATCTTTGTTGGACAGCCACAAGTCGGCGCCGCAGATCGGCTTGATGCCGGCGCCCATGGCGCTCTTGTAGAACTTGACCAGGGAACACATGTTGTTCTGATCGGTCACCGCAACGGCCGGCATGTTCATGCCCACCAGGGTTTTGACCAGTGGTTTGATCCGTACCAGGCCGTCGACCAGGGAGTATTCAGTGTGCAGGCGCAGGTGAACGAATGAAGCCGGCATAGTGATCCTGTCTAGATACGTGTGAAAACAACAAGGCCCGGATTGTACCGGGCCTTGAGTAAAACATCAGCCTGCGCCTAAATCTCGGCCAGGCTTTCGCGCACCTCGTAAGCCTGGCGTACCGGGGCAAACGAGCGGCGGTGGATCGGCGTCGGGCCCAATCGGGCCAGGGCTTCCAGATGAACGGGCGTCGGGTAGCCTTTATGGCCACCGATGCCATAGCCTGGGTAGATCAACTCGAACGCCGCCATTTCACGGTCGCGACTGACCTTGGCGAGAATCGAGGCAGCGGCAATCGCCGGAACCTTGCTATCACCCTTGACCACCGCTTCGGCCGGCATCGCCAGCTTCGGGCAGCGATTCCCGTCGATCATCGCCAGTTTCGGGGTGATATGCAGGCCCTCGACGGCGCGCTGCATGGCCAGCATCGTGGCATGCAGGATGTTCAACTCGTCGATTTCCTCGACCTCTGCCCTGGCGATATGCCAGCTGAGGGCCTTTTCGCAAATTTCGTCAAAAAGTTTTTCACGACGGGCTTCGGTGAGTTTCTTCGAGTCGTTGAGGCCGAGAATCGGGCGATTCGGGTCAAGGATCACCGCCGCCGTGACCACCGCACCGCACAGCGGACCACGCCCGACTTCATCGACACCGGCAACCAGTTCGTGGGTTTGGGCGACCAGGCTGAAATCCAGGCCTATTTGCGTCTTCATAGGGTTTCCTGCTGGCGGCCGATCAAGGTCAATACGGCATCTGCGGCCTGGTTCGACGCATCACGGCGCAAGGTACGGTGAATTTCGTCAAACCCACGGGTCTGCTCTTCACCACCGTCGATCAACGGCAGAATGGTCTGGGCCAATGCTTCGGGGGTTGCAGCGTCCTGCAGCAACTCCGGCACCAACAGGCGCTGCGCAAGCAGGTTGGGCAAGGAGATGTAGGGACTTTTGACCATGCGCTTGAGAATCCAGTAGGTCAGCGGCGCCAAGCGATAGGCCACGACCATCGGGCGCTTGTAGAGCAAGGCCTCCAGCGTGGCGGTACCAGAGGCGATCAACACCGCGTCACAGGCGGCCAGAGCCAGGTGCGAACCACCATCGAGCAGCGTCAACGGCAAGTCGCGCCCCACCAGCAAGGCTTCGATCTGTGCACGGCGCTGCGGGCTGGCGCACGGCAGTACAAATCGCACTCCTGGCTTCAACGCCTGCAGGCGCTGGGCCGCATCGAAAAACAGTGCGCCCAGGCGACCGACCTCACCGCCACGGCTGCCGGGCATCAACGCCACCAGCGGCCCGTCGGGCAGGCCCAACTCGGCGCGCGCAGCGGCGCGATCCGCCTGTAGCGGGATGGTGTCGGCCAGGGTATGGCCGACAAACCTTACCGGCACGCCCTTCTCTTCATAGAACCGCGCCTCGAAAGGCAGTAGGGTCAGCATCAGGTCGCAGCCTTCGCGGATCTTCAGCACGCGCTTCTGCCGCCACGCCCACACGGACGGGCTGACGTAATGCACGGTCTTGATTCCGGCCTGACGCAGCTTGAGTTCGATATTGAGGGTGAAGTCCGGTGCGTCGATACCGATAAAGACGTCCGGTTTTTCGGCAATCAGGGTCTGGATCAGCAGTTTGCGCCGAGCCAGCAGCTCGCGAAGGCGCCCCAGCACTTCCACCAGCCCCATGACCGACAAACGCTCCATGGGAAAGTAGGAAGTCAGGCCTTCGGCCTGCATCAGCGGGCCGCCGACCCCAATAAACTCAACGGCTGGATGCTGCGCCTTGATGGCGCGCATCAGGCCAGCGCCGAGGATATCGCCGGAAGCTTCTCCGGCCACCAATGCAATACGCAGCGTGGCCATGATCAGCGGGTGATGCCGCGAGTCGATGCCTGGATCGAATCACGGAAGATGGCAACCTCTGGAAACAGCGCCGCTGGCTCGGCCAGTTCGGCCAATGCCTGCTCAACCGTCAGGCCCTGGCGATACACCACCTTATAGGCGCGACGCAGGGCGTGAATGGCCTCTTCGCTGAAACCCCGGCGGCGCATGCCTTCGAAGTTCATGCTGCGGGCTTCGGCAGGGTTGCCAAATACCGTGACGAACGCCGGCACATCCTTGCCAATAGCAGTGCCCATGCCGGAAAAGCTGTGGGCGCCGATATGGCAGTACTGATGCACCAGGGTAAAACCAGACAGGATCGCCCAGTCATCAACATGCACATGACCGGCCAGTGCAGTATTGTTGACCAGGATGCAGTGGTTGCCAATAACGCTGTCGTGTCCGATATGCGCGTAGGCCATCACCAGATTGTGATCACCCAGGGTAGTTTCTGCCCGGTCCTGCACAGTGCCACGATGAATGGTCACGCCTTCACGAATGATGTTGTGATCACCGATTACCAGGCGGGTTTCTTCACCCTTGTACTTCATGTCCGGCGTATCTTCGCCTACCGAGGAAAACTGGTAGATGCGGTTGTGTTTGCCAATGCGGGTCGGCCCCTTGAGGATCACGTGCGGCCCGATGACTGTTCCCTCGCCGATTTCCACACCTGCGCCGATGATCGACCAAGGGCCGACCTCAACGTCGGCGGCCAGCACGGCCGTCGGATCGATGATTGCGCGAGGGTCAATCAAACTCATAGTTTGCGTTCCGCACAGATGATTTCGGCGGAACACACAGGCTTGCCGTCAACGGACGCCTGGCATTCGAATTTCCAGATCTGGCGCTTGCAGCTCACGAACTTGGCTTCCAGGATCAACTGGTCGCCTGGGGTGACCGGGTTGCGAAAGCGCAGCTTGTCGGAGCCCACGAAATAGTAAAGCGTGCCGTCGGCAGGCTTCAGGTCGAGCATTTTAAAACCCAGGATACCAGCGGCCTGCGCCATCGCTTCGATGATCAACACGCCCGGCATGATTGGATGCGCGGGGAAATGACCATTGAAGAATGGTTCGTTGATGCTGACATTCTTGTAGGCACGAATGCGCTTTTCCTCAACATTCAGTTCCACTACACGATCCACCAGCAGGAACGGGTAACGGTGAGGCAGGTATTCGCGAATCTCGTTGATGTCCATCATTTCGGGGGGAAGCCTGTAATAAAGATTGGGAGCGCGCGGACTAAGGCACGCCCCTCTAGCAAATCAAGAAGGCAGTCTAGCTGCTGTGCACACTTGATATGGAAATGGTATCAGCCATCTGATGAAACATTACTGCCAGGGGTCACGTCCCCAACACGCTTTTCCAGATGTTTCAGGCGCCGCGCCATGTCGTCGAGCTGCCTTAAACGGGCCGCGCTCTTGCGCCACTCGGCCGCGGGTTGCATCGCTGTACCGGAAGAGTAGGCCCCTGGCTCGGTAATCGAGTGGGTCACCATGGTCATGCCGGTAATGAATACGTTGTCACATATTTCAATATGGCCCACCAAGCCGACACCGCCGGCCAGCATGCAATGCTTGCCGATCTTGGTGCTGCCGGAGATGCCGACGCACGCGGCCATGGCCGTGTGATCGCCAATCTGTACGTTGTGGGCGATCTGGATCTGGTTATCCAACTTCACACCATTGCCAATCACCGTATCGGCCAAGGCCCCGCGATCGACAGCAGTGTTGACACCGATCTCCACATCGTCACCGATCAGCACACCGCCGACCTGGGCGATCTTCTGCCAGATGCCCTTCTCATTGGCAAAGCCGAAGCCTTCGCCGCCGATCACGGCACCCGACTGAATCACTACCCGCTGCCCGATACGCACATCGTGGTACAGGGTCACGCGCGGCGCGAGCCAGCCGCCTGCACCGATTTCGCTGCGAGCACCGATAAAGCAATGGGCACCAACAGTCACGCCGGCACCAATGCGCGCACCACTTTCGATAACCGCAAAAGCACCGATGCTGGCCGCAGGATCCACCTGTGCATCATTGGCAATGACCGCAGAAGGATGGATACCAGGGGCAGCCTTGGGTTTCGGGTCGAACAAGTGGGAAACCCGCGCGTATGCGGCATAAGGGTCGGCCACCACCAGCGCATCCCCGGCAAACGTCTCGGCGTCAGCGGCCTTCAGCAACACGGCTGCGGCCTGGCTGTCGCCCAGGTATTTACGGTATTGGGGATTTGCGAGGAAGCTCAACTGAGCTGGGCCAGCCTCCTGCAAGGTGGCTAGCCCAGTGATTTCCTTCTCCTTGGAGCCACGCAAGGTAGCCCCCAGGAACTCGGCCAATTGACCGAGTTTGATAGTCGCGGTCATGGCTTACTTCAGCTGGTTCATGCGCTCGATCACCTGGCGGGTGATGTCGTATTGAGGCTTGACGTCAATCACGGCGCCACGCTCGAAGACCAGGTCAAAGGCACCTTTCTTGATGACCTCTTCCACGGCGCTGTCGAGTTTAGGCTTCAGTTGCTTGAGCATTTCACGGTCAGCAACAGCCTTGGCTTCGTTCAGCTCCTTGGATTGGAACTGATAGTCACGGGCCTTTTGCTTGAACTCAAGCTCCAGACGCTCGCGCTCGCCTTGCTGCATTTTATCGCCACCGGCGACCAGGCGGTCCTGGATGCCCTTGGCACTGCTTTCCAGGGTCTTGAGCTTGGTCAGTTGCGGACCAAATTTTTTCTCGGCATCCACGGCGTACTTCTTGGCCGCATCGGATTCCAGCAGGGCCATCTGATAGTTCAGGACGGCGATTTTCATTTCGGCAAACGCCGGGGTTGCGACCAGCACGGTTGCCAGAAGAACCAATTGAGTCAACTTACGCACGATGCACTCCTACAGAATCCGTTGTCGTTATCTTGGGTCGGACGCTTAGAACGTCTGGCCGAGGGAAAATTGGAAAATCTGGGTTTCAGCGTTATCCGGTTTCTTGACTGGCATCGCCAAGGCGAAGCTCAACGGGCCCAGGGCGGTAATCCAGGTCACACCCACACCCACGGAACTGGCCAGATTGCTCAGGCTTACGTCGTTGCACTGGGTGTTGGACTTCAAGCCGCTAGGGTTACGGATCTGCTCGCACTTGGAGTCGAATACGTTACCCACATCCCAGAAGACCGAGGTCCGCAGGGAGCGCTGGTCCTTGACGAACGGCAGCGGGAACAGAATTTCCGCACCACCTTGGATCAGCACGTTACCACCGAACGGCAGCGGATCATTGTCAGAGTCACGCACGGTGCCGACGTTACCGGTTTCAGCAACACCACGGCTTGGCGTACCACGTGGACCCAGGGTGCTGTCCTTGAAGCCACGTACCGAGTTGAAGCCACCGGCATAGTAGTTCTCGTAGAACGGCAAGCCATCGGTCGAACCATAGCCATCACCATAGCCCAATTCCGTGTGCAGGCGCATGGTGTAGTTATCGCTCAACGGCGTGAACAACTGGCCACGGTAGTCGAGCTTGAAGAACGACAGGTCGCTACCTGGTGTGGTGGCTTCCAGGGTCAGGCTCTGGGAGTGACCACGGGTGGCCAGCACACCTTTGTTCAGGGTGGACTCGGACCAACCGGCCGAGGCCTTGAAGTTGAGGAACTTGTCACCTTCGCGGCGGGTGAAGTCGAAGATCTCATCGACGGTGTAGACACCGGTCTTGATCTCATCCTGCTGCGCGGTCAGGCCGAAGGTCAGACGCGAGGTCTCACTGATCGGGTAGCCCACGTTCACACCGGCACCCAGGCTGTCGATCGCATAGCTTGCAACGTCGACGTCGAGGTCTTTGTAGTCTGTGGTGCGGTAGAAGGCGTTGTAGCCCAGGCTCACACCGTCAGCAGTCCAGTAGGGGTCCACATAACCGAAGTTGTAGCGGCTCTGGTATTCGCTGCGGGTCAGGCCGATGGATACCTTGTTACCGGTACCCAGGAAGTTGTTCTGGGTGATCGAGCCACCGAGGATCAGGCCGGCACTCTGTGCAAAACCGACGCTGGCGGTGATCGAACCGGACGCTTGCTCTTCCACTGCGTAGTTCACGTCGACCTGGTCATCCACACCCGGTACGGCCGGGGTTTCGACGTTGACTTCCTTGAAGAAGCCCAGGCGCTCAAGACGGGTCTTGGACTGGTCGATCAGGTAGGTCGAAGCCCAGCCACCTTCCATCTGGCGCATTTCACGACGCAGCACTTCGTCCTCGGACTTGGTGTTGCCACGGAAGTTGATGCGGTTGACGTAGGCACGCTTGCCCGGATCGACGACAAAAGTGATGTCCACGGTGTGGTCATCATCATGTGGGGTCGGCACGCCGTTCACGTTGGCGAAGGTATAGCCTTCGTTACCCAGGCGACGGGTGATCAGTTCGGAAGTGGTGGTCATCAGCTTGCGCGAGAACACCTGGTCTTTCTGGACCAGCAGCAGGGACTTGACCTGGTCTTCAGGCACTTTCAAGTCGCCGCTGAGCTTCACGTCACGAACGCGGTACTTCTCGCCTTCGTTGACGTTGACGGTGATGTACACGTGCTTCTTATCCGGGGTGATGGACACCTGGGTCGAAGCGATATCCATGTTGATATAGCCACGGTCTAGGTAATAGGAGCGCAAGCGCTCCAGGTCACCGGAGAGTTTTTCACGGGCGTACTTGTCATCGTTCTTGAAGAACGACAGCCAGTTGGTGGTCTTGAGCTCGAACAGGTCGATCAGGTCTTCGTCGGCGAACTTGGTGTTACCCACCACGTTGATGTGCTGGATCGCCGCCACGGTGCCTTCGTTGATGTTGACCTTCAGGCCGACACGGTTGCGCGGCTGCGGCACCACTTCGGTTTCCACGGAAGCGGAGTAGCGGCCCTGGGCAACGTACTGACGTTGCAGCTCGTTACGCACGCCTTCGAGGGTGGCGCGCTGGAAGATCTCGCCTTCGGCCAGGCCGGATTGCTTGAGACCTTTCATCAAGTCTTCAGTGGAGATCGCCTTGTTGCCTTCGATCTCGATACTGGCGACAGAAGGTCGCTCGACGACAGTGATGACCAGGACGTTGCCTTCACGACCCAGCTGGATGTCTTGAAAGAAGCCGGTTTTGAACAGCGCACGAGTGGATTCCACCAGGCGACGGTCGTCAGCCTGTTCCCCAACGTTCAACGGCAAGGCGCCAAAGACGCTACCCGCGGAAACCCGCTGGAGGCCGTTGACGCGAATATCGGAGATGGTGAAGGACTCGGCGTGAACTTCGGCGATCATCAATACGGTGAGAACCGCAGTTAGCAGCAGACGTTTCATGAAGTCCTTTCTTATTCCAACTGGCAATAAACAAACTGCCGCAAAATGCGGCAGATTCGCAATTCAGCGAAGCGTTACAGACGTCCCAGATCGTTGACCAGGGCTAACAACATCACCCCAACCACCAAACTGATACCGATCTGTATCCCCCAACCCTGCACCCGATCCGACAAGGGGCGACCACGCACCCACTCGACGAGATAAAACAACAGATGCCCCCCATCCAGTACTGGAATGGGCAACAAATTCAGAACCCCAAGGCTAATACTCAGATAAGCCAGGAAATTCAGGAAATCAGCAACACCCGACTGGGCAGAAGCGCCCGCCACTTTAGCAATGGTTATCGGTCCACTCAAGTTTTTTACCGAGAGCTCGCCGAACAACATTTTCTTCAGCGAATCGAGGGTCAGTACGCTCATGGTCCAAGTGCGTCGTGCACCCTCGCCAATTGCCGCCAACGGCCCGAAGCTGACCTCTCGCACCATCGATGGCGGCCATTCGACACCTTTGACCCCCGCCCCCAGATACCCGCCGGCCGCCTTGGCCTCTCCGCGTACCGCAAGGGTAACAGGGACGTCGATTTGAGCACCGTCGCGCTCAACTTTCAGCACAATTTTCGTATCAGGACGTACACGAACCAGATCAACCACTTGCTGCCAGTCGCCCAGCGCCTGACCATCAAGGGCCAGCAAACGATCACCGGTCTTCAGGCCGGCAGCCTGGGCCGGCCCCTTGGGATCGAGCTCCGCCAGTACCGGCGGCAGCGCCGGACGCCATGGGCGAATTCCCAGGGATTTGATCGGGTCAGGCTCGTCAGCGCCCTTGAGCCACTTGTCCAGTACCAGCTCGCGCGGCGTCTCGGCCGTGGAGTCCTGCTCGCGCACCACCAGCTGTACGGTGCCACTCTCACCCAGGCGGCGAACCAACTGCAGATTGACCGCCCCCCAGCCTGTAGTCGGCTCACCATCAATAGCAACAATTTCCTGCCCGGCGCTCAAACCAGCCTTGGCTGCAATGCTGCCCGCCTCCACCGCACCGATAACCGGGCGCACCTGCTGGCTGCCCAGCATTGCCAGGACCCAGAAAAACACCATGGCCAACAGGAAGTTGGCGATCGGGCCAGCCGCCACGATGGCAATACGCTGACGAACGGTCTTGCGATTGAAAGATTGGTCCAGTTGATCAGCCGGCACTTCGCCTTCACGCTCGTCGAGCATCTTGACGTAGCCACCCAGGGGAATGGCGGCAATCACGAATTCGGTGCCCTTGCGGTCGTGCCAGCGCAGCAGCGGCATGCCAAAACCCACGGAAAAACGCAGGACCTTGACGCCACAACGGCGCGCCACCCAGAAATGACCAAATTCGTGAAAAGTGACCAGCACACCCAGAGCAACCAGGGTGCCGACAATCATGTAGAGCGCACTCATCTAATCTCTCCGCATTCCAATCCCGCGCCTGCCGACTAACCTGCGTGGCGTTTCAACCATTGCTCGGCCAAGACCCGGGCCTTGGCATCCGCCTCGAATACGGCGCCCAAATCATTTACGGCAACCACCGGCTCGAGACTCAAAATTTCCTCGATGATACTCGCGATCTGTGGAAAGCGGATGCGCCGATCAAGAAACGCAGCAACCGCGACCTCATTGGCCGCATTCAACATAGCCGGAGCGCTGTTGCCCGCCTCTGCCGCCTCACGCGCCAGGCGCAGGCAGGGGAAGCGTTGGTCATCCGGCGCTTCGAAATCCAGGCGTGCGATGGCGAACAGGTCCAGGGGTGCAACCCCCGAATCGATCCGCTCGGGCCAGGCCAGGGCATTGGCGATTGGCGTACGCATGTCCGGGTTGCCCAACTGGGCCAACACCGAACCATCCACATAGTCGACCAGGGAATGAATCACGCTTTGCGGATGAATCACCACCTCGACCTGCTCGGCCCGAGCATCAAACAGCCAACAGGCTTCGATCAGCTCGAGCCCCTTGTTCATCATGCTCGCCGAATCCACCGAGATCTTGCGCCCCATCGACCAATTGGGATGGGCGCAGGCCTGATCGGGAGAAACGTGCTCCAGCTCGGCCAATGGGGTCTGGCGGAACGGGCCACCGGAGGCGGTCAGCAAGATACGCCGTACGCCCACCTGGCTCAGGCCGCGGGCAAAATCGCCCGGCATGCACTGGAAAATCGCATTGTGTTCGCTGTCCAGCGGCAACAGCACCGCGCCGCTCTTGCGCACAGCCTGCATAAACAGCGCACCGGACATCACCAGCGCTTCTTTATTGGCCAACAGGATTTTTTTGCCCGCATCAACCGCTGCGAGGGTTGGACGCAAGCCAGCAGCGCCGACGATGGCGGCGACCACAGTATCCACTTCAGAGGCGGCGGACACCTGACACAAGCCCCCCTCGCCGACCAATACCTCGGTCGACAGGCCCGCAGCCCGCAGGTCGTCCTGCAAACCACGGGCGGCAGTTGCATCCGGCACCACCGCGAACTGCGGCACATGCCGCACGCACAACGCCAACAGCTCGCTCAAGCGGCTGAAGCCGGTCAGGGCGAATACCTGATAGCGCTCAGGGTGACGGGCAATCACATCCAGCGTGCTCAACCCGACCGAGCCGGTTGCTCCCAGCACGGTCACTTGCTGTAGGCGGCTCACGAAGCGGCCATCCACAACAGCACGGCAAACACCGGGATCGCCGCCGTCAGGCTGTCGATGCGGTCCAGCACGCCGCCATGGCCCGGCAGCAGGTTACTGCTGTCCTTGATGCCTGCCTGGCGCTTGAACATGCTTTCGGTCAGATCGCCAACCACCGAGATCAGCACCACCACCGCCGCACCGACCAGGGCCAGGAGGATTTGCTTGGCATCCCACTCGCGCACAACGCCAACAACCAGGGTGATCAGCAACGTCAACGCCAGCCCGCCGTACACCCCTTCCCAGCTCTTGCCGGGACTGACCGCCGGGGCCAGCTTGCGCTTGCCAAAGGCACGGCCGGAGAAGTACGCACCGATGTCCGCGCCCCAGACCAGTACCATCACCGCCATGATCAACCAGTTGCCCAGGGCCATGTGCTTGATATAGACCAGGCCCTGCCAGGCCGGCAGCAGGATCAGCAGGCCGATCACCAGCTTGCAGGCGACGCTGGACCATTGGCTGCTGGTACGCGGGTAGGTCAACACCAGGAATGTCGCCAACGCCCACCACAGCACCGCCGCCCCGAGCACCCAGGGTGCGACATCCGGCAGGATGTACATCAGGAACAGCAACAACGCGACAACGGCGGCGTACACCACCCGCGGCAGTTGCTCGGCGAACCCTGCCAGGCGCGCCCATTCCCAGGCGCCCAGGGTCACGACCAGACCAATGAACAGTGCAAAACCTGCGCCTTCGAGCAGGAAAAACCCGCACAGAGCGATCGGCAGCAGGATCAGTGCCGTGATGATTCGTTGTTTAAGCATTAAACCCGGGCTCCAGCTTCGATCTGCTCGCTCGTTTTACCGAAGCGACGCTGACGGGAAGCGAAATCGGCCAGCGCATTGCGCATGGCATCGTGTTTGAAGTCCGGCCAGAACAGGTCGGAGAAGTACAGCTCGGTATAGGCCAACTGCCACAACAGGAAGTTGCTGATGCGGTGCTCGCCACCGGTACGGATGCACAGGTCCGGCAACGGCAGGTCGCCAGTCACCAGGCAGGTTTGCAACAACTCGGGCGTGATGTCTTCCGGGCGCAGATGGCCGGCCTGCACTTCACGCGCCAGGCGCTGCGCAGCCTGGGCGATATCCCATTGCCCGCCATAATTGGCGGCGATTTGCAGGACGAAGCGGTTGCTGCCAGCGGTGATCGCCTCAGCCTCACGCATGGCCGCCTGCAGCTCCGGATGGAACCGCGAGCGATCGCCGATGATGCGCAAGCTGATGTTGTTGTCGTTCAGGCGCTTGGCCTCACGACGCAGGGCCTTGAAGAACAGGTCCATCAAGGCGCTGACTTCGTCGGCCGGGCGCTGCCAGTTTTCACTGGAGAAGGCAAACAAGGTCAATACCTCGACCTTGGCCTCGGCACACACCTCGATCACGGCCCGTACCGCATCGACACCCGCTTTATGCCCGGCGACACCTGGCATAAAGCGTTTTTTCGCCCAGCGATTATTCCCATCCATGATGATCGCGACATGGCGCGGCACCGCGGAGGGCACAGTCTGCTTGGTCTTTTCCATGAAAGCGTCCTGACCCCTTATACGGCCATCAGGTCCTTTTCTTTCTCTTCCGTGACCTTGGTGATCATGGCCTCGGATTCCTTGGTCAGCTTATCGATATCGGCAATGGCACGACGCTCTTCGTCTTCGCTGATTTCCTTGTCCTTGACCAGTTTCTTCAGGTCACCCAAGGCATCACGACGGATGTTACGCACCGCAACACGGGCATCTTCCGCTGCGCTGCGCGCCTGCTTGGTGAAGCCCTTGCGGGTTTCTTCGGTCAGGGCCGGCATGGAGATCAGCAGCAGCTCACCCAGGTTGGTTGGGTTGAGGTTCAGGCCAGCACTCTGGATAGCCTTGTCGACGGCAGCGAGCATGTTGCGCTCGAAGGCCACGACCTGCAGGGTGCGCGAGTCTTTCACAGTCACGTTGGCCACGCCGCTCAGCGGAGTGTCGGAACCGTAGTAAGGCACCATCACGCTGCCCAGGATGCTTGGGTGAGCCTTGCCGGTACGAATCTGGCCGAATGCGTGGCTCAGAGACTCCAGGGATTTCTGCATACGCGCTTGGGCGTCTTTCTTGATTTCGTTGATCATTGTTGGCCTTCCTCGATCAGAGTCCCTTCTGCGCCGCCGTGTACGATATTCAGCAGGGCGCCGGGCTTGTTCATGTTAAATACGCGCAGCGGCATCTTGTGGTCGCGGCACAGGCAGATTGCCGTCAGGTCCATCACACCCAGCTTGCGATCCAGCACTTCATCATAAGTCAGATGATCGAACTTCTCGGCATGCGGGTCTTTGAATGGATCGGCAGTGTAGACACCATCGACCTTGGTAGCCTTGAGCACTACGTCAGCATCGATTTCGATGGCACGCAGGCAGGCAGCCGAGTCAGTGGTGAAGAACGGGTTGCCGGTACCGGCGGCAAAGATCACCACCTCTTTGGCATTCAGGTGGCGCATGGCTTTGCGGCGATCATAGTGATCGGTCACGCCAACCATGGAGATGGCCGACATCACGATGGCCGAGATATTGGCACGCTCCAGGGCGTCGCGCATGGCCAGGGCGTTCATCACAGTGGCCAGCATGCCCATGTGGTCGCCAGTGACCCGATCCATGCCAGCAGCACTGAGTGCCGCGCCACGGAACAGGTTGCCACCACCGATCACCAGGCCGACCTGGACGCCGATACCGACCAGTTGGCCGACTTCCAGCGCCATGCGGTCAAGTACCTTGGGATCGATCCCGAACTCTTCCGAGCCCATCAGGGCCTCGCCGCTAAGCTTGAGTAGAATGCGTTTATAGCGAGCCTGATAACCACTGCCCTGCTGAGCCATTGCGAATCTCTCCTGCGGCGTATTTTTAAAAAATTCTTGGCGAGCCGTTTACGGCTTGCGTTCACTCTAGCTGGACGCTGTCACAGCGCCATCGGAACACGGCTTTGTAAGCCAGTTCCAAAGGGAAGCCAAATAAAATTGAGCCTCCCATTTGAAAAGAGGCTGCGCGCGTGAGCGGGCAGCCTCTCTTGGGCGACAGTTGAAAACTGTCTTATTGCTTGGCGGCAGCCAGCTGGGCAGCAACTTCTTCAGCGAAGTTGTCGACCGGCTTCTCGATGCCATCGCCTACTTTGAAGTAGGTGAAGGAAACGATTTCAGCACCGGCTTTCTTGGCCAGTTCGCCAACCTTGATTTCAGGGTTCTTGACGAACGCCTGCTCAACCAGGCTTGCTTCGGCCAGGAACTTGCTGATACGGCCTTTGACCATGTTCTCAACAATGTTTTCTGGCTTGCCTTTGATTTTTTCTTCGTTCAGCTGCAGGAACACAGCTTTTTCGCGCTCGATCGCTTCGGCAGAAACTTCCGAAGGCAGCAGGAACTCTGGGTTGCTGGCCGCTACGTGCATAGCGATGTCTTTGGCCAGTTCAACGTTGCCGCCCTTGAGGACAACTGCAACACCGATCTTGTTGCCGTGCAGGTAACCACCAACCACGTCACCTTCAACACGTACCAGGCGACGGATGTTGACGTTTTCGCCAACCTTGCCGACCAGTACCAGACGATCAGCTTCTTGGGCTGCGATCAGCGGAGCGGCGTCAGTCAGTTTGTCGGCGAACGCTTTTTCAACGCTGGCAGCAACAAATGCCTTGAAGTCGTCTTGCAGGGCCAGGAAGTCGGTCTGCGAGTTCACTTCCAGCAGAACGGCGGATTTGCCGTCTTCTTTCAGAGCGATCGCGCCTTCAGCAGCTACGTTGCCTGCTTTCTTGGCAGCCTTGATCGCGCCCGAAGCACGCATGTCATCAATGGCTTTTTCGATGTCGCCGTCAGCCTTTTCCAGGGCTTTCTTGCAATCCATCATGCCTTCGCCAGTACGCTCACGCAGTTCTTTAACCAACGCTGCAGTAATTGCTGCCATTTTCAAATTCCTCTTGGATAGGTTTTCAACCATTCCACCCGACTTGTACGGGCGTTCAATTCTTCCCGAACCACCCTTGTTAACCGCTGCACGTTACAGATGCTGTAGCTGTGCCGCTCACAAATGGTTTTCGAGGTGGCAAAAAGGGGGCCAAGCCCCCTTTTTGCTTACTGAGTCAACGCCAGGGCGTCAATTACTCAGCTGCAGCGACCGGTGCTTCTTCAGCAGCGAACTCTACGGTGCCGCCGCCAACATTGTTGCGGCCACGGATTACAGCGTCAGCCATCGAACCCATGTACAGCTGGATAGCGCGGATTGCGTCATCGTTGCCTGGGATGATGTAGTCAACGCCTTCCGGGCTGCTGTTGGTATCGACTACGCCGATAACCGGGATGCCCAGCTTGTTGGCTTCAGTGATCGCGATGCGCTCGTGATCAACGTCGATAACGAACAGTGCGTCAGGCAGACCGCCCATGTCCTTGATACCACCCAGGGAACGATCGAGCTTTTCCAGGTCACGGGAGCGCATCAGCGCTTCTTTCTTGGTCAGCTTGGCGAAAGTACCGTCTTCGGCTTGCACTTCAAGGTCACGCAGACGCTTGATGGAAGCACGGATGGTTTTGAAGTTGGTCAGCATGCCGCCCAACCAGCGGTGATCGACGTACGGCGAACCGCAACGTGCTGCTTCTTCAGCAACGATCTTGCCAGCGGAACGCTTGGTGCCGACGAACAGAATCTTGTTTTTGCCCTGGGCCAGGCGCTCTACGAAAGTCAGAGCTTCGTTGAACATTGGCAGGGTTTTTTCAAGGTTGATGATGTGGATCTTGTTACGCGCGCCGAAAATGTATTTACCCATTTTCGGGTTCCAGTAACGGGTCTGGTGACCGAAGTGCACACCGGCCTTCAGCATATCGCGCATGTTGACTTGGGACATGATAGTTCCTTAATAAGTCGGGTTTGGCCTCCACGTATCCCAATGACCAACCAGCGGCTTCAAGGCCTCCGGCACCCAGGTCATCGTGTCGACACGTGTGTGGATTTAAGCTTTGCGGGGTATCCCCGGAAAGCGGCGCATTTTATACCACAGCAACGACAAAAACGAAACCCGCAATCGCATTTGCTTGCCGCCACCGCCACCCAAGCCATTGAATCGGGTGAAAATACCCACACCTTATAAAGAGAAGCGATAGTCAGACACTCATGGTTTGTACCTTGCGTCTGTTAGAATCGCGTTTTTTGGGCTTGTGCGAACGCTGCACCTTTTTGTCGCACGCCCGTAAACCGTATTGATTTCAGCGCGTCGCGCTAGAGAGAGCCTGTATGACCGTTACCCTGAAAACCGCCGAAGACATCGCAGGCATGCGCGTTGCCGGCAAACTGGCGGCCGACGTGCTGGAAATGATTGCCGAACACGTCAAGCCTGGCGTCACCACTGAAGCCCTGGACCGCATCTGCCACGACTATATTGTCGACGTGCAGAAAGCCATCCCCGCGCCGCTGAACTACAAAGGCTTCCCCAAGTCGATCTGCACCTCGATCAACCACGTGGTCTGCCACGGCATCCCGGGCGACAAGCCGCTCAAGGACGGCGATACCCTGAACATCGATGTCACGGTGATCAAGGACGGCTACCACGGCGACACCAGTCGCATGTTCCACGTCGGCAACGTCCCGGTGTGGGCCGAGCGCCTGTCCCAGGTCACCCAGGAATGCATGTACAAGGCCATCGAGCTGGTCAAGCCGGGCTGCCGCCTGGGTGATATCGGCGAAGTGATCCAGAAGCACGCAGAAAAGAACGGCTTCTCGGTGGTCCGCGAATTCTGTGGCCACGGCATCGGCAAAGTGTTCCACGAAGAGCCGCAGATCCTGCACTACGGCCGCGCCGGCACCGGCATGGAGCTCAAGGCGGGCATGACCTTTACCATCGAGCCGATGATCAACCAGGGCAAGGCCGACACCAAGGTGCTGGGCGACGGCTGGACCGCCATCACCAAGGACCGCAAGCTCTCGGCGCAGTGGGAGCACACCCTGCTGGTCACCGAGACGGGCTATGAGATCTTCACCCTGCGCGCCGATGACACGATCCCTCGCGTTTCGGCCTGATGCTTGCAGCGGGCTTTCCAGATAGCGACGTTGTGACCTACACCTAGATAGAAAGGAAAGCCGATCGATGCCCCAGGTGGATCCCGAACTCTTCGACCGAGGCCAGTTCCAGGCGGAACTGGCGCTGAAGGCAAGCCCGATTGCCGCCTTCAAAAAGGCCATCCGCCAGGCCCGCGAGGTGCTCGACGGGCGTTTTCGCAGCGGCCGGGAGATTCGCCGACTGATCGAGGATCGCGCCTGGTTCGTCGATAACATCCTGCAAAAGGCCTGGGAACAGTTCGACTGGAGCGAAGACGCCGACATTGCCCTGGTGGCCGTCGGCGGCTATGGCCGGGGCGAACTGCACCCCTACTCCGATATCGACCTGCTGATCCTGCTGGACAGTGCCGACCATGAGATCTTTCGTGATTCCATCGAGCGTTTTCTGACGCTGCTGTGGGACATCGGCCTGGAAGTCGGCCAGAGCGTGCGCTCGGTGGCGGAATGCGCCGAAGAGGCGCGCGCCGACCTGACCGTGGTCACCAACCTGATGGAAAGCCGTACCATCTGCGGCCCCGAGCGCCTGCGCCAGCGCATGCTGGAAGTCACCAGCACCGCACACATGTGGCCGAGCAAGGAGTTCTTCCTGGCCAAGCGTGCCGAGCAGAAAGCCCGGCATCACAAGTACAACGACACCGAATACAACCTGGAACCCAACGTCAAGGGCTCGCCCGGCGGGCTGCGGGATATCCAGACCATCTTGTGGGTAGCCAGGCGCCAGTACGGCACCCTGAACCTGCGTGCCCTGGCCGGCGAAGGCTTTTTGGTCGAGAGCGAAAACGCCCTGCTGGCCTCGTCCCAGGAGTTTTTGTGGAAGGTGCGCTACGCCCTGCACATGCTGGCCGGACGCTCCGAAGACCGCCTGCTGTTCGACCACCAACGCTCCATCGCCGCCCTGCTGGGCTTCGAGGGCGAAGACGCGAAGACCAGTATCGAAAGCTTCATGCAGCAGTACTACCGGGTGGTCATGAGCATCGCCCAGCTCAGCGACCTGATCATCCAGCACTTTGAAGAAGTGATCCTGGCCCCGGAAGACGAAGCGCCGCCGCAACCGATCAACGCGCGCTTCCAACTGCACGATGGCTATATCGAGGCGCGCAACGACAACGTGTTCAAGCGCACGCCATTTGCCATGCTGGAAATTTTCGTGCTGATGGCCCAGCAACCGGAAATCAAGGGCGTACGCGCCGACACCATCCGTTTGCTGCGGGAAAACCGTCACCTGATCGATGACGAATTTCGCCACGACATCCGCAATACCAGCCTGTTTATCGAGCTGTTCAAGTGCAAGATCGGCATCCACCGCAACCTGCGGCGCATGAACCGCTACGGCATCCTTGGGCGCTACCTGCCGGAGTTCGGCTTTATTGTCGGGCAGATGCAGCACGACCTGTTCCACATCTATACAGTCGACGCCCACACCCTGAACCTGATCAAACACCTGCGTAAGTTGCAATACACCCAGGTGTCAGAGAAGTTCCCGCTGGCCAGTAAGCTGATGGCTAGGCTGCCCAAGCCTGAGCTGATCTACCTCGCCGGCCTTTATCACGATATCGGCAAGGGCCGGCACGGCGACCATTCGGAAATCGGCGCGGTGGATGCGCAAGCCTTCTGCCAGCGTCACCAGTTACCGCAGTGGGACAGCCGCCTGATCGTCTGGCTGGTACAGAACCACCTGGTGATGTCCACCACAGCCCAGCGCAAGGACTTGTCCGACCCGCAGGTGATCCATGATTTTGCGCAGATCGTCGGCGACGAAACCCGCCTCGACTACCTGTACGTACTGACCGTCTCCGACATTAACGCCACCAACCCGACCCTCTGGAATTCGTGGCGCGCCAGCCTGTTGCGCCAGCTGTATACCGAGACCAAGCGCGCCTTGCGCCGGGGCCTGGAAAACCCGGTGGACCGCGAAGAACAGATCCGCCGCACCCAGAACGCGGCCCTGGATATCCTGGTGCGTGGCGGCAACGACCCGGACGATGTGGAGCAACTCTGGTCGCAGTTGGGCGACGACTATTTCCTGCGCCACACCGCAGGCGATGTGGCCTGGCACACCGACGCGATCCTCCAGCAGCCGGCCGACGGTGGCCCGCTGGTGCTGATCAAGGAAACCACCCAGCGTGAATTCGAAGGCGGCACGCAGATATTCATCTACGCCCCGGACCAGCACGACTTCTTCGCCGTGACCGTGGCTGCGATGGACCAGCTCAATCTGAACATTCACGACGCCCGGGTCATTACGTCCAGCAGCCAGTTCACCCTCGACACCTACATCGTGCTCGACACCGAAGGCGAGTCCATCGGCGACAACCCCGAGCGGGTGAAAAAGATCCGCGCAGGCCTGACCGAAGCCCTGCGCAACCCCGACGACTACCCAACCATCATCCAGCGCCGGGTGCCGCGCCAGCTCAAGCATTTTGCCTTTGCGCCCCAGGTGACGATCCACAACGATGCCCAGCGCCCGGTGACCGTACTGGAACTCAGCGCGCCGGATCGCCCTGGCCTGCTGGCGCGGATCGGCGGGATTTTCCTGGAGTTTGACCTGTCGTTGCAAAACGCCAAGATTGCCACCCTGGGCGAGCGGGTCGAAGACGTGTTCTTTATCACCGATGCCGATAACCAGCCGCTGTCCGACCCTGAACTATGCCGCCGCTTGCAGGACGCCATCGTTGCGCAATTGAGCGTGAACCAGGAGCCTGGCGCGGAGTTGTCCAGAATAACCATTTGAGTTGAATTTAATTTCCCTGGGGGTGCGGACCTTGTAGGAGCTGGCTTGCCTGCGATGCGGGCGGCGCGGTGTATCTGGTACACCGAGGCGATGCCATCGCAGGCAAGCCAGCTCCCACAGGGCCGTGCTCAACGATAGAGGCCCCGATGAACAACGCCCTGAACCAACTGCAGCCCTACCCGTTCGAGAAACTGCGAGCCCTGCTGGGCAGCGTCACGCCGAACCCGGACAAACGCCCGATTGCCCTGTCCATCGGCGAACCCAAACACAAATCCCCGGATTTCGTCGCCCAGGCCCTGGCCAACAACCTTGACCAGATGGCGGTGTACCCCACCACCCTGGGCATCCCCGCCTTGCGCGAGGCGATTGGCACGTGGTGCGAACGGCGTTTCAACGTGCCCAAGGGCTGGCTCGACCCGGCGCGCAATATCCTGCCGGTCAATGGCACTCGTGAAGCGCTGTTCGCCTTCACCCAGACCGTGGTCAACCGCGGCGACGATGCCCTGGTGGTCAGCCCGAATCCGTTCTACCAGATCTA
The DNA here is from genome assembly GCF_012985535.1 of Pseudomonas sp. WS 5021. Lineage (NCBI taxonomy): Bacteria > Pseudomonadati > Pseudomonadota > Gammaproteobacteria > Pseudomonadales > Pseudomonadaceae > Pseudomonas > Pseudomonas sp. WS 5021. The sequence goes on along the minus strand of NZ_JAAQWP010000007.1, from coordinate 289,889 downwards.
CGAAGGCGCAGCGTTCCTCGCCGGGGCCAAGCCGCATTACTTGCCGTGCCTGGATGAAAACGGCTTCAACCCGGATTTCGATGCGGTCTCGCCTGACATCTGGAAGCGTTGCCAGATCCTGTTCCTGTGCTCTCCCGGCAACCCGACCGGCGCACTGATCCCGGTCGACACCCTGAAAAAACTGATTGCCCTGGCCGACCAATACGACTTCGTGATCGCCGCCGACGAGTGCTACAGCGAGCTGTACTTCGACGAGCAAACCCCACCACCGGGCCTGCTCAGCGCGTGTGTCGAACTGGGTCGCCAGGACTTCAAGCGCTGCGTGGTGTTCCACAGCCTGTCCAAGCGTTCCAACTTGCCGGGCCTGCGTTCCGGGTTTGTGGCCGGGGATGCCGAGATCCTCAAGGCCTTCCTGCTGTACCGCACCTACCACGGCTGCGCGATGCCGGTGCAAACCCAACTGGCGAGCATCGCCGCGTGGCAGGACGAAGCCCATGTACAGGCCAATCGCGACCTGTACCGGCAGAAATTCGACGCCGTGCTGGCGATCCTCAAACCGGTACTGGACGTACAGAACCCGGACGGGGGCTTCTACCTGTGGCCCAACGTTGAGGGCGATGATGCCGCGTTCTGCCGCGACCTGTTCGTGGAGGAACATGTGACCGTGGTGCCGGGCTCGTACCTGTCGCGGGAAGTCGAGGGTTTCAATCCAGGAGCTGGACGGGTGCGTCTGGCCTTGGTTGCGCCATTGGCCGAATGCGTCGAGGCGGCCGAACGAATTCGCGACTTTATCCAGCGCCGTCATTGAAACAAGGGGCCGCTCCCACGTCGGGGGCGGCCAACATTCGCCCACCTTTGGTAATTAGTTGCACTCCAGGCCCACCCCGACTCATACGCAGAAATAATTACTGCGGAACTACTCCGGCTAAATTCCCACTTTGTAGAGGCAACAAACTTTACAAAGAGCCTTCGCCTTTCTTACGTTGGCGCCGGAGTACCTATGATCGCAAACCCAAGTTCAACCCCTTTCCCACTTCCTAGCCTGAGCACAAACGATACCGCCCCGAGCAACTCTTCAATAACAACAACCCATCCCGACAGCCCGTTAAAGTACGACCCCGCCCCTATTATTATCGAGCTTAATAACTTTGGAAAAAATGAGCTCTTTACAAAGTTAAGCGCCAGCAACTCAATCAAACTAACGCCCTACGATAATAACTCCGTCACGCACTACCATCTCCCCGCAAAACATATGGCGGACGGAATAACCAACAGCGAACCCTACGAACTTTCATCCAGCGAAAGGTATCTGGCAGACAGCCTCTACCCGCCCAAAAATAGTTCCTTGCGCCAGGCATTCCTCATCACTAACCAACGAGGTTCGCTCTCAACTTACGAATGGGCCCTTGCCGCCCCGCAATCGTCGTCGGCGCAAGAGCAATCGGAGTAGGTGCTTGAAGCCCTTTTCATCTCATCACTATCTGACAACCGCCCCATGAGTAGAGTCCATGAGCCAAGTAACCCCGTTATTCCCCAACGTCCCTATCCAACAATTCGCACCCTCCAGCGACAACTCGCCGGCCGACCGCACAGCGCGCAACAAAAGAGGTGTCGCAGACAGCTCAAAACGCTGGTCGCCCGGCGTTATCACGGTGAGCCTGGACCTGGCAAACAAGAAAAGCCAAGCCCTGGTCATCGATGCACTCAAAGAGTGGGCCCATCACACGCCCGGCCTGCAGTTTGAAATCGTCGAGGGCAAACGCGGCGATATTCGTGTCTCCGACGACGAGGGTTTTACCGGCAGTTGGTCGGTCATCGGTACCGACGCCTTGCTGGTCGATGAAGACCAGCCCACCCTGCACCTGGACCGAACCGATAACTCCAAGCAGTTACGCACTCATGCCTTGCACGAATTCGGCCATGCCCTGGGCTTACTGCATGAACACCAGCACCCGCAAAGCACCTTGGATTGGGACGAGCAGGCGGTGCGTGACTATTTCGTCAGTGAGCGTTTCCCCGCAGAACTGGTCCAGGAACAAATACTCGACCCACTCACAGGTCCCGACGTGCAGAGCACAGCCTACGATCCACAGTCTGTGATGCACTACCCCTTTCCCGCACACTTGAGCCGCAAGGGGCATGGCACCTCGGAAAACTTCTTTCTGTCGCCGGGTGACCAGGAGGCCATCAGGAGGCTATACCGGCCGAATATCCCCGGGGTGAGCTGACGGCACCGCACAGGCCTACTTCTGCGTGCCCAGGTTGGCTTCGCTCATATCCAGGTCCGCCAGCACTTCGCGCAGCACGTCATCACCAATCTGGTGGTGACGGCTCAGGCTATACAATTCCAGGCGTTGCGCGCGCAGGGCCTTGAGCCGCAGCTTGCGCTCCAGTTGATCCATCTGCAGCGCCAGCGCCTGGGCTTCGGCCGAGTCATTGAACACCTCCAGTTGATGGCGATATTCCGACATGATCCGCGCCTTGAGCTCCGCTGCCAGCGCAGCCTGGGCCGCGTCCAGGGGCGCCTCTGCCGCCTCCTCCACCTCAAGGGCATGAATCGCGGCCTCGGCGGTTTTCCTCCAGGCATCGCGCACCTCGCCGCGGCGCTTGTCATCCGGACTCTTCTCGATGCCCCGCAGCAACAGGGGCAAGGCAATACAGGCGGCCACCAACGACAACAGGATGACCCCGGCGGCAATGAAAATCAGCAGGTCGCGCTCTGGAAATGCCTGGCCGGGGGCGAACAGCAACGGCACCGACATCACACCGGCCAGGGTCACCGCCCCGCGCACCCCGCCGACGGTCAATAGCCAGCAGGATCGGGCCGTTGGCACCAGGGTCAGCTCGCTTTTGCCGCGCAGGCGGCGTAGAAGGCCGGACAGGCGCCAGATGCTCTGCACCCAGATAAACCGCAGCACCAGCAGCACCAGGAAGATCGCGATCACGTCCAGGCAGCGATAGAACAAGGTCGGCCACAGCATGCTCTCGTGGCTGGTCACCGCCTTGATGATGTCGGGCAATTGCAGGCCCAGCAGCAGGAAGATCAGCCCGTTGAAGGCAAACTCCAGCAGTGACCAGACACTGCGATTGAGCAAGCGCGTACTGGTCTGGCGTGGCAGCAGGTCGAGCCAGCTCTGCATCATGCCCGCCGCCACCGCCGACAAAATCCCCGACGCCCCCAGGCGCTCAGCCAGCACATAGGCGGCAAACGGCAGCAGCAACATAAACACCACGTGGGTCGCCGGGTCATCCCAACCCCGGGCAATCATCCAGGCCCGCAAGCGCCCCACCAGCCAGCTCAGGGCCACACCGATGGCCAGGCCACCGAGCGCCACCAGCACAAACGTAAGGCTGGCATCGGCCAGGGAAAACACTCCGGTCAACGCCGCCACCAGGGCGAACTTGAAGGTCACCAGGCCCGACGCATCGTTCATCAGGGCTTCGCCCTGGAGCATATGCATCAAGGGCGTGGGCAGGCGGTTCTGGGAAATTGCCGACACCGCCACCGCGTCTGTCGGCGATAAAACGGCCGCCAGGGCGAAGGCCACCGGCAGCGGAATACTCGGCAGCAACCAATGGATAAAGTAACCGGCGCCCACCACGGTAAACAGCACCAGCCCCACCGCCAACGTCAGGATCGGCCCGCGCAGGCGCCACAATTCACGCTTGGGCATGCGCCAGCCGTCGGAGAACAGCAGCGGCGGCAGGAACAGGAAAAGAAACAACTCCGGGTCCAGTGCCACGTGCAGTCCCAGGGTTGGCCACGCCAGCAAGGCACCAGCGGCAATCTGCACCAAGGGCAACGGCAATGGGATAACACGCCCGACCAGACGCGAAACGCTGACCAGCATCAGCAGGATAAGAACGGTGTAGGCGGTTTGCATAAAGCGGGGTTCCTGGACAATCGACTTGCAATGACACACTTGAGGCAACAACGCGCCTTTGAAGTGCCATATTAGCTGCCTATGCTGCTGGATGACCGTTGCACATAAGTCGCAGCCAGGGCCTAGACCAATGGATAGCGGACCGCAGAGCGACACATTGAAAAATGCACCATTTTAGGTACACTCCAGCACATGAGTAAAAACTCACTCACTTTACATGTGAGCTTTTTTCGCACTGACGCAGGTAACGAGCCGGTACGTGAATGGCTGATAGATCTGCCCCGTGAACACCGGCGAATCATTGGGATAGAAATAAAAACCGTGCAACTGGGATGGCCAATCGGCATGCCCGTAGTGCGAAAGCTCGATTCAGGGCTATGGGAGGTCAGGGTTGAACTGGAGGGCACCATCGCCCGCATTATCTTCACGGTGATCGGCAGCAACATGGTGCTACTCCACGGTTTCATCAAGAAAAGCCAAAAGACACCGGCGTACGACATGGCAACCGCCAAGCAGCGTAAGGCAAGGTTATGAGGTACCACACATGAACAAGCATATCGGTTCTGACTTCGATGATTTCCTCGCCGAGCAAGGGCTCGGCGAGGAAGTCTGCGCGGCGGCCCTCAAGCGTGTCATCGCCTGGCAGATCGCGCAGGCGATGAAGCACCAACGAGTCAGCAAAAAAGCGCTGGCAGAGCGGATGCACACCAGCAGAACCGCCGTGGACCGTGCCCTTGATCAAAATGACTCGGGTATGACCCTCGCCACTTTGGCCAGCGCTGCCAGGGCCCTGGGCCAACGCGTGGAAATCCGCCTGGTTCCAGAGGATCAAGCAGCCCACGCATGACCTGCCCACCTTTGGACCAGGTAGCCTGCGCGCAGTGGCTCTACGTGGCATAATCCTTGGCTGAATTTTTGCGACCCTATTGGGGAGATTTTTAGGAATGAAATATGCCCAATAAAAACAATCAGTTACAGATTTTCGGCATCAAAGCCTGCGACACCATGAAAAAGGCTCGTACCTGGCTCGATGAAAATGCCATCAGCTATGAGTTTCATGACTACAAGACAGCCGGTATCGACCGCGAACACTTGACCCAATGGTGCAACGAGCACGGTTGGCAGGTGGTTTTGAACCGTGCAGGCACGACCTTTCGCAAACTCGAAGACGAACGCAAAGCCGATCTCGACCAGGCGAAAGCCATTGAACTGATGCTCGCACAACCCTCGATGATCAAGCGTCCAGTGCTCGATCTCGGTGACAGAACCCTGATTGGCTTCAAGCCAGAAAGTTATTCGGCGGCCCTCAAGTAGGCCAGCCACTTCATTTTTGTAGAGGTAACAGCATGTCCAATTCCCTGTTCAGCCTGGGCTTCGGCGTCGGCACCCAGAACCGCCAAGGTGCTTGGCTGGAAGTGTTTTACGCGCAGCCATTGCTCAACCCTTCGGCCGAAATCGTCGCCGCCATCGCGCCGATCCTTGGCTACACCGAAGGCAACCGGGCGATCACCTTCACCATTGCCCAAGCCTCGCAACTGGCTGACGCACTGAAAAATGTAGATGCCACCCAGGCCGCCCTGCTGACCCGCCTGGCCGAAAGCCACAAGCCGCTGGTCGCCACGCTGTTGGCTGAAGACGCCGCACTGACCTCCACGCCAGAGGCCTACCTCAAGCTGCACCTGCTGTCCCATCGCCTGGTCAAGCCCCATGGCCTGAGCCTGGCCGGTGTGTTCCCGCAACTGCCGAACGTAGCCTGGACCAGCCAGGGTGCGATCGATATCGGCGAACTGGCCGAACGCCAGCTGGAAGCACGCCTGCGTGGCGAGCTGCTGGAGGTGTTCTCGGTGGACAAGTTCCCGAAAATGACCGACTACGTGGTCCCGGCCGGTGTGCGGATCGCCGATGCCGCGCGTCTGCGCCTGGGCGCCTATGTGGGCGAAGGCACCACCGTGATGCATGAAGGCTTCATCAACTTCAATGCGGGCACCGAAGGCCCGGGCATGATCGAAGGCCGTGTATCGGCTGGCGTATTCGTCGGCAAGGGTTCGGACCTGGGCGGCGGTTGCTCCACCATGGGCACCCTGTCGGGCGGCGGCAACATCGTGATCAAGGTCGGCGAAGGCTGCCTGATCGGCGCCAACGCCGGTATCGGTATTCCATTGGGCGACCGCAACACCGTGGAATCAGGGCTGTACGTGACTGCTGGCACTAAAGTGGCGCTGCTCGATGAGCAGAACCAACTGGTCAAGGTGGTCAAGGCCCGTGAATTGGCTGGCCAGCCGGACCTGCTGTTCCGCCGTAACTCCGAGACCGGTGCCGTGGAGTGCAAAACCCACAAGTCGGCCATCGAACTGAACGCAGCGCTGCACGCTCACAACTAAGCAGCGACTCGATGCCACCGGAGCCGGCCGTGCCTTGCAGCACGGCCGGTTCATATGAGTCTTCAATCCCATGCTTGTGCCCTCGCCCTGGCGCGCCGATTTCCCGGCCATCGCTACCTTGCAACGGCAAGACCAGACCTACCTGGACAACGCCGCCACCACGCAAAAACCTCAAGCCCTGTTGGACGCCCTTGGCCATTACTACGCCAATGGCGCAGCTAATGTGCACCGTGCCCAGCATTTGCCGGGCGCCCATGCGACCCAGGCGTTCGAGGACAGTCGCAGCAAAGTGGCGCAATGGCTCAACGCAGGTGACAGCGGGCAGATCATCTTTACCCACGGCGCGACGTCTGCGCTGAACCTCCTGGCCTATGGCATTGAGCACCTCTTTAATCCGGGCGATGAAATTGTCATCAGCGCCCTGGAACATCACGCCAACCTGTTGCCCTGGCAGCAGTTGGCCAAACGCCGTGAGCTCACGCTGGTGGTACTGCCCCTCGACGACGAGGGCTTGATCGACCTGCAAGCCGCCGCCGCGCTGATCGGGCCTCGCACCCGGCTACTGGCGGTGAGCCAGCTGTCCAACGTGCTGGGCGCCTGGCAGCCCCTCGCACAGTTGCTGGCACTGGCCCAGGCACACGACGCCTTGACCGTGGTGGACGGCGCCCAGGGTATCGTCCACGGGCGCCATGACGTGCAGGCCCTGGGCTGTGACTTCTATGTGTTTTCCAGCCACAAGCTCTACGGCCCGGACGGCGTCGGCGTGCTTTATGGCCGCACCGAAGCCCTGCATCGGCTGCGCCACTGGCAGTTTGGCGGCGAGATGGTGCAACAGGCCGACTACCACAGCGCCAGCTTCCGCCCCGCGCCCCTGGGTTTCGAAGCGGGCACGCCGCCGATTGCCGGGGTGATTGGCCTGGGGGCGACCCTGGACTACCTCAACTCCCTGGATCAACAGGCGGTGCTCGCCCACGAAGCGGCGCTGCATGACTACCTGTTGCGCGGCTTGCAGGCGCGCAATGGCGTGCGCCTGCTGGGCGCGCCGCAGGTGGCCCTGGCCAGCTTTGTGGTGGACGGCGTACACAACGCCGACCTCGCCCACCTGCTGACCGAGCAGGGCATCGCGGTCCGCGCCGGCCATCACTGTGCAATGCCCCTGCTCAAGAGCCTGCATTTATCTGGGGCGATCCGGGTTTCTTTGGCGCTGTACAACGACTCCGATGACCTGGAGCGCTTTTTTGAAGCGCTGGACCAGGCACTGGACATGCTGCGATGAGCCTGCCAGTGGATGCGCAGGCCGCACTGCTGGCCTTTCAGGCGGTCGGCAGTTGGGAGCAACGCGCCCGCCTGCTGATGCAATGGGGCGAGCGGCTGCCGGTGTTGGCGGATGAAGGCAAGGTCGACGCCAACCTGGTACAGGGCTGTGAAAGCCTGGTGTGGCTGGTAGGGCGACTGCAGGACGGCCATTGGCAGTTTGCCGCCAGCAGCGATGCGCGCATGATTCGTGGGCTGGTGGCCTTGTTGCTGGCGCGGGTCAATGGGCTCTCGGCGGCCGAGTTACAGGCAGTCGACTTGCCTGACTGGTTCAACCAACTGGGGCTCTCCCGCCAGCTGTCGCCGTCGCGCAGCAATGGCCTGAATGCAGTTTTGCAGCGCATGCGCGACTTGAGCCATACGCAAAACTAACTGTGGGAGCGGGCTTGCCCGCGATATCGATGTACCAGTCAATATTGCAGTGACTGAAGAATGGCTATCGCGGGCAAGCCCGCTCCCACATTTTGTTTTATACCCAGCAGTGAGATCAGCTGGGTTTGACCCGCTCGGAAGGCCTGCGCACCCCGGCCACGATCTTGTCCACCGCCTTGGTCGCCGCCACCATGCCAAAGGTCGCCGTCACCATCATCACTGCGCCAAACCCACCCGCGCAGTCCAGCTTCACGCCATCGCCCACAAAACTCTTCTGCAAACAGATGCTGCCGTCGGGCTTGGGATAACGCAGCTGTTCGGTGGAAAACACGCAGGGCACACTGTAGTGACGGGTCACGGTGCGCGAGAAGCCGTAGTCGCGGCGCAAGGTGGAGCGCACTTTCGAGGCCAGTGGATCGTTGAACGTGCGGTTCAGGTCGCACACCTGGATCAGCGTCGGGTCAATCTGCCCGCCAGCGCCACCGGTGGTGATGATCTGGATCTTGCGGCGCTTGCACCAGGCGATCAGCGCTGCCTTGGCGTTGACCGCGTCGATGCAGTCGATCACGCAGTCGATAGTCGGCGTGATGTACTCGGCCATGGTGTCGCGGGTCACGAAATCCGCCACCGCGTGCACGGTGCAATCGGGGTTGATCGCGCGCAGGCGCTCAGCCATCACCTCGACCTTGGGCTTGCCCACGGTGCTGTCCAGGGCGTGCAACTGGCGATTGCTGTTGCTGACGCACACGTCGTCCAGGTCAAACAGCGAAATCTCGCCCACCCCGCAACGGGCCATGGCTTCTGCCGCCCACGAGCCAACACCGCCCACGCCGACGATGGCCACATGGGCCGCTTTCAAGCGTTCCAGACCTTCAATGCCATATAGACGGGCGACACCGGCAAACCGTGGATCTTCTGTGCTCATGACCATTACCCCAAAAACCGGCGCGCATTATAGGGCTACGCAGCGATAAGTTCTAAGCTACAAGCTATAAGTAAAGAACTTACCAGCGCTTTCGCTGCCCAATGCCCGGTTTTTCCTGGCTTGCTGTACGCTCAGGGAAGGGCCGGTGTAGGATGCGCGCCGTTCGACACCTCCATTCGTTCCACACCCTTTGGAACCCGAAACAGCTATGTCATCGCGTAAATTTGGACTCAACCTGGTGGTGGTGCTGGCAATTGCCGCGCTGTTCACTGGTTTCTGGGCGCTGATCAACCGCCCGGTCACTACTCCCAACTGGCCCCAGCAGATTTCCGGCTTTTCCTACTCGCCGTTCCAGCAGGGCCAGTACCCGCAGAAAGACCAGTATCCGAGCGACGAGCAGATGCGTCAGGACCTGGCGATCATGAGCAAGCTGACGGACAACATTCGGACCTATTCGGTCGACGGCACCCTGGGGGATATTCCCAAGCTGGCGGAAGAGTTCGGCCTGCGCGTGACCCTGGGGATCTGGATCAGCCCGGACCTGGAGCGCAACGAGCGCGAAATCCAGCGGGCCATCGAGATCGCCAACACCTCGCGCAGCGTAGTGCGCGTGGTGGTCGGCAACGAGGCGATCTTTCGCAAGGAAATCACCCCTGAGGAGCTGATTGTCCTGCTGGACCGGGTGCGCGCTGCCGTCAAAGTGCCGGTGACCACCTCCGAGCAGTGGCACATCTGGGAGCACAACCCGCAGTTGGGCAAGCATGTCGACCTGATCGCCGCGCACGTGCTGCCGTACTGGGAACATGTGCCGATGGCCCAGGCCGGGCAATTCGTCCTCGACCGGGCCAAGGATCTGAAGAAGACCTTCCCGAAAAAACCACTGCTGCTGTCGGAAGTCGGCTGGCCGAGCAACGGCCGCATGCGCGGTGGCGCAGACGCCTCCCCGGCCGACCAGGCCATTTACCTGCGTACCCTGGTGAACAAGCTGAACCGCCAGGGCTACAACTACTTCGTGATCGAAGCCTTCGACCAACCCTGGAAAGCCAGTGACGAAGGCTCGGTCGGCGCCTACTGGGGTGTGTTCAACGCCGCGCGCCAGCAGAAATTCAACTTTGAAGGCCCGGTAGTGGCGATCCCGCAGTGGCGAGTACTGGCCATCGGCTCGGTGGTGCTGGCGCTGCTGTCGCTGACCCTGCTGATGATCGACGGCTCGGCCCTGCGCCAGCGTGGCCGCACCTTCCTGACCTTTATCGCGTTCCTGTGCGGGTCGGTGCTGGTATGGATCGGCTACGACTACAGTCAGCAATACAGCACCTGGTTCAGCCTGACGGTGGGTTTCCTGCTGGCACTCGGTGCGCTCGGGGTGTTTATCGTGCTGCTGACCGAGGCCCATGAGCTGGCGGAAGCGGTCTGGACTCACAAGCGCCGGCGCGAATTCCTACCGGTTGAAGGCGATTCGGACTACCGCCCGAAAGTGTCTATCCATGTGCCGTGCTACAACGAGCCACCGGAGATGGTCAAACAGACCCTCGACGCCCTGGCAGCCCTCGATTACCCGGACTACGAAGTCCTGATCATCGACAACAACACCAAGGACCCGGCCGTGTGGGAACCGGTGCGCGACTACTGTGAGACGCTGGGCCCGCGCTTCAAGTTCTTCCACGTCGCGCCCCTGGCCGGTTTCAAGGGTGGCGCGCTGAACTACCTGATCCCGCATACCGCCAAGGATGCCGAAGTGATCGCGGTGATCGATTCGGACTACTGCGTGTCGCCCAACTGGCTCAAGCACATGGTGCCGCACTTCGCCGATCCGAAAATCGCCGTGGTGCAGTCGCCCCAGGATTACCGCGACCAGAACGAAAGCACCTTCAAGAAGCTCTGCTACGCCGAATACAAAGGCTTCTTCCATATTGGCATGGTCACCCGCAACGACCGCGACGCGATCATCCAGCACGGCACCATGACCATGACCCGTCGTTCGGTGCTCGAAGAGCTGGGCTGGGCCGACTGGTGCATCTGTGAGGACGCCGAACTGGGCCTACGGGTATTCGAGAAAGGTCTGTCGGCTGCGTACTACCACACCAGCTACGGCAAGGGCCTGATGCCCGATACCTTTATCGACTTCAAGAAACAGCGGTTCCGTTGGGCCTATGGCGCAATCCAGATCATCAAGCGCCACACCGCCAGCCTGTTGCGCGGCAAGGACACCGAACTGACCCGTGGCCAGCGCTACCACTTCCTCGCGGGCTGGTTGCCGTGGGTGGCAGATGGCATGAACATCTTCTTCACCGTCGGCGCCCTGTTGTGGTCGGCGGCGATGATCATTGTGCCGACCCGGGTCGACCCGCCGCTGCTGATCTTCGCAATCCCGCCGTTGGCGCTGTTTGTGTTCAAGGTCGGCAAGATCATCTTCCTCTACCGCCGCGCCGTTGGCGTAAACCTCAAGGATGCGTTCTGCGCGGCCCTGGCCGGGCTGGCGTTGTCCCACACCATCGCCAAAGCGGTGCTGTATGGTTTCTTCACCACCAGTATTCCGTTCTTTCGTACACCGAAAAACGCGGATAACCACGGCTTCTGGGTCGCAATTTCCGAAGCGCGGGAAGAGATGTTCATCATGTTGCTGCTGTGGGGCGCGGCGCTGGGGATCTACCTGGTGCAGGGCCTGCCGAGCAACGACATGCGCTTCTGGGTGGTGATGTTGCTGGTGCAATCGCTGCCGTATGTGGCGGCGCTGATCATGGCGTTCCTGTCGTCACTGCCGAAACCGGCAGCGGTGGCGGAGCCTGCAACCGCTGCGTAAAAACTTGCGCAATGCACTAAACGGCGGCCTCTGGTCGCCGTTTTGCTATAAGATAACGGCCCTTTATGGGTTCAAGCAGCCACTGCCTCCCCCTTGTGGGAGCGGGCTTGCCCGCGATGGCATCGCTGCGGTGCAACTGCTACACCGCGGCGCCTGCATCGCGGGCAAGCCCGCTCCCACATTGGATATATTTCACTCTCGTCTTGCGCCCTGACACACCTTCGGAGTTTTCCCATGACGGCCCACGCCGACCTTTCGCCGACCCTCCAACTCGCTATCGACTTGATCCGCCGCCCGTCGGTGACGCCGATCGACGCCGACTGCCAGAAGCTGATGATGCAGCGCCTGGGCGACGCCGGCTTTGCGCTTGAGCCGATGCGCATCGAAGATGTGGATAACTTCTGGGCCACCCACGGCAAGCATGCAGGCCCGGTACTGTGCTTCGCCGGCCATACCGACGTGGTCCCGACCGGCCCGGTGCAGGCCTGGCAGAATGACCCGTTCGACGCATTGATCGACGAACACGGCATGCTGTGCGGGCGTGGCGCGGCCGACATGAAAGGCAGCCTGGCCGCGATGCTGGTGGCCTCCGAGCGCTTTGTGAAGGACTATCCGGACCACAAGGGTTCGGTCGCCTTCCTGATCACCAGCGACGAAGAAGGCCCGGCGCACCACGGCACCAAGGCCGTGATCGAGCGCCTGGCGGCACGCAAGGAGCGCCTGGACTGGTGCATCGTCGGCGAACCGTCGAGCACCACCCTGGTGGGCGACGTGGTGAAGAATGGCCGCCGTGGCTCCCTCGGCGCGACCCTGACCGTGCGCGGTGTGCAGGGCCATGTGGCCTACCCGCACCTGGCGAAAAACCCGATCCACCTCGCCGCCCCGGCCCTGGCCGAATTGGCCGCAGAGCATTGGGATGATGGCAACACCTTCTTCCCGCCGACCAGTTTCCAGATTTCCAACCTCAATTCCGGCACCGGCGCCACCAATGTGATCCCCGGTGACCTGACGGCGGTGTTCAACTTCCGCTTCTCCACCGAGTCCACCGTCGAAGGCCTGCAGCAGCGGGTCGCGGCGATTCTCGACAAGCATGGCCTGGACTGGCATGTGGAGTGGGCGCTGTCGGGCCTGCCGTTCCTCACCGAGCCGGGCGCGCTGCTCGATGCGGTGTCTGCCAGCATCAAGGCCATCACTGGCCGCGAGACCCAGGCCTCCACCAGCGGCGGCACGTCCGATGGGCGCTTTATCGCGACCCTCGGCACCCAAGTGGTGGAACTGGGCCCGGTCAACGCGACGATCCATCAGGTCAACGAACGTATCCTGGCCAGCGACCTCGATGTGTTGACCGAAATCTACTACCAGACCCTGATCAAGTTGCTCGCCTGATGCTCGCCTGCCCCATTTGCAGCGCCCCCCTCAATGAGGTGGACCATGGCGTGGTATGCCCGGCCGGGCACCGGTTCGACCGGGCCCGCCAGGGTTACCTGAACCTGTTGCCGGTGCAGCACAAGAACAGCCGCGATCCGGGCGATAACCTGGCCATGGTGCAAGCGCGCCGCGACTTCCTCAACGCCGGGCACTACGCGCCAGTGGCCAAGCGCCTGGCGGCACTGGCGGCGGAACGCAAACCCCAGCGCTGGCTGGATATTGGCTGCGGCGAAGGCTATTACACTGCACAAATAGCCGATGCCCTGTTACGCGCTGATGGCTATGCCCTGGATATTTCCAAGGAAGCAGTCAAGCGTGCGTGCAAACGCAACCCGACGCTGACCTGGCTGATCGCCAGCATGGCCCGGGTGCCGTTGGCCGACGGCAGTTGCCAGTTCCTCGCCAGCGTGTTCAGCCCGCTGGACTGGCAGGAAACCAAGCGCCTGCTCAGCCCTGGCGGCGGCCTGATGAAGGTTGGCCCGACCAGCGGCCACCTGATGGAGCTGCGCGAACGCCTGTACGACGAAGTGCGCGAGTACACCGACGATAAGCACCTGGCCCTGGTGCCGGACGGCATGAGCCTGCAACACAGCGAAGTGCTGGAGTTCAAGCTCAGCCTGGCCGACCCCAAGGACCGCGCTAATCTGCTGGCGATGACACCCCACGGCTGGCGCGCCAGCGCCGAGCGCCGCGCCCAGGTGATCGAGCAGGCCGAACCGCTGCGGGTCACCGTTTCGATGCGCTACGACTATTTCGTGCTTCAATAACCGACTTTTCCGGGCGTTCGCGCCCACCCTGAATCCGCGAATGGATTTTCGAATCCCGCAACGAGGAACATCCATGCGCCAACCCGATATCGAGATTTACCTCAAGGACGCCGACGTCGACCACAAGGCCATCGCCGCCTGGCTGGGCGCCGCCCTGGGTCCGTGTACCGACTGGGTACAAAAGGGCCAGACCTACAAGTGCAAGGCCGGCAATGTGCCAGTGACCTGGCTGCCCAAGGCCGTGGGCAAGTGGAACAGCCTGTACCTGGAAAGCGACCAGACCCCGTGGGAAGACGACATCGCCTGCGCCCGTGCGGCGTTTGCCGCGCTGAACGTTGAAGTGCGCTGCGCGCCGGGGACGTGGGTCGAGGAAGAGGGCGAAGAAAGCGCCGACACCTGGATTCGGATCAGCACCGATGGTGAAGAACAGATCACCTGGAAAACTGCCTGACCCAACCTGGTCAGTGTGGGGGCTGGTTTGTGCGGGAGCGGGCTTGTGTGGGAGCTGGCTTGCCTGCGATACAGGCACCTCGGTCTCTCTGTCAGACCACGGTGATGCTATCGCAGGCAAGCCAGCTCCTACACAAGCCCGCTCCCACATGGGTTCAGCGGCGTTGCAGAAATCTGCCTTAAAGACCGACCACATCCTCCGCCTGCAAGCCCTTCTCGCCGGTCACCACGGCGTATTCCACCTGCTGGCCCTCGGCCAGGGAGCGGTGGCCTTCACCACGGATGGCGCGGTAGTGCACAAACACATCCTTGCCGTCTTCCCGCTGGATAAAGCCATAGCCCTTGGCGTCGTTGAACCACTTCACATTGCCGGTTTCGCGCGTTGTCATCTGTTTGCTCCCACTGGTTTTTATTGTTGAGTCAGTCGCATTGAACTGCCGAGTATAAGACAGGCTCAAAAACGATCAACTCAACTTTACTTCGCTGCTTTTTGCCGATTTTCGGCGAATACGGCACACTACCCGCCCGAGCGCCTGCTCGGTTTTTTCCACTCAAAGCAGCACGCCTATGACCCGCTCCCCGTTCCGCCGTCTGGTATTTGGCACCTTGCGCCGACTGTTGTACCTCTGGGTTCGCTCGGAGACGATCAACCAGTCGTCCCTCACCCTTAACCTGGACCGCAGCCGGCCGGTGTTCTACGTTCTGCAATCACCCTCCCTGACCGAACTGGCCGTGGTGGATGCCGAGTGCACCAAGGCCGGCCTGCCGCGCCCGGTGCTGCCAGTGGCCGTTGGCCCGTTGATGGAGCCGGCGGCGTTCTTTTACCTGACCCCCGACCCGGACTGGCTCGGCCGCCAGGACAAGCGTGGCGCGCCGCCGACCCTGACGCGCCTGGTCAACACCCTGACCGAGCACGCCGAAGAAAACGCGCAGATCATCCCGGTCAGCGTGTTCTGGGGCCAATCGCCGGCCAGCGAGTCGAGCCCCTGGAAACTGCTGTTCGCCGACAGCTGGGCAGTCACCGGGCGCCTGCGCCGGCTGTTGAGCATCCTGATCCTGGGGCGCAAGACCCGGGTGCAATTCTCTGCGCCAATCAACCTGCGTGAATTGATCGAGCACAATAAAGGTCACGAACGTACGGTGCGCATGGCCCAACGGATCCTGCGGGTACACTTTCGCAACCTGAAGACCGCGGTGATCGGCCCCGACCTGTCCCACCGGCGCAACCTGGTCAAGGGCCTGGTGAACATGCCACTGGTGCGCCAGGCGATCCTCGACGAGGCCGAGCGGGAAAAAATCACCCCGGAAAAAGCCAAGGCCCAGGCCCTGCGCTATGGCAATGAGATCGCCTCGGACTACACCTACACCGCCATCCGCTTCCTCGAAGTGGTGCTGAGCTGGTTCTGGAACAAAATCTACGACGGGATCAAGGTCAACAATATCGAAGGTGTGCAAAAGGTCGCCCAGGGCTACGAAGTGATCTACGTGCCTTGCCACCGCAGCCACATCGACTACCTGCTGCTGTCCTACCTTCTATTCAAGAACGGCCTGACCCCGCCGCACATCGCCGCCGGGATCAACCTCAATATGCCGGTGATCGGCAGCCTGCTGCGCCGGGGCGGGGCGTTTTTCATGCGTCGCACGTTCAAGGGCAACCCGCTGTACACCTCGGTGTTCAACGAATACCTGCACACCCTGTTTACCAAAGGCTTCCCGGTGGAGTACTTCGTCGAGGGCGGCCGCTCACGGACCGGGCGCATGTTGCAGCCCAAGACCGGGATGCTGGCGATTACCCTGCGCAGTTTCCTGCGTTCCTCGCGCATGCCAATCGTGTTTGTGCCGGTGTATATCGGCTACGAGCGGGTGCTGGAAGGTCGCACCTACCTGGGCGAATTGCGCGGGGCGACGAAAAAGAAAGAGTCGATCTTCGATATCTTCAAGGTCATTGGCGCGCTCAAGCAGCGCTTTGGCCAGGTGGCGGTCAACTTCGGCGAGCCGATCAAGCTGGCGGAGTTCCTCGACCACGAGCAACCGGACTGGCGTACCCAGGAGCTGGCGCCCAACTACAAGCCCGCCTGGCTCAACGAGACCACCAACCGCCTCGGCGAGCGCGTGGCCCAGCACCTCAACGAGGCCGCCGCGATCAACCCGGTGAACCTGGTGGCGTTGGCGCTACTGTCCACCAGCCGCCTGGCCCTGGACGACCAGGCCATGGCCCGGGTGCTGGACCTGTACCTGGCGCTGCTGCGCCGGGTGCCCTACTCGCCCCATACCACGTTGCCCGAGGGTGACGGCCAGGCCTTGATCAAGCACGTCAAGGACATGCACCTGCTGTCCGAACAGAGTGATGCCCTGGGCAAAATCCTCTATCTGGACGAGCAAAACGCGGTCCTGATGACCTATTACCGCAACAACGTGCTGCATATCTTCGCCCTGCCGGCGTTGTTGGCCAGCTTCTTCCAGAGCAGTTCGCGCATGAGCCGCGAACAGATCCTGCGCTATACCCGCGCGCTGTATCCGTACCTGCAATCGGAGTTGTTTATCCGCTGGTCCCTGGACGAGCTCGACGCGGTGGTCGTCCAGTGGCTCGAAGCCTTGGTAGAACAAGGCCTGCTGCGCTTTGAAAACAACATCTACCTGCGCCCGGCGCCCAGCTCGCGCAACTTTGTGCTGCTGACCCTGCTGTCCAAGAGCATTGCCCAGACCCTGCAACGCTTCTACATGGCCATTTCCCTGCTGCTTAACAGCGGCCAGAACAGCATCAGCGCCGAAGAGCTGGAAGACCTGTGCACGGTCATGGCCCAGCGCCTGTCGATCCTGCATGGCCTGAATGCCCCGGAGTTCTTCGACAAGAGCCTTTTCCGACATTTTATTCAGACGTTGCTCGAGCAAGATGTGCTGCGCCGCGATGAAGCCGGCAAGTTGAGTTACCACGACCTGCTCGGCGAATTGGCCGAAGGCGCCGCCAAACGGGTGTTGCCCGCAGAGATTCGCCTGTCGATCCGCCAGGTGGCGCTGCACCGCAACGACGAAGCGCCCGCGCCGGACGTCGAGCCGGACGAAACCCGCTAGATTTACCAGGGCGCCAGGGTGTTTCTGGCGCCGTCGACAAGGAGCTGTACCATGAAAAAGATCATTCTCCTGGGCCTGACCGCCCTGCTGGGAGCCTGTCACTCGATGAATCCTGCGCCCAAAGCCAGCCTTGATGGCGAAGTGTTCTACCTGCAGCGCATCGCCCTGCCACCGGCCGCCACCTTGAGCGTCAGCCTTATGGACGTGTCCCTGGCCGATGCGCCCGCCGTGACCCTGGCCGAGCAGAAAGGCCCGGTCAACGGCCAGGTGCCGCTGCCCTTCCACCTGAGCTACGACCCGGCCCAGGTCAAGCCTGGCCACAGCTATTCGGTCAGCGCTCGCATCGAGCTGGATGGCAAGCTAATGTTTATTACCACCGAGCGTCATTCGGTGCAGTTGAACGGCCAGGATCCCCAGCCGCTTCGCCTGCGCGTTGATGCCGTTGCCCACTGATCCAGTCGATTAAAAGGAAGCGCCCATGCTCCGTAACTCTCTTCGCCTCAGCGCCCTGTGCGCCGGCCTGCTGCTTGGCGCCAACGCCATGGCCCTGTCCCTCGGTGACCTGTCCCAGGGCGACGCCACGGGTGGCCTGAAGGACGCCCTGACCCAAGGCGCACAGATTGCCGTCAAGCAACTGGGGGCTCCCGGTGGTTTCAGCAACAACCCCGAGGTCAAGATCGGTTTGCCGGGCAAGCTTGAAAAAGCCGCCGGCGCCCTGAAAATGCTCGGCATGGGCGATCAGATCACCCAGCTTGAAGCCAGCATGAACAAGGCTGCCGAATCCGCCGTGACCCAGGCCCAGCCGATTCTGGTGAACGCCGTGAAAAACATGAGCGTGAGCGACGCCAAGGGCATCCTCAGCGGCGGCCAGGACTCGGCGACCCAGTATCTGGACAAAAGCAGCCGCGAGCAGATCCGCGCCAAGTTCCTGCCGATCGTCAAGCAATCCACGGACAAGGTCGGCGTAGCCCAGCAGTACAACGCGCTGGCCAAAAAAGCGCCCATGGGCTTGCTGGGTGGCAAGAGTGACAGCGTCGAAAACTACGTGACTGAACAAGCGCTGGACGGCCTGTTCAAGATGATTGCCCAACAGGAAGAAAGCATCCGCCAGAACCCGGCAGCCGCCGCGACCAGCCTGGCGAAGAAAGTGTTCGGCGCGCTGTAGATCCATCGCCGGCCACAAATACAAACGCCCCGAAAAATCGGGGCGTTTGTGTTACTGCACCAGGGGCGTCATCAGCCGTAGGTGATTTTACCTTCGAACTTGACGTTACTCGCGCAAGGCCGCGGCAGCGTCGGCTGCCATGGCGTAGGCTTGCAGGGGGGCTTGCACTTGTTGCGCTTTTTGCCCATTTTGAACGCCATCATCGGCATCACGCCGATACCAATACCTATACCACCCATCGCAAACAAGCCCATAGGTCATTCCTCACGTCTAATTAAACCTCTTCCTGTAGCAACTTCGTTGTCAGAAAAAGGCACCTGCAACCCAGGTAACCCCTGAGTGGCAGGCACGCAAGAAACAGTTCCTGAACCGTGTAGCCGCTTTACGCAGGTTTACGCCGACTTAGGCTGGACCCGGAACCACGCCGCATACAACGCCGGCAAAAACAGCAAGGTCAGGGCGGTGGCCACGATCAAGCCGCCCATGATCGCCACCGCCATTGGCCCGAAGAACACGCTGCGCGACAGCGGGATCATCGCCAGCACTGCCGCCAGCGCCGTCAGGACAATCGGGCGGAAGCGCCGTACGGTGGCTTCGATAATCGCCTGCCACGGCTCCAGGCCCGCCTTGATGTCCTGCTCGATCTGATCCACCAGGATCACCGAGTTACGCATGATCATCCCCGACAACGCGATGGTCCCAAGCATGGCCACAAAGCCAAACGGCTGGCGGAACACCAACAGGAACAGCGTCACGCCAATCAGCCCCAGGGGCGCGGTAAGAAACACCATGGCCGTGCGCGAGAAGCTGCGCAGTTGCAGCATCAGCAAGGTCAGCACCACCACGATGAACAGCGGCACGCCGGCCTTCACCGAGTTCTGGCCACGGGCGGAGTCTTCGACGGTACCTCCCACGTCCAACAGGTAACCGTCCGGCAGTTCGGCCCGCACCTGGGCCAGGGTCGGCAGGATCTGCTGGACCAGGGTCGCCGGTTGCTCCTTGCCGTAGATATCGGCGCGTACGGTCACCGTGGGCAGGCGGTTGCGATGCCAGATAATGCCTTCCTCGAAGCCATACTCCAGGGTGGCGATCTGCGACAGCGCCACGCTGGTGCCGTTGTCGGTCGGCACCGCCAGGCTCGGCAGCAGCGACAACTCGGTGCGCTCATGCACGGTGCCGCGCAGGAGGATTTCGATCAACTCGTTGTCCTCCCGGTACTGGCTGACGCTGGAACCGGTCAGGGAGCTCTGGAGAAATTTCGACAGGTTGGCCGTGCTCACCCCCAAGGCGCGGGCGCGGTCCTGGTCGACATTGAGGTAGACGATCTTGCTCGGTTCTTCCCAGTCCAGATGCACATTCACCACGTGGGGGTTTTCCCGCACCTTGGCCGCGACCTTGCGCGCCAGGGCCCGCACTTCTTCGATGTGCTCGCCAGTCACGCGAAACTGCACCGGGTAGCCAACCGGCGGGCCGTTCTCCAGGCGGGTGACCCGCGAACGCAGATCGGGGAATTGCTCGTTGAGGGTTTCGATCAACCAGGTGCGCAGGGTTTCGCGCTCCTCGATGGTCTTGGCCAGCACCACGAACTGGGCAAAGCTGGCCGCCGGCAACTGCTGGTCCAACGGCAGGTAGAAGCGCGGTGAACCGGTGCCGACATAGGCCACGTAGTTTTCGATCCCCCCATGCGCCTTGAGCAAGCCTTCGAGACGCTTGACCTGATCGGCGGTGTTGCTCAGCGAGGCGCCTTCCGCCAGTTTCAGGTCGACCATCAGCTCCAGGCGCCCGGACGCCGGGAAGAACTGTTGCGGGACAAAGCGGAACAGCGCCACCGAGCCGATAAACAGCAGCACGGTCAGTACAATCACGGTCTTGCGCCGGCGCACGCACCATTCCACCCAGCGCCTTACGCGCTGATAGAACGGCGTGCCGTAAGGATCCGGGCCATCAGTGCCGTGCTTGGCCGCATGAATCTTCGCCAAGTCCGGCAGGAGTTTTTCCCCCAGGTACGGCACAAACACCACGGCGGCAACCCACGAGGCCAGCAGCGCGATGGTCACCACCTGGAAGATCGAGCGGGTGTACTCACCGGTACTCGATTGCGCGGTGGCAATCGGCAAGAAGCCGGCTGCGGTGATCAACGTACCGGTAAGCATCGGAAACGCCGTACTGGTCCAGGCGAAACTGGCGGCCCTGAGACGGTCGTAGCCCTGCTCCATTTTGATCGCCATCATTTCCACGGCGATGATCGCGTCGTCCACCAGCAGGCCCAAAGCCAATACCAAGGCACCCAGGGAGATCTTGTGCAGGCCGATCCCCAGGTAATACATGCAGGCAAAGGTCATGGCCAACACCAACGGAATCGCCAGGGCCACCACCATGCCGGTACGCACGCCGAGGGAGAAGAAACTCACCAGCAATACAATCGCCAATGCTTCGGCCAGCACCTGGACGAATTCGCCCACGCTGGTCTTCACCGCCGCGGGCTGGTCCGACACCTTGCGCAGCTCCATGCCTGCCGGGAGGTTCTTCTGCAAGCGTGCGAATTCGCCCTCAAGGGCCTTGCCCAGTACCAGGATGTCACCGCCATCGCGCATGGCCACGGCCAGGCCGATCGCATCGTCACCCATGTAGCGCATACGCGGCGCGGGCGGGTCGTTGAAGCCACGGTGGATCTCGGCCACGTCACCAATGCGGAAGGTGCGGCCGCCCACGCGGATCGGGAAATCGCGGATTTCCTCCACCGCCTTGAAGTTACCCGACACCCGCAGTTGCACGCGCTCGCTCGGGGTTTCAAAAAAGCCGGCGGTGGACACCGCGTTCTGCTCCTGCAACGCCTGTTGCACCGCCGCCAGGGGCAGGCCGAGGGTGGCGAGCTTGAGGTTGGACAGCTCGATCCAGATCTTCTCGTCCTGCAACCCCAGCAGCTCGACCTTGCCCACATCCGGCACCCGTTGCAGCTGGATCTGGATGCGGTCGGCGTAGTCCTTGAGCACGGCGTAGTCAAAACCCTCGCCGGTCAGGGCGTAGATATTGCCAAAGGTGGTGCCGAATTCATCGTTGAAGAACGGGCCCTGGATATCCGGGGGCAGGGTCTGGCGGATATCGCTGATCTTCTTGCGCACCTGGTACCACAGGTCGGGAATCTGCGCCGAGTGCATCGAGTCCCGCGCCATAAACGTGACCTGGGATTCGCCCGGGCGGGAGAACGAGACGATGCGCTCGTACTCGCCGGTTTCCATCAGTTTCTTTTCAATACGCTCGGTGACCTGGCGCGAGACTTCCTGGGCCGTGGCGCCTGGCCAGTTAGTCTTGATCACCATGGCTTTGAAGGTGAACGGCGGGTCTTCACTTTGCCCCAGCTTGGTGTAGGACAACGTACCGACAACGGCCAGCAGCAGCATCAGGAACAGTACGATCTGGCGATTACGCAACGCCCATTCGGAAAGATTGAAACCCATCGGGGACTACTCCTTGTTGGCCGCCAGATTCACCACCCGGTTGGAGCGATCCACCGGGCGTACTTGCTGGCCCTCATGGAGCACATGCACACCGGCGGCAATCACCCAGTCGGAGGGGGTCAGGCCTTCGAGCACCGGCACGCTTTTTTCGCCGAAGGCGCCGATGCGCACCGCTGTGCGCTTGAGGGTGTTATCCGGCTTGACCAACCAGACGTAGGACGCACCGTTCTCTGCGCTGAGGGCAGACAGCGGCACCGACAACGGAACCACGCCGTCAGCCTGGATGAAAACCCGCGCACTCTGCCCCAGCTCGGCCGGGACTTTGCCGGCGTTGAAGGCGACGCGGGCGGCGAAGGTGCGTGACTTGGGATCGGCTGCCGGCGACAGCTCGCGAATACGCCCCTCGAAACGCTGGTCGGGCTGGCTCCACAGTTCCACGGAGACCGGCTGGCCGACCTTGAAGCGGCCGAAGCTTTGCTCCGGGAAGCTGATCAACACTTCACGCTCGCCATCGGTAGCCAGGGTGAACACGGTCTGCCCCGCAGACACCACTTGCCCGACTTCCACCGCACGCTTGGCCACCACCCCGTCCTGGGGCGCGCGCAACACGGCATAGCCAGCCTGGTTGTTGGCCACGTCGAATTCTGCCTTGATCTGCTGCAAGCGGGCGACGCCTGCGCGGTAGAGGTTTTCGGAATTATCGTACTGGGAGCGGCTGACCATCTGACGGTCCATCAGGGTCTTGTAGCGATCACGCTCGGCCCGCACCAGGCTCAGGTTGGCCTCGGCCGCCGTGACTTGGGCACGGGTAGCCTGCAGTTGCAGGCGCACATCCTGGGGATCGAGCTCCGCCAGCGGCTGGTTGGCCTTGACGCGCTCGCCCTCCTCCACCAGACGACGGCTGACTTTGCCGCCGATGCGAAAGGCCAGGTCCGGTTCATACCGGGCACGAACCTCGCCTGGATAACTGTCCATTGCCAACGCAGAGGGTTGTGGCTGCACCACCATGGCCGGGCGGACGGTGGTTTGGGCCGCTTCTTCATGGCCGCAGGCAGCCAGTAAAAGAGCAAGGCTCGCAGGCAACGCGAGGTGCAGGAAGATGCTGCGCATGCTGAAGGACCTTTCGCAAATGGTGCTTGGAATAATTATACTGGCCGGTATGTTATTAATACCAAACTCACCAGTCCAGTATTAAAGTGAAAATGTCCGACAATCCTGTAAACACCAATAGCCCCGGGCGCCCCAAGGACATGGCAAAACGCCAGGCAATCCTCGACGCGGCGAAAATCCTGTTTTTGAGCAATGGTTATGCGAGTACCAGCATGGATGCCGTGGCCCTTGAGGCTGGCGTGTCGAAACTGACGGTCTACAGCCACTTCACCGACAAAGAAACGCTATTCACCGCCGCCGTCGAGGCCAAGTGCGAAGCGCAACTGCCGGTCATGTATTTCGAGCTTCCCGACGGTGTGCCGGTGGAGAAGGTGCTGCTCAACATCGCCCGGGGCTTTCACCTGCTGATCAACAGTGAGGAGTCGGTGAACCTGCACCGTTTGATGATGACGTCGGGCAATCAGGATCCGAAGCTGTCGCAGATTTTCTTCGAAGCCGGCCCCATGCGGATGCTGCAGGGGATGGAGCGCTTGCTGGGCAAGATCAACCAGAGCGGTGCGCTGAGCATCGACAAGCCGTTTACCGCAGCCGAACACTTCTTTTGCCTGCTCAAGGGCACGGCGAACTTCTGCTTGCTGTATGGCTGCGGCGACCGCTTGAGCGAAGCGGCCGCCGAAGAGCATGTGCAGGAAGTGGTGGGGTTGTTTATGCGGGCGTATCGACCTTGAACAGTCGTTGATCGATCTGACGCCATCGTCGGCAAGCCGGCTCCTACAGGTGATTGCGTTTATTGTAGGAGCCGGCTTGCCGGCGACGGGGCCCTCAGGCCTTGAGCGCTTTTTTAGGGTAAATATCGTACCGGCTGGATTTGCCGTCCAGCGCGTGGCTCGGCTTGGGCCCGTCAATACACGGCGCCTTGCGCGGGCGCTTGACCACCACCCGGTGGCTGGCCAGGGCCAAAGCCGCCGCGAGCAACGCCGGGGCATCCGGATCGTCGCCCACCAGCGGGCGAAA
This sequence comes from Pseudomonas sp. WS 5021, assembly GCF_012985535.1. Taxonomy (NCBI): domain Bacteria; kingdom Pseudomonadati; phylum Pseudomonadota; class Gammaproteobacteria; order Pseudomonadales; family Pseudomonadaceae; genus Pseudomonas; species Pseudomonas sp. WS 5021. Next base: position 265,749 of record NZ_JAAQWP010000007.1, on the reverse strand, counting down.
CAGGCGCATTTCTTTCTTCACCAAGGCGGTTTTCTCACGATGGGGAAACATCGGGTCCAGGTAGATCACCTGCGGCGGCTCACCTTCCCAGTTACGCATCAGCTCGATGGAGTTGCCCTTGAGCAGGATCATCCGCCCAACGATGGGCGCCACTTCAAAATCATCGGCCCCACGCGCCAGACCATCTTCGAGCAAGGCACCAATCAACGGTTGCCGCTCGATCAGGCTCATCTCGCAGCCCAGGCTGGCCAGCACGAACGCATCCTTGCCCAGGCCGGCCGTGGCATCCAGCACCCGGGGGCGCACACCTTGAGACACGCCTACGGCCTTGGCGATCATCTGCCCGCTGCCACCACCGTAAAGCCGGCGATGGGCCGCGCCGCCCTCGACAAAATCCACCCGCACCGGCCCAGGCGCATCGGCACCCAGCTGTTGCAGTTGCAGGCCTTGCTCACCCACTTGCAGGGCAAAATCGGCATCCGCCAGCTGCAACGGCAGGCCGAGCTGCTCGGCCCAGTACTGGGCACGGGCCTGGAAACCTTCGGCCAAGGCCTCGACCCGAATGCGGCTGGCCGCGGGTTGTTCGCTCATCGTTTACTACGCTCAAAAATATTAAGGATCGGCAAAAAGCGGCCGATAAAAAAGGATCAGGCATTTTGCCAGACCCTGAGCGTCGACCGAGAGAAATGTCAGACATTCATTCCCTATTCACCGGTGTCCTGCCGACCCACAACCACTTCGGCCTGCGCAATACCCAAGCGCTGGCCGGCGTCAGTCATGTGTGGCAGGACTTCTTCGCCCGGGCGTTGGCCGAGCAACTTGGCCAGGAGCCAGGTGCGCAGCTGGCCGCAGATCCGGTGCCGGTGGATGCCTCGATCGAACCCAGCGCCGGCAGCGACCTGCTGACCCAAATCGTTACCCAACGTCATTGCGACGTCCAGGACACCGAGGTCGCCCCGCCTGAACCGCTGTTCCTGCCGATTGCCGAATTCGAGCTGGACCTGCTGCCACCCGCGGCCGTGCCGTTCCCGGATGATGAAATCGTCGCCCAGCAACGCCAGCAGAACTTCGAGAGCGGCTGGGTACGCCCGATCGTCCTGACCGCTGGCCAGCCACTGCCCGAGCCAGGCCCGGCGCCACAACCCAAGCCGCTGTTCCTGCCGATTGCCGAGTTCGAACTGGACCTGCTGCCAGCGGCGGCCGAACCGTATCCGAATGAAGAACTGGTGCAGCAGCAAAAGGCCCTGGACTTCGATTGCGGCTGGGCCCGCCCACTGATCCTCAACAACCTGCGCCTGGCGGCCTGACCCTTAGCGGCACACCCACCAACGCCCCATGTCCAGATGGAAATGGTTGCGATGGGCAGCGTTGTAGTCCGGGCTCAAGACCACGTTGAAATCGTTGCACGCACGGTCGCGCACCTGACGCAAAAAGCGCGCGTTGGCGCCCTCTCCAGGCCAATCCTTCAGCACGTTGATACTGCGCCCATCCGCCAGGCGAAACCCGGCGATATCCAGGGCATTGGCCGAGGCGTGCTGGCTGAGCCGCCCTTCGGCACGCCCATACATATTGCGGCAGGCAAAACTGCCCAGGTGATCGACCCGCGTCACCGCCTGGCCAAACACCGCCTGGGCGGCCGGCTGCAAGCTGTGGCGCTCGAACAGGGCAAACGCCACCGCCAAGGGGCAACTGGCGAGAAAGCTGCTACTCAAACCCACCTGCGCGCCCTGCACCCGCAGGGTATTGCGCAGTGGGCAAGCCGCATCAGCGGGACTGTCCGCCTGATGGCTGACCCGCAGCCCGGAGGTTTTCAGCACCTGGTCGCACAGTGCCGGATCATCCTGCAACCGTCCGAGTTTGAACCGCGTCAGCAGGTTGGGCACGGCGCGCACATCCAAGGGCGCCCAGGGGTTCCATTCGGCGGGCAACGGCACCCAGCCGCGCCAGATGCCTACGAGTAGGCCGCCCGCGAGTAGCAGCAACACCCCCAACACTTTGAAAAAAGCCACGACTCAACCTTTGAACAACTGATTTGCCTGGCTGAACGGCATCGAGCGCTCGGTAAAGGTGAAGGTTCCCAGTTCCTGAACCTCCCGCGCGGCCCTGAAGAACTCCCCGTAGGCCGCCAGGGCCATGGCCGAGCCAACGCTGATGCGCTTGACGCCCATCTCGCTCAGTTGCGCCACCGAGAGCTTGAGGCCACCTGACATCAGCACATTCACCGGTTTTGGCGCCACCGCCCGCACCACCGCCAGTACTTCCTCAGCACTGCGCAGGCCCGGAGCATACAACACGTCGGCGCCCGCTTCGGCGTAGGCCTGCAAACGGCGAATAGTGTCGGGAAAATCCAGGCGACCATGTAGGAGGTTTTCCGCACGGGCCGTCAGCATGAAGGGGAATGGCAAGCTGCGCGCCGCAGCGACGGCAGCCTCGATGCGTTCAACAGACAGATCAAAGGGGTAGATCGGGTCGACCGCAATCCCCGTAGCGTCTTCGATAGAACCGCCGACGATGCCGGTAGCGGCGGCCCGCAACAGGCTCTGGGCACAACCTTGAGGCGTATCGCTGAAGCCGTTTTCCAGGTCCGCCGCCACCGGCAGCGCGGTGGCCTGAACGATCATCCCGGCGTTGCCCAAAGTGTCCTCCAGCGACAGCGCACCTTCGGCATCCGGACGCCCCAGACTGAAGGCAAAACCCGCGCTGGTAGTGGCCAGGGCTTCAAAGCCGAGGCTGGCGAGCATCTTGGCGGAACCGGCGTCCCACGGGTTGGGCATCACGAATGCACGGTCACGCTCGTGCAGGGCTCGAAAGGATTCGGCGCGAAGGGTTTGGGCATCCATGACTGACTCCAGGCATAAAAGAACCCTAGAGTAACCCCAGTTGCTCCACAGCGGGCTCCCGATGCAACTGCGCTAACGCCGGCAACCCAGGCAATCGCACCATCAATTGCTGATGAAAACGCATGGCCAATTGGGCCGCCAGGCGGTTGTCCGAGGTGTGCAGGAACACATAGGGCGTGCGGCCCTCCTCGATCCAGCCAGCGACCTTTTCAACCCACGGCACCAGGAACGGATCGTTGGCTTCCAGGTCCGGGTGGCCGATAAAACGCACCTGGGGAAACTGGGTCAACGCCGCAGGCCGGGGCGGTACCTTGGGCTTTTTCGATTGGGCGTGGAGTACCGCCGCCGAGGTGGACGTGCAACTGAACAGCGCCCGAGGATCCAGGCAGATCCGCTCGACACCACGGTCACGCAGCAGGCGGTTGAGGCTGCGCTCGGCATCGCCTTTGGCGAAGAACTCGCGGTGACGCACCTCCACCGCCAATGGCCGCTCCAGGCCGTCGATAAACCCTGCCAGTTCCCCCAGCCGTTGCGGGGTGAAGCTGGCCGGTAGTTGCAGCCACAGTGGCGAAACCCGCTCGCCCAGCGGGCTCATCAAACCGAGGAAGCTTTCGGCGGCGGGCAACTGTTCGCGCAGGTCAGCGCTGTGGCTGATATCACCGGGAAACTTGGCGGTAAAGCGAAAGTGCGCGGGCATGATCTCGGCCCAGCGCTGCACAGTCGCGACGGAGGGCCGCGCATAGAACGTGGTGTTGCCTTCGCAGGCATTGAACACCTGGCAATACAGCCCGAGAAAATCTGTGGTGCGGGCGTCTTGCGGATACAGGTACTCGCGCCAGGCGTTTTCACTCCAGGACGGGCAACCGAGGAAATAAGGCAGCAACATCAGATGTGGATATCGAGACCCAGCACTTCCATATCCCAATCGACAAAGCCTGCTGTGGTCAGGTAGCTGGCCAGGGCCGTGGCGACGTTCTTGCTCATGGAGCGCGGGAAGACCATGTCTTGCTGGCGGGCCGGAACGCCGCCGATACGCGCACCGCTGGCACCTTGGGCACGGGCGGAAACCGCTGCGCCCTGGGAGGTTTCGGGCTGGATTTCAATAAAATCGGGGGATTCTTCGACGGACTCGTCTACCTTCACGTTCGCCTTGCGTGGCTTGCGCTTGAGGGGGTAGGACTGGGAGGAAAAGCCGTCTATACGCATGCATGCAGATCCGTGATCAATGATGGCAATTTAGCGGCACTTTCCTTGGCGCGCAAATGCTCTGGTGATAACTAGAACACATAAACGGGCAAAGGTTTAAAACCGGGGGCAAATTCTGACGATTGGCGCCAATTGCCGGCGATCAACGGTGGAAGCTGTCGAGCCCCAGCGAGGCTGCGATGGCGGCGACACTGCCACTATTCATGGCACCTGACACACCGCTATAGCAGCCTCGCTGGGGCTCGACAGCTCCCACATTAGAGGCTAACCGCAATAAGCCTAGAGCCCGCGCTCGGCCTTGGTCTGCGCCACTTTATCGCGCAGGTACACCGGGGCGGCCTGGTCGGCGGGAATCGCCTCGCCGCGTTCCCAGGCAAAACGCGCCAGGGCCAGCAGGTCTTCGGCATGGGGCAGCATCGTGGCATCCTGGCCCATCGTGGGCACGGCGATCCGCTGGCCATACCCCCAACCGGTACCGGCACCAAACCAGTCGCCACTGGCATCGGCCGGCAACGCGGCGGCCTCGGGCGGCTGTACGGCTTCAACGCCGACCAGGCGCATTTCGCCTGCGGTCTCGCGGTAGCAACCCCAGTAGACCTCATCCATCCGCGCATCGATGGCTGCCGCGACCTGGGCCGCGCCGTGCTCACGCAGCGCGCGCTGGGCCAGCACGGCCAGGTTGGACACCGGCAATACTGGCCGTTCCAGGGCAAACGCCAGGCCCTGCACCACCCCGATGGCGATGCGCACGCCGGTGAACGCGCCCGGGCCACGACCAAAGGCGATGGCGTCCACCGCCGACAAGGTGGTGCCGGCATCGAGCAATAACTGCTTGATCATCGGCAGCAGCTTTTGCGCGTGCAGGCGCGGGATCACCTCATAGTGGCTCGTGACCTTGCCGTTATGCAGCAGGGCAACGGAGCAAGCTTCAGTCGCGGTGTCCAGGGCCAGCAGGGTGCTCATCGGTGTGGGTGTCCAAATCGAAAAAAAGTGCGCCAGTATAAACAACAACGGCCCGCAAGCGGGCCGTTGAACATCACGCCGATCGTCAGATCAGTTCAGCGCTTCCAGCACCTTGGCGGTGATGGCTTCCACCGAGCCAACGCCGGGGATGTGGCTGTATTTCGGTTTGCCCTGGGCAGCCGACAGCTTCTGGTAGAAGTCCACCAGCGGCTTGGTCTGGGAGTGGTAGACCGACAGGCGATGACGCACGGTTTCTTCGGTATCGTCCTTGCGCTGCACCAGGTCGTCACCGGTTACATCATCCTTGCCAGCCACTTTTGGCGGGTTGTAGACGATGTGGTAGACGCGGCCCGAGGCTTCGTGAACGCGGCGACCGGCGATACGCTGGACGATCTCTTCGTCTTCAACGGCGATTTCGACCACGGCATCCAACTCGACGCCGGCCTTCACCAGGGCTTCGGCCTGGGGAATGGTGCGTGGGAAACCGTCGAACAGGAAACCGTTCTTGCAGTCTTCCTGGCTGATGCGTTCCTTGACCAGGTTGATGATCAGGTCGTCGGAGACCAGGCCACCGCTGTCCATCACGCTCTTGGCGATCAGGCCCAGCTCGGTACCGGCCTTGACGGCGGCGCGCAGCATGTCGCCCGTGGAGATTTGTGGAATGCCGAACTTTTCAGTGATGAACTTTGCCTGAGTACCTTTACCGGCCCCGGGAGCTCCCAGCAGAATGACGCGCATCGATGTGCTCCTCAATTTTTTATAGAGATGACGCTCGGATTCGCCGCGTGGGGCCAATCTCGTAGAATATGCTCGTAAAAATACGAATCCAGGCCGCCCAAACGGCCAAAGGCTGATCAAGATACACAGCGAGCCCTAACCACACAAGCCGCCAAAAGTCGGAAGAACCCGCCCCACACAAGCCTTTTGGTCGCGGTATCCCTTGGTGCAACCCAAACCCAAAACCGCCGGCAGAGCCCTTTCGGGTCAACCGGCGGTTTTGCGTGCAAGCCCTTGAGAACACGCGACAAATGTCAGCCGGTATTACGCAGCCCGGCGGCAATACCGGCCACGGACACCAGCAGCGCCTGTTCCAGAGGGCTGTCCTGTGTCGCTTCCTGCTGGCGGGACCGCGCCAACAACTCGGCCTGCAGCAGGTGCAATGGGTCAAGGTAGGTGTTGCGCAGGCGGATGAACTCCAGGGTGTCGGGACTGTGGGCCAGCAGTTGCGACTGCCCGGTCAGGCCAAGCACCACGGCACACGCCTGCGACAATAGGTCGCGTAAATGCGCACCCAATGGCAGCAGGTCCGGCTGCACCAGACGCTCGTCATACAGGCGGGCGATATCGGCGTCGGCCTTGGCCAGGACCATTTCCAGCATGTCGATGCGCGTACGGAAGAACGGCCATTGCTCACGCATCTGCCCCAGCAACTCGCCTTCGCCCCGCTCCAGGGCCTTGCTCAATGCCGCTTCCCAGCCCAGCCAGGCCGGCAACATCAGGCGCGTCTGGGTCCAGCCGAAAATCCACGGGATCGCACGCAGGCTTTCGATGCCCCCAGCACGGCGTTTGGCCGGGCGACTGCCCAGGGGCAAGCGGCCCAGTTCCTGCTCGGGCGTGGACTGGCGGAAGTACTCGACGAACTGCGGATTTTCCCGCACTACCGCGCGATAGGCGCTGACGCCATCGGCGGCCAATTCGTCCATCAAATGCCGCCAGGCCGGCTCCGGGGGCGGCGGTGGCAATAAGGTCGCCTCCAGCACTGCGGCCAGATACAGATTGAGGTTCTGCTCGGCGATATCCGGCAAGCCGAACTTGAAGCGAATCATCTCGCCCTGCTCGGTGGTGCGAAAACGCCCGGCTACCGAGCCCGGTGGCTGCGACAGGATCGCCGCGTGGGCCGGGCCACCGCCACGGCCAACGGTGCCGCCACGACCATGGAACAACAACAGTTCCACCTGCTGCTCGCGGCAGATATCCACCAGCCGTTCCTGGGCCCGGTACTGCGCCCAGGCCGCAGCGGTAGTGCCGGCGTCCTTGGCCGAGTCCGAATAGCCGATCATCACTTCCTGCGGGCCTTGCAGGCGCGCGCGATAGCCCGGTAGCAGCAACAGGCGCTCGATTACCGGGCCGGCGTTGTCCAGGTCGGCCAGGGTCTCGAACAGCGGCACCACACGCATCGGCCGCTGCACCCCGGACTCCTTGAGCAGCAGCTGCACCGCCAGCACATCGGATGCCGCACCCGCCATGGAGATGACGTAGGAACCCAGGGATGCGGCTGGCGCGGCGGCAATTTCCTTACAGGTATTGAGCACTTCGGCGGTGTCGGCCGACGGCTTGAAATAGCCTGGCAACAATGGGCGACGGTTGGCCAACTCCTTCATCAGGAAGGTGATGCGCGCGTCTTCGTCCCAATCCTCATAGCGGCCCAGGCCCAGGTAGTCGGTGATCTCGGTCATCGCCGCCGAGTGACGGCTGGAGTCCTGGCGCACATCCAGGCGCACCAGGAACAGGCCGAACGTTACCGCACGGCGTAGGCAATCGAGCAGCGGGCCGTCGGCAATCACGCCCATGCCGCAGGCGTGCAGGGACTGGTAGCACAGCTCCAGCGGCTCCAGCAGGTCGCGATTGTTTTGCAGCACATCAGCCGGCGCCGGGAGGCTGGCGGTCAACGCCGCGTGCGCCCAATTGCGGGTGGCGCGCAGGCGTTCGCGCAGTTGCTTGAGCAAGGCCCGATAAGGTTCGACGCTCTCGCCGACCTTGGCCTGCAACTCGGGGCTGGCCTGCTGCATCGACAGCTCGGATGCCAGGTGATCGATGTCACGCAAATACAGGTCTGCGGCCATCCAGCGCGCCAGCAGCAATACTTCGCGAGTCACGGGCGCCGTCACGTTGGGGTTGCCGTCACGGTCACCGCCCATCCATGAGGCAAAGCGGATCGGTGCCGCCTCCAGGGGCAGGCGCAGGCCGGTCGCGGCGTGCAAGGCGTGATCGGCCTTGCGCAGGTAGTTGGGGATGGCGTGCCACAGCGAATGCTCGATCACCGCAAAGCCCCACTTGGCCTCGTCCACCGGGGTGGGCCGGGTGCGGCGGATTTCTTCGGTGTGCCAGGCTTCGGCGATCAGCCGTTGCAAGCGCTGGCGAATCTGCTCGCGCTCGGCGCTGGTCAAGTCACGGTGATCCTGCAACGCCAGTTGGGCGGCGATGGCGTCATATTTCTGGATCAGGGTGCGGCGCGCAACTTCGGTAGGGTGGGCGGTGAGCACCAGTTCGATCTCCAGCCGCGCCAACTGCCGGGCCAGGGATTCGCTGCTATGGCCCTCACTCTGCAGGCGCGCCAGCAGCTCGGGCAGTACCCGCGACTCGAACGGGGCGGGCTGGGATTCATCGCGCCGGTGAATCAGTTGGTACTGCTCGGCGATATTAGCCAGGTTGAGGAACTGGTTGAACGCACGTGCCACCGGCAACAGCTCGTCTTCCTGCAACTGGTTGAGGCTGGCGCTGAGCTCTTCGCCAGCTGCCGCCTCGGTTGCCCCGCCCCGGCGATCGGCCTTGGCGCCCTTGCGGATCTGCTCGATTTTGGCGAGGAACTCATCACCGTACTGTTCTCGAATCGTGTTGCCCAACAGTTCACCCAGCAGGTGAACATCTTCACGCAAACGTGCATCGATATCGCTCATCAGCCAATCTCCAGCCAGGAATCCGGGACGCTTTGATCTTTAAGAGTGCCGATCAAGCCTTGCTCTTACAAGGAACTTTAAACCTTGGCGGTTGCAGCTAGTCTCAAGGATACGTCGTCGCGTTATCCACGCCGCGACCGGTCACTCATCACCGCCCGCTACCCTGGGCATCACTGAGGTTGCCATGAAAATCCGAGAACTGGCCCAGCAATGGGAAGAAACCGCCAAGGGTCGCCTGACCAAGACCGAATATGCCATCCACCTGGATGTCGAGGCCGCCGCACGGCTGGCGGCCATCCGCGAGATGTACCCCAAGCGCAGCACCGAGGAATTGCTCGGCGAGTTGATCGGCGCCGCCCTGGAAGAGCTGGAAGCCAGCTTTCCCTATATCCGGGGCCAGCATGTGGTTGCCACTGATGAAGAGGGTGACCCGTTGTATGAAGACGTCGGCCCCACACCGCGCTTCCTGTCGTTGTCACGGCGCTACCTGCACGATATGTCAGCCACGCCTGACGATCAGAAACACTGATAAACATCCGCTGAAAAAAACCATTCCCCAGCGTACCGGGCCTTTCATAGGCCCGGCATACCGCTATGGATGGCAAAAGTTCCGATTTTTAAACACTGACCACTCAGTCAGATTTGTTCAGATGTTTTTTCGGGCAAATCGCCATCTTTGGCTGAACTATTCAAAAAAGCCTCGGGTCACAGCCAGTAAGCCATCACTTGGAACAGGCGTTTGAAAAGGCACACTGAGCTTCACCGCCAAAACGCAGACGCTGAACACCGTAGATGGATTTGATGTTTTTCTGGAGTTATCCAATGGAGTTGAAGACGATGAAGACCAGCACTGCCAAATCCTCGTTTAACCACCTGCGCGGGCTCAAATTGGCCGCGTTGGCAATCGGCACCAGCTTCGTCCTCGCGGGCTGCGCCGGCAACCCGCCGACCGAGCAGTACGCGGTGACCCAATCGGCCGTGAACAGCGCTGTAAGCGCTGGCGGTACCGAATACGCTGCCGTGGAAATGAAAGCTGCCCAGGACAAGCTCAAGCAAGCCGAGCTGGCCATGCACGACAAGAAGTACGACGAAGCCCGTCGTCTGGCCGAACAGGCTGAGTGGGACGCTCGCGTTGCAGAGCGCAAGGCCCAGGCTGCCAAGGCCGACCTGGCGCTGAAGGATTCCCAGAAGGCTGTTCAGGAGCTGCGTAACGAAGGCATGCGTCCTGCTGTGATCCAGCAGAAGTAAGCAGCGCCCTTGTTTGCATCGCACCCGAAATCGAATTGAAAGGACGACACCACTATGCGTAAACAATTGATGATCCCTGCCCTGCTGGCGATGAGCGTTGCATTGGCGGCTTGCTCCACCCCGCCTAACGCGAACCTGGAAAACGCACGGACCAACTTCTCGGCCCTGCAAGCCAACCCGCAAGCGACCAAAATCGCCGCCCTGGAAACCAAGGACGCCAGCGAATGGCTGGACAAGGCCGACAAGGCGTACCGCGACAAGGAAGACGAGAAGAAGGTCGACCAACTGGCCTACCTGACCAACCAGCGCGTTGAAGTGGCCAAGGACACCATCGCCCTGCGCGAGTCCGAAGCCAAGCTGAAAAACGCCGGCGACGAACGTGCCCGCGCCCTGCTCGAAGCCCGCGACGCGCAGATCAAGCAGCTGCAAAACAGCTTGAACGCCAAGCAGACTGAACGCGGGACCCTGGTGACCTTTGGTGATGTGCTGTTCGCCACCAACAAGGCCGACCTGAAATCCAGCGGCCTGGTGAACATCAACAAACTGGCGCAATTCCTCCAGGAAAACCCAGATCGTAAAGTCATTATCGAAGGCTACACCGACAGCACCGGCAGCGATGCCTACAACCAGACCTTGTCCGAGCGCCGTGCTACTTCGGTGCAGGTTGCACTGATCAAGATGGGCGTTAACCCAAGCCGCATCGTGACTGCTGGCTACGGCAAGGCATACCCGGTTGCCGATAACGCAAGCGTTTCGGGCCGCGCCATGAACCGTCGCGTTGAAGTGACCATCTCCAACGACAACCAGCCGGTCAAGCCACGTTCTTCGGTTCAGTAACCGACTGACGTACACCGCTAAAAAAGCCCTGCCTGGATTCCAGGCAGGGCTTTTTTTGTAGAAGAACTGCGGCAGATGGCTTTGGATCAGCCGAAGTTGACTGAGTTGGTGTTCTCTTGGGGCATCTGCATGCCTTGCTGGCCGTCGCGATCCATCTGCTTGCGCAGAGGATCTTGCTCATCCTCGCCACCACCACTTGCGCCACTGCCCTGGGAGCCGCCTGCACCGCCCGCGCCGCCCAACAGTTGCGCCAGGAGTTTCTTCAGCGCTTCCGGGTCTGCACCACCCTGCTGCTGGCCCCCTTCGACGCCCTTGCCGACCATATTGCCGGAATCGCCCATGCCGGCGCCGCCGAAGTTACCGAACCCGCTACCACCACCTACTCCACCAATACTCATAGCGATACTCCACATAATTAAGGGGGTTGCTCGTCAGCGCTGCTGACAACCCAATCAGTGGCTTCACACAAAATATGGTTCCAAAAACTACCAGCGTGCTTACTCCTGCAATTGCGGGGTTTCCTGGCCCATGCAACGCACCGCCTGCTTCTTGTTATTCACCAGTACACCGGTCAACCCTTTCTGCTCGGTATCAAACAGCACCAGCACACCGTCGACGCACTGCGCCACCTGGGGAGCCGGGGTCAGGGAGACTTTATAGTCCTCGCCGGGCACCGTCTTGAGCATGGTGAAATCACTGAGCAGCAACGCGTCCTCGGGCTTGGCGAAGTGCAGGTAGCCGTAGTACCACAGGCAGCCAACGGTGCCGATGATGGTGCCGATACCGGTGAGGATCAGGGGGATCATGTTGCGTTCTTCGCTCATTGCGGGCTCTCTGATGATTCAACTTTAGGAGTGGCGGCCGCCGGGTAATTGGGGATTTCCCCCAGGCGGCGCAGGCCATTGAAATGCTGCGGGTCGTCAAGATAACGCAGCATCACGGTTTGCCAGGTCTTGTCGGCAAAAGTCTGCACATGCCCACCGCGGGTCAATTGCAGCACCCTTGGCGGCGGCGCAGCTTGATACAGACGGATGCCGTTGGAAAGCGGCACGATCGGATCATCCAGACTGTGGAACAGCAGTTTCGGCACGCCGGTCAGCTGCGGCATGCCGTGGATCGCGCTGTCGGCGTCCGGCACCAGCCACGACAACGGCACCTGAAACGGCCATGTTAGCCAGGAAGTGCTCAGGGCGAATTGCCCTACATCACGATAACTGGCGGGCACGCCATCCAACACCAGCGCCTTGAGCCGGGGCTGGCGCTCGGGATGTGCCGCCAGGTAATGCACCGCCAATGCCCCGCCCAGGCTCTGGCCGAGCACCACCAACGGCTGGCCCTGGGTCTCGGGGGCCTGGTCAAGCCACTGGAAAGCCGCATCCAGGTCCTGGTAGATGGCCGGCAGCGAAGGTTTGCCTTCGGACACGCCATAGCCGCGATAGTCCAGCATCAGCACTTGATAACCCTGGGCCGGCAGCCACCAACTGCCCCCCAGGTGCCCGGACAGGTTGCCCCCGTTGCCGTGCAAATGCAGCACCGTGCCCTTGAGCGGCACACCGGCCTTGGCCGGCAGCCACCAGGCGCGCAGCTTGAGGCCATCGGCGGTGGTCAGGGTGACGTCACGGTATTCCAGGCGCGCCTGTTGCGGGGTAAATGGCAGGCCGGGCTCGGGGTAGAACAGCAGCGAGCTGCAGCCGTTGAGGGTCAGGAGCAGGCATAGAATGCCGAGCAGTCTCATCCGTTGAAACCTCGTAAATGGGTGGGGACACAACCCTGATAATCAATGAAGACTAACTGTCGGAGCTGGCTGTCAGTTACTCCACCGGTGGCTGACAGACCGCGATCGCAGGCAAGCCAGCTCCTACAGTTGATGGGATTTGGTCAGAGGATATTGGAGTAGTCCGCCTCGATCCGGTCCAGGCTCAGGTGATTGAGGAAGTTGGAGAAGCACATCCACGCCGACAACGCGTTCATATCGCGAAACTGCTCCGGCAAGTACTTGGGCGGCACCACCAGGCCTTCGTCCACCAATTGGCGCAAGGTGCGCATGTCTTCCAGGGTGGTCTTGCCGCAGAACAACAGCGGCACCTGCTCCAGCTTGCCCTTGCGCACGGCCAGCTGGATGTAGTTGTAGACCATGATAAAGCCCTTGAGGTAGGACAGATCCTTGGTAAACGGCAGGCCCGTCGGCGTCGAGCCGCGAAACACCCGGCTGGCGTTGCCGTAGCTCTCGGCCATTTCAAAGCCCTGCTCGCGGAAGAACTCGAACACCTGCAGGAAATCGGCGCCCTCTTCCACCATATGGATCGCGCGGGTGCGGTTGGTCAGCTTGCGCAGGCGGCTGGGGTAGGAGGCGAAGGTGATGATCTCCATCAGGATCGCCAGGCCCTCCTGGGTCACGGTCGACGACGGTGGGCCCTTGGACAGGAAGGTGCAGATCGGCTGGTTCTGGCCGTTGAGGGTGGTGCCCACATGGACCAGCCCTTCGTGGACTTCCAGGGCCCGCACATCGCGCTCGTTGAACATCGCATCGGTGCGGATCTTGATGTAGTCGGCACCCGCCGCCGCGTCGGCGACGATGCCATCGGACTCAAATACGCGGATGGTTTCCTCGGCCTCGCCAAACACCTTGTTCAGGCGGCTTTGCAGCAGGCTGACGGCGTCCTTGGCGGTCAGGGTCTTGGCTTCGTCCTTGAGATCGCCACGGCCGTCGATATTGTTCAGGTAATCGGAGAGCATCAGGCCCAGGTCGGCCAGCGTCGGGTCGCCGGCATGGAATGCATCGGAGGCCGCGCCGTAGAGTTCCTGGGAAATCAGGCCGAAATCCTCGGTGCCACGGGCTTCGAGCATGCGCACCACCATGCGGTATTCCTTGCACATACGCCGCATGATCTGCCCGACCGGGTTGAACTGGCCCAATTGGCGAGTGATATCACGCTCAATGTTCTGGAACTCCAGCTTCACCTTGCTGGAGTCGAACGACAATGGCCGGTTCAGGTAATAGTCGCGGTCCACGGCCGGCATGTGCTTGCCCTTGCCCTGGAGGAAGCCCTTGCGAATGTTGTCGTCCCACTTCACGGCGTCGAGGACGCGAATCGGTGTTTGCGCCAGCACAATGCGATCGGACAAGGTGCGTATCGTCTGCTGGTAATCGTCCACCCGGTGCTTCCTCTTTAAACGTTATTTGCCCACATGTTTATAGCGTACGGCTTCGACAAACACATCGGCGTTGGCCGGATCATCCAGGTAAGCCAAGACCTGGCTCATGGGGCTGTCGATCAATGTCCCGTCCCCTTCGACGGTCTCGACACTGCTGCCACTCAGGGTTTTGTGCGTGATGGCCTGGTTGATCGCCTCGGGATCGAGGTTGTAGACCACCAGTTCGCGGGCCTCATTCAATTCAAACCCGGCGAGGATAAAGTGCCCGCCCAGCTTGTTTGGCAGCGGCGCCGACAGGTACCAGCGGTTGCCGTGGCGGGACACACTGAACAAATACTCGTCGCGCTTGATCGGCTGGGTCTGCGAGGTGCTCACTGCCTTGTAGCGATGCTGGCCCACCCGGCTGATCTGCAGGTCGAGCGGTTCGCCCCAGGCGTTCCTGCTGGCCCACTTGCCCAGCAGCGCGTCAGGTGCGGCCTCGCTGGCCGGCAGGGGCTCCTTGAAGGTCACCAGGCAGCCGCTCAGGAGCAGCGACACCATCGCGGTCACTAACACACGCCAGGTTTTCATCCATCACTCCACAGCTGTTTTGGGCAGCCTGGCCCCCACATGACTAGACCGAGGCCAGTACCAGGTGCATGTAACGCTTGAGAATCTCGAGCATTTCTTCGCCAGTCAGGGCCTCGGGCTCGAACAGCAGGCCCTGATATTCCATCCGACTGATAATCGCCGTCAACACTTTGGCATCCTGTTGCGGCTCGCGGGAGCCCAGCACCTGGAAAAACTGGCAAGTGCCCTGCAACAAAATCTGCTGGTGAGAACGTACCAGTTCGCCCAGGCGCGGGTTCAACAAGGCTTCCTGGCGAAAGGCCTGTTCGGCCATCAGGTACTCACGCCGGTTGAGCAGTTGGCGCAGGACGTAATCGGCAGTCAGCCGCGCAATATCATCGGCCAGTTGCGAGCGCGACTCGGCACTGCCATCACCGTAGGCCACCATCTCGCGCAGCAAACCTTCGTTACGCACCCACAACTTGCCCATGAACGCCGCACTGCGCTCCACATACTGGGCAAAGGTGTCGGTGAGCAGGTCGTCGATATCCTTGAAATAGTAGGTGGTGGCCGACAGCGGCACGCCGGCCTCCGCCGCCACCGCCCGATGGCGCACCGCCCGCACGCCATCGCGCACGACAATGCGCATGGCCGCGTCGAGAATATCCTGGCGACGCTGTTCGCTGCCCTGGCGACTGGCCTTGCGGCCCTGGTACTGAACACTTTCAGCCACGGCGGCAGCGATGCCAGCGGCGCCTTCTTGAGCCATTACGCGCTTCACGAAAGATCGTCCTCTCACTCAACAAAAGTCTGGCGCCGTACGCTTGACGTTAGTACAGGCCACACAAAAAAGCCGCCTTATAAAAGGCGGCTTCGGGATTCGCTAAGGTTACGCTTGCGGCCGCATGTGCGGGAACAAGATGACATCGCGGATCGACGGTGAGTTGGTCAACAACATCACCAGGCGGTCGATACCGATACCTTCACCGGCCGTTGGCGGCATGCCGTACTCCAGCGCCCGCACAAAGTCGGCGTCGTAGTGCATGGCTTCATCGTCACCGGCGTCCTTGTCGGCCACCTGGGCCATGAAACGCTCGGCCTGGTCTTCCGCGTCGTTAAGCTCGGAGTAGGCGTTGGCGATTTCGCGACCACCGATAAACAGCTCGAAACGGTCGGTGACGTTCGGGTTGTCGTCGTTGCGACGGGCCAGCGGCGACACTTCGAACGGGTACTGGGTAATGAAGTGCGGCTGTTCCAGCTTGTGCTCCACCAGTTCTTCGAAAATCATCACCTGCAGCTTGCCCAGGCCTTCGAAGCCCAGGACCTTGGCCCCGGCTTTCTTGGCAATGGCGCGAGCCTTGTCGATGTCGTTCAGGTCGTCAGCGGTCAGCTCGGGGTTGTACTTGAGGATCGAATCGAACACCGACAGGCGCACGAACGGCTCGCCGAAGTGGAACACCTTGTCGCCGTACGGCACGTCGGTAGTCCCGAGAACCAGTTGCGCCAGCTCGCGGAACAGTTCTTCGGTCAGGTCCATGTTGTCTTCGTAGTCGGCGTAGGCCTGGTAGAACTCCAACATGGTGAATTCTGGGTTGTGACGGGTCGAGACACCTTCGTTACGGAAGTTGCGGTTGATCTCGAACACCTTTTCAAAACCACCGACCACCAGGCGCTTGAGGTACAACTCTGGCGCGATACGCAGGAACATTTCCATGTCCAGAGCATTGTGGTGGGTTTCGAACGGCTTGGCTGCCGCGCCGCCCGGAATGGTCTGCAGCATCGGCGTCTCGACTTCGAGGAAGTCACGGGCCATCAGGAAGCTGCGGATGTGCGCGATCACTTGCGAGCGCACGCGGAACGTCTGGCGCACTTCTTCGTTGACGATCAGGTCGACGTAGCGCTGGCGATAGCGCTGCTCGGTGTCGGTCAGGCCGTGGTGCTTGTCTGGCAGCGGGCGCAGCGACTTGGTCAGCAGGCGCACGTTGGTCATTTCGACGTACAGGTCGCCCTTGCCGGAACGGGCCAGGGTGCCTTCGGCGGCAATGATGTCGCCCATGTCCCAGGTTTTCACCGAGGCCAGGGTTTCTTCCGAGAGGGTCTTGCGGTTGACGTAGACCTGGATGCGCCCGGTCATGTCCTGGATCACCATGAACGAGCCACGGTTGAGCATGATGCGACCTGCCACCTTGACCGGGATCGCAGCTTCTGCCAGCTCTTCCTTGGTCTTGTCCGCGTATTGCTTCTGCAAGGCATCGCAGTAGTTTTCGCGGCGGAAGTCGTTGGGGAAGGCGTTACCCTTGGCACGCTCGGCAGCAAGCTTTTCCTTGCGCAGGGCGATCAAGGAGTTTTCTTCCTGTTGCAGGGCCTGATCGAGTTGTTGGTCGCTCATGTCTTTAAATATTCCATCTGGTTCGTTGTCCCCAGCCTGCGGCTGGGGATCGCGGGCAAGCCCGCTCCCACAGGGATCGAGGAGTGTCAGCCAATCCCGCGTTGCATGTATTACAGGCCTGATTTCAGGCTGGCTTCCAGGTATTCGTCGATATCGCCGTCGAGTACCTTGTCGCAGTCACTGCGTTCGATGTTAGTGCGCAGATCCTTGATCCGCGACGCATCAAGCACATACGAACGGATCTGGTGGCCCCAGCCGATATCCGACTTGGTGTCTTCCAGTGCCTGGGAAGCGGCGTTGCGCTTCTGCATTTCCTGCTCGTACAACTTGGCCCGCAGCATTTTCATGGCGGTGTCCTTGTTCGCGTGCTGGGAACGTTCGTTCTGGCAACTGACCACGGTGTTGGTCGGTACGTGGGTGATACGTACGGCCGAGTCGGTGGTGTTTACGTGCTGGCCACCGGCACCGGAGGAGCGGTAGGTGTCGATGCGCAGGTCGGCCGGGTTGATCTCGATTTCCACCTTGTCGTCGATCTCGGGGGAGACGAAAACCGCAGAGAACGAAGTGTGGCGACGGTTGCCGGAGTCGAACGGGCTCTTGCGCACCAGGCGGTGTACGCCGATCTCGGTCCGCAACCAGCCAAAGGCGTATTCACCCTTGATATGCACGGTCGCGCCCTTGATACCGGCAACTTCACCGGCGGACAGTTCCATGATGGTTGCTTCGAAACCGCGTTTGTCAGCCCAGCGCAGGTACATGCGCAGCAGAATGTTGGCCCAATCCTGGGCTTCGGTGCCGCCGGAACCGGCCTGGATATCCAGGTAGGCGTTGTTCGGGTCCATTTCGTGGCTGAACATGCGGCGGAATTCGAGTTTGGCGAGGTTGTCCTCGAGACGGGCCAGCTCGGCGACGACATCGCCCACTGCGCCTTCGTCGTTTTCTTCGACGGCCATGTCCAGCAGGTCGCGGCAGTCGCCCAGACCGGTGTTCAATTCGTCGAGGGTGTCGACGATCTGCGCCAGCGCAGCGCGCTCGCGGCCCAGTTCCTGGGCGTATTCAGGTTTGTTCCAGACAGCCGGATCTTCAAGCTCGCGATTGACTTCGGTCAGACGCTCATGCTTTTGATCGTAGTCAAAGATACCCCCGAATAGTTTCGGAGCGCTCGGACAGGTCCTTGATGGTGTTCAGGATCGGGTTGATTTCCATGGCGGGCAGCACTCGTTGGCGAACTTTTGAAAGCCGGCGAGTATAACGGCAAAAGGCTGGAAACGGCAGTCCGCTTGGCCGAAAAGGCTGGGTTTGTGTGATATCTACAGCCCGATAAAGATCAAATGTAGGAGCTGGCTTGCCTGCGATACAGACGACTAGGTGTATCAAGTAGACCGAGGAGACGCCATCGCAGGCAAGCCAGCTCCTACATTGGGTTGGCGGTGTTCGCAGGCTATTCGATCCCCACCTGGTTGCGCCCATTGTGCTTGGCCAGGTACAACCCCTTGTCCGCTGCCGAGATCAATTGCCGGCAATCGGTCCCCAGCAGTGGCGTCATGGTCGCAAGACCAATGCTGATGGTCAGGCTCGCCCCTTCAGAGGGTGCGATGTGCGGGATTTTCAGCGCGGCAACGGCCTGGCGCAGTTTCTCCGCCACCAGCCGCGCACCACCCGGCGAGGTGTTGGGCAGCACCAGGGCAAACTCTTCGCCCCCGTAGCGCGCCGGCAGGTCCGAAGGACGGCTGCTGGCGTCGCGAATGCTCGCCGCCACCTTGCGCAATGCTTCGTCCCCTTCCAGGTGGCCAAAGCTGTCGTTGTAGGTCTTGAAGAAGTCCACGTCGATCATCAGCAACGACAACTGGGTCTGGTCACGCATGGCGCGTCGCCATTCCAGCTCCAGGTATTCGTCGAAGTGCCGGCGGTTGGACAACCCGGTCAAGCCGTCGGAATTCATCAGGCGTTGCAGCACCAGGTTGGTGTCCAGCAGTTGTTGCTGGCTGACCCGCAGCGCACGGTAGGCCGCGTCCCGCTGCAGCAGGGTCATGTAGGAGCGCGAGTGGTAGCGGATCCGCGCCACCAGCTCGATGTTGTCCGGCAGTTTCACCAGGTAGTCATTGGCCCCGGCGGCAAACGCGGCGCTCTTGATCAGCGGGTCTTCCTTGGTCGAAAGCACAATGATCGGGATATTCTGGGTCGCCGGATGGTTACGGTACTCACGCACCAGGGTCAGGCCGTCCAGCCCGGGCATGACCAGATCCTGGAGAATCACCGTCGGCTTGATGCGGATCGCCTGGGAGATGGCCTGGTGGGGGTCGGCACAGAAGTGGAAGTCGATATTGTCCTCATGGGCCAGACCGCGCCGCACGGCTTCGCCGATCATCGCCTGGTCGTCCACCAGCAACACCATGGCGGCGTTTTCGTCGGTCTTGAAGTCGTCGAGCTGTAAATCATTCATTTGCGGTCACCTGAATTACTACGTGCAGGCCAGGACAGCGAGTTATATCGGTCATTTTGCGAATACCTCCAGCAATCGTGGCGCAATTCTGTCCAATGGGCGAATCTCAACAGCGGCATCAATCGCCGCTGCCGCTTTGGGCATGCCGTAAACCGCACAGCTCTGCTGATCCTGAGCGATGGTCAGATAGCCCTGCTGACGCATCAATTTGAGTCCCTGGGCTCCGTCGCGTCCCATGCCGGTCAGCAAGACGCCGACGGCATCGCCGTTCCAATGGCTGGCGACGCTCTCGAAAAACACGTCGATGGACGGCCGATAAATCTCGTTCACGGGCTCCGCCGTGTAGGCCAGCGTGCCGTTTTTCAGCAGCCGGATATGATGATTGGTGCCGGCCAGCAACACCACGCCGCTTTGCGGCGGCTCCCCTTCACGCGCCAGGCGCACCGGCAGGCCCGAGGCGCTGCTCAGCCACTCGGCCATGCCGGCGGCGAACACCTGGTCCACATGCTGCACCAGCACAATGGCTGCGGCAAAGTCCCGAGGCAAGCCCTTGAGCAGGGTTTCCAGCGCCGCCGGGCCACCGGCCGAAGAGCCGATCGCCACCAAGCTCTGGCGCTTGCCCGTCCCTCGCGGATGCACAGGTTCAGCGCGCACCCGGCTGCCGCGCTGGCCGATCAGCCAGCCGATATTGAGGATCTTGCGCAACAGGGGCGCGGCCGCCTCCTTGGCATCGCCAACCCCCAGGGCCGGGGTGTCCACCACGTCCAGGGCGCCATGGCCCATGGCTTCGAACACGCGGCTGACATTCTGCTGGCGATCCACGGTGACGATAACGATAGCGCATGGCGTCTCGGCCATGATCTGCCGGGTCGCCTCGACGCCATCCATCACCGGCATGATCAAGTCCATCAGGATCAGGTCCGGCGTCAGCTCGGCGCAGCGCTGCACCGCTTCCAGGCCATTGGTGGCCACCCACACCACTTCGTGGGCCGGCTCGAAGCTCAAGGCCCGGCGCAAGGCCTCGACCGCCAGGGGCATGTCATTGACGATGGCGATCTTCATGCCCGGGCGCCTCCAATCAGTTCTACCACTGCATCGAGCAGGGCATCGTCATGGAAACTGGCCTTGGCCAGGTAATAGTCGGCGCCGGCATCCAGGCCGCGACGCCGGTCTTCTTCGCGATCCTTGTAGGACACCACCATCACCGGCAGCGACTGCAGGCGAGTGTCTCGGCGCAAAAGTGTGACCAATTCAATACCGTCCATGCGAGGCATATCAATGTCAGTGATCAGCAGGTCGAAGTCTTCGGAACGCAGAGCATTCCAGCCATCCATGCCATCGACGGCGACCGCCACGTCATATCCACGATTAAGTAATAGCTTGCGCTGCAGTTCGCGCACGGTCAGTGAGTCATCCACCACCAGAATGCGCTTGCGTGCAGCCTCCACGGTTTGCTGCGCGCGGCGGGCAATGCGCTCCAGGCGACCGGTATTGAGCAGCTTGTCCACCGAGCGCAGCATGTCCTCGACATCGACGATCAGCACCACCGAGCCGTCGTCCAGCAGCGCGCCGGCAGAAATATCCTGCACCTTGCCCAGGCGATCATCCAGCGGCAACACCACCAGGGTGCGTTCGCCGATAAAGCGCTCCACGGCAATCCCGTACACCGCATCGCGCTCGCGGATCACCACGACCTTGAGGGTGTCCTGGTTGGCCTGCCCGGGCGGGCGCTGTAATAGCTGGCTGGCCGCGACCAGGCCGACATGCCGGCCTTCGTGCCAGAAATGCTGGCGGCCTTCCAACTGCACGATTTCGTCAGGTTCCAGGTCGCACATGCGTTCGATGTGGGCCAGGGGAAAGGCGTAGGCTTCTTCGCCAACTTCCACCACCAGGCTGCGCACCACCGACAAGGTCAGCGGCACTTCCAGATGGAAGCGGCTGCCCTGCCCCGCCGTCTGTTCCAGCACCACCGCACCACGCAGTTGGCGGACCATGTGCTGCACCGCATCCAGGCCGACGCCGCGCCCGGAGACTTCGGTCACCTTGTCGCGCAGGCTGAAGCCCGGCAGGAACAGGAAGGTCAGCAATTCCTCTTCGCTCAGGCGCAAGGCGGTTTCCAGCGGCGACAGATTGCGCTCGACAATACTGCCGCGCAGGCGCTCCAGATCGACGCCGTTGCCGTCATCGCTCAACTCCAGCACCAGCAGGCCAGCCTGGTGCGAAGCGCGCAGGCGGATCAGGCCCTCGGCCGGCTTGCCCGCCAGCAGGCGCTGCTCGGGCATTTCGATGCCGTGATCGACGGCATTGCGCAACAAATGGGTCAGCGGCGCCTCGAGTTTTTCCAGCACATCGCGGTCGACCTGGGTCTTCTCGCCTTCGATTTCCAGGCGTACCTGCTTGCCCAGGCTGCGGCCCAGGTCACGCACCATGCGCGCCTGCCCCGCCAGCACATCGGCAAACGGGCGCATGCGGCACGCCAGCGCCGTGTCATATAGCACCTGGGCACGTTGCCCGGCCTGCCAGCCGAACTCATCGAGCTCGGCGGTCTTTTCCGCCAGCAGCAACTGCGCTTCGCTCAACAGGCGGCGGGCATCGGCCAGGGCTTCCTGGGCTTCGAGGTTCAGGTCGACCGTCTTGAGCTGGCCGTCGAGGTTGTCCAGGGCCCGGGCGCCGTTGCTCTGGATGCGCTTGAGGCGTTGTAGGCTGGACAGGTACGGCTTGAGCCGCTGGGTTTCCACTAGGGATTTGCTGGACAGGTCCAACAGGCTGTTCAAACGCTCGGCCGTGACCCGCAACACGCGCTCGCCGCCTTCGGTCATGCGTTTGTTCTGGCGCGGCGTATCACTGCTGACGGGCGGCGCGGCCTCCGGTTCCGGGGGCAATAGCAGTGACTCTTCAAGGGGCGGCAACGGCTGTGCAGGCGGCGCAGTCACAGGCGGCGGTGCAACCACTTTGGCCGCGGGTTGCGACGGATCCAGCAAGCGCTCCATCAGCGCCACATACGCCTGGATATCGGCCGGGCCCACGCTGTTGCCCGGTGTGGCGATGCGCATCAGCAGGTCGGTGCCCTGCAACAACGCGTCGATATGTTCGGGTTGCAGGTACAACCGGCTTTCCTGGGCGCTGACCAGGCAGTCTTCCATCACGTGGGCCACGCTGACGCCAGCGTCGACCCCGACAATCCGCGCCGCGCCCTTGAGCGAATGCGCCGCGCGCATGCAGGCTTCGAGCTGGTCGGCCTGGGTCGGGTTGCGCTCCAGGGCCAGCAAGCCGGCACTCAGGACCTGGGTCTGGGCATCGGCTTCCAGGCTGAACAGTTCCAGCAGCGAGGCGTCGCGCATCTGGTCGGGGGTCATGACAGGCTCCGGGTCACGGCAGACAGCAATTGCGCCTCGTCCAGCCAGCGCAGGCTGCGGCCCTTGAACTGCAACACACCCTGGGTGTAGCGCGCACTGGCCTGGGTGCCGGACGCAGACGCCGCTTTGAGGGTGCGCTCATCGATGGCATGAATGCCATCCACTTCATCCACCGGCACCACCACCGGGCCGTCCTGCGCGGCGATGATCAACATGCGCGGCATGATCCGCCCGCCGCTGGGGCCGCCGCCCGTGCTGTCGAGCCCGAGCAGTTCCACCAGGGACAGGCAGGCCACCAGCGCGCCGCGCACATTGGCGACCCCGAGCAGCGCCCGCGAGCGCTGGTGGGGCAAGGAATGGATCGGCTGCAGCGGCGCCACTTCCACCAGGCAACGGGTGGCGATGCCCATCCACTCCTCGCCCAGGCGGAACATCAGCAACGACCGGGTGGCCACCTCATCGTCCGCCTGCGCGGCGGCGGCATGCCGATGGTCTTCCTGCTGCAGGGCATAACGATCAAGCAGGCGGGTGGCGGCAGCGGAATACACTGCACAGTTGCGGCAGTGGATGTGCTCGGCCAGCAACGGGCAGGATTTATCGCCGTGGATCCCGATGCGGTTCCAGCAATCGTCGATGGCCTGGGTATCGGCCACCGTCAGGTCCAGGTCGGTGTCCGGGAGTGCGGAGCTACTCATCGTTTAGGCTCACTGTCGGCGGCTCGCTCGCTACGGGCAGCACGGGCTTGCAAGCGCCGCGCCCCCGCCGTATCGCCCTGGGATTCCAGCAGCGCGGCCAGGTGCATCAAGGCCTGCGGATGCTGGGGCTCCAGGTACAAGGCTTTTCGATAATACCCCTGGGCTTCCAGGGCGCTACCCGCTACATCGCTGAGCAGGCCCAGCCAATAGAACACCTGGGCCGCCGGTGGATGGTTTTGCAGGTAGCGCTCGCAGGCCGCACGGGCCTCAAGGCTTTTGCCTTCATTGGCCAGGGTTGCGATCTGCCCGAGCAGCTGCGCCGCATCCGAGTGCACGGGTGCCGGCTTGGTCGGCAGCACCGGCGCGGCGAATGCCCTGAATGGCCGGGGTTTACTCGCAATCGGCGCGGCGCTGCGCTGGGGCACCGGAGGCGGTGTCGGGGTGAAGACCGGTTCGGGTGTGGTTTGGGCATGACGACTGAAGGCAAACGACTGCGGCACCCCAATCGAACGCATGCCCAGGCGCCCCAGCAGGCTACCTTCGGCCGGGCCGATAAACAGCACACCGTCGACATGGGTCAGGCCCTTGAGCACTTCAAACACCTGCTTCTGGGTCGGCTGGTCGAAATAGATCAACAGGTTGCGGCAAAACACAAAGTCATAGGTCGGCTCGTTGGCCAGCAACTGCGGATCCAGCAGGTTGCCCACTTGCAGGCGCACCTGTTCACGCACCCGATCAGCGACGCGGTAGCCGTCATCTTCGGCGCTGAAATGCCGCTCACGAAACTCGATGTCCTGGCCACGAAAGGAATTCTTGCCATACACCCCACGCCGCGCCCGTTCCACCGACAGCGGGCTGACGTCCATGCCCTGCACCTTGAACTGGTGGGGCGAAAGGCCCGCATCGAGCAGGGCCATGGCGATGGAATAGGGCTCCTCGCCAGTGGAGCACGGCAGGCTGAGGATACGCAGGGCGCGCATGTGCTTGATCTCGCCCAGTCGCGTGACGGCCAGCCGCGCCAGGGTGGCGAAGGATTCGGGGTAACGGAAAAACCAGGTCTCGGGGACGATGACCGCTTCGATCAACGCCTGTTGTTCTTCGCTGCTGGTTTGCAGGCGCTGCCAGTATTGATCGGCGCTCAGCCCCTGCAATGCCTGGCTGCGCTGGCGCACGGCGCGCTCGATAATCGCTTCGCCCACCGAGGCGACATCCAGGCCGATACGCTCCTTGAGGAAGTCGAAAAAGCGTTGGTCACTGCTCATCACGCCTCCCCAACAGTCAGGTCGGGGGCAAACAGCAAGGCGCGGACCTCGGCGGTGAGCAGGTCGGCGACGCCAATCCACTGTGTCAGGCCCCGTTCGTCTTCGCGCACCGGGCCCAGGTACGGCGCCTGGCGATTGTCCAGGCCGTAGGGTTGGAAATCCGCCGGATCGCAGCGCAGGGTGTCAGTCGCCTGTTCGAGGATCAGCCCCAGCCAGCGCGGCTCCAGCCACGCCTCTGGGCGATAGTTGACCAGTACCAGCCGCGTGCTGGTACGGGCTTGGGCCGGTGTACCAAAGGTCAGGGCACTGAGGTCGATCACCGGCACCATGTTGGCGCGATGGGCGAAAATCCCGGCGACCCACACCGGCGCATGGGCGATGGGCTTGAGCGGCAGGCGCGGCAACACCTCAGCCACTTCCGTGGCCTTGAGGGCGTAGCGCTCGCTGCCGATATGAAATACCAGGAACAAGGCTTTTCTGGCTGCCGTCACCGCGCCGCGTTTAGCCGCTGGATCACTCATCAGACTTTAAAACGCGACACGCCGCTGCGCAGACCCACCGCAACCTGGCTCAATTCATCAATGGCAAAGCTGGCCTGGCGCAGGGACTCCACGGTCTGGCTGCTGGCATCGCCCAACTGCACCAAGGCATGGTTGATCTGCTCGGCACCGGTGGCCTGGGCCTGCATGCCCTCGTTGACCATCAGCACGCGCGGCGCCAGGGCCTGCACCTGATGGATGATCTGCGACAGTTGCTCGCCCACTTGCTGCACTTCGAACATGCCGCGCCGGACCTCTTCGGAGAACTTGTCCATGCCCATCACACCGGCCGATACCGCCGATTGGATCTCGCGCACCATCTGCTCGATATCGTAGGTGGCCACGGCAGTCTGGTCGGCCAGGCGCCGCACTTCAGTGGCGACCACGGCAAAGCCGCGCCCGTATTCACCGGCCTTCTCGGCCTCGATGGCGGCGTTGAGGGACAGCAGGTTGGTCTGGTCGGCCACCTTGACGATGGTCACCACCACTTGGTTGATGTTGCCGGCCTTCTCGTTGAGGATCGCCAGCTTGGCGTTGACCAGGTCCGCGGCGCCCATCACCGAGTGCATGGTTTCTTCCATGCGGGCCAGGCCCTGCTGGCCGGAACCAGCGGCCACCGAAGCCTGGTCGGCGGCGGTGGACACTTCGGTCATGGTGCGCACCAGGTCCTTGGACGTGGCGGCAATTTCCCGCGAGGTCGCACCGATTTCGGTGGTGGTGGCCGCCGTTTCGGTGGCTGTGGCCTGTTGCTGCTTGGAGGTGGCGGCAATCTCGGTCACCGAGGTGGTGACCTGCACCGACGAACGCTGGGCCTGGGAGACCAGGGCGGTCAGCTCGGTCATCATGTCGTTGAAGCCGGTCTCGACGGCGCCGAACTCGTCCTTGCGCTCCAGGTTCAGGCGCTTGCTCAAATCACCGGTGCGCATGGTTTCGAGGATGTCGACGATGCGTTTCATCGGCGCCATGATCGCGCGCATCAGCAGCAGCCCGCACAGGCCGGCGGCAAGGATCGCGAGGAGCAGCGACACGCCCATACTGATTTTCGCGGCAGCTACGGCGTCATCGATGGCCGCAGTGGCTTTATCGGCCACCTGCTTGTTCTCGTTGATGATGTCATTGAGCTTCATGCGCCCTGCGGTCCAGGCCGGGGTCAGTTGCTCGTCGAACATCTTGACCGCCTCGGCTTCCTTGTTGGCCTGGTGCAGTTCCAGGACCTGGGCCAGCACCTGGTTGTACTTCTGGTGCAGGGCTTCGAAGGTGTCGAACTCGGTACGATCCTGGTCGATATTGATCGTATTGGCGTAACTGGCCATATGCTGCTCGAGGCGTGCCTCGAACGACTTGTAATCCTGGCGATCAGCGTCGGAAATGCCCTGGTGCTCACGCAGCCCGATCAGTTCCTGGGTCTGCAGGTAGCTGTCGACCCAGGCGCTGCGGATCATCGAGCTGAAAAACACCCCCGGTACGGCGTCGTCGCGTACCGAGTTTTCGCTCGTTTCGATCTTCAGCAACCGTGAGTACGAGACCACAACCATCAGCAGCATGATGGCGATAATGACCGCAAAGCTCGCCAATATGCGTTGGCGCAAGGTCCAGTTCTTCACAGTATTTCCTCGAGGGCCGATCAAATGCCGGGGAGTATAGCTGAGGCCGTGCCATCATTTATCAATGGGTTGTGGGCCAAGTCTCAAGGAATACAAAAACACCCCGCAACCTGGATGGCGGCGGGGTGTTTTTCTGTACCGGGCGGGTCAGAGCGTGGCTTGGCGCACCTGTTTTTCCAGCTCGGTCTTCAGGCCCGGCTCCAGCTTGAGCTGGCGGGCCAGTTCGTCGAGGTAGGACTTCTCCATGAAGTTTTCCTCGTCCACCAGCATGACGCTGGCGATGTACATTTCGGCGGCCATTTCCGGGGTGCTGGCGGCGCGCGCTACATCGCTGGGGTCCAGGGGTTTGTTGAGCTCGGCATGCAGCCAGTGTTGCAGCTCCTGGTCGTTGTCCAGCTTGACGAACTCGCCTTCGATCAAGGCGCGCTCGCGCTCATCGACATGGCCATCGGCCTTGGCGGCGGCTACCAACGCCTTGAGAATGGCCTGGCTATGCAGTTCGACCTGGGCCGGTGGCAGGCGGTCGAGGGTCTGCGGCTCGCCTTTGGGCGCACCGGCCTGTTGTGCCTGCCAGTTGCCGTAGGCCTTGTAGGCGATCACGCCGAGTGCTGCAAGGCCGCCATAAGTGAGGGCTTTACCGCCAAAGTTGCGGGCTTTTTTGTTGCCCAGCAGCAGGCCCATGGCCCCGGCCGCCAACGCCCCACCACCTGCGCCACCGAGCAGGCTGCCGAGCCCGCCACCGCCGAGCAGGCCGCCCAGGGCGCCTTTGTCATCACCTTTACGTTGACCGCCAGCCTTGTTTTGCAACATGTCCTGGCCGGACTTGAGCAATTGATCAAGCAATCCACGGGTATTCATTCATAGCCTCCAGAGACTTGGGTTCATAGGGTTGATAGGCCTCCAGCGTAAAACTAAGTGCCAATTATCCTGGATATAGAGTGCTTCCAGATGTAACTCAACTGCGATGGTTTTGGGTCGGTGTGTATATCCATTGCTGCGGTCACGGCCGCTATTGGTTCCGCTCTTACAGCGGGTCACTTTTGGAAAAGAGCCCGGAGTGCCGGCCCAGCCAAAAGTAACCAAAAGGGCTCTTGCCCCACCACTCGGCACCTCGCCCAGGCTCGGTGTGGTTTAACGGGGCGCCTAAGATCAAAAGCAAAGCGAGGCGGCCTGACAGCCGACCTGATCGTCGAGGCGTGCGCGGACTCTGTAGGAGCTGGCTTGCCTGCGATGGCGGTGTATCAGCCAATACATTTATCGACTGATACACCGCCATCGCAGGCAAGCCAGCTCCTACAGGGGAAGGCAGCTTCGTGCTCTGGCTTTGCTGTTGCTCTGCTTTTGATCTGGCTTTTGATCTTAAGCGCCCCGTTAAACCACGATGGCCGCAGGCAGGTATTGCGCAGTGGGCACCCCGGCATGGATGCCGGGGTAGACGCGACACGGCCATGGATGGCCGATCGCGGCGGGCCCACGGAGCAATGCCTGACTGCGGGCATGCCGAGCCTAGGCGAGGCACCGAGTGGTGGGGCAAAAGCGCTTTGGTTACTTTCGCGCTCTTCGAAAGTGACCCGCCGTAAGGGCGGAACCAATAGCGGCCCTGAACGCAGCAATGGATATACACACCGACCCAAAGCCATCCCCAGCAACCTCCCCTGCTGACACGTCTTGTTTCATATGCAACGCCATCATCCCGCTATCAATCAATTTTCCTTCCCTACCGAACCCCTTAAGCTATCTGGCATCTGTTTAATGTCCGTTGCGTTTGGCCGAAGGCATGTCCGAACCGTTATTTCTGATCCAGCACGCGCCAGGAACGGCACGGGATTGCTCACCACAGGTTGTATTTATGCACCGCAGGAATTTGCTCAAAGCGTCCATGGCCATCGCGGCCTACACCGGGCTGTCGGCCAGTGGCCTGCTGGCCGCCCAGGCCTGGGCAGGGAATCGTGCAGCCGATGGCGACGCCAAGGCGTTCGACTTCGACTGGCTCAAGCTGCAAGCCAAGCAACTGGCCGGCAAACAGTATCAGGACACCCGCCAGGTGCTGCCGCCGACCCTGGCGACCATGACCCCGCAGAATTTCAATGCCATTGGCTACGACGGCAATCATTCGCTGTGGAAAGATCTCAAAGGCCAGTTGGACGTGCAGTTTTTCCATGTCGGCATGGGCTTCAAGACCCCGGTGCGCATGCACAGTGTCGACCCCAAGACCCGCCAGGCGCGGGAGGTGCATTTCCGTCCGTCGCTGTTCAACTATGAAAAAACCACGGTCGATACCAAGCAGCTCAAGGGCGACCTGGGTTTTTCCGGCTTCAAGCTGTTCAAGGCCCCGGAACTGGACCGCCACGACGTGGTGTCTTTCCTCGGCGCCAGCTATTTCCGCGCGGTGGATAACACAGGTCAGTACGGCCTTTCGGCACGTGGCCTGGCCATCGACACCTACGCCGACAAACGCGAAGAGTTCCCCGATTTCACCCAGTTCTGGTTCGAGACGCCGGACAAGGACAGCACCCGTTTCGTGGTCTACGCCCTGCTCGACTCGCCGAGCGCCACCGGTGCCTATCGCTTCGATATCGACTGCCAGGCCACCCAGGTGGTGATGGCCATCGACGCCCATATCAACGCACGCACCGCGATCCAGCAGATGGGCATCGCGCCGATGACCAGCATGTTCAGTTGCGGCACCCATGAGCGGCGCATGTGCGACACCATCCACCCGCAGATCCACGACTCCGATCGCCTGGCGATGTGGCGCGGCAACGGCGAGTGGATCTGCCGCCCGCTGAACAACCCGGCCACCCTGCAATTCAATGCCTTCGCCGATAAAGACCCGAAAGGTTTCGGCCTGGTGCAGACCGACCATGAGTTCGCCAGTTACCAGGACACCGTCGACTGGTACAGCAAGCGCCCAAGCCTGTGGGTGGAACCGACCACCGCGTGGGGCGAAGGCTCTGTCGACCTGTTGGAGATTCCTACCACCGGCGAGACCATGGACAACATCGTCGCCTTCTGGACCCCGAAAAAACCGGTGGCCGCCGGCGACTCCCTGAACTTTGGCTACAAGCTCTATTGGAGCGCCCTGCCCCCGGTCAGCACGCCGCTGGCGCAAGTCAACGCGACCCGTTCCGGCATGGGCGGCTTCACCGAAGGCTGGGCACCGGGTGAGCATTACCCACCGGTCTGGGCTCGTCGTTTTGCCGTGGACTTCAAGGGCGGCGGCCTCGACCGCCTGCCCGCTGGCACCGGGATCGAGCCGGTGGTCACCTGCTCCCATGGCGAAGTAAAAGACTTCAGCGTGCTGGTGCTGGATGACATCAAGGGCTACCGCATCCTCTTCGACTGGTACCCGACCAGCGACAGCGTGGAGCCGGTGGAGATGCGCCTGTTCATTCGCACCAATGACCGTACCTTGAGTGAAACCTGGTTGTACCAGTACTTCCCACCCGCACCGGACAAGCGCAAGTACAGCTGATGCCAGGCGTTCCCACGCTCATGGCGTGGGAACGCCCCTGCCGGTTCAAAAGCGCGAAATACTCTTCATCGCGCCAATCAGATAACGCATCGCAACCTGATCGTTTTCCGTCAAGGCCCGGTACTGCTCCAGCAGTTGCGTCTCGTCCGAGCTCAGCCGGCGGCCATGCAATGACAGCTTGCGCCTGAAAAAAAGCGTCAGAACCCCTGCTACACCAATGCACTTGGTCATGGAATGTTTCTCCGTGTAGTAAACAACAACTCCTGATGCCCATAACCCTGCCCGCGAAGTGCAATGCCTCAGCGAGCAAACAGACTGACTTCCTGGGCCAGAAGCCGCCTTACTTCAAGCGTAGAAACTATCCTGGCGCGTGTGAGATTTTTTTAGAGTATTCACTTAAATAATTGCCTTGAGGCAAAAGACCTTCAGAAAATCCTCACGCACCGACCGCCGTGTACGCGCCTGATGCCGGACAGATCAGGGCAGCAGGCGATACAAGTGGATGTCATTGGGTTCCCGGTGGTACAGCTCGCTGTCGGGCTGCTTGAGCAAACGACAGCCGTGATGCAGATAAAAATCCACGGTGTTACGCGACTCGGTGGCCGAGATATACAGCGCCTGCGCACCCAGCGTTACCCCGTGCGCGCAGGCCAGCGCCAGCAGCCGCCCGCCCAGCCCATGCCCTCGGCCACTGTGGCTGACATGCAGGAACTTGAGCTGATGCATACGCAGGCCCTGGTTATGGATCACCCGGTTATCCACCACCGCTGCCGCCAGCAGCGTCGGGCCAGCAAACACCCCATGCAACCACCCGCCGCGCAGCCAGCAGCCATGCAGCTCCAGGGCATCCTGCTCGGCTTCGCCTTCGGGCCAGCCGCGCATGTCGTGGTGAGCGGCGTAGAGCACCAACTCGCCGTGTTCCAGGCGATAGCACTCATCAATCAGCTCAGTACGGTCAATCAACGCCAGCAGGGGAATGTCGCTTTCATTCAAATCACGTTCCACCAGCATCTTGGCCTCCAGCGTCCAGGACGCTCAGGATCGCTACTCCCCCGGCGACAGGCAAGAAAAAACCCACCGTGATCAGCGGTGGGTCTGGGTGATGAATGTAAAAAATCAGTCGCGCAAGTCAGACTCATGGATCGGCTGGTCGCGGTGGGTAGCCCGCTGGTATTGCGCCGGCCAGATCGCCTTACGCCCGCCCAGGTCGTCATCGGCGTGCAATGGCCAGTACGGGTCACGCAGCAGTTCGCGGGCAAGGAAGATGATGTCGGCCTGGCAGGTGCGCAGAATATGCTCGGCCTGGGCCGGCTCGGTAATCATGCCAACCGTGCCCGTGGCCATGCCGGACTCCTTGCGCACACGCTCGGCAAAGCGCGTTTGATAACCCGGCCCGATGGGGATTTCGGCATTGGCGGCGGTGCCACCGGAGGACACGTCGATCAGGTCCACACCCAGGTCTTTGAGGCGGCGTGCCAGTTCCACGGTTTCGTCGGGGTTCCAGCCGTCCTCCACCCAGTCGGTGGCCGAGACGCGTACAAACAGCGGCAGCTCTTGCGGCCACACATCGCGCACTGCCTGGGTGACTTGCAACACCAGGCGGATACGGTTTTCAAAGGATCCGCCGTATTGATCCTGGCGCTGATTGCTCAAGGGCGAGAGAAATTGATGCAGCAGATAACCATGGGCGGCATGGATTTCCACCACTTGGAAGCCGGCGGTCAGGGCACGCTTGGCGGCGGCCACGAAGTCGGCGATCACTTGCTGGATTTGCCCTTCGTCCAACTGCCGGGGCGCGGTGTGCTGCGGGTCGAAGGCGATGGGCGACGGACCTACCGGCACCCAGCCACCGTCTGCGGGCTTGACGCTGCCGTGCTTGCCGATCCATGGCCGATGGGTACTGGCCTTGCGCCCGGCGTGGGCCAGTTGGATCCCCGCCACCGCGCCCTGGGCGCGGATAAAGCGGGTGATACGCTGCAGCGGCTCAATCTGGGCATCGTTCCACAGGCCCAGGTCCTGGGCGGTGATGCGGCCATCGGCAGTGACGGCGGTGGCTTCGCTGAAAATCAGCCCGGCACCGCCAACGGCACGGCTGCCCAAGTGCACCAGGTGCCAGTCATTGGCCAGGCCATCGACGGCGGAGTACTGGCACATCGGCGACACGGCAATGCGGTTGAGCAGGGTCAACTGGCGCAGGGTATAGGGTTCAAGCAACAGACTCATGGGGCACCTCTTCTCGTATCCGGTGGGCATTGGCTCCAGGGTTCTGTCTGACCGGTGCGGGTGACGAAAAGATGAAAGGCCCGTCCCCTTCGGGCTAAAAAACAGACAAGGTCACAAGACCAATCACACAGTGCTTAGAGACTAGTCGACAACCGGGGATTGCACAGGGTTCAGCGTGGTTCGATGTGGGCAATCATCAGCTGCACGGTTTCCTGGCCACGGAATTCATTGACGTCCAGCTTGTAGGCCAGCTCCACCCAGCGAATGGTCGGGTTCGGCCACACTTCGCGGTCGATGCCAAAGGCAATGCCATCGAGCTTTACCGCGCCACACTCACTCTTGAGCACCACCTTGAGGTGACGCTCGCCCACCACCCGTTGCTCCACCAGTTGAAACACCCCGTGAAACAGCGGCTCGGGAAAATGC
Source organism: Pseudomonas sp. WS 5021 (assembly GCF_012985535.1). Lineage (NCBI taxonomy): Bacteria > Pseudomonadati > Pseudomonadota > Gammaproteobacteria > Pseudomonadales > Pseudomonadaceae > Pseudomonas > Pseudomonas sp. WS 5021. The sequence continues at coordinate 232,861 of NZ_JAAQWP010000007.1, read as the reverse complement.
TGGCCCCAGGGCCCGGCGTTGCGCAGGGCGCGGGCCAGCTCCAGGTGGAACTCTTCCACCGCCAAGGTGCCATCGGACAGCAAGCGCCCGGTGAGGTCTTCTTCACGCAGTTGTCGGCGCACTTCGGCGTCGAAGGCTTCGGCGAACAACGGGAAGTTGGCTTCAGGCAAGGTCAGGCCCGCCGCCATGGCGTGGCCGCCGTATTTGGCGATCAGGTTCGGGTGCTGGCTGGCCACCACCGCCAGGGCATCACGGATATGAAAGCCCGGCACCGAGCGCCCGGAGCCCTTGAGCAGGCCATCACCGGCGTCGGCAAAGGCGATGGTGGGGCGGAAATAGCGCTCTTTCATACGCGACGCGAGGATCCCGATCACACCCTGGTGCCACTCCGGGTCGAACAGGCACAGGCCAAACGGCATCGAGTCCAGCGGCAAGTCCTTGAGCTGGGCCAGGGCTTCGCGCTGCATGCCCTGCTCGATGGCCTTACGGTCCTGGTTCATGCCATCCAGTTGCGCGGCCATTTCCCGGGCCTGGGCGAAGTCGCTGGTGAGCAGGCATTCGATGCCCAGGCTCATGTCATCCAGGCGCCCGGCCGCATTGAGCCGTGGACCGAGGATAAAGCCCAGGTCGGTGGAGGTGATGCGCGTGTGGTCGCGCTTGGCCACTTCCAGGATCGCCTTGATGCCTGGCCGCGCACGCCCGGCGCGAATCCGCTCCAGGCCCTGGTAGACCAGGATGCGGTTGTTGGCATCCAGCGGCACCACGTCGGCCACGCTGCCCAGGGCTACCAGGTCGAGCAACTCGCCGATATTGGGCTGCGGCTGCTTGTCGTACCAGCCCAGGCTGCGCAGGCGCGCACGCAAGGCCATCAGCACATAGAAGATCACTCCGACGCCCGCCAGGGCCTTGCTGGGGAACCCGCAACCGGGCTGGTTCGGGTTGACGATGGCATCGGCCGCCGGCAGTTCATCACCGGGCAAGTGGTGGTCGGTGACCAGCACCTTGAGCCCTGCCGCCTTCGCCGCCGCCACGCCTTCGACACTGGAGATGCCGTTGTCCACGGTGATCAGCAACTGTGGCTCGCGCTGCAAGGCCACGGCGACGATTTCCGGGGTCAGGCCGTAGCCGTATTCGAAGCGGTTGGGCACCAGGTAATCCACATGCGCCGCCCCGAGCAAGCGCAGGCCCAGGGTGCCCACGGTGCTGGCGGTGGCGCCATCGGCGTCGAAGTCACCGACGATCAGGATGCGCTGGCGCTGCTCCAGGGCCGTCACCAGCAACTCCACGGCGGCATCGATCCCTTTGAGCTGCTGATAGGGAATCAGCCGCGCCAGGCTTTTATCCAGCTCATCCTGCGAAGTCACGCCACGGGCGGCGTAGAGACGGGTCAGCAACGGTGGCAATTCACCGAGGAACGGCAGGACGGCGGGCAATGGGCGGGGATCGATGCGCATGGGGTGATGGGGGCTTCTGTGCAATACAACGGTTAAAAAACACTACCAGGAACGACGAACATCAAATGTGGGAGCGGGCTTGCCCGCGATAGCGGTGGATCAGTTAAAGATAAGCCGACTGACACATCGCAATCGCGGGCAAGCCCGCTCCCACACAAGCCAGCCTACAGGGTCAGCCGCGTTCGCCAACCAGCCACTGCAGCTGCACTTCGTGCTGGCCGCGGTCGTCGGTGACGAAGATCGTGCCTTCGCTGATCATCACATCCCACTTGATCACCCGTGGCATGTCCTTGGCCAGGGTTTCCAGGATTTCCTGGGGCACCGCGGCGATATGCACGTTTTTCAGGTTGTTGGCCACCGGCACCACTTTGCCTTCCCACACCCGCAGGCTGCCGTAGGCCAGCAGGCTGGTCCGTTCGGTGCGGCGTGAGCACCAGGTCAGGCGGTCGGCATCGGGCTGGCCGACTTCGATCCAGTGCAAAACCCGATCATCCAGGCTTTTTTCCCACAGGGCTGGTTCGTCCACATCTGACAGTCCGCGACCAAACGACAACTGCTCGTTGTACCAAAGGGCGTAGGCCAGCAAACGCACGGTCATGCGTTCTTCGGTTTCCGAGGGGTGACGGGCGATGGTTTGCTTGACGCTCTCGTACACCGAACGATCGAGGTCGGTCAGGTTGAGTTCAAACTTGTAGGTCGTGGACGGCTGGGCCATGAACGGACTTCTAGAGACAGGGAAAGGCGGCCAGTCTAACCGATGGCGGGCTCATTCAACGAATCCTGCGCTGCATCATCCTTATCCCTGCACCGCTCGCCTATGTTAAAAGGCAATACAAACCTTCCTGCGCTAGTAAGGATCCTCATGTCGTTTACCGCCAAACCGCTTGCCGGCCTGAAAGTCATCGAACTGGGCACCCTGATTGCCGGCCCGTTCGCCTCGCGCATCTGCGCCGAGTTCGGCGCCCAGGTGATCAAGGTCGAATCCCCCGACGGCGGCGACCCGCTGCGCAAATGGCGCAAGCTGTATGAAGGCACGTCGCTGTGGTGGTTTGTCCAGGCGCGCAATAAACAGTCCCTGACCCTGAACCTCAAGCACCCCGATGGCCTGGCGATCCTCAAGCAATTGCTGGCAGACGCCGACATCCTGATCGAAAATTTTCGCCCTGGCGTCCTGGAAAAACTTGGCCTGGACTGGGACACCCTGCACGCCCTCAACCCCAAGCTGGTGATGGTGCGGCTCTCGGGCTTTGGCCAGACCGGGCCGATGAAGGATCAACCGGGCTTCGGCGCGGTCGGTGAATCCATGGGGGGCCTGCGCTACATCACCGGTTTCGAGGACCGCCCGCCGGTGCGCACGGGGATCTCCATCGGCGACTCCATCGCGGCGCTGTGGGCAGTGATCGGCGCACTGATGGCCCTGCGCCATCGCGAGGTCAACGGTGGTCTCGGCCAGGTAGTGGATGTGGCGCTGTATGAAGCGATCTTCGCGATGATGGAAAGCATGATCCCCGAGTTCGATGTGTTCGGGTTTATCCGCGAGCGTACCGGCAACATCATGCCGGGCATCACCCCGTCGTCGATCCATACCACCGCCGATGGCAAGCATGTGCAGATTGGCGCCAATGGCGATGCAATCTTCAAGCGCTTCATGCTGACCATTGGCCGGGAGGACCTGGCCAATGACCCGCAACTGGCCAGCAACGATGGCCGCGATACCCGGCGCGACGAGTTGTACGGCGTGATCGACCGCTGGGTCAACAGCTTGCCACTGGAACAGGTGGTGGAGCAGTTGAACCTGGCCCAAGTGCCTGCCAGCCGGATCTATAGCGCCGAAGATATGCTGGGCGACCCGCAATTCCTGGCCCGGGAAATGTTCCTCAAGGCCCAGTTGCCCGACGGCAAGGATTTCAAGATGCCCGGCATCGTACCCAAGCTTTCCGACACCCCAGGCAGTTGCGAGTGGGTCGGGCCGCAGTTGGGCGAGCACAATGCCGTGATCCTGCAAACTCTGGGCTACGACAGCAGCGCCGTGGCCCGCTTGCGCAAGGATGGCGCGATCTGATGCCGCTCGGAGCATGCGCAAGATAATGGCCGGCCGTTTCATCATGGCGCTGCGGCGCCTATGGCTCATCGCCCCGCTGCTTGGGATGTGGCCGCTATCCGGCCAGGCACAGGACACCTTGACCTGGCTGGTGCGCGACCTGCCGCCGATGACCATTTTCGATGGTCCGCAAAAGGGCCAGGGCAGCGTCGATAAACTGCTACCGTTGTTGATCGAGCGCCTGCCGCAGTATCGCCACCAGATCCTGCACGTTAACCGCGCCCGTGGCATGCAAATGCTCAATGCGCCCTCCTTCACCTGCGATCCATCGCTGGTATGGACACCCGCGCGAGCCAGGAACATTGTCTTTTCCACACCGACGTTTGCCGTGTTGAGCAATGGCATCGCGATTCGCCGTAACCGACAGGACGCCCTGGCAAGCTATGTGGTTGAGGGCCAGTTCGACCTGGCGAGGTTTCTCGATGCGCGACAGACACGTCTTGGGATCGTCGCCGAGCGTAGCTACGGCCCCGGGATTGACGAACAGTTGATCCACGCCGACCCACTCGAACTGGCCCCACACTACGGCAACGATGCCCTGGGCAGTTTGCTGCAGATGCAGCGCCTGGGGCGGCTGGAAGCCGTGTTGGGCTACTGGACGGAAATCCGCTATCAGGCAGCGCAACAGGATATTGATCCACAAGACCTGATGTTCTATCCGATCAAGGGCACGACGCGCTATCAACGGATCCATATCGGCTGCTCGAACACCCCGCAGGGGCGCCAGGCCATTAGCCATATCAACCGCGAATTGCAGAATATTCCCCAGGCGGCGCTACTTGAGTCCTACGCCAACAGACTGGACCCGCTGATGCGCGAGCAATACCTCAAGGACAACCCGAGGTTTTTCAGCGAAACACCGCCGCCCTGATAAATTTTTGGCAAAAAGAAACCCCGAGCAGTGGGGAGACAACTCGGGGTTAAACGTGGCCTACAAAGACCAGTACAACAAGCTACAAGCACCGGAGCACAATGCTTGATCCTGCTGTTACAAGGTCTGACTCGCCTTCCTGTAGGAAGGTTCCAAAGATAAAAATTTCTTCATGCCTGGGCGGGAGCGCGCGCCTGGGCGGCGTTGCGCAAGGCCGCGATCACCGAAGGTTCCAGGCGCCCTTCGGCGATTTTCAGGTCGCGATGCAGGCAGTCCACCACGTCCACCAGGGCTCGCTTGTCGGTCAGTTGTGCGCGATCCACTTCGCGTTCGACCATGATCGCGCCCGTCGGGCTCTTCACCGTCACCAGGCATTCGCCGTGTACACCCGAGGCAGTCAGCGTGACCTGATAAGGGCTCAGCGCTTCGCCGAGCAATAGGCTGATACTTTCCATCTCGATCACCACTCAATCATGAGAAAAATAAATAACCACTGTAGGAGCACGCTCGCTCCTACAGGTAAGTGACCTACGCCAAAAGCACAAAGTTCGCCCTTGAGCTGAGCTTATCGAGCATGCATGGCAAATATGACAGAGAGAAAATAGCCGCCGACAGGCTAGAATCCCCTGATTATTGCCGGAGTCCACCGTGAGAGACGCGTCTGAACTGCCCCTGCGCATTGTCATAGCCGACGATCATCCGATTTTCCTGATCGGTTTGCGCGCAGTGCTGGAGCGCGACGCCCAGGTGCGCATCGTCGGTGAGGCCAACTCGCCCCAGGCCCTGGCCGCCCTGCTGCAAGACCGCCCCTGCGATGTACTGGTCACCGACTTCATGATGCCCGCCGAACCCCAGGCCGACGGCCTGCGCCTGATCGAACACCTGCGCCGGCATTACCCCGACCTGCCCATAGTGGTGGTGACCATGCTCAACAATGCGGGGCTGTTTCACTCGATCCTGGAACTGGGGGTCATGGGCCTGTTGAGCAAGGCCAGCCTGGCCGACGAGTTGCCCGAAGCTATCGACCAGGTGCGCCAGCAGCGGCCCTATGTGGCGCGTACCATTGAGCAGGCGCTGGCCCTGGCCGGCGCCGTGGGGGCTGATCGCCTGCATTCGCAGGACCAGCTATCCCCCCGGGAACTGGAAGTGATCCGCCTACTGGCGGGGGGTAAGACGGTGGGCGAGATTGCCGCGCACCTCAATCGCAGCAAGCAGACGGTCAGCACACAGAAGGTCAGTGCCATGCGCAAACTGGGGCTGATCAGTGATGCTGCGCTGTTTATCTACGTGCAGGAACATGGGCTGGCCTAGATTGTGTAGGCACCGGCAAGCCAACGCCTACAGGGCTATCGCGGCGGACTGGGCGAGCCAGTGTTGCAACATCTGGGCACTCATCGGATGGGCAATCAGGCAACCCTGCAGCCAGGCCGGCCCCAGCGCGCGCACGGCGTCGCGGTCGCCGGGGGTTTCGATTCCGGTCACGACCACGCCGACGCCCAGGTGCTGGGCCATGCTCATGGCCCCGGCAACCACCGCGCATTTGCGCTCGTCACCCGCCATCCCACTGGCAAATACCGGGGGAATCTTCAGCTCGGTGAACGGCAACTCCAGCAAACGCTGCAAGCTGGTTCCGCCGATGCCGAAATCACCAATCGACAACTTGCAGCCGATCATCCGCAGGCGCAGCAAACCGGTGACATGGGCGCTGTCGGTCTTCAGGCGCGAGGTTTCCACCAGCTCCAGGGTCAGGTTGCGCGCGGGTACGGCAAAGCGTTGCAGCAGGCCTTGCAGCGTAAGCGCGAAATGCTCCTGCTCCAGCAGCCGCCCGGGAATGTTGACCGATACCGGCAGTTCCCGACCTGTGTCCCGGGTCACCTGGGCGCAAAGACGCAACACCTGATCCAGCACGTACCAGGTAAAGGCCTGTTCTAGCCCCGCCAACTCCAGCAGCGGCAGAAACTCGCTGGGCATCAACTGGCCATGCTCCGGGTCTTGCCAGCGGGCCAATGCCTCCACGCCTTGCAGATCACCGGCCTGGTTGACAATGGGCTGGTAGCAGACACTGGCGTAACGCTCGATGGCCGCCTCGCCGACCTCGGCGCAGAGTTTCTCGGTCGCGAATTCACTAACCCCCAGCATCTGGTGCACGCGCTCCCAGGACAATGCGTGCGGGCTAGGCCGCAAGCGTTGCCGGCAGGCATCGAGCATTTGCCCGATGGCCGTGGCAGAAGCCGGTTTGGGCATGCACCCCAACACGTTGAGCCCCGCCTGGCGCGCCATGCTCGCCACGCCTTCGAGCACATCGGGATCGGCATCGCTCAACAGGACCAGCACCTGGGCCTGGCTCTGCTCGGCCATTTCACGAATCAGCCCCAGTGAGTCGCCATGCTCCAGGTACAGATCGCAGATGGCGATATCCACCGGCCCCTTGCTCGCCAGCGACTGGCGGGCGACCTCGACGCTTTCGGCCGTCAGCACGTTGAACACGCCGTTGGCGTTGAGCATCTGGTGCAGGGCCATCAGCTGGAACGGGTGATCTTCGAGAATCAGGACTTTGAGTGAGCGCATGGAAAACTCTGGGGCTGCGTGCAAGATGCTGCACATTAGCCAAAACTGCGACAAGACCCCATAGGACGCGTCCTATTCTTGCCTGTTCAGATATGGCCGGATTTGCTCCTGCAACACCCGTATGGCCACGCAAACATTTTGCCAGCGCTGCGCCAACTCATCCTCACGGTACTCGCGCGCACTGCTTTCCAGGGCAATACAGGCCTTGGCCAATGGCAGCGCATCCACCAGGCAACAAATGCCCTTGAGGCGGTGCAGGCTGGCCCGCAATTGCGCCAAGTCGTGTTCGGCCATGGCGTGGCCCAACAGGTGGTGCTCGTGCTCAAGGTTATTGGCCAACTCCTGCAACATGCTTTGCAGGATCGGACCGTCGGCCTGGGTCATCTTGCGCAGGGCCTGCAAGTCGAAGGCAGGCACCGCCGTGACCCGGGCCAGCACCTGGTTCCACTGCTCCAGGGTCACCGGCTTGACCAGCAGCGCATCCATGCCCGCCCGCTGGCCGCGCTGGCCCTCGTCTTCCTGGGCATCGGCGGTGCAACCGACCAACGCACAGCGCGGGCGCTGCTCCTGGGCCTCTATCTGGCGAATGGCCTCGGCCAGGGCAAAACCGGACATGCCCGGCATATGACAATCGGTCACCAGCACATCGAACGCCTCGCTGCGCCAGCGCTGCAACGCCGCCTCGGCACTGTGCACGGCCACCACCTGGTGCCCGAGGAACTGCAACTGCTGGGCCAGCACCAGGCGGTTGGCCGACAGGTCGTCGACAATCAACACCGACAATGCCCGATCTGCCGGCAGCAAAGACGCTGCGGCCACCGGCGCGGGCAGGTCGTCACTGCCGACCCGGTCCAGGCGCAGGTCGATACACACGGTGGTGCCTTCGCCCAGGACGCTGTGCAGGGTGATTTGCCCGCCCATCAAGTCCACCAGTTGTTGGCAGATGCTCAAGCCCAAGCCGGTACCGCCATGTTCGGCTGCCGTCAGCGGGCTGCCCTGGATAAACGGCTTGAACACCCGCGCCTGCTGGTCGACGCCGATACCGGGGCCCGTGTCCTCGACGCACAGGTGCAAGTATTCATGCCCCTCGCCATCCAACTGGCAGGCGACACGCACGCGCACTTCTCCGTGCTGCGTGAACTTGAGCGCATTGCCCAAAAGGTTATGCATGACCTGGCGCAGGCGCAGCGGGTCGAACCAGTAAAAGCCTTGCGCCTGGGGATCGAAAGCCAGGGTCAGGTGTAGGCCCTTTTTCTGCGCCGTGGCTTCAAACAGCCGCTGGATGCCCTCGAAGAACCCTTTCAGGTCGGTGGTCTGTGGCGCCAGTTGCAGGTGGCCGGCTTCGATCTTCGCCAGGTCCAGGCTATCGCCCATCAAGGCAATCAACTCCCGCGCCGAACGATGGGCCACCTGCAGCGCCTCGGAGACGGGTGCGCCCGAGGCCAGGGCGCGTTCCTGCTCCAGTTCCAGCAGGCCGATAATCGCCGTCATCGGCGTGCGGATCTCATGGCTGAGGTTCGACACAAAGGCACTCTTGGCGAAGTTCGCTTCATCGGCGGCGCGCCGCGCATCCATCAACTGGGTTTCCAGGACCTTGCGCTCGTTGATGTCGACCCAACCGCCGAGCAGCCCCTGCAACTGGCCCTGGGCATCATAAAACGGCACGGTCCATTGATAGACATGGGCGATGCCGCCATTGAACTCCAGCTGGCGGTCGATAAACAGCGACTGCTGCGTGGCCAGTTGCTCCATGTGCCCGGTATGCAGGCGCAAGGCCGTGGCGGCGGGCAGCACTGCGCTCTGCGGCAGGGTCAGGCCGCGAATCTGGTCTAACCGGGTGGCCAACTGTTGTTCATAGCTTTTGTTGCAGGTGACCAGGCGGCCAGCGAGGTCGCGCACAAATACCGGGTTGGGGATACCGTCGAGCAAGGCCCGCTTGAAGGCCAACTGGTCATTGAGCCGCCGCTCGGCCTCGACGCGCTGGCGGATCTGGCGCTTGAGCCGGCTGTTCCAGACCAGCGACACCAGCACAAACAGCAGCGCCGTGGCGACCGTCCAGTAGGCCCACGATGGCACACGCTGCCAGGCCGGCACCGGCACCGCCACCGCGCCCATCCAGCGCAGGCGCAGGGCACTCAACTCGGCCACCGGCAAGGCTTCCAGGGCCTTGTTCAAAATACTCAGCAGCTCGGGATGGTCCTTGCGCACCGCCAGGCTGTCACTGGACCACTTGCCATCGACGCTGCGACCGGCCCGCAATTCATCGGCCGGGTAGCTCTGCACTTCCACTTCACTCTGGATGGTCGCGGCGGCGTCTCCCCGGGCCACCAGGGCGCGGGCCTCGGTGTAGTTGGGCACCAGGCGCAGGCGGATCGTCGGATATTCGCGGCGGATATAAGCCTCCAGCACATGCCGCGCGGGCAGCGCCAAGACCCTGCCCGAGAGCTGTCGCAGGTTGATCACCGGCGGTGCATCGGCCCGCTCGACGAACACCCAGCCGGCGCCGCCAAACCCATGGCTGAAATCCAGAAAGCGCCGGCGCTCGGTGTTTTCCACCAGGGTGGTACTCATGTCCGCCGCGTGGTTTTCCAAGAGCTCAAGGGTTTGTGCGGTGGAAAACACTTCCTCGAGGACGAACTGCAAACCGGTCATGCGCGACAGGCGATTAAGCAGATCTACGTTCAGCCCGACCCAGCGGCCGTCCTTGTCCTTGAATACATACGGCGAATATTGCTGGGCCGCCACCAGCACCTGGGGATGGCGCAGCATCCAGGCCTGCTCGGCGGCGGTCAGGGGGATGCGCTCACCGTCAACGTCCACCCCCAGGCCGGTGGTCCAGCGGGCGAGGATTTCGCGGCGGACCGAGTCATCGATGCTGTGCAGCGCGCGGTCCAGCATGCGGCCCAACAAGGGGTCGGCGTGGCGCGTGGCGAAGGCAAAGCCAATCGGCGCCAGGCGGCTCTGCTCCTTGATCTGCATACCCAGGTAAGGCCGCAGGGACTTGTAGGCGCGCACGATCACTTCATTGCCGATAAACGCATCCACATCGCCCTGGGCCAAGGCCTCCAGGCCGCTGTAGAGGTTGGGCGCGAGCATGATATGGCTTTGCGGGTACGCCGCATGCACGTTCTTGACGTTGGCGTAACCATCAAGCAACACAACTTTCTTGCCCTTGAGGTCGTCTTGCATGGCCTCGTCAGTGCGCACCACCACCACTGAACGGTCCGGCATATAGTCCGGGGTAAAGGCCAGGCCAGGCACATCCCGCTCGTAGCCGTTGGCACTGGTGAGGATATCGATAGCCCCGCTGCGCAACGCTTCCACGGCCTGGGCCCGCTCGGCAAAACCCATCACTTGCATCGGCACGCCAAGCCGCGCGCCCACCAGGCTCAGGTAGTCGGCGCTGATGCCCTGGTAGCGATTGTGATCACGGGTGATATCGATGGGTTGGTAATCATCGATGGAGATCCCCACTTTCAAGCTGGGATGCTGCGCCAGCCATTGCTGCTCGGCGGGTGCCAGGGGCATGGGCGCCAGGGTGATAAACGCCGGCACCAGGTTGAACGGCAGGCTGACGGCGGCCAGGCTTGCAGGCAGATGACCGAGCAAGAGCATGCTCAGGAGGCACTGGCGCCATCGGGTCGTGAACCGCACCGTGGGGGTTTCCTTGTTGGTTATTGCGCACACAGCATAGCCTTACACCAAGCGACACCCCCTGTGGGAGCGGGCTTGCTCGCGATTGCGGCGGGTCAGCCAGCACATACTGCGCCTGGCACACGGCTATCGCGAGCAAGCCCGCTCCCACATTGGTGCTTCGGTGAGCGATGTACCCCAAATAAAAACGACGTTTCCCATCACGGGGTAAACGCCGTTTTTTCAAGCAAACAACATTGAGTCAGCCAAGACTCAGAGCGGCTTACCACGATTGCCATGCTGGCTGACGAACGCCTGAATAGCCGTCAGATCATTAGGCAATACCGTGCAACGCTCTTCCCGCTCAAACAGGTCAGCCAGGTGCGGCGGCAGTTCCAGAGCCTTGCCGACACCGGCCTTCTGCACCGCCTCAGGGAATTTCACCGGGTGGGCCGTGCCGAGGATCACCATCGGGATATCCAGGCTGCGCCGGCATTCGCGCGCGGCCTTGACGCCAATGGCGGTGTGCGGGTCCAGCAGCTCGCCGGTCTGGGCATAGACTTCAGCGATGGTCTCGCAGGTCTGGGCATCGTCCACGGCCAGGGAGTCGAACAGCTTGCGGGTCTCGGTCCAGCGCTCCTGATCGACGCTGAAACCGCCACCCTGCTTGAAGCTGTCCATCAGGCCGGCCAGGGCCGCGCCGTTACGACCGTGCATGTCGAACAGCAGGCGTTCGAAGTTCGACGAGACCATGATGTCCATCGACGGCGACAAGGTCGCGTGCAGGGTTTCCTTGACGTACTGGTTGCCGCTCATGAAGCGGTGCAGGATGTCGTTGCGGTTGGTGGCGACGATCAACTGGTTGATCGGCAGGCCCATGTTGCGCGCCAGGTAGCCGGCGAAGATATCGCCGAAGTTGCCGGTCGGCACCGAGAACGACACCGAACGCGCCGGCCCGCCCAACTGCAGCGATGCGTGGAAGTAGTAGACGATCTGGGCCATGATCCGCGCCCAGTTGATCGAGTTCACCGCAACCAGGCGCGTGCCTTTAAGGAAGCTCTGGTCAGCAAAGCTGGCCTTGACCATTTCCTGGCAGTCGTCGAAGTTGCCTTCGACCGCGATGTTGTGGATGTTCTCGCCAAAGATGGTGGTCATCTGCCGGCGCTGCACGTCCGATACACGGTTGTGCGGGTGCAGGATGAAGATGTCGACGTTTTCGCAGTGCTTGCAGCCTTCGATGGCCGCCGAGCCGGTATCACCGGAGGTGGCACCGATGATCACCACGCGCTCGCCGCGTTTCTCCAGCACGTAGTCCAGCAGGCGGCCGAGCAATTGCAGGGCAAAATCCTTGAACGCCAGGGTCGGGCCGTGGAACAGCTCCAGCACCCATTCGTTGCCGTTCAACTGGCGCAGCGGGGCGATGGCGTTGTGGGAAAACACGCCGTAGGTTTCTTCGAGGATCTTCTTGAAGTCAGCATCGGGGATGCTGCCGGTGACGAACGGGCGCATGACCCGGAACGCCAACTCGTGGTATGGCAGGCCGGCCCAGGAGGCGATTTCTTCCTGGGTGAAGCGTGGCAGGTTTTCCGGCACGTACAGGCCGCCGTCAGTGGCGAGGCCTGCGAGCAGGACGTCTTCGAAATTCAGGGCCGGTGCCTGGCCGCGGGTGCTGATGTAACGCATGACTGGCTCCTCTACAACATTCTTGAACAGAGGCCGCCGAACCTGCGGGGCCTCTGCAACCTATCGTTAGTTCAGGTGTTCGACACGGATCCGTACCACCGGCCCGACCACGCCTTGCAAGGCTTCCAGGGCGGCGATGGCATCGTTCATGTGCTGTTCCAGCACCCGGTGGGTCAGTAGGATCATGGGCACCAGGCCGTCGTGTTCTTCGACTTCCTTCTGCATGATCGACTCAATATTGATGCCACGCTCCGAGAGGATGCTGGCCACCTGGGCCAACACGCCTGGATGATCCTTGGCCTGGATCCGCAGGTAGTAGGAGCTTTCGCAGGCTTCGATCGGCAGGATCGGGTGGGCCGACAGCGAATCCGGCTGGAACGCCAGGTGCGGCACGCGGTTTTCCGGGTCGCTGGTCATGGCGCGGACCACGTCCACCAGGTCGGCGATCACCGACGAAGCGGTGGGTTCCATGCCGGCGCCAGCGCCGTAGAACAGGGTCGAACCGGCCGCATCACCATTGACCATCACCGCGTTCATCACGCCATTGACGTTGGCGATCAGGCGGTCGGCCGGGATCAGGGTCGGGTGCACGCGCAATTCGATACCGGCAGCGGTGCTGCGCGCCACGCCCAGGTGCTTGATGCGGTAGCCCAGGGCTTCGGCGTAGTTCACGTCGGCGGTGGTCAGCTTGGTGATGCCTTCGGTGTAGGCCTTGTCGAACTGCAGCGGGATCCCAAAGGCGATGGACGCCAGGATGGTCAGCTTGTGCGCTGCGTCGATGCCTTCCACGTCAAACGTCGGGTCGGCTTCGGCGTAACCCAGGGCCTGGGCCTCGGCCAGCACGTCTTCGAAGGTACGGCCCTTCTCGCGCATTTCGGTAAGGATGAAGTTACCGGTGCCATTGATGATGCCGGCCACCCAGTTGATACGGTTGGCCGACAGGCCTTCGCGGATCGCCTTGATCACCGGGATACCGCCAGCGACTGCGGCTTCGAACGCCACGATCACGCCCTTCTCGCGGGCCTTGGCGAAGATTTCGTTGCCATGCACGGCAATCAGCGCCTTGTTGGCGGTAACCACGTGCTTGCCGTTTTCGATGGCCTTGAGCACCAACTCACGGGCGACGGTGTAGCCGCCGACCAGTTCGATGACGATATCGATTTCAGGGTTTGTGGCCACGTCGAAGACATCGTTGGTAATCGCAATACCGGTCGTTTGGTACTGAGGCTTTGGCGTACGCATGGCAATTTGTGCCACTTCAATCCCACGCCCTGCACGGCGGGAAATTTCCTCAGCATTACGCTGAAGTACGTTCAAGGTGCCGCCACCGACGGTCCCTAACCCACAGATGCCTACTTTGACCGGTTTCACTGAAGAACTCCCCATGAAACGGCCGACTCAAGGTCGGCCGTGAAAAACAGCCGCACAACTGCGGCTCGCTATTAATGACCCGCCGACGGGTCGGCGGGTCTGACCGTCAAAGGCTCGACGATACTGTTTATTTGGCACCCAGCGCCAGTTTGGCGATTTGTGGGGCCGGCTGGTAGCCCGGAATGACCTGGCCGTCAGCCAAGACGATGGCCGGCGTACCGTTCACGCCAATCGACTGGCCCAGGTTGAACTGCTTGGAGACCGGGTTGGCACAGGCAGCAGCCTTGATGTCCTTGCCGTCGACCATCTTGTCCATGGCGCCTTTTTTGTCAGCCGAGCACCACACCGCCTGCAACTGCTTGTCACCCGGCGAACCCAGGCCCTGGCGCGGGAACGCGACGTAGCGCACTTCGACGCCCATCTTGTTCAGCTCAGGCACTTCGGCGTGCAGCTTGTGGCAGTACGGGCAGGTGGTGTCGGTGAACACGGTGATGTGGGTCTTGGTCTCGCCAATGGCCGGGTACACCACGGTTTCGGCAACCGGGATGGCGTTGATCAACTTGGACACGCCCAGGCGCTCGGCCTTCTCGGTGAGGTTGACCGGCTTGCCGTCTTTCAATTGGAACAGGTAGCCCTGGACGATGTACTGGCCGTCGGCGCTGGCATACAGCACGCGGCTGCCCTTGAGCTTGACTTCATACAGGCCGGCCATGGGGCTGGCGCTGATGCTTTCGACCGGAGTTTCGAGTTGGAGGCTTTCCAGACTCTTACGGATTGTCTTCTCGGCGGCGTCATCGGCGACGGCAAAGGTTGAGACCAACGCAATGGCTGCGGCGGCAAAAATCTGGGTCAAGCGCATGGGAACTCCTGAAGGCAGATGCAGGGACGAAGGCCAGGACGCCGATCTGGAAACACGGCTCGGGACCGTCCCCTTTGCAAACCGGCAAAGCCTACCACAATTGGGCGCCAGGGCAGACGCCGACGGCCAAATTGGGGCCTGTCAGCCCCTCGGGTGATGTTTGGCATGCAGGTCCTGCAACCTTGCGCGCGCCACGTGGGTATAAATCTGCGTGGTCGACAGGTCGCTGTGGCCCAGCAACATCTGCACCACGCGCAAATCCGCGCCATGGTTGAGCAGATGGGTGGCAAATGCATGGCGCAGGGTATGGGGGGACAGCGACTTGCCGATCCCGGCCACCTTGGCCTGGTGCTTGATGCGATGCCAGAAGGTCTGGCGGGTCATCTGTTCGCCGCGCAGGCTGGGAAACAGCACGTCACTGGGGCGCCCGCCGAGCAACTCGCTGCGGGCATCGCGCATGTAGCGCTCGACCCACACGATCGCCTCTTCACCCATGGGTACCAGGCGCTCCTTGCTGCCCTTGCCCATCACCCGCAACACGCCCTGGCGCAGGTTGACCTGCTCCAGGGTCAGGCTGATCAGCTCGGTGACGCGCAGGCCGCAGGCATATAAGACTTCCAGCATGGCGCGGTCACGCTGGCCGATGGCTTCGCTCAGGTCGGGCGCGGCCAGCAGGGCCTCGACGTCGGCTTCTGACAAGGACTTGGGCAACGGCCTGCCGAGCTGCGGCATATCGACTTGCAGGGTCGGATCGACAGCAATCAGCTTTTCCCGCAGCAAATAGCGATAAAACCCACGCACTCCCGAGAGGAATCGTGCAGTGGAGCGCGGCTTGTAGTTTTGCTCAAGACGCCAGGCCAGGTGATCGAGAATCAACTCGCGCCCGGCATGGCTCAGTTCGAGGTTTTTCTCCAGCAACCAGCCATTGAACAGGGCCAGGTCGCTGCGGTAGGACTGGCGAGTGTTGTCCGACAGGCCTTTTTCCAGCCAGAGGGCGTCGAGGAAGCGGTCGATCAGGGGGTGGTCAATGGCGGGCATGGGCGCTCGAACGGAGAAAAGAATGGGTAGATCCTATCGCAGCCGCGCTCTATGTAGGAGCCGGCTTGCCGGCGATGGCGGTCTCACGTACTGCGGTGTTGCTGCGGTCCTCATCGCCGGCAAGCCGGCTCCTACGGGTCAATCCACAAACCCAGGCAACACCGGCACCGGCCGCTTATCGTCATCAATTGCGACAAAGCTGAACACACCCTGGATCGCCTTCTCGCGGCCATCGGCACTCATGCTCTCGACAAATACTTCCACTTCCACCTTGAGGCTGGTGTTGCCAACCTTGATCACGCGGCCAATCAGTTCGACGATGGAACCGGCCGGTATCGCGTGATTGAAGTCGATACGATCGGTAGACACCGTCACCAGCGGCAAACGGCAAAAACGCGTGGCGGTGATGAACGACACTTCGTCCATCCAGGCCAACGCAGTGCCGCCAAACAGGGTGTTGTGGTGGTTGGTGGTCGGCGGGAATACGGCCTTGGTGACGTGGGTCACGGACAGGTCGGTGCGGCGCTGGATTTCTTCGAGGCGGGTGGTCATGAACGGGTTCCGGGCAATGGGCAAATTTCAGGCACAAAAAAGCAGCCCGTAGGCTGCTTTTTTCTGCATCGGGAAGCTGGACTTAAGCCAGTTTTTCCTTGATGCGAGCTGCTTTACCGGACAGGTCACGCAGGTAGTACAGCTTGGCTTTACGTACGTCACCGCGACGTTTAACGGCCATGCTGTCGATTTGCGGGCTGTAGGTCTGGAAAGTACGCTCTACGCCAACACCGTTGGAGATTTTACGAACAGTGAAAGCACTGTTCACACCACGGTTACGCTTGGCGATTACTACGCCTTCGAACGCTTGCAGACGCGAACGGTCGCCTTCCTTCACTTTCACCTGAACGACAATGGTGTCGCCCGGGGCAAAGGTAGGGATCTCTTTGGTCATCTGCTCTGCTTCGAGTGCAAGGATGATTTTGTTAGTCATGCTGTGCTCCTAAGGTAAATCGTCGGATCTACCATCGATACGTTGTTAACTATCGTCCCGCGCGAGGATGTATTCCTCGAGCAGCTTCTTCTCTTCTCCAGAAAGCGAGCGGCTTTCCAGAAGATCGGCGCGTCGTTCATAGGTCCGACCAAGGGACTGCTGTAAACGCCAACGCCGGATGTGTGCGTGATTGCCACTTAGCAACACGTCGGGAACACGCTGATCCGCATACACCTCCGGTCGGGTGTAGTGCGGGCAATCCAGCAAACCATCCGTGAAGGAATCTTCCTCCGCGGAGTCCGCATGCCCTAAAGCTCCAGGCAGCAGTCGTGTAACCGCATCTATCAGGACCATCGCCGGCAGCTCACCGCCAGACAGGACATAGTCCCCAATCGACCACTCTTCATCGACATGAGCTTCAATAAAACGCTCGTCAATGCCTTCATAGCGACCGGCAATCAGGATCAGTGTTTCCTCATTCGCCAGTTCGCGTACCGCAGCCTGTTTCAGCTGGCGGCCTTGAGGGGACAGGTAAATTACCTTCGCCTTCTCCCCTGCTGCTGCCTTGGCCTGAACCAGGGCGTCTTCCAGGGGCTTGATCTTCATCACCATGCCCGGGCCACCGCCAAAAGGGCGATCATCCACAGTGTGATGTCGATCCGTCGTGTAGTCTCGCGGGTTCCAACAAGTAAGCTGCAAGAGCCCTTGTTTCACCGCCCGACTGGTGATGCCGTACTCGCTGATGGCGGAAAACATCTCGGGAAACAAACTGATCACTTCAATGCGCAAATTAGCCACGCTTAGAAGTCCGCGTCCCATTCCACCTTCATCTCGCCCGCTGCCAGGTCGACGGCCAACACGCATTGCTCGGTATACGGCAACAGGCGTTCGCGATCATCCAGGCTGCCAGCGCAAGGCTTGACCACCATTACATCATTGGCGCCGGTTTCCAGAAGATGATCGATTTTCCCGAGCAATTGCCCGAGTTGATCAATAACCTTCAGACCTTCCAGCTGGTACCAGTAGTACTCGCCATCGGTCAATTCAGGGAACAGGTTGCGCGGCACACAGATCTCATAACCGGCCAGAAGACGCGCTTCTTCACGATCATCGAGACCCTTGAGCTTTGCGACCAGGAACTTGTCGTTCCCGCGTCCACTGACCAGCTCGACCTGTTTCACACTACCTTCGCGCTTGAGCGTCCAGGTCTTGTACTGCAACAGGTTTTCAGTCGGATCAGTAAAGGAATACACCTTCACTTCGCCGCGAACGCCATGAACAGAGTAAATCTTGCCGATAACGATCAAATCATCAGCAACAGCTGGCGTCGCGTTCATATTGCTCAGGCTGCGGCCTTAGCCGAGTCCTTCAACAACTTGGCAACACGCTCGGATGGCTGTGCACCAACGCTCAGCCAGTAGGCTACGCGCTCTTGGTTCACGGACAGACGAACTTCTTGACCACGAGCAACAGGGTTGAAGAAACCAACCTGTTCCTTGTGCGAACCGTCACGCGGGTTGCGGCTGTCGGTTACGGTCAAGTGGTAAAACGGGCGCTTTTTGGAGCCGCCAAGGGCAAGACGGATTGTTAGCATGTGAACATCGTTCCTGTAGTCGGTGCTGCAAATCTAAATGCACAGCGGGCATGGGTGCCCGAAAGGCCGCATATTCTAAGGAATATCCGGACTTTTGCAAATGTCTTTTTCCGGCGCCTGACCGCGTGCCATTCAGATCTGCTATAGAGCCGTCGGTTAAAACGGCGAGTCAGCTCCCGCCAACGGCGGGTTTGCTGGAGATCCCACATCCCTGTGGGTCTGCGCAAGAGCGAACTCTTGCGCGAATTCTTTACATCTTCGGCATGCCACGACCGGGCATCATACCTCCCATGCCACGCATCATTTTGGCCATGCCGCCTTTGGCCGAGAATTTCTTCATCATCTTTTGCATCTGCTTGTGCTGCTTGATCAAGCGACCGATGTCCTGCACCTGGGTGCCGGAACCCATGGCAATCCGACGTTTGCGCGAACCGCTGATCAGCTCAGGGTCACGGCGCTCGGCCGGGGTCATGGAGTTGATGATGGCTTCCATCTGCTTGAACTGCTTCTCTGCCGCGCCCTGGGCATTGCCCATTTGCGCCAGGTTCACACCACCGATGTTCGGCAGCTTGTCCATCAGGCCGCCGAGGCCGCCCATGTTCTTCATCTGTTGCAGCTGATCACGGAAGTCTTCGAGGTCGAAGCCCTTGCCCTTCTTCAGCTTCTTGGCCAGTTTGTCGGCCTTGTCCTTGTCGAGGGTTTGTTCAGCCTGCTCGATCAGGCTGAGCACGTCGCCCATGCCGAGGATCCGCGAGGCGATCCGCTCCGGGTGGAACGGCTCAAGCGCTTCGGTCTTCTCGCCCATGCCGATGAACTTGATCGGCTTGCCGGTAATTGCGCGCACCGACAGTGCGGCACCGCCACGGGCATCACCGTCGACCTTGGTCAGGATCACGCCAGTCAAAGGCAGCGCATCACCAAAGGCCTTGGCGGTGTTGGCCGCATCCTGGCCGGTCATGGCGTCGACCACGAACAGGGTTTCTACCGGGTTGATCGCAGCATGCAGCGCCTTGATCTCGCCCATCATCTCTTCATCGATGTGCAGGCGACCGGCGGTATCGACGATCACCACGTCGATGAATTTGAGCTTGGCTTCTTTAATAGCAGCGTTGGCAATGTCGACCGGCTTCTGGCTCAGGTCGGACGGGAAGAAGGTCACGCCGATTTCCCCGGCGAGCATTTCCAACTGCTTGATCGCGGCCGGACGGTAGACGTCGGCCGACACCACCATCACCGACTTTTTCTTGCGCTCTTTAAGGAAGCGCGCCAGCTTGGCAGCGGTGGTGGTCTTGCCCGCCCCCTGCAAACCGGCCATCAGCACAACGGCCGGCGGCACGGCGCTGAGGTTCAGGTCTTCGTTGGCCGCGCCCATCAGGCTTTCGAGTTCGGCCTGCACGACCTTCACAAAGGCCTGGCCCGGCGTCAGGCTGCGGGACACTTCAGTGCCAACCGCACGCTCCTTGACCGAGTTGACGAAATCCTTGACCACAGGCAAGGCAACGTCGGCTTCGAGCAACGCCATGCGCACTTCGCGCAGGGTGTCTTTAATATTGTCCTCGGTCAGCTTGGCCTTGCCGGTGACATGGCGCAGCGTCTGCGAGAGACGGTCAGTCAGGTTTTCAAACATGCGCGATCCTTTCAGGCCCTATTCATCGAAGTGCATCGGTAGACCGAGGTAATGGCGGCCCAGGCTGTGATAAATCGCTATTAAAAACAGCGCTCGGCGAGCCTGCGGCGTGGGCAGGTCGCGGATTATAGCGAAGACTGCCGCCATGCACACCCGCTGTCTGGCCCAGTGGTCTTTCGTGGAACGCAGGTGTGTGCCAAACTCATCGGCTTTCGGGCTTGCCTAACAGGATTTATGCTCCCTTTGTCACCCAGTTTGCTACCCAGTCTCGCCGCCGCACTCTTGTATGCCGCTGCGACCCTCTATCAGGGCACCCGCCTGGCCCAACGCGCCAGGGCGGACAAACGCCTGCTGGCCGGCCTCGGCGTGCTCGCCCTGGTGGCCCACGCTGCCAGCCTGTTCACCCACCTGATGACGCCAGTGGGCCTGGGCCTGGATTTTTTCAGCGCCGCCAGCCTGATTGCCGCCGCGGTCATCGCCTTGACGCTGCTGGCCTGCGCGCGGATCCCGGTGGAAAACCTGCTGTTGCTGCTCTTTCCCCTGGGCATGCTGACGGTGCTGCTGGCGCAATTCGCCCCCACCGGCACGGTGCAGGTAATTGATGAAGAGCCGGGCATCCTCGCGCACATCCTGTTGTCGATCCTGGCCTACGGCATGTTTACCATCGCCGTGTTCCAGGCATTGCTGCTGCTCTTGCAGGACCACCAGCTCAAACACAAGCACCCTTCCGGGCTGATCAAGAACTTCCCGCCGCTGCAGACCATGGAAAGCCTGCTGTTCGGCTTTCTCTGGGCCGGCTGGACGCTGCTGTCGCTGTCGCTGATTTCCGGCTGGCTGTTCGTCGAGAACCTGTTCGCCCAGCACCTGGTGCACAAGACCCTGCTGGCATGCCTGGCCTGGGTGGTGTTCAGCGTACTGCTGTGGGGCCGCAATCGCCTGGGTTGGCGTGGGCACAAGGCAATCCGCTGGACCCTGGCCGGTTTCTGCCTGCTGATGCTGGCGTATTTCGGCAGCAAGCTGGTTCGCGAATTCATCCTGCATATCTGACGGGCAGCGATTATGGACAATTTGCCCCTGGAGCCGATGCTCGCCGTAGTCGCGCTGCTGGTCTTGTGGTCAGCGCTGTTTACCGCCATCGAAGCCGCCCAGCACCATTTGCTGGCCCTGCGCCCCGGTACACGCCAGGGCGACAAGGCCGCCGCCCGCCTCAGCTTCCCGCGCAATAGCCTGATCCTGTGCAATACCTTATGCCGCGCGGTGGTAGTGATTCTCTGCACCCTGCTGGCGCTTCATGCCTGGGCCGAAAACGGTCCCTGGCTCGGCTGGCTGATCTCCAGCGGGCTGCTGCTGGTGCTGGCCGATTACCTGCCGCGCACCCTCGCCACCCGCTACCCACTGGCGGTGCTGGGGTTTGGCAATACGCTGCTGGGCGTGCCGCTGAAGATCCTCTACCCCTTGGCCTGGGTGCTCAATGGCCTCAGCCTGCTGTTGTTGCGCCCTTTCGCACGCAAGTCCGGGATCGTCAAGAAAAGCGACGAGCCACAGAGCGACCCGTCCGACGAGCAAGCGTCAGACGCGAACGATGACCCGACGTCAGGCATGCCGGGCATCCACGCCCTGGACAACATCACCGTCAATGACATCCTGGTGCCGCGCAGCGAAGTGGATGGCATTAACCTCGACGACCCTATCGAAGAGATCATCGAACAACTGCGCACCTCCCAGCGCACGCGGCTGCCGGTGTTCCACAGTGATATCAACCAGGTCGAGGCGGTGCTCAACACCCGGCAGATCCAGCACCTGCTGCCCGACGCCAGCCTGACCAAGGACGCCCTGCTCGCGGCCTGCCACGAGCCGTACTTCGTCCCGGAAAGCACGCCGCTGCAACTGCAACTGCTGAATTTCCACAAACAACAACGCCGCCTGGGCATGGTGGTGGACGAGTACGGTGAAGTGCTGGGCATCGTCACCCTGGAAGATATCCTGGAAGAGATCGTCGGCGAATTCGAAAGCGAGCAGAGCCTGGACAACCCGCTGATCCAGCCCCAACCAGACGGCCGCTACGTGATTGACGGCGCCGTATCGATCCGCGAACTGAACAAATGCCTGGGCTGGCACCTGCCCAGCGACGGCCCCAAGACCCTTAACGGCCTGGTGACCGAAGCACTGGAGACCATTCCCGATTGCGCGGTGTGCGTGAAGATCGGCCGTTATCGCCTGGAAATCCTCGAAACTGAAGACAACCGGGTGAGCAAGGTGTTGATCTGGCATATCGGCTCAGCGCCGATTGCTACCTAAATCCGAGAGCAGGCTTGTGTGGGAGCGGGCTTGCCCGCGATAGCATCACCTCAGTGTCACTGATACACCATCGCGCCAGGATCGCGGGCAAGCCCACATTTGATCTTTCCAGCCCCAAAGACCGCGCTCCAGCCCTTGTTTGCAGCGCAAAGCCCTTCCTATAATCAACCCCGCTTACCCAAGCCCCGCCCGACCGCGTGCTACCCGCACTGAGCGTGTCCAGGCACCGCGTCATCGTGTCTGACCGGTACTCGCTCCCATCCCGAGCCGACTCCGCGCACTGCCCTGATCCATGGGTGCAAGACCAATAATAATCCGCGCCAAAGGCGCAATGACCATCAGGGATACCTCAATGAGCACCACCTATAACGAGGCCGCTCCCGCCGCCCCGACCAACTCGACCAGCCGCGTCGCGACCGCGAGCATCATCGGCACCGCCATCGAGTTCTACGACTTCTATATCTACGCCACGGCCGCCGCGCTGGTGATCGGCCCGGTGTTCTTCCCGCAAAGCTCCGGCACCGCGCAGATGCTGGCGGCGTTCCTGACCTTCGGTATCGCGTTCATCGCCCGCCCCCTGGGCTCGGCGCTGTTCGGCCATTTCGGAGACCGGATCGGGCGCAAGTCGACGCTGGTCGCCTCATTGCTGCTGATGGGCGTGTGCACCACCCTGATCGGCCTGTTGCCGGGTTACGACAGCATCGGCGCCTGGGCACCGATCCTGCTGTGCGTGCTGCGTTTCGGCCAGGGCCTTGGCCTGGGTGGGGAATGGGGCGGCGCCGCACTGCTGGCCACCGAGAACGCTCCCAAGGGCAAGCGCGCCTGGTTCGGCATGTTCCCGCAACTGGGGCCTTCCATTGGCTTTTTGGCGGCCAACGGGCTGTTCCTGATCCTGGCGATGAACCTGGACGATGAGCAATTTCGCAGCTGGGGCTGGCGCATTCCGTTCCTGCTCAGCGCCGCGCTGGTGATGGTGGGCCTGTATGCACGCCTCAAACTGCACGAAACCCCAGTGTTCGCCAACGCCGTGGCCAAGGAAAAACCGGTGAAAGTGCCGCTGGTCGAGCTGTTCAGCCAGCATTGGTTGCAGGTGCTGCTGGGCGCGGCGGCGATGGTGGTGTGCTATGCGCTGTTCTACATCACCACGGCATTTTCCCTGAGTTACGGCGTGAGCACCCTGGGCTACAGCCGCGAAACCTTCCTCGCCCTGCTGTGCTTTGCCGTGCTGTTCATGGGCGCGGCCACCCCGCTGGCAGCCCTGGCCAGCGACCGTTATGGGCGCAAACCGGTGCTGATCGTCGGTGCGGTGCTGGCGATTCTTTCAGGGTTCACCATGGAACCGTTGCTGACCCATGGCTCGACCTGGGCGGTGGCGCTGTTCCTGTGCCTGGAACTGTTCCTGATGGGCGTGACCTTTGCGCCGATGGGGGCGCTGTTGCCGGAACTGTTTCCGACACGCGTGCGTTATACCGGGGCGTCGGCGGCGTATAACCTGGGCGGGATCGTTGGCGCTTCGGCCGCACCGTTTTTCGCGACCAAACTGGTGGCGATGGGTGGGCTGAGTTATGTCGGCGGGTATGTGTCGGCGGCAGCGTTGCTTAGCTTGATTGCGGTGCTGTGCCTGAAAGAGACGCGGGATAACGATTTGAATAAAGTCGCCTGATAGACCGCTATCGCGGGCAAGCCCGCTCCCACATGTGCAATGCATTCCAATGTGGGAGCGGGCTTGCCCGCGATGCTTTTACAGCTCTACAACCACCGCCTGGGAAGCACGGGTAGCCTTGGCCCGGGCAGCCTCGATCGACTCATCCCGCGCCAGCGCCACGCCCATGCGGCGCTGGCCATTCACTTCTGGCTTGCCGAACAGACGCAATGCCGTGTCCGGCTCGCTCAGGGCCGCGCCGAGGTTGGCGAACGCTGTCTGGGTCGACTGCCCTTCCACCAGGATCACCGCCGAAGCCGAAGGCCCGAACTGGCGGATCAACGGAATCGGCAAGCCCAGGATCGCCCGCGCATGCAGGGCAAACTGCGACAAGTCCTGGGAAATCAAGGTCACCAGGCCAGTGTCGTGGGGGCGCGGCGAGACTTCGCTGAACCACACCTGGTCGCCCTTGATAAACAGCTCGACACCAAACAGGCCACGGCCACCCAGGGCCTCGGTCACGGCTTTGGCGACGCGCTCGGATTCAGCCAGGGCCGCCGGGCTCATGGCCTGGGGCTGCCACGACTCCTGATAGTCACCCTTCTCCTGACGATGGCCCACAGGCGCGCAGAAGGTGGTGCCACCCACGTGACGCACGGTCAGCAGGGTGATTTCGTAATCAAAGTCGATAAACCCTTCGATGATCACCCGGCCCTTGCCGGCGCGGCCGCCTTCCTGGGCGTAGTCCCAGGCTTTCTGCACGTCATCGACGCTGCGCAACAGGCTTTGGCCCTTGCCCGACGAACTCATCACCGGCTTGACCACGCACGGGAAGCCCAGGTCTTCGACGGCCTTGCGATAGTCTTCCACGGTGTCGGCGAAGTGGTACGGCGAAGTCGGCAGGTCCAGCTCTTCAGCGGCCAGGCGGCGAATGCCTTCACGGTTCATGGTCAACAGCGCCGCGCGGGCGGTGGGGATCACGGTAAAGCCTTCAGCCTCCAGCTCCACCAGGGTGCCGGTGGCGATGGCTTCGATTTCCGGGACGATGAAGTGCGGTTTTTCCGCCTCGATCACCGCACGCAGGGCCGCGCCGTCGAGCATATTGATCACGTGGCTGCGATGCGCCACCTGCATGGCCGGCGCGTTGGCGTAGCGATCCACGGCAATCACTTCAACGCCCAGGCGTTGCAGTTCGATTACCACTTCCTTGCCCAGCTCACCGCAGCCACACATCAATACGCGGGTCGCGGTTGGCGACAATGGAGTTCCGATTCGGGTCATCTCAGGTCCTCAGGGGAGCGGATCAGGGGGAGAAAGGCCGGCATTTTACATGAACGGCGGGCATTGGCCTCAGTTAGCGACACGCTGGCGCCGCAAACGCCAGGCCATGGCCAGCCACACCACGGTGACCCCGGCAAATTTCGAGGCCAGGGCGGTGCCGACCACAGCGGGCGTCAACGCGCCGATCAGGCCAAAAAAGATAAAGGTATCGAGGGGAATGCTCAGTGCCGAACTTATCCACAGCCGGTCGTGCAACGGGCGCTTGGTGATGCTGAAGACCAGCCAGTCGATGCACTCGGACACCGCGAACGCCGTGGCGCTGGCCAGGGCGATGGACGGATCGGAGGTGATATAGGACAGCGCCAGCGCCGCGAGCATGGCGATGATCGCCCCGTGGCCGAAGCGCGTTTGCACCATGTCCCGCAGGATAAACACCAGGCCACCCCAGGCGGACCAGATGACATCCAGGTGCGGGGCGGTGGAAAAGGCGAAGTTGATCAGCACGACGCTGCTGATATAGGCGATCAGGAAGAGCATGGGGCGAGGGACCTGTGGGCAAGGGGCACAGGGTACTGCACATTTAGAAATATGTCGTCTGGGCGGGCCTCATCGCGAGCAAGCCCGCTCCCACCTGTTGAAATGCATTCCAATGTGGGAGCTGGCTTGCCTGCGATAGCGGTGGTTCAGGCGCCAGACTTTCCGGGAATCATCCACAACACCCCACTGGCCTTCGCCCGCTCATGACACAGCCCCAGCACCACCCGGCGCTCGGCGTTGTCCATGCGGCTCCAACGGGTGATTTCGTCGACATTGCGCTGACAACCGGTGCAGATATCGTCGTCATCCAGCGCACAAATGCTCACGCAGGGCGAGGCGACGGGGCGTTCAACCGGGTTCATTCCGGCTGCTCGACCAGATCACGGGCATAGCGCTGGGCGTTGTGCACATAGTGCGCAGCACTGGCTTCAAGCATCCTCTTCTGCTGCTCGGTCAACTCCCGTACCACCTTGCCAGGCGAGCCCATTACCAGCGAGCCATCGGGGATTTCCTTGCCTTCGCCGATCAACGAATTGGCGCCGATGATGCAGTGCCGGCCAATCTTGGCGCCGTTGAGGATCACCGCATTGATGCCAATCAGGCTGTAGTCGCCGACGGTGCAGCCATGCAGCATGGCGTTATGCCCAACCGTCACACCGGTGCCCAGGGTCAGCGGGTAGCCCATGTCGGTGTGCATCACGCTGCCGTCCTGCACGTTGCTGTTCTTGCCGATCAGGATCAGCTCGTTGTCGCCACGCAACACCGCGTTGAACCAGACGTTGGCGCCCTCCTCGAGCTTGACCTTGCCTACCAGCGTGGCATTGGGAGCCACCCAGCTGTGTGGATGGGTCTCGACACGGGCATCGCCCAGGCGGTAATTCATGGTCTTCCCTCACGGCTTGCCATTCAAACGATGGCTTAAGTATTGATAAAGCTTTTTGGCGGGCGATGCAGGCTGATGTCGGCATCATCATAGAGCAGGTTGATCAACTCGACGATCATGATCGCCGTCAGGCCCCAGATCTTGTATTCACCAAACCGATAGCTGGGCACATACCAACTGCGGCCCTGGTAATCGATGCGATGGGTGTGCTCG
Source organism: Pseudomonas sp. WS 5021 (assembly GCF_012985535.1). Lineage (NCBI taxonomy): Bacteria > Pseudomonadati > Pseudomonadota > Gammaproteobacteria > Pseudomonadales > Pseudomonadaceae > Pseudomonas > Pseudomonas sp. WS 5021. Next base: position 206,223 of record NZ_JAAQWP010000007.1, on the reverse strand, counting down.
CGCGGGTCCTGGCGGAAAAACTCCAGGGGCACGCTGAACACGGCGGCAATTTCGGCGTCGTTGGCCAGGTACTCGACGTAATCGGGGATCACCCCCACATAGGGGGTCACGCGGATGCCGTGCAGGGAGATCAGGGGGCTCAAGGGCCCGATCACTTCCACCAGGCCCGGTGGCAGGCCGATTTCTTCTTCGGCCTCGCGCAACGCGGTGAACACCAGGTCGGGGTCTTCGGGGTCGCGGCGCCCACCCGGGAACGCCACTTCGCCGCCATGGGTCGACAGGCCGCTGGCACGCAGGGTCAGGATCAGCTCGGGTTCGTCACTGCGGGTAATCGGCACCAGCACCGCGGCCTCGGGGAAACGTCCGTCAGTTTCCAGCGTGCGTGGCGTGTGATTGCTTACCCGGCGAAGTAGCTCGTCCAGCATGAGTCATCTCGATCTGTTGGCTACCTTGCATCATGCACCAAAGCGTACGGGTGCCCAACCCCAAAACCCCGGCGGTGTCGCTAAACGACAACTTGCAGGCCACTGCCCTGCACGCCAAGATAGGCGCAGTCCCCAGGAACCCAAGCATGAACTTCTGCAGCCAGTGCGGTAAACCGGTCACCCAGCGCATTCCCGAAGGCGATACACGCCTGCGTTATGTGTGCGACCACTGTCAGACCATTCACTATCAGAATCCCAATATCGTCGCCGGCACCCTGCCCGTCTGGGGCAATCAGGTGCTGTTATGCCGGCGCGCCATCGAGCCGCGCCTGGGCTACTGGACCCTGCCTGCAGGCTTTATGGAAAACGGCGAGACCGTCGAACAGGGCGCCCTGCGCGAAACCCTCGAGGAAGCCTGCGCCAGGGTGCGCAACCTGAGTATCTACACGCTGATCGACGTACCGCACATCAGCCAGGTGCACATCTTCTACCGCGCCGAACTGGTCGACCTGGACTTTGCCGCCGGCCCCGAGAGCCTGGAAGTCCGGCTGTTCGATGAGGCGGACATCCCTTGGTCCGAGCTGGCTTTCCGCACGGTCAGGCGTACCTTAGAATGCTTTTTTGCCGACCGTCGGCAACAGGTGTTTCCCGTGCGCAGCGAATCGGTGCCACCCTTGACTCAGCCTGCAAAATAACAATCGAAGGTCACCTTCAAAGGGATATCGCTTCAATGCGTTGGTTGCTTGCTCTGCTCTGCCTGTCGTTCGCCACGCTGTCGTGCGCCACCACCCTGCAAACCCTGGGCGGTAAACCCGTCGAGAAGATCCTGGTACTCAAGTCCGCGCACCAGTTGCAACTGATCAACGATGGCAAACCGCTGAAGACCTACCGCATTTCCCTGGGCAAGAACCCCAAGGGCCACAAGCTGATCGAAGGCGACCGTCGCACGCCAGAAGGCTTCTACTGGATCGACTGGCGCAAGACCAGCGACCGCTTCAACCTGTCGATGCATATCTCCTACCCCAATATCAGCGATGCCGCCCGCGCCCGCCGCGAAGGGGTCAAGCCCGGCAGCATGATCATGATCCACGGCACGCCAGACAGTGAGGATTACCCGGAACAGTGGTTCCACACCCTGGACTGGACCGACGGCTGCATCGGCATGCGCAATGTCGACATGCGCGAAGTGTGGAACCTGGTCAAGGACGGCACGATGATCGAGATCCGTCCGTAACCTCGACCGTTGGTAAAATAATTCAAAAAAAATCTACCTCTCCTACAGCCCCTGTCGATGAATACCATTTCACCGACAGGGGCTGCGTCTTTCTGCGCGCGATAAAGACCTCTCTAATACCACTTGATACCAGGCACCTTTAGGGTGCCTGTAAACAGGCATGTGCCCGCTTTTGGCGGCATTGACATGGTATTTAAGTGGTATTAATTTCCGGCCATTACCGGGCGACAACACTCCAATAACGCATCGGAAACCCTACAGATGAATCCCATCCAGACCCTGCGTCCTGACGATCGGCAATCCACGCCGCTGTACCTGCAACTGGCCCGCAATCTCGAAGCGGCTATCCATGCCGGCCAGTGGAAATCCGAGCAGGCCTTGCCCTCCGAGCGCGTACTCAGCGAGCAGTTGAGCATCTCCCGGGTAACCGCCCGCAAAGCCCTGGAAGTGTTGTTCGCCCAAGGCCTGATCCGCCGCAGCCAGGGCTCTGGCACGTTTATCACGCCACGCCTGGAACAGCCGCTGTCGCGCCTCTCGGGGTTCAGCGAGATGTTGCGGCTCAAGGGGTTTGCCCCCAGTTCGCAATGGCTGGTGCGCGAAATCACCCCGCCGACCCATGAAGAGCTGATCCGCCTGTGCCTGTCGCCCACCGACAAAGTGGCGCGGCTCAAACGCCTGCGCAAGGCGGATGACACCGTGATGGCCATCGAAATGAGCGCCCTGCCCGCCTCGATCATTCCCAACCCCCAGGCCATCGGCAGTTCGCTCTACGAATACTTGGAAGGCATCGGCAAACCGGTGGTGCGAGCCCTGCAGCATATCCAGGCCATCAACGCCTCGGACGAGTTCGCCGCCCTGGTGGGCATCGCCCCCGGCACCGCCATGCTGCTGATGACTAGGGTCGGCTACACCGCCGACAACACGCCAATCGAGATCACCGACACCTACTGCCGCAACGACTACTACGACTTTGTCGCAGAGCTGCGTAGGTACGATTTTTCCGCTGAACTGCGGCCCTAGAGAACTGCCATGTCCGAAGACAATATCCTCACGCCCCACGGCTGGATTCGCGGCCGCCTGGTGCACCACGAAGGCAAGGTCGGCGCCGTCGAAGGCGTGCCTTGCGACCCGGCCGACAATGACCTGCCCTACCTGCTGCCGGGTTTTATCGACCTGCATGTGCACGGCGGCGGCGGCAAGGACATCATGGAAGGCAGCAGCGCCTTCGAGACCATCACCCGCACCCATGTGCGCTTCGGCACCACCTCGCTGCTGGCCACCACCATGACTGCGCCGGTCGAGGAAATCTCCCGGGTGCTCGGCGAACTCGGCCAGTTCTGCGAACGACGCCCGGCCGGCAGCGCCCGGGTGCTGGGCGTGCATCTGGAAGGCCCCTACATCAACCCAGGAAAGCTCGGCGCACAGCCCAACTTTGCCCACACCGCATTGATGGCCGAGGTCGAGGAGTACCTGCGCCTGGCACCGATCCGGGTGATTACCATTGCCCCGGAAATCGCCGGGCATGACGCTTTGATCCGTGCCCTCAGCCAGCGCGGCGTGCGCATGCAGATCGGCCATACCCTGGGCAGCTATGAAGAAGGCGTCGCTGCGCTGGCGGCCGGCGCCACCAGCTTCACCCACCTGTACAACGCCATGAGCCCGCTGCATCACCGCGAGCCGGGCATCGTCGGCGCCGCCCTGGCCCACGCGCAATACGCCGAGCTGATCCCGGACCTGTTGCACGTACACCCCGGGGCCATGCGCGTGGCCCTGCGTTCGATTCCCTGCCTGTACTGCGTCACCGACTCCACCGCTGCGGCGGGCATGCCCGACGGCGAATACAAGCTGGGCAGCCACACCGTGACCAAATGCCTGGGCGGCGTACGCCTGGCCGACGGCACCCTGGCCGGCAGCACCCTGACCATGGATCAGGCGCTGCGCAACCTGGTGAAGATCGGCCTGCCCATCAGCGAAGCCTCACAGCGTCTGTCGCAATTTCCTGCGGATTACCTGGGCCTGGAACAACGCGGCCGCCTGCAACCGGGCAGCTTTGCCGACTGCGTGCGCCTGGACCGCTCCCTGCACCTCACCGACGTAATGGTCGAAGGAGAAACCATTGACTTCAAAAATGCTTGAAGAGGCCCTGTCCTCCTGTGAGGCCGTCGCGGCCCAGCTGCAATGCCTCGACCCGCTGCTGGCCGAGGTCGCCGGCCGCCTGCGCCGCCAGCCGCCGCAAGTGGCGATGACCGTCGCCCGTGGCAGTTCGGACCACGCCGCCAGCTACTTCGCCTACCTGACCATGCAGCACGTGGGCGTGCCCGTGGCGTCGCTGCCGATGTCGGTGGTGACCCTGGCGCAGGCGCCGCTGAAAGTCAGCGGCCAGGCGGCCTTCGGTTTCTCTCAGTCGGGGCAGAGCCCGGACCTGGTCAACAGCCTACGCCTGCTGCGCAAGCGCGGGGCCTTGAGTGTGTCGATGGTCAATGCCGAAGATTCGCCCCTGGAAGCCGCCTGCGAATTCCATGTGCCGCTGTGCGCCGGCCCCGAACGCAGCGTGGCGGCGACCAAGAGCTTTATCGCCACCCTGAGCGCCAGCGCCCAGTTGGTCGGCCACTGGAACCAGGAAGACGGCCTGCTCGAAGCCTGCCATGCCTTGCCCGCCGGCCTGCGCGAAGCGGCGACCCAGGACTGGAGCCTGGCCATCGACGCCCTGCGCGATTGCCAGCGCCTGATGGTCATCGGCCGTGGTGCCGGGTTTGCCATCGCCCAGGAAGCCGCGCTCAAGCTCAAGGAAACCTCGGCGATCCAGGCCGAAGCTTTCAGCAGCGCCGAAGTGCGCCACGGGCCGATGGCGTTGATCGACGACAACTACCCGCTGCTGGTGTTTGCCCCGCGCGGCGCCGAACAACCGGGCCTGCTGACCCTGGCCACGGAAATGCGCCAACGCGGGGCCCGAGTGCTGCTGGCCGCGCCTGACGATATTGCCGAACGCGACCTGACCCTCAGCCGCGCCGAGCACCCGGCACTGGACCCGATCCTGGCAATCCAGAGTTTCTATGTGATGGCTGCAGGCCTGGCCCAGGCCCGGGGCATGGACCCGGATCAACCCCGCCACCTGAGCAAAGTCACCCGCACCCACTGAGTTGGTTTCTGTCGTTTCCTGATGAGTACCGTGCCCATGCCCGACAATAATAATGACCTCACCCTCAGCGCCCCCCTCAGCGGGCCGGTGCTGACCCTGGGCAACGTGCCTGACGACGTGTTCGCCAGTGGCGCCATGGGCGACGGGATTGCCATCGACCCCCTCAACGACTGCCTGCATGCGCCGTGCGCGGGCGTGGTGATCCACGTTGCCCGTACCGGCCACGCCCTGACGATCCGCGCCGACAATGGCGCCGAGGTGCTGCTGCATGTAGGCATCGATACCGTCCAATTGAATGGCGAAGGCTTTGCCCTGCTGGTCAAGCAAGGCGCGCGGGTCAGCAACGGGCAGCCCCTGGTGCGCTTTGACCTGGACCGCATCGCCCGCCAGTGCAAAAGCCTGGTCAGCCTGATCATCCTCACCAACGGCGGGCAGTTCGAGTTGCGCCCGGTGGCCGTCAATACGGTCAAGGTCGGCGAAGCCCTGCTGCGCATCGTTGCGCGTCAGCCTGCCGCCGTGCAGTCTGTGTCCGACAACTCCCAGGCACATGCCAGCGCTAGCGTGCGCATTACCCACCGGGGCGGTTTGCATGCACGGCCGGCGGCATTAGTGCGCAAGGCCGCGCAGGGTTTCAGTAGCCAGGTGCAGTTGCATTTCGCCGGCAAGTCAGCTTCGTGCGACAGCCTGATCGGCCTGATGGGGCTGGGTATTGGTGAGCAGGACGAGGTACAGGTCACCTGCCTGGGCAAGGATTGCGACGCGGCGTTACAGGCATTGGTCGCAGCCCTATCGGTCACCACCCACGAACACGAGCAGGCCCCAGTGCTCGTGACTGCGCGCCCGCTCAACACCGAAGCGGGCGTATTGCAGGGTGTGTGTGCCGCACCCGGCCTGGTCTGCGGGCCGCTGTTGCGGCTGCACACCATCGAGTTGCCGCAAGACCCGGGCAACCACATGCGCGAAGAACAATTGCAGCACCTGGACAGCGCCCTGGAGCAGGTACGCGGGGAAATCCGCAACACCCTGGAGCACGCCCGCCAGCGCAAGGCCGTCGAGGAAGAAGAGATCTTCGCCGCCCACCTGGCCCTGCTGGAAGACCCGACCCTGTTGGAGGCCGCCACCGCCGCCATCGAGCACGGCAGCGCCGCCACCCATGCCTGGCGCGATGCGATCCAGGCCCAATGCGCGGTGTTGCTGGGCTTGGGCAAGCCGTTGTTTGCCGAACGCGCCAATGACCTGCGGGACTTGCAGCAACGGGTGCTACGCGCCCTGCTGGGTGAGGCCTGGCAGTTCCAAATGCCTGCCGGGGCGATTGTCGTCGCCCATGAATTGACGCCCTCGGACCTGCTGCAACTGAGCGCGCAAAATGCTGCCGGCATATGCATGGCCGAAGGCGGCGCCACCTCCCACGTGGCGATCCTGGCCCGGGGCAAAGGCATGCCATGCGTGGTCGCCCTGGGCAGTGCAGTGCTGGAGGTGCCGCAAGGCCAACGGGTCGTGCTGGACGCCGGCAATGGGCGCCTGGAACTCACCCCGGACGATGCCCGCCACGCCCAGGTCCACCAGATTCGCGAGGCGCAACAGCAGCGGCGCCAGCAGCAACAGGCCCAGGCCCAGGCAGCGGCCAGCACCCTGGATGGCGTGGGCATTGAAGTGGCCGCCAATGTCGCCTCCAGCAGCGAGGCGCAGATTGCCTTGGCAAACGGCGCCGATGGCGTGGGGCTGTTGCGTACCGAGTTTCTGTTTGTCGACCGTCGCACCGCACCCGACGAGCAAGAACAACGCCAGGCCTATCAGGCGGTGCTGGATGCCATGGGCGACAAATCCGTGATCATCCGCACCATCGACGTGGGCGGCGACAAGCAGCTCGACTACCTGCCCTTGCCCGCTGAGGCCAACCCGGTGCTGGGCCTGCGCGGTATTCGCATGGCCCAGGTACGCCCGGAGTTGCTCGACCAGCAACTGCGCGCCCTGCTGCAGGTCTGCCCGCTGCAGCGCTGCCGGATCCTGTTGCCGATGGTCAGTGAAGTCGACGAATTGCTGCACATCCGCCAGCGCCTCGATCAGCTGTGCGCCGAGCTGGAACTGACCCAGCGCCCGGAACTGGGGGTGATGATCGAAGTGCCGGCCGCCGCGTTGATGGCCGAGCAACTGGCCGAACATGCGGACTTTTTGTCGATCGGCACCAATGACCTGTCCCAGTACACCCTGGCCATGGACCGCGACCACGCCGGCCTGGCCGCGCGGGTCGACGCCCTGCACCCGGCGCTGCTGCGCCTGATCGCCCAGACCTGCATTGGCGCGGCGAAACACGGGCGCTGGGTCGGGGTGTGCGGCGCCCTCGCCTCTGACCCGCTGGCCACCCCGGTGCTGGTGGGCCTGGGGGTGCGCGAGCTGTCTGTCAGCCCGCCGCAAATTGCCGAAATCAAAGACCGCGTGCGCCACCTGGACGCCGCGCAATGCCGGCAGCTGAGCCAGGGCCTGCTCGACCTGAGCAGCGCCAGGGCCGTACGCCAAGCCTGTCAACACCACTGGCCGTTGAGCTGACAACAACAAGAAAAAGGAGACTCGCCATGTACCAACTGTTTATTGAAGGCCTGCAACGCCTGGGCCGTGCGCTGATGCTGCCCATCGCCATCCTGCCGATTGCCGGCCTGCTGCTGCGCCTGGGTGACACCGACCTGCTGAACATCGCGGTGATGCACGACGCCGGGCAAGCGATCTTCGCCAACCTCGCGCTGATCTTCGCCATCGGCATCGCCGTGGGCTTTGCCCGCGACAACAACGGCACGGCCGGGCTGGCCGGGGCCATTGGCTACCTGGTGATGGTCTCCACCCTCAAGGTGATGGACAGCACCATCAACATGGGCATGCTCGCCGGGATCGTCAGCGGGCTGATGGCCGGGGCGCTGTATAACCGCTTCAAGGACATCAAGCTGCCGGAGTACCTGGCGTTCTTTGGCGGGCGACGCTTTGTGCCGATTGTCACCGGGTTTTCGGCGGTGGGCCTGGGGGTGATCTTCGGGTTGATCTGGCCGCCGGTGCAGCACGGCATCAATAGCTTCGGCGTGCTGCTGATGGAAAGCGGCAGCCTGGGCGCCTTTGTGTTCGGCGTGTTCAACCGCTTGCTGATCGTCACCGGGTTACACCATATCCTCAACAACATGGCCTGGTTTGTGTTCGGCAGCTTCACCGACCCGGCCACCGGCGCGGTGGTCACCGGCGACCTGACCCGCTATTTTGCCGGCGACCCCAAAGGCGGCCAGTTCATGACCGGGATGTTCCCGGTGATGCTGTTCGGCCTGCCCGCAGCGTGCCTGGCGATGTACCGCAACGCCCTGCCGCAGCGGCGCAAAATCATGGGCGGGATCTTCCTGTCGATGGCCCTGACGTCGTTCCTGACCGGGGTCACCGAGCCGATCGAATTCGCCTTCATGTTCCTCGCGCCGTTCCTGTACCTGCTGCACGCGCTGCTCACCGGCCTGTCGATGGCGGTCACCAACCTGCTGGATATTCACCTGGGCTTTACCTTCTCCGGAGGGTTCATCGACATGGTCCTGGGCTGGGGCAAGTCCACCAATGGCTGGCTGGTGTTGCCGGTGGGCCTGGCTTACGCGGTGATCTACTACAGCGTGTTCAACTACTGCATCCGTCGCTTCAACCTGAAGACCCCGGGCCGTGAAGATAGCCAGGTGGCACAGGCCGAAGCGATGAGTGATAATCAGCGGGCCAGTGCCTATATCCGCGCCCTGGGCGGTGCCGACAACCTGCTCAGCGTCGGCGCCTGCACCACCCGCCTGCGCCTGGACATGGTGGACCGCAACAAGGCCATGGACGCCGAACTCAAGGCCCTGGGAGCGATGGCCGTGGTGCGCCCGGGCAATGGCGGCAGCTTACAGGTGGTGGTGGGGCCGATGGCCGACAGCATTGCCGATGAGATTCGCCTGGCCATGCCGTCGTTTGTTGCATCGGCGCCCGTGGCGGTTGTGCCTGTGGATAAGCCAGCCATGGTGAATGTGCAGGAGGCCGAACAATGGCTGGGCGCCTTGGGCGGCCGGGCGAATGTACGCCAGCTGGAAGCGGTGGCGATGACGCGGTTGCGGGTGGAACTGGGGGATGATTCGGTGTTGTCCGAAGCTCAGTTGACCGCACTGGGTTGCCAGGGCGTGAGCCGGCTTGAAAGTGGGGTCTGGCACCTGTTGATCGGTGACAAGGCAGCGGGGTTGGGTGAGGCCTTGGAGCGGTTGGTTAGCCGCCCGGTCAACGCCTGATCCGAACGGACGCAGAGCGTCCAGGGCGGCGTACCGCTACTTATCTACCGCCCAGCCAAACGCACAACTCCCCATGCTGAGGGTTCTTACCTCAAGCATGGAGAGCGTGCCCGTGAGCACAACACCCCAGACCTTTGAAGGCATCAAAGGCCACCTCAACCAGATCAGCCATCACCTGCTCCAGGTCGAAGCGCCGCTGCTGCCCGAACAAAAACCTGTTGCCGAACTGGCCTACCTGGAAAAAATCAATGGCCAGCTGACGCGCTACCGCCAGCAATACATGAACAAGAGCCAGGTCCTCTATATCGGTATCAAAGCCGACGTCCTGCCCGCCCGTGTGGCGACACTCAAGACCACCCTGAATACGTACCTGCAACAACTTGATCGCGACGAGCAGATCGACGGCAAACCACGCAAGTCCTATATGACCTTCGAAGCCGGGTTCAGCGCCCTGGCCCATGAAACCAAACTCAGCGCCCAGGACCGCCTTCTGCATCCGCAACAACAGGCCATGCTTGAGCGGGTGCCCCTGGGCAGCACGCAACGCCCGGGCCTGTACGCCCTGTCGTTCCAATACCAGGAGCGCACCGTCGAATTGGCCGGCGCCTTTGTCCTGACTCAGCAATCCAGCCCGCTGGTCGCCGACCTGGACGCCGGGCCAGCGGTGGGTGAAGTGATGCTGTTCACCCCCTCCCGCGGGATCGCATCCTTCAGTTCCCTCGCCCAACTCAACCGGCATCTACTGCAAGGAATGGACGATGCCGAGCAACGTCGCGACTTCATGCAACTGCTGCCCGTGCGTTATCACGATGTCAGCCCCGAGGCCATCTGGCCGCTGCAACTGGCACCGATCAGCGACAGGCCGCTGTTTGAACACACCTACAACGCCCTGATCGACAAGCGCACCCAGGACATCGAGCGCGCCTTGAGCCTGGTGGACAACCCCACACAGAGCCCCGCGCAACTGATCAGTGCCCTGGACCGCGCCATTGCCGGCGCCTTGCCGGACCTGCGCGCGCGCCTGGCGTGGCGCGCGCGCCGCTTGCTGGAGCGCCACCTGCGCCACAGCGCGCCGGACTGGTATCGCAGCGCCAGCGAAGCGCGGCGCGCCACCCTCGCCACCCACCTTTGGCACTACAACGAAGCCCGCCAGGACCTGCTCGACCTGCTGGGCCCGGTCACCACCCCGCAGTCCCTGGCCCGCTACCAGTTGCTTGAACGCCTGAGCGACGAGCTGGACATTCAGGACCTGGCGCCAGAGCACCTGTTGATCAACACCCGGCGCTATGTCTACCCCATCGGCGAGTATGAACATGATCGCAGCCTGGTCGACCTGGCCCTGCGCGGGTTGCAAGACGGGGATGCCCTGCCGGGCTCGGACTTCCTGAACAAAACCACGCTCACCTATCAGGGCGCGACACTGCCCACCGCCTACCAGGACCTGACACCCACCTGGCTCGCACAGACGCTGGCCACCTTACAGCCGCGTATCGACTTTGCCGACGCGCAACGGCAAATGCATGCCAAACCAGAAGTCAGCCGTAGCATCGAACGGATGCTCGACCAAAGGCTCAACGCACTGGCCTACACCGCCCTGCTGCAAGGCCACCTCAGTGACGAGGACTTTCAATTGGTGCAGGACCTGCGCCAGGGCACCAACCCGCACCTGAGCGCCGCCACTCTGTCGCTACATGCCGCTCAATTGCAGGACCTGTGGGTACTGCGCCAAAGCGATGCGAGCGGCGCAATCATCCGCCTGTTGCTGTGCACGCCCGAAGCGCCGCGCGCGCAGCAGTTCATGGCGTTTGACAGTGAACTCGCCTGCCAGAACCACATCCTCGGCTGGAGCCTGGACAATGGCAGCAAACACCCCCCGGGTACCCTCACCGACTATCTGATCAAGCGCGTCGCCCTGCGTTTTCGCGGGGCCATGAAGCAAGTCTTGAGCGGTCTGAGCTTCAAGTTCCACGACCAGGAATACCAAGAGATCGGCTTTGGCAATATCGGCAGCCACGCCATGTGCCTCAAGGCGATGTCGGCCCATGTGCTGGCGACCCGCATCGACGACTATGAATTCGGCACCCCGAGTTGGTACCGATCCGCCAGCGTCGACAACCGCCAGAAGCTGTTGAAACTGGCCGAAGACAGCGAGGGCGCGCTGCTCACCTACAATGAACATCCGTTGTCTGACGCCCGATTTCCCAGCTTTACCCATTACCTGCATGAACAGGCGAGAAAAAGCCTCAACGACTTGCTGGACCGCCCCCAGAACGATGTCGACCCGGACACCGTGTGGGCCTTTTCACCGCCGTCGTTGCTCGGCGCGCTGACCCCGCCGCCCCTGACTTACACCCAGCTGTACCGCGATGGCTACGCCGACGGTGTAGGTTTTCTCGACGAGAAATTCTCGCGTTCGGCTCGTTTCAAAGGCCCGCCCGGCGTTGACTTGAGCCAATTAAGCGCAGAAAAAATTGCACGCTCGGTCACCGGCACCTGGGTCGGCGAGCGCCACATCAACCAGGTCAAGACCCGCTTGCTCAACACCGGCAGCACCGACTATGCACTGCGGCGCAATGCCACCTTGAGCATCACCCAGCACCAACTGCAGAACGCCGCCCTGGAGTGCCGGCTGGAGGGGTATATCGCCGGGGTAGACTGGACGTGGTTGCAACGCAGTATTGCGAGCATGCACGACACCGCCGCCCAGACCCGTGGCACCTACGCTATCCATCGCCTGCTGGTGGATGGCGAATGGGTGATGGGCAACCTGCTCTTCAGCCATGGCGATTTTCCGACGTTGCTCTACACCCCAAACGCACCGGACGGCATCAGCTTTCGCGAAGCGCGGCTGTTCAATTACCGGTTGAAAAAGATTCCCGGCATGGTGGGCTATTTCACCCTGCGGGTCGGCGCCCAGTCCCAGGTGCGGGTCCGGGCCTTCCTGGAAAACGCCAAGGCCCAATTACCCGAAGACCTGAGCCAGACCGACACCAGCCCGGCACGCTATGACTCGACCCACGGGCACCCCCCGCTGCAGGATCTACGCGAGGCCCTGTACAACATGCCGTTGCAGCGCAAGATCGATGACGTGCAAGGCACCACGGTCAATCGCAACCAAATGATCAGCGCCATTTTGTGGAACTGCGTGGAATGGGTCACCGCGATTGCCACCGCGCCGTTTCCCAGCCTCAGCCTGAGCCTGGGCATGCTGCTGGCATTCAAGGACGGCATGCTGGCCCTGCACGCGTACCAGCAGGGCGATACCGGGGCGGCACTGGAACACTTGCTCGGCTACGTGCTTAACAGTGCCGGGGCCGCCGTCACCGATCTGCGCCCGGCCCTGGCCTCGGTCAAACAGCTCGCCCGGCCGGGCCTGCGCCAGGTCACCAGGAGCCACGCTGCACCGAGCGAAGCGGTGAGGCTGGTGCAGCCCCTGCAACCCAAGCCCCTGGCGCTGGAAAATATGCAAGCGGTGCTGTTCGAAGGCCAGGCGCTATGGGCCAAAACCGTTCCGGACCCGATCGGCCGTTACCTGCTGTATCGACTGGATCCTGTCACCGGCAGGCTGGTCTCCACCACTCGGGTGGCCGCGCCAGATAGCCAAGGTGTGTGGCGCCGCACCGGGGTCACTGGTGGCGCACCCAAGTACGAAAAACTACCCGAGCCTCCCGAACCGCTGAAAACCTATGAGATGCCACCGAGCTATGCCCGCGATCTGGGTAAGGCCATCAACCCGGATACGCGCGCACAGATGCTGCTGAACACGAGTGAGTTAGTGGGCTCAGAGGGGGTGGCCAGGGGCGTGCTCGCCCTCGACCTTAACCCGCTGCGTACGGTTTACCTGCAACAGGTCGAACGCCTGAGCACTGACGCCCAGGACTTTTTCACCCAGCTCGCGCCTTTACCGGCGCGCACCGCTCCCCCGGCCGTGGACGCCAGTACCTCATTCGCGCAACTGATCGCCAGCGATGCGTTCAGCGGCAACAAAAACCTGATCATTGGCGCAATACCGGGCTCCATCGCCAGTAAGCAGCTGCTGATCACGCAGATGGATGCCTTGATCAGCAACGGCTTCAAACACTTGTACATTGAGTACCTGCCCGCCGATGCATTCCGCACACGCCTGCAGCGCCTGCATCAGGGTAAAACCTGGGAAAACATTCGCCAGCATCTCGAAGCGGTCGACAAGGGCTTTGGTCTTGCCCCGGACGCCGAATATTCCTACCTTGCCCTGGTACGCAAGGCCAAGGACAAGGGCGTGAAGATCCTGGCCCTGGACGCTTCCACCTCCTACTTGCTGGACGATTTCCTGCAAATGCGCGACACCCCGCCGACCATCCCGCGCAGCAACAGCATCAGGAATTTCTACTCCCATAAAGCCATCGGGGCCGATGCCCTCGTCGAACAGGACGAACGTTGGGTGGCCCTGGTGGATCACAGCCGCCTGCGCACGTTCGAGGGCACGCCGGGCCTGGCCGACTTGCAAGAAGCAGTGGCCCTGCGCGTGGAGGATGTGGCGGCGGGCCAGCCGGTGGGCCTCTGGGTCGACACGCCCGGCGCCATAGCCGGTGACCCGTTGGCCAAGGGCGATTATCGCCTGGCCCTGCACACGGCGTACAAGGAACCCGGGCAAGCCGCTTCTGCCAGCGTCGCGTCTACGACGGACGTGACGCACTTCAGCGACTACGATATCCCCCACGCCTTCCGGGACAGCATCAGCCGGCAAAGCACCGCCGGCCGTGGGCTGGACAGCAACTACGCCTCACCGATCGCCACCGAGCAAAGGGCTTTCAGCGTCTTTCTGGACGCCCGAGAGCGCCTGAGTCGCGATGCGGCGGCTTACCTGGAGCAGCATGCACCGCCAGCCAGGCCCGATCCCTCCACCCTGGGCACACCGGCCACCCCGCAGGCGCTGCTCGAACGTGTTGGGAGCAGCGAGTTTTCCGGGCTGGTGGTCGGTGAAGCGCACCAGGCGCAGTCGAGCAAGCGCTGGCTGCGTGAACATATGAAAAAGCTCAAGGAACAGGCATTCAAGACGCTGTACGTAGAACACCTGTTGACCGATATGCATCAGCAAGATCTGGATCTGTTCCTGCGCACCCAACACCTGCCGGACAACCTCAAGCGCTACCTGGCCATGCTTGATCGCGGACAGATGCCGCACTACAAGGGCAAAAATTCCTACACTGAAGTGATCCAGGTCGCGGCCAGGCATGGCCTGCGCATCCGTGCCCTGGACTGCACCGCCAGCTATAACGTCAAGGGCCTGGAGGATGGCGATCTGGGGCGCAACCAGATGTTCAGTTACTTCGCGTCAAAAGTAATCCAGGCCGACCAGGCAGCACAGGGCCCGCACAAATGGGTGGCCTTTATTGGCAGCGCCCACACCAATAACAACCTGGGCGTGGCCGGGCTTGCGGAACTGCAAGGTGCAGTCAGCCTGCATGTGCGGGATACCGCCCCGGCGTTGGCGCAGAATATTCGCCCGGGGACCTGGGAGGTTTCGACCTCAGGCATAAAGCCGTTCAGGCGGGCGTTACGCGGCGACCTTGTTTTAGAAGCCGGTGTGGAGGGGATTCGTGCGCCAGCGCCCTTTGTCCCGGTAGACCGTCGTCGATTGAATCTCGCAGGCCTGTACTTGATCGAACGCCCGTCGCCTTCGCAGACCAACCTGCTGCACCGCTCGCGCAGCGGCGAAATCGTGTCGACGCCGATCAAGGTCGACCACGACGGCCTGTTCTATGTCGAACGCTGGGCGCCGATGCAGGGCAAGCGTTTCAGCTACGAAAACACGTTGATCAGCGCCCTGGAGGTGGAGGTGGGACTAAAACCTGCGCCAGACATCACGAGGCTTTGATTTCGGCGATCTGACAGGCAAAAAAAACCCGCTGGCCAGTTTGGCCCAGCGGGTTTCTTGTTCTAGCGGCCAGCGGATCAGAAATCCGCCAATTGCCAGACCTCATAAGCCGGTGTCTCGTAGGGATGACTCAGCTTCAACGCAGCAACTACCGCCACGATCAACGCATCGGCCACCACCAGCTCAACCTTCCATTCTGCAACCACCTCGACCTGGCCCACCTGCCCGATAAACGGCTGGCTGCCATCCATCGCGCGGAACTGGCCACGGCCCAGCACTTGCCAGGCACAGTTGTCGTAGTTGCCGATGCGCCCGCCACCGGCCGCGAAGACGGCGCTTTTCACCGTCTCCACATGGCTGTCGGGCACAAAGAAGCTGAGCTTGTACACCGCCTTAGTTCACCCACACACGAGCGTTACGGAACATGCGCATCCACGCGCCGTCTTCGTTCCACTCTTCCGGGCGCCACGAGTTCTGCACGGCGCGGAACACCCGCTCCGGGTGCGGCATCATGATGGTCACGCGACCGTCGCGGCTGGTCAGCCCGGTGATCCCGCGCGGCGAGCCGTTCGGGTTGGCCGGGTAGCTTTCGGTGACCTTGCCGTGGTTGTCGACAAAACGCAGGGCCACGGTGCCGGACAGATCGGCTTCCAGCAACGCTTCCTCGCTTTCGAACTCGGCATGGCCTTCACCGTGGGCGATGGCAATCGGCATGCGCGAACCGGCCATGCCTTGCAGGAAGATCGAGTTCGATTCCTGCACCTGCACCATGGCCACACGGGCCTCGAACTGCTCGGAACGGTTACGTACAAAGTGCGGCCAGAACTCGCTGCCCGGGATCAGTTCGCTGAGGTTGGACATCATCTGGCAACCGTTGCACACACCCAGGGTGAAGCTGTCGTTGCGCTCGAAGAAGCCCTGGAACGCATCGCGCGCGCGGCTGTTGAACAGGGCCGACTTGGCCCAGCCTTCACCGGCACCCAATACGTCGCCGTAGGAGAAACCACCGCAGGCCACCAGGCCCTTGAACTCATTGAGGTCGACGCGACCGGCGAGGATGTCGCTCATGTGCACGTCGATCGCATTGAAGCCTGCACGGTCGAACGCGGCCGCCATTTCCACCTGGCCGTTGACGCCCTGCTCACGCAGTACGGCAACCTGTGGCCGGATGCCTTTCTTGATGTACGGCGCGGCGATGTCCTGGTTGACGTCGAAGCTGAGCTTGGTGCTCAGGCCCGGGTTGTCTTCTTCCAGGATCACGTCGAATTCCTGCTCGGCACAGTCGACGTTATCGCGCAGGCGCTGGATCTGGTAGCTGGTCTCGGCCCACTGGCGTTGCAGCAGGCGGCGCTGGCCTTCAAACACGGTGTCGCCGTTGAAGACGATGTTGATCACGCCGTTGTTGATCGGCTGGCCAACCACCGCCACGCAGTCGCCCAGGCCAGCAGCGCTGAACTGTGCAAGCACGTCCGGGGTGGCGTCCTGGCGCACCTGGATCACCGCGCCCAGTTCTTCGTTGAACAGGATGGCGGCAATGTCAGCGGAAGTTTCCGCCAGACCGTCGAGGTTCAGGCTCAGGCCGCAATGACCGGCAAAGGCCATTTCCACGACGCTGGTCAGCAAACCACCGTCGGAACGGTCGTGGTAGGCCAGCAGGTGGCCGTCGGCGTTCAGGCCCTGGATCACGGCGAAGAAGGCTTTCAGGTCTTCGGCGTCATCGACGTCCGGCGCCTGTTTGCCAAGCTTGCCGTGGGTCTGGGCGAGGATCGAGGCGCCCATACGGTTCTGGCCACGGCCCAGGTCAACCAGGATCAGGTCGGTGGTGCCCTTGTCCATGCGCAGTTGCGGGGTCAGGGTCTGGCGGATGTCGGTGACCGGCGCAAAGCCGGTGACGATCAGCGACAGCGGCGAAGTGACGCTCTTGTCGGTGCCCTCATCGTTCCAACGGGTGGCCATGGACATGGAGTCCTTGCCCACCGGAATGGTGATTCCCAGTTCCGGGCACAGCTCCATGCCGACCGCCTTGACGGTGTCGTACAGGCGCGCATCTTCACCGGGGTGGCCGGCAGCAGACATCCAGTTGGCCGACAGCTTGATATCGGACAGCTTGCCAATGCGCGACGCGGCGATGTTGGTGATGGTTTCGCCAATGGCCATGCGGCCCGACGCCGGGGCGTCCAGCAAGGCCAGCGGCGTGCGCTCGCCCATGGCCATGGCTTCACCGGTGTACACGTCAAAGCTGGTGGCGGTCACGGCAACGTCAGCTACCGGCACCTGCCATGGGCCGACCATTTGGTCACGGGCCACCAGGCCGGTGATGGTGCGGTCGCCGATGGTGATCAGGAAGCTTTTGCTCGCCACGGCCGGGTGGTGCAGCACGCGCTCGATGCTGTCGGCCAGGTCGAGGCTGCTTGGGTCGAAATCATCGCCCAACTCGGCTTCACGTACCGCCGAGCGGTGCATGCGCGGAGCCTTGCCCAGCAGCACTTCCAGGGGCATGTCCACCGGGCTGTTGCCGAAGTGGCTGTCGGTGACGGTCAGTTGCGGCTCGGCGGTTGCTTCGCCGACGACCGCAAACGGGCAACGCTCGCGCTCGCAGATCGCCTGGAAGCGTTCGAAGTCCGCAGGCCCCACCGCCAACACGTAGCGTTCCTGGGATTCGTTGCTCCAGATCTCGTGCGGGGCCATGCCCGGCTCGTCGTTTGGAATATTGCGCAGTTCGAAACGGCCGCCACGGTCGCCATCGTTGACCAGTTCCGGGAAGGCGTTGGACAGACCGCCGGCGCCGACGTCGTGGATGAAGCTGATGGGGTTCTTGTCACCCAACTGCCAGCAACGGTCGATGACTTCCTGGCAACGGCGTTCCATCTCAGGGTTTTCCCGTTGTACCGAAGCGAAGTCCAGATCCGCCGAGCTGGTACCGGTGGCCATGGAGGAAGCCGCGCCGCCGCCCAGGCCGATCAGCATGGCCGGGCCGCCGAGGACGATCAGCTTGGAGCCGACGAGAATCTCGCCCTTCTGCACGTGGTCTTCACGGATGTTGCCCATGCCGCCGGCCAACATGATCGGCTTGTGGTAACCGCGCACTTCATCGCCACGGGGGGTGGTGATGGACTGCTCGAAGGTACGGAAGTAACCGGTCAGGGCCGGACGCCCGAATTCGTTGTTGAACGCGGCGCCGCCCAGGGGGCCTTCGATCATGATGTCCAGCGCGGTGACGATGCGCTCAGGCTTGCCGTATGGCACTTCCCACGGCTGTTCGAAACCTGGGATCTGCAGGTTGGACACGGTAAAACCGGTCAGGCCGGCCTTGGGCTTGGCGCCACGACCGGTGGCACCTTCGTCGCGGATCTCGCCGCCCGAGCCGGTGGCTGCGCCCGGGAACGGGGCAATCGCGGTCGGGTGGTTGTGGGTCTCGACCTTCATCAGGATGTGCACCGGCTCCTGCACCGCGCCGTACTGGCGGGTCTGCGGGTCCGGGAAGAAACGGCCGGCGACAGAGCCGACGATCACCGAGGCGTTGTCTTTATAAGCCGACAGAACGCCTTCGCTGTGCATCACGTAGGTGTTCTTGATCATGCCGAACAGGCTTTTTTCCTGGCTCTGGCCGTCAATATCCCAACTGGCGTTGAAGATCTTGTGGCGGCAGTGCTCGGAGTTGGCCTGGGCGAACATCATCAGTTCGATGTCGTGGGGGTTGCGCTGCAAGCCGTTGAAGGCGTTGACCAGGTAGTCAATCTCGTCTTCGGCCAGGGCCAGGCCCAGTTCGGTGTTGGCCTTCTCGAGGGCGGCGCGGCCACCGCCGAGCACGTCAATCGCGGTCAGCGGCTTGGGTTCGGCGTGGCTGAACAGGCCGCCAGCCTGTTCCAGCTGGCTGACGATGATCTGGGTCATGCGGTCGTGCAGGCTGCTGGCGATCAGCTCGGCCTCGGCGTCGCTGAACTGGCCAGCCACGTAGAAGGCGATCCCGCGTTCCAGACGCTGGATTTTTTCCAGGCCGCAGTTGCGGGCGATATCGCTGGCCTTGCTCGACCAGGGCGAGATGGTGCCGAACCGCGGCAGAACCAGGAACAAGCGGCCGGTCGGCTCTTGAACGGGAACGCTGGGGCCGTACTTCAGAAGGCGTGCCAGCACTTGCTGTTCGTCGGCGGTCAAAACGCCGTTAACGTCGGCGAAGTGAGCAAATTCAGCATACAAGCCAGTGACAGCTGGAACCTTCTGGCTCAGTTGCTCAAGGAGTTTGCTGTGGCGAAAGGCAGAAAGGGCAGGAGCGCCGCGCAGGATCAACATCTTCGGGACAGCCTCGGGAAGGGGGTGTGCTTTGAGGCCGTGCATTCTAGCGTAAACCTGCGCCAACGGCACCCGAAACGGCACCGCTGGCCGCTGCCGAACGTCAGTTGGCACCGATTGCACGGTATCAGGGCGTTTTCCAGGGCCGGCGGCGCAGTTATTTTAACCGTCACAATCGCGCCCCAGGCCACGTTTCTGCGGGCTGCAGCACAGTTTCGCGGGCGCTAGCAGACAACGCCGATGCTGTCGAGATATGGCGCCATGGGCCGTTTGCGTATACTGCGCAGATGTTCTCCCCAACTGCTTTGCGCCCGCGATGTGCCAAATGGCTCCTCGCCACCGGACTCTTCCTGATGCTCAGCGCCTGTGTTGATAAGCCCAGCACGCTCGAGCGAATCAAGGAGGATGGCGTATTGCGGGTGATCACCCGAAACAGTCCGGCCACCTATTTCCAGGACCGCAACGGCGAAACCGGTTTCGAATACGAACTGGTCAAGCGCTTTGCCGACGACCTGGGGGTCAAGCTTGAAATCGAGACTGCCGACAACCTCGACGACCTGTTCGGCCAGTTGGGCAAACCCAACGGCCCGGTATTGGCCGCTGCCGGCCTGGTCAGCAGCGAACAGCGTAAACAGCAGGTGCGCTTCTCCCATGCGTACCTGGAAGTGACCCCGCAGATCATTTACCGCAACGGCCAGTCCCGCCCCACCAACGCGGCCGACCTGGTGGGCAAGAAGATCATGGTGCTCAAGGGCAGCACCCACGCCGAGCAACTGGCCGAGCTGAAAAAGCAGAATCCTGCGATTGAGTACGAAGAGTCCGACGCCGTTGAAGTAGTCGACCTGCTGCGCATGGTCGATGAAGGGCAGATCGACCTGACCCTGGTCGACTCCAATGAAGTGGCGATGAACCAGGTGTACTTCCCCAACGTGCGGGTGGCCTTTGACCTGGGCGACGCCAGCAACCAGAGCTGGGCCGTGGCAGCCGGGGAAGACAACAGCCTGCTCAACGAGGTCAACAGCTACCTCGACAAGGTCGAGAAGAACGGCACCCTGCAGCGCCTCAAGGATCGTTATTACGGGCATGTCGATGTGCTGGGCTACGTGGGCGCCTACACCTTTGCCCAGCACTTGCAGCAGCGCCTGCCCAAGTACGAGAAGTTTTTCAAGACCTCGGCCAAGGAAGAAAAGGTCGATTGGCGGCTGTTGGCGGCCATTGGTTATCAGGAGTCATTGTGGCAGCCGGCGGTCACCTCCAAGACCGGCGTGCGTGGCCTGATGATGCTGACCCAGAACACCGCCCAGGCCATGGGCGTATCCAACCGCCTCGACGCCCGGCAGAGCATCAAGGGTGGCGCCAAGTACCTGGCGATGATCAAGAGCGAACTGGACGACAAGATTCTCGAACCTGATCGCACCTGGTTTGCCCTGGCGGCCTACAACGTCGGCGGCGGTCACCTGGATGACGCGCGCAAGCTGGCGCAAAAGGAAGGCCTGAACCCGAACAAATGGCTGGACGTGAAGAAAATGCTGCCGCGCCTGTCGCAGAAGCAGTGGTACAGCAAGACCCGCTACGGCTACGCCCGGGGCGGTGAGCCGGTGCACTTCGTGGCCAACATCCGCCGTTACTACGACATCCTGACCTGGGTGACCCAGCCACAGCTGGAGGGCAACCAGGTGGTGGAAGGCAATCTGCATGTGCCGGGCGTGGACAAGACCAAGCCGCCGCAAGATACCCCCCAACTCTGACCCCTGGGAACGACCAGACACCACAAAACCCAATGTGGGAGCGGGCAAGCCCGCTCCCACATTTGTTTTGTGGTGTTCTACAGGCCAGTGATCAGATGTACTACCCCGCCCGCCAGTACCATCACCGCCGTGATACCCGCCACCTTCAGCGCCGCCTCGTCCACCCGCGCCGGGTCCTGTAGCTGCACGCGGATCCGGGTCAATGCCACGCGCTGCTGTGACTTGAGATTACTCGCCCCACCCAACGCACTCAGCACCTCAGGCGCCAGCATCGCATCAGCCGCCGGCTCGGCAACCACCGTTTCTGCCACCAGGTCCGGGGTCAGGGCTTTCCAGAACGCCTGCTGCAATTTCTCGAACATATTCAGTTCTCCACAACCAGTGAGGTTTCCACAGTCGCCGCGTGGTACTGGCTCAAGGCCTCGCGCACCTGGGCGGCTTCTTCCAGGTTTAACACCTGGTGGGCGATCAGTTGGCAGTCCGCCAGGTCCAGCTCACGCACCGTGGCCTTGATGCTCGGGATCAGCGGTACGCTGACGGACAACTCGTCCACCCCCAGCCCGATCAGCATCGGCACCGCCAGCGTTTCGGACGCCAGCGCGCCACACACCCCCACCCACTTGCCGTGGGCATGGGCGGCCTTGACCGTGGTGGCGATCAGGCGCAGCACCGCCGGGTGAAAGCTGTCGGCCTGGCTGGCCAGGCGCGGGTGGTCGCGGTCCATGGCCAGGGTGTATTGGGTCAGGTCATTGGTGCCGATCGAGAAAAAGTCCACGTGGGGCGCGAACACATCCGCCATCAACGCCGCTGACGGCACCTCGATCATGATCCCCAGTTTCGGCAGTTCAGTGAGCCCCAGGGCCGCCGCTTCCTCTTCGAGGATCTGGCGGGCCTGGCGCAGCTCCGACAGCAGGCTGACCATCGGCAACATGATGTGCAACCGGGCCAAGCCCGCGCTGGCGAGGATTGCCCGCAACTGCTCGCGCAACAGCTCAGGACGCTCCAGGCACAGGCGAATGCCACGCAGACCAAGAAAGGGGTTGCTCTCGCTGTCCATCGGCACATAGGCCAAAGGCTTGTCACCGCCCACATCGAGGGTGCGCACCACCAGGTTGCGCCCGGTGCCCAGGGCACCGGCAATGGCGCTGTAGGTCTGGGCCTGTTCCTGCGGGCTGGGCGCACGGTTGCGGTCCAGGTAGAGAAACTCCGAGCGCAACAGCCCCACACCCTCAGCCCCCAAGACCAGGGCTTGCTGCACTTCTTGCAGCGAAGCGACGTTGGCTGTCACCTCGACATGATGACCATCGCGCGTGGTAGCCGCCAAGGCGGCCTGTTGCACATCGCGCTGGTGACGCAACACCTGTTGCGCGCGCGCGGCCCGCAGCCGCTCGATTACCGTCGGGTCCGGGTCCAGGTGCAGTTCGCCTTTATCGGCGTCCAGCAACACTTGCTTGCCCTCGGGCAAGTCCAGGACCTGGGCTGGCACCCCGCACATCGCCGGCAAGCCCAAAGCACGCGCAAGGATGGCGACATGGCTGGTGGCGCCGCCGGCAACGGTGATAAATCCCAACACCTTGCGCGGGTCGAGGCTGGCGGTTTGCGAGGGTGTCAGTTGCTCGGCAATCAGGATTGCCTGCTCCGGCAACTCCCAGGCGCCGTCCTGCACCCCGAGGATCAGCTTGAGCACACGCTGGCCAACATCCGCCATATCGGCGGCGCGTTCGGCCAGCAGGGAGCTGCCGGATTGCTCGAACAGCCCGGCGGTGGCGAGTGTGGCGCTGTTCCAGGCAAAGGCGGCGCTCTTGCCTTGGGCGAGCAGGCCGTGGGCTTGTTCAAGCAGGGTCGGGTCTTCGAGCAATTGCTGATGGGCGCGGAAAATCTCTGCCTGGGCACTGCCACCGGCCTTGTCCTGCAACACTTGCAGCGCTTGGGTTGCAGCGCGCAAGCCACGTGCCAGGGCGGCATGCTCCAGCGTCTCGCCAGCCCCCTGTTCAGGCACATTCAGCTCGGGCTCAGCCACCTGCACCACCTGACCAAACGCCGAACCCGGCGATGCACATACGCCGCGCAGCACGCTTGCCGATGACAGCGGCGCAACTGGCTCAACCACCTCGGCCACCAGCGCAACGGTTTCGCCACAGCCTTCTGTCAACAGCGTAACCAACGCCTGGATCGCCGCCGCGGCATCCTCCCCCGCCGCGCTCACTTGCAGGGTATCGCCCCGTACCGTTTGCAAGCCCATGATCGCCACCAGGGACTTGGCGTTGGCGATCTGGGTTTGCTTGTGCAGGCAGATGCTCGCCTTAAAAGCCTTGGCCGCCTGGGCCAGGACCGCCGCCGGGCGGGCATGCAAACCGTTGGCGTTGGGCAGCTTCAGGGGCTTGGAGAACAGTGCGTCACCCTCCTCCTCGTCATCGTTGGCGGCGCGTATTACCGGCGTCACACGCAACAACGGTTGCCCGGTTTCCACCAACCCCGCGCCCGCCGCCAGCAGCACAAATGGCTCGCCGCTGACCACCAGCATCAGGGTCAGCAAGCTACGGGCATTGAGCGCGATAAAGTCGCCATCGAATTCGATCAAAGGCTGGCCCGCCTCAACCCGCTGGCCTTCCTCGACCAGCCGGGTGAAGCCCTTGCCCGCCAGGTTCACGGTGTCCAGGCCGATATGCATCAGCACTTGCACGCCCTGGTCGTCGGTGACGCTGACCGCATGCCCACTGTCCTGGATATTGCTGATCACCCCGGCCAGCGGCGCGCAGAGGGTCTGCGAGGTGGGATCGATACACACGCCGTCGCCAATCAGGCGGCTGGAGAACACCGGATCCGGCACCTGGTCCAGGGGCAACAGCACACCCGTCAGGGGCGCCAGCAGTTCCAGGGGTTGAGTTGTGGTCATGACATCACCTGCTGTTTGGTTCTGTAAAAAACATGGGCCGAGTACACGTCCCGGGGTGAAATGGGCCCCTGTGGGAGCTGGCTTGCCTGCGATTGCATCAACGCGGTCTCATTGGAATACCGAGCCGCCTGTATCGCGGGCAAGCCCGGCTCCCACATAAAGCCGGTGTTTATTTCCACCAGTATTCGACCTGCACACCGAAGTTGGAACCGTGGCGCGCGGTGCCATAGGAGCCGGTGTCGGACAACGCCGAACCCGCCGCCAGTTCATTGGCCGCGCGCTTGGCTGCTTGGTTCCAGGTGGCATAGGTGTAATACAAGCGCACCTCCGGCCGCGCCCAGAAATCCGGGCCCTTGGGCGACCAGGTCGGGGCGAAGGTGAACTTGCTGAGTTTGCGCGTACCGCCGCTGGCATCGACCTGATCGTGGCCCAGTTCGGTGACCAGCTTGAACTGCTCGCTGATGGCATACGCCGGGCGCACACCGACAGACATCCAGGTCTGGTCCTGGCTGCCGGGGCGCACGTCTTTCTGGTACACCGCCTCCACCTGGCCGCCAAAACGCGGGGTCACTTGCCAGTCAAAAAACTCCACCGCACGGTAGCTTTTGCTACTGCGCTCCAGAGCTGTATTCCCGGTGTAGCCCAGGCCGGTGCCCGGCCCTTCGCCGTACTGCAGGGCGAACTTGTTCTTGCCACCGAGGAACGCGGCCTGCACATGCTGCGCAGTGAGGGCCCAGCCGCTGTGGGTGTCGCGCCCGCCCGCCTGTTCGATATAGCTCAGGCCCAGTTCCAGTTCGCCGCCGGGGTTGGTCTTGAAGCCTGCGACGTTGAAGTCGTGACGGGTGGCGTATTGCTTCTGGTACAGGTTGTCCTTGCGCGACAGGGCGTAGCTGTACTTCAGATCGCCGATCAGCACGTCCTCGATGCCGCCGCCGGTGGCGCTCTGGTTCCAGTAGTAGAAGTCGGAAATATGGATGTCGTTACGTTTGTAGTAGCGCCGACCGGCCCACAGTGAGCCGCCGTTGAGGCTGGGCATGTTCGACCATTGCGCATACATCTGCGGCATGCGCGCCGAGCCGTTGTTTTCGCCCTGGAACTTCAGTTCGCGGTCGTATTTGTTATACAGCGAGGCCATGGCATCCACGCTCAGCACCGAACCGTCGTCCAGGGTGAACAGGTCCTGGCGCAATTCCAGCTCGGCATATTGCTCGCATTCGTTACCCAGGCGGTACTTGGATTGGGCGCCCGGCAGTTGGAAACAATGCTGCGGGCCGCTGCCGGTCGAGGTGCCGGCGCCGCTGCGCAGGTAGCCGGCAAACTCCAGGGCGTGGGCCGCCAGGGGCAGGGTCAGGCAGGATGCGACGAGGCCCAGCTTTATTGTTGTTTTCATGAAGCGCTCCATTATTTTTTTTATTTTTTCCCTGTCGGAGCCGGCAAACCGGCTCCTGAAAAGGGGATGTTTCAGTCGGTCAGGTGCAGCACAAAAGACTCGTAAGGACGCAAGATGAGCGTGTCGGTGCGCACCGGGCAGTCGGGGTAGTTGCTGATCAGCAGGCGTTGCGCGCTCGCCGAGCCAATCACGCTGTGAGGCAGTTGGATTTCGCAGGGCTGGCCGTAGAAGTTGTTCAGCACCAGCAGGCGTTCGCCATGGCCTTCGCGCAGGTACGCCCAGACCTTGTCGTGGTCCTGTAGCAGTTGGCGGTAAACACCCTCCTGGATCAGCGGCTCAAGGCGCCGCAAAACGATCAAGGCCCGGTAGTGATGCAGCACCGAATCCGGGTCATCCAGCTGGCTCTGGACATTGATCTGCGCCGCATTGGCCGGGATGCCGATCCACGGTTCAGCGCGGCTGAAACCGGCATTGGCCTGGCTGTTCCACTGCATCGGCGTGCGCCCGTTGTCACGGGACTTCTGCATGATCGCGGCCATGCTCGAGGCCTCGGACTCACCGGCATCGCGCTTGAGGCGGTAGATGTTCAGGGTCTCGACATCACGGTACTGCTCGATGCTGTCAAAGCCCGGATTGGTCATGCCCAGCTCTTCGCCCTGGTACACAAACGGCGTGCCCTGCAGGAAGTGCAAAGCGGTGGCGAGCATCTTGGCCGAGACCACGCGGTGCTCGCCGTCATCGCCAAATCGCGAGACCACCCGCGGCTGGTCGTGGTTACACCAGAACAGCGCGTTCCAGCCGCCACCGGCCTGCATGCCCATTTGCCAGTCGGAAAGGATCTGCTTGAGCTGCAGGAAATCGAAGTCGGCGCGCACCCACTTTTGCAGGTTGGGGTAATCGACTTTCAGGTGATGAAAGTTGAAGGTCATCGACAGTTCTTTCGACTCAGGGCGAGAGTAGCGAATGCAATGTTCGAGACTGGTGGAGGACATCTCGCCGACGTTGATCAGCGCGTGGCCCTCGAACACTTCGCGGTGCATTTCCTGCAAGTACGCGTGCACGTTCGGGCCGTCGGTGTAGAAGCGCCGGCCGTCGCTGTTGTCTTCGGGGAAATCCGCCGGCTTGGAGATCAGGTTGATCACGTCCAGGCGAAAGCCGCCCACGCCCTTGTCACGCCAGAAGCGCATGAGTTTGTAGACCTCGGCGCGCACCTTGGGGTTGTCCCAATTGAGGTCGGCCTGGGTGTGGTCGAACAGGTGCAGGAAATACTGGCCGGTCTGCGCCTCGTATTCCCAGGCCGAGCCGCCGAACTTGGATTGCCAGTTGTTCGGCTGGTCGCGCCAGATGTAGAAGTCGCGGTACGGGTTGTCGAGGCTGCTGCGTGCCTGCTGGAACCACTCGTGCTCGATGGAGGTGTGGTTGACCACAATATCGAGCATCAGCTTGATGCCGCGCTTGGCCGCTTCGCTGATCAGCAGGTCGCAGTCGGCCATGGTCCCGTAGCTGGGGTCGATGGCGTAGTAGTCGCTGATGTCGTAGCCGTTGTCGCGCTGGGGCGAGCGCAGGAACGGGGTGATCCACAGGTAATCGACGCCCAGCCACTGGAGGTAGTCGAGCTTGTCCACGATGCCCAGCAGGTCACCGGTGGCGTTACCCGCGTGGCTGTGGAAGCTTTTGGGGTAGATCTGGTAGATCACCGAGTGTTGCCAGTCTTGCATGGTGGGTTCCTTCAATTGAGTGGTGTAGCGGCCTTGCGGGCCTCATCGCGGGCAAGCCCGGCTCCCACAGTTGAAATGCATTCCTCTGTGGGAGCTGGCTTGCCTGCGATAGCGATCTATCAGGCGACGCGATAACCCGGCCGCACAATTTTCATGCTCAACCCACAGGTCAGAACAAACGGCACCACCATCGCGACGGCCATGCCGATCACAAAGCTTGGGATGTATTGCGGGATGATCGAGATAAACCCAGGCAAACCACCGACGCCGATGGCCGAGGCCTGGACCTTGTTCAGCGAGAGGAAAATGCTGCCCAGGGCCGAACCCAGCAACGCGGCATAGAACGGAAACTTGAAGCGCAGGTTGACCCCGAACATCGCCGGCTCCGTGATCCCAAAGTAGGCGGAAATCGCCGAGGTCGAGGCCATGCTTTTGTCTCGCGCATTGCGGCTCATGTAGAACACGCCAAGGGCTGCACTGCCCTGGGCCAGGTTGGACATGACGATCATCGGCCAGATAAACGTGCCACCCTGGGTCGAGATCAGTTGCAGGTCCACGGCAAGGAACATGTGGTGCATGCCGGTAATCACCAGCGGCGCATACAGCAGGCCGAAAATCGCCCCGCCCACCATTGGCGCCAGGTCAAACAGGGTGACCACGCCTTCGGTGATCAGGATGCCGAGGTGCCGGGTGACCGGGCCGATGATCGCCAGGGCCAGCACGCCGGTGACGACGATGGTGGTGATCGGTACGACAAGCAGTTGAATGGCATTCGGCACCCGCGCCCGCAGCCATTTTTCAATCACGCTCATGACGTAGGCGGCCATCAGGATCGGCAGGATCTGGCCTTGATAGCCAACCTTCTCGATCTGGAACCAGCCCAGAATGTCGAAGTACGGCAGGCTCTGGCCGTCGAGCCCGGCCACCGCCTTGCCGTAGTTCCAGGCATTGAGCAGGTCCGGGTGGACTAGCATCAGGCCGAGCACGATGCCGAGGATTTCACTGCCACCAAAACGCTTGGCCGCCGACCAGCCCACCAGCGCCGGCAGGAACACAAACGAGGTGTTGGCCATCAGGTTGATCAGGCTCCACAGGCCATCCAGGTTCGGATAGGCCTCCAGCAACGTCTGGCCCTCGATGAACATGCCCTTGGCGCCCATCAGGTTGTTGATGCCCATTAGCAGGCCGGCAATGATCAGCGCCGGCAGGATGGGCATGAACACATCGGAGAACACCCGCACCAGGCGCTGCATGGCGTTGGTCTTGTCGGCGCCCTTTTTCTTCACGTCGGCGATGGTGGCGGCGGCCAGGCCGGTCTGTTCGCGCAGGGCGGCGTAGACCTTTTCTACTTCGCCGGGGCCGATGACGATCTGGAACAGCCCGCCGGTGAAGAACGAGCCCTTGACCAGGTCGACCTGGTTCAACGCACTGGCGTTGACCAGGCTCGGGTCCTTGAGCGCCAGGCGCAGGCGCGTCACGCAGTGGGCCGCTTGCTCAAGGTTATCGCTGCCGCCGAGGTTCAGGAGAATCTCGCGGGCAATGTTGGAATAGTCGTGGCTCATGCTTGGTCTTCCACTTTAGATTCTTGTTATTGGCAGCACGCCGAGGGTAAAAGTACTCGTCTGTACGAGTTAAAGCAACAACTCGTCTGTACGAGTTGTAAAAATATTCGCCCAGCGCTTTCCAAGGGTCCAATGGACAAAGCCCACCTGTGCCACTAAGGTTCCTGCCTTGAACGCAAACGCGGCACAGAGCCCTCTCCATGAGTAAATACAACCAGATCTACACCGATCTGCTTGCCAGCATCACCACCGAACGCCTGCAACGCGGCACGCGCCTGCCTTCTGAAACCGAATTGATGCAGACCTACCAGGCCAGCCGCGGCACCGTGCGCCGGGCCATCGAGCAGTTGCAGGAGCGCGGGTTTGCGCAAAAAATCCACGGCAAGGGCACCTTCGTGCTGTCGCCCAACCCGATTGAGTTTCAACTGGGCGGCATCGTCAGCTTCCACGAAACCCACGCCGACCTGGGCGATGACGTACGCACCGAAGTGGTTGAGTTCACCCAACTCCCGCTGGAAGGTTCGCTGCTGCAACACATCGAGGCCGACCCCGGCACCCTGATCACCCGCATCAAGCGCGTGCGGCGCATTGGCGGCAAACGGGTGATCCTCGATATCAACCACTTCGTTGCCGAGCTGATCCCGGGCTTGGACCAGACGATTGCCGAACAGTCGATCTACGCCTTCATCGAACAAACCCTGCACCTGCAGATCAGCTACGCCCAGCGCACCATCGAAGCCCTGCCCCGCAGCAAGGACGACCAGGCGCACCTGGACCTCGACGGCCAGAGCCATGTGATCGTGGTGAGCAACCAGACGTTTTTGCAGGATGGGCGCCAGTTCGAGTACACCGAGTCGCGGCATACCCTGGATAAGTTCTACTTCTCCGATATCGCCCGGCGTTAATTATCTACCCACACCCACTCTGAAGCGCTTGGCATGCTCGCCTCCCCCCCTCAAGGAGAGCAGCATGCCACTTGCCGACACATCCCCCGCCGCCCAGCAACAACTTCGCGCCCTGGCCCCCGTGGTACTGGATGCCTGCCCGAACATGCAGGCGATGGCCATCGAGGCCGCCGGTGAAATCCTCACGAAACATGGCCTGGCGCACCTGGATCCCGATCAGGTGTACTGGCACCGCTTCAACCGCGGCACCGGTGATCCGGCGACCTTTACCGGCTGGAGCCATAACGAAAAACCCCAGGCGTCGATGACCCTGACGCAGTTGGTCATGCACCGCTTCGAGGTGCATGACCAGGATAATGCCGACCTGCTCGACGGCGATGGCGGCTTCTACAGCGAGGGTGCCCAGGCGCGAGTGTTCGATCAGCACAACGAAGTGCAGCTGTCCGCCAGCGCCGTGCTCCATGATTTCTGGGCGATCAATTTCAGCGATCGCTACACCACGCGCGTGGAGCAATTCTGGAGTACCCACCACCACCATTTCCGCACCCTGGCCAAGGTCAATTGCCTGGCCCAGGCCCTGCAAGCGCGACAGGCCGGGCACCTCGACGAGGAGCAGTTGCAGAAGGTGATCAAGGCCCTTGCCGGCAACCTGGGCTGGCCGCCGACCCTGCCCGACCTGCAAGCCGAGGCAACTCCGGCAAGCGGGCTACGCGTGGCGGCACTGGATATTGGCGGGCATATCGCCACGGACATCCTGCGTATTGTCGATGGCGATGGTCGGCAAATCCTCTACGTGCCCGGCGAGGCCCAGGCCTTCCACTGCCTTGAGACGCCTGCCGACCTGCATTTCTGGCTGTTGAACCAGACCAACCGCGCCGATAACCGCGCGCGTTTCATGGCCCATTTCCCCTTGTCGACCCAGGTCCAGCAGGACGACACCGACGCCGTGACCTGGAAGCAAATGCTGCTGACGCCCGTGCTGATCTACCGCACCGCCCAGGCCGTGGCCGGCACGCTGCCGCCAGACTGGGTGGACAAAGGCCTGAACCACCAACTCGACCAGCTGTTTACCGACTGGGGCACGTGGGACCACCACCTGATCAATCAAGCCGACCAGCCCCTCGACAGCGACGCCTTTACCTGGCTCGCACAGTCGAGCCGTGCGCGCATGGACAACGATGCGCAGTTCTCCCTGCAGAGCAACGGCGACTTGCGCAAGAAGCTGTGGATCGGCTACCTGGCCGCCTTTGGCAAGACCTTCGGACCAATGGCCGTGGCAGGCTGGCCGGTGGCCCTGGTGGTGATGGGCGCCAGCGTGGCCAGTCTGGGCCTGAATATCGACCAGGCGATCAATGGCAAAACCCCGGCCGAACGCCGCGCGGGAGCGCTGGGTGCGGTCCTCAGTGCTATCGATGCGGTGTTCAACCTGACGCTGCTGAAGACCGACGGCGTCATGCCGCAGATCGCCGAAACAGTCGATACCGTGGCGATTGAACACACTACGCCCGCCGTTATACCCATGTCGCCAGAACCGACCGTACCTGCCAGCTACCAAAGCAACCTGATCCTGGAAGGTGAAACCCTCAACACCGCACCCGGCAAGTTTCACCAGGTCTATACCCTCAAAACCTCCAGCGGCATGCCGCAGCACGCCATTATGCTCAACGATGAAGCCTATTACGTACGCTACGAAGCCGACCCCAACGGCCACGGTTTCTGGGCGATCGTCGACCCAAGTAACCCCCATGGCTTTTCCGGCTCGCTGCCAGTGCGCCTGAACGAACTCAACGAATGGGAACCCGTCAGCGCCAGCAAAGGGTTGAAAGGCGGTGGCGGCAACTCCAGCAAGGCCGCACACACGCCAGCGCCCTCCCCTAGCGAGGAACCGGTGACTGCCCCCGTCAACCCGCTGCGCCGGGTCACTACCCCCTTCGACACCCCGCCCTCGACCCGCACGCACATAAGAAAGTGGGTACTGGGCCTGCCTGAAACCCATGTTCAAAGCCGCTTCGGGCGCATCGACCGCTTCACGTATTACTTCGGCGTCACTCACGACAAACTGCTGCAAACGGCGAAAGACTTCTTTACCGAACTGCCCTGGACCCGACTTCCAGCGCGCCCGGACATCCCCGCGTTCGAGCCCACTACGCCCTTTGCCGAAATCATCGAGCGCCTGCCCGAAGACATACCCGGATACGTCATCGGTGAAACCCTGGACCGCATCGCCAGCACCCGCCTGGTGATCGACAACCTGCCCCTCTTCGCGCGCAAAGGTGTGAAGACCCTATATCTGCGCCGCCTGCTCAACGATTTTGTCCAGGATGACTTGAACCTCTATTCGCGCACCGGGGTGATGTCCGAAGACCTGGAAAGCTACCTGAACCGGCTGGGCACCGACCCGGCAGGCCAGTACAACGAGCTGGAGTTGGTCAAGACTGCCAGGGCCAATGGCATCCGCGTGCAGGCTCTGGACTGCGTCGCCCACTACAAGTACCCCAATCCCACCGCCAACCTTTCAGAGCAAGCGATGAGTAACTACCTCGCCCATACCATTATCCAGGCCGACCAGACCCTCAATGGCGGCGGCAAGTGGCTGGTGCTCACTGGCGCGCGAAACATCAATACCTTCAATGGCTTTGCCGGTATCAGTGAACTGCACGGCGGCATCGGACTGCGGGTCGAGGAGGTGCTTCCCGGGCAAGGCAGCGACATACGCATTGACCCCGGCATCGACATCGACCGCGACAGTGCACCTGCCCACGAACACGTCGGAGACAGCTTCGACACCTTGCATGCCGACCTGCGGGTGCAAGTGGAGGCCCCGCTGGTGCACAGGACCCTGGAGCAAAACCAGCGGCTGCTGTTTCGCAAGGGCATGTACCTGATCGATGCAAGCCAGGGCCGCTATACCCTGCTGCATCACAGCCGCGCCATGAGCGTCGTCCGCACCCCCATCAACCGATTGGCCGATGGTAGTTTCTCCATCGACCGGCCGGCCTGGCCCGGGGTACATAACGTGCACTTCGCGACCCTGGAAAAGCTGTCCAGCGCCCTCACCAATATGGGCTTGAACCTGCAATGCCGGCTGCCCGCTTGACGCCCCCGCGCGCGCCAGGCAGTAAAACGCCTGCCGCGCGGGGCGCCCATGACAAGCCGAGGCCAAACGTTGTTTAATCGGCGTTTGACAACGCTCAGGCGAGGACCGGGACAGCACCGTGAACATTCCAGAAAAGTGGCGTGAACAGTTCCCCCTCGCACTCATCGAACAACAGGCCATCGGCGAGTCCCGGGCTGACGTGTTTCGACTGCGCAGGGACAACGGCCCAGACCTGTTCCTGAAAGCCGAGCCCCTGGTCGAACACGCCGAGCTTGCCGACGAAATCGAACGCCTGCACTGGCTGCAGCAACAGGGCCTGCCAGCGCCAGTGGTACTGGACCAAGTGCAGGAAAACCATCACCAGTGGCTGCTGATGAGCGCCATGCCGGGACAGGACCTGGCCAGCAGCAGCGCGCTTTCTTCCGCGCAGATCATCGACGTCCTGGCCACCGCCTTGCGCACATTGCACCAGGTACCCGTGGCGCAATGCCCCTTCGATCACAACCTGGAACAGCGCATCACCGTCGCCCAGGAACACGTCGACGCCGGGCTGATTGATGGGACGGACTTCGACGATGAGCGACTGGGACGCAGCGTCCGCGATGTGTTTGCCGAACTCCTCGCGACACGGCCCGCCACCCACGACCTGGTGGTGACGCACGGCGATGCGTGCCTGCCAAACTTCATGGCAGCGGGCGGTCACTTCAGTGGTTTTATTGACTGCGGTCGCCTTGGAGTCAGCGACCGCTATCAAGACCTGGCCCTGGCGGCACGCAGCGTCGAACGCAACCTGGGGCGGGAATGGGTAAGGCCGTTCTTTGAGCTGTATGGTGTGGAGCCTGATGAGCAGCGAATGGCTTTTTACTGCCTGTTGGATGAGTTTTTCTAATTGCTCCTGAGCAGCCCTCGACACTACCTCGACAAGCTCGCTGATACGACGCATCCGATATATGAGTCAAACCATGAGGAAGAACGCCATGCTCATCAAGAGCCTGTTGCTGAGTTTTTGCGCTGTGTTATTGGTTGGCTGCACGGGCAGGGGCTTTCAACCTCCGCCGCCGGAATTTACCAATTGGAAGAAAATCGGGGTGTCTGAAGAAGGCGTCAAGAGTGCTATGACCGCCTGCGGCTATACCAACCTGATAGGGACGGGGGACAGGACGCCGATTGACCAGGTACTCACGCGGTTTTATTGCATGAAAGACGCCGGTTTCAAGCGCACAGATAACATTGACCTGTGCAAGGAAGGCCGCATCGGCGAATCACCGGTGTGCGAAGGCCGCCGGTAATCCATTGGGGGGGTTGGTGGTAGTAGCGCTGGGCAGTCGCGCCTTCTCGACCGCCATCACCGGGGAACCTG
This sequence comes from Pseudomonas sp. WS 5021, assembly GCF_012985535.1. Taxonomy (NCBI): domain Bacteria; kingdom Pseudomonadati; phylum Pseudomonadota; class Gammaproteobacteria; order Pseudomonadales; family Pseudomonadaceae; genus Pseudomonas; species Pseudomonas sp. WS 5021. The sequence goes on along the minus strand of NZ_JAAQWP010000007.1, from coordinate 172,331 downwards.
GCGAACCCTGATGCCAGTCAGTTAAGCGGATTCTGCTTTCTGTAGGAGCGAGCTTGCTCGCGAAGGACGTCAACAATAACGCGTGTTTGCTAGGTAACCGCGGCGCTCTCAAGTTCTTCGCGAGCAAGCTCGCTCCTACAAAAAGGCTTAACTGACGGGCATTATGGCGAGCCCCAAAAAGCCAAAAGCCCGCAATTAAGCGGGCTTGAGGGTACTTTTTGCTAGGGGGTGCCGGACAATGCCGGACGCCCAATCATTCCCACTCAATCGTCGCCGGCGGCTTGCTCGACACGTCATACGTCACGCGCGAGATGCCTTCGATTTCATTGATGATACGGCCGCTGACAGTCTCCAGCAGTTCGTACGGCAGGTGTGCCCAGCGGGCGGTCATGAAGTCGATGGTTTCTACGGCACGCAGGGCCACGACCCAGGCGTAGCGACGGCCATCGCCAACCACGCCAACCGATTTCACCGGCTGGAACACGACGAAGGCCTGGCTGACTTTGTGGTACCAGTCGGCCTTGCGCAGTTCTTCGATGAAGATGTGGTCGGCGCGACGCAGCAGGTCGGCGTATTCCTTCTTCACTTCACCGAGGATGCGCACGCCCAGGCCCGGGCCCGGGAATGGGTGGCGGTAGACCATGTCGTACGGCAGGCCCAGTTCCAGGCCCAGGCGACGGACTTCGTCCTTGAACAGTTCGCGCAGCGGTTCTACCAGCTTGAGGTTCATTTCCTCAGGCAGGCCACCCACGTTGTGGTGGGACTTGATCACGTGGGCCTTGCCGCTCTTGGCGCCGGCCGACTCGATCACGTCGGGGTAGATGGTGCCCTGGGCGAGGTACTTGATGTTGTCCAGTTTGTTGGACTGGGCATCGAAGACGTCGATGAAGGTGCGGCCGATGATCTTGCGCTTCTTCTCCGGGTCGGACTCGCCGGCCAGGTTGTTCAAGAACTGATCTTCGGCGTTGGCGCGGATCACCTTGACGCCCATGTTCTCGGCGAACATGGCCATCACTTGCTCGCCTTCGTGCAGGCGCAGCAGGCCGTTGTCGACGAACACGCAGGTCAGTTGGTCACCGATAGCCTTGTGCAGCAGCGCAGCAACCACGGAGGAGTCAACGCCGCCGGAAAGGCCGAGCAGGACGTTGTCGGTACCGACCTGGGCGCGCACGTTGGCGATGGCGTCTTCAGCGATTTTAGACGGGGTCCACAGGGCTTCACACTCGCAGATGTCGAGGATGAAGCGCGACAGGATGCGCCCGCCTTGCTTGGTGTGAGTCACTTCCGGGTGGAACTGCACGCCGTAGTAACGACGCTCGTCGCTGAACATGCCGGCGATCGGGCAGCTCGGGGTGCTGGCCAGGATGTGGAAGTCTTCCGGCATCCGGGTGACCTTGTCACCGTGGCTCATCCAGACATCGAGGCCGAACAGGCCGTCGGCGTCGACGTGGTCTTCGATGCCGTCCAGCAGGCGGCTCTTGCCGACCACGTCGACACGGGCATAACCGAATTCACGCAGCTCGGAACCTTCAACCTTGCCGCCCAGTTGCTCGGCCATGGTCTGCATGCCGTAGCAGATACCAAATACCGGCACGCCCAGGTCGAATACCGCTTGTGGGCAGCGCGGGCTGTTGGCTTCGTGCACGGACTCGGGGCCACCGGCGAGGATGACGCCTTTAGGGGCGAATTCGCGGATCGCTTCGTCATCCATGTCGAACGGATGCAGTTCGCAGTACACGCCGATTTCACGCACGCGGCGGGCGATCAGCTGGGTGTACTGGGAACCGAAGTCGAGGATCAGGATGCGGTGGGCGTGAATGTCGAGGGCCATGAAGTCAGTCTCGTCTAATGAATCAGAAACAACTCGGGGCTGAAAGAACAGCCCCGGTTACTTAACGTTTTGCTGGAAGCCTCAACCTACGCGGTAGTTTGGCGCTTCCTTGGTGATCTGCACGTCGTGGACATGGGATTCAGCCATGCCGGCGCCGGTGATCCGTACGAACTCTGGCTTGGTGCGCATTTCTTCGATGTCGGCGCTGCCGGTGTAGCCCATCGAGGAACGCAGGCCGCCCATCAGTTGATGGATGATGGCGCTCAGGGTGCCCTTGTACGGCACACGGCCTTCGATGCCTTCCGGTACGAGCTTCTCGGCGCCTGCCGAGGAGTCCTGGAAGTAGCGGTCGGAAGAGCCTTGCGCCTGGGACATGGCGCCCAGCGAACCCATGCCACGGTAAGCCTTGTAGGAACGGCCCTGGAACAGTTCGATCTCGCCTGGCGCTTCTTCAGTGCCGGCAAACATCGAGCCCATCATCACGCAGGAAGCACCGGCCACGATGGCCTTGGACAGGTCACCGGAGAAACGGATGCCGCCGTCGGCGATCAACGGTACGCCAGTGCCTTCGAGGGCAGCGGCAACATTGGCGATGGCGCTGATTTGCGGCACGCCCACACCGGCGACGATCCGCGTGGTGCAGATCGAGCCAGGGCCGATACCGACCTTGACCGCGTCAGCGCCGGCTTCGGCCAGGGCCTTGGCGGCAGCGCCGGTGGCGATGTTGCCGCCGATCACCTGTACGTCAGGGAAGTTCTGCTTGACCCAGCGCACGCGGTCGATCACGCCCTTGGAGTGACCGTGGGCGGTGTCGACCACCACCACGTCAACCCCGGCAGCGACCAGGGCCGAAACGCGGTCGCCGGTGTCTTTACCGGTACCAACGGCGGCGCCAACGCGCAGACGACCTTGGTCATCCTTGCTGGCCAGCGGGTAAGCCTTGGCTTTTTCGATGTCGTTGACGGTCATCATGCCTTTGAGGGCGAATTTGTCGTCGACGATCAGCACGCGCTCGATGCGGTGCTTGTGCAGCAGTTCACGCACATCGTTCTTGTCGGCGCCTTCCTTGACAGTAACGAGGCGCTCTTTAGGCGTCATCACTTCACGGACGGTGACTTCAAGACGGTTTTCAAAGCGCACGTCACGGGAAGTGACGATGCCGACCAGGTCGCCATCGTGCAGCACTGGAACACCGGAGATGTTGTGCAGGCGGGTCAGGTCGAACAGGTCGCGCACGGTGGCGTCGGCTTCGATGGTGATCGGATCTTTCACCACGCCGGCTTCGTAACGCTTGACCTTGCGCACTTCGGCAGCTTGCTGCTCGATGGTCATGTTCTTGTGGATGATGCCGATGCCGCCTTCCTGAGCCATGGCGATTGCCAAACGGGCTTCAGTGACGGTGTCCATGGCAGCGGAAACCAGAGGAATATTCAGCTCGATGCCACGGGTTAGGCGGGTCTTGAGACTGACTTCGTTAGGAAGCACCTCGGAATAACCGGGCACTAGGAGAATGTCGTCGAATGTCAGAGCTTCTTGGCTGATACGCAGCATCGCGGGGGCTCCCGAGCGGGAAAATGGAAGCGCGTCATTATACTCAGACACCCCTCGGGCCTCAACGTAAAACTCTGACAAACTTGGTAATACTGATAGATGGGTAAAACCAGTCTCTGGTTTGGCGCACGGCCCAGGCTCCATCGCCGGCAAGCCGGCTCCTACAGGTAGGGGGCGGCAGTGGTTTTAGAGTTCGACTTTGACCCAACTGATTTTCTGATCGAGCCAATCGGCAAACTCGTCGATAAAGCTCTGCTTGAAGCCCGCTTCCGCCCAGTTGTTGAAGATAAAGCCCAGGTTGGAAAAGCCGCATTCCTGCAGGAACAGGAAACCGTTGATGTCATCTTCATGCCCACACAGCGGGCAGGTGAAGTTGTCGGTGTGGCCGGGCATCCAGTCTTCCAGGCTGTCGAACAGCGCTTCGCCAACTTCTTTAAGGCATTGCGGGCAGCCGGCTTCTTCGAGAAAACCCTTGGCGGGGGTATAGATGCAGCGTTTGTAGATGATTTCCAGGCCGTTGACCGGTTCGTTGAACGGCAGCGCCTCGGGGTGCAGCACCACCGCGCGGGCACCATCGGCCAGGGCATAGCCCATGCGGTTGCCGGTGCGCCCGCAGGTGGTCAGTTCTTCCTTGATGATGTTCTTGCGCACCAGCCAGCGCACGATGGCCCGGGCGCGGGGTTCGTGGACGGGCAAGGTGGAGATTTTCGGGACAAGGATGCTTTGGGAATTCATGGGAGTCCTGCGGTGTGGCGTCTGACGCCTTCGCGAGCAAGCCCGCTCCCATATTCGACTGCATTTCTCCTGTAGGAATGCAGTCGAATATGGGAGCGGGCTTGCTCGCGAAGAGGCCCTGAAGGCTGGCAGCTTAATCTCTGCCCCACACAGGTCAAGTACTCAAATACCGTCCAATCAAGGCAATGCCACTGGCCAGTACCAGCCACGTCACCAACCGCACAAACGCCTCGCGGGACATGCGCAGGGTCAATCGCCGCCCCGCCCACAGCCCCAGCGCCATCGCCGGCAGCAGGCACACGGCCAACATCAGCAGCGGCAACTCGGCATACACCCCGGCGATCAAAAACAGGCTCAGGCGTACCACCGTGCTCGCGCTGATCAACGCACTTTGGGTCGCTCGTGCCCCGTCCTTGGGCAGGCGGCTGTTCAGATAGATCGCATATAAAAAGCCGCCACTGCCAAACAAGGCACCAAACAGTCCGCCCACCACGCCCATCGGCACCGACCAGCCGGCAGCCAGGGCTGTGGGCTTGGCCCTTACCGTCAGGCTGTAGATGGCATAGGCGCTGATAAACAGGCCCATCAACAGCAGGAGCAGATCCGAATGCAGGTTGAGCAAGAAGATCACGCCGAGGGTGCAGCCAATCGCCATGCACGGCAGTAAGCGCAACAGCTCCGGCTTGACCACATCCCGCCGCGATTGCAGCAGGTTGCCAAAGGCCGCGACGAAATCCAGCAGCACCAGCAGCGGGATGATCTTCGACAGCGGCATAAACATAATCAGGATCGGCCCGGCCACCAGCGCCGTGCCAAAGCCGGCGATGCCAAACACGATATAAGCCAGGGCAATCCCCAGGCCGATTACCAGCCAGTCCACCGCCCCGAACGACCACTGCCCCATCAATTCAACCAGGCTCATGCAATATTCCTTGTCAGCGATGGCCCTCACTTTAGCCAAGCCGGTGAGTTGCGACTAATATCTTCCAGGCCCTCCACCCATCTCGAAAAGGCATGACTCGTGATTTCCACCCGGCAACTGCGTTACTTCGTTGAAATCGCCGAGAGCGGCAGCTTCAGCGCCGCCGCCGAGCGCCTGTTTGTCGCGCAATCGGCCCTCAGCCGGCAGATCAAGGAGCTGGAAATTATCCTGCACACCCCGCTGTTCGAACGCACTGCCCGCCAACCCAGGCTGACCGCCGCCGGCGAGGCGTTTTATCCACGGGCGCGCAACCTGCTGGGCGAGTTGCACAAGGCCAGTGAGCTGGCGACCCAGGTTGGCCACGGCCAGCTCGGCACCCTGCGCCTGAGCCACTCCAGCACGGTGCCGATGAGTGGACGTGTACTGCGCGGGATCAGCGCCTGGCTGGAACAGGGCCCCGGGGTGTCGCTGGATATCGTCAAACTGTCCTCTGAAGCGCAGTTGGAAGACATTGCCGAGGGTCGCCTGGAGGTCGGCCTGCTGCGCCTGCCGGTGCTGCGCCAGCGCGAGGGGGTACGCATCCTGCCTTTATATAAGGAGCCGCTACTGCTGGCAGTCCCGCCAGGCCATCCGTTGGCCCGGCATTCCTCGGCCATTGAGCTGGCGCAGTTACAGGACCAAGCCTTTATCTCGATCCCCCATCCGCAACGCGGCGGCCTGAGTTACCTGTCAGCCGAGTTGTGCATGCGCGCCGGATTTTTCCCCAAGGCGGCGCGGGTGATGTCGCGCAAGACCACCCAATTGCAACTGATCCAGGCGGGGTTTGGCATTGCCCTGCTGCCCGAGTCGATGCGCGATATCGCCCCGGCCAACATTCACTTCCTGCCCCTGGCCGACCCCGATTGCCACAGCACCGTGGCCCTGGCCTGTGCGCAGGCGCCGAGCGCGCTGGTTGCGCAGTTCTGTCAAACACTGGGCGAATGCCTATAAACTGCCGCCCATGACTAAAGATCGCCTCTCATGATTAAAGACCCGTTTGCCCGCCTGGGCCTGGACCGCGAAGTCCTGACTGTCAGCCAGCTCAACGGCCGCGCGCGGGTGTTGCTGGAGGACGTGTTCACCAATATCTGGGTCGAGGGCGAGATCTCCAACCTCGCCCGCCCGGCCTCCGGCCATGTGTATTTCACCCTCAAGGACAGTGGCGCGCAGGTGCGTTGTGCACTGTTTCGCAATAACGCTGCGCGGGTGCGCCAGGCGTTGAAGGATGGCCTGGCGGTCAAGGTGCGCGGCAAGGTCTCGCTGTTCGAGGGGCGTGGCGACTATCAGTTGATTCTCGACACTGTGGAGCCGGCCGGTGATGGTGCGCTGCGCCTGGCCTTCGATGCACTGAAGGAAAAACTCAGCGCCGAAGGCTTGTTCAGCGCCGAGCGCAAAGTGCCACTGCCGGCCCACCCGCGGCGCATCGGCATTATCAGCTCACCTACGGGCGCGGTGATTCGCGACATCATCAGTGTGTTCGGCCGCCGTGCGCCGAACGTGCAACTGACCCTGATCCCCACCGCCGTGCAGGGCCGCGAGGCCGTGGCGCAGATTGTCCGCGCCCTCAAGTTGGCCGATGCCCGTGGTTTTGATGCACTGATCCTGGCCCGTGGTGGTGGCTCGCTGGAAGACCTCTGGTGCTTCAACGAAGAAGCCGTGGCGCGGGCCATCGATGCCTGTGTCACGCCTATCGTCAGTGCCGTGGGTCATGAGACCGATGTGTCCATCAGCGACTTCGTGGCCGACGTACGCGCGCCCACGCCGTCGGCGGCTGCTGAGCTGCTGGCGCCGGATGCGAGCAACCTGGTGCGTCAGGTCGAAAGCCTGCATCGCCGGCTGGTGATGCTGATGCGCAATCGCCTGACCCACGACCGCCTGCGCCTGGAAGGCATGGCCCGGCGCCTGCGCCACCCCGGTGAGCGCCTGCGCCAGCAGGCCCAGCGCCTGGATGATCTGGATATGCGCCTGCGCCGCGCGTTCGAGCGCAGCCTCAATACCCGCCGCGAACGCCTGATCCGCCTGGAAACCCGCCTGGCCGGCCAGCATCCGGGGCGGCAACTGGCCCTGCTGCGCCAAAGGCTGGACAGCCTCGCCGAACGCCTGCCCCGGGCCATGCGCGAAGGCCTCAAGGCGCGCCGCCTGCAACTGCAAAGCCAGGTGCAGACGTTGCAGGTGGTCAGCCCGCTGGCGACCTTGGGCCGTGGCTACAGCATCCTGCTGGACGAGCGCGGCCAGGCCATTCGCAATGCCGCACAAACCCACACCGGCCAGCGCCTGACCGCGCGTCTCGGTGAAGGCCAATTGCAAGTGCGGGTGGAAGACAACCACCTGACACCCGTCACCCTTTCATTACTGGATTGATTGATGCCTCGTCTATTTAGCCTGTTGATGTTGCTGTGCCTGACCTTCAATGCCCACGCCGACAGCTACATCACCCGTACCCTGAACAAGCCGGTGCCTGGCGGTGTGGCCGTGGTCGACCTGGGCCCTGGAGCCGCCGCGCCGAAAGCCACTTACCAAGGCAAACCGGTGCTGGTGGTCAAGGAGCAGGACAACTGGCTGGCGATTGTCGGCATCCCGTTGACGGTCAAGCCCGGTAACGAGCGGATCAGCAGTGGCGGGCGCACCCTGCCGTTTATCGTTGGTTTCAAGAAGTATCCGGAACAGCGCATCACCCTGAAGAATAAAAGCCAGGTCAACCCTGAGCCGGCGCAACTCAAGCGCATCGAGGGCGAGTTGGCGGTGCAGCTCAAGGCTTACCGCAGCTTCAGCCCGAACCTGCCGAGCAACCTGGTGCTGGACAAGCCGGTGAATGGTCCGCTGTCGAGCAGGTTCGGCGTGCGCCGCTTCTTCAACGGTGAAGAGCGCAACCCGCACTCGGGCCTGGACTTCGCGGTGCCTGCCGGCACGCCGATCAAGACGCCGGCCAATGGCAAGGTGATCCTGGTGGGTAATTACTTCTTCAACGGCAACACGGTGTTCGTCGACCACGGCCAGGGCTTTATCAGCATGTTCTGCCATATGTCGAAGATTGACGTGAAGGTGGGCCAGCAATTGGTGCGAGGGGCGGTGGTCGGCAAGGTCGGGGCGACGGGCCGGGCGACCGGGCCGCATATGCATTGGAACATCAGCTTGAATGATGCGCGGGTGGATCCGGCGATCTTTATTGGCGCGTTCCAACCTTGATGTGATCGTTGAGCTTACTGGCGCCATCGCGGGCTTGCATGCGAGGGCGCCCGATCAGTCGCCACTGATTGCGCATCTGGAAACCCCAACGCAAATAGAACAAAGCCTCCCGACTTTTCCCACAATAAAATCTCGTTTCCTACAGCAATAGCAGAACTTCTCTCAATTTTTTCCGACTGCTTGCCATCTTTCACCCCGGCGGTTAGGGTTGAGCTTATGAAAACCTCTCACACCCTCATTCAGCTCCGCCAGCACCGCAGCCTGTGCCTCGTAAGCGCACGACTGCCAGGCTGAATCGATCTGCCTCGTCCCCGATTTGCATCCCTAATAAACGCTTTCTGGCAGGCCGCCTCTTCTCGGCCCTACAACAAGGATTCTTCTGATGAGCATGCTCAAAGACCCGTCTTCGAAATACCGCGCGTTCCCGACCATTGATATCCCGGACCGCACCTGGCCATCCAAGACCATCACCACCGCGCCGATCTGGTGCAGCTCCGACTTGCGCGACGGTAACCAGTCGCTGATCGAGCCCATGGATGCGGTGAAAAAACTGCGTTTCTGGAAAACCCTGGTCGCGGTGGGCGTGAAAGAGATCGAAGCCTCGTTCCCGGCCGCGTCGCAAACCGACTTCGACTTCGTGCGCACCCTGATCGAAGACAACCACATCCCCGAGGACACCACCATCCAGGTGCTGACCCAGGGCCGTGAAGACTTGATCGCCCGTACCTTCGAATCCCTGCGCGGTGCCAAGAAAGCCATCGTGCACTTGTACAACGCCACTTCGCCGTCGTTCCGCCGTATCGTGTTCAACCAGGACAAGGATGGGATCAAGGCCATCGCAGTCGACGCAGCCAAGCTGTTCGTCAAGTACGCTGCCCAGCAGCCGGAAACCCAGTGGACCTTCGAGTACTCCCCGGAGACCTTCAGCGCTACTGAACTGGAATTCGCCAAGGAAGTGTGTGACGCGGTGATCGAGGTGTGGAACCCGACGCCCGAGCACAAGATGATCCTCAACCTGCCGGCCACCGTGGAATGCGCCACGCCGAATATCTATGCCGACCAGATCGAGTGGTTCGGTCGCCATATCAACCGTCGTGACAGCGTGATCATCAGCCTGCACACCCACAACGACCGTGGCACCGGTGTTGCAGCGACCGAACTGGGCCTGATGGCCGGCGCCGATCGTGTCGAAGGCTGCCTGTTTGGCAACGGCGAGCGTACCGGTAACGTCGACCTCGTCACCGTGGCGTTGAACCTCTACACCCAGGGCGTGAACCCTGAGCTGGACTTCTCCGACATCGACGGCGTGCGCAAAGTGGTCGAGGAATGCAACCAGATCCCGGTCCACCCGCGTCACCCGTATGTTGGCGACCTGGTCCACACCGCATTCTCCGGCTCGCACCAGGACGCGATCCGCAAGGGCTTCGCCCAGCAGAAACCGGACACCTTGTGGGAAGTACCGTACTTGCCAATCGACCCGGCCGACATTGGCCGCAGCTACGAGGCAGTGATCCGCGTCAACAGCCAGTCGGGCAAGGGCGGCATCGCCTACTTGCTGGAGCAGGAATACGGCATCAGCTTGCCACGCCGCATGCAGATCGAGTTCAGCCAGGTGGTACAGGCCGAGACCGATCGCGTGGGCCTGGAAATGACCGCCGCGCAGATCCACGCATTGTTGCAGCGTGAATACCTGCAGGCCAACACCCCGTACGCGTTGGTCAGCCACCGCTTGCAGGAAGAGAACGGCAACAGCTCGGTAGAAGTTGAAGTGTCCGGCAAAGGTCAGGGCGAAACCAACCTGCGCTGGCACGGCAAGGGCAATGGCGCGCTGGAAGCGCTGGTGGCCGGCCTGCCGATTGGGGTCGAGATCATGGACTACAACGAGCACGCGATTGGCGCGGGTACTAACGCCAAGGCTGCCGCTTACATTGAACTGCGCGTGAACGGCGAGCGTCCGGTGCACGGTGTGGGGATTGATGAAAACATCACCACGGCCAGCTTCAAGGCAGTGTTCAGCGCGCTGAACCGTTCGTTGAGCCAGCTGGAAGCGAAAGCGGCGTAACTGCCTGCTGGAATGCAAAAGGCCCCTGGGTGAGAACCCAGGGGCCTTTTTTATTTGTGGTTGTGGTGGTGCTGATGGCCTTATCGCGGGCAAGCCCGCTCCCACATTTGCAATGCAGTACCCTGTGGGAGCGGGCTTGCCCGCGATAGCTACCTCACTGGCAACGGGCTCCTGTCAGACAAACTGAAAGCTATCGGCATCCAGATTCGCCGGAAACCGCGTGCGGTACTCCGCCAATTGCGCCGCCTCCAGGCACACCTGGAACACCCCGTCCGCCTCCCCCGCGCTCAGCAGGCTTTCACCCTGGAAGTCCAGGACCTGGCTGTCCCCGGTGTAGGCAAAACCCTTGCCATCCGTCCCCACCCGATTCACCGCCGCCACATAGCATAGGTTTTCGATGGCCCGGGCCGGCAACAGGCGGTTCCAGTGCTGGCGCCGCGCCCCCGGCCAGTTGGCGGTGTACAGCAGCAGGTCGGTGTCCTGGGCGTCCCGGCTCCACACCGGGAAGCGCAGGTCATAGCAGATCAGCGGGCGTATCCGCCAACCCTTGAGCTCGAACTGCACCTGACGCTCGCCAGGCGTGTAGTGATTGTGCTCGCCGGCCATGCGAAACAGGTGGCGCTTATCGTAGTGCAACACCTCACCGTCAGGCCGTGCCCACAATAGGCGGTTACGGTGGCTGCCATCAGCGGCCTGGATGATCACACTGCCGGTAATCACCGCGTCGTGCTTATGTGCCTGAGCCTTGAGCCATTCATGGGTCGGGCCGTTTTCGGCTTCGGCTAGCAGTTGGGATTCCATGGAAAAGCCGGTGGTGAACATTTCTGGCAGCACGATCAGGTCGGCGCCCGCGGCCTGCTCCAGCAGCAGCTCGAAATGCTCCAGGTTGGCCTGGCGGTCATGCCAGGCCAGGGTGGTCTGTACCAGGGCGATATTCAGGTCGGGTAAAGCACTTAGATCACGCATAGTTTCTCGGCTGCTTGGCGCAGCGTCTCCTCGCGTTTGGCAAAGCACAGGCGCACCAGGCGCTGGCCTTGGGGTGGGTTCTGGTAGAACACCGAGACCGGAATTGTCGCCACGCCATGCTCGCGGGTCATCCACAGCGACATGGCCACGTCATCCAGGTCCGGGCGAATCTGTGAGTAATCCACCAGTTGAAAGTAAGTACCGGCCACCCGCGTAAAACTGAAACGCGAGGGGGCCAGCAGATCGCAGAACAGGTCGCGCTTGGCCTGGTAAAAGGCTGGCAGTTCCTCGACATGTTCCGGGTGCTCGGCCATAAAGTCGGCCAGGGCGAACTGCAACGGCGTCACACCGCAGAAGCTGACGTATTGATGTACCTTGCGCAGCTCGGCGCTCAAGGCCGCTGGGGCCACCACGTAGCCGGTCTTCCAGCCGGTGACGTGGTAGGTCTTGCCAAAGGAGCTGACCACGAACGCGCGCTGATACAGCTCTTCGTGGGCCAGGACGCTGACGTGGGGCACGCCATCGAAAACCAGGTGTTCGTAGACTTCATCGCTGACTAGGTAGATATCGCGGTCGCGGATCAGCTCGGCCAATTGGTCCAGCTCGGCGCGGCTGATCAGGGCGCCGCTGGGGTTGTGCGGGGTGTTGAGGATGATCATCCGCGTACGCGACGACAGCGCCGCCTCGATCTGCTCGAAATCCAGGCTGAAGTCCGTCAGCCCCAACTGCACATGCACGCAACGCCCACCGGCCAGCTCCACCGCAGGTTCGTAGCTGTCGTAGCACGGGTCGAAGACAATCACTTCATCACCGCTGCGGATCACCGCCTGGATCGCACAGAAGATCGCCTGGGTGGCGCCGGGGGTGATGGTCACTTCGCTGTCGGGACTGACCTGCACGCCATAGCTGCGGGCGATCTTGGCCGCCACTTGCTGGCGCAGGGCCGGTAGGCCGGTCATTGGCGCGTATTGGTTATGGCCGCTGGCAACGTGTTTGCCCACCGCGTCGAGCAAGGCCTGGGGGCCATTGAAGTCGGGAAATCCCTGGGACAGGTTCAACGCGCCGGTTTCGGCAGCGAGTTGCGACATGGTGGTGAAAATGGTGGTGCCGACATTTGGCAGCTTGCTGGTGATCATTCGGTGGGCCCCTGGCGGTGAGTTACAAGTTGTAAGCTGCAAGCGCCGAAGGGTCAATCGTGAGGCACAAAAAAGGGCTCGTTCAGAGCCCCTTCTTGGGTAACGCCTAACTTACATAAGAGCTGGCTTGCCTGGGTTGGCGGTGGGTCAGTCAGCACATCGGTGTCTGACCTGTCGCTATCGCGGGCAAGCCCGCTCCCACACAAGCCTGCTCCCAGAGCTAGCGGCGATCTTTACGCTTTTTGTCAGCCTTCTTGTTGTGGCTCATCAAGCGACGTTTCTTGTTCACTTGGCGGTCAGTCAGGCTGTTCTTGTTGCCTTCGTACGGGTTTTCACCACCTTTGAACTCGATGCGGATCGGTGTACCGACCAGCTTCAGGACACGGCGGTAGGTGTTTTCCAGGTAACGCACGTAGGACTTGGGCACCTTCTCGATCTGGTTACCGTGGATCACGATAATCGGCGGGTTGGCACCACCCAAGTGGGCGTAACGCAGCTTGATCCGACGGTTGTTGACCATCGGTGGCGCGTGTTCGCCCACGGCGTCTTCGAGGATCTGGGTCAGGCGGTTGGTCGGCCAGCGGGTGACCGCCGACTTGAACGAGTTCTGTACCGACGCGTAGAGGTTGCCCACGCCAGTGCCGTGCAGCGCCGAGATAAAGTGGATATCGGCGAAGTCGACGAAGAACAACCGACGTTGCAGCTCGACCTTGACGAAGTCGCGCTCGCTCGGGGTCATGCCGTCCCATTTGTTGATCGCGATCACCAATGCCCGACCGGCCTCCAGGGCAAAGCCCAGCAGGTTGAGGTCGTGGTCGACCACGCCTTCGCGGGCGTCCATGACGAAGATCACCACGTTGGCGTCTTTGATCGCCTGCAGGGTTTTGACCACCGAGAACTTTTCAACTTCCTCGTGGATCTTGCCGCGCTTGCGCACACCGGCGGTGTCGATCAGCGTGTACTTCTCGTCGTTACGCTCGAACGGGATGTAGATACTGTCGCGGGTGGTGCCGGGCTGGTCATAGACGATTACCCGGTCTTCACCGAGCATGCGGTTGACCAGGGTCGACTTGCCCACGTTGGGGCGGCCGATGATGGCGATCTTGATCCCGTCTTTTTCACTCGGGCCAGGAATGCGCTTGGCTTCCTCGCCTTCGGCGACGATCTCTTCTTCACCTTCAACTTCTTCGGCGTCATCCTTGGGGAAGTCGCGCAGGGCGATTTCCAACATCTGGGTGATGCCGCGACCGTGGGCTCCGGCGACAGGAATCGCGTCACCCAGGCCCATCGGGCTGAATTCGGCACGGGCCGCCTCAGGATCGATGTTGTCGATCTTGTTGGCGATCAAATAGGAGCGCTTGTTACGCTTGCGCAAGTGCTCGCCGATCATTTGGTCGGCAGCGGTGTAGCCCGCGCGGGCGTCCACCAGGAACAACACGACATCGGCTTCTTCAATGGCCAGCAGCGACTGCTCGGCCATCTTTTCGTCCATGCCATGCTCGTCACCGGAGATACCACCGGTGTCGACAATAATGTAGGAGCGCCCTTGCCACTTTGCCTCACCGTATTGGCGATCACGGGTCAGACCGGACAAGTCGCCGACGATGGCGTCGCGAGTCCTGGTCAGGCGGTTGAACAAGGTGGACTTGCCGACGTTAGGTCGGCCCACCAGGGCGATTACGGGAACCATGCGGCTCTCCACTGCGTTATTTCAGAAAATACAAAAGCCGCTGCAAGGCAGCGGCTGGTGCTCGGGGCAACACCCGAAGGTGCCGCATGCCCTGCCGAAGCAGGGCCGCCTGGGGGTTACCCCAAGCATAGTTCTTACTTGATGGTCAGGGCTTCCAGCTTGCCGCTGTTACCAAACACATAAAGCATGTTGCCTACTACCAGCGGACGCGCACGCAGGCCGTCGCTGTCGATACGCTCACGGCCGACAAAGCGGCCATCCACCTGGCTCAGCAGGTGCAGGTAACCTTCCAGGTCGCCTACCGCTACATAGCTGGAGAATACTTCCGGAGCCGACAGTTGACGGCGAGCCAACGAGTCGTTGCTCCACAGGGCTGTGGTGGAACGTTCGTCGACGCTTTCAACGGTACCGGATGCCAGGCTCACGTAGACGCTGCCAAACCCTTGGGCGACACCGGCGTAGCTGGAAGCATCACGCTGCCAGAGGACACGACCGCTTTGCAGGTCCAGCGCCGCAACACGGCCCTGGTAAGTGGCGACGTACAGGGTTTCGCCCGACAGCAGCAAGCCGCCGTCGATGTCCACGACACGGTCCAGCTCGGAGCGACCTTGCGGAATGGCGACCCGCGATTCCCAGGCCGGCACGCCGTTCTGGGTATCCAGGGCGACCACTTTACCGGTCGAAAGACCTGCCAGCGCCAGGTTATTGGTCACAACCGGACCACTGGTACCGCGCAACGTCAACACCGCAGGGGTGCTGTCATACAGCCAGCGCTGCTCACCGGTGTTGGCGTCGAGGCCGATGACACGGTCATCCTGGGTCTGCACCACGACGATGTCGCCGTTGGTGGCAGGCGGTGCGAGGACTTCACTGGTCACGCGAGCGCGCCATTTCTCTTCACCGTTGCTCGAATCCAGGGCCACGACTTCGCCTTTCAGCGTGCCGATCATCACCATGCCGTAACCCACGCCGACGGCGCCGGAAACCGGGAGCTCGAGGTCTTTCTTCCACTTGACGTCGCCGTTCATGCGATCCATGGAGATCACCACGCCCGTCACGTCAGCGGCCACAATGTTGTCACCGTCGATTGCCGGTACCAGCATGTTGTAGGTGTCGCCCTGGCCGTCACCGATGGAGCGGCTCCACTGCTTTTGCAGGACCACTTCTTCCTTGAAGCTGGTCAGCTCGGCCGGAGGCAGTTCTTTTTTGCTGTTGCTGCTGCAACCCGCGGCCAAAACGGCCAGAGCCAGCAATGCTGCATGTTTCCAACGGATCACGTCACGCATCCCCTTTGGCCAAGTCGTCCAGCTTGATTTGTAAGCCACCGACCGCTGCTTCATCAGACAGCGCAGCCTTGGCTTTTTGGTACGCAGCATTGGCTTCGTCGGTACGACCCAATTGGACCAGCAGGTCGCCCTTGAGCTCTTCGCGAGTGGCTACAAATGCCTTGTCAGCATCGCCGTCGAGCAGTTTCAGTGCTTCGTCGGCTTTGTTCTGTGCGGCCAGGACCTGGGCCAGGCGCTGACGTGCGATTTCACCCAGGGTCGGGTTGCTCGGTTTGTCGGCGATGGCTTTGAGCTCGGAGGCTGCATCATCCAGCTTACCGGTATCGACCGCGACTTTCGCGACGAACAGGCTGCCGTATTGGGCGTAGGTGCTACCACCAAATTCGTTTTTCAGCTTGCCGGCCAGGTCCGCCACTTGGGCAGGATCAGGCTTGCCAGTGGGCGTCAGCGTGGTTTCCAGCAGTTGCTGATAGAGCATCGAGGCGCCTTGCGACTGATTGCCCTGATACTTCTGGAACGCCTGCCAACCGAACACCACCACCAGCGCCAGCAGGCCGCCAGTTACCAAGGGTTTGCCGTTACGCTGCCACCAGTCTTTGAACTCGGCCAGCTGATCATCTTCAGTACTCGACACCCCAATACTCCTTAATCGCTAAATTCGGCTGTTTGACAGCTTCAACCCTGCACGATGCAGGTGGCCAAGTGCGCGGCAAGCGCATCAAAGGCAATGCTTTGTTGTTCGCCCTGGCCACGCAGGGGTTTGACACTTACCACTTGCTGGGCCAGTTCATCGTCGCCCAGGATCAGCGCGTACAACGCGCCGCTCTTGTCGGCTTTCTTAAATTGGCTCTTGAAACTGCCAGCGCCGGCATTGACCAGCAGGCGCAGGCTCGGCAGTTGGTCGCGCAGCTGCTCGCTCAAGGCCAGGCCAGCCAATTCAGCTGCCTCGCCAAAAGCACACAGGTACACGTCCACCTGACGGGAAATTTCTTCAGGGATCTGCTCCAGGGTTTCCAGCAGCAGGATCAGCCGCTCGATGCCCATGGCAAAACCCACGCCCGTGGTCGGCTTGCCGCCCATCTGCTCGACCAGGCCGTCGTAGCGCCCACCGGCACACACGGTGCCCTGGGCGCCGAGCTTGTCGGTGACCCACTCGAACACGGTCTTGCTGTAGTAATCGAGGCCGCGCACCAACTTGGGGTTGATCACGTAGGGAATACCGGCCGCATCCAGGCGAGCCTTGAGGCCCTCGAAGTGGGTGCGGGATTCGTCATCCAGGTAGTCGGCCATTTTCGGCGCGTCGACCAGCACGGCCTGGGTGTCGGCGTTCTTGGTATCGAGGACGCGCAACGGGTTGGTCTTCAGGCGACGCTGGCTGTCTTCATCGAGCTTGTCCAGGTGGGCCGACAGGTACTCGACCAGGGCTTCACGGTAACGGCCACGGGACTCGCTGGTGCCCAGGCTGTTGAGCTCGAGCTTGACCGCGTCGCGGATGCCCAATTGGCCCCACAGGCGCCAGGTCAGCACGATCAACTCGGCGTCGATGTCCGGACCATCGAGGTTGAAGACTTCGCAACCGATCTGGTGGAATTGGCGATAACGGCCTTTTTGTGGGCGCTCGTGGCGGAACATCGGGCCGATGTACCACAGCTTCTGGGTCTGGCCACCACCGGTGATGCCATGCTCAAGCACAGCGCGCACGCACGCAGCGGTACCTTCCGGACGCAGGGTCAGGGAGTCGCCGTTGCGATCTTCGAAGGTGTACATCTCTTTTTCGACGATGTCGGTCACTTCACCGATGGAGCGTTTGAACAGCTCGGTGAACTCGACGATTGGCATGCGGATCTGCTTGTAACCGTAGTTATCCAGCAGGCGCGCGACCGTGCTCTCGAAATAGCGCCACAGGGGCGTCTGCTCGGGCAGGATGTCGTTCATGCCACGAATGGCTTGCAGAGACTTGCTCACATCAAATCCTTAAATTCGTTCGATCAGCCGCGAGCGATAAGCGCTGCGTCAGAGGCGACCTTCTCGGCCGCTTTCTCGCGGATCAGCCGTTCCAACTGATCCACCAGATTATCATTCGTCAATTTCTGCGACGGCTTGCCATCGATGTAAATCAGGTTCGGGGTACCGCCGGTCAGGCCCACATGCGCCTCCTTGGCCTCACCCGGCCCGTTGACCACGCAACCGATCACCGCGACATCCAGCGGCACCAGCAGGTCTTCCAGGCGTACTTCCAACTCGTTCATGGTTTTCACCACGTCGAAGTTCTGCCGCGAGCAACTCGGGCAGGCAATAAAATTGATGCCACGGGAGCGTAAATGCAGGGATTTGAGAATGTCGTAGCCGACTTTCACTTCCTCTACCGGGTCCGCCGCCAGGGAGATGCGAATGGTATCGCCAATCCCGTCGGCCAGCAGCATACCGAGACCCACCGCAGATTTCACTGTGCCTGAACGCAAACCACCGGCTTCGGTGATGCCCAGGTGCAACGGCTGCACGATTTCCTTGGCCAGCAGGCGGTAGGCTTCTACCGCCATGAACACGTCGGAAGCCTTTACGCTGACCTTGAAGTCCTGGAAATTCAGGCGCTCAAGGTGCTCAACGTGGCGCAGTGCAGACTCGACCAGGGCTGCCGGGGTAGGCTCGCCATATTTTTTTTGCAGGTCTTTTTCCAGGGAACCGGCGTTGACGCCGATACGGATCGGGATCCCGCGATCACGGGCCGCATCGACCACGGCACGCACGCGGTCTTCGCGACCGATGTTGCCCGGGTTGATCCGTAGGCAGTCGACACCCAGTTCGGCCACGCGCAACGCGATCTTGTAGTCGAAGTGGATATCGGCGACCAGTGGCACCTTGACCAATTGCTTGATGCGGCCAAACGCCTCGGCAGCGTCCATATCCGGCACGGAAACCCGCACGATATCGACGCCGGCGGCTTCCAAGCGGTTGATCTGGGCCACTGTGGCAGCCACATCATTGGTGTCGCTGTTGGTCATGCTCTGTACGGCGATGGGGGCATCGCCACCCACCGGCACCGAGCCGACCCAGATCTTGCGCGATACGCGACGTTTGATTGGAGATTCGCCGTGCATGACTATTGTCCCAACTTCAGGCGAGCGGTCTCGCCACTGGTGAACGGCGCCACGTCCACAGGCTGGCCGTTGTAGGCCACTTGCGCGCCACGGGCGAAGCCCAGACGCAGCGTCAAAGGAGGCTTGCCGACCTGATCAAGCGTATCTCCCTTACGCTTCAAAGCACTGAACAGGACCTTGCCATTGCCATCGGTGACTTGTGTCCAGCAGTCAGCGACGTAGGTAATCTGAAGACGGCCATCGCCCGCCACGCTGGCAGGCGCCTGGGCGGCAGGTGCGGCGACCGTTGGTGCGACGGGTGCGACCGGTGCCGGCACAACGGGGGCCTGGGCCGCAGTGGCCGGAACCTGACTTGCGGGCGCGGCTGGGGCCGCTGCAACGACGGCCGGGGCCGACTCGGTGCCGGCTTCGGCAGGCGGTTGGCCTGCTTGCAGGTCAAGATTGGTTTCAGCCGTGGCCTCGCCCTGGGCGACAGCCTGGTCTTCCGGCTCGTCCAGGGGGTGAATCTGGGTGGTGCCGTCGGCGCTTTCGACTTCGACGTGCTCCATAGCGTTGCTGATCAAGTCCTTGCTGCGCAGCGAGGTCTGGTCCTGCCACCAGACAAAACCACCACCGATCACCGCAATCAGCAACAACAGGCTGACAATTCGCAAAATCGTGTGGGAAACACGCACGGGCTCTTCAATACGACCAAGACCGTGTACGTTGCTGCCCTGGGAATCGGTACCGGTGAATTGGTCGAATTGCTGGACCAGGATGGCCTGATCGGTGCCCAGCAGCTTGGCGTAGGCACGGATATAACCGCGGGCGAAGGTATGCCCGGGCAGTTTGTCGAACGCGCCGTTTTCCAGGTTGCCCAGGGAAGTGGTGGTCAAATTGAGCTTGAGGGCCACTTCTTCGAGCGACCAACCATTGCTTTCGCGGGCCTGACGCAAGGTCTCGCCTGGGTTTACGCGATTAGCGGCTACAACTTCCGGGTGCGCGGCTTTCATCATTGCTCCGACAGGTATTGCTGATATTCCGGCGTACCGGGATAGAGTCGTTCTAGTTGCTGGCCAAAACGTGCGGCCTTGTCGCGTTCTTCATGAACTGTGGCCAGGCGCACACCAAGCAATAGACTACGTGCATTTTGCCCACTGAGCAGGCTAAAACGCTCGTAATAGTCACGTGCCGGCACATAATGCCTGTCTTCAAACGACAACTGGGCCATTTCAAGCAAGGCCCGTGGCTGGCGCTGGTTCAGGTGCAGGGCTTTTTCCAGTTGCCGGCGGGCGTCTTCACGTTGGCCAAGGCGCATGGAGGTCACTCCCAGGTTTTCGAAAACCCGCGAACGCTCAGGATATAGGGTATCAGTAGCTGCTTGCTGGAAATAACCGGCCGCGTGCTTATAACGCTCCTGCTGAAACAGGAAGCTGCCGTAGTTGTTAAGCAGGCGCGGATCATGGGGGCGAACCGCCAGGGCCTTCTGGAAATACTGGTCGGCCAGCTCGGGCTCGGCCTGGGCCTGGAACACCAGCGCTAGCGCAGCATTGGCGTCGGCATTCTGATTATCGAGGGCCAGGGCCTTTTGCAGCGGAACCTTGGCCTGCTCGCTCAAGCCCTGGCGCAAGTAACCCAACCCCAGCTGCACATAGGCAGCACGCGCTTCGTCGCGGCCCTTGCCAGTTTGCAGCGGGCTGTCAGAGCCCGATGAAACACAGCCAACCGAGAGGCTGGCAATAAGCAAAAGCAGCGCAAGGCGCAGGGGCATAGAGTTCCTCTCTCAGGTTCGTGTCGCGGCGTTCTGCGCCAGATCGCTGTCGGCGCTCAACTCGCGCACGGCGATATAACGCTCGCTACGACGGGTGCGATCCAGCACCTGTCCTACCAATTGACCACAGGCGGCGTCGATGTCTTCACCACGGGTGGTGCGCACAGTGACGTTGTAGCCTGCCTGGTGCAGTTGATCCTGGAAACGACGAATGGCGTTGTTGCTCGGCCGCTCGTAGCCAGAATGGGGAAACGGGTTGAACGGAATCAGGTTGATCTTGCACGGGGTGTTCTTAAGCAGTTCGATCATCTCGACCGCGTGTTCGACCTTGTCGTTGATGTCCTTGAGCATGGTGTACTCAATAGTCAGCACGCGCTTCTCGCCCAAGGTCGCCATATAACGCTGGCAAGATTCGAGCAGCATCTTAAGCGGATACTTCTTGTTGATCGGCACCAATTGGTTACGCAATGCGTCATTGGGCGCATGCAGCGACAACGCCAGGGAGACGTCGATGTGCTTGGCCAACTCATCGATCATCGGGACCACGCCGGAGGTCGACAGGGTCACACGGCGCTTGGAAATGCCGTAGCCCAGGTCGTCCATCATCAGATGCATGGCCGCAATCACGTTGTCGAAGTTCAGCAGCGGCTCACCCATGCCCATCATCACCACGTTGGTGATGGCACGGTCGACGGTTGCCGGTACGCTGCCAAAGGATTTGTTGGCAATCCACACCTGGCCGATGACTTCGGCGGCGGTGAGGTTGCTATTGAAGCCTTGCTTGCCGGTGGAGCAGAAACTGCAGTCCAGGGCACAGCCTGCCTGGGACGAAACGCACAAGGTGCCGCGTTTGCCCTGGGGAATGTAGACGGTCTCGACGCAACTGCCGGACGCCACGCGCACCACCCACTTACGGGTGCCATCGCTGGAGATGTCCTCGCTGACAACCTCGGGACCACGAACCTCGGCAATCGCCTTGAGCTTGTCGCGCAGGGCCTTGCTGACGTTCGTCATGGCGTCGAAATCGTCGACGCCAAAGTGGTGAATCCACTTCATTACCTGACCGGCACGGAAACGCTTCTCCCCGATTGAGTCGAAGAATTTTTCCATTTCCTGTTGAGTCAGACCCAGCAGGTTGGTTTTTACAGTCGATGTAGTCATGGATTCACCTTCACTCTTTAAGCCAATGCTTAGCGAGTGGTTACTTCAGTAGCTGCGAAGAAGTACGAAATTTCGCGAGCAGCAGCGGCTTCGGAGTCCGAACCGTGTACAGCGTTGGCGTCGATGGAGTCAGCGAAGTCAGCACGGATGGTGCCGGCAGCAGCTTCTTTAGGGTTGGTAGCGCCCATCAGCTCACGGTTCAGAGCGATAGCGTTTTCGCCTTCCAGAACCTGTACAACAACAGGACCGGAGATCATGAAGGCAACCAGGTCGCCGAAGAAGCCACGAGCGCTGTGCTCAGCGTAGAAGCCTTCAGCTTCAGCCTTGGACAGTTGCTTGAGTTTCGAAGCTACAACCTTCAGGCCGGCTTTTTCGAAACGAGTGGTGATCTCGCCGATGACGTTTTTTGCAACAGCGTCAGGCTTGATGATGGAGAAAGTACGTTGAACAGCCATGGTGTAACTCCAGAAACGGTAATTTGCGAAAAATTAAACCCGCGAATTATACGCGGGTTCTTGGGTATTGCCTAACTGCGTGAGGGAGGCTTCAGTCCTGTTCTTCTTTCCAGGCAGTCTGGATAGCTTCAAGAACCTTTTCACCGCCGCGATCCCGCTCGTCTTCGAACCCTGGCAAGGCCATGACCATGTCACGCAAAGCTACAAAGTTCACGGAATAGGGATCCGTATCCGGATGGCCATCGGCCAGCAGAATAGCGATCTCTTGCACATCAACCCATTTAAGACTCATGACACTTCCTTGAATCAATGCGGCGCTTCGGCCGCATGGTTGAGCGAATACTTCGGAATTTCGACGGTAAGGTCTTCTGTTCCCACCTTGGCCTGACAGCTCAGACGCGACGTCGGTTCCAGGCCCCACGCCCTATCAAGATAGTCCTCTTCCAGCTCATCGGCCTCTTCAAGGCTATTGAAACCTTCGCGGATAATGCAGTGACACGTGGTACAGGCGTTAACGCCACCACAAGCACTCTCGATCTCGATGTGGTTGTCGTGGGCAACTTCGAGAATGGACTTGCCGGTCTCAGCCTCCACGACCATACCGTCCGGGCAATGCTCGGCGTGTGGCAGAAAAATGACCTGCGGCATCAGTTATTCCTCGATTTCATTCAGGTTGCGTCCCGCCAGGGCGGCTTTCACCGTCTGGTTCATACGACGGGCGGCAAAGGCATCGGTTACTTGTGAAAGGCGCTTGGTCTGTTGTTCGATGGCATAGCCATCGGTGCCTTTCATCAATTGGGCCAGCTCCTGCATCTGCAGGTCGATGACCAGGCGTTCTTCAGCATCCAGCAGGCGCTCACCGTCCGCCTCAAGCGCGCCCTGCACCGCTTCAAGCAGACGCTGGGCATCGACTTGCTGCTCACGCAACACACGGGCGACCTTATCGTCACCGGCATACTGGAACGAATCCTTGAGCATCTTGGCGATTTCGCCGTCAGTCAGGCCGTAGGACGGCTTGACCTGAATGCTGGCCTCAACGCCCGAACCCAGTTCGCGTGCAGCTACGCTGAGCAGGCCGTCGGCGTCGACCTGGAAGGTCACGCGGATCTTCGCCGCACCCGCGACCATGGCCGGGATGCCGCGCAATTCAAAACGCGCCAGGGAGCGGCAGTCGCTGATCAGCTCGCGCTCGCCCTGCAGCACATGGATCATCATGGCCGTCTGGCCATCTTTGTAAGTAGTGAAGTCCTGGGCGCGGGCGACGGGAATGGTGGTGTTGCGCGGAATCACCTTCTCCATCAGGCCACCCATGGTTTCCAGGCCCAGGGACAACGGAATCACGTCGAGCAGCAACAATTCGCCACCGTCACGCTTGTTGCCAGCCAGGGTATCGGCCTGGATCGCAGCCCCAATGGCCACCACTTGATCCGGATCGATTTCGGTCAACGGCTGGCGGCCAAAGGCTTCAGCCACCGCTTCGCGAACCCGAGGCACACGAGTCGAGCCGCCAACCATGACCACCGCACCCACTTCTTCCAGCTCAATGCCGGAATCACGTACCGCACGACGACAGGCTTTCAGGCTGCGGGCAACCATTGGCTCGATCAGCGCATCGAAGGCGTCACGGGTCAGTTGGGCCGACCAGGAGCCGTAGGAAACTTCAACAGATGCGGCGTCGGTCAGGGCTTCCTTGGCGGCGCAGGCGGTTTGCAGCAGATTGCGCTGGGCGCCAGGATCCAAGTCGGCGGACAAGCCGGCGCTGGTGATAATCCAACCGGCGATGGCGTGGTCAAAGTCATCACCGCCCAGGGCACTGTCGCCACCGGTAGCCAGCACTTCAAACACACCGCCGGTCAGGCGCAGGATCGAAATATCAAAGGTGCCGCCGCCCAGGTCGTAAATCGCAACCAGGCCTTCAGCGTGCTGGTCCAGGCCGTATGCCACGGCGGCCGCAGTCGGCTCGTTGAGCAGGCGCAACACATTGAGGCCAGCGAGTTTCGCTGCATCCTTGGTGGCTTGGCGCTGAGCATCGTCGAAATAGGCAGGAACAGTGATTACCGCGCCAACCAATTCACCGCCCAAGGTGGTTTCTGCACGCTGGCGCAGCACCTTGAGGATATCGGCCGACACTTCCACCGGGCTTTTCGGCCCCTGGATAGTGTCGATGAACGGCATATGGGATTCGCCGCCGACAAAGCGATATGGCAGTTGGTCGCCCAATTGCTTGACGTCGGACAACCCACGACCCATCAAGCGCTTGACCGACAGCACGGTATTGAGCGGGTCGGTAGACGCCGCCAGTCGAGCGGACTCGCCCACTTCGGTGCGATCCGCGTGATAGCGCACCGCCGACGGCAGGATCACCTGGCCATCAGCATCGGGCAACGGCTCGGAGAGACCGCTGCGCAGTGCGGCGACCAGTGAATTGGTAGTACCCAAGTCGATGCCAACCGCCAGGCGACGCTGGTGCGGTTGAGGACTTTGGCCGGGTTCGGCGATCTGCAGTAGAGCCATGGTAATCAGGTCTTATCTGTCTATCAGGCGTGCAATCTGTGCAGCACTGGGTTAATCGTCGAGGCGCTCTTCTAGCTGGCGCACTTCGTAAGTGAGCTTGTCGAGGAACTGCATGCGCCGCATCAGGCGTTCGGCCTGCTCACGTTGCGCTGCATCGTCCCAACAGGCTGCGAAGCTTTCGTTGAGTGCATCCTGGGCCACTTTCAGACGCCGCTTGAAGACCGCGACGCCAGCCAGATCGGCCTCGTCCTGCAGGTCTTCGAGCTCTTCACGCCATTGCATCTGCTGCATCAGGAAATCAGGGTCATGGACCGTGACTTCCAGCGGCATTTCGCCACCACCCATGGCGAGCAGGTAACGCGCGCGCTTGGGGGGGCTTTTGAGCGTCTGATAGGCTTCGTTGAGGCTGGCTGACTGCTCCAGCGCCAGGCGCTGCTCACGCTCGGAAGCGTCGGCAAAGCGATCCGGATGCACCCCACGCGCCAATTCACGGTAGCGCGTGGCAAGCTGCTCGAGGTCCAGGCGAAAACTCGGCTGCAACTCGAATAAAGCGAAATGACAAGGAGTACCCACAAATAGCCTCAGATGTTGAAGCTTTCGCCGCAGCCACATTCACCGCGCACGTTAGGGTTGTTGAACTTGAAGCCTTCGTTCAACCCTTCCTTGACGAAATCGAGCTCGGTGCCGTCCAGGTAGGTCAGGCTTTTCGGGTCGATGATCACTTTCTCGCCGTGACTTTCGAACACCTGATCTTCCGCAACCACCTCGTCGACGAACTCCAGCACATAGGCAAGGCCGGAACAGCCTGTGGTGCGCACACCCAGACGAATCCCCTCACCTTTACCGCGCCCATCCAGGGAGCGTCGCACGTGCCGCGCAGCCGCTTCTGTCATGCTGATAGCCATCGTTGACTCCTTACTCGTCGCCAAATGCTTAGATCAAGCCTTTCTTCTGCTTGTAGTCGCGAACGGCCGCCTTGATGGCGTCCTCTGCAAGTACCGAGCAGTGAATTTTCACGGGCGGCAGGGCCAGCTCTTCAGCCAACTGGGTGTTGCTGATAGTGACAGCCTCATCCAGGGTCTTGCCTTTCATCCATTCGGTCGCCAGGGAACTGGAGGCGATGGCTGAACCGCAGCCGTAGGTCTTGAACTTGGCGTCTTCGATAACGCCAGCGTCGTTGACCTTGATCTGCAGGCGCATGACGTCGCCGCACGCCGGGGCGCCGACCATGCCGGTGCCCACATCAGGATCTTCCGCGTCCATCTTGCCGACGTTGCGCGGGTTTTCGTAGTGGTCGATGACCTTTTCGCTGTAAGCCATGGTACTGAATCCTCACTCATCAGGGCCGCTCTGGAACCCTGTAAAAACGCCTGCGTTTTCCGCCACGTTCCTACAGAGCTTGGGTGGCGGCTTCTATATTTAGTGTGCCGCCCACTCGATCTTGGAAATATCGACACCGTCTTTGTACATGTCCCACAGCGGCGACAGGGTGCGCAGCTTGGTGACCGCTTCGCAGACTTTCTGCGCTGCGTAGTCGACTTCTTCTTCGGTGGTGAAACGGCCGAACGTAAAGCGGATCGAGCTGTGTGCCAACTCGTCGTTGCGGCCCAGGGCACGCAGGACGTAGGACGGCTCGAGGGAGGCCGAGGTGCAGGCCGAACCGGACGAAACCGCCAGGTCCTTGAGCGCCATGATCAGCGACTCGCCTTCGACGTAGTTGAAGCTCAAATTCAGGTTGTGCGGTACACGGGCGGTCATGCTGCCGTTGATGTACAGCTCTTCAAGGTTCTCGACCTGCTTGTAGAAGCGATCGCTGAGGGCCTTGATGCGCACGTTTTCGCCAGCCATGTCTTCCTTGGCTACGCGGAAGGCTTCACCCATGCCGACGATCTGGTGGGTCGCCAGGGTGCCAGAACGCATGCCGCGCTCGTGACCGCCACCGTGCATGGTGGCTTCGATACGCACGCGAGGCTTGCGGCTCACGTACAGCGCACCAATGCCTTTAGGGCCGTAGGTCTTGTGGGCCGAGAACGACATCAGGTCGACTTTCAGCTTGGACAGGTCAATGTCGACCTTGCCGGTAGACTGGGCAGCATCGACATGCAGCAACACGCCTTTGGAGCGGGTCAGCTCGCCAATGGCGGCGATGTCGTTGATGGTGCCGATTTCGTTGTTCACGTGGATCACGGAAACCAGGATGGTGTCTTCACGCATCGCGGCTTCGATCATGGCCGGGGTGACGATACCGTCAGTGGTGGGCTCGAGGTAAGTCACCTCGAAACCTTCACGCTCCAGTTGGCGCATGGTGTCGAGGACAGCCTTGTGCTCAATCTTGGTGGTGATCAGGTGCTTGCCCTTGGTCGCGTAGAAATGCGCGGCGCCCTTGATTGCCAGGTTGTCGGACTCGGTGGCACCGGACGTCCAGACGATTTCACGCGGGTCGGCATTGACCAGGTCGGCGACCTGGCGACGAGCGTTTTCCACCGCCTCCTCGGCTTTCCAGCCGAAAACGTGGGAACGGGACGCCGGGTTGCCGAAGTTTCCGTCAACCAGCAGGCATTCGCTCATCTTTTGCGCGACACGCGGATCAACCGGGGTGGTCGCTGAGTAATCAAGGTAAATCGGCAATTTCATGGACTTTCTCCTAAATCAGGCTGGCTGGCGTGCCGTTAGCTCTTCGGCTGTCACTCGACGGCGGACGCTTCAATCTTGTCCAGACGCGGCGCCTTGGTATTGCATCGGCGCTGGTCCTGACGCTGGGCTACTTCCTGCACCTCACGGCGAGTCACAAGATCAGCCAAGCTGATACCGCTCAAAAACTCATGGATCTGCAGGCTCAGGTCACACCACAAGTGGTGCGTCAGGCAAGTGTCGCCGGCATGGCAATCACCCAGGCCCTGGCACTTGGTGGCATCGACGGATTCATTGACCGCATCGATCACCTGGGCAACCTGGATGCCCTGCATGTCGCGGGACAATTGATAACCGCCGCCCGGGCCACGCACACTGGAAACCAGGTTGCTGCGGCGCAACTTGGCGAACAGTTGCTCAAGATAAGACAGGGAAATGCCTTGGCGCTCGGAGATATCGGCCAGGGACACCGGCCCGTTTTGCGCGTGCAAGGCCAGATCGAGCATGGCGGTCACCGCGTATCGGCCTTTTGTAGTCAGTCTCATGGACAAGTACCAAGGTGTTTCAGAATGGGAGCAAGTATGCGATTCCCGAGTATTTAAGTCAACTATAAGACCTAGTACTTTAGTCAGGAATACCCGTAAAAAGGGCGCGCGAATCATAGCAGGGTGGGGTGGAATCGAACAGCAGGAACCTGGCGAGGGCCCAACCTCAAGACCAACGGAGGTCAAATGCTGGAGCGGGTTAGCCTGCGATGGCGGCGGATCAGCCGCCCATGGGGTGACTGGCAGACCGCTATCACCGGCAAGCCAGCTCCCACAGGGGACTTTATCAATCTTAAAACCTAACCCACCTTGGTGGCACCGGCCTCATCCTTGATCTCGGCGAAGTCTTCTTCGCGCAACTCAGGCAGATCTTTCGCACAGTAAGGACTACCCAGATCTTTCAACGCGCCGCACATGCCATCCAGCTTGCCGTCCACCGCCTGCAGGTGGTCGAGCAACTGGCCAATGGCGCGCGCCACCGGATCCGGCATGTCTTCGCTGACGCCATAAGCGTCGAAGCCGATCTTCTCGGCCATGGCCTTACGCTTGGCCTCCTGCTCAGTGCCGACTTCCGGCTTGACGATGATCCGCCCCGGAATCCCCACTACGGTTGCGCCTGGCGGCACAGCCTTGGTGACCACGGCATTGGAGCCAACCTTGGCACCGGCACCGACCGTAAACGGGCCCAGGACCTTGGCGCCCGCCCCGACCACCACACCATCTTCAAGGGTCGGGTGACGCTTGCCCTTGTTCCAGGTGGTGCCGCCCAGCGTCACGCCCTGGTACAGGGTCACGTCATCACCAATCTCGGCCGTCTCACCAATCACGATGCCCATGCCATGGTCGATGAAGAAGCGACGACCGACCTTGGCCCCCGGATGAATCTCGATCCCGGTCAGCCAGCGGCCAAAGTTCGACACCAGCCGCGCTAACCACTTCCAGCCCATGCCCCACAAGACGCCGGACAAGCGGTGAATCCAGATCGCATGCATGCCCGGGTAGCAGGTCAGCACTTCAAAGGCGTTGCGCGCCGCCGGGTCACGATGGAAAACACTTTGGATATCTTCTCGCAGACGCTCGAACATTTTTAATCCTTCCGCTTCAGAAGCTCGCCACGGGCCGCTTTCTGGGTCTCCGTGAGGATGCCACGCAATATATTCATCTCTGCCCGGCTGACCGAGCTACGTCCGTAAAGCCTTCGCAGGCGCGCCATCAAGTGCCTCGGTTTTTCCGGATCGAGGAATTCGATGGCCACCAGGGTTTGCTCCAAGTGCTCATAGAACCGTTCCAGCTCATCCATGGTGGCCAATTCGCCACTTTTGGTGGATGCAACCTCGTCCTTCTCCATTTTGCTCGGCTGGCCTTGTGCTGCCAGCCAGGCCATGCGCACTTCATAACTCAACACCTGCACCGCTGCCCCGAGGTTCAGCGAGCTGAATTCGGGGTCTGATGGGATGTGCACGTGATAATGACATCGCTGCAGCTCGTCATTGGTCAGGCCAGAGTCTTCACGACCAAACACCAAGGCGATTTCAGCGCCACCAGCCGCCTCTTCGACCACTTTGGCCCCGCATTCGCGGGGATCGAGCAGCGGCCAGGGGATGCGGCGGTCGCGGGCGCTGGTGCCAAGCACCAGATTGCAACCCACCAGGGCATCTTCCAGGGTGGCGACGACCTGGGCTTTTTCCAGAAGGTCATTGGCGCCGGAGGCACGAGCGTCGGCTTCGTGGTGCGGGAACACACGCGGCTCCACCAGCACCAGGCGCGTCAGCCCCATGTTTTTCATGGCCCGCGCCACCCCGCCGATATTGCCGGGGTGACTGGTATTGACGAGGACGACACGAATGTTTTGCAGCAAGGGAGGCGCTCGCGGACACGGGAAAGGGGAGCAAATCTTACAGAACAGCCTAAGGTTATGCCATGAAAGCGAACGTCGTCCTTCACCTGAAGAAAGTTTCTGCTAGAATGCTCGGCTTTCTTTAACAACCTTAGGTGACACATCCATGCAGCCCATGCTGAATATCGCGCTGCGCGCCGCCCGCAGCGCCAGTGAATTGATCTTCCGCTCCATCGAGCGCCTGGATACCATCAAGGTCGACGAAAAAGACGCCAAGGATTATGTATCCGAGGTGGATCGCGCCGCCGAACAGAAAATCATCGACGCCCTGCGCAAGGCCTACCCTACCCACGGCATCCTCGGTGAAGAAACCGGCCTGCACAAAGGTAGCGGCGAAGGCGAAGACTACCTGTGGATCATCGACCCACTGGATGGCACCACCAACTTCCTGCGCGGCATCCCGCACTTTGCCGTAAGCATTGCCTGCAAATACCGTGGCCGCCTGGAGCACGCCGTGGTCCTGGACCCGGTTCGCCAGGAAGAATTCACCGCCAGCCGTGGCCGTGGCGCCCAATTGAACGGTCGTCGCCTTCGCGTCAGCGGTCGCACCAGCCTGGACGGCGCCCTGCTGGGCACCGGTTTCCCGTTCCGTGACGACCAGATGGACAACCTGGAAAACTACCTGGGCATGTTCCGCGCCCTGGTTGGCCAGACCGCCGGCATCCGCCGCGCCGGTGCCGCCAGCCTGGACCTGGCGTATGTGGCCGCTGGTCGTTTTGATGCGTTCTGGGAGTCGGGCCTGTCCGAGTGGGACATGGCTGCAGGGGCCCTGCTGATTCAAGAAGCCGGCGGCCTGGTGAGCGACTTCACTGGTGGTCACGACTTCCTGGAGAAGGGTCACGTGGTTGCAGGCAACACCAAATGCTTCAAGGCAGTCCTGACGGCGATCCAGCCGCACCTGCCGGCTTCGCTGAAGCGCTAAGCGAGCGAGCACAAAAAAGCACCCTTAGGGGTGCTTTTTTTATGCCCGGGATTTGGCCAAGAACCAATGCCCACTGACCCCACTGTGGGAGCTGGTTTGCCGGCGATAGCGGTTGGCCAGCCAACTTGCTTAATACTGACCCGCCGCTATCGCCGGCAAGCCGGCTCCTACAGGATATGTCGGTTACTGCTGATTCTGGCCGAGGATCAGGCGACCCTCTTTATCCACTGGAATCTGGCTACCCGGATCACGCTCCATGCGCACCGATCCTTCCTTGCCATCCAGGTTGTAACGCACGTCATACCCGACCACCTTGTCGCTGATGTCGTTGACGGTGTTACAGCGAGTTTGCGTGGTGGTGTAGGTATCACGGTTCTGCATGCCTTCCTGAACCTTGTTACCGGCATAACCGCCACCCACTGCGCCGGCTACGGTGGCAATCTTCTTGCCAGTACCGCCGCCGATCTGGTTACCCAGCAGGCCGCCTGCCAGGGCGCCGACCACCGTGCCGGCGATTTGATGCTGATCCTGCACCGGACGCTGCCGGGTCACGGTGACGTCCTTGCAGACCTCACGGGGAGTTTTGATCTGGGTCTTGACCGGCTGCACCGCCAGCACTTGCGCATACTCAGGGCCGCTTTTTACCAGGCTGTAGGTGGCAACAGCACCCCCGGCAGTCACACCGACAGCACCCAATACCGCACCAACCAGTAACGACTTGTTCACGTGAACCTCCTGACCATCACAAGCGGACTGAAACGTCCGCGCTATACCCAGCCTTGGAGCAAAAAAAAAGGCGCGAGTTCAATACTCACGCCTTCTTTGCAACAGTGGATCAACAAACACCCATCAAGGGCGGTCGTCGACCTCCTTGTCGGTCGCAACAGGAGGAATCAGGTCTTCGCTGTTGAGGTTCAGCCAGATCAGCACCACGTTGGCGATGTAGATCGACGAGTAGGTTCCCGCCAGGACGCCGATAAACAGCGCCAGGGAGAAGCCCCACAGGTTGTCGCCACCGAAGATCATCAGCGCGGCAATCGCCAGCAAGGTGGAAATCGACGTCGCCATGGTGCGCAACAGGGTCTGGGTGGTGGAGATGTTGATGTTCTCGATCAACGTCGCCTTGCGCAGCACCCGGAAGTTCTCGCGAACCCGGTCGAATACCACGATGGTGTCGTTGAGGGAGTAACCAATGATCGCCAGCACCGCCGCCAATACCGTCAAATCGAAGGTGATCTGGAAGTACGCCAGGATACCCACGGTCACGATCACGTCGTGGATCAGCGAGACAATGGCCCCGACGCCGAACTTCCACTGAAAGCGGAACGCCAGGTAGACCATGATGCCGGCCAGCGCCATCAGCATGCCGAGGCCGCCCTGGTCGCGCAGCTCTTCACCTACCTGCGGGCCGACGAACTCGACGCGCTTGACCGAAGCCGGGTTATCGCCACCGACCTTGAGCAAGGCCTCGGCCACCTGGTGGCCCAGTTGCGGGTCTTCACCCGGCATCCGCACCAGCAGGTCGGTGGTCGCACCAAAGCTCTGCACGATCGCCTCGTGGTAACCGGCCTCGTTCAGTTGGGTACGCACCTTGGTGACATCGGCCGGCTTCTCGTAGGTCAGCTCGATGAGCGTACCGCCGGTGAAGTCCAGACCGTAGTTCAGGCCCTTATGGAACCAACTGAACAACGCCAGGACGGTAAGGAGCACAGTGACGCCGAACGCAACGTTGCGAACGCCCATGAAGTTGATTGTACGTAACATGGCAGCCCCTTAAATCCACAACTTCTTGAAGTCACGCCCGCCAAAGATCAGGTTGACCATTGCGCGGGTCACCATGATGGCCGTGAACATCGAGGTAAAGATACCGAGGGACATGGTCACCGCAAAACCCTTGACCGGGCCGGTGCCCATGGCAAAGAGAATCCCGCCGACCAGCAATGTGGTCAGGTTGGAGTCGAGAATCGCGGTAAATGCCCGGCCGAAACCTTCGTTGATTGCCCGTTGCACGCTCATGCCCGCCGCGATCTCTTCACGAATCCGCGAGAAGATCAGCACGTTGGCGTCCACCGCCATACCCATGGTGAGTACGATACCGGCGATACCCGGCAGGGTCAGTGTAGCCCCCAGCAGCGACATCAAGGCCAGCAGCAGCACCATGTTCACCGCCAGCGCAACCGTGGCAATGATGCCGAAGAAGCGATAGATGGCGATGATGAACAGCGAAACGAACAGCATGCCCCACAGGGAAGCGTCGATACCCTTGGTGATGTTGTCAGCACCCAGGCTCGGACCAATGGTGCGCTCCTCGGCGAAGTACATCGGTGCCGCCAGGCCACCGGCCCGCAGCAGCAATGCCAGCTCGGAGGACTCACCCTGGCCGTTCAGGCCGGTGATACGGAATTGAGCACCCAACGGCGACTGGATGGTCGCCAGGCTGATGATCTTCTTCTCTTCCTTGAAGGTCTGTACGGCTACGTCTTTCTCGACGCCATTGACCATTTGCTTGGTGTAGGTGGTCACCGGGCGTTGCTCGATGAAGATCACCGCCATGCTGCGACCGACGTTGCTGCGGGTGGCGCGGCTCATCAGTTCGCCACCATGACCATCCAGGCGGATGTTCACTTCAGGCGTGCCGTGCTCGCCAAAACCAGCCTTGGCATCCGTCACCTGGTCACCGGTGATGATCAGGCCACGCTCGATCTGCGCTGCTGGGCGATTGCCCTCGCGGAACTCGAACATTTCGGAAGTAGCCTTGGAAGCGCCCGGCTCGGCAGCCAGGCGGAACTCAAGGTTGGCGGTCTTACCGAGAATCCGCTTGGCTTCAGCGGTGTCCTGCACGCCTGGCAGCTCAACCACGATGCGGTTGGCGCCCTGGCGCTGGACCAGAGGCTCGGCCACACCCAGCTCGTTGACGCGGTTACGTACCGTGGTCAAGTTCTGCTTGATGGAGTATTCACGGATTTCCGCCAGCTTGGCCGGGGTCATCGCCAGACGCAGCACCGGCTGACCATTGAGGTCGGCAGGAACAATGTCGAAATCGTTAAAGCTTTTGCGAACCAGGGCGCGTGCCTGTTCACGGGTGGCTTCGTCAGCAAAGCCCAGCTGGATGGCACCGTTGAGCTGCGGCAGGCTGCGATACCGCAGGCGCTCTTTGCGCAGCAGGCTCTTCACATCGCCTTCGTAGACTTTCATGCGTGCATCGAGGGCTTTGTCCATGTCCACTTCCAACAGGAAGTGCACACCACCGGACAAGTCCAGGCCCAGCTTCATCGGGTGCGCGCCGAGGCTGCGCAGCCATTGCGGAGTGGTTTGTGCCAGGTTCAGTGCGACTACATAGTCATCACCCAATACCTTGCGCACAACATCCTTGGCCGGCAATTGGTCTTCTTGCTTGGCCAGGCGCAACAAACCGCCCTTGCCGTTGGGCGTCAGGCTGGAAGCCTTGACCGTCAAGCCGGCTTCGGTAAGCGCCTTGCTCGCGCGCTCGAGGTCGGCATCGGTCACTTGCAACGACGTGCTAGCGCCGCTGATCTGGATCGCCGGGTCATCTGGATAGAGATTGGGAGCGGAATAAATAAAACCGATCGCCAGCACCGCCAGGATCAGTACGTATTTCCACAGAGGGTATTTGTTCAGCATCACGCCGCCCGCTTATGACGCGGGGCGCCTTGCGCGCCCCGTCGATTGGTAAAAGTTGTTACTCAGATCGCTTTGAGCGTGCCTTTTGGCAGCGTGGCGGCGATGGCGCCTTTCTGGAACTTCATTTCAACGGTGTCGGAGACTTCCAGTACCACGAAAGCATCGGAAACCTTGGTGATCTTGCCAGCGATACCGCCGGTGGTGACCACTTCGTCGCCTTTTTGCAGGCTGCCCAGCAGGTTTTTCTGCTCTTTGGCGCGCTTGGCCTGTGGACGCCAGATCATCAGGTAGAAGATGACCAGGAAGCCGACCAGGAAAATCCACTCGAAACCACCGCCCATAGGACCGGCAGCGGCCGGTGCAGCGGCGTCAGCCATAGCGTTAGAGATAAAAAAGCTCATTTAGCACTCCAGTTGCAAATAGTGAATCTTAGGGTCGGGAAACTCAGTCCAAGGGCGGCACAAGCAGCCCGCGCTTGGCATAGAAGGCATCGACAAAGGCGGCCAATGTACCCTGTTGAATAGCCTCGCGCAAACCAGCCATCAGGACTTGGTAGTGACGCAAATTGTGGATGGTATTCAACATGCTACCCAGCATTTCCCCGCATTTGTCCAGATGGTGCAGATAAGCACGGGAGAAGTTCTGGCAGGTGTAGCAATCACAGGTGGGATCCAGCGGCGAATCATCATGGCGATGGAACGCGTTACGGATCTTCAGCACGCCTGTATCAATGAACAGATGCCCATTGCGGGCATTACGGGTTGGCATCACGCAATCGAACATGTCCACACCGCGGCGCACACCCTCTACGAGATCTTCTGGTTTGCCAACGCCCATAAGGTAACGAGGTTTGTCAGAAGGCATCAGGCCTGGCAGGTAGTCCAGCACCTTGATCATTTCGTGCTTGGGCTCGCCCACCGACAGGCCGCCAATGGCCAGGCCATCGAAGCCGATCTTGTCCAGGCCTTCGAGCGAGCGCTTGCGCAGGCTTTCGTGCATGCCGCCCTGGACGATGCCGAACAACGCGGCAGTGTTGTCGCCGTGGGCATTCTTCGAACGCTGGGCCCAGCGCAACGACAACTCCATGGAGATCCGCGCCACGTCTTCATCGGCCGGGTACGGCGTGCACTCGTCAAAAATCATCACAATGTCTGAGCCCAGGTCACGCTGGACCTGCATCGACTCTTCCGGGCCCATGAACACCTTGGAACCGTCCACCGGCGAGGCGAAGGTCACGCCCTCCTCCTTGATCTTGCGCATGGCGCCCAGGCTGAACACCTGGAAACCACCGGAGTCGGTGAGGATCGGGCCTTGCCACTTCATGAAGTCATGCAGGTCGCCATGCTTCTTGATCACTTCGGTGCCCGGGCGCAACCACAGGTGGAAGGTGTTGCCGAGGATGATCTCGGCGCCGGTGGCGACGATGTCACGCGGCAGCATGCCCTTGACCGTGCCGTAGGTGCCGACCGGCATGAACGCCGGGGTCTCCACGGTGCCACGGGGGAAGGTCAGGCGGCCGCGACGGGCTTTACCGTCAGTAGCCAACAATTCAAACGACATACGACTCATAGTTGTTCCTCTGGGCCGCGCGGCGCCGGATTACGGGTGATAAACATCGCATCACCGTAGCTGAAAAAACGGTACCCATTATCGATGGCGGCCTGATAGGCGGCCATGGTCTCGGGGTAACCGGCAAATGCCGACACCAGCATCAACAGCGTGGATTCCGGCAAATGGAAGTTGGTGACCAGGCAATCGACCACATGGAACGGCCGGCCTGGGTAGATAAAGATATCGGTGTCGCCACTGAACGGCTTGAGCACGCCATCGCGCGCGGCACTCTCCAGGGAACGCACGCTGGTGGTGCCCACCGCGACCACCCGCCCGCCACGCGCCTTGCACGCGTTGACCGCGTCCACCACGGCCTGGCTGACTTCCAGCCATTCGCTGTGCATATGGTGATCTTCGATGTTCTCCACACGCACCGGCTGAAACGTCCCGGCCCCCACGTGCAGGGTCACATAGGCCGTCTCGACACCCTTGGCGGCAATCGCCTCAAGCAGCGGCTGGTCAAAATGCAGCCCAGCCGTCGGCGCGGCGACGGCGCCGAGGCGCTCGGAGTAAACCGTCTGATAGCGCTCGCGGTCCGAATCTTCGTCGGGGCGGTCTATATAAGGAGGCAACGGCATATGGCCGACACGCTCCAGCAGCGGCAACACTTCTTCGGCAAACTTGAGTTCGAACAGCGCGTCATGGCGCGCCACCATCTCGGCCTCGCCACCGCCATCAATCAGAATGCTCGACCCCGGTTTCGGCGACTTGCTGGAGCGCACATGGGCCAGCACACGATGGCTGTCCAGCACCCGTTCCACGAGGATTTCCAGCTTGCCGCCGGAAGCCTTCTGGCCAAACAGCCGCGCCGGAATCACCCGGGTATTGTTGAAGACCATCAAGTCGCCTGGGCGTAAATGCTCAAGCAAATCAGTAAATTGACGGTGTGCAAGGGCACCGTTGACCCCGTCCAGGGTCAACAGTCGGCTGGCGCGACGCTCGGCCAAAGGGTGGCGAGCGATCAGCGAATCCGGCAGTTCAAAAGTAAAGTCAGCAACGCGCATGATGGGGTTCGTCTAGCAGGGCCGGGAAGTCTAGCGGAAATAGTGAAAATAGACCATGAAACGTGATTGACCAACGGTAATCACGTCTCTATACTTCGCCGCCATTGAGCCCTGATGGCGGAATTGGTAGACGCGGCGGATTCAAAATCCGTTTTCGAAAGGAGTGGGAGTTCGAGTCTCCCTCGGGGCACCATCTTAAAAAAAGACCTTGAAATTCAAGGTCTTTTTTTTCGCCTGCAGAAAAGTGATCATCTCCCCCCGCACCAGACAGTAGAGGCCCCAGGACCATGGAATTGACACTCGAAGCCGTTGCTCTGTTCGCCCTCAAGCTGGTGCATGAGACGGAAGATGGCAGCCCGATCCTGCGCGACGATCTGGTGATGGACGGGTACGAGCGGGAGGTGTTTGGGCTGTTGGTGCGCAGTGGCGACCTGGCAACTATCCAACGCAAGTTGGATGAATGCATGAAGTTGGCCTTGGAGACGTTGGGGGGTGCCAACACGGTAATGGGCCGCGAGTTGCAAAAGCTGGCGGCCCAAGTCCGGCAAGCCTCGACGCTGGAGGAACTAAAGCCCCCACTCGCCGCACTTAAGGACTACCTCAAGGCCATCTTGTAACGCACCCTCCCTGCCCCACCACAAGGACCGCCCAATGATCGACTTCAACAACAAAGGCTTCTTCAAGCTCAAGCAAAACAATGAATACGCCGAACGCGTTGCATCCATGCTGCTCGATGACGAACACGTGGTCGATGCCTACAAAGCCATGCGCGACGGTGTGGTGTTTACCACCAAGCGCATCATCGCTGTGAACGTGCAAGGCATCACCGGCAGCAAGAAGGACTTCACTTCCCTGCCGTACAAAAACATTGTCGCGTACTCGGTGGAAACCTCCGGCACGTTCGACCTGGATTCGGAGTTGGAGATCT
The DNA here is from genome assembly GCF_012985535.1 of Pseudomonas sp. WS 5021. Taxonomy (NCBI): domain Bacteria; kingdom Pseudomonadati; phylum Pseudomonadota; class Gammaproteobacteria; order Pseudomonadales; family Pseudomonadaceae; genus Pseudomonas; species Pseudomonas sp. WS 5021. The sequence goes on along the minus strand of NZ_JAAQWP010000007.1, from coordinate 134,769 downwards.
ACTTCTCGTCATTGGGCAAAGTGAAGTTCGAGTTCACGGGCAAGACCTCGATGGTGGAAATCTCCAGGCTGATTTCCAAGCACCTGCTGGGTTGATCGGCCGGTAAAACCAAGGTCTTTTTACCGCAAGCCGTGTGATTCAGCGGCTGTATGCCATCAAATGTGGGAGCTGGCTTGCCGGCACCCTAGAACTACCCGCCTACACCAACTCTCTCACCCAGCGCTCAATTCCTTCCTCCGTCAACCATACCGGACACTTGCCCTTGACCGCCAACACCTCGTTCCGTTGCTTCATTGAGGACGGTAAACAGTGCGTGCATGAGGCGTTCTATTACATCAATCCTGATGGCACGCCTTGTTATCCGGATGCAGCACTGCAGAACCCGCCGGCCGCGCAATCACACAAATATCATCCCCCAACGGTCTGACACTCGTGAATTCAAGCCTCACAGCTTCACCCAGTTTGTCGATCGGCCACTCCAACGCAGGCTTGGCAGTTGAACCCAGGAACTTGGCAGCAATATGGAATATGTACTCATCCACCAGGTTCAAACGCGCGAACGCCGCCACCAGCCGCGAGCCGGCCTCGATCAGTACCTCGTTGGCTCCACGGTTTGCCAAGGTCTTGAGCAATGCTTCAAGCGGCACCTGCCCGTCGACCGCGTCAAACATCAGTAACTCCTGGCCCTCGCCCGGATCGGTCAGCGAGGTCGAAGTGGTCGCCACCAACGTCGGGCCGGCGGTGAAAAAGGCAGCGTTCGGGGGCACTCGTCTTTGGCTGTCAATCAGCACACGCAGGGGCGGTCGCTCCATGGCCAGGCAAGCCTGGGACTCCTCCAACTGCAACTCGGCCTTACGTATCGTCAACCGCGCCTGATCCCGCAGCACCGTGTCCGCACCGGTGATGACGGCACTCGACTGCGCCCGCAGGCGCTGGGTTTCTGCCCGCGCCAGCGGCCCGGTAATCCATTGGCTTTCACCGCTGTGCATGGCGGTTCGGCCATCCAGGCTGACACCCATTTTCACCCGCACCAGTGGCAGGCCAGTGACCATTCGTTTGATAAACCCTCGATTGAGCTGCCGTGCCTGTTGCTCCAGCAGGCCAAACGCGACACTGATACCCGCAGCACGCAGGCGCCTGACGCCCTGGCCGGCAACCTGCGGATTGGGATCGACCATGGCGATAACCACCTGTTTCACCCCGGCGCTGATCAGTGCATCGGCGCAAGGCGCAGTGGCGCCAAAATGACAACAGGGCTCCAGCGTCACATAAGCCGTTGCGCCGGCAGCGGCGGCGCCTGCCTGGCGCAGGGCGTGCACTTCAGCATGGGCGTGCCCTGCCCGGACATGCCAGCCCTCGCCGACAATGCGCCCGTAATTGACGATGACGCACCCGACGCGCGGGTTGGGGCTGGTGGAATACAGTCCCAACTGCGCCAGCTCGATTGCCCTTTGCATGCACTCAATCGGGTTCATAGGGTCATCACTCGCTGAGCGCTGCATCTTGACTGAGGGCTGTGCGGGTCAGTTTGACGCCAGTTCGAACGCACAGTGTGTAGTCGTCCAGAAGCAATACATGTTTTAACGCGTCAATAAGCCTGTCGTTCTGCTCACGATTCCTGGAGGAAATGCGCAAGTATCGATCGGCGTCATCCATGACTTTTCCGCTGCATTCCTTAATGAAGATGCTGAAGTCATCAACCAGCAACGCAGCCAGTTCCGGGGCCGACGGGTAGCCCGGTTGCAAGCGGCACAACACAAAGTTGCTGGCCGTAGCGAATACCTCAAAGGCCTCGATTTCACGTAGCTGCGCAACCAGATCATCCGTCTCGCTGCGCACCTGGGCGCAACTGGCCGCATATTCTTTACGGTATTGCGGAAGGTTGAGCATGAACTCCTCGGCAAATCCGTTGATGTTCCAGATCGGCAGTTCCTTACGCAAAGCGTCCAACCAGTCCTGGTCCGCACTGGCCGCGTACCCCAGCCTCAGGCCGCCAATACCGAAGGTTTTGCTCATGCTCCTTAGTACGATGATTCTTGGCAAAACCAAGAGGTCGTGGAGCAACGATTGATCCCGTGCATCGCCGGAAAAATCAAGAAATGACTCGTCCACTATCAGATAGGGCGCCTGATCCCGGGTACGCCTATAGAGTTCCAGGATCGTATCCTTGGGAATAAGCCCGCCCGTGGGATTGTTCGGCGTCACCAACACAATCGCACTCGGCTTTTGTTGCTCAATGACGCGCAGCGTGTGCTCGATATCCAGCGCAAACTGATTTTGCGCAGTCAATCTGATCGTCGTAACACGCTCCACGGGGAAGGCATTGGCAAATTCATTGAACGAAGGTTCGAACACCAGCAAATTGCCGCCAAAGAGCCTGGGCATCAGACGAATGATTTCCGAGACACCGTTGGCAATCACCAGGTTTTCGGTAGGCACCCCCAGGAAGTCCGACAATAGCGGCAGGCTCGCACCCGCCGAGGCAGGATAGTTGAGGGCGATGTCAGCGAAGCGGTCAACCATCAGCTTCTTCAGCCCCGCAGGCGGGAAGTGCAGGTTGTAGATGAGGGCGTGGTCGGTCACAGGGAAGCGCCAATACCCCCCATGCTGGCTGGAAAGCAACGCATGCTTATGCTCGGAAAACTGATAAGACGCGATACGCAGGTCATATAAGTTATCTATTTCAATCCAGGTGCCCGGATCGACTTCAATTGCCTTGAACCCCATACCTTGCGTACACGCAGTTTTGAAAGTCACTTCGTAATAGTCATTCAACCGGTTGTTCCTGACGTTCCGTTCAAGTTCTCCGATCAAATAATTTTTGCAGAATTGGGCTGACAAGTAATAGATATTGGCCGTTTTGAGTGGCCTATCGGCGGTCAGATGATCATCAGCTTTGCTGCTACCAAACTGTCGGATAAGTCCATGGGCATCCACCTCGGCAAAGGTGCCTTCCATCAGTGGGGTAAGTGGTGAGACAACTGCCAGGCATTCGCGACCGCTTTGTGCGTCCAAAGCCGTAATCACCGAGGCACGAAAGAAAATATCGCCCTCCAGCAACGTGACCCCCTCCTCGCCTTCCAGTTCATGGGAGGCCAGATACAACGAATACAAATTATTGGTAGTGGCCCACTCTGCGTTTTCGATAAATCGCACGGTCACCGGCAACTCCAGCGCCGCGACAAAGGCCCGTATCTTCAGCCCCTTGTAGCCGATCACCACTACAACCTCCTGGTAACCCGCCTCGACGAGAATATTCAGTGCATTAGCCAGGATACTAAGGCCATTGACCTCAGTCAGTGGCTTGGGAGTAGAGTCAGAGGCTCGTCCAAGACGAGACCCCATGCCTGCGGCAAGGACAATAGCTTTTTTCATCACAGTTCACCTGTTGCAGAGCAAAAGCGAAGTAGCGAAACCTGTTGATTACCTAAAGGCGCCCTGTAACGCTGGACTATCAACAGGGACGGCCTGGGTTCAGGCTCGGGTTTTTACCGCACACCGAAAGTCACTCAGGGTCACTTTCTCGGTATCCAGATCAACTTCATACCGATGGTCAAACCCCTTTGCTGCATGGCTACTCCATTCGTTACCGTACGCACGCTCCAGATAGCGCCTGGAGGCCAATGCGTCAGGAGCCGGTAAATCGAGATGCCCAAAACGCATAGCGCCTCGGGAATGCCAATCCTCCACTGTCAGATACTCGCGGGGCCAATTAGCCAATGCCAGCTGACTGGTATAGCGAAGATACCCGTCCTGTTCGGACAACGGAAAGATGTCCACAGAGGGATATAAGTAATCGCGATTGTTCTCTTCCGGCGTGGAAATGCCCGCTGTCGAGAACACCTTATAACCGCCCCATAGTTCCCAAGGCTGTTGACTGAGGCGATAACCCCGTTCGGCAAATTGCTGTTCCAAAGAAAAAAACTTTTCGATATCGGCCTCGAGAATATAGAGATCAGCATCGTCGTCCCAAGGAATCAAACCGGTATGACGTACGCCCCCCAGCAAAGTACCCGCCGCCAGGCAATACTCGAGCCCATTGGCGGTAAAAATGTCATTAATCACTTCAAGTCCATCGTAGAGCTGATCGACAAACACCTGGGGGGTCTTTCCAAGTTTTTCTTGACTCATATCCCTTTCCTTTTGGCAGACAACGCGCGAGTGAAGACCGTAGTGGCTTGCTCTGAAACTATCTCGAAGCCCAACTCATCCAGAAGTTTCGCAAGTTGATCCCGGCCATAGACTCTCGCCCCACAATTAACCAGCATATCCAACGACATCAATGCGCCTACTTTCGTATCGGTATCGAACTCATTGATTACCAGCACACCGTTGTGTACCAGGCCATGACAGATATTCCCCAGAATCTGCTTCGCCTCGGTTTCGTCAAAGCCCATCAACAGTCGCGAAATAACAATACAATCGGCCTCTATCGGCAACTTCCCGAGCACGATGTCATGGGGTAGGAAGTTCACATCAAACTGTTTATAAGCACTCAGGGTCCCCCTGGCTATGTCCAGGGTTCTCGCAAAATCCACCAGCGTGTACTTAAGATCAGTCGCCGTTCCCAACACTTGTTCAATCAACAATCCTGGTCCGCTCCCCACATCCACGATATGCCGAGGGGCATGGGCTAGCAGCACTTGGGCCAAACGCACATTCATCTCGCCGACGCCCTGTTGCATGGCCACCGCAAAATTGCTCTGCCGGTCATAGGCAAACGACGTGGCCTGCCCCGGACGGAAGAAGTCCTCCGCCACCGACCAGTTCGACCAATGGTTGGCGTCCAGCAATAGCAAGTTGGCGATCGACCCCGCGGTATCCCGGCGCAACGTGGCCCGAAGATCCTGCGCAACGCTGTAGTGCATGCCTTGTTTGTTCAGGATGTTGAGTTGCACAAGGGTTTCCAGGAGGATCGTTGTAGACACACGATGCAATTCAAGCCGGGCAACGAGTTCATCAATCGTCAGGTCTTCCTGGCAAAGCTCTTCAAAAAGGCCTGCCTGTACCGCGAACATGACAGCACGAGCCGCCCTGAAGTTGAACACCAACTGGTGAAGTTCTTGTGGTTTCATAGTCGATCCAGCCCATAAGGATTACATGCCGTAGCTGATCGCCGCACCAACCCCCAACAGGGCAGCACGAACAACCGAAAGTTGGCGCGCGTACAACTCCAGCATTTGCACGCAGGCGCTGATACGCCGCCCCAGACCAGGATGAAGACTGCTGCTCATATCCGCCCCAAAGTTATGCACTTCACGAATAATCAGGTGATCCGGCATGTAGCAGATTTTTGTATTTTTATAAGTAGTGGCACGTAGATCCAGGACGGGGTAACTCCCCCCCATGCCGCTGGAAATTGAAACAATCAATGCCGGTTTGTGCGCCAGCACCGGGTACTCGCTGGAAACAAAAAACTCCTTGAGTACCGGCGGAGCCATGCCTGAGTGCTCCGGCGCGATAACAATGAAGGCCTCGGCCCTGCTTGCAAGTTCATCACTCTCAGGGCCGATGGGCTGTGTTGCCAAATTCAGGACTGTCGGTGTAAATACTGAATAGTCACGTAAATAATCTTCCAGGATTCTACTAACCCTCAAACTTTGCGAATCCATTCTTGGGCTACCAGCGATAATCAGCACTTCCATAGTCGCATCCGTCGGTAAATATCAAATAGTTTCCATCGGCCGGTGCTGCGTTTTCGACATGGGCAGGGAGCGCCGGGCGCCTCTAGCCACCCAGACAGCCAGCACGCCTCCCAGCAGATTCAACGCCAACAACATCAGCAGGGCCAGATTGAAATCGTTAAACAGATAACCCACCCAATAACAGCCTGTGTGAAGCAACAGGACATACACCGCATCAATCGCCATGGCGGTCCTGGCTCTTTCAATCGCTGGCAACCCATGAACGGCCAGGTACAGCATGCCTCTGCCGAATACCGTGATCGGGATGATCATCAAGTACGTCACTACAAAGGGCAGTGCATCTTCATATCCACCCAACATGAAACGCGCCACCGGCAGGGCAAATACAATGAACGGCAATGCCACGACGGTTTGCCACACCAGGACCAGTCCATAGCCGGACTTGAAAATCATCCCTACCTGGCCCTGCTGCTGTTGAACGAATGCCTTGCTCAGCAGCACCGTGGTGACCGCTGACAGACCCCACACGGGAATCATGATCAAGGGTTGCAGTTTTGAAATAACCCCCATGGTTGCAACTTCCGCGTCTCCCAGTTTAGAGATCAGATAAGTGGCCACGATTCCAGAAATGGGCCAGAAGGTTGCGGTGGAACTGGTCACCCAGGCCAATCGGGAAATGTTCGCGGCGGCCTTGATTATCTTGCCCACCCCCAGATTGCGGGGACCGGTGGCACGGGTTTTCCTGACGCCAAAGTAAATGCATACAAGTGCCCCGAAGGCCTGTGCCAGCCAGGCGGCATACACCGAACCGACCAGGCCAAATCCGTCGAAACCACCCACGCCAAACATCAGCAGTGGATCGAGCACAATGTTCATCAGGCAAACCACCGCAACCACGATGGCCTGGGTTTTGAACAATGACAGACCACGCAGGTATGCCGTGGAAATGGCAAACGTGAGGGTAATGATGAAGCCGTACAGCCAAGTCTTTAAATAGCCTTCGCTTTGCTCATAAATGGATTGCGCTGCCCCCATCGCTCCAAGCACTGCCTCAAGGTTCAGGCCCGCGCCCAATAGCACGACCCCATAGACCACGGCACCCATCAGCAGGCCAGGCAGCAACACATCGATAACGGTATTGCCCTCGGCCCTTTCCTGCCCTTTGGACACATGGACACTGATCGCCAGGGCAATGCCCATGGCAATCGTGTTCATCAACCACATGAAAGGGCTGGCCAGGCTTGCTGCCGTCAGAGACTCATGACCAAGGTGAGCGATGAACACCATGTCGATGGCATTCGCGATCATCAGGGCGCTGAACGACAACATGGTGTGCATGGCCTGGCTGTTGATATCTTTGCTCAACCGCCACAAGTCCTGGGCTCCGAACGCGCGCAGTCTCACTCGGCAACCACTCGAAAACCCACGGCATACAACGAGGCATAGGGGGTAATGCTCAGCCCGTGCCGCCGGGAAACCCGGCATAGATCGGCAAAACGGCCAAAACAACCGCCCCGGGTGATTCGATAGGTCGGCCGGCTCTCGGAAATCAAGTCGTCCATGACAAAAGGACCATTGGGATACGCGTCGTAATCATTCGATGTGTATTCCTCGACGTTCCCGCCCATGTCCATTAGGCCGAACGGCGATGCGCCCTGAGGGAAAACACCGACCGGCGTCGTGGATAACAGACCAAGCTCGGCGGTATTGGCGTTTTCGGTCCTGGCCTCGTTGCCCCATGGGTACTCAAACTCGCCGGCACCGGCGGCGTATTCCCATTGCGCCTCGTCAGGCAAGCGCACGGTCCTGCCGGTCCTGGCCGAAAGCCAGGCGCAGAACGCATCCGCCGCGCCCGCACTCACCGAGTACACCGGATGGTTGGCGTAGTGCAGAGGAAACGCCCGCAAAGGCCAGGAGGTCGGCACCTCAGCGTTGGGGCAATCCCGTAAAAACGCCAGGTACTCCAGGTTGGTCACCGGATACTTCGAAATATTGAAGCCCGCCAGGGACACCGTATGCCGAGGTACTTCCTTGAGAATCCAGTCGCGAATAACCCCCACATCGGCATATTCACGCACGACTGCATCGATTTTCGACTCATCGATACCAATATGTGCCTCGCCCGCAGGAATCGACACCAGATTATTCAGCGCGCCCGCGATGATCCGGGGATCGCCCTTGATCGCCAACTCCGTGCCCAATTGCAAACGCCGGGACAAGTCGGTCGACTCCTCGAAACTGCGCAGTAATGCTGCGGCTTCTGGCGTTTCCCGGAAACGGTTCATCCGCTCCAACGTTTCAAGCAACCCGGTTTGAGGTTGATAGACTGCAGGTTGTTCACAGGGATCGAGCGGTGATGTGACCGTACATTTCTCTGCCACAACTACTTTTTCTCGTGCATTCATTGTTATAAGTCCACGCTGAAAATTAAAGGTCAGCCAAGCTCGACGGCGTAAATACGCCCGTCATAGGACGACGCCAGGAAACGCTGTTTTTCGTCGTCCCAGGTGAGGGAGGAAATACCTGCCGCACTGACTTTTCGCACATTGCCCAACCACTCCCGGGCCGTGCAGTCGTAAACATCGACGGTGCCTCCATAACTGCCAGTGGCGATAAAGTTGCCGTCGTCGTTCGACGCGATGCACTTGATGGAGTGAGTGTGACGGCTGGGAATCGCCGCCCTCGGCTCACCCCATAACTTCAGGGTCAGATCCCGGGACACCGTGGCAACACCGCTTGCATAGGAACAGAGGTCATTCAATATGCCCTCATGGGCATGCGTGATCTTGTTGACCACTTCATAAGAGCGGATATCGGTTACGCCGATTTCACCATCGGCGCACCCGGTATAAAGGCAGTTGCCATGCAACGAGATGCCCTTGATCGCGTTTTCATGAATCTTGTGGCAGGACACAAACTCCAAGTGCCGATCGTTAACCTTGAAGATGATGATATCGCCGGAATAACTCCCCACCGCCAGGCGCTGCTCGCCATCCAACTCAAAGTTCACCCCGCAGTTGAGAGGGGCGTGATGGGCATAAGCCACACGGTTTTTCAGGACATCAAACACTTGTCCGGTCTGTCCGCCACATACCAGGACCGGTCCGGTCTTCACCACAAAATTGCACAGCGATTGTGGCCCGCCCATATCTTTGCCATCGGCCTTTAACAGACCCGCATCGCCAATACTGTAGATAACGCCTTCTGCCGCATGCACCGAGTTCAAGCTGGCCGAAGGGACAAAGCCCTCAAGGTCCCAATGGTTGCGGGCGATATCCCAAATGGCGAACGTAGAACCAAACGTCGCGAAATAGATTTTGTCGCGTCTTTGAAACTCCGCCGAGCGCGCCCAGATCTCCTTCGGATACTCAGAACGTTTCCACTCCACCAGAGTCTGCCCCTCGATCGACCACAGCACCGCGATCCCGTCATACCCCAGGCTCAGCAGACTATTGTCGAACTTTGACTTCACCAGCTTCTTGACGCTGGAGCGGTGCCCCTTATAGGTATTTACAACCGTATTACCATTGATGACCTGAAGTTCACCGTCATTATTGCCAACGATAAAGACCCCCGCCGAGAGCGTCACCAAGGCGTCCATATCGTGGCCTTCCGTCTCCTTGATCGCCAGGCACTCCCCGGTGGCCGCGTCCCAGGCACGAATGGTCCCATCGGTGCCGCAGGACAAAAGTTGCAGGCTGTCGGCTGTCCAATCGAAGCTCTCTACCAGGCCACTATGCCCTTGCATCTTGCAGATGAAACTTCCATCTTTGTGATGCACCGACAAACTACTGTCGTAAGAGCAACTGGCGATTTTCTCACCATCGGGAGAAAACTTGGCCTGCATGACGTCATCACTGTGGCTGGTCATGACACATTGCAATTTAAACTCAGGCACGCTCCAAAGCCGGGTCGAACCATCACTGCTCGCCGTCACCAACAGGCTGCCGTCAGGGGAAAAATCACAGTAGTTGGCCAAATGGTCATGCCAGCCGCGTTGCAGGGGTTGGCGTGTTTGTGCATTCCACAAAATTATCTGGTTATCGTAGCCTGCCGTTGCAATGTACTGTTGCTCAAACAGTGAGAGACCGCTGATAGGTGCCTGATGCTGAATCATTGAGTACCCCCTGCCTGGGCAGTGAACTGGTGATTGGTTACTTCTATTTTTGCTTTTATATAGCCTTCGTTATGCTTGCCAATATGCATGGCAGTGGACTTGACCTCGATAATTTCGATACCCAGGTTTCTTAGCTGCAACTCTTTTTCCGGGTTATTCGTAAGCAAGATTATTTTCGGGCAACCCAATGCTTGCAGCATCTGTGCAGCATCAAAGTAATCGCGCAAGTCATCGGCAAATCCGAGCATATTGTTGGCTTCATATGTATCCACACCTGAATGCTGCTGCAGTGCATAGGCCTCCAGCTTCTTATACAAACCGATGCCCCGGCCCTCCTGGCGCAGGTAAATCAAATACCCACCTACTTCGTTAATCAGGCGTAGTGACTCTGAAAGTTGGTCGCCACAATCACACTTCATGGAGTGAAAAATATCACCGGTCAAACACTCGGAATGCAATCTGACCAACGGCAACTTCTGACCGTCGGCCATGAACCCGCCCAGGCGAATAGCAATATGCTCAACAGGATCTTTCAAGTCATCGAATGAAATGAAAGTGGCAACCACTTCGCTGTCCAACATGAGTGGTATATCGACTTCCTTAATAATCGTAGCCATTTTATTGTTTCCCTGGACGACAGTTATTCGGCAAGGCGGTTCGCCCTGCAGCTTTTTATAGGAAGAGTACATTTACGAAGACAAACCAATCCGGGCACACCACTTCGAACGACTTGAAGTTTCGTACTCTGGTTAGCGATGCCGACCGATTGCTCTGGCCGCCACCCTGCGGATCGTTAGCTACTGCAACGTAGCGCCACAACAACTTCTGGATACGCCAAACAGCGCGCGTTGAGTCACCGCACCCAGATCTATTTCCAGGGCAATGGCCTTTTCCTGGCCAATGACACGTACCGGCCCAAGCCGGGTGATCACCAGGCCAGCCCTGATCAACATTCGCTCTACCGCTATCGTTGTAACCGTCACATAACCCTGGATATGTTGCTCGACACCATAGGCAACGATGGCCTTTACGGCCTCCAGGGTAAAGTCGGAAAACCCCTTGTTACCGGGATATCGAGGGGTTACGGCAAATCGACTGAGTTCCCATACCTGGGAAGAAACAGGCGCTGGTCGCCCTTCAAGCAACTCGGAGAAAGTATCCCTGAGCATGTAGGGGCCCGTAGTAGGTAATAAACGCCAGCACCCTTTGATCTCACTGTCTCCGCCATCCTTGATCAGCATGTAGAGAGGCTCCAGTGCGTCATAACCATCAATTTCCATATCGGCAATGATTGCAACATCCCAGCCCTTACGCTTTTTAAAAACATCTGCGCGCAGCCTATGCATGGCGCACAGTTGCTCACTATCTATTTCATCCCGCCGACCGATTGTGAAATGCACTGGATTCCCTTCCCTACGAACACTTAAACCTCAATCTATCCGCCTTAACAGAATGGTCATACTAGTAGGGTAACCAGTTGCATTGATTTTGGATCCAATGCATGATGGCCGGTTGCCCCTCCTTCAAAAAACCACAGATAACCCGCTGACCGTGAAGCCAGAGCGGGTGCCTGGATATAGAAAGGAGATTGTGGCAGCGCTAGAGGCTGATCAGCCCGAGCGAAACAGCTTTCACTGCGGCAGCCCGACGGGACGCAACGCCAAACTTGGTGTTGATACTCGCAAAGTGATAATTGATATTGGCTTCCGAACAGCCACAGATCCTGGAAATATCCCAGGAGCTTTTCCCGACGGCGCACCACTTGAGAATCTCTTTCTCACGAGTCGTCAGGGAAATCACCCTTGCTCCAGTCAACTTGCCCGCACCGTCCAAAGCGCTTTGCAGAATGACATCTTTGAGAATGGATAATTTTGGAATCATGGCATTGATATGACGTGTCGTTCCAGCAATGTCTTGAGCGTCTACCGCCAGACTGAAAGTACCGAACTGTCCCTGAGGTCCATGCAGGGGAAAAGTGATCCCCCTGGAAAGTCCATAAGCGTTGGCCTCTTCGCGAAACTCTCGTTGGCGGGGCGTGCAATACAATGACTCATCCCAGACAACGGGCCTGACATTTTTAAACGAATAAACAACCACAGGATCAATAGTTGCATAACGCAATTGGTCATAGCGACTTCGCCAGGCCATCGGATAGTTACTGACAATCATCGCAGCACTCAAATCGGCATCATACTTGGGCAACAACCCGATCAGGACTTTGGTAAACCCATACTTGTCGTTGATTTTTTCGATAGCTGAAAACCACTGATCCTGGGTTTCCAACCCATTCAACCGCACAAGTTCATCAATAAAATCCATTTAATAATCACCTTAGGTATTGTAGTAATTTCCCGACCAGTCACTGGTGGATTCCTAATAATGACGGCTATAAATACGACTTTGAATTATGGCCAACTGCACTGATGAAACAGCACTGCTTCGTGCACTGAAGGATGAAGGCCAGTACCTGGTGGTACCTGTATTTCTACGAAGCACTGCGCATCCATGCACTCTCATAGCTCCTGATGTAACCTGATCATTGCGAACCGACGCTGAGCAAGCTAGCTGAGGTATACGACCTTCGCAAGCACACAGGTCGTCAGCGGTCATCGCTGGACTTTTCAGCGTTTCCTGAGGAATCAACGATGAATATGAACCAAGTGACCTTGCCCGTGACGGATATGCCGGCCGCCGTCGCGTTCTATTTAACGCTGGGTTTCACCCAGATAGTCTCCACCGATCACTACTGCCGATTTTCGTGCCCCGGCAATGGAGCGACATTTTCCTTATCCCTGGTTGAAACCGCAGGGGGTAACAACGCGGTAATCTACTTCGAGCATGAGCCGCTGGATCGCTGGGTGAGTGACCTGATCAGTAAGGGGATAACCTTCGATCAACTACCCACCGATATGCCCTACCTGTGGCGCGAAGCAATCCTTCATGACCCGTCAGGCAACTGCATCAAACTCTATTGGGCAGGTGAAAACCGCTTGAACCCGCCCTGGAAGGTCAACCGCTAAAAAGACCTGGGCACTGCCCCAGTGCAGCTGCGTGTCCCACTATCGGCCCAACCAATCCATCCCCCCAATCTATCGATTTGAGCTCTGCCCCACCCTCCCCGACTATTGGCGCCACTTCCTACAACAAAAACCAGGAACCCGCCATGACCGCCCGATTCCATAACCCGGTAGACACCCGCTTCGGCTGGGGCTGCCTGCAAGACCTGGCCAGTATCACCGCCCAGCAGACTGTCGCCCTTGTCACCTTCCCGGAGGCCCGTGGGCTGGGGTTGGTGGAGCGGATCCAGGCATTGCTGGGCGAGCGTCTGGTGTATGTCGTCGAGGATGTGCAGCCCAATCCCGATGTCGCGCAGTTGCGTGAAACCTACGAGCGCTTCTGGCTGCAAGCCGGGGATTGTGATGTGGTGCTGGCCGTCGGTGGCGGCAGTGCGATTGATACGGCCAAGGCGCTGATTGTCGGCACCGAGTCCGGGCAGTTCGATGAGTTGCTGGCATTGCTGGCGACCGGCCAGCCGTTTGTGCCGGCACACTGCAAGACCCTGATCGCAGCGCCGACCACTGCGGGCACCGGCAGTGAGGTGACGCCCTGGGCGACGATCTGGGATTCGGCCAGCCACAAGAAGTATTCCCTGCACCTGGATTGCACCTGGCCGAAGGTGGCGATTGTCGACCCACAGCTAATGCTGACCGTACCGGCCGGGGTCACGGTATCGACGGGGCTGGACGCCTTGTCCCACGCGCTGGAGGCGATCTGGAACATCAACGCCAATCCGATTTCTGACACCTTCGCGGTATCGGCCATCGAAGACATCCTGGAGTGCCTGCCGCAACTGCGGCGTGACCTCGGCAATCAGGAATTACGCTCACGCATGGCCCTGGCCGCGCTCAAGGCCGGCCTGGCGTTTTCCAACACCAAGACTGCGCTGGCCCACTCCATTTCCTACGAGATGACCCTGCACCACGGCCTGCCCCATGGCATCGCCTGCTCCTTCACCCTGCCGCTGGTCCTGGGTTTGGCGTGGGGGCATGACGCGTCCCGGGATCGCACCCTGCAACGGGTGTTCGGCGATGACCTGGATAAAGCCCAGACCCGGTTGCGCAACTTCCTGCACAGCCTGGAGGTAAAAACCGAGTTTGCCGACTACGGCGTCACGCCCACCGAGGCCGCCGCGATGATCCGCTTCGCCCTGCAAGGCGCGCGCGGCAAGAACTTTATCGGTACCCAAGCCGCCTAGGCGGCAACGCAATTCAGTCTTTCCTCTTGCACCTGTAAAGGGTGCCTCCCCGTCGCTGCGGCCTCGGGGGCGAATAACAATAAGGAAAACATCATGAATCGTGCACACACCCTGCCTGTCCCTGCCGTTCGCTCGGCGTCGTTCCGTGTTGCCCAGTGGCGCATGCTGCTGGCGGCGATGTTTTGTTACCTGTTTTTCTACACCGGGCGCCAGACGTTTGGTTTCGCCATCCCTGGGATACAAGCCGAGTTCGGCCTGACCAAGGAAGTGCTGGGCTGGATCTCGGCCGCCATGCTCTGGTCCTATGCCATCGGCCAGGCGATCAACGGCAACCTGGCCGACAAGTTCGGTGGCCGGCGCATCATGACCCTGGGCGCCGTGCTGTCATGTGGCGCGAACTGGGTCACCAGTTTTGCCAGTGGTTTTGCCGGGTTGATTCTGCCGTGGGGCATCAACGGTTATTTCCAGGCCCTGGGCTGGGCGCCGGGCAGCCGCCTGATCTCCAACTGGTGGAGTGCCAGCGAGCGCGGCCGGGTCTATGGCTTCTATGTATTCGCCGCGGGCTGTGCGTCGGTGCTGTCTTATGTGACCTCCATCGTGGTGCTGGAGGTGCTGCAACTGGAATGGCGCTGGATCTTCCGCCTGCCGGTCCTGCTGATGTTGGCCGGCGGCATCCTGTTTTACCTGGTGGCCCGCGAACGCCCGCAGGACCTGGGCTTCGAACCCCTGGCCGATACCGGCGTGGCCAACGCCGCGGACAAGGGCCATGAAGTGGCCCAGGGCGAAGAGGAAACCTCGGCCCAGCGCTACAAGGCGGTGCTGAAAAACGCACGCCTGATCATTGCCGCCGTGTCCCTGGGTTTCCAGAACGCTGCGCGCTACGGCCTGATCGTGTGGGTGCCGGTGCATTTCCTCGGCGCCAACTGGAAAAGCGGCGACAGCATGGTCGATCCGAAGTGGATCACCGTCGCCCTGCCGGTGGGCATGGCCGTCGGCGCCCTGAGCAATGGCTGGGTGTCGGACAAGCTGTTCGGCTCCAAACGCTACCTGGCGATCATGCTCTATATGTTCCTCGGCGCCGCCACCAGCCTGTGGATGTGGAGCCTGCCGCCCCATAGCGCGATCGGCCTGGTGGCGCTGTTTCTCTGCGGGTTCTTTGTCTACGGCCCGGCGTCCAGCTTCTGGGCGCTGTGCCCGGACCTGGTGGGCGCCAAGCGCGCAGGCACGGCCACGGGTGTGATGAACTTCTCGTCTTATCTGTTTGCTGGCCTGGCGGAACCCCTGATCGGCAGTATGCTCGACAGTACCGGCAATACGTCGCTGATCTTCATCGTCGTCACCTCGGCCTGCCTGTGCAGCGCGGTGGTGGCCCTGTTTATCCGCCGTTGATGCCCCTGGAACAGGATGCGTTATGTACCAGTACCACAAGTGGCTACGTTCCTTTCATGCGGTGGCGAAGACCGGCAGTTTCACCCTCGCCGCCGAGTATCTGAGCGTCGGCCAGCCAACGGTCAGCGAACAGGTGAATGCCCTGGAAAAGCAGTTCTCGGTGGAGTTGTTCCACCGCCGTGGGCGCTTTATCGAGATGAGTTCGGCCGGCCATGCGCTCTACGGGATCACCCAGGGCCTGTTCGGCCAGGAGGATGAAGCCATGCAATTGCTGCACAGCTTCAAGCAGCGCAAGACCGGGATGTTGCGCCTGGGCGCGGTCTCGCCGCCGATCGCCATGAACCTGACGTACGAGTTGATGCAGCGCCATCCGGATATCGAGCTGGAAACCTCGTTTTCCCCAGAGAAGGAGACCCTCGACCGCCTGTTCAATTTTGATATCGACGTGGCAATCCTGGCCCTCTCGGAGTTTGACCAACGCTTCGATACGCAGTTGTACCGGCGCTACCCGATCATCGCCGTGGTGCGCGACGACCATCCCTGGGCAGCGCAGAAAGAGGTGCACGTCGCGCAAATCAGCCAGGAGCGCTGGGTCATGCGTGAACGCAGCTCGCGTACCCGGCAACTGGTGGAAGAAAGCTGCAAGCGCCTGGGGGTGGACCTCAACTGCGTGATGCAGCTCAACAGCCGCGAGGCGATCGTGCACGCCATCGCCAAGGGCATCGGCATTGGCTTTGTGTCGGCGGTGGAATATGCCCAAACACCGGGCACTACACCGATCACCTTTGTCGACCACCCGTTTTCCATCGACTACCACCTGTGTTGCCTGGGCATCCGGCGCAACCGCCCGATGATCGCCGAACTGTTCGAGGCCAGCCCCATACCGGCTACCTGATTGGCTTCACCCTTTTTGCACTCAACCGGCTTACCTCATTTATCGAGGGACGGCCTGCTCATACCCGAAAATGGAGATCCACCATGAACTACCAACCACCTTCCAAGCTGCAAGCCGTGGTCCTGGACTGGGCCGGCACCGTTGTCGACTTCGGCTCCTTTGCCCCCACGCAGATTTTTGTCGAAGCCTTTGCCGAGTTCGGCGTCGCCGTATCCCTGGAGGAAGCGCGCGGGCCGATGGGCATGGGCAAGTGGGATCACATCCGCACCCTGTGCAATCAGCCGCAGATTGCCGAGCGCTATCGTGCGGTGTTCAACCGCCAGCCGACCGACGACGACGTCACCGCCCTGTATGAACGCTTCATGCCGCTGCAGATCGAGAAGATCGCCCTGCACTCGGCGGTGATTCCCGGCGCGCTGGAGGCGATTGAAACCCTGCGAGGCAAGGGCTTGAAGATTGGCTCGTGCTCCGGTTACCCGGCGGTGGTGATGGCCAAGGTGGTCGAGCTGGCGCGGCAAAATGGCTACGTGGCCGACCATGTCGTGGCCACTGACGAAGTGCCCAATGGCCGCCCGCATCCGGCCCAGGCCCTGGCCAACGTGATTGCCCTGGGCATCAGCGATGTGGCGGCGTGCGTCAAAGTCGATGACACCTGGCCGGGGATCCTGGAAGGACGCAGTGCCGGCATGTGGACGGTGGCGCTGACCTGCTCCGGTAACGCCCTGGGCCTGACCTACGCGCAATACCAGGCGCTGCCAGCCGCCGAGCTGGCGCAGGAGCGCGAGCGTATTAGCCAGATGTTTGAAGGGTCGCGGCCGCATTACCTGATCGATACCATCGTCGACCTGCCGGCGGTGATCGACGACATCAATGCGCGGCTGGCGCGTGGGGAAACCCCACAAGGCAGTTGAAATCGACACCTGACCTGTAGGAGCCGGCTTGCTGGCTCCTACAATGGATTTGGCTGAACCCGGCTACTGCCCCTGGAAGGTCTCAAGATACGCCAGCAGATTCTCGATCTTCTCCTGATCGCTGATCCCCCAGAAAATCATGCGCGTGCCACTCACCACTTTCTTCGGGTTCTCGATATAGGCCGCGAGCTTTTCCCGGGTCCATACCACGCCCGAATTTTTCATCGCGTCGGAATACTGATAGTCCGCCGTGGTGCCCGCCAGCCGCCCGATCACCCCATTGAGCTGTGGCCCGAAGCCGCCACGGGCATTCAGCCCGACACTGTGGCAACCGCCACAAGTCTTGGTGAACAGCCTGGCGCCTGCCTCGGCGTCGCCTGCTGCCGCCGCCCAAGTGTTGAAAAGCATGGCAGTGAACAACAGGGTCAGTAAGGCAGCGGGTTTCATCAGGGGCTCCAGGTCGGGGCTTCAGGCAGTAAAGGGGGCAATTATGCCTGCGGTTTACTTGTTCTCGTCCACGTTGTTGAAGCGCGCCCGGTTGATCTGCCAAGGCAGGGCGGGCTGTACGCGTTCTCTCTTGTGTTTGCCACGGCTGAAAAAGTGCGTTTGCAGCTCCAGGAAATGCCGGTCGCGCCCAACCTGTTCAAAGGTCACGATGAAGAAAATCAGCGGTTTGCTGGCCTCGGCCCAGAGCCTGGAAGCCTTCTCGATCGCTGCGGGCAAATGGTCGATGGTGCTGTAGGAAATGAAGGTGGAAAACGCCGCAGGTTCCGATTGCTCAAACAGCTTGGTGATTTCCTTCACTTTTTTGTTATGTGGCTCATCCCACTCCCATTCGACATGGGACAGGACGCTTTTGTCGGGAAATCGCAAGACGGCATCCGTGCGCCGACTCTGTTCGAAATAGGCCCGCGCGCCGAGCAACTTCGCGCACTCGCGCACCACCAGCCCCACATGAATCGTCCAACCGGAACGGTTGGTGACAGCATCGACGTCCACCGGAAAATCCTGATACCACAAGCAATTAAACAGGGTGATGAAGTCGCGTTCGATCCGTTTCATTTTCTTCCTTGGCATCAGCCGAATAAGTAGCAAAGAGCCATCATTCTAAATCAGCCGAAGAAAAATCGCGCCCTGCCCCGGCAAAACATTTGGATACAGCCATTCAATTGCCATCACTCTCGCCCTCTGTTTGCATGCGCACTTTCCATCAGCACGTCAGTTCAGGAGAGATCGATGAGAACCATGGTGGTCGGTGCTAGCAAGGGTTTGGGCAGGGCTTTTATGGAGGGTCTGGGCGGCGTGGGGGATACCTTGATCGGTGTCTCGCGCAGCCGTCCAACCGACCTGCTATCCAGCACCGGCGCCGAAGTGTCATGGGTAGAAGCCGATCTTGGCCAACCGGCGCCGGCCGCGCAGTTCATCGAGCAGGCAGTGGCACAGGACGGCCTGGACACGCTGATCTATAACCTGGGTATCTGGGAAGAACAGGCATTCGATGCGGCCTACAGCTTCCTCAAGGATGAAGACACGCAGTTGGAAGCCATCGTCAGTTGCAACATCACCGCCCCCCTGCTGTTGATCAAGCGCCTGCTACCCGTGCTGTTAAAAAGCTCCAACCCACGCATCATCTTTACCGGCTCGACCTCAGGCCTGC
The DNA here is from genome assembly GCF_012985535.1 of Pseudomonas sp. WS 5021. Lineage (NCBI taxonomy): Bacteria > Pseudomonadati > Pseudomonadota > Gammaproteobacteria > Pseudomonadales > Pseudomonadaceae > Pseudomonas > Pseudomonas sp. WS 5021. Next base: position 115,900 of record NZ_JAAQWP010000007.1, on the reverse strand, counting down.
CCCAGAGTGGGCGCCCGGAGGTGACGTTCGGTGCGTCGAAGTTCGCCTTGCGCGGCATGGCCGATGCCTTGCGCGAAGGTTATCGGCACCAGCGCCTGGGCGTGACCTGCCTGAACCTGGGTTACCTGAATACCGAGGATCCATTGAGCACCTCCCGGCTTGAGGCCGAGCAGCGCGGCGACGGGCAATTGATCCCGGTACACGACGTGGTGCAGGTGGTGCGCATGGCGTTGAGCCTGTCATCGGCCAGTTTCGTCAAGGAACTGACCTTGCCGGCCCTGATGGATGAGCGCTTCTGACTGAATGAGCCGAATCTTCAGACGGCCAAATAAATAGCCATCAGACACAACGGCACCAACACCAGCCCCAACAGCATCATGAACACCACACTCATGGCGTTGGTCCGGGGCGTGCCGACGTGACTGACAAAGCCCATGCACAACCGTCGCAGCAGGTCGGCGCCCCTGGCGAACTGGTAGGCCACGGTGATGGTCAGCAGCGAGAGTGTTCCGGTGACTGCACAGTAAAACAGGATCGGCTCGGGCATGAAGTAACTGGAGATAAAGCCTTCGGACGTGGCATAGATAAACGTCACGGGCTGAAACAGCGCTATCGCATACAGCACATTGCGCAACGGGTCGAAGGCTATGGTCGGCCGCACTTCGTCAGCGGGCAGCAAGGCGTACAGCTCGTTCGCGTCCGACCAGCGAAACCAGTAGACCGCCACGCTGAACAGCACGTAGGCCAAGGCAATCGTCGCCGAAAAACACCACAGGAACCGCCACGAGCCAAACCCGCGGCGCATACCCACGTTGATGCTCCACTTGGTCAACTGGATGGTCACGCAGTCGATCACAATCGCCACCAGCAGGCCCTTGCCATAGAAGTCTTTGATGGCTTGCAGCACGTTCGGCGGCGGCGGCACATTGAACACGTGCTCGGGATTTTTAAACAGGTAGAGATCCAGCAGCCACACCACAAAAAACACCAGCGACACCAGCAAGGTGTACAGCGGGATGCTGATCAGTTGGCGCCGGGCCAGGAACGTACTCCCGAACACCCGCTGGAAGAGGTTGGCCCACAACTGGGCGATCCCGATAAACCGGTCGCGACCAAGGCTCATGCCACTCAAGGTCTTGAGTATTTGCAGGCGACTTTTCTTGGTGCCGAACGCAACGGCGACCAACACCCCGGTACACCCGAACAAAACGGTGGAAACGACGATCAACGCCCCGATCATTTCTTTCACACTGGCATCCCTTGCTGTGAATTTTCGCGCTGCACATCCTGGCTTATCCCACGCGTAATCCGCAAGCAACGGCGGTTTACCGCTCCCTCTAATACGATCAAATGACCACCCATCGAATAAAAAACATCCAATCGAACCTATCCGCTGACAGCCCACTCCACCTTACTCAACCCGGATGGTGGAGTAGTGATCATGGCTCAGCCATCGATATTGGTATTGGAAGACGACGAGATCATTCGCTCGTTGATGGTGGATGTGCTGGAGGAGTTCGGCGCGGTGGTGACGTCTTTTTCTTCAGCCGATGAAGGGATGATTTTCCTCGAGCGCACCAGTGACCCGGTGGACCTGATTGTCAGCGATATCCAGATGCCCGGCCTGCTCAATGGCTATGACCTGAGCAAGGTGGTGGCCCATCGCTGGCCGTCCTTGCCCGTCGTGCTGACGTCGGGCAATACGGTGATGGCGGCGCAGTTGGGCAATACGGTGAAGTTCCTGCCCAAGCCATGGAGCACCGAAAGGCTGCTGCACTGCGTGCAAACCGCCTTGGAACAGGGCCCTTCCCTGCACTAATGGCATCGCGACACCTACACAATCGAACTTCGCGCTAAGCCGTGAGGTCTTTCTTTGGGTAAGTTTTGATATTTCTGACGCCAATGTCAGATTTATCAATACATCCCATCAGATAAAGACTATAGGTTGTATAGAATTGCGCCCCACCCTTATCCACGCGCCAGCCATGGCCTGCCCTGGCCCACCAGCTCGAGCTTATTGAATGCATCCACAGGCCCATGACGTTGGTGTGCCCTCCCTGCTTGAAGCCCTGCGTTCAGGCACAGGTCTGCTACACGTGGCCCTGGAAAAGCGCTTGCCGTTCTTTTCTGCACAACTGGATGCCGGCTGGTATCAGCGATTGCTTGAGGCTTACTACGGTTTTTACCGCCCAATGGAATCGCGACTGTACGACAGTGGCTTGATTCCCGTGGGATTCGACCAGGCCCTGCGGGTAAAGACGCCGACCTTGCACACCGACCTGAACGCCTTGGGCTTGGCCAACCAGGCAATTGCCGGGTTGCCCGTCTGCCCTGCGCTACCCCGCCTCGACACACCGGCCGCCTGCCTGGGGGCGCTGTATGTGCTGGAAGGCGCGACCCTCGGCGGCCAGGTGCTGCGCCGGGAGATGGCCCAACGCCTGGCGCTGGACGCCAGCAACGGCGGGGCCTTTCTCAATGTATACGGTGCCGAGACCGGTCGGCGCTGGAAAGATTTTCTCGACTATTTGGGCCACGTCCCGCTGGACGACCTCGGCCGTCAGCAGGCGGTGGACGCGGCCTGCTCGACATTCCGCTGCTTTGAGCAATGGCTCGACGGCCAGGAGGTATTGCTGTGAAACCCCAGGATTTTGAAGAATTACTTGCCAACTGCGCCGACGAGCCCATTCGTTTTCCCGGCGCGATCCAGCCCCATGGCGTGCTGCTGACCCTGCGCGAACCGGACCTGCAGATCGTGCAGGTCAGTGCCAACGTCGCCAGCCTGTTCAATCACCAGCCCGATGCCTTGCTCGGCCAGACACTGGACACGCTGCTGGGAGCGGAAAATGCCAACCTCGTGCAGCAGATGGCCAGCCAATCCAGTTTCATCGACGCCCCGGCGCTGCACGTCACGCTCAACGGCGCCGAGTTCGAGGGCCTGCTGCATCGCCACCAGGGCGTGCTGGTGCTGGAGTTCGAGCCGTTGCACAAGCATTTCCAGCCCAAGCCACAGAATGGCCGCACCAGTAACCTGGGCAAGATGTTGCAACGTTTGCAGTCGGCGAAAACCCTGCAAGCCTTGTACGAAATCAGCGTCAGTGAAATCCAGGCCATGACGGGCTACGACCGGGTGCTGATTTATCGCTTCGAAGAGGAAGGCCACGGCCAGGTCATCGCTGAAGCATCCGCGCCGTCCATGGAACTGTTCAACGGCCTGTTCTTCCCGGCGTCCGACATCCCGGAGCAGGCCCGCGAGCTGTACCGCACCAACTGGCTGCGGATCATCCCCAATGCCGACTACGAGCCGGTGCCACTGCTGCCCAAGCTACGCCCGGACACCGGGCAGCCCTTGGACTTGAGTTTCTCGACCCTGCGCAGCGTGTCGCCGATCCACTGCCAATACATGAAGAACATGGGCGTGCTGTCGTCCATGAGCATTTCCCTGATGAAGGGCGACAAGCTGTGGGGCCTGATCAGTTGCGGCAACCGCACGCCACTGCACGTGCCCAACGACTTGCGCACCACCTGCCAGACCATCGGCCAGGTGCTGTCCTTGCAGATCAGCGCCATGGAAGCCCTGGACACCAGCCGCCAGCGCGAGGAAAAGGTCGCGGCACTGGGCGTGCTCAACCAGGCGATGAACGCTGCCACCGACAATGTGTTCGATGGCCTGGCCCAATACCCGCAAGTGTTGATGGACCTGGCGCAGGCCGGTGGCGTGGCGATCATTGACGGCCAGCAACTGCACCGCTACGGCCACTGCCCGGAGCCGGCGCAGATCCGTGCGCTGCACAAATGGCTACAGGAAACCGGGCAACCGGTATTTGCCAGCCACCACCTGTCAGCGCTCTACCCGCCGGCGGCGGACTACCAGCCAGTGGCCAGCGGCGTCCTCGCCATGAGCCTGCCCAAGCCGGTGGACAATGGCGTGCTGTGGTTCCGTCCGGAAGTCAAAGAGAACATCCAGTGGAGTGGCGACCCGAAGAAACCGTTGGCCCTGGAAAAATCCGACACGGGCCTGCGCCTGCGCCCACGCACCTCGTTTGAAATCTGGAAAGTGGAAATGGCCGGCATCTCCACCAAGTGGAGCCACGGCGACCGTTTTGCCGCCAACGACCTGCGCCGTTCAGCCCTGGAAAACGACCTGTCACGCCAGGTCCTGCGCGAGCAGCAGGCAGTGCGTGCCCGTGATGAATTGGTGGCAGTGGTGTCCCACGACCTGCGCAACCCGATGACCATCATTTCGATGCTCTGCGGCATGATGCAAAAGGCCTTCAGCTCCGATGGCACCCATTCTTCGCGGCGTATTTCCTCGGCCATCGACACCATGCAGCAAGCCGCCGGACGCATGAATGTGTTGCTCGAAGATTTGCTCGACACCTCCAAGATCGAGGCCGGCCGCTACACCGTCAGGCCCGTGCAACTGGAGGTCAGCCAGATCTTTGAAGAGGCCTATGCGCTGCTCGCGCCACTGGCTCTGGCAAAGGGCGTCGACCTGTCGTTCAACGCCGAACCCGGCCTGCAAATCAATGCCGACCCGGAGCGCCTGTTCCAGGTGCTGTCGAACCTGATCGGCAACGCCATCAAGTTCACCCCACGCCTGGGCAATATCGGGATTTCGGCGATGAGCAATGGCGAGGAGATTGTATTTGCGGTGCGCGACTCCGGCGAAGGCATTGCCCCCGAGCAACTGCCCCACGTGTTTGACCGCTATTGGACCAAGGGCGAAAACAACCCGACGGGCAGTGGCCTGGGCTTGTACATCAGCCAGGGTATCGTCCAGGCCCACGGCGGGCGGATCGAGGCCGAAAGCGAACTGGGGCGAGGCAGCGAGTTTCGCTTTACCGTACCCAAGGTGGCGGGCTTGTGCTGACCGTTTTGTAGGCGCCGGCTTGCCGGCTCCTACAGGTGTTGGTTGCTTTGACAAAACACCGACATCCACTGCGTTAACCTAGCCAGTCCAATCCCGCACAGAGCCATGTTTTCATGCTGCAACCCGAGACTTTGCCCGCCGTCCTCGCCGGCCCCCTGTTGCGCCGCCTGGAGCCGGGGCGCCTGGTGTTGTGGCTGGTGGGCAGTCGCGCGCTGGCATTGACCCTGCGGCTGCAGTTCAGCCAGGACCAGCACCCATGCGTTCTGGATATTGAACTCGACGCCACCCGCTGCCAGGTGATCCCCGTGGGCCGCGCAGCCTTTATCCACCTGATCGATGTACCGCTGGCCACGCCGCTGCCCCAGGACGTCCCCATCAGCTACGACCTGCTGATCAATGATGGAGCCGGTATCATCCAATGGGCCCCGCACCTGCTGTACCCAGGTGCCAAGACCCCGGATTTCATCCTGCACAGCCGTATCCACCAGTTGCTGCACGGCTCTTGCCGCAAACCGCACCATTACGCCGATGAAGGCCTGCTTTGTGCCGATCGCCTGCTGGCCGCAGACCGCAGCCTGACCCAGCGTCCGGCCCTGTTGATGATGAGTGGCGACCAGGTGTACGCCGACGATGTGGCCGGGCCGATGCTGCGCGCCATCCACGGGCTGATTGCACGCCTGGGCCTGTTCGACGAGCACCTCGATGGCGCCGTGGTGGACGACAGCGCCAAGCTCTACGACCACCCCGCCAGCTACTACCATCGCGCGGACCTGCTGCCGGCCCTGGAAAGCAACGAGACCCTGCGCGAACGCTTTTTTGGCGGGGTGAAAAAACCCATCTTCACCAGCAGCACCGCCGACAACCACCTGGTGACTTTTGCCGAACTCATGGCGATGTACCTGCTGGCCTGGTCGCCGACACCCTGGACCCTGATCGCCGCACAACCTCCCAGCGGGCTCACGCCCAAAGAACAGGAGCGCTACGCCCGCGAGCAGGTGCCTGTGGATAAGTTTCGCGACGGCCTGGGTGGAGTGGCCCGGGTGTTCGCCCATGTGCCATGCCTGATGATCTTCGATGATCACGACATCACCGATGACTGGAACCTCAGCGCCCAATGGGAACAGACCGCCTATGGCCACCCGTTCTCCAAGCGCATCATCGGCAACGCGCTGCTCGCCTATATGCTCTGCCAGGGCTGGGGCAATAACCCCGATGCCTTCGCCCAACTCGTGGAAAAAACCCTGGCCCTGACGGCAACTGCCCAGGACCACGCCAACCATTTGTCCGCGCCCGCCCAGGACCAGTTGCTCGAAGACCTCCTGAAGTTCCAGCAGTGGCACTACGTGCTGCCCACCACCCCGGCGCTGGTGGTCATCGACACCCGCACACGGCGCTGGCGCAGCGAATCCACGCTCAAGCAACCCTCCGGCCTGCTGGACTGGGAAGCCTTGAGCGAGCTGCAACAGGAACTGCTCGACCACCCTTCGGCGATCATCGTATCGCCCGCGCCGATCTTCGGCGTCAAGCTGATCGAGACGGTGCAGAAAGTCTTCAGTTGGTGCGGCTACCCACTGTTGGTCGATGCAGAAAACTGGATGGCCCACCGGGGCGCCGCGCAGGTGATCCTGAATATCTTCCGCCACTCCCGAACCCCGGGTAACTACGTGATTCTGTCGGGGGATGTGCATTACTCGTTCGTCTACAAAGTACTGATCCGCCAGCGTAATGCCGGGCCGCACATCTGGCAGATCACCAGCAGTGGCATCAAGAACCAATTCCCGCCGCGCCTGCTGGAATGGTTCGATCGCCTCAATCGCTGGCTGTACTCACCCCGTTCGCCCCTGAACTGGCTCACCCGCCGTCGCCGCATGCAGGTGGTGCCGTACATCCCGGCACATGCCGAAGCCGGCGAACGCCTGTGGAACAGTGCGGGCATTGGCCAGGTGTTTTTCAACGAGCAGGGCCAGCCCGAGGCGATTTACCAGCACAACGCCAACGGGACGCCACCCACGCGCATGCTGGAACCGCAATAGCCCAGCCGGCGCCAATAATGGCGTTTAGCCACACTTTCATCGCCCCTTCTAAGCCGGCAAACCTCGTTGTACAGTACGCGCAGCCACGGAGTATCGGCGTTAACACCTGACTGGCCACAGTGAGCCAGCATCCTCGCAGGGAGCGCGCAGATGGGCGATACATCCGATTTTGATCCGTTGAAAAGTGAGCTTTTCGACGTCAACGCCGACCTGGTCCATGCCATCATGGAACTGGTCAGCGATGGAATCTGGGACTGGGATGCCAACACCGGGTTTGTCTATCGCAACCCCGGCTGGTACGAAATGCTGGGCTACGATCACCACTCCCTGGAAAACACGGTGTTCACCTGGGAAAGCGTGATCCACCCCGACGATTACCCCCATGTGATGAAACTCTTCGACGACTACATCAACAGTCGCACCCCCCTTTATCAGGCCGAATATCGCTGTCGCAAAAAAGACGGCACCTGGTTGTGGATCGAAGACCGAGGCTACATCATCGCCCGCAACCCCGATGGCTCGGTGTGGCGCATGGTCGGCGCCCACCGCAGCATTCATCAACGCAAACGTTCCCTGGAACAGCTCGAGCGGCGCAACCAATCCCTTGAAGCGCTGGTAGCCGAACGCACCCGCGAACTGTCGCGGGTCAACCAGCAACTGCAGTTGCAACTGGACGAAAACCGCTCCCTGGCCGAGCGCGATACCTTGACCCGGATTGCCAACCGCTATCGCCTGGAAAAAGTCCTGTTCGAGGAGTGCGAGCGCGCCCAGCGGTTTCGCCTGCCGTTGGCGGTGATTGCCATGGATGTCGATGATTTCAAGCCCATCAACGACCAGCACGGTCACGCCGTAGGTGATGCCACGCTGTTGCGGGTGGTCGAACGCCTGGAACACTGCGTGCGCCAGGGCGACCTGCTCGCGCGCTGGGGAGGCGATGAGTTCATGGTGGTCCTGCCCAAAAGCACCATGGAAACCGCCAGGAAGCTGGCCGAGCGCATCCGCCAGGCCATTCACGACATCCCCCCCGTGGGCGATTTCAAGGTGACCTTGAGCCTGGGGCTGGCGCAACGCCTCCCTGACGAGCCCCCCACCAACCTGATGGCCCGGGCAGACCAGGCGCTGTACCGGTCCAAGGCAGCGGGCAAGGACCGGGTTTCACAGTAACCGCGCACAGGCTCCGACAGTCCGCACTACACCAGACTGTAGGAGCCCAGATCAGTAACGCGCGTCCACCGGCTTACCGCCGTTCGGCCAGTCCTTCACCTTGTCCGGGAAGTCAGGGCGTGGTTTTTGCGAGAAGTAGGCAGCGACGTCTACCGCTTCCTGGTCCGACAAGCCGCCCTGGCCCAGTGGGAATTTCTCGTGGAAGCCGATCGGCATGTTGCGTTTGACGAACGCTGCCGCCGTGTAGGTGCGGGCCATGCCGGCGCCGATGTTGAAGGACTGATCGCCCCACAACGGTGGGTACACCAGGCTGCCGTCGGCGCGGGCCAGGCCCTCGCCGTCGTTGCCGTGGCACACCGCGCATTGCTTGGCGTAGACCTGCTCGCCATTGGCCAGGTCGGGCTTGATGGCCGGGTCGATCTTGCCTACGCCACGGCCGGGGACTTTGTCCTCGGGCTTGGTGTTGTTTTTCATCCAGTCGAAGTACGCCACCATCGCCTGCATGTCCGCCGATTGTGGTGGCACGGGCTTGCCATTCATCGAGCGGCGGAAGCAACCGTTGATGCGCTCTTCCAGGCTCACCACCTTGCCAGCACGCGGGGCGTAACTGGGGAAGAATGCCGACACACCCACGAACGGCGAACCATCAGCCACAGTGCCAGCGTTGAGATGGCAACTGGTGCAGTTCAGCGAGTTGCCGACATTCTCGGGCAGCAGTTCCTTGGTTTGCAGGTGCAGGCGCATGCCGCGTACCACCTGGTCGGCATTCGGCGCCGCCAGCAGGTTGGCCAGGCGCGGCGTCTCGAACGCCGAGGAGTCGGTGCTGACCGGGTTGAGCTGGTCACGCATTTTCTTCACCTGGGCGGTGCTGATTGGCGTGCCTTCGTTACCCCAGCGCGTGCGCACAAAGGTGAGGATTTCCGCTACTTCGTTATTCCCCAGGCGTGCGAAGCCCGGCATGGTGTAGACCCGGGGATGGGCGGCGGTCTCGGCGGTTTCCCAACCGGTGAGGGTGATGTGCAGCAGCGAGGTCGGGTTGCTGGCCATCACGCCGGCGTTGCCGGCCAATGCCGGGAACAGGCCCTTCACGCCCGCGCCGTCGCTGCGGTGGCAATCGCTGCAAAACTGCATATAGCCCAGGCCGCCCCGGCTGGTGAACAAGTCCTTGGGCAGTTCGACAGGGCCTTTGGCGACAGCCGGCATCGGCAAGTCGTCCTTGCCCGGTGGCAGGGATTTGAGATACGTCGCAATGGCCGTCAGGTCGGCATCCGTGAAGTGCTGGGTGCTGTGACGGATCACGTCCACCATGTTGCCCGACACGGTGGCAAAGCGGTTCTGCCCGGTCTTGAGCAACTGCACGGTGTCTGGCACCGTCCACAGGTTACGCAGGCTCAAGGCACGCCAGTGTTCGACGGTTTCCCCGCCCAGGTAGTGCTCGCCGCCGCTGCCGGTGTCGCTCATGGCTTTTTCCTGGAAGGCGATACCCCGCGGGGTATGGCACGAGCCGCAGTGGCCGAGGCCCTGGACCAGATAGGCGCCGCGGTTGAGCACGGCATCCCGGGCCGGGTCGGGCTGGAACGGTTGTTTGTCGAGGAACATGAAATTCCACAACGCCAGGCCCCAGCGCTGGTTGAACGGGAAGCCCATGTCTGCCTCAAGGTTGACCTTTTTCACCGGCTCGACGGCTTGCATCAGGTAGGCGAACAGGGCCCGCATGTCCTCTTCGCTCATCTTCGCGTAGGACGGATACGGCATCGCCGGGTACAGGTTCATGCCGGCCGGTGTCACGCCTTCGCGCATCACGCGGTCGAACTGTTCGAAGCTGTATTGACCAATCCCGGTCTCACGGTCCGGGGTGATGTTGCTGGAGTAGATGGTGCCCATGGGCGTGTTCAGCTCCAGGCCACCCGCCATCTCGGCGCCTTGCTTGGCGGTGTGGCAGGCGATGCAGTCACCCAGTTGGGCAACGTATTTGCCCTGGGCGATCAGTTCGGTATCGGGTTTGGCGGGTTCGTTGGCGTGCAGGGGAAGCGCAAGACACAGCGTCGCCCCCATCAAGGCCAAACGTGACAGAGAAAGGGCCATCGCATTATTCCTTTAATAACCTGGCCTGGGGGTTGGCCCCTGGGTACAGGTTTTGTCTTCGTTTTTATGAGGTCATCAGGCGGATAACCGGGGCTGGGTAAGCCCCGGTTGTGTTGTAGCGGATTTTCGATGGTGGCCCGTTGATATGGATCAGGGCCGAAGCGCTTCAGGCGTTTTGCAGGTAGTGCGCAGCGTCGAGTTCGATCATCACCGGCTGAGGGGTGGCGGCCAGGCTTTGCAACAACGCGTGCAAGGCCTGTGGCGTGTCGGCCATGTGGTGGGCGACGTGGCAACTGCGGGCCATCGCGGCAAAGTCCGGGGTCAGGATATCCACCCCCAGCGGCGTGATTTCCCGGGCCTGCATATAGTCCCGGATCTCGCCGTAGCACTGGTTGTTCCACACCACCAGGATCACGCCGATGCCGGCCTCGCGGGCCGCGATCAGTTCGTTGCTGGCAAACTGCAGGCCGCCATCGCCCACCAGCGCCACCACCGATCGCTCGGGCTTGGCCAGCTTGGCGCCGATTGCCGCTGGCAATCCGTAGCCGAGGGTGCCGTAGCCGGTTCCGGCATTAAACCAACTGTTGGCAGCCGGGGCCTGGTAGCCCACCGCGCCCTGGTACACCGGCTGGGTCGAATCGCCGACGATCAGCGGGTCGACCAGGCTGTCGCGCAGCAGGTCCAGCAAGCCTTGCAGCCCCTGCTGCTTGGCATTCCACGTCTCGCGCTCCAGGCGGTTGACGCGCTGCACGCTGTCCTGCGCCCAACGCCCGCTCGGCGCCGGCGGACTGACCTCATCCAGCAGCGCCTGCAACCCTTCGCGGGCATCGCCCACCAGCCCGACATGGGCGCGTTGCACGCCCATGACTTGCATCGGGTCGATATCCAGGCGGATCAGCGGCGCCTTGAATTTCAGTGGGCCAAGGCCGAAGAAATCGTAGTCGGTTTCTCCCAGTTCAGTGCCCACGGCGAGGATCACATCGGCCTCGTCAAACAACGAACGGCCATGCCTGGAAGACTGCACGCCGTCCAGCAACAACGGGTGGCCCATGGGCAGCAAGCCACGGGCATTGGTGGTCAGGGCCACCGGCGCTTGCAGGCGTTCGGCCAGTTGCTGCAAGACTTCGGCGCAATCACGGGCGCCGCCGCCGGCGAGGATCAGCGGCCGCCGCGCCTCATTGAGCAGGCTCAACGCCGCCCGCAGCGAGGCCGGCGCCGGGGCCGGGGCGCCTGGCAGGCTGCGGGGCATCAGGTTGAGGTCCACGGCGGGCATGTCCAGCACATCCAGGGGGATTTCCAGATGCACCGGGCGTGGGCGCGCGCACTTGAACACGGCGAAGGCGCGGGCCAGCAATTCCGGCAATTGCTCCGGCGATTGCAGGGTATGGCTGAACGCACACACACCAGCGACCATCGCGCGCTGATCCGGCAGCTCGTGCAGATGCCCGTGGCCCAGGCGCAGGTGTTCGCGGCGGTTGGTGGTGGAAATCACCAGCATCGGCACCGAGTCGGCATAGGCCTGGCCCATGGCGGTCAGAATATTGGTCATGCCGGGGCCGGTGATGATGAAACACACCCCCGGCTTGCCGCTGGCGCGGGCGTAGCCGTCGGCCATAAAGCCGGCGCCCTGCTCATGGCGCGGGCTGACATGGCGCAGGCGGCTGCCGTGCAGGCCGCGATAGAGCTCGACGGTGTGCACGCCGGGGATACCGAACACGGTATCTACCCCATAACCTTCCAGCAGGCGAACCAGGGACTGGGCGCAGGTGGTCATTGCTCATTTCCTTCTTATTGTTCTGTGTCGATTGGCCAGACCTTAGGACGCGCTCGGAGGGCGGACAAGCAAAAAATTTACCGGCCATTGGCAAAAAAAATTCACGGATTGCCGCGCGTCAAAGCCCGCCACCCAGCTGCGATTTCACCCACTCGCCAAATGCCTGTACCACCGGGCGCTCGACTTTCTGGTGATCGGCCACCAGGTAATAGCCACGGTTGGATTCGATCTCGGTCTCGAACGGCCGCACCAGCAAGCCCCTGGCCAGGGCCTCGCCGCTGATCAGGTTGTCGCCCATGGCGATGCCCTGGCTGGCGATGCACGCCGACTGCACAAAGTGCGCATCGGCAAACACGATGCCGCGCTGCACATCGACATTCGGTGCACCGGCGGCGGCCAGCCAAACGCGCCAGTCGGAGTAGTCGATCATATGCAGCAACGGCGCACCGGCCAGGTGCTCCGGGTTCTTCAGGCCGCCCATGGTGTTGACCAGGCGCGGGCTGCACACCGGGAAGTAGCGCAGCGAGACGATCTTCTGCACATGCTGGTTGGGCCAGTCGCCCATGCCGTAGGCGATAAACAGGTCGGCGCCGTGGTCGCTGGTGTCGTCCGGGGTGCGCGGAGAAATCAGGTGCAGTTCGACCTGTGGATAAAGTGCCTGGAAGTCGGCGATATGGGTGCACAACCAATAGGTGGCAAACCCCGCCGGGCTGCTGATACACAGGCGCCCGCTGACCTGCTGGCCATCGAAACGCTGCCCGGCCTCGAGGATATTGGCCAGCAGCCCGTGGATATCCCGGGCATAGCGCTCGCCCTGCCAGGTGATGCGGATATTGCGCCCGGTGCGCTCGGTCAGGGCAAAACCCAGGGTCTGTTCCAGGCTCTTGATCTGGTGGCTGATGGCGCTGGGGGTGAGGTTCAGCTCGGTCGCGGCCTCGGACACGCTGCCCAGCCGGGCCACCGCGTCCAGCGCCCGCAAGGCGGTCATGGAGGGGTAACGCATGGATGTTCACCTGCTCAAAGATACCCGCACCATAGCCGCAATCGCGCCTGAGACATAGCCGCCGACGCGCGGGACAGTTGAATTAAATTTCAATATCGAGCGAAAAATGCTCGATTGACCTCAAGTGGCCAGTGGCTATTCTCGAACTGCATCACGGCATTCCAAGACTGGCCGGCGATGGTCGTCAGCGATGACGTGGGCATTCTGGATAAACGCGGTGTTCTGGCGTTTTTCGCTGGCAAGCCAGCTCCTACAGGGGGCGGTGTCCAGGTTGATCAATTTACAAAAATAAAGAGGGAAAACCCTTGAACCCAGTCACCCCGGTGGTCGCCATCGATGCTCTGCACAAGAGCTATGCCGCGCACCATGTTCTCAAAGGCATTTCCCTGCGCGCCAATGAAGGCGATGTGGTGTCGCTGATCGGCTCCAGCGGTTCGGGCAAAAGCACCCTGCTGCGTTGCATCAACCTCCTGGAAATCCCCTGCAGCGGCAGCCTGCGCATCAACGGCGAAGAAGTGCGCCTGAAAAAGGACCGCGCCGGCAACCCGCTGATCGCCGATCCTGACCAGGTGGCACGCCTGCGCACGCAACTGGGCATGGTGTTCCAGAGCTTCAACCTGTGGCCCCACCGCACCGTGCTGGAAAATGTCATCGAAGCACCGGTGTATGTGTTGGGTGAAGACCGCAAGGACGCCATCGCCCACGCCGAGCACCTGCTGGAAAAAGTCGGCCTGGCCAGCAAGCGCGATACCTTCCCCGCCTTCCTGTCCGGCGGCCAGCAACAGCGCGTGGCCATCGCCCGCGCCCTGGCCATGCGCCCGCGCGTATTGCTGATGGATGAACCCACCTCGGCCCTCGACCCGGAACTGGTCGGCGAAGTGCTGAAGGTGATCCAGGGCATCGCCGAAGAAGGCCGCACCATGATCCTCGTCACCCACGAAATGGCGTTTGCCCGCGATGTATCGAGCAAGGTCATGTTTTTGCACCAAGGGTTGGTTGAAGAAGAAGGCACGCCCCAGCAAGTCTTCCACAACCCCACCAGCGAGCGTTGCCGCCAGTTCGTCATGGCCCAGGACAATCGCGTTTGAACTGCCGCTTCCATCCTTCAAAACAATAACTTCGAAAGGGTCAAGCCATGCATAACTCTCTGAAATCCCTCGCCGCCGGCTGCGTGCTCGCCGTGCTGTCCCACAGTGCAATTGCCGCCGAGAAAATCGTCTTCGGCATCGCCCTGGAACCCTACCCGCCGTTCTCCGAAAAAGCCGGCAATGGCGCCTGGAGCGGCTTCGAGCCGGACCTGATCAAGGCCCTGTGCGAACGCCTGCGAGCCCAGTGCCCGCTCAAGGAAGTGTCCTGGGACGGTTTGATCCCGGCGCTGCAATCGAGCCAGATCGACGTGATCCTCAACTCCCTGAGCATCACCGAGGAGCGCGAAAAGGTCATCGCCTTTACTGCCCCGTACTACCAGACCCCGGCCATGTGGGTCGCCGACAAAAGCCTGGATCTGGTCACCACCCCCGAAGGCCTCAAGGGCAAGCTGATCGGCGTGCAGGGCTCGACCTCCAACGCCACTTACCTCAAAGCCTACTACGCCAAGGGCTCGACCCTGCGCTACTACAACACCCAGGACGACATGACCGCCGACCTGCAAAGCGGGCGGATCGACGTGATGCTCGCCGACGCCCTGACCATCGAGCCGATGCTCAAGTCTGATGCCGGCAGCGGCCTGGCCGACAAGGGCCTGGCGCCCAAAGACCCGCTGTTTGGGTCCGGCATCGGTGCCGCAGTGCGCAAGGGTGACGACAGCCTGCGCGAGCAGCTCAACACCGCACTGGCGGCGCTCAAGGCTGACGGCACCTACGACAAAATTCGCAGCCGCTATTTCAGCGTCGATATTTCCGCGCAATAACGTCCAACGGAACGCGCCATGATTTCTTTGTCCGAACTCACCCAGCTGTTCGTCGCCGATGGCTGGCTCAACGCCCTGCTCCAGGGGGCGGTGGTGACCTTACAGATTTCCGCCGGGGCCTTTGTGCTGGGCCTGGGCATCGGCCTGCTGGTGGCCATGATCAAGCTCAAGGGCCCACGCTGGATGGTGCGCCTGGCCAACCTGTACACCACGCTGTACCGCGCGGTGCCGGAGCTGCTGCTGATTTTGCTGCTGTATTACGCCGGCACCGACCTGCTGAACATGGCGATGGCCGCCATGGGCCGCGAGAGCGTGACGGTCAACGGTTTTATCGCCGCCGTGCTGGTGCTGGGCATCGTCCAGGGCGCGTATTCGGCAGAGATCATTCGCGGCGCGATCCAGGCCATTCCCGTGGGCCAACTGGAAGCGGCGCGGGCCTTTGGCATTGAGCGCTGGCTGCTGGTGCGCCGGGTGTTGCTGCCGAGCATGTTGCCGTTTGCCATGGCCGGCCTGTCAAACCTGTGGCTGGTGCTGGTCAAGGACAGCGCGCTGATCAGCATCGTCGGCTACAGCGAGTTGCTCTCGGTGGGCAAACAGGCGGCCGGTTCCACCAAGCATTACCTGGTGTTCTACCTGGCGGTGGCGGCGGTGTATTTCATCATCACCCTGATTTCCAACGGCGCCTTCCGGGTGTTCGAGCGACGGATCAACCGCTGGATGCCGCAGCACTAAGGAGCGCAGCCGATGGACTTTTCATGGATCAACAGTTTTGGCAACGAACTGCTGCACGGCCTGGGCATCACCCTGAAGTTGCTGGCCTTGTCCGGGGTGTTTGGCTTCTTGCTGGCGGTGCTGGTGGCGTTGGGGCGCTTGTCGTCCAACCCACTGATCAGCGGGCCGTTGCGCGCCTATACCGCAGTATTCCGGGGCACGCCGCTGCTGGTGCAGATCTACATCCTGTATTACGGCGTGGGCAGCGTGTTTGCCAGCTACCCGCTGATTCGCGGCAGTTTCCTCTGGCCGTACTTGCGTGAAGGTTTCTGGTACGTGGCCCTGGCGCTGATTTTGTGTGTCGGCGCCTATGTCGGCGAAGTACTGCGCGGTGCCCTGCGCGCCGTGCCACGGGGCGAACTGGAAGCGGCGCGGGCGTTTGGCATGAAGCGCCTGATGGTGCTGCGCCGGGTCTGGTTGCCACGGGCCCTGGAGTTGGTCAAGCCGACGCTGGTGGGCGAAACCGTGCTGCTGCTCAAGGCGACTGCGCTGGCCTCCACCGTGGCCGTCACCGACCTGCTCGGCGCCGCCAACCTGGTGCGGGCACAGACGCTGCGGGTGTATGAGCCCCTGTTGGCGGTGGCGGTGATCTACATTGTCCTGGCGTTCGTGATCGAACACGTCTTCTCGCGCTGGGGCAAAGTCCCGCAGCGCCAGGCTTGAATCAATTTTAGGAGAACAAGGATGCGTTATTCACCGTTTGTCGAGCGCATTAGTGGCGAGTCCGTCAGCGCCTGGGATATTCACTACGCGGCCGTCGAAGCCCGTGGCCGTGGCGAAGATGTGATTGTGTTGAGCGTCGGCGATCCCGACTTCGCCACCGCCAGTGCCATCTGCGAAACCGCCGTCGACGCCCTGCGCGCCGGCGACACCCATTACACCCACGTCCTCGGCCGACCGGCTCTGCGCGAGGCGATTGCGGCCAAGCAAAGCCGTCTGCAAGGCATTGGCGTACACGCCGATAACGTGGCCCTGGTGGCCGGTGCGCAAAACGGCCTGTTCGCCACCTCGTTGTGCCTGTTCAGCCATGGCGACGAAGTGCTGGTGCCGGAGCCGATGTACCTGACCTATGAGGCGTGCATCCACGCCTCCGGTGCGCGCATCGCGACCATCGAGCAACCGGCGGCCAACGGCTTTCGCCTGACCCGCGCGGCCCTGGAAAAAGCCATTAGCGCCAAGACCCGGGGCATTGCCCTGGCCACGCCGTGCAACCCCACCGGGAACGTCTACAGCCGTGAAGAGCTGGAGTTGGTGGCGGAAGTCGCCCGCGAGCATGACTTGTGGGTGATTTCCGATGAGGTCTACGGCCAGATCACTTACGACCAGCCGCACCTGAGCATCGCCTCGCTGCCGGGCATGGCCGAGCGCACCGTGGTGCTCAACAGCCTGTCGAAAACCCACGCCATGACCGGCTGGCGCGTGGGTTGGGTGGTGGCGCCGACCACATTGGTCGGCCACCTGGATAACCTGCTGCTGTGCATGCTCTATGGCTTGCCGGGGTTTATCCAGGAAGCGGCGATCAAGGCCCTGGAACTGGATGACGAGGTGGTGAGCGACGCGCGCACCGTGTATCGCCGCCGGCGTGACCTGGTGGTGGCCGGTCTGGGTGACATCGCCGACCTTGATTGCCGGGTACCGCAGGCCGGGATGTTCATGCTGGTGGACGTGCGCCGGACGGGGCTGTCGAGCATGGACTTTGCCTGGCAGCTGTTCCGCGCCACCGGGGTGTCGGTGCTCGATGCCCAGGCGTTTGGCGCCAGTGCCGAAGGCTTTGTGCGCATCTCCTTTACCGTCGCCGACGACACCCTCAAAGACGCTTGCCAGCGGATTGCCGGGTTTGTCGAGGGCCTGCGCGCCAACCGCTGATTCTGTGAACACTGGGCTTTATGTGGGAGCTGGCTTGCCTGCGATAGCATCGCCTCGGTGTATCAGTTAGACCGAAGCGATGCTATCGCAGGCAAGCCAGCTCCCACACAAGCCAGCTCTCACATTTGATCTTTGCTCGTCTTGAATATTGAGGTTTCCCCCGTGACCGCTTCCGACCAATTCACTTCCACCCACTCCGTTGTCGGCGAGCACGCTGACCTGGTGTTGCACCACGGCCGTTTCTACACCCTCGACCCGGCCCAGCCATGGGCCGACGCGGTGGCGATTCGCGGGGGACGTTTTATCGCAGTCGGCACACTCGCCGACCTGCAACACCTGATCGGCCCGCAGACCCGCCAGCATGACCTGCTGGGCGCATTCTGCATGCCCGGCCTGCACGACATGCACACCCATCCGGACCTCGCCCTGGCGCCACGCTACAGCGATGACCTGGACGTGGGCATCGAAGATCCCACCCCCGAACAACTGGCGGCGGCGATCCACGCCTACGCCGATGCCCACCCAGGCGATGGCTGGATCTACGGCCAGTACTGGGTGCGCTATACCTTCCGCGAAGCCGGCCTGACCCCAGGGCGCGAGTGGCTCGACAGCATCATGCCGGACCGCCCGGTGGCGCTGCTGGACCGTATGTGGGGGACCATGATGGTCAACTCCTGCGCCTTGAAACTGGCCGGCATCGACCGCCACACCGCCGACCCGCGCAACGGCTATATGGAGCGCGACGAACTCAGCGGCGAGCCCAACGGCCTGATGATCGACGGCGCCTACGCGCTGATCCACGCGGCCATGCCGCCGACCCCGGTGGCGGTGCTGCGCCGGGCCTATCGCGACGGCGTGCATTTCCAGAGCTCGCGTGGCGTTACCGCGACCAAGTATGTTCACGTCTGCGAGCGACGCCTGGACGCCCTCAAGGAGCTGGACGACGCGGGCGAATTGAGCCTGCGCGTGGAAGCCGCGATCAGTTGGCAGGACGACATCTTCCCGGTGCGCCGGCGTTGGGAATTGCTCGGCGGCGAGCGTCACTACTATCGTAGCGCGCGGCTGAACGCCAACGCGGTGAAGTTCCACTTCGACGGCACCGTGGAGCCCAAGTCTTCGTACCTGATGACCCCCTGGGCGGCCGACTCCACCTGGCGCGGCAAGCTCAACCTGACCCCGGAACATATCACCGACATGGTGGTGGACATGGACCGGCGCGGCCTGCGGGTGATCGCCCATTGCACCGGCGACGGCGCTTCCGATGTATTTCTCGATGCGGTAGCCGAGGCGCGGCGGGTCAACGGTGACAGCGGCATTCGTCACCAATGTGCCCACAGCACCCTGCTACATCCGGGCAACCTCAAGCGCTTCAAGGCGCTGAACGTGATCGCCGAGTTCTCCCCGGCGGCCTGGTACCCGACGCCGTTTGCCAGCGGCGCCCGCTCCGGTTACGGCGCCGAGCGCCTCAAGCGCATCTACGACTTCAAAGGCGTGCTGGCCGAAGGCGGCCTGGCGGTGATGGGCACCGACTGGCCGGTGGCCTCGATTGACCCGTGGTTGGCCCTGGAAACCATGGTCACCCGGCAAAACCCCTGGAACCAGGAACCGGACTGCTTCGGCGAGCCGATCACCCTGGAGCAGGCACTGCAAGTGGCGACCCTCAACGGCGCCCACGCCATGGGCCTGGAGCACTCCACCGGCAGCCTGGAGGTGGGCAAGTGCGCCGACCTGATCGTGATCGACCGCGACCTGTTCGCCCAGCCCGCGCGCAACTACATCCACCAGACCCAGGTGCTGCTGACCCTGGTCGATGGGCGGCCGGTGTACGACCGCCTCAACACTTTTGAAGGCACGGCGCTGCAAGCCGTGTGGCAAGGCCTGCCGCCGGTGATCGAATGAATAGCGAGCGTATTGCGGTCACGGTAGTCTCGGGCTTTCTCGGCGCAGGCAAGACCACCCTGCTCAACCGTATCGCCCAGCAGCCGCAACATGGGCGCATGGCGGTGATCGTCAATGACTTCGGCGAGCTGAATATCGATGCGGCGATCATCGCCGAAGTCACCGACGCCGTGTTCAGCCTGCAGAACGGCTGCATCTGCTGCACCGTGCAAGAGGACCTGCTGGCGCAACTGGTGAGCCTGAGCCAGATGCGCCCACGCCTGGATCGGATCGTGATCGAGTGCAGCGGCGTGTCCGACCCGCAACGCATTGTACAAACCCTGGGTTATCCACAACTCAAGGCGCACCTGTACCTGGATACGGTGATCACCCTGGTGGACGCCAGCGGCTACAGCACCCTGGAAGGTGAATTCGCGCGCTTGTCCAGGGCCCAGGTGGCGTGTGCCGACCTGGTGCTATTGAACAAGGCCGACCTGGTCAGCGCCGCCGAACTGCAGCGCCTGCGCGCCGAGATCGGGGCGCGTACGCGGGTGATCAGTACCGTCCAGGCGCAGATCCCCGACGCCCTGCTGCTGGGCGAACGCAACCCACGCAACGGCCTGACGCCGGTGCCGGCGCCGCACCACGAACTGTTCGAAAGCTGGACCTGGCAGGGCACCCAGGCCCTGCCGGCCAAAGCCCTGCGCGATTGGCTGGGGCAACTGCCCAAGGATTTGTTCCGCCTCAAAGGCCTGGTGCATTTACAGGGCAACGACCAACCCTTCTGGTTGCAACATGTGGGCAACCGCAGCCAGTTCACCCTGGCCGGCGGCGAGCATGCGCAGGATTCATCGCAACTGGTGTTCATCGCCCGACGTGGCAGCGAGCTGCGGGAGCGGCTGGAGACACAACTGCAAGAGATACAGGGCCTGTAGACGCGGATGACGATGAAGGCAGAGTGCCGCCTTGACCTTGCTACCCTGGCCCTTGAAAATGCCCGACGCTTTTTCGTCTCCCCGCTTACAGAAGTAGTGAAATTTCAATGTCCGATTCCCGTACTGAAGAATCCGTAGTCACCTTGCAATCCAAAGCTGAATACGAAAACGCCATCAATCTTTCACAGCATGTGCCAGCGGCCAAGAACATCAGTGAAATGGTGCTGGACGCGTTCCATACCTCCAAGGAAAGCGACCAGATCCGCGAATTGCGCATCGCCATCCGCCAGGCCCACGACGCCTTCGACGATGACCAGGCCTACGACCTGATGGGCCAGCTCAAACAGCTCAAGGACGCCGAAGCGGCCGACAACGCCGCCCTGGAAGACCTGAGCAGCAAGTTTTCGATCAGCCGCATCCTGTCCAGCTTCAAGGACGACCCCGAGTTCCAGGAACTGGTGTATGGCCTGGCGCTCAAGGTGCTGAACCAGACCCACCAGGCCATCAGCAACCCGAGCGCCGGCAAGGGCAAGGCCGCGCGGGCGAAGAAGGAATTGGAAGTGTTTGTGATCAGCAAGGACGGGATCAGCGTGACCCTGCCGCTGCGCACGCCGCGCTCCAAACTCAATGTTGACCGCGAGGCGCTGGAGTTCCTGGGGTTCAGCTTTGTGGGCGAAGGGGATGAAGCGGAGCTTGAGAGTGAGAGCTTTGTGGATAACTCCGGTGTCGAGCAGCCTTTGACGCGCAAGAGCATCGTCACCGCGCTGCAACAGCAGACTGCGTTTGACGGTTACAGCATCGCCCAGCAATAAGCCCTACCCCCTCTAAATGTGGGAGCGGGCTTGCTCGCGAATGCGCAGTGTCAGTCACTTATTTGTTGATTGATACACCGCTTTCGCGAGCAAGCCCGCTCCCACAGGTAAGCAGCTCCGCGCTCTGGTTTTGCTGTTGCTTTTGATCTCAGGCGCCCCGTTAAACCACGATGGCCGCAGGCAGGTATTGCGCAGTGGGCACCCCGGCAGGATGCCGGGGTAGCCGCGACACGGCCATGGATGGCCGATCGCGGCGGGCCCACGGAGCAATGCCTGACTGCGGGCATGCCGAGCCTAGGCGAGGCACCGAGTGGTGGGGCAAGAGCCCTTTGCTTACTTTGGGGCTTTTCCAAAGTGAGCCGCCGTCAGGGCGGAACCCTAGGCCGCCGTTACCGCAGAAATGGATATGTACTCATACCAAACCACCCCCACAAAAAAGCCCCGCGCTTCTCTCGAAGGCGGGGCTTTTCATTGCATCCCAACTCAGTGGGCGTAAGTCAGCAGCAACTCTTTCGGCACCTGGAAATCCAGGGACATCATCACGCTCAAGGCCGTGATGGTGAAGATCGAGAAGACGAACAACTTGCGCGCCCAGACAGTGTCATCCACCGCCTTGTAGCCGGTCCAGGCCATGTACAACCAGTACATGCCCATGGCCGCGGCGACGGCGAGGTAGCTCATGCCGGCGTAGCCACTGAAGGTCAACATCAAGGTCGCCACGAGGAAGGCCAGGATGTAGAGCAGGATGTGTTTCTTCGCCACCTGGATGCCGCGCTTGACCGGCAATACCGGAATCGAAGCCGCCAGGTAATCGTTGAAACGGAAGATCGCAATGGCGTAGGAGTGCGGCATCTGCCACAGGCTGAACATCACCAGCAGCACCAGCGCAGCCATGTCGAAGCTATTGGTCACAGCGACATAACCAATCACCGGCGGCATCGCCCCCGACAGGCTGCCCACCAGCGTGCCGTGAACCGACTTGCGCTTGAGGTACAGGCTGTAGAGGCCGACGTAGATGACAAAGCCGATCACGGCAAACAACGCCGCCAGCGGATTGGCCACCGTGTACAGCAATGCCACGCCGGCAACACCGAGGACGGTCGCGAAGATCAGTGCCAGTTTCAGGGAGATTAGGCCCTGGACCAGCACACGATTCTTGGTGCGCTCCATCTTGATATCGATGTCACGGTCGATGCAGTTGTTGAACACGCAACCGGATGCCACAACAAGGGAAGTGCCGATCATTGCCGCCAGGAAGATGGCCAGATCGACATGCCCCTTGGAGGCCAGGAAGAAACCGCCTGCCACAGAAAGCACGTTACCGAAAATGATCCCCGGTTTGGTGATTTGGATAAAGTGCTTGAGCGACATCGGGTCTTACCTCACTTCGCCATCATGTAGGTGTGGATGCTGAACATGATCCACAACGACAGGCCGACCAGCAGCAGGATCACAATGGCCGTGAACACAAACGCAATCACGTTGTTGCGCTGGGCCTGGGAGCGATCCAGGTGCAGGAAGTAATACAGGTGGACAACCACCTGGATCACCGCGAACAACAGCACGATGGCCAGTGTCGTGGCCTTCGGCAAGGTTGGGTACATCACCAGGCCGAACGGGATGATCGTCAGGATCACCGACAGGATGAAGCCGATAGCGTAAGACTTTACGCTGCCGTGGCTCGCATCATGGCTGTCATGGGAGTGTGCATTAGCCATTACAGAGTCCCCATCAAGTAGACAACGGTGAAGACGCAGATCCAGACCACGTCCAGGAAGTGCCAGAACAGGCTCAGGCAGCTCAGGCGGGTCTTGTTGGTCGACGTCAGGCCATGCTTGTTGACCTGGTACATCATGATCGCCATCCAGATCAGACCGGCGGTGACGTGCAGACCGTGGGTACCGACCAGGGTGAAGAACGCCGACAGGAAGCCGGAACGGCTAGGGCCGTAGCCTTCGGAGATCAGCAGGTGGAACTCGTTGATCTCCATGGCGATAAAGCCAAGGCCGAGCAGGAAGGTCAGGCCCAGCCACTTCAGCACGCCCGCCTTGTTGCCACGGAAGAACGCCAGCATGGCGAAGCCGTAGGTGATCGAACTGAACAGCAGCAAGGCGGTTTCGCCCAGTACGTAATTCAGTTCGAAGATGTCGTGGCCCGATGGGCCACCCGCTACGTTGTTTACCAGTACCGCGTATACCGCGAAGATCGATGCAAACAGGATGCAGTCGGTCATCAGGTAGAGCCAGAAACCGTATACGGTCATCTCGCCCGAGTCGTGGTGATGGTCATCGTGCCCATGGTCATCGACATGGGCGTGTCCAGCATTGGTCACTAAGTTCGACATGGTTTAAGCCTGTTCCAACGAGGTTTCAACACGGTTGGCCGGAATCTTCTTCTCGGCTACCAGGCGAGCGTGCTGCTCGGCTTCGATGCGCTCGATCACGTCGACCGGCACCATGTAGCCTTGATCATCACGAGCCGCGTGGATCACGAAATAGATCACGGTGCCAGCCAGGCTTGCGATGGCCAGCCACCAGATGTGCCAGATCATCGCGAAACCGAAGACCGTCAACAGCGCGCCCATCACCACGCCAGTGGCGGTGTTGTTCGGCATGTGGATCGGCTCGTAGCGCACAGGTCGCTGGTACGCAGTACCGTTTTCCTTGGCTTCGGTGAACGGATCGATGGTCTCGGCCTTAGGCAGCACGGCGAAGTTGTAGAACGGCGGTGGCGACGAGGTCGACCATTCCAGGGTGTGTGCATTCCATGGGTCGCCGGAGTCGCAGGCGTTTTGCTTGCGGTCACGGATACTCACGTACAGCTGGATCAACTGGCAGGCAATACCGACAGCGATCATCACCGCACCGAACATGGCGACGTACAGGTACGGCACCCACTCAGGGTTGGTAGTGGCGTTCAGACGACGGGTCATGCCCATGAAGCCCAGTGCGTAGAGCGGCATGAACGCGACGAAGAAGCCGGTGATCCAGAACCAGAATGCAGCCTTGCCCCAGCCTTCGTGCAGCTTGAAGCCGAACGCTTTCGGGAAGTAGAAGCTGAAGCCAGCGATGTAGCCGAATACCGCACCACCGATGATCACGTTGTGGAAGTGCGCGATCACGAACAGGCTGTTGTGCAGCACGAAGTCAGCACCCGGGATGGCCAGCAGTACGCCGGTCATGCCGCCGATGGCGAAGGTCACCATGAAGCCCAGGGTCCACAGAACCTGGCTGGTGAAGCGCAGGCGGCCGTGATAGATGGTGAACAGCCAGTTGAATAGCTTCACCCCCGTCGGGATCGAAATCAGCATCGTCGCCAGGCCGAAGAAGGCGTTGACGCTGGCCCCCGAACCCATGGTGAAGAAGTGGTGCAGCCAGACCATGAAGCCCAGTACGGAGATCGCGCCCGAGGCGTAGACCATCGAGTGGTGACCGAACAGGCGCTTGCCGGTAAAGGTCGAGATCACTTCGGAGAAGATACCGAACGCTGGCAGGATCAGGATGTACACCTCAGGGTGACCCCATGCCCAGAACAGGTTCACGTACATCATTGGATTGCCACCAAGTTCATTGGTGAAAATGTGGAAATCCATGTAACGGTCAAGCGTCAGCAGGGCCAGGGTAGCGGTCAGGATCGGGAACGAAGCCACGATCAGGACGTTGGCCCAGGTGCAGGTCCAGGTGAAGATCGGCATGTCCATCAGCTTCATGCCTGGGGTACGCATTTTCAGCACGGTGGCCAGGAAGTTGACCCCCGTCAGCGTCGTACCCAGCCCGGATAGCTGTAGCGCCCAGATGTAGTAATCCATCCCCACGCCCGGACTGTATTGCAGCCCCGACAACGGCGGATAGGCAACCCAACCGGTCTTGGCGAATTCGCCGACGCCCAGGGACAGGTTGATCAGCACGACGCCGGAAACCAGCAGCCAGAAGCTCAGGGAGTTGAGGAACGGGAACGCAACGTCACGCGCACCGATCTGCAGCGGCACTGCCAGGTTCATCAGGCCGGTGAAGAAAGGCATCGCCATGAAGATGATCATGATCACACCGTGGGCGGTGAAGATCTGGTCATAGTGTTCAGGCGGCAGGTAGCCAGGCGAACCCTCGGTGGCCATGGCCAACTGGGTACGCATCATGATGGCGTCGGCAAAACCACGCAGCAGCATGACCATGGCGACGATGATGTACATCACGCCGATTTTCTTGTGGTCGACCGACGTCAGCCACTCGGTCCACAGGTAGGTCCACTTCTTGAAGTAGGTGATTGCCGCAAACAGCGCCAGACCACCCAGCGCGATCATGGCGATGGTCACCATCACGATCGGCTCGTGGAATGGGACCGCTTCCCAACTTAATTTACCAAACATCGTTTACTCCTCTGCCCCGGCAGCTGAATGCGAATTTGCGTCCGTCCCTTCCACAGCAGCCACTTCTTTCTTCTCGTGCTTGACCGGCTTGCCTGGCTTCATCCCTTCATACTTATCGATGATTTTCTGAAACAGGTCCGGCGTGTACGAGGAGTACAGCTCTACAGGGTTGTTCTGGCTTGGCTTGGCAAGGGCTTCGTATTCAGCTTTTTCAAGCTGTTTTGGTGAGCTCTTGGCTTCTTGTACCCAGGCATTGAAGTCTTCCTGGGTGGTGGCGATTGCTTTGAATTTCATGCCGGTAAAGCCCGCGCCACTGTAGTTGGCGGAGATACCGTCGAGCTCGGCGTTCTGGTTGGCAATCAGGTGCAGCTTGGTCTGCATGCCCGCCATCGCGTAGATCTGGCCACCCAGGCCCGGGATGAAGAACGAGTTCATCACCGCATCCGAGGTCACTTTGAAGTTGATCGGGGTGTTGGCCGGGAACACGATCTTGTTGACGGTGGCGATCCCTTGCTCGGGATAGATGAACAGCCACTTCCAGTCCAGCGCGACCACTTCGATAGTGATTGGCGGCACGTCGGATTCCAGCGGACGGTAAGGGTCCAGCTCGTGGGTCGACTTATAGGTGATGTAACCCAGGGCGATGATGATAAGTACAGGTACCAGCCACACCGCGATTTCAATCTTGGTGGAGTGCGACCACTTCGGCGCGTAGGTGGCCTTGGTGTTGGACGCGCGGTATTTCCAGGCGAACGCGAAGGTCATCACGATCACCGGCACCACGACCAACAGCATCAGCAAAGTGGCCGTGATGATCAGGTTACGTTGCTCCACGCCGACCTGACCCACAGGGTCGAGCAGCGTCCAGTTGCAGCCTCCCAGCAATAACATGCCGAAAAGCGGCACTATGCCTAGTAATCGGGTGTACCTGTTTTTACTCATCTCACGACCTCTAAAGCAGCTTGCGCAATGCAGTTGGGTTTTGATCGCCAACACTTCACCCTGCCAAGGGTTGGCATTTCTCTTCGATTGAATAAGGGCCTGCCCGGCGCTTCATGCGCTGATCGACACGTCCAGGTCTGGCGGTGAATTCTTATTCGATTTCGTTGGTCAAAGGCCTTGTTACAGACCAATTCCATTTGGTGCGGATAGTTGAAAGGCTGCCGGCACCTGGGGTCGCATGAAGCAATGTTTTCGCCTCTCGACCGCCCTATTTGCTCAGGGTTGAGCAGCACCGGACACTCAGTGCGGGCGATTGTAGTTAGCTAGCGATGTATAAACCATGACTTATAAAGAAATAATTTTTATCGATTCCAGCAATAATCCTGCGCCATTGTTGCAAAGGTTCGGGATCCTATCGCGTTTGATTCTCAACAAAAACCACAAAAAATGCTGTGTTATTGCCTAATGTGTCGCACCTCAAGGCCCCTTTCAGGGTCGCCAAACCCCAGGCAAGCCCGCTAAAAGCAAGGCATTCGCCGATCACCGGAAGTTCTCGAGAGCACGCCGTGCGCGGGGTCGGCCGGGGTGGAAAGTGACAGGCAGCAGCCCCCGACCAATGGTCGATTAAGCGCCCTGGCGCGGGGTGGGAAACGTCCTGCGACGCCCTCAGTGTGACAACGTGTCGCACGTTGCGCGCCGCCAATCTTGTCCGGCGTCACGGTCCTTTCACAAAATCCCCGCACACAAAAACGCCCCGGCCTGCATCAGCAGGACCGGGGCGTTTTGTAGGACGATTTAAGCGCTGTGCTTGCGATTGCGGTAAATGCCCAGGGGCACCAGGATCACCGTCAACACGAACGCCACCAGCGCCCACTGCGCCAGGGACAAGCCCAGCACCGGCGGGTATGGCGTGCTGCAGAAACCATCGACCTGGAAGCCCAGGGGGAAGATCTTCGCCAGGGGCAGGTCATCGACAATCGGCTGCAGCACATCGACGCCGCAACTGATGGCCGGGTAGAACTGGGTGTACACATGATGCCCGGCGGCAGCGACACCGCCGAGGGCGCTGAGCACGACCAGCACTTCAAAGACCGTGACACTGCGTTGGGTACGCATGGCCGCGCCGATAAAGGCAAAGAGCGCAATCAGCAGCAAGGCATAGCGCTGCAGGATGCACAGCGGGCATGGCGCTTCGCCCAGCACTATCTGCATATAGAGTGCGCCACCGATCAGCGCCAGGCAGATGATCCCCAGCAACACCAGGAAGCGCCGCTCCCGCCCCAACCGCATTTCGTCAATCATCCCCGTTTCCCTTTGCCTAATGATGGGTGTGCCAATGGCCGCAAGTTTACACACAGGAGGTGAAAATTTAGCAGTAGGCGTCGGCATCTTAGGCGCAGGCGGGTTAACGACACATTAATGTGGTGGTCTTTCGGGCCTCTTCGCGAGCAAGCCCGCTCCCACATTTGAATGTATTCACAGATCAAATGTGGGAGCGGGCTTGCTCGCGAAGAGGCCAATACGGTGCTGAAGAGCGGCCGCTTATTCCAGCGCCGCCGCCGGCCCGAAGAACTCATACCGGCTCTGCTTCTCAGGCACACCCAAAGCCTTGAGGTGACGCTTGATCGCACTCATGAAGCCCTTAGGCCCCAGGAAGTAGGCATCCACATCACGCTCCTCAGGTAACCACGCCGCCAGTTGCTCCTGGGTCAGCATGCCGAGCTTGTCCGCCGCCGGGCTGATGCCGTCGTCTTCGGCATAGCAGTAAAAGCGCTGCAATTGCGGATGACGTGCAGCCAGGGCATCGACCCAATCACGAAACGCATGCACGCCGCCATTACGCGCGCAGTGGATAAAGTGCACCGGGCGCTCGGTGGCCAGCGCCGCTTCCAGCATCGGCAGGGTGGGAGTGATGCCCACCCCGCCGCTGATCAGCACCAGGGGCTTGTCGCTGGGCACCAGGGTGAATTCCCCCGATGGCGGGAACAGGTCGATGGTCGCGCCCACATGCATCTGGTCATGCAGGTAGTTGGACACGCGCCCGCCCGCTTCGCGCTTGACACTGATGCGGTACAGGCCCGCGTCGGTGCGCGCCGACAATGAATAGTTGCGGCGCACTTCTTCGCCATCGAGGACCAGCTTCAGGCCGATGTACTGGCCAGGCTCGGCAGCGAGGATCGGGCCGTTGTCCACCGGGGCAAAGTACAGGGAGATGATTTCACTGCTCTCCTCCACACGCTTGACCAGCAAAAACGGGCGCGCCCCACGCCAGCCGCCAACGGCCTGGGCTTTTTCGTCGTAGATCGCGCTTTCTGCGCCGATCAGGATGTCGGCCAACTGACCATAGGCCGCGCCCCACGCGCTCATCACTTCTGGGGTCGCGATTTCGTCACCCAGCACCTCGGAAATCGCCCGCAGCAGGCAATTGCCGACAATCGGGTAGTGCTCCGGGAGGATTTGCAGGGCCACGTGCTTGTTGATGATCTTGGCCACCAGGTCGCCCAACTGGTCCAACTGGTCGATATGCCGCGCGTACATCAACACGCCGTTGGCCAGGGCACGGGGCTGGTCGCCGCTGGCCTGGTGGGCCTGGTTGAACAGCGGGCGCACTTCGGGGTATTCGGACAGCATCATGCGGTAGAAGTGGGTGATCAGGGCTTCGCCACCGCTTTCCAGCAGCGGCACAGTGGACTTGACGATGGCACGGTCTTGAACGCTAAGCATGGGGAGACTCCTGAGCCTTTGGGGCTTCTGAATGATTACCCTGTAGCACTCAGTATTCGTGCCAACTAATAAACCTATATTTATCAGTGAGTTAATTTATAAGTAGTCAATATGACGTCCTACACTTTATAGTCATTAGGACTACAAGGAGTCATTATGACTGCACACTCCCTGCTCACCACCCTGCTGCCACTGGTGGCTGACCTGTCCCGCGAACTGCCGGAAGGCGAGCGCTACCGACGCCTGCTGCAAGCCATGCGCACCCTGCTGCCCTGCGACGCCGCCGCGCTGTTGCGCCTGGACGGCGAATGGCTGGTGCCGCTGGCCGTGGACGGCCTGAGCCCGGACACCCTGGGCCGACGCTTCAAGATCAGCGAACACCCGCGCTTTGCGGTGCTGCTGAGCAGCCCCGGCCCGACCCGTTTCGACAGCGACAGCGAACTGCCCGACCCCTACGACGGCCTGGTCGATGGCCTGCACGGGCACCTGGAAGTCCACGACTGCATGGGCTGCCCGCTGTTTGTCGACGATCATCCCTGGGGCCTGCTGACCCTGGATGCCCTCGACACCGAACGCTTCGAGCGCGTCGAACTGGACGCCTTGCAGGCCTTCGCCAGCCTCGCCGCCGCCACGGTCAATGTGGCCGAACGCATGGAACACCTGGCCCTGCGTGCCGAGGACGAACACCAGCGCGCGGAAATCTATCGCCAGGCCAGCGGCCAGCAGCACAAGGAAATGATCGGCCAGAGCAAGACCCACAAACGCCTGGTGGAAGAAATCAAACTGGTGGGCGGCAGCGACCTGACCGTGTTGATCACCGGCGAGACCGGGGTTGGCAAGGAGCTGGTGGCCCAGGCCATCCACGCGGCCTCGCCCCGCGCCGAGAAACCGTTGATCAGCCTCAATTGCGCCGCCCTCCCCGAAACCCTGGTGGAAAGCGAGCTGTTCGGCCATGTGCGCGGTGCGTTTACCGGCGCGCTGAATGAGCGTCGGGGCAAGTTTGAATTAGCCAATGGCGGCACCCTGTTCCTCGATGAAGTGGGTGAGTTGTCGCTGACGGTCCAGGCCAAGCTGCTGCGGGTCCTGCAAAGCGGGCAGTTGCAGCGGCTCGGTTCGGATAAGGAGCACCAAGTGGACGTGCGCCTGATCGCCGCCACCAACCGCGATCTCGCCGAAGAAGTACGCAACGGCCGCTACCGCGCCGACTTCTATCACCGCTTGAGCGTGTACCCCCTGCAAGTGCCGGCCCTGCGTGAACGCGGGCGCGATGTGTTGCTGCTGGCAGGCTTTTTCCTTGAACAGAACCGCTCGCGCATGGGCCTGGGCAGCCTGCGCCTGACCAGCGATGCCCAGGCGGCGTTATTGGCCTATGGCTGGCCCGGGAATGTACGCGAGCTGGAACACTTGATTGGCCGCAGCGCGCTGAAGGCCCTGGGCAATTGCCGCGAGCGGCCGAAGATCCTCAGCCTCAGTGCCAAGGACCTCGACCTACCCAATGAATCTGCGCCATTGATCGAAGCGCCCGTGGAACTCGCACCGGTGACCGGCGATCTGCGCCAGGCGACCGCGCACTACCAGAGGCAAGTGATCGGCGCTTGCCTGGAGCGCCACCAGCACAACTGGGCCAGCGCCGCCCGCGAACTGGGCCTGGACCGCGCCAACCTGGGGCGCATGGCCAAGCGCCTGGGCCTGAAGTAACGCGGATCACCCTGTAGGAGCTGGCTTGCCTGCGATAGCGGTGGGTCAGTCAGCATAGACATTGCTGATTCACCGCTATCGCAGGCAAGCCAGCTCCCACATTAGATCTTCTTACACATTAGGTTTGCTTCGGCTGAAAAAGTGGGCTCACAGGTGCAACCGCCCTGGGCTTACGAAACACCAACACATTCCCCAGCATCACCAGCACCAACCCGGCCAGCGCCGGGGCGGTCCATTGGTAGCCTTCGACCAGCGCCGAGACGTTCAGCGCCACCACCGGGAACAATACGGTGCAATACGCCGCCCGCTCCGGGCCCATGCGGCCGACCAGGGTCAGGTAGGCGGTAAAGCCAATCACCGAACCGGGGATCACCAGGTACAGCAACGAGCCGATGTAGCGGGTGTTCCACTCCATCTCAAATGGAATGCCCTGCACTACGCAGTACAGCGCCAGCATCGAGGCGCCATAGGCCATGCCCCAGGCGTTGGTGGTCAACGGCTTGAGCCCGGCTTTCTGTTGCAGGCTCGACAGCATGTTGCCCGCCGAAAAACACAGGGTCCCCAACAGCGCCAGGCCCAGGCCCAACAGTGTCTCGGGGCTGGCGGTGTGCCCGGCCAGTTCGGGCCAGAACAAAAACCCCAGGCCCAGCAAACCAAGGCCACCGCCCAGCAATACATTGCGCGCGATTTTCTGGCCGAAGAACACCCGGGCATTCAGCGCATTCCACAACGTCGCGGTAGAGAACACCACGGCCACCAGGCCGCTGGGGATCCACTGACTGGCCGTGAGGAAGCACATGAAGTTCACGCAAAACAGGCACAAGCCCTGGGCCAGGCAGATCAGGTGCCCACGGCGGTTCATCACCTGCAGTTTGCGGCTGAGCAGCAGCAACACAAACAGCACCAGCGCCGCCAGGCCGAAGCGATAGACGATCGAGACCGGAATCTGCACCACGCCCAACTGCCACTTGAGGGCGATCCAGGTCGTACCCCAGATCAGCACGGTCAGTAAATACAAAGATAGGTTCATGGCGCACTCCGGTGGTTGAGCCACAGTTTCACCCCGCCTTGCTGCCAGGCACTTGCAGATTCTTGCGCTTTTGTCGGGCCGAGGGATCACAGCGCCGGCCGCCGGGAGTAGGATGCAAGGCGTCGGAGAGAACCCCATGCCTGCACTGGAAAACCTACAAGTCTTCAAAGCCCTGAACAGTTCGCCCAACGCTCGCCTTGAGCTGTGCGCCGAGCTCGGTGACGGCTTGTCTGCGGCTTTGTGGAGCAACCACCACGACTCCCAGGACTACGAAGCGCCCAGCCATCACACCCTGTCCTGCTACGTGGGCGGCGGCACCGAGACATTTCGCCGTGGCCAGCCCGGCACCAAGGGCGGCCCCGATAAATTGTGCATCCTGCCCGCCGAACATCAGTCGGCCTGGGTGATCAACGGCGAGATCCGCCTGGCCCACGTGTACTTCAGCCCAGAGCAATTTGCCCTGGGTTGCATCACCCTGCTGGACCGCGAACCCCGGGCGCTGCAACTGCGCGAAAGCACGTTTTTGGAAGACCCGCAGCAAGCCCGGCGCTTTCACCAACTCATCGGGCTGAACTGGCAGGAACCCGCCGAACGCCTGCTGACCAGTAGCCTGGCCCATGAAATGCTCAGCCACACCCTGCTCAGCCAGGTTGGCCTGCGCGAAGGCTTGCGGCTCAAGGGCGGATTGGCGGCGCATCAACGCCGCCAGTTAGTGGACTACATCGAGCAGCAACTGGCCGAGCCGATCAGCCTGGGGCAACTGGCGGGGCTGTGCGCCTTGTCGGAATACCACTTTGCGCGGATGTTTCGCACAAGCTTTGGCCTGCCGCCCCACCAATATGTGCTGACCCGCCGCCTCGCGCAGGCCCAGGCCCTGTTGCGCAGCGGGTCAATGCCGCTGGGGGAGATTGCCCTGGCATGCGGGTTCTCCAGCGCCAGCCACTTTACCAACCGGTTTCGCCAGGCGATGGGAGCGACACCGGGGGAATATCGGCAGGCGTTCCGACCCTAGTTGCCTTGACACAAAACTAATGTGGGCATGGGATTTTGTGGGAGCGGGCTTGCTCACACATTGTTCAATCGCGGCTTTGCGCCAGGACCACGGCCACTCGATCTTCCAACGCCTTGATCCGACTCCCCTCCACCACATAGTTGTTGGTCAGCATCGAAAACACCAACCGCCGCCCCCCCGCATCGGTGATGTAGCCCGTCAACGAAGACACCCCACCCATCGACCCCGTCTTGGCCTGCAGGTTGTTTTGCGCCGCAGTCCCGCGCAGGCGGTAACGCAGGCTGCCGCCACCGAGGCGATCCGGGTTACCGGCGATGGGCAGCGCGTCGTACCAGGCGTTGAACCATGGCTGTTTGCCCATGGCCAGCAACAGGTCGGTGAAGTTCTGCGCCGACACCAGATTACGTCGCGACAAACCCGAGCCATCCACCTGGCTTAATGTTGCCGGGTCCAGGCCCTGGCGCTTGAGAAAGTCAGCCACCGCCGCAACCCCGGCCGCCGCCGTGCCGGCGTTGGCCTGTTGACGTCCCATGGCCTTGAGCAACGCTTCGGCCATGCTGTTGTTGGACAGTTTGAGCAAGGGCCGGATCAGCTCCTGCAACGGCGCCGACTGGTGCGTCGCCAACACCGTGGCGGTGGCCGGGCTGACACCACCGATCACGCGCCGACCCTGCACGCTGATCCCCTGCTGCGCCAAGGCCTGGGCGAACAGATTGGCCACCAGTTGCGTCGGCTCCCACACGCTGACCCATTGCCGGCTTTGCGTCCCCGGCGTCAGCGTGCCACTGAGGCGCAGCAGGTTGCTGCCATGCTGGCGATTGAGCCCATAGCTGTTGCCCGGACCGCTGAGCGCCAGGTTGCTCAGTTGCACATAATCAGTAGGCGGGCTGAGGGTGACGCCCAGCGGTTGGCCGACCGCCATGGGTGCCTTGGCCGTGACGATCAAGGTGCCCGCATCAAAATCAGCATTGGGCGACACGGTCAGTGCGGAAATCTGCGCGCCGTAATACTTGTCTTCGTCGTCGTGGGCCCAATCCACACCCAGGCGTTCGGCGTCGAACCAGCTGTCATCGAACACCAGGTCGCCGTCGATCTGCCGGATGCCCTGCGCGGCCAGGTTCGCCGCCAGGGCCTGATAATCCGCCCACTGGATCGTCGGGTCGCCCAGGCCTCGCAGGTACAGATTGCCCAGCAGGCGCGAGCCTTGTCGGCTGCCGGTGCTCAGCAACTGCGTAGAAAACCGATACTGCGGGCCCAGTACATCCATGGCCGCCGCCGTGGTCAGCAGTTTCAGGCTGGAGGCCGGCACCAGCCGCGTGCGGGGGTTGTGCTGGTACAGCGTGCTGCCGCTGCGGGCGTCACGCACCATCAACGAAACGCTGGCCCCGGCCAGGGCCGGATCGGCCAGCAATTGCTCCAGCGCCTGCTCGCCGGTTTTCGAAGGGCTGGCACAGCCACCCAACAACAGGCTTACGCCCACCAGCATGGCGCTGGTGTGTATCCATCGTCCCAACTGCATCAAACCGTCCCGGCAATCCTCAAAGAGCGCAACGCTAGCAGCTCAGGCCGCCAGCGTCATCGCCGACGGTCAGAACTCCAACGTGCTGGACAACGACACCTGGCGCGCATCGCCCATGGACACAAACAACCGGCTGACGGCCGAGGTGTAGTAGGTGCGGTCAAACAGGTTCTTCACGTTTAGCTGGAACTTGACCTTCTGCCCGTCGACCTTGGTGTCATAGGTGGCAAACGCATCGGCCACGGTGTAGCCCGGCAGGTCGAAGCTATTGAGTGCATCGCCGGCCCGCTCGCCGACGTAACGCGCACCGGCACCGACGCGCAGCTGGTCGCCGCCGACGATAGTGCCGAAGTCGTACACGGCTGAAACAGAACCGGAATTTTTCGCCACGTTTTGCAGGCCTTTGCCTTTGTAGGCCGGGTGCTCGGTGACTTCGGCATCGGTGTAGGCATAGCTGCCGATCAGGCTCCACTGGTCGGTCAACTGCCCGCTCAGGTCCATTTCCAGGCCACGGGAGCGCACCTTGCCGGCGACGCTGTAGATCGAGGTCGCGCCCTCGGTGATCGACACCAGCACGTTGCGTTTGTGGATATCAAACAAGGCCACGTTGGCGGTAATGCGCCCCGGCATATCGAACTTGGCCCCAAGCTCCCAGGACTTGGACTGTTCCGGGGCGATGCTGCCGTCGATCACCATCTTGTTGTCCAGCGGCGCAATGGTGGAGTTGGGTTTGAACGATTCGGTGTAGCTGCCGTAAAACGACAGCTCATCGGTGTAGCGGTACACCAGGCCGGCGCGGGGCACCCACTTCTGGCCGTTACTGTCGGTGTTGGCCGTGAACGGGCGGCCCTTGCCGGCGTACTGGTCGTACGTCTGGAAACGCGCACCGCCGACCAGGATCCACTGGTCAGTCAGGTGGATGGCGTCCTGGAAAAACACCGAGTCGCTGCGCAGCAGGTCCGTCTGGTTGCTGTCCGGCGCGCTGACGGTGGTGCCCGCCACTTCGCGGCCGTACACCGGGTCGTTGTAGTTGAACACGCTGCGGCTGGCCTGGCGGATCAGGTCGGCGCGGTAGATTTTGCGGTATTCGTCATCCAGGCCAAACACCAGGTCATGGCGCATGCCGGCCACGTCCACCTTGCCTTCGAGGCTGATGGTGGTGAAGCGGTCGGTGGTCAGCGCGCCCTGGGTGCCGTCCATATTGCGCGTCAGCACGCCGTTGGCGTTGACCTTGCTCACGCGCACCTGGCTGGCGTCGTAGGTTTCGCGGTTCCAGCTGTAGCCGAAGTGGGCCTTCCAGTCGTCGTTCAGGTCATGGTCGACCTCAAGGCGATACAGGTCGGAGCGGCCTTCCATATTGTTGAACGGCTCATCCAGGCGGCGCGTGGCGGGGATATCCAGGGGGTGATTGGTCGTGGGGTCGATGGCCGTGCCACGGTCGAACGGCGAGAGAAACTCGCGGTGCTCGTAGGCCAGCAACACCTTGGTGGCGTCGCCGTACCAGGCCAGGGATGGCGCGATCAGGCTTTCGCGGTAAGTGCCGAAATTGCGCCAGTAATCCTCATCTTCGTGGTCGAGAATCAAACGATAAGCCAGGCCACTGTCGCCAATCGGGCCGGTGGTGTCGAGGTTGCCGCCGCTGCCGTTCTTACCGCTGCCATAGGTCGAGCCGCGCACGGTCAGGGCGGTGGATGGGGTCAGCTCGGGTTTCTTGCTGACGATATTGATCACCCCGCCGGGGTCCTGGATGCCATACAGCAACGACGCCGGGCCCTTGAGCACTTCGACGCGCTCGGCGGTTTCGTTCAGCGCCCGGCCCTGCACCACAGGCATGCCGTCGCGCATGACCGAGCCATTGCGGTTGTCGCCAAAGCCCCGCAGCATCACCGCATCCTGGGTACTGCCCAAGGTGTTGGCCTGGGTGATGCCGCTGACGTTGGCCAAGGCATCGTCGAGGTTGCGCGGCACCTGGTCGCGCATCACTTGGGCCGGCACCATGTTCACGGTTTGCGGGGTTTCCAGCAGCAGGCCCTGGGAGCGCATGACCGAACTGGTGGGCGGTGGCTGGTAGCTGGTGGCTTGCTGCTGGTTGACGCCGCTGATGGTGGTGGCGCCAAGATTGACCGCGCCTTCGCTAGGCAGCGGCTCCAGGGCCAGGGTGCGGGCGTCGATCTGGCGGAAGGTCAAGCCGGAGTTACCCAACAGGCGCTGCATGGCCTGGGCGGCGCTCATCCGCCCACTGACGGCCGGGGCGTTGAGGTTGTAGGGAGCTTCGTCGGTGTAGACCACGCTGATGCCGGTCACCCGGCTGAAATCGCTCAGCGCCTGGGGCAACGGCTTGGCCGGCAGTGCAAAACTGAAGACTGCGCTCTGCTCCTGCGCCGCTTGCGCCAGGCTCAGGGGCTGTAATGCCAGGCCGGAAGCGGCCAGAAGGGAGGCTCCCAGCCACTGTTTAACCGAACTGCCTGCCGCCGACTTTGCCCTGGACTTCATACTTGAGAACCCGTGTAGAGAACGCTGTTAATGCGAATTGATCGCAGTTTCAAGCACTACACGAATGGCGCGGGGTTTTACCTCAGGTGAAATTGAAAATAATTTCACCCTCAGCCTTTGTTCTTGTTTTTCGCCCCGCCCTGCCGGGCCTTGAAGCGTGGGTTGGATTTGCAGATCACATAGATCCGCCCCCGGCGCTTGACGATCTGACAGTCGCGATGGCGGTTCTTGGCTTCTTTGAGTGAGGACAGGACTTTCATGGGGTGGCTCCTTGATAGGGATGTAATAACATATCATAAATGCAAATAAGAATAGTTATCAACCTTTGTTCGGACCATCCCCTAAACCAGCTCCCACAGGAACGCAGCTTCGCGCTCTGGCTCTGCTGTTGCTGTTGCTGTTGCTGTGCTTTTGATCTGGCTTTTGATCTCAGGCGCCCCGTTAAACCACGCTGGCCGCAGGCAGGTATTGCGCAGTGGGCACCCCGGCATGGATGCCGGGGTAGCCGCGACACGGCCATGGATGGCCGATCGCGGCGGGCCCACGGAGCAATACCTGACTGCGGGCATGCCGAGCCTAGGCGAGGCACCGAGTGGTGGGGCGAGGACCTTTTGGTTACTTTTGGGTCCCAAAAGTGACCCGCCGTAAGGGCGGAACCCTAAGTGGCCGTGACCGCAGGAATGGATATGAACACAGGCGAGTTGTGTCGATGCTCATGCTGCGATGGCCCCTGAAGGGTTGCGCTGCTCTTCCAGACGCCATCGCGGGCAAGCCCGCTCCCACAGGGGGTGGCTGGTTTTCAGCGGACGACGATCAACCGACCCAACACACTGTGCTGCTCAAAACCCAGCACCGCTTGCAATGCGTTGAGCACCGCCTCCGGGTCCTTGCTCGGGAAGCTGCCGCTGACCCGGCGGGCGCCGAGTTCGTCATCAAGCAGCAGGATGCGACCAGGGTAGTAACGGCCAAGGTCCTTGAGCACATCGGCCAGCGGGGTCTTGTAGTAGTTGAGCCAGCCGTCGCGCCAGCCCAGGCGCGATTCACTGTCCACCGCATGCCGCTCATCAGCCACACCCTCGGCGTAGGCCACTTGCTGGCCGGCCGTCAGAATTTGCTGAGTACCCTGGGCCGAGGGTGTAACCCCGACCCGCCCCGACAACACCGTCACCTGGGCGCCCGCCGGTTGCAGGCGCACTTCGAACTGCGTGCCTAACACCCGCACTTCGCCACTGCCTGCGTGCACTACAAAGGCTTGCCCGGTGTGGGTCACGCTGAAAAAACCGGCGCCACGGCGCAGTTGAATGTGCCGCTCGCCGTGGCTGAAATCCACGGCAATCGCGCTGTCGGCATCCAGGGTGACTTGGCTTTGATCGGCCAGGGTCACGGTTTTGACCTCACCCGGCGCACTGACGTAATCGGCGCCCAGGTCATCGACCCAGCGCTGTGGCTGCCAACCGGCGCCCATCGACACCATCAGCACCAGGCAGGCCGCCATCGCCAGTGCCGCCGACCAGCGGCGCATACGGGAGCGTTTTGCGCCGTCCATGGCCTTGAGGTAACGCTGCAGGGCCAACGCGTCTTCGGCGGCCAGGGTGCGCGCCGGCACTTCGCTCAATTCCCACAGCACCTGGGCCTGGGCATACGCCTCGACGTGGGCCGGGTCGGCGCGCAACCAGTGGCTGAAGGTGGCCTGGTCACCACTGCTGGGCGCATCGTGCAACAGGCTGAGCCAGGCCAGGGCGGCCTGTTCCTGGGCGGGCGTCGGGGTGACGTTCACGGTGCTTTCCCTGGCGAGCGTGGCGGATGGGCTTGCCGAAGGCTGGCTTTGCAGGCTTCGAGGGCACGCATCATATGTTTTTCCACGGCACTTTGGGACAGGCCCATGGCCTTGGCGATTTCTGCGTATTTGCGCCCGTGGATGCGGTTGAGCAAAAAGATCTGCCGCGTACGCTCCGGCAAACTGCGCAGCGCCGCTTCCACATGGCGCAGATCGTTGCCCGCTTCCAGCGCAGCCTGGGGCTCGGAGCCATGATGATCCTGCTGCTGCGGCAACCAGCCTTCAGTGCCGCGCACCCGCGCGTTTTCGCTGCGCAGGTGGTCGATGGCAATATTGCCGGCGCAGCGCAGCAGGTAGGTGCTGAGTTCTTCGACCTGCACCAGGGGTCGGCGCCAGAAGCGCAGGAACAAATCCTGCACCAGGTCCGCCGCCGTCGCACGACAGCCTACGCGGCGGCTGACCAACGCCTCCATCTGTGAGCGCTGGGACAAAAACACCTGTAGGAAATGTGCGCGCCCGCCCGACGATTCAGCGTGAGGGTGATCCTGGGGCTCGGGCGGCGTGGTGATCATCAACGGTGCTCAGAGGGTCGCGAAGGCCGCAACGGGGCTGGCCAGCAGGCCAACGCCCGCGAGGATCAAGGCCAGCCTTGGCCGATACGGCAACAGCAACACCAGCAACAGCCCACTGAGCATCAGCACCGCACACCAGTCCACCAGGCCCCGGCTCCAGCCGGCCAGGTGCACCGCCGGCCAGATCGACAGCCCCAACAGCAGCCAGCCACCCACGCGCAACCCCAGGCGCCGCCGTGGCGAAGGTTTGCTGTGCAGCAACTCGCCATGGTGACGGTCCAGGGACAGGCACAGCGCAACAAAGCCTGCGTAGCACAGCAACAAGGCCAGCAACATCAGTGCACCTCGCCTTTGAGGGTCAGTGGGCGGGCCCGCTCGGCACGGGGCTGGCCGGCGCTGCGGTGCTGCATCTTCCAGGCGGCCCAGGCCAGGAACAGGCCGCTGCCCAGGCAGGTCAGGTCAAAGCCGGCCATGGCCCAATCACCCTTGGCCAGCGACACGCCCAGGTGCTGGGAAGTGGTCAGCGCATTGAGCAGCGGCACCGCCATAAACAGCACCGCGCCCAGGCCCAGTTGCTCGACCCAGGCGCGGCGGCCACGGCGCAGCATGGCGTGCAGCAAGGTCAGGCCCCAGGCGATAAAGAAGCTTTGCACCTCCCAGTCCGAACGCTCGGCGAAGGTCGCCGGCAGCAGGCGGTTGGCCCAGAAAAACACAGCAATGGCGATGACCAGCCCGGACATGCTGGCAAGGTTCAACACCTCCACCAGGCGCAACTCAAACGGCATCACCCCGGTTTTGGCATGCTTGAGCTGACGCTTGCCCAGCCAGATCACCAGGCCGGTGCCAATCATCGCCGTGCCCGCCAGGCCGCAGATAAAGTACAACCACCGCAGCACCGGGCCGGCGAAGTGGCCCATGTGCAGGCCATAGAAGCTGCCGCTAATTGCCATCGGCAGCGACTGCTCGGCACTGACCCGCAGCAATTCGCCGGTGCTGCCATTAAAGGACACGGTGCTGCCGAAATCATGCACCACCCGGTCAGAGCCGGCGCGGGAGACGTTGACCGAGGCATTCACATCGCCAGGGTTGTTCACCGCCAGCCGCCCCACATGACCACCGCCCCACTGCGCCCGGGCCTGCTCCACCAGCGGCGCCAAAGGCAGCAGCTTGCCCGGCTGGCCGAGGGCCGGGGCGTTGTCGGTGGCCGGGAACAACTCATTGAAAAACCCACGGGTGTCGCCGTCATAAGACGCGAGGATGCTGGCAGGCATGACCATGGTCATGAAAATCACCAGGCTGCTGTAGGTGATCATCAGGTGGAACGGCAACACCAGCACGCCCACCGCGTTGTGCCCATCGAGCCAGGAGCGCTGGCCCTTGCGCGGGCGGAAGGTGAAGAAGTCCTTGAAGATTTTCTTGTGGGTGATGATCCCGGTGATCAGCGCGACGAACATCACCATCGCCGCGATGGTCGACAACCAGCGGCCCCACGGATGAGGCATCTGCAACTGGAAGTGGAACCGGTAGAAGAACTCGCCGCCCATGGTTTCCCGGGCCTGGAGTTGTTCGCCGGAGACCGGGTCGAGCATTTTCTCGATGAAATTGCCGCGCCGGCCAGGGTCGATCTTGTCTTGCCACATCACCGATAAACCAGGGTCGCGGCTGTTGGGCAAGCCGATAAACCAACGGGCCGCCGTGGGTGCGTGCTGCTCCAGGTAGCTTTGCGCCACGGCCACGCTGCGCGCATCGTCCACCGCATGGGCTGGCACTTCGGGCTGCATCCAGTGGGTGATTTCACCCTTGAAGTAAGACAGGGTGCCGGTGAGGAAAATCGCGAACAGCAACCAGCCGAAAATCAACCCGGCCCAGGTGTGCAACCAGGCCATGGCCTGACGGAAACCCTCTTTCATGGGCGTGCCATCCAATAGGCCAGGCCAGCCAGGGTGGCCAGTATCGCGCAGGGCACCAGCACGCCGAACCAGGCGCGGGCCGCACTGCGGCAGGCAAAGCACCAGATCACCGCCAGCAGGTAGAACACAAAGGAACTGAGCATGCCGCTGACCACCGCATCGGCGCGGGAGATTGGCAGCCAGAAGGTCAGGCACACGCTGGCCAGGGACGCCAGCACATAGCCGCCGACAACAGCCGCCAGCAGCCGCGACGTCACACCGAGCCGGTAGGAAAGAGGAAGTGATGCTTTGCTTTTCATGCCAGTGGCGCCTGGTTCGTCAGGGGCGAGAGTCTAATGATAAATATTCTCATAAGCAAAAGAGAACGGATGAAGCGGGCACCAAAAACAGAGGTGGGGCTTGTGTGGGAACTGGCTTGCCTGCGATGCAGCCACCTCGGTGTGTCTGGCAGAACAAGATGATGCTATCGCAGGCAAGCCAGCTCCCACACAAGCCAGCCCAGAGGGTTCTGTGGCGATAAAAGCGGCTATCGGTCTTATGCTGATTGCCGAATGCCACCCGCCCACCCTACAATGCGAACAATTCTCGTTATCTAAAGCATGCTGATGCTGCCGGAGTGTTCGCGTTGCGGCCGTCCAATACCGTCGAAGTCCTGTATCACGACCATCACCACTGGCTGACCGGCTGGTTGCGACGCAAGCTCGGCTGCCCGCACAGCGCCGCCGACCTGGCCCAGGACACGTTTATCCGGGTGTTGACCGCCCGCGAAACCCCGACGCTGATCGAGCCCCGCGCCTTCCTCACCACCATCGCCAAGCGCGTGTTGTTCAACCATTACCGCCGCCAGGACCTGGAGCGCGCCTACCTCGACGCCTTGGCGCAAATGCCGGAACTTGCGGCACCATCGGAAGAAGAGCGGGCGATCATCCTGCAAACCCTGATGGAACTCGACCAGTTGCTCGACGGTTTGCCCGTGCCGGTCAAGCGCGCCTTCCTGCTGGCCCAGCTCGACGGCCTGACCTACGGGCAAATCGCTGCCGAACTTGGGATCTCCATCGCCACCGTCAAACGACATTTGAATAAAGCCGCCATGCGCTGCTATTTCGCCCTATGAACCGCGCCGCGAATTTCTCGACCCAGGTCGCCGAACAGGCGGTGCAGTGGCTGATGCAAATGCAGCAAGGCCCGCTCAACCCGCGCCAGCAGGCAAACTGGCAGCGCTGGTTGGATGCCCACAGCGAGCACCAACGGGCGTGGGAGCATATACAGCGGGTCAACCAGCGCTTGCGCGCAATGCCCTCGCCCCTGGCCCACGCGGCACTGAACGCACCGCAATCGAACAGTCGGCGCCAGGCGCTGAAGCTGTTGCTGATCCTCGGCGCCGGTTCGGCAGCGACCTGGGGCTTGCGCCAGCAGCACTTGATCGCGCCATTGACCGCCGACTACCGCAGCCCCTTCGGCCAGCGGCGCAAGGTCCAACTGGCCGACGGCAGCCACCTGCAACTCAACACCGCCAGTGCGGTGGATGTGCAATTCGATGGCCCACAGCGCCTGATCCGCCTGCTCGAAGGCGAGATACTGCTGCGCGCCAGCACCCCGTTGCAGATCATCACCGGCCAGGGCATCGTCACCGCCCGGGCAGCGCAGGTGAATGTGCGCCAGTTCAACGATCACACCCAGGTCGCCGTGCTGGATGGCCAGGTCGAGATTGCACCCAGGTCCTACAGCGGCTTACCGCTGACCCTGGAAAAATCCCACCAGGCCAACCTCACCCGCAAAGGCTGGGATACGCCGCGCCTCACTGATGCCAACACCGGGGCCTGGGCCGACGGCATGCTGGTGGCGTCGCACATGCGCCTGGCAGATTTCCTCGAGGAACTGAGCCGTTATCGCCGGGGCCAATTGCAGTGTGATCCGCAGGTGGCCAACCTGCTGATCTCCGGCAGCTACCCGCTGGACGACAGCGAACGCATCCTCGACCTGCTGCAAATCAGCCTGCCGGTGAAAGTGCGGCGTTTTACCCGCTATTGGGTCAGCGTCGAAGCCCGCGCCTGAATTATTTTCAGGCACCTGTGAGCCGTTTTCCGTACCTCGCGTGACAGAGAGGGAAAGCCACCCTGTTTCCCACCTCTGAGGAACGTTCTTCATGCCCCAGCAACCGACTCGCCTGACGCCACTTGCCCGTACGCTGCGCCACTTGCTGCTGGGCGCCAGCCTCAGTTTCAGCGCCCTGCCCTACGCCATGGCGGCCGAGGCCAAGCCTTATCACATCGCCCCGACGTCCCTGGAAGCGGCGCTGAATCAGTTTGGCCGCGAGGCCGGCGTGCTGATTTCGTTTGGCTCCGAAGTGACTGCCGGCGCGCAAAGCCAGGGCCTGCAGGGCAACTACACCACCTTGCAAGGTTTGAACGCATTGCTCAAAGGCACCGGCCTGCAAGCCCGCGCCGAAGGTAACAATGCCTACAGCCTGCAACCACTGAACGCGCCGGCCACCCTGGAGCTGGGCACCTCCAATGTGGTGGGCGACTGGCTGGGCGACGCGGCGCAAACCAACGTCTTCGAACACCCCGGCGCCCGTGATGTGATTCGCCGCGAAGAATTCGAGCGCCAGGGGGCGACCCAGGCCCGTGACGTGCTCAATCGTATTCCCGGGGTCAACGCGCCGGAAAACAACGGCACCGGCAGCCACGACATGGCGCTGAACTTCGGTATTCGCGGGCTCAACCCACGCCTGGCGTCGCGCTCGACGGTATTGATGGACGGCATTCCGGTGCCTTTCGCGCCGTATGGCCAGCCGCAGTTGTCGTTCGCGCCGGTCAGCATGGGCAACATGGATGCAGTGGACGTGGTACGCGGCGGTGGCGCAGTGCGTTACGGGCCGCAGAACGTCGGCGGCGTGGTCAACTTCGTGACCCGGGCAATTCCCGATGCACCTACGGTCAAGGGCGGCCTGCAGACCGAGACCAGCCCGTCTTCCAGCCACGATGGCTTCAAGACCACCGGCAACCTGCTGGCCGGCGGCACCGCCGACAATGGCCTGGGCGGCGCGCTGCTGTATTCCGGCACCCACGGCGGCGATTGGCGCGAACACAGCGACACACAAATCGACGACCTGATCCTCAAGGGCAATTACCAACTGGACGAAGCCAACAGCTTCAATGCCATGGCCCAGTACTACGAAGGTCAGGCCGATATGCCCGGTGGCTTGAGCACTGCGGCCTACAAGGCCGACCCGTATCAGTCCACCCGCCCCTACGACAAATTCTGGGGCCGCCGTACGATGTTTAACGTGGGCTATCGCTACCAGGAAGATCGCCGGGAATTCACCGTCAACAGCTTCTTTACCAAGACCCTGCGCAGCGGCTATCTGGATCAGGGCAGCTTCCTTTCGCTGTCACCGCGCGAGTATTGGGTAC
The DNA here is from genome assembly GCF_012985535.1 of Pseudomonas sp. WS 5021. Taxonomy (NCBI): domain Bacteria; kingdom Pseudomonadati; phylum Pseudomonadota; class Gammaproteobacteria; order Pseudomonadales; family Pseudomonadaceae; genus Pseudomonas; species Pseudomonas sp. WS 5021. The sequence goes on along the minus strand of NZ_JAAQWP010000007.1, from coordinate 71,341 downwards.
GCGGCCTGGAAACCCGCCTGGCCCAAGGCTTCGACCTCGGCCCGACCAGCCACGAGGTTGGCGTGGGTTACCGCTACATCAACGAGGCCGGGCACGAATTGCGCTACCGCACGCCGATCAGCGCCAACCAGCAACTGCCCAATACCGACAGCCGCAACGACCGCGACACCCGCGGCGGCACCGAAGCCAACGCATTCTTTATCGACGACCGCATCGATATCGGCAAGTGGACCGTGACCCCTGGCATCCGTTACGAGATGATCAAGTCCCAGCAAACCAACAACCTGACCGACGTCAAATACAAGGGCAACTACAACACCGCCCTGCCGGCGTTGAACGTGCTGTATCACCTGACCGACGACTGGAACCTGTACGCCAACACCGAAGGCTCCTTCGGCAGCGTACAGTACAGCCAGATGCCCAACCGTGTGAGCAGCGGCGCGGTCAAGCCGGAAAAGGCCCGCACCTGGGAAGTCGGCACCCGCTACGACAATGGCGCGCTGCGCGCAGAAATCGGCGCGTTCCTGATCAACTTCGACAACCAGTATGAAAGCAACCAGACCAACGACTCGGTGATCGCCCGGGGCGAAACCCGGCACCAGGGCATCGAATCCAGCCTCAACTACGCCCTCGACGGCTTGAGCCCCGCGCTGGCCGGCTTTGATGTGTACGCAAGCTACGCCTATGTCGATGCAACCATCCGCGAAGACGGCCCGAACAAAGGCAACCGCGTGCCCTTCTCGTCCAAGCACAAAGGCACCCTGGGCGTTGGCTACACCGAGGGCCAATGGAAGTTGAACCTGGACAGCACCTACCAGAGCAGCCAGTTCGCCGACAACGCCAACACCCAGGCCGAAAGCGTGGATGGCAGCAATGGGCGCATCCCCGGCTACATGCTGTTCAGCAGCCGCGCGGCGTACGACTTCGGCCCGCAGTTGTCGGATTTGAATGTGGCGGTGGGGGTGAAGAACATCTTCAACACCCAGTACTTCACCCGTTCGTTTGACGATAACAACAAGGGCAAATACGTGGGTGAGCCGCGCACGGTGTATGTGCAGACCTCGGTCGCGTTCTGACGAATAGCCTGAATACACTCTTGGCTTATGTGGGAGCTGGCTTGCCTGCAATGGCGGTGGGTCAGCTGCAACTTCAGTAAATGGCAGATCGCCATCGCAGGCAAGCCAGCTCCCACATTTGATATATATTCGCCACAAAAAAACGGGCCTGCATCTGCAGGCCCGTTTTGTATGGGGTTGAAAAACATTCAGCAATCAGCTGTTAAGCGCAGCCTGTTCGTTTTCCAGGAATTCCTCTTCAAGCCCGGCTTCATCGACTTGGTTGTTGGGCGTGCGTTTCTCTGCACGCGGCTTGCCTTGCAATCTGCCGAACAGATGCTCCAGCGCGTTATCCAGCTTGGTGGCCGCCCCGTCGATGGCTTGTTCCAGGGTGTCGGCTTTATGGATGACCGAAATCGGTTGATGACCCTTTGGCCGCGCTTCCAGGCGGCAACTTAAATCGTGTGGGCCCGGCTTGTCGCCGTTCTCATCCTTCAAAAAGACTTCGATGCGGGTCAAGTCTTCTTCATAACGTTCGAGCGTGCTCTCAATGGTAGTACGTACCCACTCCTCCAGTCGGATGCTGCTTTCAATATGGTTATCGCTGTTGACTAGGATTTGCATAGTGTTTCCCTTATTTCAGCTAGCTCGCCAGAGGTCACAACTGCAACACCGATGCGGTGAAACCATGACCTCTTGATTACACAATTGAGCACCTGAGGGAACAATTCAACCCCTATTCAAAGATAAATCCTACATTACAAATTAAGTCTGACAATCGCCCAAAGCGCTGTTATGGTCGGGAGTTGGGTACACCCGCCCACCCGGGCAAATCCTCACAATTGCCCCTCTCCCAAGGGGTGCAATCCGCGAAAAATCCCCGCCTCTTCCACCAGCCAGTCATGCACCGCACGCACGCCGGGATGGTTCAGCGCGCCTGGCGCATACAACAGCACGTAGCGCTTGTGATTCGGCACCGCGAGCCCGAACGGCACGATCAGGGTGCCGCGCTCCAATTCGTCATTGAGCAGGGTGCGCCGGGCAATCGCCACACCCATGCCGGCAATGGCGGCCTCGATGGTCAGGTGGTTGCGGTTGAAGGTATGCCCGCGCCGCACGTCGGCGTCGTGATAGCCGATAGCATTCAGGTAAAACTCCCACTCGGCGTACTCATAACTCCCACGCCAGGCTGTGATGTCGTGCAACAGCGGGAAGTGGGCCAGGTCGGCCGGGCCGTGCAACGGCGGCCGTCCGCGCAGCAGGCTCGGCGCGCACACCGGGAATATCTGCTCATCGAGCAAGGCTGTGGATAACAAACCCGGATAGCTGCCGTCGTTAAGGTCGATGGCCAGGTCGAAGTCGCCTTCGTGCAGGGCAATGCTGCTGTCTTCGGCCACCAGGCGCAGTTGGATATCCGGGAAACGCTGCTGCAAACGCGGCAGGCGCGGTGTCAGCCATTTACCGAGAAATGACGGAATCGAGCGCAGGCGCAAGGTGCCGCTGATCATCCCCGCATCCAGGCGCTGCAACTCGGCATCGATGCTGCCGTAGGCCTCACTCACCGTAATCGCCAACCGCTGCCCCTCGGCACTCAGCTCCACGCCACGCGCCCGGCGATGAAACAGGCGAAAGCCCAGGCGTTCTTCCAATTGGCGAATCTGCTGGCTGACCGCCCCCGGCGTGATGTGCAGTTCTTCGGCGCAGCGCGTGAAGGATAAATGCCGTGCGGCGCAGGCAAATACGTGCAACCAGACATAGGTCTGGGCATGAAGCGGGCGAGCCATAGAGTTTAGTCCTGCTAAAGGGTGTCTTAGGATAATTCGTTGGTCAGTGCCGATCTAGAGGCTCAGTATCGCGCCACTTCCGCTTGTCCTACAAAACATGGCAGCGATTCCTACTCCATTGCTTGTAAGGCTTTAGCATGGCTATCAGCGTTTTTGATCTATTCAAGGTGGGCATTGGCCCGTCGAGCTCCCATACCGTCGGCCCCATGCGGGCAGCGGCAACCTTCGCCCAGGCCCTCACCGACCAACAATTGCTGGAGCAAACCCAGCGCGTGGAAGTGCGCCTGTACGGTTCACTGTCGGCTACCGGCGTGGGCCATGCCACCGACCGTGCCTGCGTAATGGGGTTGATGGGAGAATGGCCTGATCGAGTGGACCCTACCTCCATCGGGCCGCGCATCCAGCAGTTGCGCGAATCTGGCCGCTTGTTGCTTGCCGGCACCCAAGAAATCTCCTTCAACTGGCAGCACGATCTCCTGCTGCTGGAGGAAAGCCTGCCCTACCACCCCAACGCCATGTCCCTGCATGCCTACGGCAAAAACGGCCTGTTGACCGAACAGACCTACTACTCGGTGGGCGGTGGTTTCATTATCGAGGCAGCGGAAGCCGAGTCGGGTATTGCTCCCACCAGCGATGTAGAACTGCCCTACGACTTTTCCAGCGCCGTCGAACTGCTGGCCCTGTGCAACAAGCATGGCCTGCGTGTTTCTGAATTGATGATGGCCAACGAACGCGCGTGGCGCAGCGACGAAGAAATCCGTAGCGGCCTGCTGCATATCTGGTCGGTGATGCGCGAGTGCGTCGAGCAAGGCCTGCGCGATGAAGGCATCTTGCCCGGCGGTTTGGATGTGCCGCGCCGCGCCGCCAAGCTGCACCGCAGCCTGCTGGAAATCGGCAAACCGAATGTGATCACCTCGACCTTGTCGGCCATGGAATGGGTCAACCTGTTCGCCCTTGCGGTCAACGAAGAAAACGCCGCCGGTGGGCGCATGGTCACCGCACCGACCAACGGCGCGGCCGGGATCATCCCTGCAGTGCTGCACTACTACATGAAGTTCAATGCCGACGCGTCCGACGACGATGTAGTCAACTTCTTCCTGGCCGCAGCCGCCGTCGGCATCCTGTGTAAGAAAAACGCCTCGATCTCCGGTGCCGAAGTCGGCTGCCAAGGTGAAGTCGGCTCGGCCTGTGCCATGGCCGCCGCTGGCCTGGCAGATATCCTTGGCGCCACCCCCGAGCAACTGGAAAACGCTGCCGAAATCGGCCTGGAGCACAACCTTGGCCTGACCTGCGACCCCGTGGGCGGCCTAGTCCAGGTGCCCTGTATCGAGCGCAACGCCATCGCCGCCGTCAAAGCCATCAACGCCACGCAAATGGCCCTGCGCGGCGATGGCAAGCACTTCATTTCCCTCGACCGGGTGATCCGCACCATGCGCGATACCGGCGCCGATATGCATGACAAATACAAAGAAACTTCACGGGGCGGCCTGGCGGTCAGCTGGGTGGAGTGCTGAGGAGCACGCCTACCCGCCCCATACGTGAGCCCGCGCAAAAATAATAACGAGGCAATAACGATGACCGATGTACGTACACCTGCTGCCGAAAATCCCGCTGCTGTCACGCAAACTGTAACGAGCGGCTGGAGCAAACACGACACCACCTGGATGCTGGGCCTCTACGGTACCGCCATCGGTGCTGGCACTCTGTTTCTGCCGATCAACGCCGGGGTCGGCGGCTTCTGGCCGCTGATCGTGCTGGCGCTGCTGGCCTTCCCCATGACTTTCTTCGCCCACCGTGGGCTGACGCGCTTTGTGCTGTCGGGCAAATCCGGCGACATCACTGACGTGGTGGAAGAACATTTCGGCGTTGGTGCCGGCAAGCTGATCACCCTGCTGTACTTCTTCGCCATCTTCCCGATCCTGCTGGTGTACAGCGTCGCGCTGACCAACACCCTCGGCAGCTTCATGGAACACCAACTGCAAATGACCCCACCGCCACGGGCGATCCTGTCCCTGGTGCTGATCCTCGGTCTGATGGCCATTGTGCGGTGCGGCCAGGGCGTGATCGTCAAGGCCATGAGCGTGCTGGTCTACCCGTTCGTCGCCGCCTTGCTGCTGCTGGCGCTGAGCCTGATCCCCAACTGGAACGGCGCGTTCTTCGCCTCGGCCAGCGAGGGCATGCCCCTGCCGGTGTTCTTCAAGACCCTATGGCTGGCGATCCCGGTGATGGTGTTTTCGTTTAACCACTCGCCGATCATCTCGGCCTTCGCCGTGGACCAGAAACGCGTGTACGGCGCCCAAGCCGAACGCAAGAGCAGCGGCATCCTGGCCATGGCCCACGGCATGATGGTGCTGACGGTGATGTTCTTTTGCTTCAGTTGCGTACTGGCACTGTCGCCCGCCGACCTCGCCGCCGCCAAGGCGCAGAACATTTCGATCCTGTCCTACCTGGCCAACCACTTCCAAACCCCGGTTATTGCCTACGCCGCGCCATTGATCGCGCTGGTGGCCATCACCAAATCCTTCCTCGGCCACTACATCGGCGCCAGCGAAGGCTTCCAGGGCCTGATCGTCAAATCCCTGCGTGGCCGCAACCGCACCCTGTCGGCGCGCTGGCTGGAACGCTGCACCGCGGTGTTCATGATCCTCAGCTGCTGGGCCGTGGCCACGTTCAACCCAAGCATCCTGGGCATGATCGAAACCCTCGGCGGGCCGATCATTGCGTGTTTGCTGTTCCTGATGCCGATGTACGCAATCCGGCGCGTGCCATCTTTGCGCCAGTATTCGGGCCAGGTGTCGAATGTGTTTGTGGTGTTGGTGGGGCTGATTGCGCTGTCTGCGGTCATTTTCTCGCTGGTGCCCTGAAACAGCCCACTGCACAGATCAACCTGTGGGAGTGGGCTTGCCCGCGATAGCGCTGCATCAGTCACGCAATGGTTGGCTGATCCACCGCTATCGCGGGCGAGCCCGCTCCCACAGGGACAACTCGTTGTCAGAAAGATAGCTGTACGGCACGGCCCTTGCTGTACACCCCATGAAGGAAAACGGAGCTTGCGACCGGTGGTCAGGCAACACGAACCAATCGCCATACCGGTCGTCAATCAGTGCATGTTCTTATCAGGCGGTAACGCACCATGGACAATCCTTTTCAGCTGATCACCGACACGTTCACCCCCCAATACCGGGTCAACCTGAGCATCCAGCGCCTGGACGGCAGCATCATGCTGACCCTGTCCGACGACAGCGGCGTAGTTGCCAAACGCATGATCAGCGCCGAACAGCGCAACGACCCACAACGGCTCAAACGCCTGGTGCAAAGCGTGCAATTTGGCATTGCCATTGAACAGGGGCACAGCGCCATGGAGATTTTGGCAGTGATGACCGACGGCGACAGTCACAAGCTGTTGCAGCGCCCGCCGAGCACCCGGCCGCCGATCACAGCCGGGCTCTGACTCAGGAGTCGGACTTTTCCTTGACTGATGGGTAACGCGACGAGGCAAAACGCACCACTAGGATGGCGAACGCCAACAACAGAATCCCGCCACACAGGTAAATAATCCCCAGGTCCGGGGCATTGTGGTGGGACACGTCGCCGATCAGCAGGCGGGTCAGTGCGGTGATCGCCACATAGAGCAGGAAGCGGATGGGCATGTGGTTGGTCTTGACGATTGAGCCAAAGGTTTATCAAAAAAAGTCAATTTTTTAGCTCGTGTTGATACTCGAAACCACGAAAGGCCCGACGGGTCACTAACTCGAAAATGGACAGGTTGCCCCCTCCCCCCGAATTCGTGATCGATTTTAGAAATTGCTGGTTTGAACGCTGTAAAAAATAAATGGAGCCCAAAGAAATTTGCCTGAATGCCGCCTCTTGACTAGCGATCGCGGCTTAAACGGGAACTGAGTCATGAGGCCCAGCTCAATTCGTATCCTCAGCCTTATATTCGATCAGACAGACGGGCTGTAGGTGCCTACCTTTGCATTGGCAGATGCGCAGCCAGCAGTTACAGTGATAGCTCTGTGCCACCTGCAACTCTGTTTTAGTAGTCTACTGACTTGCAACATATAGGGAAATGACGTGTCGAATAATCAGCAAATTCCTCACCTGCACGACAAAATGGACATGCTTGAAAGTATCATTACTTTGGCACGACAACGAGACATTAACGAAGCCGAGACTCGGCATAAAATCATTGACTTTATACTTCATGATTTTCTTAGCTGGCCTAAGAACCGAGTGTCGGTTGAAGAATATATAGCTCCTGGCTTTGCAGACTATGTATTAAAGAAAAGTAATGGCGATGACCTACTATTTGTTGAAGCCAAACGATCAGGCATCTTTTTTGATTTACCTATAGCAAACTCACAAAGTGAAAAATCATCATACATAACAATAAAGAAACTCATTTCAGATGAAAAAATTAAGACAGCAATGGACCAAGTCCGAACATACTGTTTTGACACGGGATGCGAGTACGCCTGTATTACCAACGGGTCAGAATGGATTTTTTTTAAAACATTTGAGAAGGGTAAACGCTGGGAGACTCTCCAAGCCTTTGTCATAAGATCATTAGATTTTTTCAAATCTGAGTATACGAAATCAATAAACAATTTTTCATTTACGGCCATTACTGATCGTTCATCGCTTCCAATATTGCTAAGTAGCGCACCGCCAAAAGACCGAACAATTTTTTTTCCAAAAGAAAATATACTCTCATATTCTCACACCATTACCGCCAACCGGCTCGCATCCAAACTTCGTCCAATTGTCAACAGGTATTTCGGAGTCATAAAAGACGACGATACAGAATTCATGGAAAGATGTTATGTGTCTCAGCGAGAATATCAGGGAACCTCGGACGGAATGAGATCCTTAATACAAGATTCATTATCTCCATATTTTAGCTCTTACGGAGTGCAGCAATTAGATGACACAGGAAAAGGAGGGCGCCTGGGTGGGCGTCTCACTAAGAATATAAAAGATAAGAGAAAAGGGGAGGTTTTGGTTTTATTTGGCGGGAAAGGAGCAGGAAAATCTACATTTATTAAAAGGCTGTTACATCATAATGCTCCGCGCTGGCTCAGGGAACATTCAGCCATAGTAATAATCGACTTGTTAAAAACACCTGAAGATATTGAGATAATTCGGCAGTCGATATGGTCAGGTCTGGTCGCTCAACTAGACAAAGATAATCTCCTTCACTCTGAAAGGGCCACGATATTAACACAGCTATTCAGTGATAAGTTCACCATTGCTAAAAGACAAAATTTAGCTGGATTGTCTGACTCGTCAGAAAGCTACAACATCAAGTTAAACTTACTTGTTGAAGAGTGGAAAACGGACCTACCATATTGTGCTGAGCGCCTAGTAGAAAGACTTGCCATGCAAGAAAAAGGCGTAATTGTGGTCATCGACAATACTGACCAGTATTCCTCCCACATCCAGGATTTTTGTTTCTCATCAGCTCAAGAAATATCCGACCGACTCAAAAGTATCACTTTGATATCTATGCGGGAGGAGCGCTTCTACGACTCAAAAATACATGGAGTTTTAGATGCTTTCCAGAACTCCGGCTTCCATATAAGCTCCCCCAAGCCAGCTGAAGTTTTTAAGAAAAGACTGGACTACACCGTTTCAATTCTCACAGATGAGCGAAAGATCAGCAATGAAAACATTGATGACTACGACTCAACCTTTACTGTAGACAGCTCAAAGTATCTAAAAATACTTAGCCGTGAATTCTCCAATTATCAATCACCACTGAATCAATTCCTCACCGCCTGCGCCCATGGCGATATTCGGCTATCTCTTGATCTATTCAGAAGTTTCCTTCTTTCAGGGTACACCAATGTTGAAGAAATGATTTCCAACGGAAGTTGGAATTTCAAGATTCATCAAGTCATTAAACCGGTGATGATCCCTAACAGATATTTTTACGATGAATCCGTCAGCGACATCCCAAACATTTATCAAATACGTTCATCACGGCATGGCTCACACTTTACGGGACTTCGTATACTTCGCAAAATATCAAAAGGCACTGATCCTAGCGCACCTCAATATACTGCAGTCGCTGAGCTCAGGGCCTACTTCGCAGAAACATTTGGAATGGTAGATGATTTTGAAAGAAACTTAGATACGCTGCTTAGAAGTGGATTTGTAGAATCAAATAACAGGCTCGACTCATACTCGGAGTCTGTCGACAGTATAAAAATCACCAGCTATGGCCTTTATATGCTGAACAACCTTGGCTACTACTTCACTTATCTGGATCTAGTTTGCACAGACTGCGGTATATTTGACGAAACAGCTAGCAACTACCTAACCGAGGCAGCGAAAAAGGAATACAGCTACTTCATTAAAGGTGAACGTCTAGACAGAGTTAAAGTTAGACTAGAGCGGGTTGGCGAATTCTTGAAATACATAACTACTGAAGAGCAGAGAGAAAAGGAAATCTACTCGCTTGGCATGCCTGATGAAGAAATGTTTACTACAAAGGCGTCGGCAAGTTTTCAAGAAGAAAGCAAGCGTGTATTAAAGAGTGCAAAACGGCAAAAAAATTAAACTAAAAAACCAGACATCGTATGAGCACCTTTATCAATCTTGGTGCTCATACGTTCAACTCAGCGCATCTATTTATCAATTGTGAACTCAAGCGCTTTTCTGACTTCTTGTACCACAACGGTTTTTGTAACGCTTGAAATTCACCCTTTTGACAAAGATCTTCGACGGTGTCTTTTTTTAGCTAAAGAATCCAAGCGTGATTTGAAAAATTTGCTCATCTATAAAAAATATTTTTTGGTTTGCAGTATCTACCTCCACCCAAATATTATTTTCACAACAGCAAACCAGTTCCAACATCCGGAAAGACGACTCCCGTAGTGGTATTGCTTTACTGGAAGCAGCCAGCTCCGATGTGATCCCTTTACCGGCTTTTTTGTCACATTGGGCAATGTGCTGTTGAATGATATCCCTTATATGCATCAGTCCCGCTGCCCCAGCCGCGTTACCTTGACAGATACGCCGCATAATGTAGACCTGAAAAAGAAAAAGGCCAATCTAAAGCAGCCAATCCATTAAAGCTATTCTAATCAGACTTTTCTTTTACAGAGGGATACTTCGAAGATGAGTATCTCACAACAAGAATTGAAATCGCCAGCAGCAACACCCCACCACACACGTAAAGAATCCCGGTATCCGGCGCATTGTGATGAGAAACATCACTTATCAACAATCGAATCAATGCGGTTACGCCGATATACAATAAAAATCTTAGGGGCATGTGATTAGTTTTAAAATAAATTCCCGCCATAGCCAACAATTCTAGATAGATAAAAAGCAGCAAAATATCATCAACTGTAATTTTCGGCTGTTGGAGCATACCTATAAATGTAGACACTCCTGCCCAAACGGTTATTAATCCAATGGCGAAAAGGGCGAGGTAATGAAATGTTTCTACGAATAAATTGCCAATCGAATCAGCACCACCATGCAGCTTTTTACGCAGGCTTTCAGCCCATTTCACTTCTTGCGTCATCGTACCCACCACTGTTCAAAATTGAGCAAATCAATCCAACCACACGGCGTATCAGAAGCGGATCATGCACACAACATTCTAGCATTCTCAGGGCTTGCAAACGTCTAGTAACCACTTCGGGGAATGTTAGTAACGTATACCTTCGTCTTGAAATAGATCCCCACCATGGCGCCCAGCTCCAGATAGATAAACAGCAGCAGGATGTCATCAACGCTGATGCCGCCTTTTTGCAACATGTCGATAAAGGTCATTATTGCCGCATAAGCGGTGATTGCACCGATACCAAAAAGCGCGAGGTAGTGAAACGCCTCCACCGCCAGATTGCCCAGGGAATCTGCATTCGCGTGCAGGCTTTTGCGCACTTTGTCGGCCCACTTCATTTCTGTCATTGCTCACCACCACTGTTTAAAAAATAGCCAACCCGGCCAATACCTGCGTCGTGCCTCACGGCGGATCGGATAATGCCCGTTCGGCGTGACGATAGTTAGGCATGCAGAAAAAAGGCCAGGGATTGCAGAGTGAGATGATGGCGGGTTGATATGAAGCACTTCAATCAATTGAATGTCTTGCGACCTTGGCGTCAATCAGCGCCCGCATTTCTGCCATGACCTGATCATGAGGGACGCCACGGCTTGGATCATCAAGGACAGCGTTCACCTGGGAACGAAACCAGAGGTCATAACTGGCGGCGGGCTCTTGGGTCTCTGCGGGGATATCTAAGGGAAAAGAGGTCTCCATAATAATTCAAAGCCTATGCCGATTTTGTAGGAGCTGGCTTGCCAGCTCCTGTGTATTGGGATCGCCCTATGCCACCTGCTCTATCGCGCGGTCAACCAGTAAACCACCCATCTCCACCAACTGGTGAATCGCCAGCAGCAAGCTGCGCTGTGAGCCATCAAGATCAAAAGCCAGTGTGCTTGCCATTTCACGGGCGCTATTCAAGGTTTCGCTAGCGTTGACCAGCAGGGTTTGCGTGTCAGCCCGAGGCGTTACGCTGAAAAGCGTCGCGGGGGGCTCCGGAGCAGGTTGAGGCGATTCAGACCGCAAGTAGTGATCGATGGCCCGATTGGCAGCCGCTTGCAGCCGAGCGTCATTGCGTGAGTTGTCTGGGGGATTGGGGGAATGCTTTTTCATGGTGTAGTTCCTTAGCAGAGAAACCATCACCGCCTGCCGCCAAGCAGGTTGGGTGACGGATTGCACAAGGTTGGCGGACCGGTAAGGAAGAAACCCGGCACCCCGAAGGGTCCATGCGCAACCCGCCATGACATAAGAATGCAAATGCAAAAAACGCCTGCAAGCTCATTGAGGGTTGTTGCGCTTTCCTTGCTGGGCCGCCAAGCCCACTCGCTGCATACGCAGCGCCCGAGGAAGGTAAGCCACCGGACAAATCCAGCGCAACCCCGGCAAGTTGTCAGAAATTTCCGTTGTAGCAAACCCCCATTTCCCAACTACATTAAAAAGCTGCTACCCAAACCCCCTGGATTGGCTTATCCTTTTAGCTGTATATAAATACAGTAGTCGCAATAGACAACTATCGTGAAGGCATGTGAGGTGGTGAATGGCCGTCGAAGTGGTATACCGCAGCAGCCGAGATCTGGAGCGTTTGTTCATGGTTTTGCGGACTAGTGGACTGCCTAGATAGCCATTGGTCGGGGATGGGTGCCTCTAAAACTGCGGTGATATCAGTAGCCTACGCATCCAAATGGAGAGAGATTTTCCTTCGAAACCAATTACCCTGCCTAGTTTTCGCTTTTGCCACCCTGCCTAGTTAGCTCGTAGGACTTTAGTGAAACAGTTCGCAAGATTCATCGGCCAGCATTTGCTTTGAACAAATGCTTCCTCATACACACTGGACAAACAGACAGACGACGAGGCCAAAAATGGCAGTTGAGACTCTTTATCGCAGTACCCGAGACCTGGAGACTACTTTTGTGGACCGCAAACTCGCTGATGCGCATGATCAAATGCTTGAGCTGGCGGAGCTGCTCACGGACACACTGATGAAGCATGTACCGGGGATATCTGAGAAACACGCAGAAGATGTGAGCATCTACATGGCTAAAAATCGCTCAGTGTTCGCAGCAGCTTTCAAAAACAATGTGAGCGCTTTGAGCGAGCTTACTGAAGCCGCTGGGACTGAAGGATGAAATAGGTCTGGGCCTTCGAGCGGGCGTGATTGACCGTTTAGTAAGCGCTTGGAGCTTATGCAAACTAAGCTCCAGCGTAATCGGACTGTTTGGAATATTTCTAAGATTACAACCCCCTCGGGAGTGTTTGGTAGCTCATCGCTTAAGCCAATAACGGTCGACTGTGGCGCGACTGACACCCAGTCTACGCACGATCTCCATTTTTGCTAATCCTTCGGTTTGCAAAGTCTGGATGGCCAAACGATTATCTTCTGCCCGCTTTCCACGTACCCCGCGGCTCGCGCCATGATTGATAACACTACTCAGCAGGCCAGCTCCGAGCAGTCGGTTTAAATCACATTCTTGCTGATGCCGATAGGCTTCCAATTCGACCCCAACCATGCGCGCCTCCACAGCCATAAGCAAAAGGCTTTGGGAGATGCCCAGGCACTCGCATAAAGAATAGAATTTGAGAACGGAAATGGCCTGACGCCCTTGTTCGACCTTGGCAAGATGATCTCGATTTAGGGCTTGTGCACAGCCCTCTCGACTGAGTCCAGCAGCAACCCGGACTTCCCTTATGACCTGCCCTAAAGCCTCCAAATAATTCATCTCTCTTCCGTGTACTCACAAAAGAGAGAATAAAGCCACGCTTTGACGCATCACATCGTGGGGGTATACCATGCATATATAGCGCGAAAGCTTGGAATCCTCATCCTTCCAGGAACGTTCTACAAATCCTCAAACACTCACAACGCAGTCGAGATGCGTACTGCGATACCGAATGTTTTTTCACTGTGGGTGTACGAGCGGCACGGACTGAATCGGGAATGGGTTGGCAATTGATATATATACTTGACCCTGCAGAACGTAAAGTTTTCACCAGGACACACTGTGAGCTAGAGGGGGTGGGCTTTCTTATCACCATTACCTCAGCCCAGACAGGGATGAGTGATCGCGCCGCGATGGTCAGCTGTGCGTATGAACTTCAGTACTATCTGAATGCTGCTCCTGACGTTGTGATCAGTCATGTGCAGATGCTATGCCCACCAGCCCTGACCCGCTCCGACAGATGGAGTTTGGAAGATCTGGACCAAATTATTTGCTTCCAAGGCATAGCAACTCAAGAAAGTGCCGTTGTATATCGCACCTCTCACGGTGTTTACAAAATGGGAGAGCTGGACCTTCGCAAAAAAAAGACATCGCAGGTGTGGTTCTCGAAAAAGCGCTTGGAAAATCACCTGCCTCGGATTTCAGTGCCGGTTCCCAGATCAGCCAGTCACCAGATGTACGCTCCCCTCTACCTGAGGCGCAAGTCGACGAAAAGTCCCAAGTTCGCTTAAGTCTCCGTTGGTACAGCTGGGATTGTTACATCCGCGGCTGTGATTCACATCAATACTGATGTCAGCACCGGCGCTTAGAATGAATTGATGCTGATGTCAAAGCGACTGAGGTCCTTACGCGCCAGTGCGCACTGGTGCCCAGCAAGGTGCGTAACTGCATAGACTAGACGTAAGTGTTGATGCTGACCCCGGATTGACCCAATTGCCGACGCAAGACTGTCCCATCTCTAAAACTGCAACAATCGAGCACAGACAATAATTCACGAGGAGTCAGACTGGGTCAGTGAAATCTCGGCAACTGGTTCAACTCGGCATCGGCGCCAACACCCATCATGCTCTGTGATCCCCCGCCGGCCAATGAAGCAATTTTGCCGCAGGTCAAACAGGGGAGCTACTTTTTCAACAGAATCGGCCAAGTGCGGTCGTTCAGCTGTAGATCGAGTGGGAAGGGTACAAACCCTGGAAAAGGATCAATGAGTGAGTTGAGGTAATGCGACGCACACCGTTCGATCATCTCCGCTGCAAGTACCGACCTGTGGTCGGGTCAGTCTCGCCACTTTGCTCGCGTCATACTCAACCAGTGGCGGCGTTGACCATGGCCTCGATCAATGCAATCTGAACCGCCTGAACCCTGTCAATGGCAGCCTCGTCATGACTGACGATAAAGTTCTGAATGGTGGTCACGTCCCCATAAAGCTTCGACTTGGGCGATAAAAGGGTCATCTCGAGCGCGGCCGCGTGAAGGAATTGCGAACAAAGGTTTCGACCATGGACGGTCCGCCCGGCATACAACGGAATATTGACCCCATTCTGGATAATGGCCGCATATTTGATGTGCGCATCAAACGCATGCAACCTTGGATGATACTGAGATATGAAATCCACGTGGCCGGGATAACTGGAGAGAGAGCGCGCAAAAGTCTCCGATTGTGTCTTTCCCTTGAGCCGGTTGCAGCGTTCGCAACTGACCGCGAGATTCCAGAAGTGCAAGGTGAATCTTGGATGCTCGGACCGGGAAAGGACGTGTTCAATCGGGCGTGCGAAGCCGCCTTTAAGAAGCGGCTGCCGACAATAACAACACTGCTCTTCTTGCAACTCAGCCAAATGATCGCGTAGAGCAGACATCAGCTCCGCTCCCGTTATTAGACCTTCGGGTGTCTGCCACTCCGTCTTGTAGAATTCGCCCCATACATCACGGCTTTCCCTACGTTCAGCATCAAAGAAACTCTCGCCCTTCATGATATCCGCCGCATGGGGGCGACGCTTCACCCTCCGATGGCTCTTCGCCAGATACGCTGCTTCTTCTGCTAGCCGGTCACGACCTGCGGGTAACAGACTCACCGCCCACCCTCCCCAGTCTCCTGAGCCCAGGTTTGCAACTGAACCAACGCCTCGATAGTTTTTTCGATCAGCAGCAGTTCGCTATCAAGGGATGAACTGCGCAATTGTCCAGTTGCCGAGTGGACGGTGCGGCGCATCGCAACCAGCTCCTCCTCTAACCGGGTGACGACCTGTAGATTTTGATACTCCGCGTTCACGGCTTTAATGGCCTCCGAGACAATCGCGGCACAACGTTCGTGTACTTGTCTGTTATTTTCAGTATGGGTGCCAAAGCCAGTGAACAGCACCCGCTCAACAGAGCCGCGATCATGGACTCGCAGAGGGATCAACTGCTGATCTCGGGCAACAAAGCAACGATTACTTGCGGTCAATGCACTCGTTACCAGTAGAGGAGAGTGTGTCGCTACCACCATGTCGCACTCGAAGTGCTCACACATCCTACTCAGCATGACGGGCAGCAAGCGCTGCCAACTCACATGCAGGCTAATCTCGGGCTCATCAATCAATATGAGCGCGCTTGGCGTCGCCGAAACTACCAGTTTCACCAGTAAAGCCAGCATTTGCTGTTCTCCCGAACTCAGCTCGGAGAACGGCGTGACCTCACTGCGCGCGCTCATGCGCCCCAGCGCAGGCTGCATACTCGCCAACGCGCTCGGCTCAACTAAATCTATATTATCCTTGGCAAGATCACTCAGCAGAACTGTCGAGCTGACCAGCAAATCGGTATCCTGGCCGCTCCATTCAGATGTAAAAGGCACCAAATACCGCCGCGCCCTGAAATCCAACAGTTCCAATCCCATACTGAACGCCGCCAGTCGATGGGGATCGCAATGAATGTCAAACATCTTCTTACCCATGTCCAAGGCGACCTTCTTGCCTGACGCTGTCGAATTGGCGTTGCGAGTACCCTCATAACGGAAAAAAACGTCCTCTTTATTCTTCTGGACGCGATGGGCAAACCGATCACTGAAGCCAAAAGCTACCCCAATCGTGACGCGCCCTTGGTCTACACACTGTTCTGCAATTTCACGCAGTAGCAGGCTCTTACCCTCACCATTGTTCCCAATCACATAGATTGGCTCACGGGGCTCTCGCTTTGCTGTTAGCAGTTGCGCGATAGCGGCACTATCCAGTCCGGAAGCCCAGATGCGGGGCTTCTGAGAAGCCAGGTAGTCACGGGCTTGTAGACGAGAATTATTCGCCAACAGCTGTTGCCTTGACACGCGCGCGCACACACCAGCCACGTCACGATAGCCATCACCGAATTCTCTCAGGTAGATATTGTGCAGGCGTTTGTCGCTGCTGTTGGTCCTATCCGGCAGCGACCAGTCGGCATGATGTAAATCCCCTTCCCACGCAAGGACCAGACGAGCCGCAAACTCGGCCAAAGCAGTCCAACCATCACGATGATTGGCAGGTAACAGTGCTCGCATGTCCGCCATCAGCACCGCCTTACTCGGAGGGCTCGAATGGGCACGAAGCACCCACGCACTATGGGAAATAGTCGTATTGCGGCTGCCCGAGGGAAAATCGATCACTGCGACCAGCATCCCCGACTCCACCAACCACTCTCGCACTCTTTGAATCTCGTGTTTGATAGCGATCCGTTCTGAACCGCGAACCATCACCACGCCTTCGAGAAAATGATTGTGGCTTAGCAGCGCGTCCAGCATCTGCACAGAACTGTCGGCAGCGGATACTGATCGCGGCTGCTGAAAAGCGCCTGAAACACGATTTGACAGCTTCCGAGGAGCGTCAATCAGGAAAAAATCCCCAGACAGGAGCTTGAGGTCGCCAAAGGCCTTCTCATCGAGTTGTTTTGTAGCGGCTTGAAGAAAAGCCATGCGAAGTCGCAACTCAAACTCCCATCCCTTGATGAAGCGCACAATGACAGGGTCCCATCCAGGTGGAATAGCAGGCGTTCCGGAGTGACTCAATGACAGGAACTCACCTGTCAATGCGAATGCCTCGACTCGTCTGAAAGCTCTTCGAGCCAACATGCTTGAGAACCTGGCGACCATGCTCAGGTAGCGTGAACTGGCCCCAAGATCAGCGGCAGAGCTGGCGAAAAACAGATAATCGAACAGTCTCAACACCTCGTCCGGTGAACGCGGTAGCTCACCGTCAATGGCTTCGAAAGCTTCCGTGAAGAAGGGTCTGTCGATGATTGATCCAAAAAATTCAGCCTGCGGTGGCAAGTCCAGAATGCCGATCAATTCATCACAGATGCCCCTCCACTGCCGGTTGAATTCCTGATCGTTCTGCTCGCGCAAAAGATGCCTTAAGTGGATAGGCTTCTTAGCAGAAATCGATAACAGCCCCCGATCGAGTGCTACGATAAATAGCATCTGCAGCAGAGCCTTATCCACCTGGCGATCGTCGCTTCGCTCGCGTGAAGCGATACGTTTCTTCAACATCTTCCAGAACTGGGCGACGGCAAAATCCTTTTCGTCAAACATCGTGCATTACCATTACATAACCTTGTAGATGGAAGGCGGCCTGCGCCGCAGGCGGCCCTGCTGCAGGAACCGCGATAACTAGGGGTGAGTTCGTCGGGAAAAATGATACTCAGTACAGTCACGCGGAGCCGCAGCGCCTTACAACTGCAGGGGCGGAGGCAAAACGGCATAAAAGTAACGGGTTATGACTGGCGAAACAACCGACACGTCGCGTTTGGACAAGGCAACAAACCAAGGCTGGCGGGGGAGAAGGATTGCCAAGCCGGAAGAGCCCAGGCGACTGAACTTTCTTTACCACCCAGGTGAATCGCCCTGAGTTTCTTAGATACTTTGACGGGCTGCTTTTGGCCGGTTTCTGCGTTGATGAGCGATTGTAATGGGTTGGTTGCTGCCCCTCGCGCCAGGCGGCAATCGGCCAGTAGCAGTCAAACTATACCCCTAGAAAACCGCGGTAATCAATTATCCGTAGGGTTTACAACATTAGGAGGCGAACTTTGAGAATATCACTCACCGCAATTTCCGCTTAGCAAGCCTACCGGTTCATGCTCGACTCCAAAAATAGCTGCAGCATCAAGGAAATGGTTCGAAGCATCACGGGATCGTTTTCGCAGCATCAGCCTAGCCTCCCTCTCGAATTGATCTTTCATGAGCCACTTGATTGTTTTGGCCTTACGTTTGCCTTTCATGATCAATCTCATTAGGTCTAATCGTTTGGAGCGCTTTGGGGTGAAAGTATCACCAAACGCTGCAGCATGGTGGTTCACAAGGCAAACGGTTCAGCCACTTGAATCAACATCATCTCAACCGCTCTTGTGTCGGCAATGAACGCAAGGGTAGCGCTGCCGTGGTGATGCATAGCTACCGGCGGAAAATATCCGAATATATCCTGCTGATTATAAATTATAGTCAGCAGGATATATTCGGATATACACCAAAATTCATACGCCCTCTATCGGGACTGATTTGCTGCCCAACGCGCATAGTTTATATTCTCAATGATCAATCAGCGGGCGACTGCTTGCTCAATAGCATTTTCGTCGAGGACTGGCGGAGGTCTGGCGCGCAGCAAAATTGGAGATCATTATGACCGATATTGAGCGTTTCCGTATGAGCGTCCCCATAAGCCAAACCGACTCGAAGGTCGAAGTCAAGTTCCAGCTGAACGAATCCCACGCCAAGATGATAAAACAAAATACGCCATGGATGAAGACGCGGCCCTCAAGTCTTGGCCCGACGCAAAAATCTGGTGCATGCGCACTTACATTCTAAGTACCCCTTCTGACTCCGAGATGGAAAGTATCGAGGGAGTCTCGCCCCCCGAGTGAGATAAGTCGCTCACAACTCGAACCGCGTCTGGAATTCCTCCACAACTTAGCTTTTCTACCGTACGCAAGACCGCTGATCTAATCAGCGTACGGGAGTCTGAGTTACCAGTCGCCAACAAAGGAAAAGTTCGTCTCACTTTCTTACGGCGGCATACTTGAACCATGGTATGCTCTTGCAACGGTCGCTACTTAATCCCGCGTCATCTGATCAACATTAAGACCGACGACTGCTTCCTGAGCATTAGGCTTAGTTTCACAATTAAATAAAAGAGAACTGTAACCACATGAACGAGGCAATCGCCAAACGGCACTGAGGTTGAATTCCCAAGATGGGAGACCACCTAAAGGAGATTTGCTGAAATGAGTTTGATCAACGAATCCCGCTCCACCGAAGAAGCTATCAAAGAGCTTAAAGCTCGTTTGAATTCTTCGAAGTCCAATGACGGCTTGCAAAAAAACTTGAGTTCGAAACAAAGCTGAAAAATCTGATGGGCGAGTACAGCAAGAGCCTGCGTGATGTGATCGCACTCCTCGACCCTAAACGCGCTGGTCGGCCAGTCAGCGCTCAAACGAAAAAAGCACTGAACGTGCCGCTCGCAAAGTCAAACAATACAACAACCCGCACAACGGCGAAGTCATCGAAACAAAAGGTGGAAACTACAAGACTTTGAAAGAGTAGAAAGCCAAGTGGGGCGGTGACGTGGTCGAAGGTTGGGCTACTGTTCAATAAGTTTTACCATAACACCAAAAGCTAGGGAGGTATCCCAGGTTTTTTTATGAATGGCCCGTCTAATCCACGACAACTGACGCGTCCACACGAGCATGCAGAACCTCCTCACGTATTCACATGCCCGGCCGATAACTACTATACCCTTCTGGGTACTGGATAACGGAATTAGGGAACCGGATGATGTTTCGCAACGCTCTCGCATTTACGCTGGCATTAGTGGCCTGTAACTCAATAGCAGCAAGCTTTGATTGTTCCAAGGCCGCAAACTTTGCGGAATCCAGCATCTGTAAGGACGGCTATCTGAGTGGCGTCGACAGCATTCTCGGTCGAGCCTATCAAAAAGCCCTCGCTGAAACAGAGCACCCAGATGGTCTGCGCCAGTCACAACGCGAATGGCTATCCGTACGAGATCAGTGCGCCACCCAGAAGTGTCTCGATCAAACCATGGGAGCTCGTGTCACCTTTCTGGATAATTACTCCAGCGTTGAAAAAAGTAAGGCATACGCAGCAGAAGAGAAGCTGCGCAAGGATGAGTATGAAGCTCAGCGCCAGGCAGAGGAACTTGCCAGCTCCCAAAGAGATGAGCAGTACCGGATCGCTCAGGAACAATCCCGCCAACAAAGACAACAATCTCCTCAGCAGCATCAGGCGGCTCAGACACCGTCTCAAAGTGTGCAACCGGCGCCCTCCTCTCAGAGCCCAGCCTATGTGGTCTCGGCACAGCAAGTGCGCCCTGCTCAGCCAGTAGCTGAGAAACCAGCAGTGCTACGCATGTGGCAGGCCTTCTGGGCAGGCCCGGCATGGAAATACACGCTCTTGATAGGTTCTTTGATCACCTGTCTGGCGATCTGGAGACACCACACAGAGGCTGCCACGATCTACACCGACTACACCGATGCTGCGATCACGAATGCGCTGCCCGCGATCGGTGCCGTTTCGGCTCTGATCCTTCGGTGGCTTGAAATGCCTGGCTTGGTCTCAGGGATAGCGTTGGGTACCGGGATTATCTTGGCCATTGCATACGCCGTATTCGCGACCTTCCGGACTAACCAGGGAGTTCTGAGTATCACCCTAGTTATTGTTGCCAAGCTCACTCTCATCACAGTGTTCTATGCGGTGATTGGAATGCTGATCGCGTCGCTCTTTTCGAACAGTGCTCGACGCAAAGGTGAATCTCAAGCGCGTGCTGCTGCGAGAAACAGTCGAGAGAAGAAGCAAACCATGGCTCTGATCACAGGCTTGTCGGTGGCTTACACCGCTTTTACT
Organism: Pseudomonas sp. WS 5021; assembly: GCF_012985535.1. Classification (NCBI taxonomy): domain Bacteria; kingdom Pseudomonadati; phylum Pseudomonadota; class Gammaproteobacteria; order Pseudomonadales; family Pseudomonadaceae; genus Pseudomonas; species Pseudomonas sp. WS 5021. The sequence goes on along the minus strand of NZ_JAAQWP010000007.1, from coordinate 50,378 downwards.
GCCTGGGTCTGCCGGCGACCTGAGTTCACCTCACTTTCCGTATGCCTGGAATTTGATACAGCACCTGCATAAGCCAGGGCGATCGGAACGCGATCGCTTGCTTCAGCAAACAAGTAGCCCGGGAGATTTCCTGGGCTTTTTTTGAGCCGTCGTTACTATCACTGCAGCACCTACACATTTGCTAACCAAGTTTAGTAGCACCCCAGCGGTCAAAGGTGAAAACCCAAGATCGAATTGGGGCAGAATTCGACGATCAAAATGGAGCACATAAATGAAGTGGATTAAAGGGGTGGTTATCGGCGCAATCTTGCTCGTAATCACTGGTGCGGGACTGGGTCTGTTTTATGTTTTGCCGCAGTACGACGTGGTGGCCATCACCGGCGTTGAGGTAAAACGTGTGGACGATGACGGCGTCATCAATGCTGAAAACCCAGCAGACGGCCCTACCCGGGATGTGTATTTCATTAACACTGAACACCCAACATCGAAAAAGGTAATGGTCTATCGCAATGAAGATACCGGGTGGAGTTTTCCGTGGTACTTCAAGTTTGACTCGGCCGACGTTCAGGCAAAGGCCCAGGGTTACTCACGAGATGCCCAGCAGCTGGCTCTCATTCGTTATTACGGCTGGCGCATTCAAATCTTGTCCGTGTTCCCAAACATCACAGACATCGAAGCCACGAACAGTCGCGAAGAGCCGTTTCCTTGGTTCAACACGATTTTCCTCACCGTAGGCACGCTGCTGATTTTGTTTGTGGTGTTTTTCCTGCGCCGGCGATTCAAGCGCAAGACCAGGGGCGAAGTACTGGGTTGAGCGGTTGAACCACTCGCCTTTTCAGCTTGGAAGATTCGTTAGCCGTAGAATGAAAAATGCTAGTCAGTTACCTGACTGGCATTTTTTGTAGGTGAGATTCCTTCATCCGGCCGGGCTAAAGCAAGCCAGTCAGCGCTTTACCATTTCACACTGACGTCGCAAGTCATCGTTTTTGATGCTCCCGCAACTGCCATTGCCAGTCTTGGCGTAGCACAAGTATCGCTGATCGTCGTCACGGATACTAGCGCAACTCCCGTTGCCTGTTTCGACGTAGCAGGCGTTACGCAAGTCGTCATTGTTGATGCTTGCACAGCTCCCGTTGCCCTCTTTCACGTAGCAGTATTTGCGTTTGTCATCATCACGGATACTCGCACAACTGCCATTGCCGGCCTCCACATAGCAGGTAGCGCGCAGATCGTCGTCCTTAATGCTCGCGCAACTCCCATTCCCCTCTTTGACGTAGCAGTAGGCGCGTTGATCGTCGTTGTTGATGCTGCCGCAACCGGCGTGAGCGAAGCCGCTGAGCACCAGCAGCATTACCAAAATAAGCCTCATCCCACCCTCCATGAATTGCCGAACGCTACCTGGAACTGTTCGTAGTAGCCGCGTCGATTACCGTGGTTCGGAGCAAATGACGGATCAGCCGCGGGCTTCCTTTCGGAGGTCGTCCAGTTCGTCGACAATGTCCTCATCGCGATCCTCGAACGCCTTGGCCATATCACGCTGCAGATCCACCTGGACGTCCATGGATTTTTTTGCCAACTTCATGCCGTCCTTAGAGCCCATAATAATTTTCATCGCCTGATCAGGATGCTTGTTGGCCTCGATCATCAGTTCGAGCTCGTCGGCATCAAAGTGATCTGCGTATACCTGGACCAAGGTATCTTTCAGTAGGTCCTGGGAAATGTTGTCCTCGATCACGGCCTTGATTTTTTCAGGCGCGACTTCGCGATATTTGGATGCATAGCCCGACGTGGCGACTTGCACTAGCATCTTGTATTGGACATCCATACCCATCAACTTGACCAGTTCTTCAGCTTTGTCCTGGCTTGAACCGCAACCGGCCAGCAGCACCGAGCAGAACGCCGTGATTGCCCATTTGGAAACGTTCGTCATGAAATGCCTGCCTTTGTCTTGATATTTTTTTGGTGACAGTGGAGTACGGCGGACCGCACTCCAGGTTTTAGGAAATGTGGTGATCAGTTCGTCTCAAGCGTGAAGCTTTTGCTCACGAACAGGCCGGAAAATAACGACTTGTCTTCCTTGAAAATGTAGGACTCTTCAAACTTGGCATCGGTGACCAGCTTTTGAGCGATAGCGCACTCAGAATCGCTGTGATCCTTGCCCTTGACTCCAAAGTCACTCTGATAAACAGATAGGCCTGTTTCATTGCAAAAGCCGGCGAACTCCTCACGCTTGGTAGCGGCCTTGAATTCGTCGAACGACTCCTTTAACTGGTCGAAGCCTTTGTAGGTCAGCGAGTAGCTGGCCACCTTGGTCTTACGAGCAAAGTCACCTGCGGCTTCCGCAATTACGGCCTGGCCCATGGACGTACTGTAAGCCCCCATGATGAAGCCACTTAGCGCGCTCTTGAGTTGCGCCTGGACATCGTCAAGCTCTGGGATGGACGCAAATTGGGCCTCGCGCACAATCCGGCCAACTTCACTGCCGTCATTACGATGCACCACTACAAACTCGACCGAGCCTTCGCCGTCGCTAGAGCGCGTTAGCTTGAAGTCCAAGTCAACTTTGGTGCCGAACTCCCCTGTAGCGCCGGTGATAAATGCACCAGTGAACGGCAGACGTTGGACGATATTGCTACCCCACGAGTAGGGCGACTTGACCACGCCTCCGTACTGATCCATCTCCGCGCGCGGCTGGATCTCATCCGCTACTTCCGAGGGCAGGACCACATCCGCGCCTTTGTGCGACAGGTAAGGAGAACTCATGTCCATGCCCAACAATTGGAGATGAATCTCGCCCTTCTTGTTATCACCTTCGCGGCTAACCTTGAGGGCGTCGGCCTTCAAGTAAACGCCACCGGCACGACCGCCACCAGTACTGGACGAAAGCAGATACCGTGACCATTCGACCAGGGCAGACTCTTTTGCCCCGGAGTCCATTCCACCGAGCAGCCCCATAATCCCTTTCAGGAATTTATCTGCGCCGTTGGTCTCTGCTGCAACCAGGCGGATTTCTGGTGTTTCAACGGTGACGTTTCCCGACCAGAAGGAATAGGAAATATCTCCCTCGCTCAGGACGTTTTCTAGGAAGTACTGTTCCTTCATCTCATCGTACTGACGCAGCGCTTGCTTCTTGCCGGAGCTCGATAACCCCACACCTGCTGCAAGAATCGCAATACCGGCGACCGCAGCGGCGATGAGGATGTGCTTCTTGTTCATCGTTTTCATAGTCGGTTGCCTTACTGAATTTGAGCGGATGCTTGCTGCCAATCAATCACGTGCTGCTGAGAGACTGCAGGCGTCCAGTTGAAGTCGATCCCGGCGCCAGGAAATTCCTTGGCCAGTACGGCACCAAATGACACTCTGTCAGCACAGTGGTCTTGCTTGCAGGCCTCAGCCGCGCCAGCGGTATACACGCGATACGTAGGAACGGCGCGACCGTCTTCGAGCGGCAGGAAGGGTGTCATGTTTGCCGCCGGCAGCACGTACCACTGGCTCTCCAGTTCAGCATCAGTCTGTACACGCCCCTTACGTGGGAAATCGACCTCGTAGTAGTCGCCGCTCTTTCCAGTGACGTGTATCATCATCGGCACAGCTGACTTTGAAGAGTTCGGGTCCTGCATTGCGATCGGCGATGGGAAGGTGACTTTGATGCCGGCCATCTGCGCCAGCGCCTCAGCCTCCCGACCTTCGAATTCCTTCATCCCGGATTTGAGTTGTTCGTAACGCGCCAAGACGCGTGTGTGCAGCTCAGCCATTTGCTGCTGCAGACGACGTACTTCTCTCAGGCGGATCTCCTCGCGACGCAGGGCGAAGTTATTGCCTTGGCGAGCATCGAAGTAAAACTCACCACGGTTCTCGCCCATACGCGTTTTGAGAATGCTGTCTTTGGTTTCCGACGCGTATCCCTCGGGGTAAAGGGCTTCGAAGTTCTTGGCGAAGAAGAGGTTCGACAGGCCGACGGTCGTTGGCGACGTTGCCTTCACCAATTGGTAGACCTCAACCACAGCGCGCTTCAACTCAACCGCATCAAGCGCAAATGCCTCATCTGCAGTGATCACTACATAATACGGATCACTGGCGAACGGCGACAGGACACGGTAGTTGGGGCGCTCAAAGGCCAAATACACCTTCATGTTACGCGCAGGCAGTTCACCCACCTGAAAGAGTGCTTGGTCTGCCCGGCTATTCAGGAAAGAAAGCGCCTTGCCTTTCACCGCTGGGACCAGTGCCTGGTTGAACATCAGACCGCTCGGGTGCACGGTTGTTTTTGACCAGGTATCACCGCGATAGGTGTTGGGTACCGCCCAACGCAATTTGTCATAGGACCCCTCGGCATAGCCTGATGCAGAGCAAGGCATGGCGGGTGTCGACTGAAAGGACAGACTTGGATCGGACTCATCAGTTACCGACTTGCTGATAACCCATTTGCATCCGCTTCCGTCGGTAATCCCCATCAGGTTCTGGTTGGCCAGCACCAATGAGCGGCCGAAGTCACCGGTAGGAACTGCGGCAACAGCGGCCGACGCTTCAGCTGGCGCGGCAGGGTTAGGGGTGGCGGCTGGAGCTGCCTCCACAGGTACTGTGGCCACGGCAGCTACAGGTGCAACAGGGGCAACCGTCACAGGTACTTGAGCCACTGGCACCGGTTGCACTGGCGCGGGTGAAGCCTCCGGTGCTGGTTGTGGTATCACAGGTGCCGTTACAGGCGCTGGGGCCGGTGCAGCAACCACAGGCGCTGCGGCGGCAGGCTCAGTAGGCGCAGCGGCGGCTGGTAGTACAGATGCAGCCGCCACAGCTGCTGGTGGCGTAGGAGGAGAAGCCACGGGGGCTACCGAAACAGCGGGCGCGGCAGCGGCCGGAGCGGCAGGCGGTGAAGTCAGCGTGGCCAGGCCCAGATTGGTCGCATACCCCGCGCCGGTGGCGTAAACCGCCCCCTTTGCGTCGACTGCTTTCCAGGTGACCTTGGCCGTCGGGCATTCCTGGCCGAGAATATACGGGAGCTTCGATAGAAGCGTGTTCAGCGGTTTCTGGTCATCCCAGGTTGGGCGTTGCATGGTGATGGCCACTTCAGGTTTGCACCAGGTGGTCGCCTCACCATCAACGTTCACTTGGATCTGTTCTGTCTTCGAGTAGGCGAGCTGGTGAGCCCAGGCTTGCGGCGCGATGCCGCAAGCACCCACTACAACGAGAGCGAGTGCGCGGTTTTTCATGAAGATCCCTTAGATGAGTTCCCAGGTGCCGTTGGCTTGTTTGCAGAAGGTGTTCTTCTCCTGCACAGTGTTTCCGTCGGCCGCTTTGAGGCTCACGGTCACCGGCCGGCAAGACGTTTCAGCAGCGACCTGCTGAGTTGGCAACGTCGGGATCGAATCCAGATCGAAGGCCCTTGTTTCCTTGTCGGCAGCGACGTTCATCTCGTCCAGGTTGGCCGCGGACTTCACACGCTTCGCAACGGCTACTGATTTTGGTTCAACCAAATCTTTGTGGACGTAGCCGACAGTTACACCCTTGCGGCCGACAAGAATCCAGTCGCCTGTCGAACCAACGGCAGTGAACTCGGTGCCAGGTTTCAAACCACCCACTTTGTCTGCGCCTTTTTCAGGCGCGGCGCGCACATTCGAACTACTTTTGGTGACGTACTGTTCGTTGATGAGCTTCATCGAAGGGACGGCGACGATCTTCGGAGCACGTTTCACTTCAACCGTTTTGGTTTGGGTGAACTCTTTGCCCTGAACGATCTCCGCCGACGCGCCAGAATGGGCCGATGTCCAGGACACGGGCAGACTGGACCCGCTCGGCGAGGCGTTCAATGCATCTTGCGTGCGTTGTGCTAGGGCCTGCTGATCCTGCTCATCGAGTTTTGCACCGATTTTGTTACCGATGTAACCGCCCAGTGCACCGCCGACCAGGGTTGCCACGATCCGTCCGTTGCCTTTCCCGATGAACTGCCCGATGACAGCGCCAGCGACGACACCCACTGCGGTACCAGCCTGTTGCTTGTTGATACCCAACTCAGCGCAGCCAGAGGTTGATGCTGCGATGGTCAATGCCAGTACTGAAACGAGAAACTTTTTACGCACGGTGACTCTCCCTTTGTGTAAGTCACTCTGCTTTCAGCAGAGGCCTTGTAATGTTGTAAAGCATTGCTTCTGAGGACATGGCCCAATGGAAAACGGTGGCAAGCACAACTGGCTGTTTGCCCAAGCTCCTGAACGCATCTCTATAACCGGGGCTATCGACAATTGCGTTGCCAACAACGAGAGGCAGCATAACGATCGAAATCACGGCGACCGGTCGAACGAAGCGAATTCGCCCGGGGAGGCTTCGAAGCGCCTCAACACCCGAGATGATCAAGACCACAAGACTGATGCCGCCGAAGAACAACCCGCTAAGAAGGGAGAAGGGGATAAACCACATATTCTTGAGAACGTTCAAACCTTCAGCGCCGTGGATGTCGGTGTGAGCGACGTCATAGGCCATGTTGTCGGCAATGCCAGGCAGATAAGCCTGGTACTGCTCTCGCGTAGCTAGAAGGTTCATGCCCTTCACATAGAGAGGACCGAGCTTGGTCTTCGCCATGTGGCGAACCTCGGTGGTGTTGGCCAGAGCATCCCGTGTCCGCACACCGGGATTGATTGACCGGGCGTACTCGTCAATGGTCGGCTGGTATCCCAGATCGTCCCCTGCATTCGGCCATTTGATCGGTCGCCACTCACTCCCCGAGATGCCTCCCGCACGAAAACCTTCAATCTGTGCATACGCCCTGCTGATGTCACTGATGGAGGGCACGACAGTTTCTTGCAAGCGCTCGTATAACGCGTCTCCATTACGGACGGTGTAGCCACGAAAAACTGCAGCTGAAAAGCCTTGGAAGTTCCTGTCGATGCGCTCGACGTAGGAGCCTTGAACACTCATCAGAACGCCGAGGTTTGCTATAAAAGCCTTCCCCTCTCCCTGATCCTTGTAAGCCTTATAGGGGATCTGCGGAATAGTCAGGGAGTCATAGAGCAATCCCTTTTTGGTGACGTATGCGTAGAGGCTACTGACCCGTAGCGAGCCGGGGAACTGCTCTGCGACCCAATCCGGTGCCGCACCCTGAAACCACCACGTCAACGGCGTAACGACAAGTGTCGATGCTCCGAGCCAAACCCACAGCACCCTCCCCTTGCCTTGGTATCGTCGATAACAGATTCGCCATACCAGCAAGCACATACTCGTCGCCGCCAGGATCTGGCTATAGGTCTCAAGGACTTCGAGTTTTCGGAGGGGGATATCAGCGCCAGCCATGTTGAGCAGCTCGGCGTTGAACAGCAGACTGCAGATCAAATAAAGGGTGTTCAAAACCACAAGTGCGATTAGCATCCAACGTGTCCTTGTCAGAAATTAAACGCCAGACCCTGGATGATGAGGGGGAGCGCAAATAGATGTAGCATATTGCCATCTAGCAGGAGACCGCACCACTCAAAATGCCTTGTCGAATTCCGGTGCAGCACGCCGGGCAGATGTTTTTGTTTCCTACGATCAGAACTTAACGGGACTGAGAGGACTTTCAATGTCGCGCACAACATTCCCTTTCGTACGTTCCAATCTTGGGTTTCAGACGGTGTGTAAATGGTGAATGGATGTCTCGGCGGTCGCCGGCGGCCAAGCCGTTAAACTGCATCAATGCGATCAGTACCAATGAGGGGATTTTTCCCATTGGCCGGCCTTCGCGCTCAAACAACAAAAGCGCAGCGCATGAACAATGCGTCACGAAACCCCATGGAATAGGCGGCATGAATTGAATCAGTCACTCAAACCCGGCGAGAACACAACGATCTCTTCCTCCCAAGGGCGGGTGGAAGTTACCCATGCGGCAGGTAACAACCTGGACGTAAACCTTACTGCGTTTTTGGTCACCGACACTGGCAAGGTAGTGGATGACAGCGGCATGGTTTTCTTCAATGCACCCGAGCACTCTTCAGGCGCGGCGACATTCGCGCCCCCGGTCGCTCGTGGCGACACGGTGAGTCACAGCATCAGCTTCAACTCGTCTCGACTCCCAACCAACATAACGAAGATCGCTATTACTTTGACGCAAGACGGCAGCGCCGGCGGCTTCGAAGCAGTCAAAGACCTACGCGCTATCGTCATTGCCGGGGACCAAACCCTGGAACTGGCACCTGAGCCCTTCTCACAAGAGACGGGCATCATCGTGCTTGAGTTGTACGTCCGGAACGGCCAGCTCAAAGCGCGCTCTGTATGGCAAGGTTTCGCCTCAGGTCTTGCCGGACTTTGCGGGTTTTATGGCATCGAAGTTGAAGGCGATGCATCCTCCGGGCAGGCGGTAACACCTGAACCGCCTCCGAAGCCCGTCAACATCGCTAAGACCGTGGTAAAACTGGACAAACCTGGCAGCAGCCACAAGGTGTCCCTCGAAAAAGGGCCGTCAGCTCCAAAGGTAATTCGCGTCAGCGCTACGTGGGTTGATAACGGCGACGGAGCTGACAACGACGACCTCGATCTGCGAATCGGCATCCTTCGTCCTGATGGACGAATGTCCATCATCCAGGCACCTGACAAGCGTGGGGCTTTTGACATCGATCCCTTCGTTTTCCATACCGGTGACGTAGTCAGCGCCAGCGCCTCCGCTCCTGGTATAGAAACCGTCGAAATTAACCCAGCAATCTCGCAGCTCATGGGCGGCAAAGTAGCGCTGGTCTGCAGCGTTTATTCAGCAGTAGATAACGGTGCGGTTTCGGTGGCATCGCTGAAACCTAAGATGCGGATGGAGTATGGCGATCAGGTCGTGGAATGCGCATTTGAGTTCAAGTCCGGTTTTTTTAGCTCAATGGTGTACACCTATGTAATCGGGCAGATCGAAATTTCCCAGGACTTTGTCCTGCTTAGCCCGTCTGGAGTCACCTCCAAAGCCGGCAGCGAAGCCACCCCGTGGCTGACTCGAAAGGGAGACAAAATTGAGCTGACCATGGACGGCCCACACGTATTCAAAGGCCACCCAATCGAAAGGAGCGGCAAAAAACAGTATGTCTAAGCTTTCGTGCTAGCAGTCGCTTTCAGCAGACTCATGCTTGACAAGTACTCCCGCGACGGCACACGGCCGCCGTGGGATTTCTATTTTGGTTGTATGCAAGCATGATCGGCCTCGTCAACCCATTATGAATTGCCCCGTGTCCTCGAGAGAATGAACAGTTCTTCCCATAGGAATTTCCCGCGGCGACCTCATTGGCCTTATAAGACTTGCAGAAACATCGAGCGCTGTTAGGTTTAATCCTACGGATATACCAGCCACTCCTATGAAAACGGCTGTATCACCTTTGCCGTTTCTTAATCAGGCGCTCTAATCGTCACAAGGAACCATGCATGCAGATCACCCAAGGCCAGCGTATGCCTCTGGCAAATATTCTTCCCGGTCTCTCACTCACTCTCTCGGTCAACATCGAAAGCCCCAGCGCAATCGACTTCGTCTGTTTCGGTGTCGACGAACATGGCAAACTTTCTGATGATCGCTACATGATCTTCTTCAATCAGCCTTTCACGCCTTGCCGCAGTTTGGTTATCGCCCCCGGTGGCCAGTTTGAAATTAATCTAGCCACCCTGCCCGCCTCTATCGATCGCTTGGTCTTTACAGCCTCCATCGATGGTGCCGGGGCGATGAGTGACATCCAGAATGGCAACTTCAAAGTAATCGGCCCATCTGGTGAGATAGGAGCGACCTGCGCATTCTCAGGGCTCATATTCACAACCGAGAAAGCGGTAATGATCGTTGAGCTTTACCGTAAGAATGGGGAGTGGCGGTTGGCCTCAAACCTTCAGGGGTTTGCCGAGGGCTTGGACGCTCTCGTGAGGCATTTTGGCGGCGAAGTTGCTGAAGAGGCTGCACCGGCTCCATCTCCCTCCACAATCTCTCTGGAGAAGCGTGTAGCTGCTGTCGCGCCGGAACTGGTCAGTCTGGCCAAGAAGGCACAGGTTAGCCTCGAGAAAGCCTGCCTGGTTGGAATGAAAGCTCGCGTTTTGCTCGTGCTCGACGTCACCGACTCGATGAGAAATCAATACAAAACCGGCCGGGTGCAGGAAGTACTCAATCGACTTGTGCCAATCGCCGTCGCCCTAGATACAGACGCCGAACTTGAGTGTTGGACATTTGCCGAACGGCCATTGCGACTCTCACCAGTGACACTGAACAACTACCAGAACTTTGTCGCGGCCGACAACAATGGCTGGACCAAGTGGGACGTGGGTCGACGCTACAATGATGAGCCGAGAGCGATCCAAAAAGTGATCGAGTCCTTCGAAGCGTCTAATGACAAAACCCCAATGTTTGTCGTTTTCATTAGCGACGGTGGCGTGTCTGAAAACCGCAAGATCACGCAACTAATGGTGGATGCAGCGAAGCTGGGAATTTTCTGGCAATACGTAGGTTTAGCAGGCCGGAATTACGGCATTCTGGAGAAACTGGACACAATGCCCGGGAGAGTCGTGGACAACTGCGGGTTCTTTGCCCTGGATGACCTGCACGACATGACGGAAGAGCAGTTGTACGACCGGTTGATGCAGGAATTCCCGATGTGGATCTTGGAGGCAAAGCGCGAAGGAATCATTCGCTAATCCTCTCGTGCCCTGCCCTGCCCAACACCGCGGCGGCTCAAGCCGCCGCGGTTGTCTTCAGTTCATCACCGACATATCCATCGGTGTCACCTCAACAAAACGCGCAGAGCGGTCCAGCTTTACCACTGCGCCACACGCGTTCAGGATCGCTGCAGGATCGATCGCATCCAGACGATTAAAATCAATCGCATCCCACTGATCTCGAGCTACCAAGACCGAGAGCACGTATTGATCATCCACTGTCCCGGTAGCGGGGTTGTCACGCTGGATATAACCCGATACCAGAATCTTCTGGATTGCCGGCAGTAGAGCGAACACCTCCCCTACAACTCGAAACAGAGATCCATAGCACAGCGCGACAAAGTCTCTACGTACCTGGGCATCCGAACGGTTTTTGAAGGTTAGTTTGCCGTTGCCACGGGCTTCAGCGCTGCGCTGCGGGATATCGCCCTCATCAGGTAAATCAACATCGAGCGCGACGCCGGTAACGTCTTGTGAGAACTCATAGTCCACCTGGGTTTCTTTTGGCCAGGCAATGCCGCTCAACACATAGTCCAGGGCACGTTCCATCTGAGCACTGAAGCCCTTTGCCGCCAGCCGGAATGCTTTCTCGATTTCGGTGCGTTCAAATTCATGGGCGTCCCGGGTTGCATGCCAGTTCGCGAGGTCTTGTCGATATTGCTCTTCCGCCGACTCAGCCTCACGCTCAATCTTAGCGCTGCGCAGCAGCATTCGATCCATCAAACCTGGCGTCTGCTGAGTGGGCCTCGTGGGTTCTTCAATGGCGAATGGAGCTGGGATCAACGGCATGGCCCCCGGCCGCGGCGTCAGTAGGTGCACACCAAGGCAGGATTCGAGATCCTGATTGACCTTATCAGCTGCTTTCGTCAGCAAGTCCTGAATGGAATCGGCCATCTCGGATTTGACGCGTTTGATGACAGCAGCCGGCAACTCGATGTCATCCATATCCGTAATCAACAACGTGCCATCGTCGTTTACTTTCACCTTTACCTGGCCAGAGTATTCGCTTCCGGCAGGTCCTAGTTGGGAGCTACTCGATCTACTGGGCCGGTCGATCCTTTCACGATATGAAAGACCAGTACCAGGTAATCCCGCATTGAGATAGGTGCCATTGCGACCCATCGTCATACTCAGACCACGAGGCCCTATCGAAGTACTTACCCCTTTGCCGCTAATGTTAAGGCGTACGCCAGGCACAATCGTGATTCGCTTGCTGAAACGAAATCCCATGACTACTCCTTGATCCTTCTTCCTGGATTCTTTGTTGTTTGAAATGCCGGCTTCGGTCGGGCCCCTTAGACTGGCCCGACGTCCATTTACATCGGTGGCCGCGCATGTGGCAATAGCGCGACCTCCGATATGTCACTTATGCCCGTCCGGCTATGTAATCGTCGATCGAACTGAATTGCCGATGCCGGCACATCCAGCCTGAGAGGAATACGAATACAGTCGTGGCAAGGACTGCCCAGCCGCGCCGCCGCCGGGCCTCACTTTTGGTTCGCGCACCGCCGCACAGCAGGAGGGTCATCATCAGGAGGTAGAAAGTCAGCAGAATGACCTTTGCGAAGAGGGATAAAAGGAAAAACCAGATGCTGTTGCTTCTGTACGTTTGGATAAGCACCTGCAATGACATAAGACCACCAAGGACACAGCCAGCAATGATGGAGTAGTTGCGTGGCACCTCGAGCCAGGAACTCGCGACGAAATACGCACCAATCCCCAAGATCGGAGTCAAGGTTGTCCAAAGCGCGTCGGTGTAGTCCTGATAGATCGTAATGGTCCCCCGACGGTGTAGGTAGATGCAGACCAGCAGCAACATTGCCATCACGAACAAGCCAATCTTCAAGTTCAGGATCGCTTGATGATCATCCGTTGCATTTCGCGGGGCTGCCGGCTTCACCACGGGGGGGACCATTGGAGAAGTAGCGGCCTTTGAAATCACTTTCGTTTCAGATTGATCAACCCGGGTTGCGGCAACGGAGGTTGGCGCTTTGGATGGCTGATCCACCCTGGTGCTTAATAGAACACTGAGCCGATCAGTCATCGAAGCGGTTAAGCAACTGGCGGTCTTGCAATTGTCGCGCAGACGCAACCAGTCTCTTTGATCTTGACGGACCTGAGCCTTGTTCGGCGCTGCGTATAAAGCGCGGACATATTCGGAGTTCATCTGCTCATCCAGACGACTGAGTGCAGAATCTGTGCAAATCGATTTCTCAGCAAAGATTGCAGCTTTGGTGCAATCAAAGCTGGTGGCATTGGAGTGGACTGATACCAATGTGAGCAACATGGCGAAAAGGCCGGGGCCGATGTTCAAGCGCGACATATCCGATTTTCCTTCATTTTGTTTGCTCCAGCGTTTCGCCAGAGTCCTGCCTAACCGTGCTCGTATACATACGGTTAGGTGCCTGAAGCCTGGCTCTTACTTACGGCGTTGGGGCTTGAAGAAATGTTGTACCGTCCCACTTGTAGTTTTCGATGCTCTGAACACTCGGGCAACAATCCGCATCTTCAGGACCGACGGAGAGAACAGTCAGTCTGACGGTTTGGGGATCAACTACCTGAATGTCCTGGACACCATTGCCGACTACAGCTTTTCCACGGAAGTCCCATCGGGGTTGTGCCGAGATAAAGGAAATTTAGGACATTCGTTCTATAAGTATCTGTAATTACGTTGTTTTTGTTTATTCTATTTGCGGCTTAAGCTAATGCCCAAAGAGTTGTCATCCCGTATTTAGCTATGGCTTGCGCCGCAGTAACGAGCCCGCCGCGTTCTCCTCGAAGGCTCTAGCCTCTTCGATATAGCCGTGTACTGTGCCATCGTGCCGCCAGCCACCCTGACGCTTGATCTCCAGAAAGTCCGCCCCAGCCCGATGGGCGCTGGTGGCCAGTCCTCGACGAAGGCTGTGGCTGCTCATGATGGGGGCGTACGGCAAGCCCGCCTCTTGAGCACGGGCTGTCAGGATGGTATTAACGCTACCCTCGTGTAGCGCCACATCGCCGACGGCTCCCCAACGGCTAACGCGTCGAAACAATGGGCCTTGTTCAATCTGAGCGGAATCCAGCCAGCGTCTTAACGCCTTCGTTGGGCAGCATAGGTTGTCGCCATAGGGGATCGCTCGCTCCAGCCCCTCACCCTCTTGATCGGTTTTGGAGCGCGGCAGCGTGATCTTTAGTCCTTCTCGCTCCCACTGCAAATACTGAACTTCCACGGTGACCAGCTCACTGCGCCGGAACGCTCCAAAATAGCCCAACTGTAGCAGCGCGCTGTCACGCAGCGCGGCGAGCCCTTCGAGCGTGTCCAAGTGCGCCACGATGAGCTCGAGATCTCCCAGCAGCAGCGCCTTGGCTTTTTGTCGAGGACGCCCGTTTACCCGCTCAATACCGCGCAAGGTTTTGCGTACGGTGGCGCTGGCTGCCGGGTCGGGAAAACCCTGATAGCGGTGCCATTGCGACAGCGCGGTCAAGCGCAGAGCCAGGGTGCGTGGGTTCAGCACGTCCGCGAAGGACAGCAGGTAGCGAATCACCACCGCTTCATCGCACGGCAGGACGCCGCCCCAGGCCTGAAAGTGACGGATGGCCGAGCGGTAGGTACGACGGGTGTTGTCGGAGGTGGCCGCCGCAAGAAAACGTTGGTGTTGCTCGGCCAACTGCTCGGGCGTGGCAAGCGTACCGTGGGTACGCGCCTGCACCGCCGCTTCTTCGAGCAGTATTGGTGGGCGGTTTTCGTCGTTATTGCTGACCGTCATCCAGAAACGCCTGTTCAGGCCGTGTGTACTGCGGATTATAGAAGCGAATGCCGAACATGAGCGTGTAACCCACGATAACGGAGCTTATCGTGGGTTAGGCGGCAGTTATTCAAGGCTGATCTATTCTGTACTTAAATCGCTGTATTACGTTTTCCATATTACGGTACGAAAAAATCCGAGGTGTTTATGGCCCGTTCCGGTGTCCTCTATGTGCATGTCGCAAACGCGGCGGCCCGGCTGGTGGCCGACGGCCATAATCCGACGATCGACGGTATCCGCGCGACTTTGGGCGGGACCGGTAGCAAAAGCACGATTGCCCCCTTGTTAAAACGCTGGAAAGCCGCTCACCCAGGCACAGTGGCGCAGGCCGAGTTGGGATTACCGGCCGAGCTGGTCCTGGCAGTGAAAGGGGTGTACGAAAAAATACAGACGGAGGCGGCCCTGCACGTCGAGCAGGCTGAGCAGTTGCATCAGACAGCCACCGCTACGTTGCAGGAGCAGTTGCAGCAAGCTTTCGTGGAGCAGGACGCCTTACTCAGCGCGCAGGAGCAGCAGGCCCAGGCGCTGGCCGCCGCCACTACGCACTGCCAAGGGCTGACTGAAACCGTAAAGTGTCAGGAGATTGTCTTGGCCGGCCTCGGCAGTGAAAAGCTCGGCCTCGAACAACGCTTGGCTGATCGCACTTTCGAGGTGGCCTCATTGACCCAACAACTGCAACAAGCGCGGGGGCAGTTTGAGCATTATCAGGAGTCGGTTGCTCAACAACGCGCCGACGAGCGTCAGAACGCTGAACAACGCCAGCAGCGTCAGGAAGACGAACTGGCTGAACTCCGGCAACGGCTACTCGTTCAGCACACCAACCTAGGTGAACGGCAAGCTCAAGAGCAGCACCTGAAACAGGATAACGAGCGCCTGCAGAACACCCTGCTCATGACTCAGGAGGCGTTCATCCAGAGTCGTAGCGCGCATGAGCAGGTTGGACGTCAACTCACCGAGTTGAAACAAATGCATCAAGAGCTGGAACAGCGCCTCGGTCAGGACACGCAGTCTTTGGCTGAGGCGCAGACGAACCTGGCGGTGATCGAGCGGGAGCGAAGCCTGCTGGTGGAACGCATAACCCTGGCTGAAAGCCAATTAACCACGTTGGTCACAGAGAAGCAGTTCCTCCTGCAAGACAATGCGGTGCTCGCCAGTCAACTTTCGGAGTCAAAGGCCAAGTGAGAGATATGCCTAGATAAGGGGGGTCATTCGATTCGTCAATAACCTACTGTTATTTATTAATTTCTTATTTTTTACGGTCAAAAATAATTGGTGATGAGCTCCTCAGGAAGCCCGCCGTTGAACTCTTTCAAGATCGCTATTTGTCAACAGCCCTCGTCGGCTATGCATTAAACCGGACTCGGTATCGACGCCAATGTGCGCTTTCATCCCGAAGAAATACATATTCTCCTTCTTCATCTGATGCCTTTCCGGATCGCGCTTGCCGTCCTTGTTCTTGGTCGAGCTCGGGCTCGGGCATGACTGATCGTCGCATCGACCACGGTGCCTTGGCGCCGCATCAAGCCACGATCGTCCAGATAACCGTTGATGGTCTGCAAAATCCTGCCCGCCAGTTCATGTTTTTCTAGCAGGCGGCGGAAGTTCAGGATCGTGGTTTCATCGGGAATCAGATCCAGATTCAAGCCCGCGAACTGGCGCAGAATCGTCGTTTCATATAGTGATTCTTCCATCGCCGGATCGCTGTAGCCGAACCAGTTCTGCATCAAATGAACGCGCAACATGGTCATCAACGGATATGCCGGACGGCCCCCTTCGCCCTTTGGATAATGCGGCTCGATCAAGGCAATCAAGCCCTTCTAGGTCACGACCTGATCCATTTCAATCAGGAAGCGCTCGCGGCGGGTCTGCTTACGTTTGCCGGCGTACTAGGCATCAGCGAAGGACATCTGTTTCATGGGGTAAAACCGTCATGTTCGTTATTTCACCAGAGCTGGAATTCTTTTTCAGAGTTCTCTTAAGTATGCCATTAACGGAGCAAAGACCTTGCCTGACAGACATGTAATGTTAACGGCAGCTTTCTGACAGGTATCATTAGCTACTATCTAGTCACCAGTGAATTAGAGCTCGTAGAATCATGAAAACATTGAATGCAGTCATCGCTATTTCGATATTGGCAGTTTCATCCTTTGCCATGGCTGAAGGCGGAGGAGATCGTGTTTATGGTCGGATGATGCAAGAAAATCAACAGGCGATGGAGCAATACGCTCTCAAAAATAGTAAAGCCATACCTGAGATTGTTCATTATGAATATGGTATGAACCTGGATGTTCAGAAGGTAGTTAGTGTCACCCAAGCCAACAAATCCTGTGACGTTGCGCCTTCGCGCATGACCTATGAGGACTCTGCTGGCAAACTCAATACCTTGGAGTACAGAGTTATGGGTACCAAATGCCAGCACGGAGGCTAGTCCAAAGGAGCCATGTCTGCGTCATATTACTTGGTTTGATTGTTTAAGCGCGCTTACGGCTAGCTGACATAAAAGTAATTTTCAGGTCGCACTTGAGTTATCTTTTGTATGGAGTCATGTCTGCCGGCACGTAGAAAAAACTCTCACGTGCCGGAGGGTTTTTATAATGATAAAATATTTCATAAAGAAACTCTGCCAAGCTATAGCCTGGAGTGTTACATGAATAATAAAAACCTTTATGGTCTTCCCCTCATTGCCCTTGGCATGAGTATGGGGCAGTTTGCAGTGGCCGTTGAGCAAAAACCAGAGAGGTTCATTGAAGGGAGCAGCTTTAACATTCTCAACCGCAATCTCTACTTCAATCGTGACTTTCGCAACGGTCAGTCCAGTCGAACTATCTTTGCATATTGTGTTGAAAGTAGAGCTTTTCGTCGCCATACCGAGATGCCACGATCTTGGAATTTAGAACCAGCTGGCCTAAAAGTTTAGCCTGCTCGACCGTCTCGCCTTTATCCAAGGCGTAAACGTCGTACAGCACCTCTCCGACAGGGAAGTCAGTCAGCTTTATCCGAAAGTCATCCTGCATTGCCACCCCGTTGAAGCGAGCAACAGCTGCCGGCCGCGGCTTAAAAAGAAGTTGATAAGGCGCCCTTGGCGCAGCCACTTTAGAGCCATCGATGTTAATGCCGGCCAGGTGCTCAACGGTCAAGTGACCAGGATCTGAATCTCTAGCCCCAAAACGTATGGCTGCCCATTCAAAGAAACCGGCTAGTAAGCGCGTCGCAAAAGAGGTTGCGGGTGGAATGATGTTACTGAAAGTCTTTTCGAAGAAGTTGTATCCCTCTTGGCCGTCGATGGAGTTCATAACCTGTAGATTGACCGACGGGTGATTATCGTCAATGAAAAACTTCAAAGCTAAGGCCGGCACAGAGTGCGTATCCGTCGGCTTAGTCGCCACCGAAAGACGGCCGATCACGCAGTCGGCGCCACTTTGGAAGATGCCGGTATAGCGACTCGCCACTCCACGGTTTGCCACAAACCGGAAGCGCGCCTCTGCACCAAATGCATGCACCAATTTGCGCCGCCCTTGCTCCAGCTCATCGCCTTGCGCAGTCAGCGACTTAACCGTAAAACTCGGCATTGCCAAGGTTAAGGTATCGCCGATGCCTGGCGCAGTCAGCGCCGGGAGTTCAGAGCCGTAGAGGGAAGGCACAATCTTGTTTTTCCAGATGAAGTCCTCCTTTTGACACGCCGATTGAGGTCGCGCTACGGCATCCCCAGTGATTGATAATGGCTGAACGCTGGGGGGTTGGCAGCCCGTCGTCGTGAATACAAAAAAGGCGGATAAGAGCGTACTTGCTTTGATCAACGGCATCGTCTGGCTCCGAGTATTCCCTACCGATGTATGCACAATAACCACGATCTCCGTATAGCGCGGCAGATTGGGGTCTTCGGTTCTGCTTCATCGAGCAGCGCCGGTACCTCGGCCCCTCGATATAGCCGTATACGGTGCCATCGCGCCGCCAGCCACCTGACGCTTGATCTCGAGAAAGTCCGCTCCGGCACGGTAAGCGCTCGTAGCCGACCCGCGGCGAAGGCTGTGGCTGTGCTCATCTCCCGTAGCCTTGCCTCTCAGGCTCGTGTCGCCTGGGTGGTATTAACGCTATCCCCATGCAGCGCAGCATTACCGACAAATCCCTACTGCTAATGAGCAGAAATAAAGGTCGCTGCTCAGTCCGAGCTGCCTCTCACCAGCACGTAATGTCGTGGGCTGCTATCAGTGTATGGCCGAAGCAGACCGTTCTTCGAGATTAACTTTTCAGCGATAGTTGTCCTTGAGGGCGTTGTGTATCGCGGTCGCCGCAGTCGTCGCATGGGCGACTCCAACACTCATCTGATTGAGCGCGTTGACTACATCGCCCGCCGCGTACAACCCTAGGACTGACGTGCGCTGGTCGGTGTCCACCACCAACTCGCCATCGCTCTCAAAAGTTACGCCGAGGCTTTTGGCCAATTCGGTCCGTGCGTTGGAGCCAAGCATCGGGTATAGGGTGTCGAAACTGAGTTCGTCGCCGTTAGCCAAGCGTAGCGCCACACGATGCCCTTTGATCTTGCGGATTTGCTCGATCGGTTCCTCGATGAGACGGACGCCTGCCTGTGCAATTTTGAGACGTTCGTCGTTGTCTAGTTCTCTGCCGCCCGGTTGCACAATAAGTGTGAGCTGGCGGGTGTAGGTACGGAGAAATAGCGCATGCTTGAAACCTTCCTCGGCGGAGGCGAGAAGAGCAATGTCCTGGTCGATGACATCGTATCCGTCGCAAATCGGGCACCAACGCACATAGCCACCGAGAGTGGCCTCACGTAGATTGGGTATCTCAGGAGGCTTATCAATAACGCCGGTGGCAAGAATCACAGTTGACGCAACAACGCGGTCATCGTCGATGTCGGCGATGAAGTCGTCTCCTCGCTTTGATAGTGCTTTCACGGTGGCTCGTCGGACATAAACATTGTAGCGCTCTGCCTGATTGCGCAGCCGAGCCAACAACTCGGCGCCCGAAACACCTTGAGGAAAACCGGGATAGTTGTGCGTGATAGGGATCAGCTCCGCACGGCTCTGGCCGGCATCAACCAGGAGAACCTGTCGGCGATAGCGCGCCAAATAGATAGCCGCCGTCAGCCCGGCAGGTCCTGCACCGACGATAAGGCAATCCACCACATGATATTGAGCCTGCTTGCTTGTCATCCGGCTTTCCTTCTGTTGCCGACGCTGCCGGAAACCAGAGTCATTTGGCAGTGAATTGAGGCGTCCAGTTCTAACTCCAAAAACTACTGTTTCAGGCGGCCAGACCACCGGCCAACTTGGTATCTATCATTCATTTACCGAGCTGAAGTGCTGTCTAAGTCACTGCGTAGCGTTGTCCGAAACTGATAATTAACGGTATTGGCATTGTAGTGGCTCGGCAGGCGCAAGCATCTCGCGCGTCTCGCGCCACGACCACGAACGGGCCGCCGGGCGACTGCAAAACCGTCGCTTCCGGCAACCGATTAGTCATTTTTGCCCGCATACGATCACTTTGGCGTAAGCGCAGCCTCGGTCCCTCTTATAGTTGGCCATTTTCGAGACGCCCAGCTGAGTACTTGCGCGGCGCCCCGATCAGACCGTAGCTGGCGGTACCCAAGCGCGGAGCGGTCATATCCAACACATCGCACGGGGTATGATCGCTCCGCCGACCACGCGGCTCATCCGCGCCACGAGCAGGACAATACCGGCCATCATGCAGTTATCGGAATTAGCTCGAACAGGACGCTTTGGCCCATGTTCTGGTCTCGCAATGTCTGTACCGCTCTCAACGATTTTGCTTCCCCACGCGCAGTGACAGAGGAAGAAGATCATTTCGGATTCAAATAGTGTCTTTGCTTGCAGGTCTTTGGCCTATCTCGAATGGTTTTGGAAATCCATGAACCAAACGCAGCTTAGTTTTCGTCCAGTACCAGTTCACAGTGATATGCGCCAGCAGCGAATTACCGTCCAAACCGGCGCGGTTATTTCCTTCAAAGATACGGCGCACAGATCGACTTCGACATCACCCTAGTCATGGTTTTTTATTTGCTTTAATCCACTGATCGAATACGACGATTTCCTTCTTCTGTGCGGCAATTATCTCCTTGGCCATACGGAGCATCTCCGGATTTTTTCCGCTTTTGAGTTCGGCTTGCGCCATCTCGACTGCCATTTGGTGGTGCATGCGCATGTTGGCCGCGAAGTCATAATCCACATCACCAGTCATGGACATGCCGCCCATTTGTTTCATCATCTTCGAATGATCCTTCTGCTCGGAAGGCATCTGCATCGCTTCGCTTTTCGTGGGGTCTGCGGCATTAGTCCACGTCGGCGCTGCTGCCATTACCGCGACAGCCATCGCTACCACCCTCATCGACAAAGTGAACCGGCTAGAGCTGTTGTGCTTGATATGCTGTGACATTGTGAATCTCCTATTAGCGCCGAAGGGTTGGCACATGCATGCCATGGCCCCCGAACACGGAAATTGCTATTTCTGTACTGCATGGGGCTTGACTAACTCTGTTCGCCAGCCATTTTTCGGCAGATCTCTGCGCATTCACGGCAGGCCCTGACGCAATCTTCCATACCACCGACCTGTTCGCAGCTCTTCACGCAAGCATCACAGATCTCGGCGCAAACCCCACAAACGTGGTGGTGAAAGGTGGAACCACTCAACAAGAAATTGGCCGACGTCTGACAGATCTCGGCGCAGTTGATCATTAGGCGAAAATGTTCGGCCTCAAGGTGTTTACCCCCCGCCTCAAGGCAATGGGTCATCGCTGTATTCAGACAGGTTTTGTGGCAGTCGCTACAAGCCTCAACGCAAGGCCGCAGGTATTGGTGAGTGTTTCTGTGAGAGGTAACCGGGGTGTCGCTCATAGCTATGTTCTCCATTGCATCCAAGGAAAGACAACACTAGCAGTGGTGCTGAGACCAGCGGCATTCGATAATTTCTATTAAAAACAACTGATCATTTCAGACTGATCGCGGATGAGTGATACTGCAGACAAACACCAAGCGTAACGCGAGCAAGATGCTGTTAAATAGCATTCAAGTAAGTGCATACCCAAGGGCCAAGGGCCAAGGGCTCATATTTCACCCTAGACCACGCTCGGCGGACAGTCGACTGAAATTAAAATTACATTTCTGTCAGCTCTTGGTTGGTTAACACTTCGTTGCGAATTGAGTTTAGTACCGAACGTCACCTAATAACGGTCGAAACACAAATCATAGGCGCGCTGTTAAGCATGCCATTAATTGAGTAAAGACCTTGCCTGACAGATATGTAATGTTAACGGCAGCTTTCTGACAGGTATCATTAGCTACTCTCTAACCATCAGTGAATTAGAGTTAGGAGAGGGTCATGAAATCATTGAAGGCAGTCATCGCTATTGCGGTATTGGCAGTTTCGTCCTTTGCCATAGCTGAGGGTGGAGGGGATCGCGTCTTTGGTCGGATGATGCAAGAAAATCAGCAGGCGATGGAGCAATATGCCATCAAAAATGGTAAGGCCATACCTGAGGTTGTTCATTACCAGTATGGTTTGAACCTTGATATCGCAAAAGTTATCAGTATGACCCCAACCACAGGATCTAGATACTGTGGGTTGGCCCCTTCGCGTATGACCTACGAAGACTCGAGTGGCAAGTTGAATACCCTCGAGTACCAAGTGCTGGTCAGCAATTGCCCTCATGGTGGCTGATCGCTTACGGTCCAAGTGCAGTAGAGAAACTAAGGTTTATTTATGGAGCACCAACTGGATAATTACATTCCGCTGACAAAAAAGTAATTTTTAGGTCATGCTAGCGTTATTTTAGATGTGAAACTATGCTGCTGCACGCAGGGTGTTCACCTGCATGCTTATAATCATAAAATGTTTCACATTAAAACTCTGCCAAGCAAAAGCCTGGGGTATTACATGAATAATAATAATAACTTTTATAGTCTTTCCCTCATTGCCCTTGGCATGAGTCTGGGGCAGGTTGCAGTGGCCGTTGAGCAAAAGCCAGAGGGGTTCATTGAGGGGAGCAGTTTTAACATTCTCAACCGAAATCTCTACTTCAATCGCGACTTTCGCAACGGTCAGTCCAGTCGAACGGGGAACGGTTACTCCGAAGAGTGGGCTCACGGAATTATCGGACGTTTTGAGTCAGGCTTCACACAGGGCACTGTGGGCTTCGGCATTGATGCATTCGCAATGCAGGGGATCAAGCTTGACTCGGGTGATGGCCGTTCTGGAGCCGGTGGCACAGTAGACATCATGCCCTACAACAGCAAGGGTCAGCCTGAGGATACCTATTCAAAAGTCGGTGGAGCAGCCAAGCTTCGCTTGCTAGATACGGTCGTCAAGGTTGGGGACGTATTTCCTTCCACGCCTGTTGTGGCGTATGGGGACTCACGACTGCTGCCTGAGAGCTTTCGTGGCGCCACGTTTGCCAACACCAGCATTGAAGGACTGACCTTGCAGGGTGGTCGCCTGCATGCGATGAGCCAACCGAATTCAAGCAGCATGCGCGATGGTTTCGCTACGTTCTATGCAGGATCTGTAGACGCGCCTTGGATCGCCTACTTGGGTGGCGATTACACCGTTAACGAACATATCGGTGTGAGTCTCTATACCAGCCGCTTCAAAGATGTGTGGAACCAGTATTACGCTGGCACCACGTTAAGCTACCCACTTTCCGAGACTGTCGCGCTGATTGGTGGCCTGAACTACTACCGAGCAGTCGACGAGGGAAAAAAACTGCTGGGCAGCTTCGATAACAACATCTGGAGCGGTAAGACCGGTATCCAGTTTGGTGCCCACACGCTGACCGTTGGCTACCAGCGCAGCAATGGGGATGACGATTTTGATTACCTGCGCCAATCTGATTCTATTTTCCTGGATAACTCTATCCAATACAGCGACTTCAACTCCCCGAAAGAGCAATCCTTGCAGCTACGCTATGACTTGAATATGCAGCCCTTTGGCATTCCTGGCCTGAGCTTCATGACTCGTTACGCGAAGGGCTGGGATGCTGACTACTCGAATGCGAACAGCGTCTATATGCGCCGAGGAGCTGATGGCGCTCCACTGCAGGACCAGAAGCGTTGGGAGCGAGACATCGAGGCTAAGTACATCATTCAAGCCGGCTCTCTGAAAGACATGTCCTTCCGTGTGCGCCAAGCGACGACTCGGGCTACCGCCTTCGAATCAGATTTGGATGAGGTTCGTCTGATTGTGGAGTACCCGCTGCAAATTCTCTAAATCGAGCATTAGCTACCTAGCTCACCAGGTACAACCCGTCTCTTTGTTACTCCTTTGGTTGGGAGGCGGCTTAGGCGCCCTTGTGGCGCCTTTTTTTATGGTGCGCCAGACATGGCGCGTTGCGCGCAAGCGCAACCAGTTTGGCTGTGGTGGCCCCACTGGTGACTTGGAGGTGAAAGTCCTCTACACACCCGGCAAGGGGAAGTGTTAGCCAGAGGCAAGGGTGTCGCGGGTGACCGCGAATCTGAAGGAAGCCCGAGGCAAAATGCTGGCCTGACGAACAGGAAGCGGATTAGGCGGCACAGCGGGGTAAGGTAGCCATAATTGCCCAAGCCCAATACTTGCACGGAGCGCTGTGACGTAAATCCGACAGGCATAAGCCAGGAAGGTCGCGCGAATTACCCTGGGAGATCTGTTTAGCCTGCCATGTGCTACCCGGCATCGGGAGATGACGGGATGGGCGACAGAAGTCAGCAGAGGCCGTAGTAGCTGCTCGAAACCGGAGCAATGAAGGGCTGAACCTGCCATGAGTGGATAGTCGGGTGTGATCTCTGCAGAGCGTAAAGCAGAAACTCCGCGTAGCGGGGGTCGAGACCATCAGGAGGTAGGAGCCGGAAGCTCCGAGGGCCGGTCTGGGCGCTTAGATACCGCAGGCGACACATCAACGGAACCAAACTCGCTGACGCTGTTTGTCAGTAGGCAGGAAGCGTTTTGCACCAGCCGATCCAAAATGGCATCGGCCAAGGTCGGATCGACGATAAGCTCATGCCATTTGTCCACCGGCATAGGGCGGTCATCCAGCAACTCCAGCATGTCGCGCCGTTGCTCGGCGGTAAGCGGCACAAGCCGCCAGTCGAGGATCAGCAGATCGGTCTTGGCGTAGCTGTCCATCAGTTTCGCGAAGAGGTCTTCCAGCAGGTGTGGCAGGCGCAGGTAGCGCACTCTGTAGCCGTTGTACCCACGCCCTTGGAGTCGCCATGATCAGGTTCAGCCCAACGCACTGCCACCAGCGTCGATCTCTATCAGCCGTGTTTTGACGCAGTTCCGATAGAGTTCGATCACCGATTGATTATAAAGGTCGCCCCCTGCCAGACCAAAAAATCAGACTGCTGGATGACGTTGCACAAACAATCATGGGGCGTGCAGTGGCGGACACAATCACTTCATGGCCTGCTTCCTTCCGAGGGTATGGATTCAACCGCGAGGCGTCGGCGGCGCATCAATCGGTAAGCTGCCGGGATGACAAATAGGGACAGTAAGGGCGCGGTAACCATACCACCGACCATGGGCGCAGCGATGCGGCTCATTATTTCGCTACCGGAACCGCTGCCCAATAGGATCGGTAATAGGCCAGCAATGATGACCGCCACCGTCATGGCCTTGGGTCGAACCCGCTGCACGGCTCCTTCGCTAATTGCTGCTATTAGCCCTCGCTCGGTACTGTCGCCGGCCTCTACACGTTCGGCCCAGGCGTTTTTCAAGTAGAGCAGCATGATCACGCCGAATTCGGCAGACACACCCGCCAGAGCAATGAATCCGACGCCGGTAGCCACCGACAGGCTAAAGCCGAGTAGGTAGAGGAACCATGCCCCACCAGTAAGGGCGAACGGCAAGGTGGCCATGATCAGCAAAGCCTCGTCGAATCGGGAAAACGTCAGGTACAGCAGCACGAAAATGATCATCAGCGTGGCCGGCACTACCAGCTTGAGCCGTGCGTTGGCTCGTTCAAGAAACTCGAACTGCCCCGAGTAACTCAGGCTCATGCCTGGCTGCAGCTTGACCTGCTCATTGACAACACGACGCAGATCGGCAACCACTGAGGCAATGTCCCGGCCACGTACGTCGATATACACCCACCCGGAAGGTCGGGCATTTTCACTCTTGAGCATCGGCGGGCCTTCACTGACCTTGACCTTCGCCACCGTGCCAAGAGTGATCTGGCTACCTAGCGGAGTGTAGATCGGCAGTTGCTCTAGGGCGCCAAGCGAATCACGCCACTCTCGGGGATAGCGCACATTGATCGGAAAACGGGCGAGCCCTTCAATGGTCTCGCCAACATTCTCACCACCAATAGCACCGGCGACGATCGACTGCACATCAGCGATATTCAACCCGTAGCGGGCAGCGGCTTTGCGGTCGATATCCACATCGATGTAGCGGCCGCCCGTCAATCGTTCAGCCAGAGCCGAACTGACCCCGGGCACGTTTTTGGCTACGCGCTCGACCGCCTGAGTCGCCGCGTCGATTTCCGTCAAGTTTGTGCCGGCAATTTTCACTCCAATCGGACTCTTGATCCCGGTGGCGAGCATGTCCATGCGGTTGCGGATCGGTGGTATCCAAATATTAGTCAGCCCAGGGACGCGTACCACTCGGTCCAGCTCTTCCACCAATTTTTCCTGGGTCATGCCAAGACGCCATTGCTCGCGAGGTTTGAACTGGATTGTGGTCTCGAACATCTCCAGCGGCGCGGGGTCGGTGGCAGTTTCAGCGCGGCCGGCCTTACCGAAGACGCGTTCGACTTCGGGTACCGTTTTGATCAAACGGTCGGTCTGTTGCAGCAGCTGCGCCGCTTTCTGCGCCGACAACCCCGGCAGAGCCGAAGGCATATAGAGCAAATCGCCCTCGTCCATCGCGGGGAGGAACTCGCCACCCAAACGAGAGATCGGCCACAACGCACTGAGGAAAACCATTAACGCGATTAGTAGGGTGACTTTGGGCCGATGTAACACCGCATCAAGGGCCGGCTGATAGATCCTGATCAACCAGCGGTTCAGCGGGTTCTGGTCCTCCTTGGGGATTCGACCTCGAATCCAGTAGCCCATCAGCACTGGCACCAGAGTTACCGAAAGTCCGGCCGCCGCAGCCATGGCATAGGTCTTGGTGAAGGCCAATGGACCAAACAGACGACCCTCTTGAGCCTCCAGGGTGAACACCGGGATGAACGATAGGGTGATGATCAGCAAGCAGAAGAACAGCGCCGGTCCCACCTCCGTCGCCGCTTCGGTTATCACATGCCAGTGACGTTCGCCCTTCAACTCCTCCCCAGGATGGGCCACATGCCAGGCCTCGATCTTCTTGTGGGCGTTCTCGATCATTACTACGGCGGCGTCGACCATGGCGCCGATGGCAATGGCGATCCCGCCAAGAGACATGATGTTGGCGTTGATTCCTTGATGCCGCATGACGATGAAAGCAATGAGCACCCCCACCGGCAAAGAGATAATGGCCACCAGGGATGAACGTAGGTGCCAGAGAAATATCCCACAGACCAACGCGACGACGATGAACTCCTCGAACAGCTTGTAGCTGAGGTTTTCCACGGCGCGATCGATCAGCTTGCTGCGGTCATAGGTCGTAACGATTTCCACCCCAGCCGGCAGACTGCTTTTCAGATCGTCCAGTTTGGCCTTGACCGCCGCAATGGTCTCGCGAGCGTTCTTGCCGCTGCGCAGAATCACCACGCCGCCGACGGCCTCGCCTTCGCCGTCGAGTTCAGTGATACCGCGACGCATTTCTGGCCCCAGCTGGATAGTCGCAACATCGCCGAGGGACACTGGCACCCCACCGGCACCGAGCTTGAGCGGAATCGCACGAAAGTCGTTGAGTGTTTTCAGGTAACCAGAGGCGCGCACCATAAACTCGGTCTCCGCCATCTCCAGCACCGCGCCACCTGTTTCCTGATTGGCCTTGCCAATAGCTTCGGTCACCTCAGCCTGAGTGATACCGAGGCTGGCCAGCTTGAGTGGATCGAGTTGGACCTGATACTGCTTGACCATGCCACCCACGGTAGCCACCTCCGCAACGTTGGGCAGGGTCTTGAGCTCGAACTTGAGGAACCAGTCCTGTAAGGCGCGCAGTTGCGCCAAGTCGTGTCCGCCACTGCGGTCTACCAGTGCGTACTGATAAATCCAGCCCACGCCTGTGGCGTCTGGCCCCAAGGACGGTTTGGCGGAAGCCGGCAGGCGGCTTTGGACCTGACTCAAATACTCCAGCACCCGCGAGCGGGCCCAATACAAATCGGTACCGTCTTCGAACAGCACGTAAACGAAGCTGTCGCCGAAAAAGGAATAGCCGCGTACGGTCTTGGCCCCTGGCACCGAGAGCATGGTGGTGGCCAACGGGTAGGTCACCTGGTTCTCAACGATCTGCGGCGCTTGTCCCGCATAAGGGGTGCGGATAATCACCTGAACATCGGAAAGGTCTGGCAATGCATCGATGGGAGTGCTCTGAACCGACCAGACGCCCCAGACCGTGACGAAGATCGTCGCCAGCAGCACTAGAAATCGGTTGGCCACTGACCAGCGAATCAGGGCGGCGATCATGGCTGACCCCTTAGTTTTTCCAGGCGTTCAATGCGTAAACCATCATCGGTTTGGCTAACCGATACCCTAACCTTGTCTCCCGTCTTGAGACCTTGGACGAGAGCAGGGTCAGCCAATGGGAAGGTCATGGTCATACCAGGCATGCCCAGCGTCTTGAACGGACCAAGGGCGATTGTTACGTCTTGGTTATTGATCTCGACGATCTGCCCATCCGCCTCATGAAAGCTGGAGGCTGCTGCGCTGGGAGGTGACATTTCCAGCGTGCTCGCAACAATGCCCTTGAGACTGGCCTCAGAGTCGAGCAGGAACTGTCCAGAGCTGACTACCTGCTGGCCTTCTTCCAACCCCTTCAACACCACCGTCTTGCCTTCGTTTTCCTGCCCGAGTTGCACTTCTAGGGGGCGGTAGCGACCCGCGTCTTCGGCGAGCATCACCAGGACGCGTCGGCCGGTGCGAATGATTGCCTCGCTCGGCACCCACAGCACGCTTTGTTCGGTCGAACGATTCAGGTGCACCTGGGCCGTCATACCCGGCCTGAGTCGCCCATCAGGGTTGGGCAGTTCGACCCGGACACGCACAGTTCGGCTGTCGGGGTTGGTTTCGGGCAGAATCGCACTGACTGTGCCCTTGAGCACTGTTCCCGGAAAGGCTGGCAAACGTGCTTCTACCGCTTGCCCCATGATGATCGATCCAGCCTCCGATTCTGGAACGGCCACTGCCAGCCAAACACTGCTCAAGCCATTAACTCGAGCCAGAGTCTCGCCGGCCGTCACGGTCATACCCGAGCGTACATCCAACTCTTGCAGTACACCGCTAATGGGGCTCGTGAGCGTCAGGACCGGCTGGGTCTTGCCGCTTCGCTCCACTTGAGCAATCAGCGGTGCTGGCATCCCGGTCAAGCGCAAGCGCTGGCGTGCTGCCGCCAGCAAGTCGGCATCGCCACTGCGTTTGAGTGCGAGAAACTCTTCCTGAGCAGCGGCCCATTCCGGTACCAGGATATCGGCCAAAGCCGCATGGGCTTTGAGCACATCGCCTGGAGCACGGGCGTACACCCGCTCCACAAAGCCAGCAGTACGCGATTGAATCACTGCAACATCCCGCTCGTTGAATGCCAACACACCGACCACGTCCAAGTTGGAAGTAAGCACGCCGCGAGTGACTGTGGCCAGTCGCAAACCGAGATTCTGGGTCAGGCTGGGGTCGATACTGATGGCCGCACTGTCCGCTGCAGCATCCGCGTAGCGGGGCTTCAACTCCATATCCATAAAGGGAGACTTGCCTGGTTTATCGAACTTCTGCTGCGGGGACATCGGGTCGTACCAATACAGTACTTTGCGTTCGTCTTGGACTTTAGGGGCCTGTTCGGCTGTGCTATCAGGCATGCGCTGTTGAGCGAACCAGTAACCGCCGGTAGCGCCCAAGGTAATCGAGAGACCAGCCAGCAAAGCCCCTTTCCAGATTCGAGTACTCATTGATTGGTGTCCCCATAGGCGAAATACAGGCGAGCACTGGTGAGGGCTCGCTGTTCTTCGAAGTCGATCTGTTTGAGGCGGGCCTCGATGAGTTCACGTCGGGCAGTGATAACAGGTGCCAGGTCGCTTTTACCGGCCCGGTAGCTGGCCATGGTCATCCCGACTTTTTCCTTGGCCAGGGGTAACAGACTGTCCTGGCTGCGGTACACGGCACGGTTCAGACGCTCGTATTCGGCCAGATCGTCCTCCAGTTGCTGGGTGTGTTCACGTACGAGAGCTTCGCGCTCGGCCTCCAACTGATTCAGTTCAGCGTGTTTGGCGGCGATCTTCGGGTTCTGTCGGGACTCGGGGAACAGTGGCAAGTCGAACGTGAACTGCACGCTGACCATGTCGCCGAACTGACGGTTGCGGCGCTGGTAATCAAGCTCCCAACTCCAGTCGGACTGCTTTTCGGACTCTGCTTCACGGACCTTGGCCTGCGCTTCGCGAGTCATTGGCGCGTATGCCGCCAATGCGGGGTGATATTGCAGCTTATGGGAATAACCCGAGGCGTCGACAAGCCATTCGGGCAAGCTGCCGACGGGCTGGTCATTGGCGGCCGGACCTATCCAACGCCTGAGAGCCGCTCTGGCTTGTGCCCGCAAGCGGATCAGATCGTCCTGTTGTTCCGCCAACTGAGCCGCCTCCTGTTTCGGCGTTACTGCATCGGCAGGTTGGGCACGACCACCGGCGATCTGCGCCCGGACGGTATCGGCCAACAGACGGTTCTCCCGGTAAAAATCCTGAAACAGCACCTCTTTACGCCCGACGGAGTAGCTGCTGATCCAGGCCAATGCCGTGGCCTGACGAACGTTCAGCCGCTCGACACGGCCTTCGGCCGCGGCTCGATCTACGGCCGCCTCGGCAACTTCGATACGCGCCCTACGCTTGTCACGATTGGGCACCTCCTGCATGACGCCGACCATCTGCATGGTCATACCGTCCTGCTCGAGGCGCCAGCGGTCAGGGCCACCGATGGGATAGTCTTGTATGCCCAGCAGGAGCTTCGGGTCGGGTAGTTCTCCAGCTGGAATGGCGGCGCTGCTGGCCGCTTGCAGTTTGGCCGCTTGGGCGGTCAGCGATGGTGCATTGTTTTCAGCCAACCGTAAGGCTTCGTCGAGTGTCAGGGGTGCAGCAAGGCTTGGCAATGCCAGCACGCTTGCCGCCAGGGCAGCCACGAGGGGCCAACCGGTGCAGTAGCACTTGGGATTCATGTTCACGATTCCTGTGATGATCCACTGCGCGTGTCTTGGGCTCGCGCGCAGATATGCCATCCCGCGCCAGGGCGGGATGAGGCTCAGTGGGGTACAGGAATCAAGCGCGAGGCGGTCGCCACACCCCGGAGGGAGCCTGAGTAGGCAGGGAGTCGCTGAAGATTGTTAGTATTTGCGGACTGGACAAACGGGTGGCAGGTTTCCCCAACAACACTTGTAGCAGACTGGCGCTCCTGCATTCCTGACCAGGTTTGCAGGGTTTGCCATGATCGGCGGAGCTGCTCATATCACCGCAGCAGTCCTGGTTCATATCATCCATCATGGTCATACCCGTCGTGTTCGTCGGGCAAGGCTCTGTCGGTGACTGAATGCCCGCCATCCCGCTCAGGGGAAGCGCCAAGCTGATCAGAAAAATGAGGAACAACCGCAGATAGCGTTTCATGCGAGGAAGTTTAGTCGCTGGCGACGGGCGATACCATTACGAATCTGTCAGGTAGAACCAGCAGCAACGGCGCTCCTTAATTTAGCGGCCTGTCTATACGCATGCTGATAGGTCAGGCTTCGTAAATGATTGTCTCGTGAGTCGGTAATGCCACGATAAGGATCACCGAAACGGGTAGAACCAGTGGACCGTGCCGAGAACAGCGATCAACAACAGATAGATACCCGCCAAACACCTACTATCCTACCGCCTATAAGTTTGTTGAGCAGGTAGCTCAATATGAGCTCGCCGCAACAGAATCACTGGACGCTGTAGATACACTTGCGGACGACAGCCAAGGAAACTGGAATATGTCCGAGACAATAGCTACACATAGCATTCCCCGTACGGTCTGGGCGCTAGGTTTCGTCAGCCTGTTCTTGGACTTTTCTTCAGGAATGGTTCATAGCTTGCTGCCTATCTTTCTGGTGGGCACTCTAGGCATCAGCATAATCACTCTGGGTCTGATCGAGGGCATTGCGGAGGCGACGGCCCTGATAGTGAAAGTGTTTTCAGGGGCGATCAGCGACTACGTCGGTCGTCTCAAGGGCTTGCTGCTGGTTGGCTAGGGTCTTGCGGCACTCACCAAGCCGCTCTTTCCATTGGCTCACTCTGCAGAAATGGTGTTCACCGCACGCTTTCTGGATCGGATCGGCAAAGGTATTCGCGGCGCTCCACGTGATGCCCTGGTCGCTGATGTATCGCCACCGCAGATCCGTGGCGCTTGCTTCGGTTTACGTCAATCCATGGATACGATAGGGGCCTTCCTCGGGCCAGCAGTAGCCATCCGCCTGATGTATGCCTTCAGTGAAAACATTCCACTGGTGTTATGGATCGCGGTGATACCGGCGTTGGTAGCGGTCAGTCTGATTTTTATTGGCGTCGATGAGTCCGAACACGAGCATTCAGCTCAGCGCTTTCGTTCACCCTGGCACGTTTTAGTGAGGCCTTCCTGGGCTTGCGCGCTCAGCAAGCAGGGTTGCCTGCAACCTGGGTGCCGATAGTAATGCCTTGTTCTACACGCTCTCGGCCTACCCTGTGGGGAAGCGCTCTGACCGTGTAAGTCGCACAAGACTCCTCAGGGTCGGGTTGATATTGCTGATCTTGTCCGATCTGGTTCTAGCCAGTGCCGA
Source organism: Pseudomonas sp. WS 5021 (assembly GCF_012985535.1). Lineage (NCBI taxonomy): Bacteria > Pseudomonadati > Pseudomonadota > Gammaproteobacteria > Pseudomonadales > Pseudomonadaceae > Pseudomonas > Pseudomonas sp. WS 5021. Next base: position 18,069 of record NZ_JAAQWP010000007.1, on the reverse strand, counting down.
ATCCGTCTCAATGTTGATACTCGGCGTCGCCCTATGGGGACTTCATATGGGATTCAGTCAGGGGCTACTGGCTGCGCTTGTCGCTGACACGACACCGGCAGAATTGAAAGGAACCGCTTTCGGGATTTTCAACCTGGTGAGTGGTGTATCCATGTTGCTGGCAAGCGGGATTGCGGGGTTACTTTGGCAAACGTATGGCTCAGCAATGACATTGCTGAGCCGGCGCGGTTTTTTCTGCGATAGCGCTCATACTGCTGATAGCACAACGTAGCAAGAGCACACATCGCTTGCATGATCACGGGCAGTGATCATGCAAGAATCAAGGAAAGTTTGAAACTTAGTTTGCCGGGTACTCGGCAATCACTTGGTCAGTACCTGCTTTGCTCAGGCCGATGACCTGATAAACATCCTGCTTCCCACCGACCTCCATGCCAGGCGAGCCTGCCGGCATGCCCGGCACAGCTATCCCGATAAGGTCGTCGCGTTTGCTCAAAGCAACTATTTGCTCGGCAGGCACGTGGCCTTCAACAAACTTGCCGTTGATCACCGCGGTGTGGCATGACGAGAGACGCGGAGCAACACCCAGGCCCTGCTTGACCGCGCTCATGTTGGTTTCTACATGATCAACAACGGTGAAGCCGTTAGCTTCAAGGTGCTGCATCCACTTCTTGCAGCATCCACAGTTAGCGTCACGATGGACGTCGATCGTCATCGATTCTGCTGCATGACCAGCGGAACTGATAAACAGAGCCGCGAATGCAGCGAGGCGAAGTGCCCGGCCAGGACGAAGAAAGTTATTTCGCATGGGTATGCTCCTTCCCATCAGCATGGGTATGAGTTTTTGGCTGATCCGCAGGAGCATCTGCACCCTCAGTATGAGCATGCTCAGTACTTTCATCCTGAGAGGGTGCTGCGTCTTCATCATGAAGATGCGCACTATTTTTGTCGTCATGATGATCGTCGGACTCAGCTACTTCTTCAGCTCCGCCTGCATCATGATGTCCAGCGGCAGCCTCTTTTTGACCGTCATGCTGTCCTTCATGGTTATGCATTTTGGTCTCGCCGCCACCGTGTTGGTGGCCATCGCTGCTTGCTGTCAGGGCCTTATATTGCTCTGCATCCAAGGTGGGAAGCTGCTGAAGAAAAGCAACCATCCCCCAGATGTAGGGGTCGGCCATGCTTTTGCCCCAGGCTGGCATGCCTGTGGACTTGATACCGTGCTTGATGATCCAGAAGGCGGCGGCTGGATTTCCATCAACGCCCAGTTTTGAAAGATTTGGAGGTGCCGGGTAAAGGCTTTTACTCAACTCGGTTCCAGCGACACTCGGAGCCAGGTGGCAGCCAATGCACATTGAGTTGTAATTGCCTGCACCTGCACGAATGAGAGCTTCATCGCTTAGGTCGGGGACTTTAATGTCGCGTGAACGCACTGCAATCGAGCGATCCCGAGCAGTGGACAGAAGTGCGTAAACGGGATCGGAGTGGGGTTCATCGGCCCCAACGTTGAACACACCAAAATGCACGACGCCGGCCCCCATGATGACTGCAACCACACCGGCAGCAGCCAACGTTTTTATTGTTCTTTTCATATAAGGTTCTCAAAACCACATCCGAATACCTACGACAAATCGCGCCTCGTTCGTATCCTCTCCTTCATCGCTAGCGAGGTCTGCGGTCTTGCCATAGGAGCGACTCCAGGTAACGCCGATGTAGGGGGCAAACTCGCGGACAAGCTCGTAGCGCAACCGCAAACCTACTTCGGTATTGGCCAAACCAGAACCAATGCCGCGTTGCGGGTCGTTTTTCCCGTAAAAGTTCATTTCGGCTGTGGGCTGCAAGATCAAGCGATTGGTAAGCAGAATGTCGTAATCGCCCTCTAACCGAGCCGCGGTCTGCCCGTTCTCACCAATGAATGCGGTGGCTTCCGCTTCAAAGTTGTAGAGAGCCATCCCTTGGATACCCAAAGCGCCCCAAGTCTGTGGCGAGCCTGGTTTAAAATCTTGACGCACCCCGGTAACAACGTCCCACCACGGACTGATCGAGTGCCCCCACAGTGCTGTGATTTCGGCGCTCTCGGTTACACCGTTGGTACGTTCACCTTCCGAACGCAGCCACAGACGATCAACGTCCCCACCGATCCATCCCGTAGCGTCCCAGCTCAGGGCACTGCCGTTGTCAGCGTCCTGATACTCGAACTGATCGAGGAGAAAGAACGTGTTGAGGCTTTTGTCAGAGAGGCCATGACCAGCCACCGGAGGAAAGGCGGCTTCACGATCAGCGTCGGTCAGTACCGGAATAGGGGTTCGGCTCGTGGTAGTCGCCCTTGCATCCATACTCATTTTGCTGTGGTCCATGCCTTCCATCTGGCCTTGATCCATTTGCCCATGATTCATTTTGCTATGGTCCATCGGCTTTTCTTGGCCTTGGCCCATGTTCATTTTACTGTGGTCCATAGGCTCCATCGAACCATGATCCATCTTGGAATGGTCCATCTGGCTGTCTTTGGCGGGGATCGACTTTTGAACCCCCGAGGGTTTCGAGTCCGAACTCGAGGGCATGGTCATCGACGGATCCATTGCCTCAGCGGCGTTCGCCAAGCCAAAAAAAGCGGGGCTGATGGAGACGGTCAGTGCCAGCAGGGTTGGGCGTAAAAAATTACTGGTCATGATCTCAATCCGCTTTTTTAGTTTTTTGGTCATGATCCATCGACTCATCGCTCATTTTGCTGTGATCCATCGAGCCATGGTCCATGGAACTGTGATCGGTTTTGGATTCATTGGTCTTGGGTTTTTGGGTTGACTCTGGCTTGTCCGTTGATGATGCAGGAGTTGGATGGGAATGATCGCCACCGCTTTCTCCTGCCAGTGCAACGGGCACTCCCCCTAATAGGCCAATGACGAGGGCGCAACCGATCAGCGACTTACGATTCAGATATGTGTTCATAATCCGTCTCCTTTACTCATCAACCCGTACTTCACGGAACATGCCCATTTCCATATGGAATAGCAGGTGGCAGTGATAGGCCCAGCGACCCAACGCATCAGCGGTGACTCGATAGCTGCGTTTGGTTCCTGGTGGCATGTCGATCGTGTGTTTGCGCACCATGAATTTCCCGTTCTCATCCTCAAGGTCACTCCACATACCGTGGAGGTGGATGGGGTGAGTCATCATGGTGTCGTTCACCAGCGTAATGCGCAGACGCTCGCCATACTTGAGGCGCAATGGTTCGGCGTCAGAGAATTTGATGCCGTTGAATGACCAGGCGAACTTTTCCATATGACCGGTCAGGTGCAGCTCAATGGTGCGATTGGGCTCGCGGCCATCCGGATCCTGGAAAGTGCTCTTAAGGTCAGAGTAGGTAAGCACGCGACGGCCATTGTTGCGCAAGCCAATACCCGGATCGTTGAGCTTCGGCGTAGGGGTCATGGCTTGCATGTCAACCAGGGGGTTATTGGTTTCGGAGGCGGGGTGAGTCTGCATCTCTCCGCCCATGCCGCCCATACCTGCCATACCGGACATGTCACCCTGGTCCATACCTGCCATATTGCTGTGGTCCATACCGGTCATATTGGACATGTCATCCTGGCCCATGCCGGTCATTTTGCTGTGATCCATGCCGGCCATACCGGACATGCCACCTTGCTTCGTAGCGCCGCCATCCATGCCCGCCATGCTGCCATGGTCCATACCGGCCATACCGCCCATCCCCATGTCATCCATGGTCACAAGAGGGCGAGGATCAATCGCCGGTATCGGCGCCTTCAATCCTTCGCGCACGGCCAAGGTTCCGCGCGCATAACCGGTTCGATCCATGGACTGGGCAAAAATGGTATACGCCTCTTGACTGGCAGGCTCGACGATCACGTCATAGGTCTCTGCCACGGCGATGCGGAATTCGTCGACGCTGACCGGGTTGACGTGCTGGCCGTCGGCGGCCACAACGGTCATTTTCAAGCCTGGGATACGGACGTCGAAATAGCTCATACCCGAGCCGTTAATGAAGCGTAGGCGCAGCTTCTCTCCCGGCTTAAAAATACCTGTCCAGTTACCGTTGGGGGCCTGGCCGTTCATGAGGTAGGTGTAAGTATCCCCACTGACGTCCGCGAGATCGGTGGGGTTCATTTTCATTTCGGCCCACATCTTCCGATCCGCCACTGTCGCGGACCAGCCTTTCTCGCTGACATCGTCGATGAAGTCGCCCACGGTACGCTTGTGGTGGTTGTAGTAGTCCGATTGTTTCTTGAGCTTGGCCATGACGCGAGCAGGATCTTCATCGGTCCAGTCGGTCAGCATCACCACGTAATCGCGGTCGTACTGAAAAGGCTCCGGCTCTTTTGAATCGATCACGATGGGGCCATATACGCCAGCTTGTTCCTGAAAGCCCGAGTGGCTGTGGTACCAGTACGTACCGTTCTGATGCACCTTGAATTTATACTCGTACATGCCATCGGGGGCGATGCCGTGGAAACTCAAGCCCGGCACTCCATCCATGTTGGCCGGCAAGATGATCCCGTGCCAATGGATTGAAGTGTCCTGATCCAGGCGGTTTTTTACCCGCAGCGTGACCGTTTCCCCTTCGCGCCAGCGCAGCAATGGTCCCGGCAAGGAGCCATTGATGGTCATGGCCGTGCGTGGCGAGCCGGTGATGTTTACCGGGGTTTCACCAATAAACAGATCAAATTCGTTGCCGGTGAGTACGCTCGGCAGACCAGGACTGGTCACTGCCCATACAGGAGTGCGCCAAAGGCCAAAGCCGCCGAGAATGCCACCAGCGGCCAAGCCTTTAACGAATGTCCGCCTAGAGGTTTTGGAATGCATGCCGTTTATATCCAGTCAGTCGAAAGGGAAACCGTGCGAAACACGCTGTGGATTGTGCTTATAGGTTAGCGGGCTCTCAGGAGCTCGTCTCGAATCTCTATGAACCTTGCCCGCCGCCGCAAAGGACTAAACTCATACGGCAGGCGAGCTCAGAAATTGCCACATTTTAACCACCGAGGTGATTACATTTCTGTCAGCTTGGGAGTGCATCGAGCCGTTCAATATTTGGCTTGGTCGACAGCGTTGGCTTTGCTCTCGGCTACTGGGGGTTGAGTGCCTTGCTTTTGGGCAATTTGGTACGCGTCCATTGACCTCTTCATTGCAGCCTCCATGCGCGCGAACGTCCGGTCACCGCCACCTTCGGCCATCGCCAGAGAAGAGACGGTCAAAGCGGCTATGACAAACAGGGTTTTAATGGATTTCATGGGGGTATCCTCGAATAAGTTTTGGTCATCCCGTTGAATCCACATTGAAAAATGATTCTTGGGGCTGAGCTCAAGGCTCGATATAACTTTAGGACTCATCCCCTGTCAGAAACCTTAGGTGAATATTACAGTTGTGTCAGGCTGCCACTTTTCTCTTGAATAGCAGGCGGATTAATTCGTAAGCTCTCACTCATCCAAGCAACACTGCATCGTATTTAACCGATTAAAATTTATATATGACAATTTTGTAAGCTTCCCGTCATTTTTAAAGAGATTCGATGGTTTTTGAACAGCTGAACAGGATCTGAAATTCGTCGACGCTGATGCATTGTATTTAACCTTGAGTGTTCGATATGCGTATTGCGTCGGGTCTGGTAATTCCACAAAGGTGATTAGGTGTGAGTATTAGTTTTGAAAAAGCCGTTGGTTCTGCGGAAAGAGCGTTAATTTATCGCAGCCAAAGAGCGGAGGTGCTGAGCAATAATATAGCTAACGCCGATACGCCAAATTTCAAGGCCCGCGACTTGGACTTTCCTGCCTTGCTTGCAAGCCAGTCAAAGCGAATGACGGATGCTCAGTTTTCTTTACAAACAACAAACCTAAAGCACATTGCTGGGAACGGATCAGCAGCCGAAATTGATGAGAGAGCTTTACTTTACAGAATTCCAAATCAACCGTCCCTGGACCAAAATACCGTGGATCAGCAAGTCGAGCTTGCGAAGTATACGGAAAATGGAATTCATTTCGAGGCAGCGTTCACCCGACTCAATGGTTCATTTAAAGGCCTGATTAAGGCTCTTCGTGGGGAGTAATTGCCAAAAAATAAGTACCCGCATTATAGAATAGGCCGGTTATCTCTGCCTTGGTTGCCCTAAACTCAATGTCAGCAGACTTCGACCCATTGCCTACCACATTATGCACATTGAACCATTGAGGCTGGCTGGATAGGTACTGAAGCTATTACTCCAGGAAAATGCCAAGAAGACGTGGCCCAGCTCATCTCAGCCTTGGGCTCATATCTGAAATGAACCCAGGGAGAGCCTGTATATGGGAGCGTTAAAGCTGGAGCGGATCAGCACCATCAGGCGCTGATTTTGGAAGGAAAACCCAATGTTTCCACAGCTGCGCGGACTCGCTCAGGGTTTTCGCTACTTTCAACGTTGACCTTGCCGGCAGCACGATCCACCAAAACCCTTGCCTCGCTATCCAACGCGTGAATAGCTTTGGTGATTTTGCTAATGCAGCTGCCGCAACCAATGCCGGACACATCTAAGACGAACATAGTTATTCCTCTCGTATTGAGCGGCTTCTTTAGCCGCAAACACAGCATAAACGTTGACATGATGGCAAGGTCAAGTCTTGCCTGCACCCTGGTTTGGGGAGATCGCAGAAAACGGAGTTCCGCACACTAAGCGACAACCGACCGGCTTCAGCCTTTGTGACACGGCCTATGTCAGGCTGGAGCACACCTCAATCAGGCACACCTGTCAGGGTCGGGGATCGTACGCATGCTAGACCTTGCACTGGGTACGCAGGTAGGAGCCGCCAGCCCTTGTTTCTGGTCGCCCCCGACAATCGCCGTGATGAGGTTGCACAGCAACTCAAGAGACCCGTTTTCTCGCGAGTATCCGAGCTGGGCATCCGATATCTTCCCTACAACCAACTTAAAGAGCATAGGGAAGCGATTGGGCGATTCGGCTCCAGTATCAAACCGTTGATGGAGATTTCCCAGCCGCTCTAACTTTTCCTGGTCGAGGCTTGCCGGACTGCTTTAAAGCCGGAAATACCAATGTGAAAGGCGTTTCGCCATCCTTTTGGCTGCACATCCGGACTTGTCCGCCATGGGACAACATGATGGAACGCACAATGGCCAGGCCGAGCCCGGTACCGCCCACCGGAGCGCGCACGGCCGGAATCAACGCGGTAAAAGCGATCAAGGACCCGCTCCAGATGGGCCGGGGCGACTCACCCAAGTTGGTCACCGCCAAGGTGACGTTTGGGCCTTCTGCAGCGATGGCTAAGGTGACCTTTGAATTGAAAGCGGCATGACGGACAGGGTTAGACACCAGATTGGTGATTGCACGCTGCACCAGCAAACGGCCTCCCAAGATTTTTGCATCTCCGGTCACTTCCAAAACGATGCCCTTGTCTTCAGCGATCAGAGACAAATAGTCAGTTACCCGATTCACTTCGTGAGCGATCGCTATGTGTCGAACATGACGGGGTTCTGAAACAGCAGGCTAAACGCCTGCTCGCAGGCGTCGTTGCAGGCTTCGCGGATTTTTTCCAGGGCTTGGGTCTCGCTCCCTGGGCTGCACGCGACGGTCAAACCGTCAAGGCGTCACGCTGATGCCGTTGGGGGCCTTGCCGACCGGTACGGTCTTCGTGACTTTGCGGTCCTTCACGTCGAGCACGGAGACCGAGTTGGCGTAGGTGTTGGTAACGTATGCGTACCGTCCGTCACGGTCGACGACCACGCCATGAGCACCGGCGCCAGTCACGACTGTCTTGGCGACCTTGAAACTCTCCAGGTCGATCAGGCTGACGGTTTTGCCAGGCTTCTTCGGCGTGCCCTGGTTGGCCACCAGCAGCGTGCGCGAATCCGGCGTGACGTACAGCTGGATAGGCACCGTTCCGACGGCGACCTTGCGAATCACCTGGCGCGTGGCCGGGTCTATCACGGCGACTGCGTTTTCCTCCGACAGCGACACCAAGACAAGACGACCGTCCGGCGTGAAGCCGACTTGAGCCGGACCCTTGCCTACCTGCACCTGCGCGATCTCCTTCTGGCTGACGGTATCAATGACCGACACCGTGCCGCCCTTGAGGTTGGCGACGTAGGCCTGCTTGCCGTCCGGACTGATGCGAAGACCGTGGGGAAACTTACCGACCGGAATTGTGGCGACAACACTCTGCGCCGATGTGTCAATCACACTCACCGTGTCGTCGCCGCCGTTGGTGACGTAGGCAAAGCGGCCATCTGGCGACACCACCACATGGGCCGGGTGCGTGCCGACCGGCACCTTGGCGATTACCGCGTCACTACTGGTATCAATGGCCCAAACGGCTCCTACCGTCGCCATCGCGCTGTGTTCACCTTTGACCATTTCCTTATGCACAGAGCCAGCCGCCTGATCAGGCTCGCCGTTATTGGTCACCCATACGACCTTTCCGTCGGGCGATACCTGCACGTTGTGCGGTGTCTTGCCGACGCGCACGCTTGCCAGTGTCTTGAACGTCGCGGCATCGAGCACGCTGACCGTGTCAGCGCCCTCATTGGCCACATACACCTTGTCAGCGGCCCATGTAGCGCCGGACCAGGCCAGCAGCCCGATCTGTATTGCCGTTAAAAACCACTTACCTTTACTTGTCAGCATGATTAATCCTTATTGAGAAAATAAAACTTCTATCGTCAGGCCTCAGCCTGCGGCGGCCCGTCTTGGATGCCATTACCGGCCACGCCGCCTCTAATCTTGTGATTCACCTCCTTGACCGTGACAGCCGCCGTTGATACCACCAAAACAGCGGAGTCATACGCGTCTGTTTCGCAGCCGCAAAGCGTTGCCGATCACCGACACCGAACTCAAGCTCATGGCCAGCGCGGCAATCAGCGGCGACAGCAGCCAGCCGGTCAGCGGATACAGCACGCCGGCCGCAATCGGGATGCCCAGCGCGTTGTACAAAAAGGCAAACATCAGGTTTTGCTTCATGTTGCCCACCGTGGCTTCCGACAATGCGCGCGCAATCGCAATCCCGCGTAGATCGCCCTTGACCAGCGTGATCTGGGCGCTGTTCATCGCCACGTCGGTTCCGGTGCCCATGGCCACGCCGATATCGGCCTTGGCCAGCGCCGGCGCGTCGTTGATGCCGTCGCCCGCCATGGCCACCACGCGGCCTTCCTTTTGCAACCTTTCCACCAGCAGCAGCTTGTCGGCCGGCTTGACCTCGCCATGCACCTCGTCGATGCCCAGGCGGGCTGCAACAGCCTTGGCCGTGGTCAGGCCGTCGCCGGTCGCCATCACGATGCGCAGCCCCGAAGCCTTGAGCGTCGCCAAGGCTTCCGGCGTGCTGGCTTTGATCGGGTCGGACACGGCCAGCAGGCCCATCAGCTGGCCATCGACTGCCAGGTGCATCACGCTGGCGCCTTCTGCGCGCAAGGCCTCGGCCTGCGGCACCAGGGCAGCGACCGAGACGCCGATCTGCTCCATCAGCGTGGTGTTGCCCAGCGCCAGTTGACGCCCTGCCACCTGCCCACGCACGCCGATGCCCGAGCCGGACTCGAAATTCTCGGGCTTGTCGAGCAGCATGCCGCGCTCGCGGGCGGCGCGCACGATGGTTTCGGCCAGCGGGTGCTCGCTGCCCTGGTCCAGGCTGGCGGCCAGGCGCAGCACCTCGTCGGCATCAAAGCCGGGCGCAGGCACGGCGCGCTCGAACGTCGGACGGCCCTCGGTCAGGGTGCCGGTCTTGTCGATGATGAGGGTGTCGATTTTTCGCATGTTTTCGATCGCTGCAGCATCGCGGAACAGCACGCCGTGCGTTGCGCCGCGACCGGTGGCGACCATGATGGACATCGGCGTGGCCAGGCCCAGCGCGCAGGGGCAGGCAATGATCAGCACCGACACCGCGTTGATCAGGCCGAACACCCAGCGCGGCTCGGGACCGAACAGGCCCCAGCCGAGGAAGGCCAGCAGGGCGATCCCCATAACGGTGACGACAAAGTAGCCCGCCACGACGTCGGCCATGCGCTGCATCGGCGCCCGGGAACGCTGGGCCTGCGCCACCATCTGCACGATCTGGGCCAGCATTGTGGTCGCGCCTACATGTTCAGAGCGCATCACCAGTGCGCCGCTGGTGTTGAGCGTGGCGCCGATCACCTTGTCGCCCACGCGCTTGGTGACCGGTATCGGCTCGCCCGTGAGCATGGATTCATCGACCGAGCTGCCGCCTTCAGTTACCACGCCGTCCACTGGCACCTTCTCGCCAGGGCGAACGCGCAGCAAGTCGTCCACATGTACATGGTTCAGCGGGATATCCTCTTCGGTGCCGTCCTCCCGGATGCGGCGGGCGGTCTTGGGCGCCAGGCCCAGCAGCGACTTGATGGCCGCCGAGGTCTGCGACCGGGCCTTGAGTTCGAGCACCTGGCCCAGCAGCGTGAGCGAGATGATCACGGCGGCCGCTTCAAAGTACACGGCGACGCGGCCCATGGAGATGAACGAGGCCGGGAACACCTGCGGCGTGACCGTCGCGACCACGCTATAGACGAAAGCCGCACCGGTGCCCAGACCAATCAAGGTCCACATGTTCGGACTGAGGTTCACCACGGACTGCCACCCGCGCGTAAAGAACGGCCATCCGGCCCACAGGACGATGGGGATCGACAGCACCAGTTCGACCCAGCTCTGCACGGTCATGTCCATCCACTGGAAACGGTGGCCGAACATGGCGAGAACAAAGACCATGCCTGTCAGCGGCAAGGTCCACCAGAAGCGGCGCTGAAAATCGCGCAATTCGGGGTTCTCATCGTCGTCGAGTTCCGGCAGCAAGGGCTCCAGCGACATGCCGCATTTGGGGCAGTTGCCCGGATGGTCCTGACGTATCTCGGGGTGCATCGGGCAGGTGTAGATGGTGCCGGCGGCCGCTGGCGCTGTCTCCGCCGGTGGTGCCAGCGTGAGGTATTGCAGCGGATTCGCCGCAAACTTGCCCTGACACTTGGTGCTGCAGAAGTAATAAGGCCGGCCCTCGTGCGTTAACTTGTGAACAGACTGCTCCGTGACGGTCATGCCGCACACCGGATCACGTAGACCTTCACCTTGGGGGTTTAATGGATGGGAGTGATTATGGTCGTGGTGGCTCGTGTTGGTGGCCATGATTATTTTCCGTCCTCATCCTTGTTGGCTTCTGCCTGATCACCATCTCGACCATGCCCTCCATGGCCATGTCCAAAAAAATGCATCAAAGGACAAATCAACAGGATCAGATAGGGTAAATAAGGCGAAACATGGCTGAAATGTTCCCTGACCACGTAGAAAGCGCTGATCGCAACCAGCATGATCAGTAAGACACCCGTTTTGCTCCTCCAGAAAGACGAAGGAGCGTTTTCAACCGAATGCTGATGGTTAGTCATGATGTAGTCCCCACTGTCCTCGCAAAAGTTGCGGTGACGTCTGCGACTGAGAGTAGTCAACGCTCGCTTTGAGGCGGTGATATCGATCAAGCCACGTTTACTTCACTTCAAACTGACCAACCATTCCTGATTGGTAATGACCTGGTACGTTGCAGGCGAACTCCAGCCCAGCGCTCTTGGTGAACGTCCAAATGAGCTCTTTGGTTGCGCCAGGTTCGATCAAAACACTGTTGGGATCGTTGTGCTCCATCCCGACCATCTTCATTCCTCCCATGCTGTGTCCCATATCGTTCATGCTTTGCCCGGACCCAATAGGCGTGAGCGTGCCGTTCTGGAACATGGCTGCCATCTCTTTTTGGTGAGCAGCATGTGCAGCTGCGTTACCAATATTGAATTCATGCAGCAGCGAACCTTCGTTGCGCAGGACGAATCGAACCGTCTCTCCGGGTTTGACATTGATGTTTTTGGACGCGAAGAAAATGTCGCCCATTTTCACCTCAACGGTGCGGGTAACCTCGGCAGCGGTTCCAGGTTGACCAATGTCATCTTTGCCATGCCCCACACTAGCCATGGCTGTAGCACCGAAAAATAGAGCCATTGTCGCGATAACAGGGGTACAAAATTTAGCGTTCATAGTGACCTCAAGGATGAGCGAGAAAAACACTCGTTATGTTAAAGCGACTGAGCTGCCAGTTAACTGACCTGAGCACTACATTTCTGTCAGTTTTTAAAATAAACAACGGCGTCTAAGCGACGTCGTTTGTAATCGCAATTAATTGCGAAAAGCCTTGAAAACAGGATATTTACTGATGGTTTTCTGAAAGCATTAGTTTGTGTTCGCGTTGCATTTGGTTCAAAACGTCATCGACGATTTTGTCGTGCTTCTCCATCCAGGCGAGATGCTGTTGGGGCGACATTGATGCATCGGGATGGTCTTGATGGAGTTGGCTCATGATCTCGCCAAGCATTTTCATGTGGTCTGCCATGTGCACATGGCGTTGGCCCGCTGGGGCTTTTTCGGCTTGAATCAGAACGGTTTCCGCTTTATTACGCATGTTTTCCATGCGTTCCATCACTCGATCTCCGCCGCCCTCAGCCCAAGCCGAGGCCGAGAGCAGGATCGAGCCAACCAGAAACACGGTTTTGAGATAGCTCAAGCCGTAAATGTTGTCGATTTCTTTAATCGCGTCCTCAACGCGCCCCAGGTTCTGAGGTGCAAGTTTGAGGTGGCGCACGACCAAATTGGTTTCTGAAACGCCCAGACGATGCTTGCTTTCGCTCATCATTAACCCCCATTGGGTTCCAATCGTTTGACTGCAGATACACTATTGACAACGGCGCCCACGGACAGATCGAAGCGGGCCAACGGCACTCTGACCCGCTTCGATAACCCTGCCCATCAGGGTTATCGGTGGTGTAATCGGCTTGCCCATTTCCGTCAGCACCTGCGCCGGGAAATATGACCACTTACAACTAACAGCACCCGCCTTTGCTCTTGCCACTGCCGCTACCACAATGCCCGCTCTGAGCTGGAGCTGGAGCGGGTGCCGGTTCGGCATTGGCGCGAGCCGAGTAACCGGCAGTAACGACTGCCGAGACGAGATCGGCCGTACTGACATAAGCCGGGTCGTAGGTAACCGTCGCTTGCCCCGCTTCCAGGTAAACGGCGGCTGATTGCACGCCGTTTACCTGTATTAATGCTTTTTCCACACCGGCCACACAGCTGCCACAGTGCATGCCATCAATCTTAATAATCAAAGTTTCCATTGGTTTTTCCTCTGTCTCTTTCACGTTATTAGCTCCATCGCTGCAAGCAGCACGCTGGTCGTCAGCTGTTAGTCATGGGCATGGTCAGTCTGACTATTATTTGCCGAGCCCATCGGCATCATCATGCTCATACGAGCATCGATTCACTTATGTTTTTTTCTATCAGCACTTGGCGTTTTTCCGCATTATGTTTCTTGCTTTACTTCAGCCATCATTTTTTCATTCCATGCATGTGTTCATGTGTTCATGCGTTTTCATCATCTGCGCCTGGTCCATCATCATTGGCACCAACGGGGGTGGCTACTGCGGCGGCGATGGCGATGCTAGTAATTAACTTTTTCATGACTGCCTTCCTCAGGTTCTGTCGACATTGGGTAGAGAGGTTTTGATCATGGGAATCCAGGCCGGTGTGTTGTGCATATATGCGCGGTATTCGTCGCCAAACTCAGCTAACGCCATTTGCTCTTCGCGTTTGGCGAGTCGCAAATAAACCACCACCAATATTGGAAACATCACCAGCGTGGGGAGCGTTGGCCACTGCAATAAAAAGCCGAACATAATCATAATAAAAGCGATGTATTGCGGGTGGCGGCAGCGGGCATACCAGCCAGTGCTAGCAAGTGATCGGGTTTGTTGGGCCTTGTGCAATACCGCCCACGCCGAGGAGAGCATAAAAAATCCCAGTACGATGACTACGTTGCTGGCAATATGCAGCGGATCCCAGTGGGCGTTACCCTCAAAGCCCAAAAGGGTATGCCACAGATGGCCGTTTTCATGGGATAGGAAATCCACCCCCGGATATTTTTCAGCCAGCCAGCCCGACAAAAAATAGATACTCAGTGGAAAGCCATACATTTCGGTGAACAGCGCGACCACAAACGCAGAGAATGCGCCTAGGCTGCGCCAATCGGCCTTGGTTTGCGGCTTGGTAAAGCTGAACGCAAAAAAAATGAAAATAGCGGAATTTATTATTACTAAAGTCCAGAGACCATAAGCGGACTCATTGTGCATAACCTAGCTCCTTAGTGTTGATGGTGGTCAGTCTGGCGCTTGCCTGTATCCAGCCCGCGCTGATAGGCGGCGCGCTCGGCGGCACTGTCTCCGGACATAGTCTTGGGCGTATCTGCACCGCCCTGCTCATGCCCACCATGCCCACCATGTCCACCGTGCATAAAAATATGCATCAACGGGCACAGCAAAATGATTAGGAACGGCAAAAATACAAACACATGCTGGCGATGCTCCATCAGCAAAAAATAACTGACCGCACCAATCAGACCCAGCGCTGCTAATCCTTTAGGCGACCACCAGAAAGAACTTTTTTCGTTACTCATATTCGGCCTCTACGCTAAAATAAAAACACTGGCCCACCGCCTGCCTTATTTCACGTGCAAGGCACCGCGATACATTTGCATTTGGCAATGAAAGGCATAGTCCCCTGCCTTCAGCGCTGGCAGAGCAACTTGTATGGGTTTGTTCAGCGGCAGTGTCTCGCTGATATCTAAGTCAGGCCACAACACTAACTCGGCACAGGGCGTTGCATCCTTGCGCAAAAAGGTAAGGTTGATTGGGGTATTGGCTGGCACTTGAATATTGGCCGGTGTATAGCCGCCATTTTCCACGACGACCATCAAACCTTGCTCGCCCAGGGCGACTTCCTTCGGCTTATACAGCCAGAACCACCAAACAATCAGGGCAATCAGGACCAGCCCTGCAATATTGATTAGCCACATGGTGAAATCCCTCGTGCTATACGACAGTTAATGTTCCTGCGCCTTGAACAGGCGCAGGCGATTGGCATTGGTAACTACGGTGACGGAGGAAAATGCCATGGCGGCGCCAGCGATGACGGGGTTCATTAGCACGCCTAGCACCGGAAACAACACGCCGGCCGCTACTGGCACACCGGCAACGTTGTAGATAAAAGCCCCAAACAGGTTTTGCTTGATATTGCGCAGGGTGGCCTTGCTCACTGCAATCGCATCGGCCAGTCCGTGCAGCGACCCACGCATCAGGGTGATATCCGCGCTTTCAATCGCCACATCGGTGCCCGTGCCGATGGCAAAGCCAACATTGGCCAACGCCAACGCCGGAGCATCGTTGATGCCATCCCCGGTCATGCCAACAATTTCATTTTGCATCTGCAATTCGGCCACTTTCTTGGCCTTGTCTGCGGGTTGAACTTCGGCAAAAAACTCACTGATGCCCACTTTTTCTGCCACGGCTTTGGCGGTGGCGCGGTTGTCACCAGTGAGCATGATCACGCGAATGCCGTTGTTCTGCAGGCGCTTGATAGCCGCAACGGAATCCTCCTTGATGGGGTCGGCCACCGCGATGATGGCGGCAAACCGACCATCCACCGCAAAATACATGGGCGTTTTAGCTTCACTGGCTAGGCGCTGGGCCGCTTCAATGAATTCACTGACATTGATACCGCGCTCGCGCATCAGCTTTTCATTGCCGAACAGCAACGCCTGGCCGGCGACCCGTGCCTCTACACCCTGACCGGCGATGGCATTGAACGATTCGACCTTGTCGAGGGTTAAGTTGCGCTCCTTGGCCGACTCAACAATGGCCATCGCTAACGGATGTTCTGATCCGGACTCCACACTGGCCGCCAGTTGCAGCACCTGCTCCTGATTAAAATCGGCCTGGGTCACAATGTCGGTCACCTTGGGGGAGCCTAGGGTGATGGTCCCGGTCTTATCCAGAATCATGGCGGTGATCTTCGACGCGGTTTGCAGCGCCTCACCGTTGCGAATCAGGACACCCGCCTCAGCCGCTTTGCCCACCCCTACCATCACCGACATCGGCGTAGCCAGGCCGAGTGCACAGGGGCAGGCAATAATCAGCACAGTCGTGGCTGAGACTATGGCAAGAGCGATGGCCGGTTCCGGCCCGAAGTTCAGCCAAGCCAGCGCACTCAGCACTGCGATGATCATTACCACTGGCACAAAGTAGGCCGCAATCACATCGGCCATGCGCCCGATGGGCGGTTTGGAGTTTTGCGCACGCTTGACCATATTGATGATCTGCGCCAGCGCCGTGTCTTTACCCACGCGGGTAGCTTTGAAAACCAAGGTGCCGGTTTTGTTCAGGGTACCGGCCGCCAGCTTGTCGCCCGTAGACTTCTCCACCGGCATCGGTTCGCCAGTCAACATGGATTCATCGACGGCGGTATGGCCTTCCTGGACCTCTCCGTCCACCGGGATTTTTTCACCGGGGCGCACGCGCACCAAATCGTTGAGCAACACCTGCTCGATTGCAATGTCCAGTTCTTCGCCGTCGCGAATCACTCGTGCGGTTTTGGCTTGCAAGCCGATCAGGCGTTTGATCGCCTCACTGGTGCGGCCACGCGCTTTCAGCTCTAGCGCCAGCCCCAGATCGATCAGACCGATGATGATGGCGGTGGCTTCGAAGTAGACATGGCGCGCCATCAGCGGCACTGCATCTGGTGCGAACACCACCACCATGGAGTAGAGCCATGCCGTGCCAGTACCCAAGGCAATCAGGGTGTCCATATTGGCCGAATGATTTTTAAAGGATTGCCATGCCCCCACGTAAAAGTGACGGCCCGACACAATCATCACCGCAAGCGTCAGCAGCCCCACCACCAGCCAGACAACGCGCTCGACCGTGGTGGTAATCGTCATCTCGCCCACCACCAGGCTGTAGATCATCAGTGGCACACCCAGTGCCAGCGCGATCCAGGTTTTGCGCATCAATCTTTGGTAATAGGCCAAGTCAGCTTGTTCTTTCTCATCGAGCACATCGCTTTCCGACTCACTGGCCATATTTTTGGCGTTGTAGCCGGCCCGCTCCACCGCTTTCACCAACAACTCGGTAGCCGCACTGCCCTGTACCTGTACCGTGCGGTTGGCGAAGTTCATTTCTGCCGATTGCACGCCAGGCACGGCCATGAGCGCCTTTTCAATTTTGCCAACACAACTGGCGCAGCCCGCTCCTTCAATAATCAGGCTTTGACTGCTCGCAATAGCAGTCGCTTGATTTTCGGCAGGTGTCAGATGACCGTGATCGTGGAAAGCCGGAGGACTGTGATTCATGGTTGGGTCCTTATTATTGACGTCAGAATTAACAGCGCAGGGTCGCCTGCAAGCTAAGCCCGGGCTTTACAACGTAAAGCCTTCGATCAGATGGCAGATGCTGTTGCCACTGGGCTGCCGGTCCGGCCTACTGCCCCATTCGTTGAGTGCAGCGAGCATGCGCTTGCGCAGTTTCTGCATATCCTCAAACCGTTGCGTAGTCTCCTGCAGGCGCAGGGCAATCAGGTGGCGCACCGTGGGGCAGGCGCTTTTACCTCCATCGGCCTCAGCCAGTATTTGCGCAATATCGGCCACAGAAAACCCCAGTTGCCGTGCACTTAAAATAAACCGGAGGCGGTTTTCGTCGCGCTCGCGATATGACTTATAACCATTTGATTGGTCTTTGCCGGGTGTTACAAAACCAGCGCGGGTGTAGTAGCGAATAGTGTCGTCGCTAACTCCGAGCTTTTTGGCCAACTCGTTAACACGCATTGTTATCTTCCCACTGAATATTGCGATACAAACACTGTGGGCCATCTCGGCAAACTGCATTTGATCCAAATCAATCTATAGCGTCAAACCTAGGATTAACTCGCCACTCATTGATACGTTTTACACCTGTGTGTAAGACACAGGTCAAGCACCGGATCCTTTGCAAATAGGCACTTGAGATCGATGCCGCCGTGTATACAGCACCATTAACCGCCATGGATTTAAAGTTGCACCGACACCCTTGACTATTTCCCATGTAAATACCAAAAGTTCGTAAGCGTACGCCGAACTCACCTTGCGCGACTCAGGCAGGCGCCCACTGATGCGGCAGCAGTTGGCCGACCTCACTCGCCCGTTGCGTCGGCAGGCGTGTCAGCACGTCCTTGAGATAGGCATACGG
>NZ_JAAQWP010000006.1:0-486668 GCF_012985535.1 Pseudomonas sp. WS 5021 | reverse complement strand
AATACTAATTGCCCGTGAGGCTTGACCATATAACACCCAAGCAATTTGTTTCTCGAAAGAGCATCAGATTGCGGTGTGTGAAGACGAAATGAACCGAAAGTTCGAATCTCACAAAACACCGAAAGCTATCACATACCCAATTTGCTGAAGCGAGGCACTTGCCACGACTCAGTACCCGAATTTCTTGACGACCATAGAGCATTGGAACCACCTGATCCCATCCCGAACTCAGCAGTGAAACGATGCATCGCCGATGGTAGTGTGGGGTTTCCCCATGTGAGAGTAGGTCATCGTCAAGATTAAATTCCAAAACCCCTGTTTGCTAACGCAGACAGGGGTTTTGTTTATGTAGAAGTCCATGAATTTCACCGGACCGTTGCTAGCGCAACGCTCTGGTACACAGAATTTCTTGACGACCATAGAGCATTGGAACCACCTGATCCCATCCCGAACTCAGCAGTGAAACGATGCATCGCCGATGGTAGTGTGGGGTTTCCCCATGTGAGAGTAGGTCATCGTCAAGATTGAATTCCGAAACCCCCGTCTGCTAGCGCAGACGGGGGTTTTGTCGTTCTGGGGACCTAAGTGTCCAATTCTGACCGCCTGTCGGCTTCTTACATAAAAAGAAGATGTATCCCACAAATTCCTAAGATTTATCCAGCCTTGGCCGAAAGCCTGATGAGCCATGCGTGCACCGAAATAGAGCGGTCGTAGAGTCCGCCTATACCGTACATGGAACGTTGCATTCGGCACGCTCACCCCCTTTTGGCAAAAAGAAGTCGATGAAATGAATCTCAAGTTCAGTCATAAAATTCTGTTGGCCGCGTCAGGCGTCGTGGTTTTGGCCTTCGCGCTGTTTACGTTGTACAACGACTACCTGCAGCGCAATACCATCAGGCAAAACCTGGAGTCATCTATCCAGCAGTCGGGTGACCTGACTGCCAGCAGTGTGCAGAACTGGCTCAGTGGCCGGGTGCTGGTCCTGGAGAACCTTGCGCAGAACGTTGCTCACCAAGGCAGCAATGCCGACCTCCCCGGCCTGGTTGATCAACCGGCGTTCACCTCGAACTTCCAGTTCACCTACGTCGGTTCCACCAACGGCGTCTTCACCCAGCGTCCTGACGCGAAAATGCCTGATGGCTACGATCCGCGTCAGCGCCCTTGGTACAAGCAAGCGGTCGCTGCCGACAAACCCATGCTGACCCCGCCTTATATGGCCGCCGTCGGTGGTTTGATCGTCACCATCGCGATGCCGGTCAAGAAAAATGGTGAGCTGCTGGGTGTAGTGGGTGGCGACTTGAGCCTGCAAACCTTGGTGAAGATCATCAACTCGGTGGACTTCGGCGGGATTGGCCACGCGTTCCTGGTCAGCGGCGATGGGCAGGTGATTGTCAGTCCTGACCAAGAACAGGTAATGAAAAACCTCAAGGATATCTATCCGGGCAGCACCGTCCGTATTGAGAAGATCAACCAGGATGTGGTCCTCAATGGCCAGGACCGCATCCTGTCCTTCACCCCGATCAGCGGCTTGCCTGGTGCGGACTGGTACATAGGGCTGTCGATCGATAAAGACAAAGCCTACGCCCCCCTAAGTAAGTTCCGCACCTCCGCCTTGATCGCAATGTTCATTGCCGTCACTGCAATTGCCGTATTGCTGAGCCTGTTGATCCAGGTGCTGATGCGCCCGCTGACCACCATGGGTCGCGCCATGCAAGACATTGCCCAGGGCGAGGGCGACCTGACCCGCCGCCTGGTCGTGGAAAGCAAAGATGAATTCGGTGAGCTGGGTGGTGCGTTCAACCAGTTTGTCGAGCGTATCCATGCCTCGATCAGCGAAGTGTCCTCGGCGACCAGGCATGTACACGATCTTTCCCAGCGCGTGATGGCATCGTCCAACGCTTCGATCATCGGTTCTGACGAGCAGAGCGCCCGTACCAACAGCGTTGCCGCGGCCATTAACGAACTGGGTGCCGCCACCCAGGAAATCGCCCGTAACGCCGCTGACGCCTCGCAACACGCCAGTGGCGCCAGCGAGCAAGCCGATGACGGTCGCCAGGTCGTAGAGAAAACCATCCTGGCGATGTCCGAGTTGTCGCAGAAGATCAGCCTGTCCTGCACGCAGATCGAAACCTTGAATGCCAGTACCGACAACATTGGCCATATCCTCGATGTGATCAAAGGCATCTCCCAGCAAACCAACCTGCTGGCCCTCAACGCCGCTATTGAAGCCGCCCGTGCTGGTGAAGCCGGCCGTGGTTTTGCCGTGGTGGCTGACGAAGTGCGCAACCTGGCCCACCGTACCCAGGAGTCGGCAGAGGAGATCCACAAGATGATCACCTCGTTGCAGATCGGCTCACGCGAAGCCGTGACCACGATGAATGCCAGCCAGGTGTCCAGCGAAGAAAGCGTCGAGGTTGCCAACCAGGCCGGTGAACGCTTGATCAGCGTGACCCAGCGTATCGTCGAGATCGACGGCATGAACCAGTCGGTGGCCGCTGCCACCGAGGAGCAGACCGCTGTGGTGGAGACGCTCAATGTTGATATCAACCAGATCAACCTGCTGAACCAACAAGGTGTGGCCAACCTCAACGAGACCTTGAAAGACTGTGACGCGCTGTCACAACAAGCCAATCGCCTGAAGCAACTGGTCGACAGTTTCAAGATCTGATCACCCTGCCAGTCAATGTGGCGCAGTGCAGCAATGCACTGCGCCATTTTTTTCAGCCAAGCAGTTGGCGCACGTTATCCAGTGCACTGTCGGCGAAGGCCTGGATGAATTGTTCAAATCCCTCTTTGTCGCTGGCATCAACGGGTTCGGCGATGATGGTCCAGGTCGCCCGCGCCTGGTTCTCCCCCTGCGACTCAACGCTCATTGCGGCCCACAGCCGGGCCACGCCCAAGGTGTTATAGATCGTCGTCCAGGTCATGTGCATCGCCTGCGCATCGTGGCTATTGAGCTGTTCCACGACCACATTGCCGTCGTGGAAGCATTTCTTGCGCAGCGATCCCACACCGCTGCCGATCATCGTGATACTTGCCAGGGCAGGGATGAACGCGTCAAAGCCTGCGAAGCGACCCACGACCCCCCACAGGTTGACGGCGCTGCAGGCAATCGCCACAGATGACACCACAGGCCTGCCCACGGGGTTTTGGATCAACGTATCGGGTTGCAGCTGTCTCATAATTTTTTCCCTGGTGGCGGTGTCACAGAAAGCCGATGGCATTGAGGTACTGGCACCCTCTGCGTAACAGCGCGGGTGCTTTTTCGGGGTATTGCATGCCCATCTGCTCGACGCCATAGCGTGCGTTCTCGTGGCGAATCATCGAGATATCGCCAATGTCTTCTCCCAGCCCATTGAGGTAAAACCCGAGCACGCCAAACAGGGCATTCTCGCGACCCACTTCACCTAGCTGGTGTTGCCAATCCGCCACGCTTACCAATTCGAACGCATGACCTGCCTGGCGGAACGACTCCACGTAGGTTTCCCACCGCAGTGGCTGCGGATTGTGCAGGTTGAACACGCTGCGCTCGGCAACGCAGTTGCCACTGTGGAAGGCAATGAACTGCGCCAGGAAATCCACCGGCATCAGGTCGAAGTTCAAGCCCAGGCGTGGCACCCGGCCCAGCTGCAGCGAGCCCTTGAGCATCAGCATCAGGCGGTTTTTGTGTGGTTGGCAGACGCCGTTGCGGCTATTGAAACTGATGTTCCCGGGGCGATAGATGTTGATCCAGGCGCCTTGCCCCGCAGCGCGCCCCAAGAGGCGTTCAGCCACCCATTTGGAAAGGTTGTAGCCGTTCTTGATGTAGAGCGGCGGGGTGCTTGCCGCAGGCGCTTCAAGCACCTGCCCGTCGGCTCCGACGCTGCTTGACGCGGATAATGTGGAGACAAAATTGAGCACCTTCTTACAGTGGGTTTCGCACAGTCGCAGGCACTCAAGCACCGGTTCCACGTTGTCCTTGGCCAGCGATGCGTAGTCCATGACGTGATTGACGTGGGCCGCGCTGTGTATCAGCACCCCGTACTGGCGGGCGAGGTGTTCATAGACATGGGCCTCAAGCCCCAGGCGAGGTCGGCGCAGGTCGGTGGCGTACACCCGCACGCGGCTCAGGTCCAGGTGTTCCAGGCGGTATTCACGCAACGCCTCGGCAAACCGTGTAGCGGCTGATTGCCCTGGGTTTTCGCGCACCAGGCAGGCGACTTCTGTCGCTCCGGCCATCAGCAAGGCTTCGACGATGTGCACACCCAAAAAGCTGTTGGCGCCGGTCACGATCGCCTTGTGGCGATTGCCCGCGCGCGCTCCTGGCAACAGGCTTATGTCCAGGGCGCGTAGCGCGTCGCTGATCGCCCGGTCGCTGGGGGCAGCACCTGGCAGGCTGTCGCTCATCAACGCGGCGAGGGTCTGCACCGTTGGCGCTTCGATAAACCGGTTGAGGGGCAGGCTGCGCCCGTACAACTCGCGAATCCGCAGGAGCATGGTTGAAAGCAGAATGGAGTGACCGCCGAGATGGAAAAAGCTGTCGTCAGTCGACATCTCGTCGACCGGCAACCCCAGCAGTTCACTCCACAGGCCCAGCAATTGCCCTTCCAGCGGTGTTTGGGGGTGGCGTTGAGGGTTTTCCGAGACGGCTTGAACCGTCAGCGCCAGCAAGGCCTGGCGGTCAACCTTGCCATTGCTGCCAGAGGGCAGGCTCGTCAGCTCTGTGCACACGGTCGGCTGCATATAGTCCGGCAGCATTTGCCTGGCATGTTGCTTGAGCGCGGCCAGGGCTGCGCCCGAACCATTGGGATCAGGCTGTGCCACAAACGCCAGGACCCGTCGATCACGGTCAATCACCACCGCGACCTGGCGAAACAGCTGGCTGGCGCGCAAGCACTGCTCGATCTCTTGGGGCTCGACCCGAAAACCACGGATCTTCACCTGCTGGTCCTGGCGCCCGACCAGCGCGATACCCTCGGCCGTCCATTTCGCCATGTCGCCCGTGCGGTACGCGTGCAAGGCCTGGCCGTCAGGCAGCCCAAGGCGCACAAAGTGCTCGGCGGTCTGGCGTGGCTGGTTCAGATACCCAAGGCTCACCCCGGGGCCGACGATATACACCTCGCCAACTACCTGGTCCTCGACCGGCTGGCGCTGCTCGTCGAGGATCAGCACCTGGCTGTTGGCGATGGGTATTCCGAGGTTGAGGTTGCTGTCGTCAGCCTGCATCCGACGGCTGCTGACCAGTACTGTGGCTTCCGTCGGGCCATAGAGGTTGTGCAAGGCGCATTGCCCGGCCATCTGCCGGATGACATGGGGCTCACAGATATCACCGCCGGTCAGCAGGTGTTGCAGGCCCAACGGTCGGTCCATTGGCAGCAGGCTCAACAGCGCCGGCGGCAGGAAGGCATGGGTGACGCGCTGTTGCTGGATCAGTTCAACCAACTGGAGTGGGTCACGACGCTGTTCTTCACTGGGAACAAT
This sequence comes from Pseudomonas sp. WS 5021, assembly GCF_012985535.1. Classification (NCBI taxonomy): domain Bacteria; kingdom Pseudomonadati; phylum Pseudomonadota; class Gammaproteobacteria; order Pseudomonadales; family Pseudomonadaceae; genus Pseudomonas; species Pseudomonas sp. WS 5021. The sequence goes on along the minus strand of NZ_JAAQWP010000006.1, from coordinate 481,208 downwards.
CAGGGTCGCGCCCTGGTTCAGGGCTGGAAAGAGATCGACCAGCGAAGAGTCGAAACTCACGGACGAAAATTGCAGTACACGGCTGTGCTCGCTGAGTTCGACATGCTGGCTGTACCACGCCGAAAAATGCGCCAGGTTTTGCTGGCTGAGCAACACCCCCTTGGGCTGGCCGGTAGTGCCCGAGGTGTAAAGCACCATGCTGGCGCTATCAGCCGTGGGCGAGGTGAGCGCCAAGGGGCAATTGTCGTCCACGTGCTGGCTGTCCATGCGGCTGACGTCCACCGCCATGAAATGCTTGCGCAAGGGATGTTGGCCATCATCGAGCAACACCACGGCCCCGGCGTTTTCCAGCATGGCTCGTTGGCGCGGCAGCGGGTGGCCCGGCTCGAGCGGCAGATACACCGCGCCGCAACCCAGGGTCGCCAGAATGCTGGCGTACAACTCGATCGACTTGCCCAGGCAGATCCCGACCACGGGCGCCGGCCCCGGCCCGAGCAAGGGTTGTAGAACCTGCCGGATGGCCAGGCTGTGTCGCAACAGCTGTCGATAGCTCAGGCTAAGCCCGGCAATCTCCAGGGCCGGCCGATCGGCGAAGACCCGCAAGCTCTGCTCCAACTGTTTGATCAGCGGCGTCCGGGCTTTTTGCAGGAGCACCGGGTCAGCGGTCCGGTTGAGGCGATGCAGGTAGGCCAGTCCTTCCAGGCCTTGCAGGCTCTGCTCGGCAAACGTGGCGGCGCTAGCACGTTGTGTGAAGTGCCCGGGGTTGCGCGAAAAGCCGCTGACCTGCAGCGCGACCCACTCGACCAGGCGCGTCACTGCCTGGCGTCGCAGTCGTTGGCCGTTGCCACAGGCTGGCGGTGTCAGGTCCAGCGCGGCCAGCAGCTGGCGTGTGCGGTCATAGCAGCGTATTTGCAGGGCTGGCAGGCCACACTCACTCATCGGGCCGATGCACAGGCGCAGGCTCATCATGGTCACGCCGGCCAGTTCCTGGGCGAGGGGCTGGGTGCCATCTTCAATCAGCAAGTCGATTGCCGGCGCCTGCGCGGCAAGGTCATGCCCATAGGGTTGCAGTGCCTGCCCCAGCTCATACAAGGCCGCACTGCTACCGACCAGGCTAATCCCAAGGCGTCTCATGACTGGCCCCCGGCTGCCGGCAGGTAGGCACTCAACGCATGGGCGACACACGAGGTTTGCAGCAACCCGCTGCGGCGCAGGAACCCCATGATGTTGCCGATCAGCGGGTGCTGGCGGGTGATGGGAAAGGCCGGGGTCTGTACCTCGACCCGCAGCGCCTGGCGAGTGCGCGCCGGCACATCCAGATGTTCGATCAACAGTCGGTCGAAGTCCCTTTGCAGGTCATTGGTCAAATAGTGTTGCAGGAACACCGGCAGGGTTCGGGCGATGCCGTCGCGATCCTCTTCGCTTGCCGTTTGCCAGTAGAGCCTTACCAGGCAGGTCCAGAAGCTGGCGTGGCGGCCCTCGTCAGCCAGGTGGTCGGCCATCAGGCCCCGGACCGACTGCTTGACGCTGTCATCCTTGGCAAACGCCGCCACGTCATGGGTGACCGTGTTCTCGGCAATCGCCACGCACACCAGCTCCACCGCATCATGCAGATGCGCCGGTGCCTGGGCCTGAGCGATGGGGATGGCACGGCTCAACTCGATGGCGGCCGGTAGCGGCAGCGGCGCAATACCTGTCTTTTCCTGCGTTTGCTGCATGAAGTCCAGGGCAACGAGGGCGTGATAATCCTCATCGACCACCACGGTCATGGCGTCGTAGCGGCACGCGGTAGGGAAGGGGATTGAAAAACGATTCTTGGCGATGCTCCGTGCGGTTCTATCGACGATCTCGGTCTCAAAGATCACCACGTCGTTGAGGAATTTGTAGAGCGTCTGCACCAGCACAAAATCGCGCCACTGCGGGCAGTGCTCGAGAAAACCCGCACTGAGTACCAGCGGTTGGCGACACAGGGGGTAGATCAACTTGTCGTCATCTTCCAGCAGGCGTCGCGGGCGAGTGCGGATAGTCGCCTGATGCTCCCAGTCGGCCGCGAACGAGCGATAGTCGAGGGCGTTCACAGGCTCACCTCCTGGCGGCCTGCGTGCTGGCGCAGGCCGTCCCACAAGGCAATGCGGCTCTCTACGGCGCTGAGGGCGGCGTTCCAGGCCTGTTGTTCGAGCACCGGGTCCGCCAGTGTCAGGCGTCGGAGCAGGCGCTCTGCGGCCGGCTCATGGCCCTCAGCGTCCAGCTCGATGTGGCGCTGGAGGTAGTAGCACAAGCTGGGGGCCTGCCGGTGGGCGACGTCGCTGCCCTGCAGGATGCGCTTGAACATCGCCGGGATGACGCTTTCCCGGCCATGCAGGAAGGTCGCGGCTACACAGTGGGTCGGGGCGTTCAGGGCGACGTCCAGGGTGTGCCGCACAAAGCGCTCTACCGCAGGATCAAGCGTGATCTGCGCCAAGGCACTGTCGAGGCTTGCACCCTCTCGCTGCAACGCGATGAAGCGTTCGATGGTGGTGGTGCAGGCCCCTACCTCGCGCATTGCCTCCAGGTACAGTTCGAAGTGACTGCTATGCCCGTCGCCCAGGCGCAGGTCCGATTCCTCGTCGAGGACAATTTCGTTGATCAGCCGCGCGGCCTGCGGGTCCGCCGGCGGGAGCCAGGGCAGGCGCACGCAGGTCAGGTCCTGTTGCAGGCGTTTGGTCAGGGTCATGAAGTCCCAGACGGCGAAAATATGGTTCTGCATAAAGTGCTGTAACTGCGGGAAAGAGTTGATTTCCAGGAAAATCGGATGTTCATGTAGTTGCAGTTTTTTTTGTCTGAGTAGTTCTTGGAGTTGAAACATGGTTAATGCCTATAAGTCGTTATGCCGACTCAAATAAAAAGGTTGTTTAGAACCAAGTGTGCATTACAGGTAAGTGTTGCGTCGCGCAGTCATGGGAATGACACGGCTGGCTTGGTTATCCGGCAAGCAACAAGTAGTGACAAAGCAACTTAGACTTATTGGATAGTTTGTCGTCCACAGTCGTGCCTAAGCCTGTGCCTACGCTTTCGACTGAAGTGCCAAGACCAATTAAAGGATAATCACTTGGTTAAGTATTCAAATACTTTAAGAGTTGTATAAGGTTTTTTTGCAGGAAGGAATGTTTCGTAGTCGAGCTTACTGTTCGATGTGAGAACTTTCCTTCTTGTTTGCAGGTTTTAAATTATTGGACTTAATGACCAGGCTTAAATCCGCTTTTGCATTTGCAATGCTGGATGTTTCCTGACGGTCAATGTCGAGTCGGTTGCCGGAGCGGCCAAGGGGTGACGGCAGCAGAGGCCGGCTTTGGACGTGTGCGGCGCCTGGCAATCCAGGTCGCGCACGTAGCGGCTAAAGCCGGGAGAAATCAACGCGCCCCTTTGTCGTTCTCCTGCTCGAGGCCGTTCAGGTAGTGAGTGATCACTTCCATCCCGCGCATGAGGTGATTGCGCAGGGTCAGTACACTTTCCTCGACCTTTTTCTGCGCGACCAGGGTGAGCAACTCGCGATGGTCCTCTTGGGAAGTTTCGCCCAGCCCCATGGCTTCGAGGTTGAAACGCAGGAACCGCTCCTCCTCATTCAGCCCGTGCTCTACCAGGCTCAACAACCGCTGGTTGGGAGCCTTGCCATACAATGCCATGTGAAACAGGCGGTTGAGCCGGCCGATTTCGTTGTAGTCGGTTTCGTGCTCAAGGGTGTCGATCAAGGCACCCGCCTGCTCGATATCACTTGTGCCCAGCAATGGGATCGACAAGCGCAGCGCCTCCGACTCCAGGAGAATTCGCAGGGCGTAGGTTTCCGCCGAGTTATCTTCAATCAGCGGGGCGACCACGGCGCCTTTATGGGTGACAACATGCAGCAGCGACTGGGCTTCCAGCTGGCGCAGGGCCTCGCGCACCGGCATACGGCTGACTCCGAACAGGCTGGCCAGCTCTTGCTGGCGCATGGCGGTGCCGCAAGGCAGGCGGCCATCCAGTATGGCGTTGCGCAATGTTTCTTCAATAACGGAGCGGGCGAGGTGAGCGGGAATGGGCCCACTGATCTTGATGCTGCTCAAAGGGTTCGGCTTGTGCGTCACGACTACGCTATCCTCCTTTCTTGTTGGAATGGGTTTTGGCTAATTGGATCCAAAGAACACTAGAGATTGCATGCAGGCTTGTCAAACAGGCAAGGTTTCCCTTTGTAAGCGACTCAACAGCGCGGTTTTTCATCGCACATTATGGCTTGCTGGCGTCTTACAAGGCGCGATTGCTTAAGCTCAGTGATTGCACCGTGCCATTGTCTTTTGCCGACCGACCCTTCACCATCGATTGATTCTCCGTCTCTTTCTACGGACTGAAGCCATTGGCGGTACGTTTTACTCCCTCGCGGATCCTGTGCTGGTTGTTTTCAGTGCTGCTGCTGGCTGGCTTGTTGCCTGGCGGGCTGCATGCCGATTGGGATTTCTCCCAGATCAGCCGGCGTGCCACCACGCTCTATGGGCCACTGGGCGCGGGCCAGCAGCGTATCGATGACTGGCAGCGGCTGCTGGCCACGCAAAAACAAGGCAGCGAGCTGGAGCAGCTCAAGGTGGTCAACCTGTTCTTCAACAAACGGGTGCTCTATGTCGAAGACATCGACCTGTGGAACCAGGTCGATTACTGGGAAACGCCCATCGAAGCCCTGTGGAAGGGCGCCGGCGACTGTGAAGACTATGCCATCGCCAAATATTTCAGCCTACGGCACCTGGGTGTCTCCAGCGACAAATTGCGCATTACCTACGTCAAGGCATTGCGGCAGAATCGCGCCCATATGGTCTTGACCTATTATTCGACGCCAGAGGCCATGCCGCTGGTGCTCGACAGCCTGATCGACGAAATCCAGCCTGCCAGCCAACGGACCGACTTGCTGCCGGTCTACTCCTTCAACGCCGAAGGTTTGTACCTGCCGGGCGCCAAGGGCAACAAAAAGGTCGGCGACACCAAGCGCCTGTCGCGCTGGCAGGATGTGTTGAAAAAAATGCGTGCGGAAGGCTTCCCAGCCGAGCCGGCCAACTAGGAGTAACTGTTCAGATGTCACTGTTCAAACAGCTGTTGATCGCTATCTGTCTGTTCCTGGTGGTCGCTTTCAGCGGCAGCTTCATGGTCAGCCTGGAAAGCTCGCGTACCCAATACGTGAACCAGTTGCGCTCCCACGCGCAGGATGCGGCGACCGCCCTGGCGCTGTCCCTGACGCCCAATATCGACGACCCGGCGATGGTCGAGCTGCTGGTCAGCTCGATCTTCGACAGCGGTTATTACGCCAGCATCCGCGTGATCGACGTGACCAATGACCAGGTCATCGTCGAGCGCAGCGGCATCCCCGACAATAACGGCGTGCCCAACTGGTTCGTCAAGATGATCGGCCTGGAGCCGGCCGGTGGCGACGCCCTGGTCAGCCGTGGCTGGGAGCAGGCGGCGCGGGTCGAGGTGGTCAGCCATCCGATGTTCGCCCTGGCCAAGCTGTGGCAGAGCGCCCTGGGCAGCCTCGGCTGGCTGCTGTTGTGCGGCGCCGTCAGTGCGGTGCTGGGCGCGTTGTTGCTGCGCCGCCAGCTCAAGCCTTTGGACTACATGGTCAAGCAGTCCCACGCCATTGCCCGCCGCGAGTTCCTGAGCCTGCCGGATCTGCCGCGCACCCCGGAACTGCGCCGCGTGGTGCAGGCGATGAACCAGATGGTGGAAAAGCTCAAGGCGCTATTCCAGGAACAGGCCGAGCGCAGCGAAAAGCTGCGGGTGGAGTCCTATCAGGACAACCTCACAGGCCTGGCCAACCGTCGCTATTTCGAGATGCAACTCAACGCGCGGGTCAGCAACCCCGAAGAGACCAGTTCAGGCTACTTGCTGGTGCTGCGGGTCAAGGACCTGGCCGGCCTCAACCAGCGCCTCGGCGGCCAGCGTACCGACCAACTGCTGCAGGCGGTTGGCGAGCAACTGCTGCGCCAGTGCGAGCCGTACCCGGAAACCCACAACCTGGTCACCCGAATCCGCGGTGGCGAATTCGCCGTGCTGGCGCCGGGGCTGATGCGTGAAGAGGCGTTGCAGCTGGCGCAGAACCTGGAAAGCACCTTGCAAAGCCTGCAAGCCACCGGCGCCAGTGATGTGTCGCCGGTCGCTTGTATTGGCCTGGCGCCTTTCAATCACGGTGATTCGCCGCAAGCCCTGCTGACCCTGGCCGACCAGGCGCTGGCCCAGGCCGAGACCCTGGGGGATGTCAGCTGGGTGTGCCTGGACCACAGCGCGGCCGCCAGCGTCGGCGACGATCACCATGCCTGGCACACCCTGCTGGACCAGGCGCTGACCCAACAACGCTTCGAGCTGTACTTCCAGCCGGTAGTGGCCACTCAGGATCCGCAACTGATCCTGCATTACAAAGTCCTCTCGCGGCTGGTCGACGACCAGGGTCATACCATCCCTGCCGGGCGCTTCCTGCCTTGGCTTGAGCGCTTTGGCTGGTCGGCGCGCCTGGACCGGGTGATGCTGGAACTGGTGCTCAAACAGATGGCCAGCCATGAGCAGTCGTTGGCCCTGAACCTGTCTGCGGCCACGCTGGCCGACCCGCAAGCGCTGAACCGCGTGTTCGACCTATTGCGCCAACATGCCAACCTGGGCCCGCGCCTGACCCTGGAAATCGGTGAAGAGCAACTGCCCGAACAGGCCGTGCTGGAGCAGTTGACCCAGCGCCTGCGGGAGCTGAATTTTTCCCTCAGCCTGCAACGCTTTGGCGGGCGCTTCAGCATGATCGGCAACCTGGCGCGCCTGGGCCTGGCCTACCTGAAGATCGATGGCAGCTACATCCGCGACATCGACCAGGAAAGCGACAAGCGCCTGTTTATCGAAGCCATCCAGCGCGCAGCCCACAGCATCGACTTGCCGCTGATTGCCGAGCGGGTCGAAACCGAAGGTGAGTTGCAGGTGATTCGCGAGATGGGGATTTTTGGCGTGCAGGGCCAGCTGTTTGGCGAGCCGGCGCCCTGGCGCTGAGGCCGTGGCCGGCCTCAGATCAGGCCGGTCTCATCATCATTGATCAGGTGGCTCAGGCCACCCAGTGATTCCCGTGCGTTGCTACGGTCCTTGAGCTTGGCTTGGGCAGCCACCGGCAGGTCCGTGAGGTTGATCACGCCTTTTTGGATCAGCACCTGAATCAAGTCTTCCAGCACCCGGATCATCTCCGAGTCACTGTGCTTGAGCTGCTTGAGGCTCAGCTCCGCTTCTTCATTGGCAAACCAGGCCTGGATCTCATGATGATCCGCGGGCAGGGTGCCGGTCGATTCGGCGAAGGCAACCGCTTCGGCGCGAATCAGCTCACCCTGTGCATCACGTTGCACGTAGAACATTGAACATCCCTCATGAGGAGAACTGACGACAGCCTGTCAGCAGCATAGGCCAACGGAGCGCGATTGGGCGTGAGTATGCCGTGCAATCGTTGCCCCATGCCAGCGAACGGTGGCCGCAAATGAATCGGCCGCCTCAAGAGGCGGCCGGGTCATTGGTTCATTAGGTGTGATCGACCTTGATGGTCGGGTCAGCACCACTGATCAACGAATTGATCGTCTGCCCGGACCAGTTGTTACCTTCCAGCTTGATCGTCACATCCGCGTTGGCCAGGCCGCCGGCAGCGTTGAGCTTGCCTTCGGAACTGATCTGCAGCGTGGTCACGTTATCCACCGTGGTCAACTTCAGGAAGTTGTCGATGGTGCTGTCGGTTTCACCCTTGAGCAGGTCGCGCAGGTCGATACGGTCGCCTTCCGAGGCCTTGAAGTCCTTGATCACGTCGTTGCCGACGTCACCGGATCTCCAGACGAAGGTATCGGCACCGGTACCGCCGATCAGGATGTCATTGCCCTGGCCGCCGATCAGCGTGTCGTTACCCGTGCCGCCCAGCAGGATGTCGTTGCCCTTGCCCCCGTCCAGGTAGTCGTTGCCGCCCTGGCCGAACAGGATGTCATCACCCGAGCCACCCAGCAGGGTGTCATTACCGTCCTTGGCACCCGAGGTGTTGAACTCGTTGTAGTGCTCGGTGATGTACTTGTGCACATCCTGGCCGGTGACGGCAGCAACCGCCACGCCGTTTTTCCCTGCCACGTAGGACTGGATAGCGTTGTAGCCCTCGCCGGTAATGCCCGGGAAGCTCACCAGGTCGCCAAACAGGATGTCGTTGCCGTCACCCCCATCGACACGGTCGGCACCCGGCAGGGTGGCTTCGCTGCTACCGAGGATGGCGTTGGCCAGATCCTTGGGATCGATGTTGGCTTGTGGCTTGTTATCGCTGTCGTACGGTTTCAACTGATCCAGGCTGACGCCACTGTTGAGGCCGATGGCTTCGACACCGCCGGTGGACAGGCCCTTGAGCAGTGCAAATGCGCTATTGGAGTTGGTGGTGGTGGCGGTGTCGGTATAGTTGCCATAACCGTCGCGCACCGACAGCTCAAAAGTGCCATCCCCTTGGGCGTGGATGACTCCCGGGTTGTACTGCGACCAGCCCCCGTTGTTGATCCAGAGCGTCATTTTCCCGACAGCATCAATATCAATCAGGTGAGTCGAGTCGATAGTGATCCTGGTGGCGGTGCCTAAGGTGTAGTTGTTCATGTTGACGACATCATCCAGCTTGACGTTGCCGTACAAGGTCGGGTTGCCCTGCTCGCTGCGTTGGTAAAACGTCGGCTGGCCATCGGTGATGAAGTACGTTGTGTTGATTGCGCCAGTATTACTGGTCGCCTTGGCACTGTTGAAGAAGTTGGATGCGGCCTTGAACACGTCTTCGTAGTTGGTCCCGCCTTCAGACACCATCGAGTCCAGGACTTTCTGCAGGGCAGCCAGGGCGCCTGGGTCTTTCAGGTTGACCGTAACGGTCTGGTTGACTTGGGAATCGAAGTCGGCAAGGAAGATGTTCACGGTGCCAGAGGTGCTGGAGCCGATACTGTTTTTCAGTGAGTTGAACACGGTGGTCAGCGAGGCTTTCGCCGCCGCCACCGAGTCGTCGCCCATACTGCCCGACGTATCGATCATGAACGCGATGTTGTAGTTCTTGCCCTGGACCACGTTCAGGCCCGAAACGTCCGCCACAATGATGTCGTTGCCACTGGTACCGCTGACGTTGTCATCGCCCGAAGTCGCCGTGCTCCCGCTGTAGGTTGCCGGGTACACCTTGACCGGCAGATTAGCCACGGTTTGGGCCGAGCCGCCGAGGCTTTCGGTGGAGGTCGAGGTCACGGTCAAGTTGTACTGGCCGCTGGTGTAAGGCAGTGGCTTGAGGCTCAGGTTGTTGAGGTTCCAACCGGTGACGTCCACCTCGGTATGGCCCTGGGTCGCGGTGAAGGTATGCCCGGCACCATCGCTGAGCACTGCGCCCACCGGAATGCTGCCAATCTTCACGCTCAGGGTTTCCGAACCGTCGGTATCGGTCAGGCCGGTGGTGACCTTGGTCAGTTTGACCGTGCCGTTTTCCAGCCCTTCATTGAGCTTGTACGCGTCGTAGTAGCCCTGGCCGTTGGTGCCGTGCAGGTCGGATACCTGCGCGCCGGCGCTGATCAGGTCGTTGATGCCGGTGTAGATCGGCATCGTGGTGTTGCTCAGGTTGGTTGCGGTGCCACCGTTGACCGACAGCTTGAGATCAAAGCTGCCCGGACCTGATTGGTTGGCATGGTAGATATCAATGCTGTAGTAGCCGTTGCTGGTCGGGGTGAACGTACCGTTGAACTGGCCGGAGTTGGAGCCCCAGGTACCGCTGGCCACATCTTTGCCGCCGATATTGACCAGGATGCTGTCATCGCCGTAGCCGCTGAAGGTGTACGACTTGCCGGCTTCCAGGTAGATCAGGCCGGAGGTCTTCGAGCCGGCACCGCCAGGCACATCTGCAGTAGGTAGGACGGTGGTCGAAACCGTCGTGCTGGTTGGCGTGCCGGCGTTATCGATGGCGTTTTTCAACACGGTCGGCGAGGCGCCGTTGCCGTTGGTGCCCAGGTTCGCAATGCTGTTCCAGCTCTGCTTGGTCAGGCCGACCGACGCAATGTTGTTATCGGCAACGCTCAAGGTCGGCGCATCTGCAACCGGGGTGATGTCGACTTTCACGGTGGTGCTGGTGCCCAGGTCCTTGCCATCGGTTGGCTGGAACTTGAACTGTGCGTAGTCCGCCTGCTTGTTGCCCACACCCGTGCCGCCGTAGCCGTCGGCTCCGGATTCGTTGGCGTTTGGCGTGAAGCGCAACTGGCCGCCGTCGATCTGCGCCTTGGTGAAGGTCTGGCCGGCGGTCACGTTGGTCCAGGTCGTGCCGTCCGCTGCGAGGTACTGCAGCTTGCCGGCCACCGGCAGTTCGGTGATTTTCACCCCGAGGCTGGCCTGCGGGGAATCCACATCGGTGACCCCAAAGTTGGCCCAGGTCAGCTTCAGCGGCGTGTCTTCGGTACCGGTGACGGCACTACCAGTGGCAACCGGTGCGTCGTTGACCGCCACTACGTTGACCGTGGTAGTCGCCACGTTCGAGTAGTTGCCGCCATCGGTCACGGTCACGGTGATGGCCCGTGGCGTGGTGCTTGGGTCTTCGCTGCTGTTGCTGAACGTGATGTTCTTGATCTGCAACATGTAGTCAGCCAGCGACGCCGTACCGGTGAGGGTCAGGGTGATCTTGCCGGTGACAGGGTCCGTGACCGGGGTCACGGTAATGCCAGGGACGCTGGTGTAGCTCAACGAATCGTTCGGCTGAGTATTGGTCAGCACCACCGTGGCGCCCGTCAACTGGGTGCTGTCCGGGTCGGTGATGCGGATGTCGGTGTCAGCAATCGACACGCCAGTGCCGCCTTCGGTGAACGTGGTCTTGAAGTCGTTACCGGTGGCGCCGCTGGAGTTGTTGGCGTCCAGGTCGATGGCCGGTGGTGCATCGTTGTCGATGATCGACGTTTCGATTTTACCGTTGGTGGTGCTGATAGCCAGGTTCTCGAAATTGCCGCCGGAGGTCCCGGAGATACTGATCTCGAACTTCTCCGTAGGCTCGGTCAGCTTGTCGTCGATGGTCTTGATATCGAACGTCGCGCTGCTTTGGCCGGCCGGAATCTTCACGGTGTACACGCCGTTGAAGTCCGAACCGTCCTGGGCCACGCCTTTATACGAGAGCGTCACCGTGACTTCGGTGGCTGCCGGCTGGGTCAGGTTCAGCGTGTAGTGAGCGGTCTGGCCTTCGGTAACCGAGGTATCGCCCGCGATGGTGATCACGGTGTCGTTCGTCACGTCCGTTACCTTGGTAACCACTGGCGTGCCGACCGGGATCAGGTTTTCATACTTGTCGCCACCGCTGACCACACTAGTGATCTTGGCGGAAATGTCCTTGGCGCCGATGTAGAAATCATTCGGCGCGGTGAAGTTGGCAGTGCTGCTGGTCTTGCCATTACCGATGGTAATGATCAAGTTGTTGTCCAGCTTGATCACCAGGTCGGAACCCACGTTGGTCACGGCCACGCCGTTCTTGTCTACCAAACTTGCGGTGTAGACGATCTGGCCGCCCTCGGCGACGCTGGTGGTGGCTGTCAGCACAACCTTCACATCGTCGATCGTGTCGTTGATCTGCGTCGTTGCGCCATCGCCTGCAACTACGAGTTTTTCGAAGTTGCCACCGTCGGTACCGGTGATCTTGACGGTCTGGGTGCTCTTGTCGATGAACACGTCATCGCCTGGAGCGTCCACTGTCACGGTGCCGACGGTTTCGCCGGCCTTGATGGTGATGGTTTGCTTGTTGTCGAGGGTCAAGGTGACGTCAGTGTCAGCCTTGTTGCTCAAGGTGGCGGTGTAGGTGATCTTGCCGCCTTCGTTGACGGCGCTTGGCGCGGTCAGGGTGACGGTGGTGGTGTTATCGGTGCCTGGGGTATCAGTGACAGTCGTGGTGACCTTGTCGGTATTTGGAACCAGGTTTTCGAAGTGCGCGCCACCGGTGACTTCCTTGATGCCGGTAGTAACGGTTTGGTCGCCTTTGTAGACGTCGTCCGGCGCTACAACCGAAACGGTACCGCTCGACTTGTCCACACCGATGGTGATGACCTGGTTGTTATCCAGAGTCACAGTCACAGGGCTGGTGATGTTGGTTACCGGCGCACCGTTCTTATCCACCAAGGTGGCGGTGTAGACGATCTGGCCGCCTTCACCGACAGTTTTGGTCGCGGTCAGGATCACATCGACTTTGTCGATGGTGTCGTTGATCTGCGTCGTTGCACCGTTGCCCGCAACCACGAGTTTTTCGAAGTTGCCGCCGTCAGTGCCGGTGATCTTGACGGTCTGGGTGCTCTTATCGATGAACACGTCATCGCCTGGAGCGTCCACTGTCACGGTGCCGACGGTTTCGCCAGCCTTGATGGTGATGGTTTGCTTGTTATCGAGCGTCAGGGTGACGTCGGTATCCGCTTTATTAGAAAGCGTGGCGGTGTAGGTGATCTTGCCACCCTCACTCACTTCCGATGGAGCAGTCAGCGTCACAGTCGTGGTGTTATCAGTGCCCGGTGTGTCGGTCACGACGGTGGTGACTTTATCGGTACCTGGAACCAGATTTTCAAAGTGCTCGCCACCGGCGACTTCTTTAATGCCGGTAGTAACGGTTTGGTCGCCTTTGTAGACGTCGTCCGGCGCTACAACCGAAACGGTACCGCTCGACTTGTCCACACCGATGGTGATGACCTGGTTGTTATCCAGGGTGATGGTCAGTGGACCTGTGGTGTTAGTGACGGGTGCGCCGTTTTTATCCACAAGGGTGGCGGTGTAGACGATCTGGCCGCCTTCACCGACAGTTTTGGTCGCGGTCAGCACCACATCGACCTTGTCGATGGTGTCGTTGATGGTGGTAGTCGCGCCATCGCCTGCAACCACGAGTTTCTCGAAGTTGCCACCATCAGTCCCGGTGATCTGGACGGTCTGGGTGCTCTTGTCGATGAACACGTCATCGCCTGGGGCATCCACTGTCACGGTGCCGACGGTTTCACCGGCCTTGATGGTGATGGTTTGTTTGTTGTCGAGGGTCAGGGTGACGTCAGTGTCAGCCTTGTTGCTCAAGGTAGCTGTGTAGGTGATCTTGCCGCCTTCGTTGACGGCGCTTGGCGCGGTCAGGGTGACGGTGGTGGTGTTATCGGTGCCCGGTGTGTCGGTCACGATGGTGGTGACTTTATCGGTACCTGGAACCAGGTTCTCGAAGTGCGCGCCACCGGTGACTTCTTTAATGCCGGTAGTGACAGTCTGGTCGCCTTTGTAGACGTCGTCCGGAGCCACAACCGAGACAGTACCGCTCGACTTGTCCACACCGATGGTGATGACCTGGTTGTTATCCAGGGTGATGGTCAGCGGACCAGTGGTGTTAGTGACGGGTGCGCCGTTTTTATCCACAAGGGTGGCGGTGTAGACGATCTGGCCGCCTTCACCCACGGTTTTGGTCGCGGTCAGCACCACATCAACCTTGTCGATGGTGTCGTTGATGGTGGTAGTCGCGCCATCGCCCGCAACCACGAGTTTTTCGAAGTTGCCGCCGTCGGTACCGGTGATCTTGACGGTCTGGGTGCTCTTGTCGATGAACACGTCATCGCCTGGAGCATCCACCGTCACGGTGCCGACGGTTTCGCCAGCCTTGATGGTGATGGTTTGCTTGTTATCGAGCGTCAGGGTGACGTCGGTATCTGCTTTATTAGAAAGCGTGGCGGTGTAGGTGATCTTGCCACCCTCACTCACTTCCGACGGAGCAGTCAGCGTCACAGTCGTGGTGTTATCGGTACCTGGGGTATCAGTGACAGTCGTGGTGACCTTGTCAGTGCCCGGAACCAGATTTTCAAAATGATCGCCACCGGCGACTTCTTTAATGCCGGTAGTAACGGTTTGATCACCTTTGTACACGTCGTCCGGCGCTACAACCGAAACAGTCCCGCTCGACTTGTCCACACCGATGGTGATGACCTGGTTGTTATCCAGGGTGATGGTCAGCGGACCAGTGGTGTTAGTGACGGGGGCGCCGTTTTTATCCACAAGGGTGGCGGTGTAGACGATCTGGCCGCCTTCGCCCACAGTTTTGGTTGCAGTCAGCACCACATCGACCTTGTCGATAGTGTCGTTGATGGTGGTAGTAGCGCCATCGCCTGCAACCACGAGTTTCTCGAAGTTGCCACCATCAGTCCCGGTGATCTGGACGGTCTGGGTGCTCTTGTCGATAAACACGTCATCGCCTGGAGCGTCCACTGTCACGGTGCCGACGGTTTCACCGGCCTTGATGGTGATGGTTTGTTTGTTGTCGAGGGTCAAGGTGACGTCAGTGTCAGCCTTGTTGCTCAAGGTGGCGGTGTAGGTGATTTTTCCACCTTCACTCACTTCCGAAGGAGCAGTCAGGGTCACAGTTGTAGTGTTATCGGTGCCCGGTGTATCCGTCACGACGGTGGTGACTTTATCGGTACCTGGAACCAGGTTCTCGAAGTGCGCGCCACCGGTGACTTCTTTAATGCCGGTAGTGACAGTCTGGTCGCCTTTGTAGACGTCGTCCGGAGCCACAACCGAGACAGTACCGCTCGACTTGTCCACACCGATGGTGATGACCTGGTTGTTATCCAGGGTGATGGTCAGCGGACCAGTGGTGTTAGTGACGGGTGCGCCGTTTTTATCCACAAGGGTGGCGGTGTAGACGATCTGGCCGCCTTCACCCACGGTTTTGGTCGCGGTCAGCACCACATCGACCTTGTCGATGGTGTCGTTGATGGTGGTAGTCGCGCCATCGCCCGCAACCACGAGCTTCTCGAAGTTGCCACCGTCAGTCCCGGTGATCTGGACGGTTTGGGTGCTCTTGTCGATGAACACGTCATCGCCTGGGGCATCCACTGTCACGGTGCCGACAGTTTCGCCGGCCTTGATGGTGATGGTTTGTTTGTTGTCGAGGGTCAGGGTGACGTCGGTATCCGCTTTATTAGAAAGCGTGGCGGTGTAGGTGATTTTTCCACCTTCACTCACTTCCGAAGGAGCAGTCAGGGTCACAGTTGTAGTGTTATCGGTGCCCGGTGTATCCGTCACGACGGTGGTGACTTTATCAGTGCCCGGAACCAGGTTCTCGAAGTGCGCGCCACCGGCGACTTCTTTAATGCCGGTAGTAACGGTTTGGTCGCCTTTGTACACGTCGTCCGGAGCCACAACCGAGACAGTACCGCTCGACTTGTCCACACCGATGGTGATGACCTGGTTGTTATCCAGGGTGATTGTCAGCGGACCAGTGGTGTTAGTGACGGGGGCGCCGTTTTTATCCACAAGGGTGGCGGTGTAGACGATCTGGCCGCCTTCACCCACGGTTTTGGTCGCGGTCAGCACCACATCGACCTTGTCGATAGTGTCGTTGATGGTGGTAGTCGCGCCATCGCCCGCAACCACGAGTTTCTCGAAGTTGCCACCGTCAGTCCCGGTGATCTGGACGGTCTGGGTGCTCTTGTCGATGAACACGTCATCGCCTGGGGCATCCACTGTCACAGTACCGACGGTTTCGCCGGCCTTGATGGTGATGGTTTGTTTGTTATCGAGTGTCAGGGTGACGTCGGTATCCGCTTTATTAGAAAGCGTAGCGGTGTAGGTGATTTTTCCACCCTCACTCACTTCCGACGGAGCTGTCAGGGTCACAGTTGTAGTGTTATCGGTGCCCGGTGTGTCGGTCACGACGGTGGTGACTTTATCGGTACCTGGAACCAGATTTTCAAAGTGCTCGCCACCGGCGACTTCTTTAATGCCGGTAGTAACGGTTTGATCGCCTTTGTAGACGTCGTCCGGAGCCACAACCGAAACAGTCCCGCTCGACTGGTTCACGCCAATGGTGATGACCTGGTTGTTATCCAGAGTCACAGTCACAGGGCTGGTGATGTTAGTCACCGGCGCGCCGTTCTTATCCACCAAGGTCGCGGTGTAGACGATCTCGCCGCCTTCACCCACGGTTTTGGTTGCGGTCAGAACCACATCGACCTTGTCGATGGTGTCGTTGATGGTGGTAGTAGCGCCATCGCCTGCAACCACGAGTTTCTCGAAGTTGCCGCCGTCAGTGCCGGTGATCTGGACGGTCTGGGTGCTCTTGTCGATGAACACGTCATCGCCTGGAGCGTCCACCGTCACAGTACCGACAGTTTCACCGGCTTTGATGGTGATGGTTTGCTTGTTATCGAGCGTCAGGGTGACGTCGGTATCCGCTTTATTAGAAAGCGTGGCGGTGTAGGTGATTTTTCCACCCTCACTCACTTCCGAAGGAGCCGTCAGCGTCACTGTCGTGGTGTTATCGGTACCTGGGGTATCAGTCACGACGGTGGTGACTTTATCGGTACCTGGAACCAGATTTTCAAAGTGCTCGCCACCGGCGACTTCTTTAATGCCGGTAGTAACGGTTTGATCGCCTTTGTACACGTCATCTGGAGCTACAACCGAAACAGTACCGCTCGACTGGTTCACGCCAATGGTGATGACCTGGTTGTTATCCAGAGTCACAGTCACAGGGCTGGTGATGTTGGTTACCGGCGCGCCGTTCTTATCTACCAAGGTCGCGGTGTAGACGATCTCGCCGCCTTCACCCACGGTTTTGGTCGCGGTCAGCACCACATCGACCTTGTCGATGGTGTCGTTGATGGTGGTAGTCGCGCCGTTGCCTGCAACGACAAGCTTCTCGAAGTTGCCACCGTCGGTGCCGGTGATCTGGACGGTCTGGGTGCTCTTATCGATGAACACGTCATCGCCTGGAGCGTCCACCGTCACAGTACCGACGGTTTCGCCAGCCTTGATGGTGATGGTTTGTTTGTTATCGAGCGTCAGGGTGACGTCGGTATCCGCTTTATTAGAAAGCGTGGCGGTGTAAGTGATCTTGCCGCCTTCACTCACTTCCGACGGAGCAGTCAGCGTCACTGTCGTGGTGTTATCGGTACCTGGGGTATCAGTAACAGTCGTGGTGACCTTGTCAGTCCCCGGGACCAGATTTTCAAAGTGCTCGCCACCGGCGACTTCTTTAATGCCGGTAGTAACGGTTTGATCACCTTTGTACACGTCATCTGGAGCCACAACCGAAACGGTACCGCTCGACTGGTTCACACCAATGGTGATGACCTGGTTGTTATCCAGAGTCACAGTCACAGGGCTGGTGATGTTAGTCACCGGCGCGCCGTTCTTATCCACCAAGGTAGCGGTGTAAACAATCTCGCCGCCTTCACCCACGGTTTTGGTCGCAGTCAGCACCACATCGACCTTGTCGATGGTGTCGTTGATGGTGGTAGTCGCGCCATCGCCTGCAACCACGAGTTTCTCGAAGTTGCCACCGTCGGTGCCGGTGATCTGGACGGTCTGGGTGCTCTTGTCGATGAACACGTCATCGCCTGGGGCATCCACTGTCACGGTGCCGACAGTTTCGCCGGCCTTGATGGTGATGGTTTGTTTGTTATCGAGGGTCAAGGTGACGTCAGTGTCAGCCTTGTTGCTCAAGGTGGCGGTGTAGGTGATCTTGCCGCCTTCGTTGACGGCGCTAGGCGCGGTCAGGGTGACGGTCGTGGTGTTATCAGTGCCCGGTGTGTCGGTCACGACGGTGGTGACTTTATCGGTACCTGGAACCAGATTTTCAAAGTGCTCGCCACCGGCGACTTCTTTAATGCCGGTAGTAACGGTTTGATCACCTTTGTACACGTCATCTGGAGCCACAACCGAAACGGTACCGCTCGACTGGTTCACACCAATGGTGATGACCTGGTTGTTATCCAGAGTCACAGTCACAGGGCTGGTGATGTTAGTCACCGGCGCGCCGTTCTTATCCACCAAGGTAGCGGTGTAAACAATCTCGCCGCCTTCACCCACGGTTTTGGTCGCGGTCAGCACCACATCGACCTTGTCGATGGTGTCGTTGATGGTGGTAGTCGCGCCATCGCCTGCAACCACGAGTTTCTCGAAGTTGCCGCCGTCAGTGCCGGTGATCTGGACTGTTTGGGTGCTCTTATCGATGAACACGTCATCGCCTGGAGCGTCCACCGTCACAGTACCGACGGTTTCGCCAGCCTTGATGGTGATGGTTTGTTTGTTATCGAGGGTCAGGGTGACGTCGGTATCCGCTTTATTAGAAAGCGTGGCGGTGTAGGTGATTTTTCCACCCTCACTCACTTCCGAAGGAGCCGTCAGCGTCACTGTCGTGGTGTTATCGGTACCTGGGGTATCAGTCACGACGGTGGTGACTTTATCGGTACCTGGAACCAGATTTTCAAAGTGCTCGCCACCGGCGACTTCTTTAATGCCGGTAGTAACGGTTTGATCGCCTTTGTACACGTCATCTGGAGCCACAACCGAGACAGTCCCGCTCGACTGGTTCACACCGATGGTGATGACCTGGTTGTTATCCAGAGTCACAGTCACAGGGCTGGTGATGTTGGTTACCGGCGCGCCGTTCTTATCCACCAAGGTAGCGGTGTAAACAATCTCGCCGCCTTCACCCACGGTTTTGGTCGCGGTCAGCACCACATCGACCTTGTCGATGGTGTCGTTGATGGTGGTAGTAGCGCCATCGCCTGCAACCACGAGTTTCTCGAAGTTGCCACCGTCAGTGCCGGTGATCTGGACTGTTTGGGTGCTCTTATCGATGAACACGTCATCGCCTGGAGCATCCACTGTCACGGTGCCGACGGTTTCACCGGCCTTGATGGTGATGGTTTGTTTGTTATCGAGGGTCAAGGTGACGTCAGTGTCAGCCTTGTTGCTCAAGGTGGCGGTGTAGGTGATTTTTCCACCTTCACTCACTTCCGACGGCGCCGTCAGGGTCACTGTCGTGGTGTTATCGGTACCTGGGGTATCAGTAACAGTCGTGGTGACCTTGTCAGTCCCCGGAACCAGGTTCTCGAAGTGCTCGCCACCGGCGACTTCTTTAATGCCGGTAGTGACAGTCTGGTCGCCTTTGTAGACGTCGTCCGGAGCCACAACCGAAACGGTACCGCTCGACTGGTTCACGCCAATGGTGATGACCTGGTTGTTATCCAGAGTCACAGTCACAGGGCTGGTGATGTTAGTCACCGGCGCGCCGTTTTTATCCACCAAGGTCGCGGTATAGACGATCTCGCCGCCTTCACCCACAGTTTTGGTCGCGGTCAGCACCACATCGACCTTGTCGATGGTGTCGTTGATCTGCGTTGTCGCCCCACCCGGTGCGATATCAAGCTTCTCGAAACCGCCACCCACGACGTCCGGATTGATCGTGACGTTGATCGGGCCTGCATCTTTGAATACGTCGTCGCTCGGTGCCTTGGACGTCACCTGGCCGGTCGTCTCGCCCTTGGCGATAGTGATGACGTCACCATTGCTCAAGGTCAGGGTCAGGTCGCTGCCGGCCTTGTTGCTCAAGGTCGCGGTGTAGGTGATGTTGCCACCTTCGTCGGCCTCGCCTGGCGCAGTCAGGGTGACGGTGGTGGTGTCGGTGGTGCCGGGTGTGTCGGTCACGGTGGTGTTGACCGGCGTGGTGCCAGGCACCAGGTTCTCGAAATGCGCGCCGCCGGTCACATTGGTGATAGCGGTGGTGACGGTCTGGTTGCCCTCATACACATCGTTTGGCGCAACAGTGCTGGCAGTGCCCGCGGATTGGCCGACGCCAATGGTGATGGTCTGGCCATTGTCCAGCGTCACGGTCAACGGATTGGTGGTGTTGGTGACCGGGTTACCTGCCTTGTCCACCAGCGATGCGGTGTAGACGATCTGGCCGCCTTCGCCCACGGTGGTTGTGGCGGTCAGGACCACATCGACCTTGTCGATGGTGTCGTTGACGGTGGTGGTCGCGCCATCGCCTGCCACTTCCAGTTTTTCGAAGTTACCGCCATTAGTCTCGACGATCTTTACCGTTTGCGTGCTTTTGTCGACAAACACATCATCGCCCGGAGCATCGACGGTGACGGAGCCAACGGTTTCACCTGCCTTGATGACGATGGTCGAACCGTTGTCCAGCTTCAGGGTAACGTCGGTGTCCGCTTTATTGGACAGCGTGGCGATGTAGGTGATCTGGCCGCCTTCGCTGACATCGCCAGGCGCAGTCAGCGTCACCGTGGTGGTGTCGACCGAATCGGTGATGGTGGTGACGGCTGGCGTGGTGTTGGGCACCAGGTTTTCAAAGTTGCCACCGGTTGTGCCGGTGATGGTCGTCGTGACGGTGCTGCCGTTGACGTAGACGTCGTTCGCCGGGGTGTCGACCACCACGGTACCCACGGACTCGCCGGCCTTGATGGTGATCACCGAACCGTTGGACAAGGTCACGGTCACCGGGGTTTGCGCCGGGTTGGTCAGCGTCGCGGTGTAGGTGATCTGGCCGCCTTCGGTGACCGTGTTGGTCGCGGTCAGGGTTACGCCGGTGTCGTCGACCGAGTCGGTAATCGTCGTGACGGCTGGTGTGGTGTTGGGCACCAGGTTTTCGAAGTTGCCACCGGTTGCCCCGGTAATGGTGGTGCTGACCGTACTGCCATTGGTGTAGACATCGTTGGCCGGCGTGTCGACCACCACCGTACCGGTGGACTTACCCGCCTCGATGGTGATGACCGAGCCGTTGCTCAAGGTAATGGTGACAGGCGTCTGCGCCGGGTTGGTCAGCGTCGCGGTGTAGGTGATCTGACCGCCTTCGGTCACCGTTTCGCCTGCTGTCAGGGTCACGGTGGTGGTGTCGATGGTGTCGGTGATCTGGGTAACTGCCGGCGTCGGGTCGACGGTCACGATCAGGTTGTTACCGCCAGTGGTGCCGGTGACGGTGACGCTGATCTGGCCTGGATCGATGTAAGGGCTGTCGTTGGGCGCCAGGGGCACATTCACGGAGCCAGTCACCTGGCCGGCCGGGATGGTGATCACCGCGCCGTTGGACAGGGTGACGGTCAGGTTGCTGGTAGACGGCTGGGTCACCGTGGCGGTGTAGGTCAGCACGCCGCCGGCTTCGGTGATGGTCGGGGTGGCGCTCAGCGACAGGGTCGACGGCAAAGGTGCTGCCGTGAGGGGATCGGTCGGCTGCCCGCCGAGTTCGTTGGTCAACGCATTGGTACCGAACCCCAGGCCTGCCGTCGGGAAACCAATGGACGGATCAACCGAGCCAGCCGTCTCATTGAGCATCACAAAGCTGTGGCCGCCACCGGCAGCGCCCGTGCCAGAAGCTGTCGCGCCTGCGGCAGTGGCTTCCAGGTCGGTGGTCGGGTCAGCGCCGGCGGCAATGGCCTGCTGCAGTTCGGCAACCGAAGGCGCGGCCTGTGCGGTGGCTTGGCTCAGGTCGGTGCTGGAGTCGGGCGCGTTGGCGCTCCACTGGGTATCACGGCCCAGGTCCAGGGTGCGGCCATCGGCCAGCTCCAGGCTGACGGCGCCCGACATGCCGGTGTCTATCTGGTCGCCGGCGAACAGGCGATCACCCTCAACAAGCACCCGACGGGCGCCTTCCGGAGAAATGACGAAAACTTGGCCAACAATGCTTTTGACGATTGCAACAACACTGCTCATTGAAGATTTCTCCGGCGATCCATTCTGTGGGTGTTCCTGTGGCTGAGACCCTATGGGATTCATCAACCTGGGAAGTGCGTAGTTTATAAAACGGGTGACGTCAAATAATTGGCTATATTTTTTGGCGATTTACTTTATGCCAAACTATTGACCTTATTGGCGCCATCCTAAACAATCGCCTCGCTAATGTCACATTGATATTCACGCGGCGAACCGTCCTACATGTGTGAACCAGTTCCGCTTTTGAACTTTCCGACGTACGGTCATTACGGTAGCCATTTTCTAACGCAGCACGCCAAGTTGCTGTGACTTGAGACAAGAAGTCCTGGGGAATTTTTAAATGCGTTTGCACCTGCTTAAGGCAATACCGTTCGTTCTCGCCGCCAGTTTTGTACAAGCCCAAACCCTGCCCCAGGCCATGCAGCAAGCGCTGGATGTGCACCCGGAGATTCAGGCAGGTGTCAACGCTCGTATTGCTGCCGACTATCAGTTACGTGCGGCCAAGGGCGGTTACCTGCCCCGTGTCGACCTGAACGCCGGTTACGGCCGTGAAGGCACCGACAGTTCTTCCACCCGGGCCCGTGGCGGCCACTGGGACACCCTTAATCGCGGTGAATCGAGCCTGCGCCTGCAGCAAATGGTTTTTGACGGTTTTGCCACCTCCAGTGAAGTTGGGCGTCAACAAGCCACCGTTAACTCCCGCGCTTTCTCGTTGCTTGGCACTTCCGAGCGCACAGCATTGACGGTAGCCCAGGTTTACCTGGACGTCCTGACCCGTCGTGAGTTCGTGCGCCTGGCTGAAGACAACCTGCGCAATCACGAGCGCATCTACGACCAGATCAAGTTGCGCACCCAGCGCGGCGTCGGCAGCGGGGCTGACCTGGACCAGGCCGAAGCCCGTCTGGCCCAGGCCCGCAACAACGTGATCACCGAGCAGACCAACCTGGCCGATGCCCAGACCAACTACCTGAGCGCTGTTGGCCAGGAAGCCGATCAGTTGGAGCGTCCGCCAAGCTTCATGGCGCTGCTGCCAGCAGACCTGAACGAAGCGCGCCGCCAGATGCTGGATAACAGCCCGATCCTGCGTTCGGCCGAATCCGACATCGCCGCCGCCGAAAAACAATACGAAGCCGCCAAGTCTTCCTTCTACCCACGCTTCGACGCCGAGTTGGGCCGCAACGCCGACAACAACATCGACGGCGACGCCAGCCACAACAATGGATGGGAAGCCATGCTGCGCATGCGCTTTAACCTGTATGCCGGTGGCAGCAACAAGGCTGAGCTGGAGTCCAAGTCCTACCAGTCCAACCAGGCTCTGGATATCCGCAACAACGCCCTGCGTCAATTGAACGAAGAACTGGGCCTGGCCTGGAACGCCATGAACAACGCCAATGCCCAGGTGCCGATTGCCCAGCAATACGTCGACCACAGCAGCAAGGTGCGCGGCGCGTACCAAAAGCAATTCAGCCTGGGCGAGCGGACCCTGCTCGACTTGCTCGACAGCGAGAACGAACTGTTCACCGCTTCGCGTCGTCTGGAAGAGATAAAAAACGTTCAGTTATTTACTCAGTACCGAATCAAGGCGACCATGGGCGAGTTGCTCAAGAGCCAGGGAGTGGTCGCACCGATGGCCTCCGTCGTACAGAACGATGTGAAGCCGAAAGTTCAACTGCCTGGGATGAATTGAGCTATTCCTTATAGTCCCATCTGTTAGTTGAGAGAGCCCGCGTGGAATCAGAAGTCAGTCGAGTCCATCTCAGTCATGATCCACGCACATTGCACGACGACCCGTTACTCGACGGGTTGTTGGCTCTCTGCGCCCTGCACCAGAAGCCCGCCAGTGCGGCGATGCTGACCACCGGTCTGCCATTGCCGGCACAGCAACTGACTGCCGATTTGCTGGCCCGGGCCGCGGCCCGCGCCGGTTTGCAAGGGCGCCTGCTGCAACGCAAGCTCGATTCGATCCCCGCGATTGCCATGCCGGCGTTGTTGTTGCTCAAGGACGGTCGCAGCGCCGTGCTGCTCGGCTGGCAGGGTGAAGACGAAGCCCAGGTGCTGCTCAGCGAAAGCGATGGCGGTGAAACCATCGTCAAGCGTCAAGCCTTGGCCGATGACTACATCGGTAAAGTGTTCTTTGCCCAGCCCCAGCACAAATTCGATGTCAGCCACGGCACCCTGATCCCTCGGGCCCGCTCGTGGTTTCGCGATACCCTCAAGCGTTCGCGCTGGCTCTACGCCGATGCCATCGCCGCCAGTTTCCTGATCAACCTGATTGCCATGGCCGCGCCGCTGTTCGTGATGAACGTCTACGACCGCGTGGTGCCGAACCAGGCCACCGCCACCCTGTGGGTGCTGGCCACCGGTATTTTCATCGCCTACGTCTTCGACCTGGTCCTCAAGAGCCTGCGTAGCCTGTGCCTGGACCTGGCCGGCAAGAAAACCGACCTGATCATCTCGGCCACGCTGTTCGAGCGGATCGTCGGCATGTCGATGAAGTACCGCCCGGCGCGGGTCGGCAGTTTCGCCCAGAACATCCACGAGTTTCAGAGCCTGCGCGATTTTCTCGCGTCCCTGACCCTCACCAGCCTGATCGACCTGCCGTTCACCCTGCTGATCTTCATGGTGATCGCCATCCTCGGCGGGCATCTGGTGTGGATCCCCATGCTGGCCTTCCCGATTGCCCTGGGCATCGGCTACCTGCTGCAAAAGCCGTTGGTCGCCACCATGGAACGCACCATGGCCCTGGCTTCCGAGCGCCAGTCGAGCCTGATCGAAACCTTGGCCGGGCTGGACGCGGTCAAGGTCAACAACGCCGAAAGCGAGCGCCAGTACCAGTGGGAACAGACCATTGGCACCCTCAGCCGCCTTGAGCTGCGGGTCAAAATGCTCTCCGGGCTGTCGATGAACATCACCCTGCTGATCCAGCAACTGGCGGGTGTGATCATGATTGTCTTCGGGGTCTACCAGATCATCGCCGGCAATCTCAGCATGGGCGGCCTGATTGCCTGCTACATGCTCAGTGGCCGCGCCCTCAGCCCCCTGGCGTCGCTGTCGGGCCTGATGACCCGCTACCAGCAGGCCAAAGTCACCATGGTCTCCACCGACCAGATGATGGAGCTGCCCCAGGAGCGCAACTTCGAAGAGCGCCCCCTGAGCCGCCGCACCCTGCAAGGCGCCATCGAGTGCCGGGGCCTGAACTTTACCTACCCCAACCAGCAGAACATGGCGCTCAAGAACATCAACCTGGTGATCAAGCCCGGCGAGAAAATTGGCATCATCGGGCGCAGCGGTTCGGGCAAGAGTTCCCTGGCCAAACTGATCGTGGGGCTCTATCAGCCCGACTCTGGCGCCTTGCTGGTAGACGGCGTGGACATTCGCCAGATCGACGTCAGCGAGCTGCGCCACAACGTCGGCTATGTGCCCCAGGACATCCAACTGCTGGCCGGTACCCTGCGCGACAACCTGGTCTCCGGCGCCCGCTACGTTGAAGACGAAGTGGTGCTGCAAGCCGCCGAACTGGCGGGCGTCCACGAATTTGCCCGCCTGCATCCGCAAGGCTACGAACTGCAAGTAGGCGAGCGGGGCCAGAACCTTTCTGGCGGCCAGCGACAAAACGTCGCCCTGGCGCGTGCCCTGTTGCTCAACCCGCCTATCCTGCTGCTGGACGAACCGACCAGCGCCATGGACAACACCGGTGAGGAACGCCTCAAACAGCGCCTGCAAGCCGTTGTGGCAAACAAGACCGTGGTGCTGGTGACACACCGGGCGTCGTTGCTGTCTTTGGTGGACCGTTTGCTGGTCATCGACCGTGGGCAGATCCTCGCGGATGGCCCGAAAGCCGTAGTGATGGAAGCGTTGAAGAAGGGGCAGATCAGTGTTGCGTAAATTCAAGGACGCGGTCCGTCGTTACTTCATTGGTTCCGATTCGCTGGACGGCCAGCCACTGCCAGAGGTCAAGAAGGCCCTGATCGAAGATGCCCCGCGCGTCGTGCGGCTGACCATCTGGGGGATCATCGGGTTTTTCCTGTGCATGCTGCTGTGGGCCGGCTTTGCCAAGGTCGACGAAGTCACGCGTGGCGATGGCAAGGCCATCCCATCCTCCAAGCTGCAGAAGATCCAGAACCTGGAAGGCGGCATTGTCGCCGAGCTGTACGTCAAGGAAGGGCAGATCGTCGAAGCCGGCGCGCCGCTGATTCGCCTGGACGACACACGTTTTGTCTCCAACGCCGGGGAAACCGAGGCCCAGCGCCTGTCCCTGCTGTTGCGCATCGAACGCTTGAACGCCCAGGTCGAAGACCGGCCGTTGAATATCCCTGAAGATGTGCGGGCTGCTGCGCCCACCCAGGCGATCAACGAGCAGTCGCTGTACGAAAGCCGGCGCCAGCAGTTCAAGGACGAAATCGGCGGCTTGCAGGAGCAACTGACCCAGCGCCAGCAGGAGATGCGCGAATACACCTCCAAGCAGGGCCAGTACCGTAACCAGCTGTCGTTGCAGCGCCAGGAAATCAACATGTCCGAACCCCTGGTCGCCCAGGGGGCGGTGTCGCCGGTGGAAGTGCTGCGCCTCAAGCGCGCAGAAATGGAAACCCGTGGCCAGCTGGACGCCACCACCCTGGCCATCCCCCGCGCCGATTCGGCGATCAAGGAAGTGCAGCGCAAGATCGACGAGACCCGCGGTAAATACCGCAGCGAAGCCCTGACCGAACTCAACGAAGCACGCACCGACTTGAACAAGGCCCAGGCCACCGGCAAAGCCCTCGAAGACCGGGTGAGCCGGACCCTGGTCACCTCGCCGGTGCGCGGGATCGTCAAGCAACTGCTGGTCAACACCATCGGCGGGGTGATTCAGCCGGGCAGCGACATGGTGGAAATCGTGCCGTTGGACGACACCCTGCTGGTGGAAGCCAAGATCCGCCCGCAAGACATTGCTTTCCTGCACCCGGGGCAAGAGGCCGTGGTCAAGTTCACCGCCTATGACTACACCATCTACGGCGGCCTCAAGGCCAAGCTGGAGCGCATCGGTGCCGATACCATCACCGACGAAGACAAAAAAACCACCTACTACATGATCACCTTGCGCACCGATCGCAGCCACCTGGGCACCGATGAGAAGCCGTTGATCATCATCCCCGGCATGGTCGCCTCGGTCGATATCATCACCGGCAAGAAAACCATCCTCAGCTACCTGCTCAAGCCCATCATCAAGGCCCGGGCGGAGTCGTTGCAGGAGCGTTGATCTCGATTGCCTGGCCTGGCCTCATCGCAGGCAAGCCAGCTCCCACATTGGATCGGTTTACACGGTCAAAATGTGGGAGCTGGCTTGCCTGCGATAGGGCCCTCAACTCCACCACACTTTCCGGCCTCAACCCCTTAAAAGGCCATATAGTTATTCTCTAACGGTATTTAAATTCCAGTTCTTATATCTATAAAGTCACTCTCCTGACTGCCAGGGAGTGATCTCATGTCCACCGCCACAGCCGCCTTGCCCACCGCCCAAACCTTCGACATCCGCCCATTCCCCGGCAGCGTAGGCGCCGAGATCATCGGCCTGGATCTGTCGCGTCCGGTCAACGACCAGGACTTCGCCCGCATCCACCGCGCGCACCTGGACCACCATGTGGTGGTGTTCCGCGACCAGCGCATCACCCCCGAGCAACAGATCGCCTTCAGCCGCCGTTTCGGCGTGTTGCAGATCCATGTGCTCAAACAGTTCCTGCTGGCCAACCACCCGGAAATCCTCATCGTCTCCAACATCATCGAAAATGGTCAATCCGTCGGCCTGGGCGACGCTGGCAAGTTCTGGCACTCGGACCTGTCGTACAAGGAACTGCCGAGCCTGGGTTCGATGCTCCACGCCCAGGAGTTGCCGTCCGAAGGCGGCGACACGCTGTTTGCCGACATGCACAAAGCCTGGGACCAACTGCCCGAGCATCTGCGCAAAGCCGTGGAGGGCCGCAGCGCCGCGCACTCCTACACCGCGCGCTACAGCGAAACCAAATTCGAAGGCAACTGGCGCCCAACCCTGACCCCCGAACAACTGGCCCAGGTCGCCGAGGTGGTGCACCCGGTGGTGCGCACCCACCCGGAAAACGGGCGCAAGGCACTGTTCGTCAGTGAAGGATTCACCACCCGTATCGTCGGCCTGCCCGAAGACGAAAGCCGCGACCTGCTGGCCCAGCTCTACGCCCACAGCGTCCACCCGCACAACATCTACCGCCATAGCTGGCAGCCCCACGACCTGGTGTTCTGGGATAACCGCTCGCTGATCCACCTGGCCGCCGGTTGCCCCAGCCACCTGCGCCGCAAGCTGTTTCGCACCACCATCCAGGGCGACGCCCCCTTCTGATTCGGAGCATGACCATGTCCAGCAAAACCCCCTTTGCACGATTGGCCGCGACCGTGGGCCTTGGCATCAGCCTGTTGGCCGGCAGTCTGGTTGCCCCGACTGTCGCCCAGGCCGAAGGCCAGATTCGCATTGCCGAGCAGTTCGGCATCGTTTACCTGCTGCTCAACGTGGTGCGCGACCAGAACCTGATCGAGAAATACGGCAAGCAGGAAGGTATCGACATCAAGGTCGACTGGACCCAGTTGTCCGGCGGCGCGGCGGTCAATGACGCGCTGCTTTCCGGCTCCATCGACATTGCTGGCGCCGGTGTCGGCCCGCTGCTGACCATCTGGGACCGCACCCACGGCAAGCAGAACGTCAAGGCCGTGGCCTCCCTGGGCAACTTCCCGTACTACCTGGTCAGCAACAATCCCAAGGTCAAGACCATTGCAGACTTCACCGAGAAAGACCGCATCGCCGTGCCGGCCGTGGGGGTTTCCGTGCAGTCGCGGTTCTTGCAATACGCTGCGGCCAAGCAATGGGGCGACAAGGAATTCAATCGCCTGGATAAATACACCATCGCCGTGCCGCACCCCGACGCCACGGCCGCGCTGATCGCCGGCGGCACCGAGCTGACCGGGCACTTCTCCAACCCGCCGTTCCAGGATCAGGCCCTGGCCAACCCGAACGTGCATGTGGTGCTCAACACCTATGACCTGCTGGGGCCGAACTCGCCGACCGTGTTGTTCGCCACCGAGAAGTTTCGCAACGACAACCCGAAAACCTACAAGGCCTTCATCGATGCCCTGACCGAGGCCGCGCAGTTCGCCCAGAACGACAAGGGCGCCGCCGCCGACACCTATATCCGGGTGACCAAGGCCAAGATCGACCGGGCCGAGTTGCTGAAAATCATCGACAACCCGCAATTTGAGTTCAGCGTCACGCCGAAAAACACCTACCCACTGGCTGAATTCCTCTACCGCGTGGGCGCGATCAAGAACAAACCCGAGTCGTGGAAGGATTACTTCTTCCAGGATGCCAAGCCGCTGCAAGGGAGCTGAGATGAACGCGCCTTTGCAAGGCCACACGGCCAGCAACCTGAGTCCCGCCCAAGCCTTGCTCGCGGTGGATCAAGTCAGCCTGGAATACCGCACCCCCGAACGGGTGGTGCGGGCCACTCACCAGGTCAGCTTCGAGATCGATCCGGCTGACCGCTTTGTACTGCTGGGGCCTTCGGGCTGCGGCAAATCCACGCTGCTCAAGGCGGTGGCCGGCTTTATCAAACCCTGCGAAGGCGAGATCCGCCTGCTGGGGCAAAAGGTCGAGCAACCGGGCCCGGATCGCATCGTGGTGTTCCAGGAGTTCGACCAACTGCCGCCCTGGAAAACCGTCAAGCAGAACGTGATGTTCCCGCTGCTGGCGTCCCGGACCCTCAAGCGCCGCGAAGCTGAGGAGCGGGCGTTGTACTACCTCGACAAGGTCGGTTTGAGCGCCTTTGCCGACGCCTATCCGCACACCCTGTCCGGTGGCATGAAGGCGCGGGTGGCGATTGCCCGGGCGTTGGCCATGCAGCCGAAAATCCTGCTGATGGACGAGCCCTTCGCCGCCCTCGATGCCCTGACCCGGCGCAAGATGCAGGAGGAGTTGCTGCTGCTGTGGGAAGAGGTGCGCTTCACCCTGCTGTTTGTCACCCACTCCATCGAAGAGGCGCTGGTGGTGGGCAACCGCATCCTGTTGCTGTCGCCCCATCCAGGGCGGGTGCGCGCCGAAATCCACAGCCATCAATACGACCTGCACAGCCTCGGCGGTGTGGCGTTCCAGGCGTCGGCGCGGCGTATTCATCGCCTGTTGTTCGATGAGTCGCCCGAGGCAGAAACCGAACTGGATTTCGCCGACATCCGCATCGCTTATTGAAGGACTGTGCCCATGCGCCAGGAATATGAAATCACCCTGCAACCGCTGCCCGGCGTGCCCGTGGAACGCGCCTTACCCCTGCGCCAACGCCTGTGGCAACAAGGCTGGCTGCGCAAGGGCCTGATCCTGATCGTGCTGGCGATCCTCTGGGAAGCGGCGGCGCGCTATCAGAACAACGACCTGCTGCTGCCCAGCTTCTTGCAGACCTTCCACGCCTTCTACGACGGCATTGCCAGCGGCGAGTTGCTGGGCAAGGTCAGCATCTCGCTGGTGGTGCTGCTCAAGGGCTACCTGATCGGCATCGTCCTGGCATTTGCCCTGACCACCCTGGCGGTCTCGACCCAGATGGGCCGCGACCTGCTGAGCACCCTGACCTCGATGTTCAACCCGCTGCCGGCGATTGCCCTGCTGCCCCTGGCGCTGTTGTGGTTTGGCCTGGGGCAGAACAGCCTGATTTTTGTGCTGGTGCACTCGGTGCTGTGGGCCTTGGCGCTCCACACCTACTCGGGGTTTATGGGGGTGTCGGAAACCCTGCGCATGGCCGGGCGCAACTACGGCCTCAAGGGCATGCGCTTTGTGCTGTTTATCCTGATCCCGGCGGCGCTGCCATCGATCCTCGCTGGCCTGAAGATCGGCTGGGCCTTTGCCTGGCGCACGCTGATCGCCGCCGAACTGGTGTTCGGCGCCACCAGCGGCAAGGGCGGCCTGGGCTGGTACATCTTCCAGAACCGCAACGAGTTGTACACCGACAAGGTATTCGCCGGGCTGGCGGTAGTGATCCTGATCGGCCTGCTCGTGGAAAACCTGGTGTTCGACACCCTCGAGCGCGTCACCGTGAAGCGCTGGGGCATGCAGCGCTAAATAGGAATTATTGCTCTTTGGCCGCTATGAGTCCGATAATGCCGCCCGAACCTGACGCCGCCCTGGCGTCAGGCCTGGCCGGTAAAAGGATTTACGAACATGCGGTTTCTTGTCTTGGCTGCAGCCTTACTCGCGTCGACAGCGGTTTTTGCCGGGTTTGAGCCTGAAGTGGTGTTCACGGTCAAGCCGGTGTACCCCAAGACCCTGACAACCACCCAGGGGCATGCGCGGATCAGCCTCAAGATCCACAACGACGGATCGGTCAGCGATGTAAAAGCGCTCAATGCCACCAAGCCCGCCTTTGGCGAAGCGGCTGTCGGTGCGGCCAAGCAATGGCGCTTCAAGCCGTGGACAGTGAGCGCCGAGCGGCCTGCGGTGGTCGAGGCGCGCAACGATATGCTGTTTTCGCCCGAGCCCATCAGCCGTGAAGGGGTGCAACTGAACTTTACCGAGGTGAAGTTTCAATCCTGCCGTGACTTGAGCGAGGAGGTCAGCCAGTTCCGCCGCGAGCATCCCACCCGCCCTTTGAGTGCCATGAAGAGCTTCGCCATCACCCGCGTTGCGGTGATGCTGCCGGCGTTCAGTGGCAAAACTACCTATGCCGACGGCCTGGTCCTGGCCGATCAGCTGGAAAACTTATTGCCGGAAATCGTCCGCCAGTGTCAGGCCAATCCCACCGCCACCTACGCCGATTACCTGCCGCATAGCCTGAAACAGTACCGATAAAGCCTGCTACGATTGCGTGCGCTGTACTCCACATTCATCACGAGTGCTTGGCATGCAATTACCGGACATGAACCTGCTGGTGGCCCTCGACGCCTTGCTCGACGAGGGCAGTGTGGTGGGCGCCGCACGGCGGATGAACCTCAGCCCGGCGGCGATGAGCCGCACCCTGACGCGCATCCGCGAGGCTGTCGGCGATCCGATCCTGGTGCGCGCCGGGCGCGGCCTGGTGCCCACGCCCAAGGCCCTGGAGTTGCAGGGCCAGGTGCGCAACGTGGTGGAGCAGGCGGCGTTGCTGTTCCGCTCGGCGGACGAGGTCGACCTGAGCACTTTGCGCCGGCGGTTCAGTGTGCGTGCCAATGACTTTTTTGTCGGCGTGTATGGCGGTCGTTTGTTCGATGCCATGGAACGGGTGGCGCCCCACTGCGAGCTGCGTTTTGTGCCGGAAGGCGACAGTGACGATGAAGCCTTGCGCGAAGGGCGCCTGGACCTGCGCGTCGGCAACACCATGCCGATCACCCCGGAAGTGAAGGTGCAGAACCTGTTCTCCACCACCTTCGTCGGCCTGGCCCGTGAAGGCCACCCGCTGTTCGACGAAGAAATCACTGCGGCGCGCTTTGCCAGCTACTCCCATATCAGCATCTCCCGGCGCGGTATCGCCCGTGGGCCGATCGACACTGCCCTCAGTGCCCAGGGCCTGGAGCGCCGGGTGGCGATGATCGCGCCGGGGTTTCACGGTGCGATGTTCATGCTGCCCGACTCCGACCTGATCCTGCCGGTGCCCAAGGAAGCGCTGTACAGCGCCAATCGCCTGAAACTGCCACTGCGCGCATTCACCCTGCCGATTTCCCTGCCGACCCTGGTCCTGACCCAGGCCTGGCACCCGCGCTTCGACAAAGACCCGGCGCACCGATGGCTGCGCGAAACCATGCGCGAAAGCTGCGCGGCGACCTGGCGCGAAGCCCAGCCGGTCTGATGACCCCGATCAAATGTAGGAGCTGGCTTGCCTGCGATAGCGGTGTGTCAGCTAACGCATCTGTAACTGATACACCGCTATCGCAGGCAAGCCAGCTCCTACGTTCAATCATTGCGTCTGATGCAGTTATAACCTTCCCACAAGTCAGTTTTCGTCATGTCTAAGCCTTATTAAACTGCTCGGGTATTCTATTGCCGAGTTGTACCTTCATGACTTCCCTCGCTGCCCCCGCGCCCTTGGCCGCCGCCAAACCCGCCGCCGTCAGCCCCCCTGTGTTCGGCCCACGGATCATCATCGGCCTGGTTGGCGTGCTGCTGGCGGTACTGGTCTCGGGCCTGAACGAAATGGTGACCAAGGTCGCCCTCGCCGATATCCGCGGTGCGCTGTACATCGGGTTTGACGAAGGTACCTGGCTGGTTGCTGCCTACACCGCCACTTCCGTCTCGGCCATGGCCTTTGCGCCGTGGTGTTCGGTGACGTTTTCGCTGCGCCGCTTCACCCTGTGGGCCATCGGCCTGTTTACCCTGCTGGGGGTGCTTTGCCCGCTGGCGCCGAATTATGAAAGCCTGCTGGTACTGCGCACCCTGCAAGGCCTGGCCGGTGGAGCCTTGCCGCCGATGCTGATGACCGTGGCCCTGCGTTTCTTGCCGGCCCACGTCAAGCTCTACGGCCTGGCCGGCTATGCCCTGACCGCCACTTTCGGCCCCAGCCTCGGCACACCGTTGGCGGCACTCTGGACCGAATACGTCGGCTGGCAGTGGGCGTTCTGGCAGATCGTCGCACCGTGCCTGCTGGCCATGGCCGCCGTGGCCTACGGCTTGCCCCAGGACCCGCTGCGCCTGGAGCGCCTCAAGCAGTTCAACTGGCGCGGCCTGCTGCTGGGCTTCCCGGCGATCTGCATGCTGGTGATCGGCATCTTGCAGGGCAACCGCCTGGACTGGTTCGAGTCGCCGCTGATCACCACGCTGCTGATTGGCGGGGTGCTGTTGCTGGTGCTGTTCATGCTCAATGAATGGTCACACCCGATGCCGTTCTTCAAGTTGCAGATGCTCGGCCTGCGCAACCTGGCCTTCGCCCTGATCGTGTTGGCCGGGGTGCTGGTGGTGTTGCAGGCGGTGATCATCCTGCCGTCCAGCTACCTGGCGCAGGTGCAGGGTTACCGGCCGCTGCAAACCGCGCCGGTGATGCTGATCATGGCGCTGCCGCAGTTGCTCGCGCTGCCCCTGGTAGCCGCCCTGTGCAACTTGCGCTGGGTGGATTGCCGCTGGGTGCTGGGGATTGGCCTGGGCATGCTGACCTTGTCCTGCCTTGGCGGCGCGCAACTGACCTCGGCGTGGATCCGGGATGAGTTCTACGTGCTGCAACTGCTGCAAATCTTCGGGCAGCCGATGGCGGTGTTGCCGCTGTTGATGCTGTCCACCGGCAGCATCGTGCCCACTGACGGGCCGTTTGCCTCGGCCTGGTTCAACACGGTCAAGGGCCTGGCGGCGGTGGTCGCCACCGGGGTGATCGAGGTGCTGACCACCCACCGCCTGCATTTCCACTCGACCATGCTGGTGGACGCCCTGGGTAACTCACCCCTGGCTGACAGCGATGCCGCGGGCCTTGCCCACCGCCTGCACCAGCAGGCCGTGGTGCTGACTTCTGCGGATCTTTATTACGTCATGGCCGGTGTCGCGGTGGCGTTGATCCTGCTGATTTTCTGGATGCCGACGCGGATTTTCCCGCCGCGCGCACCCGCTTGATTGTTGACTGAAACAAAGGATTTTTATGAAACGCAAAGACCAGATTGCCGTGACTGTTATCAGCGTATTCGCCGTGGGCGCGCTGGTGTACCTGCTGGCGCCGGGTGTGTTTGGCAGCAAGCGCCAGACCACCAACGACGCCTTCGTCGCCGCCGACTACACCTTGGTGGCACCACGGGTCGCCGGGTTTATCAAAGAGGTGTTGGTGGAGGACAACCAGCAGGTCAAGGCCGGGCAGTTGCTGGCGCTGATCGATGACCGCGACTTGCGCGCCGCCGCCCAGGCCGCCGATGCCGAAACCCTGATGGCCCAGGCCCAGCTGAAAAACGCAGTGGCCACCCTTGAGCGGCAAAGCTCGGTGATCGCCCAGGCCCAGGCCACGGTGGCCGCCGACCGCGCCGAAGTGGCCTTTGCCGAGCACGAATTGAACCGCTACAACCACCTTGCCGGAGTTGGCGCAGGTACCGTGCAGAACGCCCAGCAAGCCAGGACCCGCATCGACCAGGCCACCGCGCGCCTGGCCAACGCCACGGCGGTATTGGCCGCCGAGCGCAAGCAGGTGGAAATCCTCAGCGCCCAGCGCGATGCCGCCGAAGGTGGCTTGAAGCGTGCCCAGGCCGCGCTGGAAATGGCCAGCTATCAACTGTCGTACACGCGCATTGTCGCGCCGGTGGATGGCATGGTCGGCGAGCGGGCGGTGCGGGTCGGTGCCTTTGTCACCCCGGGTAGCAAGATCCTCGCCGTGGTGCCGTTGGCCGACGCGTATGTGGTGGCCAATTTCCAGGAAAACCAACTGTCCCACATGCACGCCGGCCAGGCGGTTGAAGTGCGGGTCGACAGCCTCGACGGTGAAGTCCTCAACGGCCACCTGGAAAGCCTGGCACCGGCCACGGGCGTGACCTTCGCCTCGGTCAAGCCCGACAACGCCACCGGCAATTTCACCAAGGTGGTGCAGCGCATCCCGGTGAAAATCATCCTGGAACCGGGCCAGGCACAGGTCCATCGCCTGCGGGTCGGGATGTCGGTGGAGGCCAGCGTCAACACACAGCCCAGCGCGCAGCAACGTGAGGTGGCGCAGCAATGAGAAAACTCGCGCTGCTTACTCTCAGCCTGATCAGCCTGGGCGCTTGCACCGTCGGCCCGGATTTTAAGCGCCCCGACGCCCAGCCAGCGGCGCACTGGGCCGAGCCCCAGGGGCGCCAGGCCGCCAGCCGTGCGGTCAGCGACCCATTGGAAGAGCAGTGGTGGGACGTGTTCCACGACCCGCAACTGTCGGCCCTGGTGCGCCGGGCACTGAGTGACAACCTCGACCTGAAACTGGCCAGCAGCCGCCTGCAACAGAGCCGCGCGGTGCGCCAGGTGACGACTGCCGAGCGCTACCCGCAGGTCAGCGCCGACGGCAACTATGGCCGCAAACGCAATAGCGCCAACGGCCTGAGCGATCCCTCCGGCAATAACGGCCGTTCGGCCTTCAACCTGTGGGACGCGGGCTTTGCGGCCTCCTGGGAACTGGACTTCTGGGGCCGGGTACGGCGCGAAACCGAAGCCGCCGACGCCACCCTGCAAGTGGCCGAAAACGACCGCCGCAGTGTGCTGCTGTCGGTCTTGGCCGAGACTGCCCAGGACTACATCCAGCTACGCGGCGTGCAAAGTACCCGTGCGGTCACCGAGCAAAACCTCGACGTCGCACGGCGCAGCCTGAAGCTCTCGCAACTGCGCTTGGCCGATGGCGTGGCCACCCACCTGGATGTCGCTGAAGCTGCGGCGCAAGTGGCCGCCATCGAAGCGCGCCTGCCGGATTTGCAGCAGCGCCAGGACCAGTTGATCAACGCCCTGAGCCTGCTGATGGGCCAGGCCCCGCAAGCCTTGCATGCACAACTGTCGCCGGACGCGGCGGTGCCCCAGACCCAGCGCCAGGTTGCGATTGGCCTGCCGTCGCAACTGGCACAGCGCCGCCCGGATATCCGCCAGGCCGAGGCGCGCCTGCATGCGGCGACCGCGAGCATCGGCGTGGCCAAGGGCGACTTCTACCCACGGATCACCCTGTCAGGCAGCCTCGGTTCCCAGGCCATGCAATTGTCGGATCTGGGCTCCTGGGGCTCACGCACCTTTGCTTTCGGCCCATCGCTGAGCCTGCCGCTGTTCAACGGCGGCCGCCTGCAAGGCATGCTCGATCTGCGCGAAGCCCAGCAGCAGGAAGCGGCCCTGGCGTACCAGCAGACCGTGTTGCGCGCCTGGCATGAAATCGACGACCAGTTGACCCGCTACAACGCCAGCCAATTGCGCCGCGACAGCCTCGCCGAAGCCGTGCGCCAGAACCAGATTGCCCTGGACACCGCCCAGCACCAGTACGTCGAAGGGGTGGTGGATTTCGTCAACGTGCTCACGGTGCAGAGCGCCTTGCTGGCGACCCAGGAGCAATGGGTGGAAAGCTCCACCGGCGTGTCCCTGGCCATGGTCGGCTTGTACAAGGCATTGGGCGGGGGCTGGGAGTCGGTGTATCCGTTGCAGACCGCCGGGCGGTAACTGATAAAGTTTTTTGCCAGTCGCGATACAAGCTGTAATGATAATTGCTCTCAATAGTGTATCCGGGCGATTCATGGACACCGCGACTGACGGCCAGCAACAGCTTCATCTCCTGTACCGCGACCATCATGGTTGGCTGCAAGGCTGGCTGCGCAAGCGCCTGGGCGACCGTGAGCACGCCGCCGACGTGGCGCAGGACACCTTCCTGCGCCTGCTGGTGTCGGGGCGTATTCCCGGGGCCAAGGAGAGCCGCAGCTACCTGACGCAGATCGCGCGCAACCTGGTGATCGATCAATGGCGGCGCCTGCGCATCGAGCGCGCCTATCTGCAAAGCATTGCCCACCTGCCGGAGCCCGAGTCGCCGTCCCTGGAAACCCGCGCATTGATCCTCGAAACCCTGATGCAGATCGATGCCATGCTCGACCGCATGCCCGAGAACGTGCGCCGGGCGTTCCTGTTGTCGCAGTTCGAAGGTCTGACCTACGCGCAGATCGCCGAGCGCCTCGGGGTAACGATCAGCTCGGTGCAGAAGTACATGACCCGCGCGATCATCGCCTGCTACCAGGTGGCTTACGAAGAATGAGAGCCCGCCATGACGCGCCGATTGCCCAGGCCGTGGTCGAACAGGCCAGCGAGTGGTTGATGCTGCAATGGGGTGGCGAATTCGACGGGGCCCAGCGCCAGGCCTTTGCCCATTGGCAGGCCGCTGACCCGGAGCATCGTCGCGCCTGGCAGCGGTTGCAGCAGTTGCAGCAGACCTTGGGCGGCGTACCCGCAGACAGCGCCCGCGCGGTGTTGCGCGACGCGCCGGACCCACAGCGTCGGGCTGCGTTGAAACTGCTCGGACTGTTGCTGGTAGCCGGTGGCAGCGGCTACCTGGTGCAGGGCAGCCAGCCGTGGCAGGCGGCGTTTGCCGAGCACCGCACCGCCACGGGCGAAATTCGCCACCTGACCTTGAGCGACGGCACCCACCTGGACCTCAACAGCGACAGTGCCATCGACCTGCGCTTCAGTGCCACTGAGCGGCGCATCCGCCTGATTCGTGGCGAGATCCTGCTGACCAGCGGCCACGACCCGTCCCGCCCGCTGATCGTCGAAACCGCTGCGGGCGATATCCAGGCCCTGGGCACCCGCTTTGCCGTGCGCGAACTGGACGACGGCAGCCGCGTCGACCTGTATGAAGGACGCCTGCAGGTGCGCCCGGTAGAGGGTGTGCCGGTGCTGATGAACGCGGGTGACAGCCTGTGGTTCAGTGCAACGCAGACCTCGGCAGTGACTGCGCTGGATGCCAACGCCAGCAGTTGGGCCCAGCACCGCCTGATTGCCGAGCGCCAGCCGCTGGGGCGTTTTGTGGCTGAACTGAGCCGTTATCGGCCGGGGGTGTTGCGCTGTGACGAGGCCGTGTCCGGGCTGTTGCTGACCGGTGTGTTTCCGCTCAATGACACCGATGCGATCCTCACCGCCCTTGAGCGCTCATTGCCGGTACGGGTGCATGCGGTGACGCGCTATTGGGTCACCATCAAACCCAGGGTCTGACTCGATCAACTGTAGGAGCTGGCTTGCCTGCGATAGCGGTGTATCAGTGACAGATGGGCCAACTGACCCACCGCTATCGCAGGCAAGCCAGCTCCCACATTGATGGTGTTTCAGTTTGGAAAATCTGTGGCCGCATTTTTTTTGATTTTCTTTTGTCGGTTTTTCAATCCCGTCCGGGATACCTCTTGAAAGCCAATCAAGAAGCGTTCTCACGGGGAGTCCTGCAATGCCGCACCACCCAATCCAACCCCTGGCCCGCGCCCTGCGCCGTGGCCTGTTTGTCAGTGTGCTGGCGACTGTGCCGCTCGTCCCGACCCTGGTCCAGGCCCAGGAGAGCGCCGGCGAAGCCTTGCGCCAATACAACATCCCTGCTGGCAGCCTGGACCAGGCGTTGAACCGTTTCGCCAGCGCTTCGGGGATTTTGCTCTCGGTGGATGCATCACTGACTGCCGGCAAGCGCAGCCCTGGCTTGCAGGGCCGCTATGCCACCGGGCCGGGGTTGGAACGCTTGTTGGCCGGCAGCGGCCTGGTGGCGCTGCAGTCGGGCGGCGGCTGGTCGGTGCAGGCGCTGTCGGGGGACGGTTCGGTGCAGTTGGGCGCAACCCAGATCAGTGCCCAGCAGGCCCAGGAAAACGCCTGGGGCCCGGTCGACGGCATCGTCGCCACCCGCAGTGCCACGGGCAGCAAGACCGATGCGGCGCTGGTGGAAATCCCCCAGACCATCAACGTGATCACCGCTGCCGAAATCAAGGCGCGCGGCGCGCAAAGCGTGACCCAGGCGCTGCTGTACACCCCCGGCATGAGCGCCGGGGGGTTCTCCGACCGGGTCAAGCTGTTCGACGAGCCGACATCCCGTGGCTTCTCGCCCACCCCCTTGTACCTCGACGGCCTGCACCTGCCTTACGGCGGCGGCAGTACCGGCGGTGCGTTGCAGATCGAGCCCTATTCCCTGGAGCGCATCGAAGTGCTCAAGGGTCCGGCATCGGTGCTGTACGGGCACAACCAGCCTGGCGGCATCGTCAATATGGTCAGCAAGCGCCCCAGCGAGACCCCGGTGCGCCAGGTGGTGCTCGAAGCCGGCACCTACGAGCACAAAAGCGCGGCCATCGACCTTAGCGGCCCGCTGGATGATCAAGGGCAGTTTTTCTATCGCCTTACCGGGCGCCTCAAGGACGAGCAGGGCGAGATCGACTACTTCGAAAACCGCCGCCAATTCATTGCGCCGAGCCTGACCTGGCGGCCCAACGACGACACCAGCCTGACCCTGTTCGCCCAGTACCAGAAAGACAAGGGCGTGCCCGAGGCCCAGGGCCTGCCGGCGTCCGGCACGATCTGGCGCAACCCCAACGGCAAGATCGACCGTGATGTGTTTATCGGCGAGCCGGGTGTCAACAAGTACAACCGCGAACAATTCGCCTTCGGCTACGAGTTGTCCCATCGGCTGAACGACACCTGGACCCTCAAGCAAAACGCGCGCTATGCCGAAGTGGACGACCGCTACAGGGCGCCGTTGCACGGCTACCGTTTTGTCGCCAACCCGGCCACTGGCGCGATGGATCAACGCTACCTGCAACGTTTCGGCGTGGACTGGAGGCAGAACAACAAAGTGATTGGCGTGGATAACATCGCCCAGGCCGAATTCACCACTGGCGAGTTCTCCCACACCCTGATCGTGGGCCTGGATTACTACCACTCCAACTCCAGGTTCCTCGGCCTTTATGACCGCAACCCGCCGATCATCGATCTGTTCAACCCGGTGTATGGCCAGCCGCTGAACTTCGGCCAGCCCTATCGCTGGGACAACACCATCACCCAGACCGGCCTGTACGTGCAGGACCAGATCAAGTGGGACAAATGGGCACTGGTGCTGGGTGGGCGCTATGACTGGGCCAATGTGGTCAACAAGGCGCCGCTGAGCGACGACCGCACCAGCAGCAAGGACCAGGCCTTCACCGGCCGCGCGGGCCTGGTGTACCTGTTCGATAACGGCCTGGCGCCGTTTATCAGCTACTCGGAGTCCTTCCTGCCGCTGTCCGGCACCGATGCCAACCAGAAACCCTTCGACCCGTCCACCGGCAACCAGTACGAAGTCGGCGTGAAGTACCAGCCCCCGGGCCAGGAAAGTTTTGTGCAG
This sequence comes from Pseudomonas sp. WS 5021, assembly GCF_012985535.1. Taxonomy (NCBI): domain Bacteria; kingdom Pseudomonadati; phylum Pseudomonadota; class Gammaproteobacteria; order Pseudomonadales; family Pseudomonadaceae; genus Pseudomonas; species Pseudomonas sp. WS 5021. The sequence continues at coordinate 440,985 of NZ_JAAQWP010000006.1, read as the reverse complement.
GTCTCGGTCTATCAACTGGACCAGAAAAACATCCTGACGGCCAATCCGCCGAGCAACTTCAGTAGCCAGAGCGGCGCCATGCGTTCGCGCGGCGTCGAGTTCGAAGCCAAGGCCGTGTTGAACGATTCCTGGGATGTGGTCGCTTCGGCGGCGCGCAACGACATCAAGTACACCAAGGACAACGAAGGTCGCGAAGGCCGCCACCCGGCCGGTATCTCACCCCTGACGGCGGCGTTGTGGGTCAACTACACCGTGATCGGCGACACCCCCCTGGCCGGCCTCGGCGCAGGCCTGGGCGCCCGCTACTCGCGCAGCAGCATGGGTGACTACTTTGCCGGCGCGTTCACCGTGCCGTCCTACACCGTCTACGATGCCAGCCTGAGCTACGACCTGGGCGCCTCGCCCCTGAAACTCAAAGGCGTGAAGCTGGCGATGAACGTGCAGAACCTTGCCAACAAGACCTACGTATCGCAGTGCACCAGCGACCTGGATTGCTACTACGGCGAAGGGCGTACGGTGGTGTCGAGCCTGACTTACGACTGGTAAGACGCTATCCCCTGTAGGAGCCGGCAAGCCGGCTCCTACAGGGATCAACCTGGATTCTGCAAAAACACCACATACCCCCGAAACCACTCACTCCCCTGCAAATACCCCGGCTCCTGCCATTCCCCGCCCTGGATCAAGCCGATCTTGAACGGCATTCCCAGTCGGTTCATCCGGGGCAGGTACGCCGCGTAATCGGGGATGCTATGGCGGCCCTGATAGGTCTGCACCACCACTTCATCCACTACGCCCTTAAGCTGGGCGATGGCGGCCGGGTCGGCGTTGCTGCTCCAGTCCATCAGGCCGGTGATGCTCAGGCGCAACTCCTTCGGCAAGCGCTGGCGCAGGTCCTTGAGGAAGGTGGCGTATTCGTGCAGGTATTGGGTGCGGGCGTCGAAGTCGATCTGGATCCCGACCACCGGGTTGCCCGCTGCGCGCCAGCGTTGCACCTGCCCGAGCATTTTTGTGTAGACCGGCTCTGGCCAGCGCAAGGTATGGGCGCGGTAGACGATCCACACTTCGCCCTGACGGAGGCGCGGCACGCTCATGCCCTGGGCGATGAACTGCACGCCGCGTTCGGGCTGGCGGCGGGTCGAGTTGATCTGGCCCTGGAGGATGTACAGGGTCTTGGCCTGCTTGAGCACCGGCTGTGGCGCGACGCCGCTCCACAGCCAGAAGGCTTCATAGTCACGGGCGTCGACTGCGCCGAAGGCCGGGCTCGCCAGGAGCAGCAGCGCCAGCCACAAGCCTTTCACCGGCTTACCAGTAGTACTGCAGCGATTTGCCCCACTGGGTGTCGGCAAACCCGGTTTTCAACTGGCGGAACCAGCCCTTGCGCACGGCCTTGTCCACATCTTCGCCACCGCAGCTGTTATAGCCCGAAGGCGCATAGCAGTTGATCGCCCGGAACAGTGCATAGGCCTTGTCGTCACGGGGCGCCTTGGGGTTGGCGATCACTTGTTGGTAGCCCTCGAGCCGCGAGAAGGTTTCCCCGGTGAAGCCCGATGCAGTGCTGCCCAGGCTGCCGGCCGAGCGGGCCTGTTCCAGGGGCATGCCGTCCAGGCCGTTGCGCAGGATGAACTCACCCAGGCAGTTGAGGCCGTGTGGGTTTTTCGGGTCGTCCTGCAAGGTGCTGGCGGTTTGCGCGATGGTCGGGCAGGTGTAGCCGGAGGCGGCCTTGTCGCCGCTCCAGCGGAACAGGGTCAGTGCCTGGCCACCGTCGTACACATAGCCCAGGCTGGTGCCGAGCTTGTCTGCGGCAGGGGCGGTCGGCAGTTGCTGCAAGTCTTGGGCAAAGGTCGCGAACTGGCCCCGCAGCAGGTCTTTGTAGAGCAACACAAATTGCGCGGTACTGCGCTCCAGCGGGTCGCTGGCCTGGCTGATCTGCTGGCGCAGCAACTCGGGCCCGGCCACGCTGCGCAACAGGATATAGCGCACTTGCTGGGTCTGGATCGGCGAGTCGACGGCGAACACCTTGGCCAATTGGCCGCTGCGTTCGTAGTTCATCGCCAGGGCCAGCTCCACTTGATCGCGCTGCAAGGGCTGCTTGGCCAGTGGCAGCAGTTGCAGCCACAGTGCCTCGGCGCCTTTCCAGTCCTGCTTGGCTTGCAGGGCCAGGCCGCGCAGGGTTTGCTGGCTGAATGCCAGGTAATCCAGGCTCGCTGGCAGCTCCTGTGGCAGATGCTTCAACGCCTGGTCTGGCTGGTGCTCGACATACAGGGCGAACGCCGCCTGCAAGTAGTCGTACAGCGCAGGCTCGTTGGCAAACGCGGCCTTTTGTCCGTCGAGGGTGGCGCGGGTCAGCTTGGGCGGGTTGTTGGCGCGCATCCACATCAGGTCGTTGATCGCCAGCAACAAGGGGTTGCGGATGGTCTCGGCGTAGCTGGTCAGCAGCTTGTTGTCGGTTTCTTCCACCAGCTCATCGATGGAGCCATTGCGCTCGGCATCGCTGGCCTCGGTCAGTTGCCAGGCGTAGTCGTCGGCCAGTTTGGTCGCATCGCCCGCCAGCCAATGCACCCGGCGCAGCAGGCCACGAGCGGAGGCCGAATATTTACCCTGTGGATAAGTGTTCAGGTAGCTGAGGAAACTGTGCTCGGCTTCGTCCAGCGCAGACTTATCCACAGCCTGGCGCTGGGGCAAGCCGTACTCGTCAAAAGCATTTTCCTGGGCATGGTTGAGGGACGCGCGGGCGATCATGTACACCGCCGTTTCCTTCAGCCACGGCAACGTGGTCAGGGTGACTGCGGCAAATCCACGCTCGGCATACACAAAGCGCCCGCTGTAAAAGTCGGAGGCGGCGAGCAGGTAGGTGGTCAGTTCGCGACCCTGGGTGGAAGTGATCAACTGCGGCTCCAGCAGCACCTCGCCCTGCCAGTCGCAGGTGCCGAGCAGTTTCAGGCGGGCATTGGCCAGCAGCACACGCTCATTCGCCGGCACATCGGCCTTGGTCACTTGGCGCACAAAGTCGGTGGCGCTCTGCACATTGTTACTGCGGCAACGGCTGCCTTCGCCCCACAAAAACTGGTCGCCCGCCGCCGCCGTGGCCTCGTGCTGGATGCCCAGCGCGGCCAACAACTGCGCAAGCTGCGCGCCTTGTTCTGCGGGCGTCTGCCCCTCGGGCGGGCGGGGCACCAGGCGATACACCGGGAACGGCACCGGGCCGAAGCCCTGGGCCAGGTCATCTTCACCCAGCGGATTGGGGGTCAGGGGCGCGTTCTTTTTTGCCGCGAGCAACAGGCGCAGGTTGGTCCGGCTGTCGTTGCCAGGGCTCAGGAACGGCATGTTGCTGCAAGCGGTCAGCGAATCCTGGGACACGCGCCAGTCGGGGTAGCACGAGTCGTCGCCACTGGCCTGGGCCTGCAGGGATACGCCGGCACACAGTGCCAGGGTCAGGGATGACAGAAGACCGATGCGCATGAATTGTCCTTATTCCGGGAGTCCGTGGATGCCGCTGGGCGGAAGGTGAAGATGATAACGTGAACATTGCAAAATGTTGCACGTATGGCCGCCAATCTGTGGGTTTTATCGGTCTAGACTGTGGGCAATTACCTCGTCTTGGAGTTGTCATGGAATCGCCTGTTCACAGCCTGCCGTCGTTGTTCAAACAGCTCGGACTGGCCGATGACGCCATCAGCATTGAGCGTTTTGTCGCCGTGCATTCACCGCTCAAGGCAGAGTTGAAACTCGAAGATGCGTTTTTCTGGACGCCGAGCCAGAAGGCGTTTTTGCGCGAAGAAATCCTGGAGGATGCGGATTGGGCGGAAGTGGTGGATGAGTTGAATGTGCTGCTGCGCAGCGGTCGTGCGTAAGCGAACGCACTGTGCAAGACAACGGCAATCGAATGTGGGAGCTGTCGAGCCCCAGCGAGGCTGCGATAGCGGTGAGCCAGCCACCATCCATGCACGCAGTGCCAATGCCATCGCTGCCTCGCCAAGGTTCGACAGCTCCCACAGGGTGACGCGGTATGTGGGTGTCCCACCGCCTATCTGTGAATTTGTATCAAAACTTGACGAGACTCCATTCCTTGATCATATTGATAGTTAGCAAACTAACTGTATGCGAATGATCTCGTGCCCCAAACCCTCGAAACCCTACATATGAGCCTCAGCAGCAGCATGGTCGCAGGCGCCCGTCACTGGCGCAAAATCTGCCAGACCACGCTGGTGAGCTACGGTATTTCCGAAGCCTGTGCGGTGCCTTTACTGATGATCGGCCGTCTTGGCGACGGCGTGCATCAAGTCAAGGTGGCCCAGGCCTCGGGGATGGAAAGCCCATCCCTGGTGCGCCTGCTGGACCAACTGTGCAGCGCAGGTTATGTGTGCCGCGCCGAAGACCTGCACGACCGCCGCGCCAAGGCCTTGAGCCTGACCGAACGGGGCCGGGAGTTGGTGCAGGCCGTTGAAGCACAATTGGTGCGCCTGCGCCGTGAAGTGCTGGCAGATATTGCCCCTGCCGACCTGGAGGCAGCGTTGCGGGTACTGCGCGCTTTCGAAGACGCCAGCCAGCCGCCCGTGGTCGTGGCTTCTTGAACGGATTTTTTACCGGCATGCCGCCGGCCCGGGATTGGTTCTACGGCGTGCGCACTTTCGCCGCCTCGATGATTGCCCTGTACATCGCCATGCTCATGCAAATGCCGCGTCCGTATTGGGCGATGGCCACGGTGTATATCGTTTCCAGCCCGTTTGTCGGGCCCACCAGCTCCAAGGCCTTGTACCGTGCGATCGGCACCTTTCTGGGGGCGATGGCGGCGGTGTTTTTCGTGCCGATGTTTGTGCAGACGCCGTTCCTGCTGGTGGTGGTGATTGCACTGTGGACTGGCATTCTGCTGTTTCTGTCCCTGCATTTGCGCACCGCCAACAGCTACGCGTTGATGCTGGCGGGTTACACCTTGCCGTTGATCGCCCTGCCGGTGGTGGATAACCCCCTGGCGGTGTGGGATGTGGCCGAGGCGCGCACCGAAGAGATCTTCCTTGGCATCGCCGTGGCGGCGGTGGTCGGCGCGATGTTCTGGCCACGGCGCCTGGCGCCGGTGTTCGATGATTCGGTGCGCAAATGGTTTGCCGACGCGACGGTCTACAGCCAGCGTTTCCTCACGCGCAATGTGCAGCCCGAAGAAGTCAGCAGCCTGCGCGGCGGCATGGTCGCGACCTTCAACACCCTGGAATTGATGATCGGCCAACTGCCCCACGAAGGCGCGCGGCCGCAAACGGTGCGCAACACCAAGGAACTGCGCGGGCGCATGATCCATCTGTTGCCGGTGGTGGATGCCCTGGATGACGCGCTGTATGCCCTGGAGCGCCGCACCCCGGAGTTGGTCAGCAAGTTCGCGCCGCTGCTGGCGGCCACCACCGAGTGGCTGCAAAGCACCGCCAGTGAGGCGTCGGTGGAACGCTGGCGCGCCCTGCGTGACCAGCTCGAAGCCCTGCAACCCGACGCCGAGGCCCTGGACGATCGCCATCAGTTGCTGTTTTCCAACGCGCTGTATCGCCTTGGCGAGTGGATCGACCTGTGGCAAGACTGCCGCAGCCTGCAAGCTGCCATCCACAGCGAAAGCCAGGCCCCGTGGCGCGCGGTCTACCGCCATTGGCGCCTGGGCCGGCTGACGCCGTTTCTTGACCGTGGCCTGATGTTCTACTCGGCGTTTTCCACGGTCAGCGCGATCATCGTCGCCTCGGTGCTGTGGATTCTGCTGGGCTGGACCGACGGCGGCAGCGCGGTGATCCTCGCGGCGGTAGCGTGCAGTTTCTTCGCCTCGATGGACGACCCGGCGCCCCAGATCTACCGGTTCTTTTTCTGGACCGCGATGTCGGTGCTGTTCGCCAGCCTCTACCTGTTTCTGATCCTGCCCAACCTGCATGATTTCCCGATGCTGGTGCTGGCGTTCGCGGTGCCCTTTATCTGGGTCGGCACCCTGACGGTGCAACCGCGCTTCTACCTGGGCATGCTGCTGACCATCGTCAACACCTCGTCCTTTATCAGCATCCAGGGCGCCTATGACGCGGATTTTCTGAGCTTCGCCAACTCCAACCTCGCCGGCCCCGTGGGCTTGCTGTTTGCCTTTGTCTGGACTCTGATTGCGCGGCCCTTTGGCGCCGAACTGGCGGCCAAGCGCCTGACCCGTTTCAGCTGGCGCGATATCGTCGGGCTCACGCAGCCGGCGACCCTCGCCGAGCACCGGCGCCTGGGCGTGCAAATGCTCGACCGCCTGATGCAGCACCTGCCGCGCCTGGCCATGACCGGCCAGGACACCGGCGTCGCCTTGCGCGAGCTGCGCGTGGCGCTGAACCTGCTCGACCTGCTGGCCTACGCACCCCGCGTCCTGGGCGTGCCACGGGTGTTGCTCGACCAGGTGGTGGCCGAGGTCGGCGAGTACTTCAAGGCGTGCCTGAAGGCCGGTGAACGCCTGCCGGCTCCCAGCGGTCTGCTGATGACCCTGGACCGTACCCGCCGCGCCCTCAATGGCCAGGGCCTGCAAGGCGAGGGCGAAACCCGCCTGCACCTGCTGCACGCCCTCAGCGGTTTGCGCCTGGCGTTGTTGCCCGGCGTGGAGTTTGTCAGCACAGGCGAGATGGACGCGCCGTTACCCGATGGAGCGCCTCTATGATCGGTGACCTGGATATCAGCGGGGTATTCCTGCCCACGCTGCTGGTGCTGATGGGCATTACGTATGGCTTTTACCTGGTGGTGCACGGGCTGTTGAACCGCGTCCACTTCTATCGCCTGGTCTGGCACCGGGCATTATTCAATGTGGCTCTCTACGCGCTGTTGCTGGGCGCTGTGGACTCACTCAGTCGATACCTGATGACATGAAAAAACCTTTTTTGACGATTGGCCGTGTGGTCCTGACATTACTGGTAGTGACCTTCGCCTGCGTCGTGGTCTGGCGCATGGTGATGTACTACATGTTCGCGCCCTGGACCCGTGACGGGCATATCCGCGCCGACATCGTGCAGATCGCCCCGGACGTGTCCGGGCTGATCCAGCAAGTGGACGTGCGCGACAACCAGTTGGTAACCCGTGGCCAGGTGCTGTTTTCGGTGGACCAGGACCGCTTCAAGCTCGCCCTGCGCCAGGCCCAGGCGGCCGTGGCCGACCGCCAGGAAACCCTGGCCCAGGCCCAGCGCGAAGCCAAGCGCAACCGTGGCCTGGGCAACCTGGTGGCCAGCGAGCAATTGGAAGAAAGCCAGTCCCGCGTGGCCCGCGCCCAGTCGGCCCTGGCCGAAGCGCAGGTAACGGTGGACAGCGCCCAGCTCAACCTCGACCGCTCGGTGATCCGCAGCCCGGTGGACGGCTACGTCAACGACCGTGCGCCTCGGGCCCAGGAGTTCGTGACCGCCGGGCGCCCGGTGTTGTCGGTGGTGGACAGCAACTCCTTCCACATCGACGGCTACTTTGAAGAGACCAAGCTGGACGGCATCCATGTCGGCCAACGCGTGGATATCCGCGTGATTGGCGACAACGCGCGCTTGCGCGGGCATGTGCAGAGCATCGTCGCCGGTATTGAAGACCGCGACCGCACCAGCGGCTCCAACCTGCTGCCCAACGTCAACCCGGCGTTCAGTTGGGTGCGCCTGGCCCAGCGGATTCCGGTGCGTATTGCCTTTGATGATGTGCCGGCGGATTTCCGCATGATCGCCGGGCGCACGGCCACCGTCTCGATCATCGATGACCAGCCCAAGGCCGGAGACCAGCCCAAGGCCGGAGACCAGCCATGAAGCAACTGCTGGCGACCGCAGGGCTGGGGCTGGGGCTGCTGCTGTCGGCCTGCCAGGTGGTAGGCCCGGATTACCAGTTGCCGGACCAAGCGGCGATCAACCGTGGCGACCTGCAAGGCCAATTGGCCGGGCAGGGCAGTCATGTGGTCTCGGCCCCGGTGCCCGCCGACTGGTGGAAGCTGTACCAGGACCCGCGTCTGGATGAACTGGTGCGCCAGGCCATGGCCTCCAACACCGACCTGCGCGTGGCGGCAGCCAACCTGCAACGGGCGCGTTTCCAGGTGCAGGAAGCGCAATCGGCGGGCGGCTGGAGCGGTGGGGTCAAGCTTGGCGCCCAGCGTTTGCAGGAGTCCGGCGAGGCCTTTTTGCAGGCCAATAAAGTGCCGGTGGCGAATGTCGGTGATATCGGCATCACCACCTCCTATCAGTTCGACCTGTTCGGCACCCTGCAGCGCGGCATCGAAGGCGCCCAGGCCAATGCCGACGCGACCCAGGCTGCCGTCGATACCGCGCGCATCACCCTGGTGGCGGACGTGGTGCGCTCCTACACCCAGGTGTGCGCGGCCAACGAAGAGCTGCACATCGCCCAACAGTCCCTCGACCTGCAAGCCCAGAGCACGCGCCTGACCCAGCGCCTGCGCGATGCCGGGCGGGGCGATGAAACCCAGGTCACCCGCTCGCAAACCCAATTCAAGTCTCTGCGCGCCGAACTGCCGCGCTTTGAGGCGGCGCGCCAGGCGGGGTTGTTCCGCCTGTCGATGCTCCTGGCCAAGCCCCTGGACCAATTGCCTACTGGCACCCGCGATTGCGCCCAGTTGCCGCAGATTGCCCAACTGCTACCGGTGGGCGACGGCGCAACCCTGCTCAAGCGCCGCCCCGACGTGCGCCAGGCCGAACGCCGGTTGGCGGCGGCGACGGCGGGCATTGGCGTGGCCACCGGCGAGCTGTACCCGGATATCAGCATCGGCGCCTCCATTGGCACCGTGGGCATTATCGACAACCTCGGCAAACCGGCCACCAACCGCTGGGGTTTCGGCCCCTTGTTGAGCTGGACGGTGCCATCCAACGGCTCGCGTGCGCGCATCCATGAAGCCGAAGCCGCGACCCAGGGCGCCCTGGCGCACTTTGACGGGGTGGTGCTCAATGCCATCCGCGAGACCCAGACCGGGCTTGCGCAATACACCGCCCAATTGCAGCGCCGCGATGCCCTGGCCGAGGCCGAGCAGTCGGCGCAACAGGCCGCCGACCAGACGCACCGCTTCTTCCAGGCCGGCCGCGAGTCGTTTCTCGCCGACCTGCAGGCCACGCGCACCTACACCGATATGCGCGCGCAACTGGCCCAGGCCAATAGCCAGGTGGCAATGAGCCAGATCGACCTGTTCCTGGCCCTGGGCGGCGGTTGGGAAAGCGGACGAACGCAAGGTACGGAACCCGGCAAACCCTGAGGCGGTTGCTATGCTTTGATCAGACGGGCTTGCGTGATGGCCCGCTGATCACTGCCTGCGTTGCTCATGGGGATTCCAATAATGAAAAACCCTTATGCTCCCGCTTTCTGGTGCGTGCTCTTCGCACTGGTGTTGTTATCGGCGACTTACTTCTACGGTGTCATGCTGGCCCATCAACTGGATAAGGCCATGGTGTTCCTCGACAGCGCCTGCGCGTTGATCGCCGCATTGTCCGTGGGCGTGGTGGCCTGGGCGTCGTACCAGGGCCAGCGGACCCAGAAGAAAATCCTCGAGCAAGGCAAGACGCGGGTGGCGATCTGGGACACCAAGGTTGCCCTGCGCCGGGTCGAAACCGTGTTCGACCGTTATTTCTGGGGCAGCTACTGGCAGCCGGGGCGTACGTTCCAGGAAGTCATGGGCGAACTGACCGGCACCCCCCTGGAAAAAAGCCTCGAAGCGTTGAAGAAACAATGCGTGGTACTCGACCGGCAAGTGGCTGAAGGACGGCATTGGCTGAACAACGCCCGGGAGCTGTCAGACGTTGCCACCGCCATGGCCCGCGAGCGTTACCAGCTGGACTTCTACGACCCCAAGGCCGACACACCGGGCAATGCGGTGATTCATCGCGAGTTTGAAGTGCTGGTGTACACCTGGACCGCACGGCTGAAGAGCTTCGATCACCAGCTCGACGAGATCGAGATGGAATACTCCTGACCCCCACCGCCCCCTGTAGGCGCCGGCTTGCCGGCGAGACGACCTTGAGCCCTGCGCCGCCCATTCGGCCGCCATCGCCGGCAAGCCGGGGGCGTGTGTATGGCGGGCCTTGCGACAAGCCCCCTTGCCAGTGCTAACCTTGCCCCGATTTTCGGCGGGCTTGAGCCGACGCCCCACTTCGGGGTTCAGGGAAGACAGCCCACTTCGCACAGGATTGGATCAGGACACTTCATGAATAAATCAGCCGTTGTACTCTTGGGTTTTGTTGCCGCCGTCGGCGTGGTCAGTGCTGGCGGTGCCTGGTACACCGGCAGCCAGTTGGAAGGGGTGCTGAAAACCACGATCGAAGACGCCAACAAGGAGATGGAACGCTCCCTGGCCGGTGTCGATGGCCGCATGACCCTGGAGATGGTCTCCCTGGACCGCGGCTGGTTCAGCAGCACCGGCCACTTCCGTCTCAAGGCTGAAGGTGCGGCATTCGGTGAACAGTTCAAAGACAGCGAACTGCTGTTTGTCGACCGTATCGAACACGGCCCGCTGCCCTTCTCGCGCCTGGTAACCCTGAAGTGGTGGCCGGTGCTGGCTACCAGCCATTTGGCGCTTGAGAAGAACCCGACCACCGAAAAATGGTTCGCCGCCACCAAGGACGTTTCGCCGGTCAAGGGCGTGGCCAACATCGGCTTCAACCGTTCGGTCAACGGCAACCTGGAGCTGCTGCCCCTGGAGTACAAGGACGGCACCACCAGTGTCACCTTCTCCGGCCTGAACATGGACTACTTCAACACCGAAAAGGCGACAGAGATCAAGGTCGACGGTTACATGGACGCCCTCAAGGTCTCCCTGGTCGACCCCAAGGGGGCACCGTTCCAGGCAGAGCTCAATGGCTTGACCCTCGCCAGTAACTTGACCAAGAGCAACTTCGGCTTTTATGTCGGCCAGAATACCGTCGTGTTGAGCAACAGCACGTTCACCTTTGGCCCGGAACAAGCCGTGCTGACTGTCAAAGGTTTTGAGCAGAAAGACAGCAGCGATACCAAGGACAACAACCTCAGCGGTCGCGTCGACTACAAAATCACCGAGATCGGATACCAGGGCAAACCCGTGGGTTCGGCGGCCATGGCCGTGAGCGTTAAGAACATCGACGTGCCATCGACCATGGTGCTGACCAAGCTCTATCAGGACAAGATGCAACCGGTGCAGGCTGCCCAGGCTGCCGGCCAACCGATCCCAGAACTGCAACTGAGCGAAGCCGAGCAGGTGCTGGCCCAGGCCAACGTTGACCTGCTGCTGGCCGCCAAGCCGCAAGTGGCCCTGGAAAACCTGTCCCTGAAGACCGCCAATGGCGAAAGCCGCTTCAACCTGGTGGTGGACCTGACCAAGCCGTCCACCATGGAGCTGCCGCCGGTTGAACTGGCCAAGCAGATGATCACCCTGCTGGATGCCAACCTGACCCTGTCCAAGCCGATGATCTCTGATGTGGCTGCCCTGCAAGCGCAGATCGGTGGCGTGACCGACCCGAAAGCCATCGAGCAGCAATCGCAGATGGCCAGCGAGATGGTCAGCGGCATGGCTGTTGGCACGCAGTTGGCGACCCTGGAAGGCAACGACATCCTGGCCAAGCTGCACTACGCCAACAATGAAGTGACCTTCAATGGCCAGAAAATGACCGTCGAGCAGTTTATCGGCGGCGTACTGGGCAAACTGGGTGCGGTCAGCGGCGCGCAGTAAGGCCGCCCGCCCCCTGTAGAAATACGGTCTGTGTAGGAGCTGGCTTGCCGGCGATGGCATCACCTCGGTGTATCAGTGACACTGAGGTGATGCCATCGCCGGCAAGCCAGCTCCCACACAAGCCCCACATTTGATCTCCACTGGTTTGTAGGACGATTCTGAACAATTGTCCTGATTTGCCCTATTCCATATCCTTCTCAGGGATATTGCGCCCCAGGAAAGCTTGGCCGGGTCATCAGACACCGGCGGCCTGATGCGTGTTGTACAGGCGAACCTATCGCTACAGCTTTCCAAGTAAGGAAGCTGACGACATGTTGCGTAATTTCTCTCCCACTGGCCCTGGCCGCCTGCGTCTATTGATCGGTGCCGCCTTGTTGCTGCCGACCCTGGCCGTGGCCGATCCTGCCTATGATTCCCTGATTCGCCAGGCCCGTACCGGCAACTACACGCCGGCGCTCAACCTGCTGCGCCAATTGCCTGCCGAGCGCCAGACCTCTGGCCAGGTCAGCGATCACCTGCTGATTGCCAGTTGGGCGCGCCAGGATGACGAAGTGCTCAAGGTCTATGAGACCCAGGGGCGCCAGCGCCAACTGACCACCCAAGCGCTGACCACCGTGGCCCGCACCTACCGCAATCAACAGCGTTGGGCACCCGCCGAGGCGGTGTATCGCCAGGCCTTGCTGCGCGAACCGAACAACCCGGACCTGCAACTGGGCCTGGCCATGACCATGGCCGATGGCGGCAAAACCGCCGAGGCCGTACAGCGTGCGCGCACCCTGGTGGCGGCCAAGCCTGAGGATGTCCAGCGCCGCATGGCCCTGGGCTACGCGTTGTCCCGTGCCGGGCAGCCCTATGATTCGCTGTTCGAATTCGACCAGGCGTTTATCCGCGCCGGCAACCAGCCCGAGGTGGTGCGCGAATACCTGATCGCCCTGCAACGTGCACGTATGCCGGAGCCGGCCCTGCGCCTGAGCGCCCGCCACCCCGGCCTGCTGGACCCGGTGACCCAGCGCCGCCTGGAAGGTGACCTGGCTGCCGAACGCGTGCGCCTGGCTGAATTCCCGACGCGCAGTGAAAGCGAACGCTTTGTGATCGCCGACCGCGCCCTCAAGGATTACGACCAACTGCTCGCCACCTGGACCCCGGACGCCAGTGCCCATGACGATGTGGTGCGCTGGCGCATCGACCGCCTGGGCGCGCTCAAGGCCCGCGCACGTACCGCCGAGGTGCTCCACGACTACGAAGCCTTGCAAGCTCAAGGCGTGCAACTGCCCAACTACGCCCTGCGCTGGGTGGCCGCCGCCTACCTCGATCAACGCCTGCCGGAAAAGGCTGCGCCGCTGTATCGCCAGGCGGTGATTGCGCCGGACGCCGACCCCAGCAACCAAGTGGTAGACAGCACCGCGCTGTACTACTCCTTGCTGGAAAACGACCAGACCCGCGAAGCCCGCGCCGTCGCAAACGACCTGGCGAGCACGCAAAAACCTCGGGTTGAACTCAAGGGCCTGCCCCTCGGTAACCCCAACGATGCATGGTTGGCCGCCCAGCAACTGGCGGCTCAGGCCGCGACCTACGGCGCCGATCTGCCGACCAGTGAAAAAAGCCTGGAAACCCTTGTGCGTACCTCGCCTGGCAATGTCGGCATGCGTGTGGCCCAGGCGGACATGTTCCGCGCCCGCGCCTGGCCGCGGCGTGCCGAAGTTGCCCTCAAGAACGCCGAAAACCAGAACCCGCGCCATATCGACCTGGAAGTCTCCCAAGGCTACAACGCGCTGGATCTGCAGGAGTGGCGCCAGCTCGATGTGCTCGCCGATGACGTGGTCGCCCGCGCCCCGGACAATCGCCAGGTCCAACGCCTGCAGCGCCTGCGCAAGGTGCATGAGATGGCCGAGCTGCGCATCGAAGCCGAGACCGGCAAAAGCCATGGCGGCGGGGCGGTCTCCGGTAGTCGCGACTGGGGGATCGAAACCCTGCTCTACAGCCCGCCCATCGATGAAGACTGGCGGATATTCGGCGGTATCGGCTACGCCACCGCCGACTTTGAAGAAGGTACCGGCCACCACCGCTGGCAGCGCCTGGGGGTGGAGCGGCGTACCCGTGATATGACCCTGGAGGCCGAAGTCTCCAATCACTCCTACGGCAAAGGCACCAAGCAAGGCGCGCGCCTGGCGATTGCCCGGGACATCAACGACCACTGGCAGTACGGGGGCAGCCTTGACTACCTGGCCGCCAGCACGCCGTTGCGCGCGCTCAATGCCAACGTCACCGCCAACGGCGGTAGCGGGTTTATCCGCTGGAGCGCCAACGAGAGCCGTGAGTGGAAACTGGCGCTGAGCCCGTCCCACTTCAGTGACGGTAACGACCGTGTCGAAGCGTCGCTCATCGGCCGTGAGGGCGTCTACCGCTCGCCGGGCGTGCAAGTGGACCTTGGCCTGGAAGTCGCCACCAGCCGCAACAGCAAGGAAGAAGCGGCGTATTTCAACCCGCGTTCAGACTTCAGCGTGCTGCCCACGGTGAGCGTCAACCATGTGCTTTATCACCGCTACGAAACCCAGTGGAGTCAGCAGTTCCAGGCCGGTGCGGGCACCTACAGCCAGCGTGATTACTCCACCGGCGCCATTGGTTTGCTCAGTTACGGCCAGCGTTATCGCTGGAACGACGTACTGGAGACCGGCGCCAACCTGAGCTGGATCAACCGACCTTATGACGGTGAGCGCGAAAGCGATGTGCGCCTGATCGTCGACCTCACTTACCGTTTCTAGAAGAGTCCGATCATGACCCTTGTTTCCCGTTGCCTGCTGGCCCTGGGCTTTCTGCTGAGCAGTGCCTGTGCCCAGTCGCCCGCGCCTTTTACGCCACCTGCTGAACGACTCAAACCGGTCAACGAAGCGCCGTGGCCGAAAAACCATTTCCTGGGCATTGCCTACCACGATGTCAACGACCGTGACCCCGACCAGAGAGTGGTGGCGGTGCGCACCGAACGCCTGATCGAACAGTTGTCCTGGCTGCGCGAGAACGGCTACCAGGCGGTCAGCGTCGACCAGGTCCTCGCCGCCCGCGCCGGTGGGCCAGAGCTGCCGGCCAAAGCCGTCATGCTCAGCTTCGACGACGGCTATTCGAGCTTCTACACCCGTGTCATGCCGATCCTGCGTGCCTACCAGTGGCCGGCCGTGCTGGCGCCGGTGGGCAGTTGGGTCGACACGCCGTTGAACCAACCGGTGGATTTTGCCGGCGTGCCGCGTGACCGCGCGGAGTTTCTGACCTGGCAACAAGTGCGCGAAGTGGCGCAATCGGGCCTGGTGGAAATCGCTGCCCACACCGACGCCAACCACAAGGGCGTGCTGGCCAACCCCCAGGGCAACCTGCAACCGGCCGCCGCCACCCGGCGCTATGACCCGGTCACCGGCAGTTATGAATCCGAAGCGCAGTTCCAGGCGCGGATGCGCGCCGACGTCGCGGCGATTTCCAACAAGATCCGCGCCGTTACCGGCAAGGCCCCGCGTGTATGGGTATGGCCGTATGGGGCGGCGGATGGCACCTCCCTGGCGGTGGTGGGTGAGCAGGGTTACCAGATGGCCCTGACCCTGGAGGACGGCCTCGATAACCTCGGCAACTTGATGAGCAGCCCGCGCTTTCTGGTGGACAACGACCCGTACGGCGAGGACTTCGCCAACAGCATGGTCTCGGCGCAGGTCAAAGCGCCGATGCGCGTGCTGCATGTGGACCTCGATCATGTCTACGACCCGGACAAGGCGCAGGAAGCGCGCAACCTCGATGCGCTGGTCCAGCGTGTGCTGGACATGGGCGTCGACACCGTGTTCCTCCAGGCCTTCGCCGACCCCAAGGGTGATGGCCTGGCGCGTTCGCTGTACTTCCCCAACCGCCATCTGCCGATGCGTGCCGACCTGTTCAACCGCGTCAGTTGGCAGCTGCACACCCGTGGCGGCCTGGTCAAGGTCTACGCCTGGATGCCCGTGCTCAGCTTTGCCCTGGACCCCAAGCTGCCCCGCGTCAGCCGTTGGGACCCGGCCACCGGCAAAGTGGCCGTCGACCCGAAACAGTACCAGCGCCTGTCGCCATTCGATCCCCAGGTGCGCAAAGTCATCGGTGAGATCTACGAAGACCTGGCCCGTACCAGCGCTATCCACGGCGTGTTGTTCCACGACGACGCCGTGCTCTCGGACTTTGAAGACGCCAGCCCCCAAGCCCTGAAAACCTACGCCGCCAACGGCCTGCCGGGCAGCATCCAGGCGCTGCGCGCCGACCCTGAGGTGATGCAGCGCTGGACCCGTTTCAAGAGTCGCTACCTGATCGACTTCACCCATGAACTGACCGCCAAGGTCCGCACCCTGCGCGGCCCGGAAGTGCTCACCGCGCGCAATATCTTCGCCGAGCCGATGCTCAACCCGGCCAGCGAAGCCTGGTTTGCGCAGAACCTCGACGACTTCCTCAAGCACTACGACTGGACCGCGCCGATGGCGATGCCCTTGATGGAAGGCCAGTCGCTGAAAAACTCCAACGCCTGGCTGGAAAAGCTCGTGGCCACGGTCAAGGCCCGGCCCGGTGCGATGCAACGCACGGTCTTCGAGCTACAGGCCAAGGATTGGCGCACTCCAGCCGCCCCGGACATTTCCGGCGTGCAAATGGCGGAGTGGATGGGTGTGCTCAAGCGCCAGGGTGCCAGCAGTTTTGGCTACTACCCCGACAACTTCCTGGAGAATTCGCCGGATCTGAACACCGTGCGTCCGGCCCTTTCCAACAAATGGAATCCTTGACTCATGTTCGACAGAATCCTTGCTCTTCTCGTGTTGGCATTGGTGTTGGGGGTGCCCCTGGGCCTGATGTTCCTGGTCACCGGGCAGTTCCTGATGGAGTTCGTGTTTTTCTACCCGTTGTTTATGTCCGGGCTGTGGATCGCCGGTGGCGTGTATTTCTGGCTGCACTGGGAGCGCCACTGGCCGTGGTCCGATGACACCCCGGCGCCGGCGCTCAAGGGCGAGCCGCTGATCTCGATCCTGATCCCTTGCTACAACGAAGGCGACAACGCCGCCGAGACCATCGGCGCGGCGTTGGCCCAGCGTTATCGCAACCTGGAAGTGATTGCGATCAACGACGGCTCCAGCGACAACACCGCCGAAGTACTCGATGCCCTGGCGCTGCAAGAGCCGCGCCTGCGCGTGTTGCACCTGGCGCAAAACCAGGGCAAGGCCGTGGCCTTGCGCATGGGCGCCGTGGCGGCGCGCAGCGAATACCTGGTGTGCATCGACGGCGACGCCTTGCTCGACCGCAATGCCGCCGCCTACCTGGTGGCGCCGATGCTCGACAACCCACGGCTTGGCGCGGTCACCGGCAACCCGCGCATCCGCACGCGCTCGACCTTGATCGGCCGGGTACAGGTGGGCGAGTTCTCTTCGATCATTGGTCTGATCAAGCGCACCCAGCGGGTCTTCGGGCGGATTTTCACTGTGTCCGGCGTAGTGGTGGCGTTTCGGCGGGCGGCCCTGGACCGGGTCGACTACTGGAGCACCGACATGATCACCGAAGACATCGACGTGAGCTGGAAGCTGCAACTGGACCACTGGAGCATCTTCTACGAGCCGCGCGCGCTGTGCTGGATCCTCATGCCGGAAACCCTCGGCGGCCTGTGGAAGCAGCGCCTGCGCTGGGCCCAGGGTGGTGCCGAGGTGCTGTTCAAGAACATTCGCGGGATCTGGCAATGGCGCCACCGCTACCTGTGGCCGTTGTTGTTCGAATACTGCCTGTCCACCGGCTGGGCCTTCACCTTCCTGCTGTCGGTGATTTTCTGGGGCGTGGGCAAAGTGGTGCCGTTGCCTGAGGCGATTGCCGTCAGCTCGCTGATGCCACCGGCCTTCACCGGCTTGCTGCTGGCGGTGGTGTGCCTGGTGCAGTTCGCCGTGAGCATCATGATTGACCGGCGCTACGAGCGCGGCCTGTGGAAAACCCTGTTCTGGACCGTCTGGTACCCGCTGGTGTTCTGGCTGGTGAGCCTGTTCACCACCCTGGTCAGCTTTCCCAAAGTCCTGTTCCGCCAACATCAAAAACGCGCGCGCTGGGTCAGCCCGGATCGCGGCATCAAGGCACCTGCCAAGGAAGTGAAGCCATGAACCTGATCCGTACCCCCCAGCGGCCTGTGATGCAGGCCATCGATATTTTCCTGACCCTGCTGGCCTGGGCCGGGCTGGTGATCCTGCTGGTGCGCGGCCTGGTGCCGATGCTCGACAGCCACGGCGGCCCACGCATCGACGCCCCGATCTTTGCTGCGCTGAACACCTTGCAGATCTACCTGTGGATTGCCCTGTTCAACGCGGTACTGCTGATCAGTTGGGCGCGCTACCAGCAGCGGCGCGGCAAGCGCTTCGCCCAGCGCCGGGCGGCGGGCAAGGCCTTGAGTGATCACGGCCTGAGCGAGAGCTTCCGGTTGGCGGCGGGGGAGCTTGAGCAACTGCGCCGGCCGGGGGTGCTGGTGATTCATAACGACCAGGAGGGTGGGGTGCAGGCGGTGACGGCACAACGGCGGGAGCTGAAGCTGGTGGCGGAACGCGTTGGGTAGGAGTCGGCTTGCCGGCGATGGTCGTCAACGATGATGTTGGGTATCTGACACTCTGCGGCGGTCTCGCGGCCGTCATCGCTGGCAAGCCAGCTCCTACAGGGAGGGATCTGCGGTACCTATCGTCAGAAATGGGATCCAATTCACAAAATAACCGCGAACTTTTCCGCTTATTTGGCTACTAAACCATCTCGGCACAACATTGATGGCTAACTAGTGGCAACTTTCAAGTTGCGCCGAAAGCTGTATCAAAACTGATACCGCTTGTCGGAATAAAAATTCCGAATACAAGCATTTAATTGTTGCTGATAGTTTTTATCGTTATTAATCAGCAACTTATTGGTGATTTAATTTTTAGCTTCAACTAGCCGGGAATTTAGGCTGTGTGGAAGTTCGATGTTAGTTTGCCGCCCCTTGTTATTCGATGGATCGAACATGCCTTCGTTATTGCCACGGATTCGGTATTCCCTGTGTATTGCCCTGTTCGCCCTCTGTGGGTCAAACAGCGCAGTGGCCGCGACTTCGCCTGGCGATCAGGACCTGATCCGCGAGCGGCAAAACCGCTTGCTTGAAGAGCAGCGCCGGCGCCTCGAAGAGCTCAAGGAATTGCCCGGCAAGGAAGTCAAACCCGCAACGCCCACCGCCCCGGTAGATACCCGTTGCTTCGCGATCAAGACCATTGAACTCAAAGGCGCCGACAGCCTGTCCGCCCCCGAGCGTGAGCGCTTGATCAAGCCTTACATCGACCAGTGCCTGGGCGTGGCCCAGCTCAATCAACTGCTCAAGGCCGTCACCGATCACTACATCGACAAGGGCATGGTCACCAGCCGTGCCTACTTGCCGCAGCAGGATTTGTCCAAAGGGCATCTGCAAGTGTTGGTGGTCGAAGGCAAGCTCGAAGGCTTGAATAGCGCCGCCGACAGCAAGATCTCGGCGCGCGAGTTGGCCATGGCCTTCCCCGGCAAAAACGGCGACCTGCTCAACCTGCGGGAAATCGAGCAGGCCATCGATCAGCTCAACCGCTTGCCATCCAACCAGGCACAAATGGAGCTGGCCCCCGGCGAAGCCGTTGGCGGCAGTTCGGTGCTGGTGAAAAACACTCCGCAAAAGCCCTGGCGCGCCAGCCTGTCGCGCAATAACGACGGGCAGAAAAGCACCGGCGAGCAGCAGTGGGGCGCCGGCCTTGAGTGGGACAGCCCCCTGGGCCTGGCGGACCAGTTGGTGTTGCGCGGCGGCCATGATGCGATCAGCGATCACCAGAAAACTTCGAAGAACGGCATGTTCTATTACAACGTGCCGTGGGGCTGGTGGAACTTCAGCTACACCTACAGCGAGAGCGATTACCGCGCGCTGGGCCAGGCCGACACGTTCAGCTTCAAGCAATCGGGTGACAGCCAGAACCACCAACTGCGCGCCGAGCGTGTGGTGCATCGTGATGACGTGAGCAAGACCTCGGTCAACGTCGGCCTGGCCCACTTGCGCACCAATAACTACGTGCTCGATACCCGCCTGGACAGCAGCACTCGCCTGAGCGAGATGCAAGTGGGCATCAACCACGGCCGGCGGGTCGGCAGTGCCTTCGTCAACATGGATCTGGGCATGCAGAACGGCATTGGCCTGCTCGATGCCCAGTCCCAGGACGAACGTGGCGAATTCGGCAGTCGCCAACCCAATTCGCGCTACCGCAAATACACCGCCACCGTCAGCTACCTGCAGCCGTTCACGTTGTGGGGCGAGTCGTTCAGTTTCACCAGCCTTGCCACCGGCCAACGCAGTGAAGACATACTCTTCAGCCCGCAGCGCATGAGCCTCGGTGGTTCGTCCTCGGTGCGCGGCTTCAAGGACCAGCAACTCAACGGTGACAGTGGCGGCTACTGGCGCAACGACCTGCGCTGGGCGCGGCCGGTGCTGGTGGATTGGTTGCGCCCGGCCTTCGGCGAATACGGCGTGAGCCTGGGTTACGACCAGGGCGTGATCCGCAATGACCGCTACAACGACATCGTCCACGGCCGGGTTTCCAGCAACTCCGTGGAGCTGTTCGCCCGTGGCAAAAACGTCAGCACCAGCGTGACCTTTGCCCACTCTTTGGAACGTCCGGCAGTGATGAGCGAGCGCGAAGCGCCGATCTACTTCCGGATGGATTTCTACCTGTAATTCAACGCCTAGCCGCATCGAGAATTTGACATGGATGTCCGCCCGTTTGCCTTCCTTGCCCGCCTGCCTTCTTCAGCCATGAAGCGCCGTGATGCGTTCTGCGGCCTGCCCAAGCGCGGCCTGGTGCTGATCCTGGCCAACGCGCTGTTCTGGCAGCCGCTGCTGGCCCAGGCCGATGGCATTGTGGTCAGCGGCCCCGGCACGACGGTGGGCGCGGCGGGCAATGGCGTACCGGTGGTGAACATCGCCACGCCCAACGGCAGCGGCCTGTCCCACAACCAGTTCAAGGACTACAACGTCGGCCCCAATGGCGTGATCCTCAACAACGCCGGCGGCCCGTTGCAGTCCACCCAACTGGGCGGGATTATCGTCGGCAACCCCAACCTCAAGGGTGGCTCGGCGAATGTCATCCTCAACGAAGTCAACGGCGGCAGCGCCAGCCAGTTGCGCGGCTACACCGAAGTGGCGGGGCAGTCGGCCAAGGTTATCGTCGCCAACCCCTATGGCGTGACTTGCAACGGCTGCGGCTTTATCAACACCCCCAACGTGACCCTGACCACCGGCAAACCGATCCTCGATAACGGCCGCCTGGACCGCTACCAGGTCGATGGCGGCGCGGTGACCATCGACGGCCAGGGCTTGAACGCGAGCAATGTCGACCGCTTCGAAATCATCACCCGCACGGCCAAGATCAACGCGCAGATCAATGCGCGCAACCTGACCGTGATTGCCGGGCGCAACGACGTCAATGCACAGACCTTGAATGCCACCGCGCGCGCCGACGATGGCAGCGCCAAGCCGGAGCTTGCGATTGACTCCTCGGCCCTGGGCGGCATGTACGCCGGTGCGATCAAGCTGGTGGGCACCGAGGCCGGTGTCGGGGTAAAACTGGACGGCACATTGGCGGCCAGCGCCGGCGATATCCAGCTCGATGCCAACGGGCACCTGAGCATGGCGCAGGCGGCGGCCAGTGGCGCGATCGACGTCAAGGCGGCGAGCCTCGACGCCCAGGGCCCGGCCTACGCCGGCACCGCCCTGACGGTGAAAACCAGCGGCGACCTGAGCACCCAGAAAAGCCTCGCGGCCCGCGACACGGTGCGCCTGAGCAGCGGCGGCAAGTTGACCAACAACGGCGTTATCGAAGCCGGCGTGAATGCTGATAACACCCGCACCACCACCGGCGACGTCAGTCTCGAGGCCCGCGATATCCGCAACAACGCCAGTGTGGTTGCCAGCCGCAGCGCCACCGTCAAGGCCAGCCAGACCCTGGATAACCAGGGCGGCGTCATCAGTGCCAGAAAGGCCCTGGACGTCACTGCCAGCACTGTGGATAACCGCAACAAAGGCCGCCTGCTGACCAGCGGCAGCACCCAGTTGACCGCCGCTGCGCTGTACAACAGCCAGGGCGAAATCATCAGCGATGGCGCGTTGCAGGCCAATGTCGCGCAGGTCAATAACCAGGGCGGCGTGGTGGTCAGCCACGACACCCTTAGCGTGACCGGCGACAGCCTGGATAACAGCAACAAAGGCGTGATCTCCAGCGCCGCAGCGCAAACCCTGACCCTCAGCGGCGCACTCAATAACAGCCAGGGCGGCACCATCGACAGCGCCGGCGCATTCACCCTGCGCGGCAACAGCCTGGACAACAGCGCCGGCAGCCTGACCGGCAACGGTGCGCTGACCCTCGACCTGCTGGCCGATCTGATCAACCGCAACGGCAAGCTGGCCAGCGCCGGCCCGCTGTCGATCGAGCGGGTGGCCGCCCTCGACAACCAGGGCGGCAAACTCACCAGCCAAACCCTGCTGACGGTATTGGCGGCCAGCGTGGACAACCGCAACAGCGGCACCCTGGCGGCAAACGCCGGGCTGACCCTGAACGCCAGCGGCCTGCTGCAAAACGACAACGATGGCCTGATCCACAGCGAAAACGCCGGCCTCAACCTCACCGTCGGCAGCCTGAACAACGCCGGGGGCAAACTCTCGGCCAAGGCGGGCGATGCGCTGATCAACGCCGGTGTTTTCAACAACGGCAACGGCGGTGTGTTTGCCGGCCAGCGCGTGCGCCTCAGTGGCGGCAGCGTCGATAACGCCGGGCAGATCGCCGGTCAGCAAGTCGACCTCAGCCTGCTGGGCGCCCTCAACAACCGTGGCCTGATCGAAAGCGCCAGCACCCTGGACATCACCGCCGCCAGCCTGAGCAACCAGGGCGGGCAATTGCGTGCCCTGGGTACCAGCGGCAAAAGCCGCGTGGCGATTGGCGGTGTGCTGGATAACAGCGGCGGCAAGCTGGAAGCGGCCAATGCCGACTTGAGCCTGGCCGCCGGCACTTTCCAGAACCAGGGCGGCAGCGTGTTGCATGTGGGTACCGGGGTGTTTGATATCGCCGGGATCAACCTCGATAACGTCGGCGGCAGCCTGGTGACCCAGGGCGACCTGAGCCTGGACAAAACCAACTGGACCAACAGCAGCCTGATCCAGGCCGGTAACCTCACGGTCAATGTCGATAATCTTGAGCAAACCAGCAGCGGCCAACTGCTCGCGGCCAACCGCATCAAGGGCACGGGCCAGAACTGGTCCACCCAGGGCGTGATCGCCAGTAACGGCAGCCTTGAGCTGAACCTGGGCGGGACCCTCAACAACACCGGCCGCCTGACCGGCGCCACGGATTTCAGCCTGGCCAGTGCCGCGCTGAACAACCTCGGTACCCTGGGCAGCGGCCGCGCCATGACCCTGACCACTGGCAGCCTGCTCAACCAGAACGGCCTGCTGTTCAGCGGCGGTGATATGAGCCTGCGGGTCGAGCGCTTGAAAAACCTCGGCGCTGATATCTATGCCATGGGCAACCTGAGCATCGACCGCGACGGCAAGGGCGCGTTCGCCACCAGCATCATCAACAGCTCGTCGAGCATCCAGAGTGACGGCAACCTGAGCCTGGCCGCCGGCACCATCCAGAATATCCGCACGGTGCTGACCAGCGAATCGGGGATCTACAGCGCCTCGATCAGCCCGGTGCAGTGCATTGAAAACGTCAACGGCGGTGACTGCGAAGGCGGCAAGGAAAACCGTCCGTTCCTGATTGCCCAGCGGGAGCGCCTGAGGGTTACCGACGCCAGTGCGGCTTCCAGCATTACCTCCGGCGCCAACCTGCTGCTGGTCGGCGGTGATGTGCTCAACAGCAGCAGTAGCATCGCTGCAGCCGGCAGCCTGACGGCCCGGGTCAACCAGTTGACCAACCTCGGCCTGGAAACCCATGACACCCTGACCGAGCGCGTGTTTTCTTCCGAGCGCACCCGTGATCCGTCGGGCTACAACCAGACCGCCGCGCAATTTACCCAGCGCTATTCCATCGGTGGCGCGGCCTACAACCCCAACAACCTGGGCGGCCTGGAAGCGGCCATGGCGTTCTTTATCGGCGCTATGGAGCGCCAGTGGGGCGAGACCAAAACCACTCAATTGGCGGCTGCGGACCAGCGCTACGCAGCGGTGATCCAGGCTGGCGGCGCGGTGAACATCCAGGCCCAGGCCGGTATCGATAACAGCGTGGTGCGCGGCGGCTACACCTACGTGGGCAGCGGCGCGAAGACCGACACCAACGCTCCCGGCTTCTCCACCCAAGTGAAGCTCAACGGGCAATTGCCACCGGATGTCGCCCAGCAACAAGTCAACCCGCTGGGCCTGCCGGGCTTCAGCTTGCCCACCGGGCAGAACGGCCTGTTCCACTTCAGCGATGGCAGTGGCGTGCAGGGCCTGCCCAACAGCCAGTTTGCCGATAAGCCGCAAAAGTACCTGATCGAGACCAACGCGCAGCTGACCAATATGGCTGAGTTCATGAGCTCGGATTACATGCTGGCCAAGCTGGGCTACGACCCCGACGCCAGCCAGAAGCGCCTGGGCGACGGTTTCTACGAGCAGCGCCTGATCCAGCAAGCCGTGGTCGCCCGTACCGGCCAGCGCTTCATCGACGGCCAGACCAGCGACGCCGGGGTGTTCAAGTACCTGATGGACAATGCGGTCGGCGCCCGCCAGCAACTGAACCTGGCCGTGGGCGTGAGCCTCACCGCCGAACAGGTCGCGGCCCTGACCCACGATATCGTGTGGCTGGAAAACGCCACCGTCGCCGGCCAGCAAGTGCTGGTGCCCGTGTTGTACCTGGCCCAGGCCAGCAATCGCCTGGCCCCCAATGGCGCGCTGATTTCCGGCAGCGACCTGAACCTGATGACCGGCGCCAACCTCAATAACGTCGGCACGCTGCGCGCCACCAGCAACCTGGGCGCCAATGTGGGCGGCGACCTGAACAATAGCGGGCTGATGGAGACCGGCAACCGCCTCGACCTGCTGACCGGCAAGAACCTCAACAACCGTGCCGGCGGCATCATTGCCGGGCAGCAGGTCAACCTGGTGGCCGGTGCCGACCTGCTCAACGAGCGCAGCGTCACCACCCACCAGAGCGCCAGCGACTACCGCATCGAGCGCAGCGACTTTATCGACAACGCTGCGCGCATCGAGTCGGCCAGCACCCTGGCGATGCAGGCCGGGCGCGATATCAATAGTGTTGGCGGCGCGCTCAAGAGTGGCGGCGACACCACCGCCCAGGCGGTGCGCGACGTGAATATCGTCGCGGCGCAAACCCTGGACAACGGCGCCATTGGCAGCCGTTCGCGCCACGAGATCATCACCCAGCAAGGCTCGGTGGTTGAAGCCGGGCGGGACTTCCATGTGGTCGCCGGGCGGGATGTGAGCGCGGTGGGCAGCCAGATCGAAGCCAAGCGCGACCTGAGCGTGGGCGGCGTGGGCAATGTGAACCTGGCGGCGGCGGCCAACGAGCAGCATTCGGCGTACAACTCGAAAAAGGTCAAGAGCATCGAGGACCATATGAGCCAGGTCTCCACCGTGCTCAAGGCCGGTGGCAACGTGACCTTGAATGCGGGCGAAGATTTGCTGTTGCTGGCCAGTAACGTCAGCGCCGGCAACGAAGCGTACCTGGTGGCCGGCAAGAACCTGGCCCTCAAGGCTGCCGAAGATCAGGACTACAGCTTCTACAGCAAGACCAAGAAAAGCTCCTCGGGGAAAAAATTCCGCCTCGATGAGACCGACACCGTCAACAACGTGGGCAGCAGCGTCAATTCCGGCGGCAACAGCACCCTGGTAGCCGGTGAGAACCTGCTGCTGGCGGGTAGCAGCGTGGCCGCCGACAAAGGCGCGGCAAAACTGGTGGCGGGCAAGGATGTGCAAATCGTCGCGGTCACCGACGCCGAAAGTGCCCGGCATGAGCGCAAAGAAAGCAAAAGCAGTTGGGGCGGGCTGAAGTCGAGCAAGGTCCAGGACAAGGTTGACGAGAAACGCACCATGGCCGTGGGCAGCATGGTTTCGGGCGAGACGGTCAGCGTGGTAGCGGGGCAGGATGCGACAGTGACCGGCTCGGCACTGGTCAGCACCGGCGATCTGGCTGTGCAGGCGGGGCGCGACCTGACGATTGATGCGGCGCAGAACACCTTCTCGCGCACCGATATGCACAAGGAAAAAAATCGCGACCTGACCGGCGTGTTGACCGGCAATAAGCTGGGCCTGGACGACATCACCGGCAATCAACACCTGTCGATCAGCAGCAGCAAACACAACGGCACCGCCCAGGAAACCACCCTGACCGGCAGCACCATTGGCTCCAGCGAAGGCAACGTTGCGTTGATTGCCGGGCGTGAGTTGAATGTGGTCGCCAGTGACCTGGTGAGCACCAAGAACATGGACCTCAGTGGCGCCAACGTGACCATCACCGCCGGCGCTGAAACCGCGCGGCAAACCACGCAAGACAGCTCCAAGAGCCTGGCCGTGGGCCGGGTGATTGGCGGTGCGGTGATCGACACCGCGCGCAGCATTCACGATGCCACCGAGGCGGCGAAGAACGCCGATGACCCGCGCCTCAAGGCGGTGAAAATCGCCCAGGCAGCCCTGGCGGCCTACAACCTGGGTGGCCAGGCCTCGGACGCCAACGGCCAGAGCGCCGGCTTCAAGAACAAGCAGGGCGGCTCACCCAGCAACGGTTCGTTGATCAAGATCGGCACCGAACTGGCCAATACCCGCAGCAAGGCCAGCAGTGAGTACAACAGCCTGACGGCGCGCCAGAGCACGCTCAATGCCGGGCAGGATCTGTCGATTGTCGCCACCGGCGAAGCGCCCGGCACCCAGGGCAATATCGAGATCACCGGCAGCAGCCTGAAAGCCGCCAACACCTTGTTGCTGGCCAAGAACAACGTGTTGCTGCAAAGCGCCCAGGACACCGTCGATCGCAAGAACGATGGCTCGACCAACAGGACTGCAATTGGCGCCAGCTTCAATATCGGCGAGCAGAACGGCTTCACCCTCGACCTCGGTGCACAGGGCGCGAAGAACAAGGGCAATGGCAACTCGGTAACCCAGGTCAACACCACCCTGGACACCGGCTCGCTGCTGCTCAAAAGCGGGGGCGACACCACCCTCGCCGGCGCCCAGGTGCGCGCTGACCGCATCCAGGCCGACATCGGCGGCAACCTCAACATCCTCTCGCGCCAGGACAGCGAATCGTCGCGCAGCAAGCAGAGCAGCGCAGGCTTTGGCGCCAGTATCTGCATCCCACCGTTCTGCTACGGCTCCACTGTGGCCGGTTCGGCCAGCATCGCAGCGGCCAAGATGAACAGCGACTACCAGGCCGTGACCGACCAGACCGGCCTGTTTGCGGGCACCGGTGGCTACGACATCAATGTCGGCAAGACCACCACCTTGCAGGGCGGGGTGATTGCCAGCGAAGCGGCGGCAGTGAAGAACCGCTTGAGCACCGATCGCCTGATCGTCAGCGATATCAAGAACACCAGCGAGATCCAGAGCCAGTCGGCGGGGCTCTCCGCTTCGTTCAGCAGCAGCGGTGGCACCTCGCCGGGTGGCAGCATTCCGGTGGCGCTCAAGGAAGACGAGCGCAGCCACACCCGCAGTGCGGTCAGCGACGGCACGATTGTGGTCCGCAACCCTGAGGGCGCCAATGACCTGGTGGGGCTCAATCGCGACACTGCCAACGCCAACCAGAGGCTCGACCGTCCAGACGAAAAGGCCATGCGGGAGCGCATCGACCTGATCCAAAGCTCGGCGCAATTGGCCAGTGGGGTGATCAGTACGGTGGCCAAAGCCAAGGCCGATGAAGCCAAGAAGCTTGGGCAAGAGGCAAAAGACCAGGCCAGCGCGGGCTTGCCAACGGCGGGTGCCGCGGCCCAGGCGTACGAGGCGGCGAATGCCGAGGCGCTGCGCTGGCAGGTGGGTGGCGACAAGAAACTGATGGCCGATATTGCATCCGGGCTGATTGCGGCCGGGCTGGGCGGCGCTACCGGCGGCACGGCGGTAGGGATCGTGGCTAATACATCGGCCAGCGATATCTTCAATAAAATCGGCAGTTTTGCCGACGAGCAGAAAAACCGCAAAGACATCGACAGCGCGACCAAGGCTGCCTGGGCCGAAGGCGGCGCCGCGCGCGTTATGTTGCACGCATTGGCGGGAGCCGCGTTGGGGCTTTCCAGCGGCAATGTGCAGAGCGGCGCATTGGGTGCAGGGGCCTCGGCGGCGCTGATGCCCTCGATTCTGCAAGCGCTGGAAGACAGTGGCATGAAAGAGGCCGACCGTAAGGCCGTGGCTACGCTGATTGCCTCCGGCGTGGGTACGGCGGTCGGTTCCGGGCATGGCACCGGCGGCGCCATTGTTGCCGGTGGCACTGCGGCCAGCGTGGATCGGTACAACCGCCAGTTGCACCCGGACGAGATCAAGTTCGCCTCCGACAAGGAGCGCGTCGATCGCTATGCACAAGCGCAGGGCATCACCGAAGAGCAAGCACGCATAGAGCTGCTGCGAACGGCTGCGGCGATGGTCGATCGCGGCTGGAACACCGTGTTGGGTGTCGAGGATGGCAACACCACGACGGCGGCCAGTTTCCTGCGCAGCGAGCTTTCGCAGTCCAAAAGCGCCGACCTGTTCCAGGTCAGCCTGGCCGATTACAACAATGAGCGTTTGGGCCTGTCGCGCCTGATGAAAGACCGGAACTCGGTTGAGAACCTGGTCAAGTACATCGAACTGGTCGACCCCTACAAGTACCTGCACGATCCGAAAAACATGGCCGAAATTCTCAATGCCAAAGGGCAGGGCAGTGCCGAGGGTATTGCCAATGCCGTAGAGGATCTGGCCAGTTTCGGTTCCAAGACGGCGCTTTGGGCGATGAGCACCGTCAATTGCCCAAGCTGTGGCGGTCGGCAGTTTATCGCGGCGGTAGAGGCGGTGCAGAGCTTGCCCGAAGAGCTGAGGCTCAAGGGCTACCTGGACACCCTGCATATCATGCAGGGCTATGGCGCCGACGTGCTGCGCCAGAACGAGATGATCGCCACCTCTACCGGCGTGGGCCTCGGCCTGGGTGGTGCGGGTGTCGGTAGTGCTGGCGCGATGACCACCCGCCTGACCGGCGAGCTGGCCGGGGCTGTGGGCAAGCGCTTCACCGGTATCATCAACGAAGCGGCCGAGCAGGCATTGCTCAAGAGTGGCGGTAGATTCGGACCTGATGGCAAGCCGCTGATGGATCTGTCGGTGCTGACCCGTGAGCAGAAAAGTGTCATGGGCGATTTACTTGGAGGTCGCTCGGTGCAGCAAATTGTTCCTGACGGGCAGAAGCTGGCGCGAGTACCGGGGACCGGTGAAACGGGTATTGACGATCTGTACAAGGTCGATCGTCCGGATGTCGACTTCCTTGTCATTGAATACAAGTTTTTGAGTGATAACAGGAAGTCCGGTTCCTCGGCGCTGGGCAAGCCTACAGATGGCAAGCAAGGTTCCGCCTCGTGGATACTCGGAGGCGATCGCCTGGAGCGTTCGGTTGGCGCAGATCAGAGCCGGGATGTGCGGCTCGCGGTGGACGCGAACCGTACTGAAACGTGGGTGGTGAGAACCCGGCCAGATGGCGACACGGAAATTGAAGTGCTTGATGCGCGTGGCAAAGCCAAAAATGTTGATACGTCGAAAATTCTCCCGCCCAAGAAAAACTTCGATGAGGGTTATCCATGATTCGTGCACCCCTGGGGGATAAGCCGTATTGGGACGATCGCGAAGCCAAGGATCGGCAATGGGTTGAGCGCGTCAGTGAAATTCTCTCGCAACCTTCGGCCAACCCCCTGTACAGAGCGCAATTTACGTTCGACTTTGCCAAAGATAATGTGCGTGCGGCCATTCGGGTCTATTCGAGTGGTGGCAATGTTGCAGAGATGGCTACCTACCTCCCCGCCGCGATAGACGCATGGGAGCTTTCAAATCGAGAGTCCGACAGCCTGTGTGCTGAGAATAATCTCCAGACCTGCCGTGACTGGACTTTCGAGTTGGCGGACCTGAACCACTACATCTGGTGTTTCTGGTTGGTAAGCCTGGCGCTGGCGCTGGAAATTCCCGACGACCAGTGGCGTCGCCTCGTCGCCTTGATCGGCGAAGGTGGGCAGGACGTTCTGCTGGATCGAATCATTGCATCCCGCCAGCCAGGGCGTGTGATCGGTGAACAGCTACTGCACGCCAAACCTTATGCAAGGCTGCTCAAGGCCATCGATGCGCCCCAGGAACAGGAGGCCTCGCTGTTGCGGGCGTTCGTGGAACATTGGTACCCGGAGCTGAACCGACGCGGTAAACAGCAACCCTGGTGGTATGTCTATGGCGACCCGGTAAAACATCCCCTTGAAATGGGTAGCTACTTTGGCCGCTGGTGCTTTGAGGCGGTTGCCGCAGTCAAGGCATTCGGGCTGGATGACAGCGCTTGTCTGGGGCATGAGCATTACCCCGGCGACTTGCTCCATCCCAGTGAAGACGTTGTTCCCGCCCCAGCCCCTGCCCGCGTAGAAAAAACCGGCTGGCTGGCGCGGTTGTTTGGGCGCTCAGATGAATGAGCCGTCACTTGTACAAGTACTGGCATGGCATTGGTGTGGCTTTACTGCTGGCAGCGTTATTGAACGGTTTCTTGCGATTTGACGGCAGCTGGCAGCGTTTTTTCATCATGGTGTTGGTGCAGCTGTGGTTTGGCCAGGCGGTCTACAACTATGCGCGTGGCGCCCGGGTAGCCATCGCGCCGGGTGGCATGAGCAAGGATGCCGACCCAAAGTGGCGCGCGGCCTTGGCTGGCTTCGCCCTGTTTTTATATGGGGGCGTGTTCTTTTTGAGTTTTTGACTCTTGCAGGGCAACCCCAGCCCTTTATTGCCACGGAAGACCCTTTATGAAAAAAGTTGCCTTTATCCTCGCGGCCCTGGCCCTTGCGGGCTGCCACTCCACTGCCCGCGACTCGTCGCCCAGCCTGTTGAAAGATGGCGTGCAGTTGCAGCAGAGCAAGGTCGTGGCGGACGCCGAGCACGCCAAGGTGATCATGCGCGCCACCGGTTTTACCTACCCGGTGCAGTTCTCCGTGCGCCGTGGCGGCGATGCCGATCAGCGCCCGGAGATCCTCGGCACGGTGGTGGATTCGGGCCGGGGCAAGGTGTTCGGCTGGATCGCCAAGATGAGCGAGGTGGCCAACAGCGCCGCGGTCAAGCGCTTCCCACAGTTGGAAGTGCTGGCCGATCCGGGGCAGACGATCGAGGTATTGGGCGAGTCGCGAGTGTATGACTCGAACTACTACCGCTACGCCGAAAAAATTGTCTACGCCTGCGGGCCGATGACCTCGGCGTTCAAGCCGCAAAAGCAAAAGGTTTACCTGGTGGAATTCGTGATTGTCGGCGCCGGCTGTGAGCAGCATGCCTATGACATCACCGACCCCGCACAACGCGTTGCCGTCCCCGCGTCCTGAATCATGCACCCTACAACCGCCGGGCACATTGGCGGTGTTGTCGTAGTAAATGGAGTTTCAAATGAAGCGCAAGCAGTTCCAGAAAACCCTGTTGGCCATGATGGTCAGCGCCGTTGCCGCACAAGCCAGTGCGGTGGAGTTTGACGTCAGCACAGGGCAGAACGTCTGGGCCTCCCAGACGTTCAACGAGCCTGTGACCCTGGTGGGCGCGCGCAATGTCGTATCGACCCAGCCCAGTGCCGATGGTGTGAATGTGTCCCTGACCAATATCCAGGGCACGCTGCGTAACAACGCCAACCTCACCCTGAATGCCGGCGGCCAGGCCGTGCGTGGCCTGATCGTCGATGGGGCGCTGGATCAAATGCTCACCACCACCGGCAGCCAAATCAGCGGCGATATCGTCCAGGCTGGCAATATCCACCTGAGCAACACCATCTGGGCCGAAGGCTTTGAAGTGGGCGCCAGCAACGTGGGCGGCAGCATCATCAACTCGGGCAACATCACCCTGGTCGAGGTCCCAGGTTCGGGCGATGAATCCGACGCCGAGGGTATCTACCTCAACGGCACCACCGTGGCGGGCGACGTGGTCAACAGCGGTGTGGTGGATATCACGTCCTACTACGGCTACGGCCTGATTCTCGATACCCACAACAACATGCCAGTGACCATCGGCGGCAAGCTGCTCAATTCCGGGACCATTCGCGTGACCGGTGAAGAGGCCCTGGGGATCGAGATCGAAACCGATACCAACCCCCTGCGTATCGAAAACAGCGGCCTGGTTTCCGTCAACGGCGGGCAGGCGATCGCCGTGCAGCTCGATGCAGGCACCTACGATTACCTGCTCAACACCGGCACCATCGAAGCCCACGGCAGCAACGCCATGGCCTTCAACGTGCAAGGCGCGACCTTCAACACCACCTCGCCGAGCGGTGAGCGCGGCTTGATCAACCGTGGCGTGATCAGCGCCGACGCGACCGCGATCAAGGTCAACCCGCGGTTCCAATTGACGCCCTTGGAGATCAACCAGCAAGCCGGGGAAATCCGCAGCAACTCCGGCACGGCCATCGACGGGGGCAACCTGGCGAGCCTGAACTGGAGCGGCGGCAAAATCGTCGGTGATGTGCTGGGTGTCACGGCAGTGAACATCAACGGCCAGGCCGATTTTACCGGTGCGCGCATTGGCAGCCCGGTATCGGTCAACGCGGGTTCGTTGAACCTGTCTGGCGCCGGCACCACGATCACTGGCGACCTGAATGTGGCCAGCGGCGCCGGGGTTGATATGCGCCTGTCCAACAGCGTGGTGCCGACCACCCCGTACCTGACGGTCAGCGGCGCCGCGAATTTCGCCCAGGGTTCCAACGTGACCTTGAGCGCCAAGCCCGGTGATTTCACCGCAGCGCCCAGCGGCACCGAATACACCCTGTTGCAAGCCGGCAGCGTGCAGAACAACGGCCTGACGGTCGCCAGCAGCTCGTCGCTGCTCGATGTGCTCAGCTACTCGGCCGATGCGCAGACGGTCAAGGCCGTGGTGGGTCTGAAGCCAGACGAGCAGGTACAAACCGACCTCGGCGGCGTTGGGGCAACGACCTCGGCGGTCACTGCCGTGAACCTGTTGAAAAACGAAGTGCTGGGCCAACTGAGCCAGGACGACGCGGTGTTCCAGGCCGTGGCCAACGCTGGCAGCGCCCAGCAACTGGCGCAGCTTGGCGAACAGCTCAAGCCAGACGTGAACCGGGGCGCGCTGGACGTGGCCTTGTCCGGGCAGACCGTGATCAACGGCGCGATCCTCAACCGCCTGGCCGGCCAGCGCGATGGCAGCGAACGCGGCGGTGTGTGGGTGCAGGGCTTGAGCAGCAACATGGACCAGGACGGTCGCGGTGGCGACAACGGTTACTCGGCCAACAGCAGTGGCGTGGCAGTCGGCGTGGACGGGCGCTTGAACGACAGCACCCGGGTGGGTGTGGCGTACAGCTACCTCAACTCCAACATCCACTCGGACCTGGGCAACAAGACCGAAGTGCAGGGCAATGCGCTGTCGCTGTATGGCAACTGGTCGCTGCAGAACTGGTTTGTCGATGGCAGCCTGAGCTACGGCGTCAACGACAACGACAGCAAGCGCCACATCGCCGGCACCACGGCCAAGGGCAGCTACGACAGCCAGGCGTTGTCGGCCAGCGTGATCGGCGGCTACAGCTTCAAAGCCTCGGACAGCGTGCTGATCGAACCGCGTGTCGCCGCGCGTTACTCCAGCGTGCACATGGACAGCCTGCATGAGAAGGGCTCTTCGGCGGCGCTGAACACCGGTTCCCAGCGTTACGAAGTCGGTGAACTGGGCGCCGGCCTGCGCGTGGCGGGCAACCTGGCGCTGGGCGCCGGCACCCTGCAACCGGAAGCGACCTTGATGGCTTATCACGACCTGATGGGTGATCGCGTGGCGCAGACTTCCAGCTTTGTGAACGGTGGTTCGACGTTCAGCGTGACCGGTGCATCGGTCGCGCGTGACAGCTATGAAGCCAGCGTGGGCGTGAACTACCAGGTCTCGGCGTTCAGCGTCGGCGCCAGCTACACCCGCCAGGCTCGCAGTGGGTTTGATGCCGATGGCGTCATGCTCAAGGCCCGCTACGCCTTCTAAACCGTCTTGGTAGGAGCGAGCTGGTGTAGGAGCTGGCTTGCCTGCGATGTAGACACTGCGGTGTTTCAATCACACCGCAGGGATGCTATCGCAGGCAAGCCAGCTCCCACACAAGCCAGCTCCTACGCAAGCCAGGCCCCACAAGTGCGAAACAACTTGAGAACCGCTCTCAACCCCGTAAAATGCCGCAGCACTTAATCAGGGACGAATTCGAAGATGCGCATTTTTGCTTTACTGCTGGCTCTGTCCTTCCTGGCCGGCTGTGCTTCCAAACCCCCGTACTACATCTCTCCAGCCCCTGTGACCATTCCCAAGACCGCCACCTTCTGGGTCGATACCTTCGACGTCAAAGTGGTGGGGCAGGGCCGGATTTTCATGTCGGACGCCAAAGTCCGCGAGCAGCTGGGCGTCGACCTGGTGGACCGCCTGCTCAAGGCCAAGCGCTACGCCAGCAGCAAGCAGACCGCTGACTACCTGCTGGACGTGGATATCGTCTACGTGCGCCATATCCTCGACTCCAAGGGCGGCATCACCAGCCTGGTGGTCGACGACAACACGATCCTGCAAAGCATCGATTTTGGCTACAAGGTCAAGGTCAGGAAAGCCGAGGCCGAGGTGCTGCATTTTGCCCAGGACCGGGATGGCCTGGTGCCCAACAACTGGGGCGGCCAGGTGCAGCAATGGAAGACCATTGGCGGGATCCTGACCAATGAAGGCAACGCCAACATCGAGCGCCATTTTACCGGTGGTTTGAGCAACTACATCGTGCGTGACCTGCGTGCCATACCTGCACGCTAACCCCCGGATTTCTTCACTTAGGAGCACCCTGTGAAAGCACTCTCAAACATCCTGCTGTCAGGCTTTGCCGGCGCAGCGCTGCTGGCGCTAGCCGGTTGTGCGGCGACCGAAACCTCCCGCGCACTGCCGATCGAAAAAGTCGCCAGCGCCAACGTTGCCTACTCCGGCGTACGCGTGCCGATTGCCGTGGGCAAGTTCGATAACCGCTCCAGCTACATGCGCGGGATCTTCTCCGATGGCGTGGACCGCCTCGGTGGCCAGGCCAAGACCATCTTGATCACCCACTTGCAGCAGACCAACCGCTTCAGCGTGCTGGACCGCGACAACATGGGCGAGATCTCCCAAGAAGCGAAGATCAAGGGCACCGCCCAGAACCTCAAGGGTGCTGACTACGTGGTGACCGGCGATGTGACCGAGTTCGGCCGCAAAGAGACCGGCGATCGCCAATTGTTCGGCATCCTCGGCCGTGGCAAGACCCAGGTGGCCTACGCCAAGATCAACCTGAATATCGTCAACATCAGCACCTCCGAAGTGGTGTATTCCACCCAGGGCGCCGGTGAGTACGCGCTGTCGAACCGCGAAGTCGTGGGCTTTGGCGGTACCGCCAGCTATGACTCCACCCTCAATGGCAAGGTCCTGGACTTGGCCATGCGCGAAGCGATCAATCGCCTGGTCGACGGCATCAACGCCGGCGCCTGGAACCCGCGTAACTGATTCAAGTGTTTTCAAGGAGCAGTACACGGATGAGCAAGGCAGTTAAGTTGGCGCTGATGCTGACAGCAACCGCGCTGGTTGCAGGGTGCCAGACGGCACCCAAGCCCCTGTATCAATGGGAAAGCTACCAGCCACAGGTTTACGAGTACTTCAAGGGTGAGCCCAAGGAAGCCCAGGTCGAAGCGCTGGAACGCGACCTGCAAAAGATCAACGCCAGTGGCCGCCAGGCCCCGCCGGGCTACCACGCCCACCTGGGCTTGCTGTACCTGAGCATGGGCAAGGATGACCAGATGGTGCAGCAGTTGCGCACCGAGAAGGCGCTGTTCCCCGAGTCTGCGGCCTACATGGACTTTTTGCTCAAGAACGCCAAGGCCCCAGAGGTGAAGCAATGAGCTTTTTGAAACTCACCGGCGCCTTGCTCGCCCTGGCCTTGCTGGGCGGTTGCGCGGCCCCCAAGACCGTCGATTATTCGGCCTACAAGCAGGCGCGGCCGAAGTCGATCCTGGTGCTGCCACCGATCAATGAATCCCCTGAAGTGCAGGCCTCCTACAGCCTGGTATCGCAGGTGACCTACCCATTGGCGGAAGCTGGCTACTACGTGATGCCGATTGCCCTGGTGGACGAAACCTTCCGCCAGAACGGCCTGACCACCGCCAACGATATCCAGGGCGTGGCGCCGGGCAAGCTGCATGAGATCTTCGGTGCAGACGCGGCGTTGTACATCACCGTCAGCGAGTACGGCACCAAGTACATGCTGGTCACCAGCGACACTTCCGTGACGGCCTCGGCCAAACTGGTCGACCTGCGTACCGGCACCACCCTGTGGACCGGCTCGGCACGGGCCTCCAGCGAGGAAGGCAACAACAACGGTGGCGGCCTGGTGGGCATGCTGATCACGGCGGCGGTCAAGCAGGTGATCAACAGCTCTACCGACGCGGCGCACCCGATCGCCGGTATCACCAGCGCGCGCCTGTTGTCGGCCGGGCAACGCACCGGGATCCTCTACGGCCCGCGTTCGCCCAAGTACGGCTCGGACTGATCTGGACCAATCACTGCCGATCCAATGTAGGAGCGGGCTTGCCCGCGATAGCGGTAGGTCAGTCACCGTATGTATTGACTCGCCCACCGCTATCGCAGGCAAGCCCGCTCCCACATGGATTGAGTGACCAGACGCTAACCCGAATCCCGACGCCCCTACGTCTGACCTTGTGAACGCATCATTCACACACGAGGTTCAGCCCATGTCCCATCCTCTTCTCTTCCTGCGCCCCGCTGCCCAGGGCTTTGCCGTGACCTTGCTGGTGGCGCTCGCCGGGTGTGGGCTGTCATCCCGTGACGAGGCCAAGGCGCCCGAAGCGGTTGCTATCCCCGAACTGCAAAGCGCGCCGGTCCAGGCTCAGGCCGCCATGCTCAAAAGAATGGCGATGCCGGCACCGATGGCCATGCATGACGGCGTGGCGATGGAGTACCGCGCCGAGCCGCGTGAGCAGTATCAAAACCTGCCGGACAACCCGGTGCACAGCGTGGCCCAAACCCCGGTCTCGACCTTCAGCGTCGATGTCGACACGGGCAGTTACGCCAATGTCAGGCGTTTCCTCAACCAAGGCCAGCTGCCGCCCGAAGGCGCCGTGCGACTTGAGGAAATGGTCAATTACTTCCCCTACGACTATGCGCTGCCCACCGATGGCTCGCCTTTTGGCGTGACCACCGAAGTCGCCGCCACCCCCTGGAACCCCAGCACGCGTCTGCTGCGCATCGGCATCAAGGCGTCCGAGCGTGCCGTGGCCGAACTGGCGCCGGCCAACCTGGTGTTCCTGGTGGATGTTTCCGGCTCCATGGACCGTCGCGAAGGCCTGCCGCTGGTCAAAAGCACCCTCAAGCTGCTGGTGGACCAGCTGCGCGATCAGGATCGCGTGTCCCTGGTGGTGTATGCCGGCGAGTCGCGGGTGGTGCTCAAACCCACGTCCGGGCGTGACAAGGCAAAAATCCGCAACGCCATCGAGCAACTGACCGCCGGCGGCTCCACAGCGGGTGCATCGGGCATCGAGCTGGCCTATCAGATGGCCCGCGAAGGGTTTATCGATAAGGGTATCAACCGCATCCTGTTGGCCACTGACGGCGACTTCAACGTCGGCATCAGCGACTTCGACAGCCTCAAGCAGATGGCCGTGGACCAGCGCAAAAGCGGCGTGTCCCTGACCACCCTGGGGTTTGGCGTGGGCAACTACAACGAACACCTGATGGAACAACTGGCCGACGCGGGCGATGGCAACTACGCCTATATCGATAACCTGCGTGAAGCCCGCAAGGTGCTGGTGGAGCAACTCAGCTCGACCCTGGCCGTGGTGGCGCGGGATGTGAAGTTGCAGGTGGAATTCAACCCGGCCCAAGTCAGCGAATATCGCCTGCTGGGCTATGAAAACCGGGCCTTGAAGCGTGAGGATTTCAGTAACGACAAGGTGGACGCCGGCGAGATCGGTGCCGGGCATACCGTGACGGCGCTGTATGAAATCGTACCCAAGGGTGCCAAAGGCTGGCTGGAACCGCTGCGCTATGCCCAGGCTACGCCTGTCGAGGGCAACGCCGCAGAACTGGCCATGCTGCGCGTACGCTACAAGCCGGCGGCGGGTGGCAGCAGCCGCCTGATCGAGCACCCGATCAATAGCACTCAACACGCCGCCAGCGACGACCTGCGCTTTGCCGCCGCCGTGGCCGCCTTCGCCCAACAGCTCAAGGGTGATGGCCGCTACACTGGCAACATGAGCCTGAAGGACACCGCCACCCTGGCCCGTTCGGCGCGCGGCGATGATCCCTACGGCCTGCGTAATGAATTCGTACAGTTGCTGGAACTGGCCCAGAGCCTCAAACACTGATCTTGCCCACGATATAGCTCTAATGTGGGAGCTGGCTTGCCTGCGATAGCGGTGGGTCAGTGCCGCCCATAGTGCCTGACCCGCCGCCATCGCAGGCAAGCCCGGCTCCCACAGGTAATCTGCAGTGATCCATCGAAAGGAGTTCGCCACCCAACATGGCCGTATCAGATGACCCACCCAGCGACGAATCGCTGCTGGCCCGCTACCGCAGCGGTGACGCCGCTGCGTTCGAGACCCTGTATGCCCGGCACCGCCAGGGCCTCTACCGGTTTCTGGTAGGCCTTTGCAACAAGGCCGAACTGGCCGAAGAAATCTACCAGGACACCTGGCTCAGCCTGATCCGCAGCACCACTCAGCCACAAGGCCGGGCGAGTTTTCGTACCTGGTTATTCCAGATTGCCCGCAACCGCCTGATCGACCATTGGCGCAAGCACGGTATCCACAACCCCCTGCACGACAGCTACGACGAACAGCAGCACGCCCAACCCGACGACAGCGCGGGCCCGGAGCAGCAACTGAGCCTGAGTCGCGACCAGGGCCGTCTCGATGCCGCGTTGCAGAACTTGCCCGAGGACCAGCGCGAAGTGTTCATGCTGCGCCTGCACGGCGACCTGGAACTGCCGCAAATCGCCGCCCTGACCGGCAGCCCACTGGAAACGGTAAAAAGCCGCTTGCGTTACGCCCAGCAGAAACTGCGTCGACTGCTGGCCGAGGAGGTACCCGTATGACTGACTCCCGACACCCCCAGGACCCGACTGACGAAGGGCTGATCCAGCACTTTCGCCAACACAGCGCCAGCGAGCCGCCCGCGTCCCTCGACGCCTTCATCCTCGCCGCCGCCCGCCGCGAAGCCCCCACGCCACCGCCGAGCCTGTGGCAACGCTGGCTGCAAGCCTGCCAACGGCCACGCTGGCAGATGGCCTTTGCTACCGTAGCCGGGGTCGCGCTATTGATTGGCGTGGTGACGCGCTCGCCAGTGCCCGACCTCAACCTGCCCGAAGCCAGCCAATACGCCGCCGCGCCACCGCCGCAGGCACTCTCTGCGCCCGCCGCCCCAGCGCCCATGGCGCGTATGGCAATGGCGCCCCAGGCCGACAGCACGCCGGTCCAGGCCGAGATGGCAAGCGCCATGGCCGATGAGCCCGTGGCAAAAATGAGCAAACAGATGGCCGCCAAGCCCCAGTCCCTGGAGCAAGGGCTTGAGGAAATCGTGCGTCTGCGCCAGGCGGGTCAGAGCAGGGCGGCGGATGAGAAGCTGCTGGCCTTGCACAAGCGCTTTCCCGAGGAAAACCTGCCGGCGCAGTTGGAGGCGTTGCAAAAGCGTTGAACCGCGCCCACAAAAAAGCCCCAGGTCTTGGGACCTGGGGCTTTTTTTGTATCTGGTGCACCCGGCGGGATTCGAACCCACGACCCCTGCCTTCGGAGGGCAGTACTCTATCCAGCTGAGCTACGGATGCTTGTGCGGGCGCCATCATACCCATGTCGACCTTGGGCGTCCATGCTGGTTTTTGGCCGTCTGCCGGTAGGATTCTGGTGCAGCGAGGCTCTGTAACGGGCGGTGTGTGCTGGGGATGCGCAATTCGGCTCCGTTACGCCTGTCAGAATAGTCTGGCTAATGCGCCGTTTTCGTTCTTTTTTTCGAACAGACTATTGCCCTGCCCCCCCATTGATCCTAGGATTCGTTTGAGATTTCAAACGCTCTGTCTCCCGTGCGCGATGTTTCAGCTTGCGCCCAGTGACTGATTTCCCTGACGGCAGCCTTCGAGGCGCCTTTCAACAACTCTAATTTGCCCCGCGCGCGCGCGGTGCTGTTAAGGAAAGCCGACATGCAGCTTAAAGACACCCAGTTGTTCCGCCAGCAAGCCTTTATTGATGGCGCTTGGGTCGATGCGGACAACGGTCAAACGATCAAGGTCAACAACCCCGCGACTGGCGAGATCCTGGGCACCGTGCCGAAAATGGGCGCCGCCGAAACCCGTCGTGCCATCGAAGCTGCCGACAAGGCCTTGCCGGCCTGGCGCGCACTGACCGCCAAGGACCGTGCGAACAAGCTGCGTCGCTGGTTCGAGCTGATTATCGAGAACCAGGATGACCTGGCGCGCCTGATGACCCTGGAGCAGGGCAAGCCGCTGGCCGAAGCCAAGGGCGAAATTGTCTACGCCGCTTCGTTCATCGAGTGGTTCGCCGAAGAGGCCAAGCGTATCTACGGTGACGTGATCCCTGGCCACCAGCCGGACAAGCGCCTGATCGTGATCAAGCAGCCGATCGGCGTCACCGCCGCCATCACGCCGTGGAACTTCCCGGCCGCGATGATCACCCGTAAAGCCGGCCCGGCCCTGGCCGCCGGTTGCACCATGGTCCTCAAGCCTGCGTCGCAAACCCCGTTCTCGGCGTTCGCCCTGGCTGAGCTGGCCCAGCGTGCCGGGATTCCAAACGGCGTATTCAGCGTGGTCTCCGGCAGCGCTGGCGATATCGGCAGCGAGCTGACCAGCAACCCGACCGTGCGTAAATTGTCCTTCACCGGCTCGACCGAAATCGGCCGCCAGTTGATGGCCGAATGCGCCAAGGACATCAAGAAAGTTTCCCTGGAGCTGGGCGGCAACGCGCCGTTCATCGTGTTTGACGACGCCGACCTGGATAAGGCCGTCGAAGGCGCGATCATCTCCAAGTACCGCAACAACGGCCAGACCTGCGTCTGCGCCAACCGCCTGTACATCCAGGATTCGGTGTATGACGCGTTCGCTGAAAAACTCAAGGTGGCCGTGGCCAAGTTGAAGATCGGCAATGGTCTGGAAGAAGGCACCACCACCGGTCCCCTGATTGATGAAAAAGCCGTGGCCAAGGTCCAGGAACACATCGCCGATGCCCTGAGCAAAGGCGCGACGCTGTTGGCTGGCGGCAAGGTCATGCAAGGCAACTTCTTCGAGCCGACCATCCTCACCAACGTGCCGAAAAACGCTGCCGTGGCCAAGGAAGAAACCTTCGGCCCGCTGGCGCCGCTGTTCCGCTTCAAAGACGAAGCCGAAGTGATCGCGATGTCCAACGACACCGAGTTCGGCCTGGCCTCCTACTTCTATGCCCGCGACCTGGGTCGTGTGTTCCGTGTGGCCGAGGCTCTGGAATACGGTATGGTCGGCGTCAACACCGGGCTGATCTCCAACGAAGTGGCGCCGTTCGGCGGTATCAAGGCGTCGGGCCTGGGCCGTGAAGGCTCCAAGTACGGCATCGAGGACTACCTGGAAATCAAATACCTCTGCCTGGGCATCTAACCGGCAAGGTATCGCTGCAAACGCAAGGGGCACGAGAGCGCTGTCCCTTTGCGTGCTTCACACCGTTATTCGAAGTGGCCGGGAAAGCTGTGGCAGTCGATCATCGCATGCTGCCGTAGTTGCCTCCCCGCCACGTAATCCTTGGACCACGCCACCCGATGAGTGGCGAATGAGGACTTTATGAGCAACAAGACCAACGCTTCCTTGATGAAACGCCGCGAAGCCGCTGTACCGCGCGGTGTTGGCCAGATTCACCCGATCTTCGCCGAATCCGCGAAGAACGCCACCGTGACTGACGTTGAAGGTCGCGAGTTCATCGACTTCGCCGGCGGTATCGCCGTGCTGAACACCGGTCACCTGCACCCGAAAATCATCGCGGCCGTGACCGAACAGCT
Source organism: Pseudomonas sp. WS 5021 (assembly GCF_012985535.1). Lineage (NCBI taxonomy): Bacteria > Pseudomonadati > Pseudomonadota > Gammaproteobacteria > Pseudomonadales > Pseudomonadaceae > Pseudomonas > Pseudomonas sp. WS 5021. Next base: position 399,121 of record NZ_JAAQWP010000006.1, on the reverse strand, counting down.
GAACAAGCTGACCCACACCTGCTTCCAGGTCCTGGCCTACGAGCCGTACGTGGAGCTGTGCGAAAAAGTTAACGCCAAGGTCCCAGGTGATTTCGCCAAGAAAACCCTGCTGGTCACCACCGGTTCCGAAGCCGTTGAAAACGCCGTGAAAATTGCGCGTGCCGCGACTGGCCGTGCCGGTGTGATCGCCTTCACCGGTGCCTACCACGGCCGCACCATGATGACCCTGGGCCTGACCGGCAAGGTCGTGCCGTACTCCGCTGGCATGGGCCTGATGCCCGGTGGCATCTTCCGTGCGCTGTACCCGAACGAGTTGCACGGCGTGAGCATCGACGACTCCATCGCCAGCATCGAACGCATCTTCAAAAACGATGCCGAGCCGCGTGACATCGCTGCCATCATCATCGAGCCGGTGCAGGGCGAAGGCGGTTTCTACGTCGCGCCTAAAGCCTTCATGAAGCGCCTGCGCGAACTGTGCGACAAGCACGGCATCCTGCTGATCGCCGACGAAGTGCAAACCGGTGCCGGTCGTACCGGGACCTTCTTTGCCATGGAGCAGATGGGCGTCGCCGCCGACCTGACCACCTTCGCCAAATCCATCGCGGGCGGCTTCCCGCTGGCCGGTGTGTGCGGCAAGGCCGAATACATGGACGCCATCGCCCCGGGCGGCCTGGGCGGCACCTATGCCGGTAGCCCGATCGCTTGCGCCGCGGCCCTGGCCGTGATGGAAGTGTTCGAAGAAGAGCACCTGCTGGACCGCTGCAAGGCGGTTGGCGAGCGTCTGGTCACCGGCCTCAAGGCTATCCAGGCCAAGTACCCGGTGATCGGTGAAGTACGTGCCCTGGGCGCGATGATCGCGGTCGAGCTGTTCGAGGATGGCGACAGCCACAAGCCGAACGCTGCGGCGGTTGCCTCGGTAGTGGCCAAGGCGCGTGACAAGGGCCTGATCCTGCTGTCGTGCGGCACCTACGGCAACGTGTTGCGCGTGCTGGTCCCGCTGACCTCGCCGGATGAGCAGTTGGACAAAGGCTTGGCGATCATCGAAGAGTGCTTCTCTGAGCTGTAGGCTGACCTGATCGACAGAAAAAACCCGCTTCGGCGGGTTTTTTTGTGGGCTGTGCAGCTATTCAGGCCTTGTTCATTGTACGCAGGCGCTTCCTTTGTCTAATGTGCAAGGATTGCCGATGGAGCGTGCTGCATGACTGCTGTTGATTTACCTGCTGTACCTCGAGTGCTGATTGCCGAGACCGACCCCTGGTCGCGGGATCTGCTCAAGCAGGTGTTGTTGAATGTGCGCTGCGACGCGCGGCTGGATGTGTGCGCCGACGGGCAGCAAGCCGCCGAGTTGTTGCGAGATAAACCTTACGATTTGATCATTGCCGATTGGGAGCTGCCGGGCGTTGATGGCCTGAGCCTGTTGCGCAGTGTGCGTCAGCGTCGGCGGGTGCCGGCGTTGCCGTTTATCCTGCTGAGTGCGCGCAATGACGGCGCCAGCGTGCGCGAAGCGTTGCCGCTGGCGCCCACCGCCTACCTGACCAAACCTTTGAACATGGAAGGCCTTACGCAACGCCTGCAGGACTTGCTGCTCAACGAAGGCCAGACGGTGTATTGCGAAATCCCGGCCCTGGCGGCGGGCATGTCCTTGCCGGTGTTCCTGGAGCAGCGTCGCGAGCTGTCGGACGGCGCGCCGCTGCGGGTTGACGTAAAAGCCGCCGTGCAACGCAGCCTTGCGCCGCAGGGGCTTGACCTCAAGCAGCTGGAAGAACAGGTCAAGGTTGATCCACAGATCACCGCCGTGCTGATCGCCGCCGCCAACAGCGCCGGCCAGCACGGCACGCCGGTGCAGACGCTGTCTATGGCGCTGCATAAGCTGGCGGCCGGGCAGAGCATGAACCTGATCCTTGGCCTGGCCCTCAAGCACAACGTGATCCTCAGCGATGCAGTCTTGATGGAGTACGCCGAACGTCATTGGCAACTGTCCCAGCAGACTGCGCAATACGCCCGCGCCTTGGCGCGCATGCTCGACCTGGATCACGAGCGCTGCTACAGCGCCGGTATTCTCCATCGCCTGGGCGACCTGGCCCTGCTGCGCAGTTTGCAGGAGTGGCGCCAGGGTGGTGGCGAACTGGACGATGAGTTGGTTGGCGAGTCGTTGTCCACCTTTGGTGCCAGTTATGGCTCGGCGCTGCGTACGCGCTGGCGCTTGCCCCTGGAGCTGCGCCAACTGGTCGCGGCGATCTACTCCCTGGAAGGCGGGGTGTATTCCCGCGAAGCGCTGGTGATGAATATGGCGGCGCAACTGGCGGGGCTGACCGAGCATGAAGGGGTCGAGGCGCTGGCCAAGGGCAAGACGGCGCGGTTGCTCAAGGTGGGGTTTTCAGAACTCACGCGCATCCGCAAGCCTGGGTAGGCGTTGTGTCAGGCAGCAACAATGCTGAATGTGCCGCCGCCATCGTAGCCTCGCTGAAGCTCGACAACTCCCACATTGGTTTTGTGGTGCGTCCAAAACTCCCGGCCTGGTCGAGATCCCACATTGGTTTTGTGGGGTATCCAGAATTCTCGCCTGGTCGAGATCCCCTGTGGGAGCGGGCTTGCCCGCGATGGCGGTGTTCCAGGCGCTATTTTTAGTGCCTTGAAAGGGCAGGCACTCAGCCGGCAATCACCCGGTTCTTGCCCTGGCGCTTGGCTTCATACATGGCTGCATCGGCCCGGGCGAACAGGCTGTCCAGGGTTGCATCTTCGGCGCTGAGGCTGGCCAGGCCCTGGCTGACGGTCACGCTATAGGGTTGGCCTTCATGGCTGAAGCCCAGTTGCCGCACTTCCTGGCCCAGGCGTTCGGCGACTTGCATGGCCCTTTCCGGGGCGCATCCGGGCAGTACCGCGGCAAATTCTTCGCCGCCAATGCGCCCGAACAGGTCGCCACGGCGCAACACCCCGCGACCGCTCTCGGCGATACGCAGCAACACCTGATCGCCCTCCAGGTGGCCGTAGGTGTCGTTGATGGCCTTGAAATCATCGATGTCGAGCAGCAGGAAGGCCAGCGGCAGGCCTTGGGCACAAGCGCGTTCGAATTCATGATGGGCGCACTCGAAGAAGTGGCGACGGTTGCTGCTGCGGGTCAGCACGTCGGTGGTGGCCAGGCGTTGCAGTTCGAGCTCCAGGTGCTTTTTTTCGGTGATGTCTTCAGCGATGCCCACCACAATCAGCGGCTTTCCCGGCGTGGCCTGCTGGTTGGTAAAACACTTGTCGCTGAGCCAGCGGATCTGCCCGTCTGCAGTGATGATGCGGTACTGGCGATCCTCCACTGCACCCAGCTCCAGCACCTGGGCCAGGCTGTGCTCAGCGTACTGCTGGTCTTCGGGGTGGATGCTGTCGCGCCAGCCGCGGTGCTCGGCCAACAGCAGGCTGGCCGAGCGCCCGAAGATGCGTTCATAGGCGGGGCTGACGTACAGCACGCGCCGGGTTTCCCACTCGATGGCCCAGAGCACGGCGTTGACACTCACCAGCAGTGAGCTCAACAACTGTTCGCGTTCGCTCAGGCGCTCCACTTCGCCCTGGGCGTGCATCAACGCCAGTAGGGTCGCGGCAGCTGCCGGTCGCGACGTATCCGTCGAATCAGGTGTGGTGGAGGTAGGGGAGTCCGTTTCGTGGACCATCGGCACAATTCTCTCTGGACATGCCGCAGCATTGAACAGCAGTCAAAACAAGGCCCGCCAGGATGGCGAAGTGTTGTTTGAGAGAGGGGAATTGCAGCTAAGTTCCGTTATCAGTCGCGATTGAGACGGAATGTTCGGTGACTGTGAAATGGCGCCAAAAAACTGTGGGGCTGGCTTGAAATGTACCTGGGCCTTGTAGGAACTGGCTTGCCAGCGATGGCGGCCTTGAAACTAGGCCTCATCGCCGGCAAGCCGGCTCCTACCGTGTCAGGCGCTGGGGCGTAGGGAGTAGGTTTTCAACTGGTGGGCAAAGTCGCGCAGGGACTGGATCCCGCTGGCCTCGGCCTCATGCACCCATTCCTTGATGGCGGCGAGCATGTCATGCCCGTTGCTGCTGGTCTTGAGCCAGATCTGTTGCAGCGCCAGGCGCTTTTCGTAGATCACTTTCAAGGCCTGGCTGTGTTCCAGCATGCCCTGGATGCGCAGATGGTGGCGCTCATCCAGCAGGCTGGTTTCCCGTGACAGCAGGCGCTTGGCCCGGTGGAACTGGTGGCGTACCGAATGATCGACCTTCTCCAGCTCCTGCTTGACCAGGGGCGCGATCACCAACTTGCGGTACTGGGCCATGATCTGGAAGCGGTTATTGAGGATCGCCATGGCGGTGTCCATGTCCAGATGGCCCTTGCCCTCGACCCGGTGGGCAATCGGTGCGACGCGTTGCACCTTGGCCAGGCGCAGGAAGCTGAACACCTTGATCCAGGCCCAGCCCAGGTCGAATTCCCACTTCTTCACCGACAGCTTGGCGGAGTTGGGGTAGGTGTGATGGTTGTTATGCAGCTCTTCGCCACCGACGATGATGCCCCACGGCACCAGGTTGGTCGCCGCGTCGCGGCATTCGAAGTTGCGATAGCCGATGGCATGGCCCAGGCCGTTGATCACGCCGGCGGCCCAGAACGGGATCCACATCATCTGGATCGCCCAGATGGTAATGCCGATGGTGCCGAACAGCAGCACGTCGATGACGCCCATGAGGGCCACGCCCAGCAGCGGATAACGGGTGTAGAGCTTGCGTTCGATCCAGTCGTCCGGGCAGTTCTTGCCGTAGATGCGCAGGGTCTCGGGGTTTTCCGCCTCGGCGCGGTACAGTTCGGCACCTTTGCGCAGGACCGTGGACAGGCCCTTGATCACCGGGCTATGGGGGTCGTCGACGGTTTCGCACTTGGCGTGGTGCTTGCGGTGGATAGCGGTCCACTCGCGGGTGTTCTGCGCCGTGGTCAGCCACAGCCAGAAGCGGAAGAAGTGTTTCAGGCCGGCATTGAGCTCCAGGGAGCGGTGGGCTGAATAGCGGTGTAGATAGACCGTGACGCCGATAATGGTCACGTGGGTCATCAACAGAGTGACTGCCACCAGTTGCCAGGCTGACAAGTCAAGAAAACCGTTGTACCACATAGGCTGTATGGCCCTCAGATAAAGAAAAGAACAGCTGACGCATTATCACTAAGCCTACAGATAAAACCAGTCGCCCTTTTGAATAGGAGTGACGAGATGTTACTTATTCTATAATCCGCAGCCTTTGTAGGGCGATTCTGTTTTTTAGTAAGGATTACTAGTTATATGCTGCTTTCATACCGAGGTGCCCTACGTGCAGGGCTGGTGTACTTGCTGCTTTCCGTCCTGTGGATCCAGCTCAGCCAGCAGGTATTTATCAATTTCATCGATGAACCGACGGAAATGGTCCACTGGCAGATGCTGCGTGGCTACCTGTGGGTGACCCTCAGCGCCCTGTTTATTTTCCTGTTGTGCGCCCGCAGCGCCCGCGTTCATCGCATCCAGCAACCCTTGAAGGAAAACCGCGAACGCCTGCGCCAGGCGGCGGCGGTGTTCGATTGCACCCGCGAAGGGGTGTTGGTCACCGACGCACGCGGGCGGATTGTCCACGTCAACCGCGCCTTTATCGAAATCACCGGTTACCAGGTGGATGACGTAATGGGCCGTCAGCCGAGCCTGTTCAAGTCCGGCCGCCATTCGCCGGCTTTTTATGAGCAGATGTTTCGTACCCTCAATCAAGACGGGGAATGGAGCGGCGAGATCTGGAACCGACGTAAAAGCGGGGAAATTTATCCACAGTGGCAAACCATCCGCGTCATCCATGACGACCAGGGCCAGGTCAGCCATTACGTGGCGGTGTTTTCCGACATCAGTGCCATCAAGCATTCCGAGCACGAACTGGCCCACCTGGCCCACCACGACCCGTTGACCGACCTGCCCAACCGCCTGCTGTTCACCGACCGCGCCGAACAGGCGCTGGCCTCGGCGCAGATCCACAAGCGTGGCTGCGCGCTGCTGATGCTGGACCTGGACCACTTCAAGATCATCAACGACAGCCTTGGCCACAATGTCGGCGACCAGTTGCTCAAGGCCGTGGGCGAGCGCCTGCAGGGCCTGTTCGGCCCGGGCGTGACCCTGGCGCGCCTGGGCGGCGATGAATTCGCGGTGCTGGCGGAAAGTTGTCCACAGGTGGTCCAGGCGGCCGCCTTGGCCCAGCGCATCATCGACGGCATGAAGCAGCCGTTTGTGTTCGATGGTCACCAGTTGTTTGTCAGCGTCAGTATTGGCATCAGCCTATTCCCCAGCGACGCCTTGAGTGCCGAACAATTGCTGCGCAACGCAGACTCCGCGTTGTTCAAGGCCAAGAGCTCCGGGCGCGAAGGCTACGCCTTGTACACCGAGGAGCTGACCGCCCACGCCCAGCACAGGATCGAGATCGGCAATGAGCTGCGCCGCGCCCTCGATCAGCAAGAGCTGCGGGTCTACTACCAGCCGGTCCACGACCTGCAAACCAGCCAGATGATTGGCGTGGAAGCCCTGGTGCGCTGGCAACACCCATTGCGCGGCCTGGTGCCGCCAGCAGAATTTATCCCGATTGCCGAGCGCACCGGGCTGATCGCCGAGATCGATGCCTGGGTCATGGACCAGGCCTGCCGGCAGATGTGCCGGTGGCTGGCTGAGGGCCGGGGCCTGTCCTTCCTGGCGGTGAATATCTCCAGCCGCCTGTTTGCCCGCCACGAACTGTACGAGCAGGTGGCCAAGGTGCTGCATGAAACCGGCCTGGATCCGGCGAAACTGGAGCTGGAAGTCACCGAAAGCGCGGTGATGGACGACCCGGAAATGGCCCTGGAGCAACTTCACCGCCTGCGCGAGCTGGGCCTGAGCCTGGCGATCGATGACTTCGGCACGGGCTATTCGTCACTGCTGCGCCTCAAGCGGTTGCCGGTGCAGAAGCTGAAAATCGACCAGGGCTTCGTCGCCGGCCTGCCGTGGGATGAAGACGATGCGGCGATTGTACGGGTGGTCATCGCCCTGGCGCAGAGCATGGGCATGCAAGTACACGCCGAAGGCATCGAGCAGATGGAACAGGCGCGGTTCCTGTTGAATCACCAGTGCGATCTTGGCCAGGGCTACTGGTTTGGCCGGCCGATGCTGGCGGCTGACATCGATTGGGCCAGGGCACCCGCCATCCACTGACCTCTATCTGGGGTTGAAATACAGTAAATGTGGGAGCGGGCTTGCTCGCGAATTCGGTGTGTCAGCCAGTAAATCTGGCACTGATACACCGCTATCGCGGGCAAGCCCGCTCCCACATTTGCATCTGCGTACGCCTTAACGTCGTGTCCTGCCTGAAAATTCTTTCTGGTTATATAAACATTCTTAAATAGTATTTTTAAGAATATCCGCGCTTATCTACTATCGCTCTCACGCCGCAAGCAGTGCCGCCACTGCCAGGCACTTCTCATTTCAGGAGCACGACCATGAGCGCATCTCTACGCAGCGTTGACGGCCAGGACGAAGCAGCCATTTTGCGCGAGATCCAAAGCGCATTGCGTGACCTGCGTTTTGGCGCAGTGGAAATCACCGTACACAACGCCCAAGTGGTGCAGATCGAACGCAAAGAGAAATTCCGCTTGCAGAGCCCGGGCAACAAACCGAGCTGAGGCAACACGGCGCTTCGATTGCGGGACCCGTACTAATAAGAAAAGCCAACACCCAAGAATTTCAGGAGCTTGTCTATGTCGTCGATTCGCCGTTATGCCCTGGCCGCCCTGGCCAGCGCCGTGTTTGCCGGTTCCGCAGTGGCCAAGGATTACGAGCTGCTCAACGTTTCCTACGATCCGACCCGTGAGCTGTACCAGGACTACAACGCTGAATTCACGGCTTTCTGGAAGAAGGCACACCCTGGCGACAACGTGAAGATCCAGCAGTCCCACGGTGGTTCGGGCAAGCAAGGCCGGGCGGTGATCGACGGCCTGCGCGCCGACGTGGTGACCCTGGCCCTGGCCGGCGACATCGACGAAATCGCCAAGCTGGGCAAGACCCTGCCAGAGAACTGGCAGACCCGCCTGCCTGAAGCCAGCACGCCATACACCTCGACCATCGTGTTCCTGGTGCGCAAGGGCAACCCCAAGGGCATCAAGGACTGGGGCGACCTGATCAAGCCGGACGTATCGGTGATCACGCCAAACCCGAAAACTTCCGGCGGCGCCCGCTGGAACTTCCTCGCGGCCTGGGCTTATGGCCTCAAGGCCGGTGGCAGCGAAGCCAAGGCCCAGGAATACGTGAAAGAGCTGTTCAAGCACGTGCCGATCCTCGACACCGGTGCTCGCGGTTCGACCATCACCTTCGTCAACAACGGTCAGGGTGACGTGTTGCTGGCCTGGGAAAACGAAGCGTTCCTGGCCCTCAAGGAAGATGGCGGCGCTGACAAGTTCGACATCATCGTGCCGTCCCTGTCGATCCTCGCCGAGCCACCCGTGGCCGTGGTCGACAAGAATGCCGAGAAAAAGGGCAACACCGAAATTGCCACGGCGTACCTCAACCACCTGTACAGCCCGGCTGGCCAGGAGATCGCGGCGAAGAACTTCTACCGCCCGCGTGACAAGGATGTGGCCGCCAAATACGCCCAGCAGTTCCCGAAACTGGACCTGGTGACTATCGACAAAGACTTCGGCGGCTGGAAAACTGCCCAACCGAAATTCTTCAACGACGGTGGCGTGTTCGACCAGATCTACACGGCGCAGTAAGCCACACTACTGCTAGGTACGAGCTTTGTGTGGGAGCCGGGCTTGCCCGCGATAGCATCACCGCGGTGTAACTGATACACCGAGGTGCCTGCATCGCGGGCAAGCCCGGCTCCCACAAAGGCTTGCTCCGGCAGGGGTATCTACCCGCTAACCAAGGACTTTTATGTCGCGTCGTATCTCCCCCGTCATACCCGGCTTCGGGCTGACGCTGGGCTACACCTTGGTGTACCTCAGCCTGATTGTGCTCATACCGCTGGCGGCCATGTTCGTCCATGCCGCCCAACTCACCTGGGATCAGTTCTGGGCCATCATCTCGGCGCCGCGGGTCTGGGCAGCCTTGAAGTTGAGCTTCAGTACCGCCCTGTACGCCGCGCTGATCAACGGCGTGATCGGTACGTTGCTGGCGTGGGTGCTGGTGCGCTACACCTTCCCCGGGCGCAAGATTATCGACGCGATGATCGACCTGCCGTTCGCCCTGCCCACCGCCGTGGCCGGTATTGCGCTGACCGCGCTGTATGCGCCGTCCGGCCTGGTCGGCCAGTTCGCCACCGACATGGGCTTCAAGATCGCCTACACCCCTTTGGGCATCACCCTGGCCCTGACCTTCGTCACCCTGCCCTTTGTGGTGCGCACCGTGCAGCCGGTATTGGCCGATATCCCCCGGGAAATCGAAGAAGCCGCCGCCTGCCTGGGCGCCAAGCCCTTGCAGGTGTTCCGCTACATCCTCGTGCCGGCGCTGCTGCCAGCCTGGCTGACCGGGTTTGCCCTGGCGTTTGCCCGTGGCGTGGGTGAGTACGGTTCGGTGATTTTCATCGCCGGCAACATGCCGATGAAAACCGAGATCCTGCCGCTGCTGATCATGGTCAAGCTCGACCAATACGACTACACCGGCGCTACCTCCATCGGCGTGCTGATGCTGGTGGTTTCCTTTGTCCTGCTGCTGCTGATCAACTTGTTGCAGCGGCGCATCGAACACCCATAAGGAGGCGCGGAACATGTCCCAATCGTCTATTTCCGCCGCGTCTTCGGCCAACGCTGCCCGCCGTGGCAGTGCGGTTTCGCGACGCATCCTGATCGGCCTTGGCTGGCTGATCTTCGCCCTGTTTTTGCTGTTGCCGCTGTTTATCGTGGTGTCCCAGGGCCTCAAGCTCGGCCTGGGTGCGTTCTTTGCCGCGATCTTTGAGCCCGACGCGCTGTCGGCCTTGAAGCTGACGGTGATTGCGGTGCTGATCTCGGTGCCGCTCAACCTGGTATTCGGCGTCAGTGCGGCCTGGTGCGTGAGCAAGTACTCGTTCCGTGGCAAGAGCATGCTGGTGACCCTGATCGACCTGCCGTTCTCGGTCTCGCCAGTGATCGCCGGCCTGGTCTACGTGCTGATGTTCGGTGCCCAGGGCTTCTTTGGGCCGTGGTTGCAGGATCACGATATCCAGATCGTCTTCGCCTTGCCGGGCATCGTGCTGGCGACGATCTTCGTCACCGTGCCGTTCGTGGCCCGTGAGCTGATCCCGCTGATGCAGGAGCAGGGCACCCAGGAAGAAGAAGCCGCGCGCCTGCTGGGCGCCAATGGCTGGCAGATGTTCTGGCATGTCACCGTGCCCAACATCAAGTGGGGCCTGATCTACGGCGTGGTGCTGTGTACTGCGCGGGCAATGGGTGAGTTCGGCGCGGTGTCGGTGGTGTCCGGCCACATTCGCGGCGTGACCAACACCTTGCCGCTGCACGTCGAGATTCTCTACAACGAATACAACCACGTCGCCGCGTTTGCGGTGGCGAGTCTGTTGCTGATCCTGGCGCTCTTCATCCTGCTGCTCAAGCAGTGGAGCGAGAACCGTATTAACCGCCTGCGCGCCGGTGCGGCTGAGGAATAAGTCATGTCGATCGAAGTCCGTAACGTCAGCAAGAACTTCAACGCCTTCAAGGCCCTGGACAGCATCAATCTGGATATCCAGAGTGGCGAGCTGGTGGCATTGCTTGGCCCCTCCGGCTGCGGCAAGACCACCTTGCTGCGCATCATTGCCGGCCTGGAAACCCCGGATGCCGGGAGCATCGTGTTCCACGGCGAAGACGTGTCCGGCCACGATGTGCGTGATCGCAACGTCGGTTTTGTGTTCCAGCACTACGCGCTGTTCCGCCACATGACCGTGTTCGACAACGTCGCGTTCGGCCTGCGCATGAAACCTAAGAGCCAGCGCCCGAACGAAACCCAGATCGCCGCCAAGGTCCACGAACTGCTGAACATGGTGCAACTGGACTGGTTGTCGGATCGCTACCCGGAACAACTCTCCGGCGGCCAGCGCCAGCGGATCGCCCTGGCCCGCGCCCTGGCGGTGGAGCCCAAGGTGCTGCTGCTCGACGAACCCTTCGGCGCCCTGGACGCCAAGGTCCGTAAAGAGCTGCGCCGCTGGCTGGCCCGCCTGCACGAGGACATCAACCTGACCTCGGTGTTCGTGACCCACGATCAGGAAGAAGCCATGGAAGTTGCCGACCGGATCGTGGTGATGAACAAAGGCGTGATCGAGCAGATCGGCTCGCCGGGCGACGTCTACGAAAACCCGGCCAGCGATTTCGTCTACCACTTCCTCGGCGACTCCAACCGCCTGCACCTGGGCGAAGACCAGCACCTGCTGTTCCGCCCGCACGAAGTGTCGTTGTCACGCCATGAACTGGAAGACCACCATGCTGCGCAAGTGCGCGACATCCGCCCGCTGGGCGCTACCACGCGGGTCACGCTGAAGGTCGAAGGCCAGAGCGAACTGATCGAAGCGGAAGTGGTGAAGGATCACGACAGCCTGACCGGGCTGGAGCGGGGCGAGACGTTGTTCTTCAAACCCAAGGTCTGGCAAAAAGCCTGAGTCTCTGGCCTGCCAATCACCTGTAGGAGCTGGCTTGCCTGCGATGCAGACACCTCGGTGTATCAGTCACACCGCAGTGATGCTATCGCAGGCAAGCCAGCGCCTACACAGGTGTGTGTCGAGCGAGCGCGCGCACCGGCCCCGACCGCTCTTCAATCTGCCGCTTGAGCTCATGGCGCAACCCCAGCAAAAACGCCAACTCCGCCACCACAAACAGCGGCCCCACGATCAGCCCGGACACGTCATCGACAAAGGCCGGCTTGCGCCCCTCGTAGTAATGGCCGACAAACTGGATCACCCAGCCCAGCACAAACAGGCCGATGCCGCTGCTGAGCCACACCAGCGTGCTTTGCGCCGCCAGCACATGCCCAGCCCAGACCGACAGGCCCATCAGCACACTCATCAACACCCCCAGCGCCAGTTCCAGGCGCAGGTAGAACCCTGCAGAAAACAGCGCCAGCAGCACCGCCGGTGATAGCCACAGGCCGGCCACCTGCCATTCGGGGCGTGACAGCAGCACGGCGACGGCCACCACTATCATGGGGATGCCGATAAAGTGGCTGGCGATGTTGCGCGGGTCGCGGTGGTAGGCAGCGTATTGGCTGAGGTGGTCGACGAGGCTTTTCATTGTTATTCCTCCTGTAGGATGCTTGATCATGCCCTGTAGGACTGCGACAAACTGTCATCTGGGCGACAATCTTTGGAGTTCTCATGGACGCAGAGTCTTGGCATGGGCGCCTGTCCAGCGGCCACTGGTACCGCCATCTGCCTGCTCCCTTGCAGCATAGCTTGCTGGCCCACGCCCGCGTGCGGCAGCTGGCGGCGGGGCAGGTGCTGTTCAAGCGCGGTGACCCGCCGTGTGGCTTGTATGCGGTGCTCGATGGCAGCCTGCGCATCAGCGCAGTGAGCGCCCAGGGCAAGGAGGCGTTGTTGAGCCTGGCGCAAGCGCCCTTCTGGTTTGGCGAAATCGCCGTGTTCGACGGCCTGCCACGCACCCATGACGCTTGTGCGGTCGGGCCTTGCACGCTGTTGCAGGTGCCGCAGTCGGCGATCCTGCACTTGCTTGCGCAAAGCCCGGCCTATTGGCGGGACATGGCGTTGTTGATGAGCCAGAAGTTGCGGCTGACCTTTATCAATATCGAGCAGTTGAGCCTTGCGCCGGCGTCGGTGCGGGTGGCCCATCGGCTGTGGATGATTGCCGAGGGTTATGGCGAGATCGACGGCTCGCGGCGCGTGGTGCAACTGGCGCAGGAAGATTTGGCGGCGATGCTGGGGGTGTCGCGCCAGACGATCAATGCGCTGCTCAAGGCGTTGCAAGAGCAGGGCGTTGTGCGGTTGGGGTATGGGGAGATTGAGATACTTGATGCCCTGCGGTTGCGGGAGATGGCGCAGGGGTAGGCGGTGCCTGTAGCGGCCCTTTCGCGAGCAAGCCCGCTCCCACATCCGACCACATTCCAAAGAATGTACTCGGTCAAATGTGGGAGCGGGCTTGCTCGCGAAAGGGCCCTCCCAGGCACTAAATAACCTCAGTCCGGCTGAAACGGCGAAGCACTCAGCACCACCCCGGTCTCCTCCACATACTGCTGCCAATGGCCAATCAAGGTCGCCAGCTTTTCCGGCTGGCTCAACGCCAGGTCATGGATCTCTCCAGGATCCCTGCCCAAGTCATACAGCTGCCAGGTCGCCGGCCCCACGGGTCCTGGGATGTACACCGCCTTCCACTGCCCCTGGCGAATCGCCCGGCGGCCGAACAGCTCCCAGCCGGTGACGGTATGTTCGTCGTGCACCTGCGCGGTTTCCCCAGATAAAAAGCCCAGCCACGACTTGCCCCGCAGCGGCGCAATCGGCTTGCCGCGCCACTGTTTGCCGGGGTGGCGCACGCCGGCCAGGTCGAGAATGGTCGGGGTGATATCCATCACCGTGCCAAAGCCATGGCTGATCCGACCCTTGAGTGCCAGCTGCGGGTAATGTACCAGCGCCGGCACACGGATCCCGCCTTCGGTGGTGAAGGCCTTGAACAGGCGCGACGGCGCAGTGGCCACCTGGGCCCAGGACGGTCCATACCAGACATAGGAGTTGGCGCGGCCGATGTTGCCCAGGCTGTTGTCGTAATGCTGGTTGAGGTAAGTCAGCAGCTCAGGCCCGAATTTGGGGAAGGCTTCCAGCAGCGCGCCCTCGGCGCCGTTGTCGGACATAAACAGGATGAAGGTATTGTCCAGTTGCCCCTGCTGGCGCAGGTACTCCACCACCCGGCCGATGTTCCAGTCCATGCGCTCGACCATCGCCGCATACACTTCCATGGCCCGCGCCGAGACCTGGCGTTGTTCATCGCTCAGGGCCGCCCACTGGGTGTTCAGCTCAATCAGCGGATGGGGCTCGACATCGGCATCGATCAGCCCCAGGGCCTTGAGTTTTTCCAGGCGCTCCAGGCGCAGCACCTCGGGGCCGGCGTCGTAGCGGCCACGGTATTTGTCGACGATCTCTACCGGCGCCTGCAACGGCCAGTGCGGGGCGGAAAACGGCAGGTAGGCGAAGAACGGCCGGGCCTGGTCGCGTTCCTTGAGGTACTGCAAAAGCCTGTCGCCAAAGGCATCCGAGGAATAGAAACCTTCGGGCAATTGCTCGACGAAGCGGTCGTCCTCGATATACAGCGCCGGGGTGGATTTGAGCAGGCCAGGGGTGGTGTCGTCGTAGGGCGGCTCGAAACCATAGTGGTTGGCCGCCCCCGGCAGCAGCGAGAACGAGCGCTCGAAACCCCGGGCATGGGGCGCCAGTTCAGCGGTCAGCCCCAGGTGCCATTTGCCGCTCATCAGGGTCTGGTAACCGGCGTCGCGCAGCAGTTCGGGCAGGGCCACCACCTTGTCGTTGAGGTAGCCCTCATAGCCCGGCTTGCCGATCAGCTCCGGGGTCAGCGCCTCGGCCATGGTGCCGATGCCGGCGATATGGTGGTCGGTGCCGGTGAGCAGCATCGAGCGGGTCGGCGAGCAGGTGGGCGCGGTGTGAAAATCGGTCAGGCGCAGGCCGTTGAGCGCCAGGGCGTCCAGGTGCGGCGTAGAGATCTCCCCGCCAAAGGCCCCAAGGTCGGAGAAGCCCATGTCATCGGCCAGGATCACTAGAAAGTTGGGACGTTGCGACATCAAGACACTCCTCATTCAGCAGGCAATAAACGCCAGGGGCAGGTCACGGATCTGTTCACGCAGCGGCGGCTGGTAATGGTCGTCGCTGATCAGCTCGTGCAGCAGTTCTTCGCGCAATTGGTGGAAGTCGAAACTGCTGCGCTGGCGCGGATGGGGCAGGGCGATGTCCACCACCTGCTTGATCCGCCCGGGCCGGGGCTCCATCACCACCACGCGGTCGGCAAGAAAAATCGCTTCTTCCACATCGTGGGTCACCAGCACCGTGGTGATTCTGGCGCGGGCGCGGATCGCCAGCAGTTCATCCTGCATCTGCTGGCGGGTCAGGGCGTCGAGGGCGCCGAAGGGCTCGTCCAGCAACAGGATGCGCGGGCTGGCCACCAGGCCGCGGGCGATTGCCACCCGTTGCGCCATGCCGCCGGACAATTGGTGTGGGTAGGCGCGGGTGAAATCGGTGAGGCCCACCAGTTCGATAAAATCGCTGATGCGCTGTTGGCGCTGGGCCTCGCTCAAAGGCTCGTTGACCAGGCCCAGGCCGATGTTTTCTGCCACCGTCAGCCACGGGAACAAACGGTGTTCCTGGAACACGATGCCGCGCTCGCCGCCGATGCCTTGCACTGCCTTGCCATCGACGCGGATTTCGCCGCGAAACTGCGTATCCAGGCCGATCAGCAGGCGCAGCAAGGTGGATTTGCCGCAGCCGCTGGAACCGACGATCGCGACGAACTCGCCCTCGGCAATGTCCAGGTTGAATTCGCGGATGGCCTCCAGCTCGAAGCCATCGACGTCGAAGGTCTTGCCCACATGGTTGAAGCTGACGATAGGTGCAGTCATGCGTGTCTCCAGCGCGTGGCGCGGGTTTCGATGCGTTGGCCGATAAGGTTGAGTGCCGCGCCCGTGAGGCCGACCAGGAGCATGCCGCTCATGATCAGGTCCATGCGCAGCAGCTGTTGGGCGCCGATCATCAGGCTGCCGATGCCGCCATTGGACGGCATGAAATATTCCGCGCCGATGGTGCCCAGCCAGGCGTAGATCAGGCTCAGGCGCAGCCCGGCAAAAATGCCCGCCGCCGCCCCCGGTAGCACCAGGCGGCGCAGGCGCAGGGCCAGGCTCAGGCGCAGCACCTGGGCGGCTTCATTGAGCTGCGGCGAGAGGTTGAGCACGCTGCGTTGGGTGGCGATAAACAGCGGGAAAAACGCGGCAAGGGCGATAAACACCGACTTGGCCAACTCCCCCAGGCCGAACCAGGCGGTAAGCAGCGGTACCCAGGCAAAAATCGCGATCTGGCGCAGCGCCGCCAGGGTCGGGCCCAATACCCGCTCACTGCGGCGCGACAGGCCCAACAGTAGGCCAAGGGCAAAACCCAGCCCGCCGCCAAGGAGCAAGCCACTCAAGGTGCGTCCCAGGCTTTTGCCCAGGGCGCTGAGCAGGCTGCCATCGAATATGCCGCTGGCGGTGGTGTACAACACGGTCCACGGGCTGACCAGGATATTGGGATCGACCCAGTCCAGGGCTGTCGCCGACTGCCACAGCGCCAACAGGCTCAAGGGCAGCAACCACGGTTGCAGGCGTTGCCAGCCCTGGTAGCGCGGGCCACGGCGGATCTGCGCGGTCGCCGGATGGGGCCAGTGCACCCACTTGCGATCCAGCCAGCCAATGCCGCGATCCATCGCCACGCCCAGCACGCCAATGACCACGATGCATACAAATACGATATCGAGCATGAACAGCTGCCGTGCCCACACCATCAGGTAGCCGATGCCTTCGCTGGAGGCCAGCAATTCCACGGCCAGCAACGAGGTCCAGCCGGCGGCCAGGGCCAGGCGTACACCTGCCATGAAGGCGGGCAGTGCGGCGGGCAGGATCAGCCGGCGGATCAGCAGGTGCGTGGGCAAGCGCAGCACCCGCGCGGCCTCGCGTAAACCGGGCTGGGCGTCGCGCACGCCGACCAGGGTGTGCAGGGTCACGGGCACCACAATCGCCTTGACCAGCACCACCAGCTTGAGGGTTTCGCCGATCCCGAAAAACACCATGAACAGCGGGATCCAGGCCAGGGTCGGGACTTGCGACAGGGCGCTGAAGGTGGGGAACACCAGGCGCTCGGCGCGGGCACTCAAGCCCAGCAGCGCACCCAGTAACGCCCCGGCGCCGACCCCTGCGAGCAAACCCCAGAACAGCCGTTGCAGGCTGATCGCCAAATGGCTCCACAACTCGCCGCCGGCCAGCTCCACGGCGCTGCTCCAGACCAGCGCGGGGGCGGGCAATATTTGCTCGCTCATCCAGTGCTGACGGCTGGCCAGCCACCACAGCGCAAACAGCGTGAGTGGCAGCAGCCATGGCAGCAGGCGTTCACTCAGGTTCGGCCAATGTGCCCGCCCGGCCTTGGCAGGGGCGGCGAGCGGCAGGCTCAACAGTGAGATTCGGGCCATGGAAGACCTCCGTGGTCGGCGAGTGCGTTATGTGATTTTGATCTTATAAACAAACAATCAAGATTATTTAGGGATAAGAAAAACCATTTAAAGCCTCTGCCCGACACGCATCCAATGCATTTGGAGAATATTTTCCATGCTGTTGATGCATAACCCTCTGGAACCGGCGTCTGCGGCTGCATAGTCCAAAAAGCTATTAAATTGTGAATTTATAGTATTTAAAGTTTTGATCGTGTTGTGCGTACTTTCTGCTCCAAAGGCCACCGTCGCCCACAGGAGCACCTCTATGAAACTGCCCTTTAAACGCTTGATCACCCTGGTCGCCGGCACCGCGCTCGCCGGGCTGGTGCATGCCGCCGACCTCAAGGAAATCCGCATCGCCGTGCCCGACCTGAGCGCCGGTACCCAGAACAGCGGTGGTGGCTTGACGGATGTGCTGAGGAGCCAGCAGATCTTTGAAAAAGCCTTCGCCGACCAGGGCATCAAGATCCAGTGGAATTACTTCAAGGGCGCCGGCCCCGTGATCAATGAAGCCTTTGCCAACGGCCAGGTGGACCTGGCTTACCTGGGCGACCTGGCAGCGATCATCGGCCGTTCCAATGGCCTCGACACCCGCCTGTTGAGCGCCACCGCTCGCGGGGTGAAGCAATACCTGGGCGTGGTGCCGGGCTCGGGGATCAAGACCTTGCAGGACCTTAAGGGCAAGCGCGTGGCGGTGTTTCGCGGCACGGCCACCCAGTTGTCCCTCAACGGCGCCCTGGCCAGCCAGGGCTTGAGTGAAAAGGACCTGAAGATCATCAACCTGGATTTCAACGCCGCCGTGGCCGCCCTGGCCGCCAAGCAGATTGATGCGACCTGGGGCGGGTCGAACCTCAGTTCATTGCAGGCCAAGGGCCTGGCCGAAATCCCCCTGACCACCAA
This sequence comes from Pseudomonas sp. WS 5021, assembly GCF_012985535.1. NCBI lineage: Bacteria > Pseudomonadati > Pseudomonadota > Gammaproteobacteria > Pseudomonadales > Pseudomonadaceae > Pseudomonas > Pseudomonas sp. WS 5021. The sequence continues at coordinate 381,051 of NZ_JAAQWP010000006.1, read as the reverse complement.
GGACCTTGGCGACGCAGGCAGCATCCAGGCGGTGCTGGTGGGCAGCGGCACATTTGTCGACGCCCATCCCGAGGTGGTGGCCAAGCTGCTCAAGGCGCAGCAGCAGGCGGTGCAGTGGTTGACCGATGACAACAACAAGCAGGCGTATATCGATTTGGTGTCGGGGCTGGCGAGTTATCCGCCGGTGATTCTGACCAATGATCTGAAGGATCAGAAACTCAGTGAGATTTTCCCGTCGACGTTGGATCCGGTGTTCCTGGGCAAGCTGCAGGACGCGGTGGATCTGGCTTCGAAGGAGCGGCTGATTCGCAAGTCGTTCCAGGTCAGTGATTGGGTGGTGCCGGGGTTGGTGGCGGCGCAACTGTAGGAGCCTTCAACGATAACGCGGGGTGCCTGGTGCCCCGCAGTGTGCTCAGGTTTTTCGCCGGCAAGCCGGCTCCTACAGGGGCCTGCTAGACCGCGAAGTGAAATCTACAGTGCATGAACGGGCATCATCGCAGGCAAGCCAGCCCCCACATGGGAGTGCGGTCAAATGTGGGAGCTGGCTTGCCTGCGATGGCGCCCTTCAGACCGCCACATCCACCTCCTGCCGATCCACCGCCACCAACGTCTCGATCATCGCTTTTGCCGCCGGCGACAAGCGCGAGCCGGTGCGGCTGACGATCCCGCACCGCGCGCTCATGGTCTCCATGTTCTGTGGCAGGTTGCGCCAGTGCAGCAGCACCAGGGCGCCGCGGGCGATGTCCTCGGCAAAGGCTTCCTCGGTGCCCACGCCAATGGCGTTGGACTGCAACACGATCTTCACCAGCGCCGGGAAGTGTTCGGTCTGGATGCTCGGTGAAAAGTCCATGCGCCCGCTGAGGTTCGCCAGCAGTTTGCGAATGCCCTGGGAGATCAGCGGCGACGCCAGCGGGTAGTCGAACATGTCGTTGGTCGAAAGGCTGTCCTTGGCCAGCAGTGGGTGGCCAGGCCTGCAAAAAAATACCCCGCGCTTGGGCGAAAGCGCCTGGGTCTGAAAATTTGGATCGGCTTCGAACTGGCGGATGTCGGCGATAAAGAATTCGATCTCTTCCCGGCTCAGGCTGCGGCTCAGGGTTTCCCAGTTATCCACCTGGAACCGCGTGCGGATTTTCGGGTGCGCGTTGACGAAGCGCGCCACCGCGTCCGGCACCAGCTTCACCGCTGGCGCCGGGCCGCAACCGAAGCGCAGTTCGCCGGCATCGAGCTTGGTCATGCGCGTCACTTCACTGCTCAGCAGCGCGGCGCCGTGCACCAGGCTCAGGGCATGTTGCAGCACCACCTGGCCTTCCGGGGTGGGGCGCAGATCCTTGTGGCCACGGTCCACCAGCACGCAGCCAAATTCCTGTTCCAGGCCCTGGATGCTGCGGCTGAACGCCGGTTGCGTGATGCCCATGGCGTCGGCCGCGCGCACAAAACTGCGGTGTTCGTTGAGGGCGATGAAGTAGCGCAGTTGGCGAAGATCCATATGCTTTCCCGGCATTTTAAAAATAGGTCGAAGGCATTTGCGACCAGGGGAGCTGAGGTTTTAAATGCAAGCTCTTATTCCGTCAACGAAGCATGTGTTCATTTGCTAGACCTAAATTGCATATGAATAGAGCGTTGGCACAGCGTCACCCAACCGTAAGCAGACACATGAGGGTCATCCAATGAGCAATGCCGCACTCGCTGTTCAACCCGTCGCCCTGGCGCTGGATATCCACCCGGTCGCCGGGCGTATCGGCGCCGAGATCCGGGGCATCAAACTGTCCGGCGACCTCGACGCCGCCACCGTCGACGCCATCCAGCAAGCGCTGGTGCAGTACAAGGTGATCTTCTTTCGGCAGCAGACTCACCTCGATGACCAGAGCCAGGAAGCGTTTGCCCACTTGCTCGGCGAGCCGATTGCCCACCCCACGGTGCCGGTGCGCGATGGCACGCGGTTTTTGCTGGAACTCGATGGCGCCCGTGGTCATCGTGCCAACTCCTGGCACACCGATGTGACCTTCGTCGATGCGTACCCCAAGGCCTCGATCCTGCGTTCGGTGCTGGCGCCGCCATCGGGTGGCGACACGGTCTGGGCCAACACTTCCAGCGCCTACAACGACTTGACGCCCGAAGTGCGCGCGCTGGCCGACACCTTGTGGGCGGTACACAGCAACGAATACGACTACGCCGCGCGCAAGCCGGATGTGGCGCCTGAAAAGCTCGAGGAATACCGCAAGATCTTCACCTCGACGGTGTACGAGACCGAGCACCCTGTGGTGCGCGTACACCCGGTCAGCGGCGAGAAGACCTTGCTGCTGGGGCATTTCGTCAAGCGCCTGAAGGGCTACTCGCAGGCCGATTCCGCGCACTTGTTCAACTTGCTGCAAAGCCACGTCACCCGCCTGGAAAACACCGTGCGCTGGCGCTGGAACACCGGCGACGTAGCGATCTGGGACAACCGCGCCACCCAGCATTACGCAGTGGATGACTACGGCACCCAGGAACGCATCGTGCGCCGCGTGACCCTCAAGGGTGATGTGCCGGTGAGCGTGCAGGGGCAGCGGAGTGTGACGACCAAAGGCGCGTAACCCACCGCAGATCAACTGTGGGAGCGGGCTTGCTCGCGAAAGCGGCGGATCAGCCAACACAGTTGTTAACTGACATACCGCTTTCGCGAGCAAGCCCGCTCCCACACTAGCCCGCGTCCTACAGGGGGTTTGGGTGTTCACCAAACCCCGATCTGCACCACCTTTTCCGCTTCCGGCTCCCCATAACGAAACCGTTGGCCACGCAGGTCAATCTCCGAGTGGCTGATGGTGGTGCGCCGCTTCAAACCCCGCAGCCATTCGAACAGATAGCCCTGATGCTCTTCGCGCACCGGGGCATACGCCGGGTCAGCACCCAAATCGTGCAGTTCCTGGGGATCGTTTTCGAGGTCGAACAGCTGCGCGCGAAAGCCGTCATAGGCCAGGTATTTCCAGCGTTCGCTGCGCACCATGGTCATGCGGCAACGGTCGATCGGCTGCGCCAGGCGTTCGCGGGCCGGGGCCTGGAAGGCGTAGTCATACTCGGCAATGGCGTAGCGGCGCCAGTCGGTTTCCAGGCCATGCAGCAGCGCGATCAACGAGCGGCCTTCCAGGCGATGCTCGGCGTTGGGCAGGCCAAGGGCCTCAAGGAACGTGGGCAGGGCATCGATGGTTTCCACCAGGCGCGCGTCCACCGTACCCCGACTGATATCGGCAGCGGCACGCGGGTCGCGGACAATCAGCGGAACCCCCACCGCCGGCTCCAGCAAAAACTCTTTTTCGCCCAGGTGGTGGTCGCCGAGGAAGTCGCCATGGTCGCTGGTGAACACAATCAGCGTGTCATCCCAGCGGCCAGTGCTGTGCAGCACATCGAACAGTCGGCCGAGCTGGTCATCCACCTGCTTGATCAGGCCCATGTAGGTGGGAATCACCCGTAGCCGTACCTCGTCGCGGGAAAAATTCAAGCTCTCCTGGTGTTGGCGGAAGGCCTGGTACACCGGGTGATCGCTGGCCTGCCCGGGCTCGGCGCGGATGGGCGCCTGCACCTGATCGACGCCATACAACGCGTGATACGGCGCAGGCGCGATATAGGGCCAGTGCGGCTTGATGTACGACAGGTGCAGGCACCAGGGCTGCTCGCCTTGTTCGTGGATAAAGTCGATGGCGCGGTCGGTGGTGTAGACCGTCTCCGAATGCGCCTCGTCCACCCGCGCCGGCAAGTGGGCGTTGCGCATGTGCCAGCCACTCAGCACTTCCCCGTCTTCGCCGGCGGCGGCGTTGGCCCATTCATGCCAGGGGTTGGCGCCGGCATAACCCTGTTCGCGCAGGTAGTGGGTGTAGGGCGCTGACTCGCGCTTGCTTTCGAACAGCGGGCTGTCGGGGAAGATCCCGTCATGGCGAAAGTACGCCTCGAATCCGACCTCGTTGAGTGGCTGCGCTTGCGCGCTGTCGGGGTCGATCTCCAGGCGTTGCAAGGCGTCGAGATTGGGCGTGGCGTGGGTCTTGCCCACCAGCGCGGTGCGGATGCCGTGGGGGCGCAGGTAGTCGCCGATGGTCAGCTCTTCCAGGGGCAGCGGCACGGCGTTCCATGCCACTTGATGGCTGCTGACGTAGCGCCCGGTATAGGCCGACATGCGCGACGGCCCGCAGATCGTGCCCTGGGTGTAGGCGCGACTGAAACGCACGCCGGCGGCGGCCAGGCGATCGATATTGGGCGTGTGCAGGTGGGCGTGGCCGTAGCAGGAAAGGTAATCGCGACGCAGTTGGTCGCACATGATGTAGAGCACGTTGCGCACAGGGGACATGAGGGTTTACCGAACGGGGAACAGGCGGTGTTTTTCGCCGGTGAAGCGGGGGTGAGGCAAGTGCATTTGGGGAATGGGTTTTATGCAGTGGGTGCATGGTCAGCCCACATTGGAGTGCGATCAACCTGTGGGAGCGGGCTTGCCCGCGATAGCGGTCGTTCAGACCGCAAGATTCTCCAGCTCACACACCTGCTCATCCTGCTCATCCACCTCCTTGATCTGCTCGATCATCGCCTCCGCCAGCGGCGACAACCGATACCCCGCCCGGCTGACGATGCCATAGCGGGTGTAACGCTCCTCCAGGTCTTCGGCCAGGCCGTCGATCTTCAAGCACACCAAGTCGCCCCGGGCCATGTGCAGCACGTCGCTGTTGGCGCTGACGATACCGATGGCGTCGGAACGCAGCACCACCCCCAGCAGGCTGTAGCCGTTCTCGCATTCGACATTGGGCGTGTAGTCCGGCCGGCCGCTGAGGTCGACGATGACCTTGCGCAGGTTCGGCGGGCGGATGGTCACGGCCAGGGGATAACTCATCAGCTCGGCGGCGCTGACACTTTCGCGCTGGGCCAACGGGTGCCCGCTGCGGCAGCAAAAGTGCCATTTGCGCGGGCGCAGGCGGTGGGTCTGGTAGTCGGGGTTGGCTTCGAAGTGGCGGGTGTCGGCGACGAAGAATTCGAACTCTTCGCTGAGCAGGCGCTTGCCCAGGCTTTGCCAGTCATCCACCTGGAACTGCACGCGAGCCTTGGGGTAGCGCCCGATAAAGCTGCCGATCGCGCGCGGGATCAACCCGGCCGCCGGGGCCGGGCCGCAGCCAAAGCGCAGCTCGCCGGCTTCCAGGCCGTTGAACTGGCTGATCTCGTTGGCCAACTGCTGCGCGCCGCTGACCAGGCGCCGTGCATGTTCCAGCAGCACCTGGCCTTGCTTGGTCGGGGCCAGGTCCTTGCGCCCGCGATCCACCAGTTGGCAGCCGGCACTGTGCTCCAGGGCCTGGATGCTGCGGCTGAAGGCCGATTGCGACAGGTTCACGGTGGTCGCGGCCGCGACAAAGCTGCGCTGTTCGGCGAGGGCGATGAAGTGACGGAGCTGGCGCAAGTCGATATGCATTTTTCACATTAAAAATATCGGGGAAATGCATTGGCTATGCATTAGGTCGACTCCTTATAAAGGCTATCTCTTATGCAGTAAATGTTTGTAAAAACATAAATAAATAACTTTATAGAATATGTAACTGTGCATATTCCGCGATTCCGGAGCCGCTTATGAGTGTGTCGAAGCCCGCTGTACCGTCTTCCCCCTGGCGGCTCAAGCGCCTGCCCCTGGCGCTGTTGCTGGCGGGCAGTGCCAGTTGGTTGCCGAGCCAGGCCGCCGAAACACCCGCCCCCGCGCGCAAGGGCGAGAGCGCCAGCGGGCAACTGGAAACGGTCACCGTGACGGCCCGCCGCCGCACCGAAAGCGCCCAGGAAGTACCCACGCCCATGAGTGTGATCGGTGGCCAGGCGCTGGAAAGCCAGCGGGTCTATCGGATCCAGGATTTGCAGCAACTGGTGCCCAGCGTCAACGTCGCCTACATGCATGCGCGCCAGTCCAGCGTGTCGATTCGCGGCCTGGGCAACAACCCGGCCAGCGATGGCCTGGAAGGCAGTGTCGGGCTGTATATCGATAACGTGTACCTCGGGCGCCCGGGCATGGCGGTATTCGACCTGATGGACATCGAGCAGCTTGAGGTCTTGCGCGGCCCGCAAGGCACGCTGTTTGGCAAGAACACCACGGCCGGGGTGATCAATATCAGCACCCGCGCGCCGAGCTTCACCCCGGAGCGCAGCATCGAGACCTCGGTGGGCGAAGACGGTTATTTCCAGACCAAGGGCACGATTTCCGGGCCGCTCAACGATGAGCTGGCCGGGCGCTTTTCGGCCTATCGCACCCGCAGCGACGGCGATATCCAGAACCAATACAACGGCCACGACCTCAACGGCGGTTCACGCCAGGGCTTTCGCGGGCAACTGCTGTACAAGCCCAGCGAGGCGTTCAACCTGCGCTGGATCGGCGACTACAACGAAGAGGACTCCAGCGCCGGCACCCGCGTGCTATACAGCACCGGCCCGACCATCAACGGCACCAACCTCTACCAATCGCGGGCCGATGCGGCCGGGGCGACCCTGGTCAACGGCTCCCACCGCAAGGTCAACCTGGACAACGACCAGCGCGTGACAGTGTTCCAGGGTGGTACGTCCCTTGAGGCCAACTGGACCCTGCCCAGCGACTTCACCCTGACCTCGGTCAGCGCCTACCGCTGGTGGAATTTCACCCCGCGCAACGACGACGGCCTTAACGTGCCGGCCTCGTATAACGCTGGTGTGTCGGTGGAAGATAAACAGTGGTCCCAGGAGTTTCGCCTGGCCTCGCCTACCGGTGGGTTCTTCGATTACGTGGTGGGCGCTTACTACTTTGGCTCCGACCTGGACAACAAATCCTTCGCTTACTACGGGCCCCAGGCCGATATCTGGAACGGCACGCCAGCAGGGGCCTTGAGCAATGTCAGCAGCGTCGGCAACGGGCATATCCGCACCGACAGTTTTGCCCTGTTCGCCCAGGGCACCTGGCACCTTACCGAACGCCTGGATTTCACTGCCGGCCTGCGCGGCACCTATGAAGAAAAAAGCGCCTCGGTCAGCCGCAACGCGCCGCAAGGTGGCGCAACCGTGGCGGGCGCGGCGGCGACCGCACGCCGTGGCCGTGCCGGAGCCTACGATTCGGGCGATCTCAACCAGTACAGCACCAGCCCTTCTGGCCTGCTCAACCTCAGCTACCGTTTCAGCGATGACTTGCTCGGCTATGCGACCTTGTCCCACGGTGAGAAATCCGGCGGGGTCAACCTGGCAGTGGGCTCTGCCCCGACCGCTGGTGCAGACTCGCTGTTGATCGGCACCGAGCGTGCCAACAACGCCGAGTTGGGCTTTAAGAGCACGCTGTGGGACCGTCGCCTGCAACTCAACGCCAACCTGTTCTGGACCCAGGTCAACGGCTACCAGACCAACGCCTACGACTATGGCAACCGCGTGCAGTACCTGACCAACGCCGGCTCCGTGCGCTCGCGTGGGGTGGAGCTGGAAAGCACCCTGGTGCCGATCCGTGGCCTGACGCTGAACATCAATGGCTCGTTCAACGATGTGCGCTACCTGTCGTACAAAGATGCGCCATGCCCACCGGAAGTCAGCCTGCGCCCGGGTGCACCGGCCTCGTGCGATCTCAGCGGGCACCCGGTGGTGGGCGCCTCGAAGTGGATTGCTAACGCCAACGGCGAATACAAGTGGAACCTGGATAACGGTTTGGAGCCCTACGTCACCGCAAGCTATGCCTACCGCTCCAAGGCGGTGGGTACGGTGGAGGATTCGGATTACGGGCAGATCCCGGGTTATGCGGTGGTCAACCTGTCCACCGGCCTGCGCGGCGATTTCCAGCAGGGTCAGTGGGACGTGTCGCTATGGCTGAAAAACGCCTTCGACAAGACCTACTACACCACCCTGTGGACAGGCGGCAACGGTGGCTATGAAGGGCTGCTGGGCACCCCGCGCACGCTGGGGGTGACCGGGCGCTACGACTTCTAGCCCCCCATCCGTAGGAGCCGGCTTGCCGGCGATAGCGGTCTATCGGTCACCGGATCGATATCTGACCCACCGCCATCGCCGGCAAGCCGGCTCCTACAGCAGGGCGGCTTCGCGCGCAGGCTCTGTGCGGTAGGTGGCCGGGCTGAAGACCCGGGTCACCACCAGCATCGCGATCACCGTCACGGTCAGCACTATCCAGGCGCTGACAAAACTGCCGGTGAGTTCGCGCAGCCAGCCGGTCATCCACGGCGACACGGCATTGATCAGAAAACCCACGCCCTGCACGAATGCCGCCAGTTGCCCGGCTTCCCGTGGGTCGCGGCGATGGTCCAGGGTCAACAGCAGGCTCAGGGCAAAACATGCCCCCAGGCCGAAGCCGATCAGCGCCACCCACAGGTGCGGGTATTGCAGCGGCGCCAGCAGCAGGCCGAGGTAGCCCACGGTCTGGGCCAGCAGGCTGATGGTCAGCAAGGGCCGGCGGTCGATACCGCGTTGCGCCAGCGCCGGCATCAACAGCGCGGCAATCACCTGGAAAATCGTCATGAACGCCAGCAGCGAGCCACTGGGCAGCACGCCCCAACCCAGTTGCTGGTAGTACGCCGGCAGCCACGCCACCATGCTCATGTACCCGCAGTTCACCAGGCCGAAATACAGCGCCAGTAACCAGGCGCGACGATTGCGCAGGCCCTGGAGCGGCGCGCTCACCTGCAGGTTCTTCGCCGCGCCCAACGGCAGCCACGCCCACAGCAGCAACGCGCCGAGCGCCGGCAGCAGCCAGATGCCAAGGCCGGCCTGCCAGTGCTGGAAATGGCTGGCCACCAGCGGGCTGAGCAGTGCCGCCAAGCCACCGCCACCCATCAACGAGGCTGAGTACACCCCCATCGCCAGTGGCACCCGGTGGTGGAACTGGCGCTTGATCATCGCCGGCACCAGCGCCTGGATCAGCGCTACCCCGGCGCCGCCCAGCAACGCCGTGGCCAGCAGTGCCGGTGCCTGGCCCAGCAGCCAGCGCGCCAGGCACGCCAGCAGGATCATCATCAAGCCCAGGGCAATCCCGCGTCGTTCGCCCAGCTGCGCCTCGACACGGATGCCCACTAGCGCCACCAAACCCATGCACACCACCGGCAGGCTGGTGAGCAAGGCACTGCTCTGGAAACTCAGGCCGGTGGCCAGGCGGATTTCCCCGAGCAACGGGCTGATAGAGCTGAGGATCGGCCGCAGGTTGAGGCCCAGCACGACCAGCAGGCCCCAGCCGGCGAGGGATTTATTCAGGGTCATGCAGGGTTTTCCATTGACGGTAAAGGGCTTGCATGGCCGGCACAGGCAAGTGCTCGAGGGGCAAGGGCTGTGCGCTCAGTGCCAGGCCCATCTGCTGGTAAATCGCTGCGGTCGACAGGCCAAAAGGCGCGGCCATTTCATTGCTCGCGGCAAACACCACGCGGGATACGCCGCACATATACATCGCGCCCAGGCACATCGGGCACGGCTGGCCGCTGGCGTAGATCACACAGCCTTCAAGGCGTGGGCCCAGTTGCTCGCTGGCGCGGCGAATGGCGAGCATCTCGGCATGGGCAGTGGGGTCCTGGTCGAGGTGGATCTGGTTGACCGCTTCCACCAACACCTCGCCGTGCTTGACCAGGACGGCGCCAAACGGCCGTCCGCCACGGGCCACGTTGTCCTGCGCCAGGGCAACGGCGCGTTGCAGATGACGCTGATCGTCAGTCATGGAAAATCTCCCCTCTCGGTGAACGCGAAGTATGGCCACCGCCTGGGGTATTCTGAAATTAAATATAACCATGCCAACCAGTGGCAAACCCGATGGTGGTGTTCATGTTCGATCCCGTGCTGTTGCGCAGTTTTGTCGCCGTTGTCGATTGTGCGAATTTCACCCGCGCCGCCGAACGCCTGCACCTCACCCAATCCACGGTCAGCCAGCAATTGCGCCGCCTGGAAGACAGTGTCGGCTGCCGCTTGCTCGACCGTGATCAGCGCCGGGTGGTGGCAACGGTCGAGGGTGAACGCCTGCTGGCCTATGCGCGGCGCATCCTGGCACTCAACGAAGAAGCCGCCGATGTGCTGATCAACCAGCAGAGCGACGGTGTGCTGCGCCTGGGCGTGCCCGAGGATTTTGCCGCCGAGCGCTTGATGCCGTTGCTGTCGGCGTTTGTCGTGGCCTACCCACGGGTGCGCCTGGAGGTCACCAGCGGCCTGGGGCCGGCGCTGTTGCGCCAGTATCGCGGCGGTGAGTTCGATGTGTTGCTGGTCAAGCAGATGGGCGACAGCGACGACTGCCTGGCCTCCTGGCCGGAGCCGTTGTGCTGGGTCGACAGCCGCCACATGCCGGCCCTGGGCCGCGACCCATTGCCCTTGGTGGCGTTCCCGGTGGGCGGCCTGTACCGCAATGAAATGCTCCAGCACCTGGAAGTCGGTGGCTGGCGCTGGCGCATTGGCTATTCCAGCGCGAGCCTGGCCAGTGTGTGTTCGGCGGTGGCGGCGGGGTTGGGCATCAGCCTGCTGCCTGAGCGGGTGGTGCAGGCCGGGCATGTGGTGCTCGGCGCCGACAGTGGTTTGCCCGCGGTGCAGGGCGTGCGGCTGGCGCTGTATGGGCGCAATGGGATGGGGGCGGCGGGGCAGAGCCTGCAGGGGCAATTGTGGGATTTATGCGAGGCCAACCCGCGCTGAGCCATGCCTTTGAGGAATATTTTGCATGCCCGCAAAGCATCATGATTTTGCCTCTCGCCGCCAGGCCCCGTGGGGCGTGGCTTTGGGCCAAGCGCTGATTTTTCATATTCCTGTTTGGTCTATGTATAACTTTAAAGATTACTTTAAGAGATAAGCGTCTGCCCCCGATGATTCAGCTCTCGACGGTCGCCCCGCAGGCCCGTCGGTTTTTTCGCTGAAGACAGCAGGGAGTGAATCAATGGGCAATGTCCAGACCGCCGCCAGTGCACATGAGGCGCAGTGGCGCCAGGCACCGAGTGGTGAGTTGGTCGACCTTGGCCGGCCGCATCGTGCGCCCTTGGGGCAGTTGCGTTTGCAGAAAACCCCCAAGGGGATCTTGAGCCGCCGTGAAGGCATTTTATTGGGCCTGTTGGCGCTGGCGCTGCATGGCGCGGTGATCTACTGGGTCAGCCAGAAACCGGTGCCGGTGCTGCCGATTGTGCCGCCGGAAATTCCACCGATGACCATCGAGTTTTCCCAGCCGGCGCCGCCGGTGGTGGAACCGCCGCCGCCTGTACCGCCACCGCCGCCAGTTGTAGAACCACCGCCACCGGTCGTGGATGAGTTGGCGGCCAAGCCGGCGCCACCCAAGCCGGTTCCCAAGCCCAAGCCAAAACCTGTGCCCAAGCCCGAACCCAAGCCGGTGCCCAAAGCCGTCGAACAGCCGCCTGCGCCACCCCAGCCGGCACCCCCCGCGCCCACGCCAGCTGCGCCTGCGCCGGCACCGGTGACGCCTGCTTCGGCCAACGCTGCGTACCTGAAGAACCCGGCGCCCGAGTACCCATCACTGGCCCAGCGCCGTGGCTGGGAAGGCACGGTGTTGTTGCGGGTGCATGTATTGGCCAGCGGCAAGCCCGGTGAAATCCAGGTGCAAAAGAGCAGCGGTCGCCAGCAACTCGACGACGCCGCACTCAGCGCCGTGAAGCGCTGGAGCTTCGTGCCCGCCAAGCAGGGCGACGTGGCCCAGGATGGCTGGGTCAGCGTACCTATCGATTTCAAGATTCATTGAGCCTTTGCTCGACACTCTATCGCTTACACCGAGGACCGCATCATGACGTTACTGGCATCTCCACTTGAATCCATCGAAAGCGCGGTGATCTGGCTGCTGGTGGTTTTTTCCGTCGCCACCTGGGGCCTGGCCCTGCTCAAGGGCGTGCAGTTCGGCCGCCTCAAGGCCCAGGATCGCAAGTTCCACAAACAGTTCTGGGCAGCGTCGAGTCTCGATTCGGCCGCCGAACTGAGCGAAACCCACCCCGGCGCCGCCGCCCGTGTGGCCCAGGCCGGGTATGCCGCGATCCAGGTCGGTGATGCGCCGCACGCCGCTGACTTGAGCCAGGCGATCAACCACCAGGACCGCCTCGAACGTGCCCTGCGCCAGCAGATCGTGCGTGAGCGGCGCTCCCTGGAAACCGGCCTGGCCGTGGTCGCGAGTATTGGCAGCACCTCGCCCTTTATCGGGCTGTTCGGCACCGTGTGGGGGATCATGGAAGCGTTGAAAGGGATCAGCGCCGCGGGCTCCGCCAGCCTCGAAACCGTGGCCGGGCCCATCGGTGCGGCGCTGGTCGCGACCGGCGTGGGGATCGCCGTCGCCGTACCGGCGGTACTGGTCTACAACTATTTCCTGCGTCGCCTGAAGCTGACGGCTGCCGACCTGGATGACTTCGCCCATGACTTCTACAGCCTGGCGCAGAAAAATTCGTTCCGCGTGCTGGTCCACCCGGCGCTGCACAAAAACGCCGCCCAGGGCAGCGCGCAAAAAGTGAAGGAGGCGTCCTGATATGGCCTTCTCCACCCAAGACAGCGACGAGGTACTGAGTGAGATCAACGTCACGCCCCTGGTGGACGTGATGCTGGTACTGCTGGTGGTGTTTATCGTCACCGCCCCGCTGTTGACCAATGCGATCCCGATCAACCTGCCCAAGACCGAGGCCGTGGCCCCGGTGGAGCAGAAAGACCCGTTGGTGGTGAGCATCGACGGCGCCGGCAAAGTGTTTATCAACAAGGATGAAATCCAGCCGGACCTGCTGGAATTCAACCTGCAGGCCGCCAAGGCGAAGGACCCAGAGGTGCGGGTACAACTGCAGGCTGACGATGGTGTGAACTATGGCGAAGTGGCTCGGGCCATGGCGTCGATTGAGCGAGCGGGAATTACCAAGCTGTCGGTGATTACTGCACGTTAGTGTCAACAGCCTCGACAATTTTTTGGCCGTCTCCTTGGCAGGGTGCGGCCTTTTTTTTGCCTGTGATTTAAGCCGTCTGCCCAACCCCTGTAGGAGCTGGCTTGCCAGCGATAGCGGTGAGTCAGTCGATGAATGTTTCGGCGGACACGGCGCAATCGCCGGCAAGCCAGCGCCTACATTTTGAGCGAAATGGTTTTGTGTTTTTGGTTATTAATAAATAGCTTCTTATTCCTTAACGAATATATGCCCCGTCCCTATACTGGTCAGCAACGTTAAACGCTGCAGGAGGGCACACCCATGCACAGCGAGTTGATCCGTTACCTGATCGTGCCGGGCTGGCAAGGATCGCCAGAAGATCATTGGCAAACCCATTGGCAGAACAGCCTGCCCAACAGCGCCCGCGTGGAGCAGGCCGACTGGTTGACCCCGCGCCGCGAAGACTGGGTGGCGGCCCTGGCTGAAGCCATTGCGGCCGACAGCACTCCGGTGATTCTCATTGCCCACAGCCTGGGTTGCATCACCGTGGCGCACTGGGCGGCCAGCGCGCCGTTGCAGTTCCTGCGCCAGGTGCGCGGGGCCTTGCTGGTGGCCCCGGCGGATGTCGAGCGCCCCGCGTGTGCGCCGGCGTTGCGCAACTTTGCACCGATTCCGCGCGACCTGTTGCCGTTTCCCAGCCAGGTCGTCAGCTCCGACAACGACAGTGCGGTCAGCGCCCCTCGGGCCCTGGAGCTGGCGCGGAACTGGGGGGCTGAAGCCGGAATTCTCGCAGGCGCCGGGCATATCAACGTGAAGTCCGGCCACCAGCGCTGGGAGCAGGGTTTCGCCTACCTCTATCGCCTGCAAAACCGTCTGGAGCATCACTCCCGGCGCCGCGCCTAATACTTTTCAACGCCCCGTCCCTTAAGTGGAATTGGGGCGGGAGCCTGCCATGAGCCTGCATGAAACCTTTGGCCAGCCACTGCTGACCTTCCCCGATGCCGAAAAAAGCCCCTTGAGCATCCGCGCCAAGGCGCTGGTATTTGTCGACCCCCGTTCCCGGCAACTGCGCGAAGACCTTCAAAGCCTGGCCCCGCGTGCCTTGCCCGTACTGATTCGCGGCGAAACCGGCAGCGGCAAAGAGCTGCTGGCGCGCCATATCCATCGTGGCAGTGACCGCAGCGGCCTGTTTGTGTCGGTCAACTGCGGTGCGATCAGCCCCACTTACGCCGATGCCGAACTGTTCGGCTATGCCGCCGGCAGCCACAGCGGCGCGGCCAGCAGCCGCGCCGGTTGGTTCGGCTCGGCCAACGGCGGCACCTTGTACCTCGATGAGATCGGTGACTTGCCGCTGCCGATCCAGATCAAGCTGCTCACCGCCCTGGAAAACCACGAAGTCACTCGCGTCGGCGCCCATCAGCCGAGCCCGGTGGACGTGCGCCTGGTCGCTGCCACCAGCATCGACCTGGCCCAGGCGGTGGCCGTGGGTAAATTCCATGAGCGCCTGTTCCATTACCTCAGCGAAGGCCAGTTGGAACTGCCGGCGCTGCGCGAGCGCGTAGGCGACATCCTGTCCCTGGCCGAGTACTTCCTGGGGATCTACAGCCAGCGCCTGGACCTGCCGGTGCCGTTGATCAGCGAGGACGCGCAGCGGGTGCTGGAGCAGCACAGTTGGCCGGGCAATACGCGGGAGCTGGAGAACGTGATCCACTTTGCGCTGCTGGTCAGCAGCGGCGATGAGATCTTGCCGGAGCATCTGAACCTGCCGGTGGCGTCGGTGGCGCAGATTGAGCATCAGGTGCGACAGATCCTGAGCAGCGGCAGCGAAGTCGAGCGCGCAGCGTTGACGCGTCTGTTTCAGGGCTTGGGCTCTGTATGAGCAAAATGGAATATCAAAGTGAATAAAAGGTATTGTTCGGGAATAAAAAATATCGGTATTGTCCATTCCACGCCGCGATAGCACATCGCTGGCACCCCCATAAGAAGCGGCCGTCACCGACGTCCCGGATTTTCGATTAAGGACACTGCATGAAAAAGGTTCTGTTGTTCACCGCCCTGGCGGCGGCCCTGACTGCCGGTATCGCTCAAGCCAACGAAAAACTGGTGGTCGCGGCCACGCCGGTGCCGCACGCCGAGATCCTTGAGCTGATCAAGCCGACCCTGGCCAAAGAAGGCGTGGACCTGGAAATCAAGGTCTTCACCGACTACGTGCAACCGAACGTGCAAGTGGCCGAGAAGCGCCTGGATGCCAACTACTTCCAGACCCTGCCGTACCTGGAAAACTTCAACAAGGGTAAAGGCACCAACCTGGTCACCGTGATTGGCGTGCACGTTGAACCGTTTGGCGGCTACTCGAAGAAAGTCACCAAGCTTGAAGACCTGAAAGACGGCGCCACCGTGGCTATTCCCAACGAAGGCTCCAACAGTGGTCGCGCCCTGTTGCTGCTGCAGAAGGCCGGCCTGATTACCCTCAAGGACCCGAAAAACGCCCTGTCCACGCCAAAGGACATCGCCAGCAACCCGAAGAACCTGAAGTTCAAGGAACTGGAATCGGCCCTGCTGCCGCGCGTCCTGGACCAGGTTGACCTGGACATGATCAACACCAACTACGCCCTGGAAGCCGGCCTGAACCCGGCCAAGGATGCGTTGATCATTGAAGGCGCCGACTCGCCGTACGTGAACTATCTGGTAGCCCGCCCAGACAACAAGGACAGCGCCGCCATCCAGAAACTCTCCAAGGCCCTGACCAGCCCTGAAGTCAAAGCCTTCATCGAGAAGAAATACAGCGGCGCGGTGTTGCCGGCGTTCTGATTTGCCAAACCCCCTTCAAGAAATGTGGGAGCTGAGCTTGTGTAGGAGCTGGCTTGCCTGCGATAGCATCACCTCGGTAATACTGATAAACCGAGGTGTCTGCATCGCAGGCAAGCCAGCTCCTACACAAGCCCGCTCCCACACTGCGCTACAAATCCCGGCGGTTGATCGCCCGCCGCAGCGCCACCAGCCATTTCACCAAGTCCTGCGGGTCAATCGGTTTTGTCTCGCTCATCTGGCATTCCCTCGCTGTTAAATGGCCCTCAGTCTGGGCACGCGCTGTCCTTCCCTGTGGTTCAGCGCAAAAAAAAGACCCTTCCTACACACCCCAGAACAATAGCTGTCACCCGGCAACCCGGCGAATCCGCCGGTTAGCTTTTTGGGTGATATCAATATGCTATTTCGGTATTTAAATTTTGGTTTTTATACCTTTAAAGTCAGCGCTTCCCGGCGTTACCCACGCTGGACCGGACTGCGTTTACGCCGCATTACCCCTGCGGCGCCCAGGACTTGAAATGACCTTCGACTACGCGTTTATCCTCAGCACCCTGCCGGCGTTTCTCAAGGCCGTGGGGGTGACCCTGCAAGTAGGCTTGATCGCCATCGGCACCTCGCTGCTGGTGGCGCTGATCAACTCGGCCCTGCTGGTGTTCCGCACGCCCTACCTGTCGCGCCTGGTAGCGCTGTATGTGGAGCTGGCGCGCAACACGCCGCTGCTGATCCAGCTGTTCTTCGTGTACTTCGCCTTGCCGGCCCTGGGCTTGAATATCTCCGGGTTCTGGGCGGCGATCATCACCATGACCTTTTTGGGCGGCGCCTACCTCACCGAAGTGCTGCGCGCCGGTGTGGAAGCGGTGCCGCTGGCGCAGATCGAGTCGGGCAAGTCCATCGGCCTGTCCGACTGGCAGTTGCTGCGCCATGTGATCCTGCCCCAGGCCGGGATCCTCAGCCTGCCTGCGCTGTTCGCCAATTTCATTTTCCTGCTCAAGGAAACCACCGTGGTGTCGGCAGTGGCGGTGCCAGAGATTCTCTACACCACCAAAAGCTATATCGCCCTCTACTACAAGACTTACGAGATGCTCGCCGTGCTCACGCTGATTTGCGTGCTGTTGTTCTTGCCGCTGTCGCTGCTGCTCAGCCGCCTGGAAAGGAGGCTCCAGCATGGCCAGTTCGGGTCTTGAATTGTTGTGGGTGTCGTTGCCGCAACTGGGCAAGGGCGCTGCACAAACCCTGTCGATTTCGTTTTTGAGCATCGCCTTCAGCACCATTGGCGGGGTGGTGTATGGGGTGCTGCGCACTTTGAATGTGCGGGCGATCAACCTGCTGCTGCGCATTTACCTGGAATTGTTCCGCGCGATTCCGGTGCTGGTGTGGCTGTATCTGCTGTTTTTTGGCCTGCCGATTTTCACCGGCCTGAGCATCCCCAGTTTCTGGTGCGCGGTGCTGGTGCTGTCGCTGTGGGGCGCCAGTGAAGTGGGCGAAGTGGTGCGCGGGGCCTTGCATTCGCTGCCGCGCGGGCAGCGGGAGGCGGGGCTGTCGATTGGCTTGTCGGCGCCGCAGCTCTACGGCTTCGTGCTGTTGCCCCAGGCGCTCAAGCGTATGACGCCGCCGACCATCAACGTCTACACGCGGATCATCAAGACCAGCTCCCTGGCGGTGCTGATCGGCGTGGTGGACGTGATCAAGGTCGGCCAGCAAATCATCGAGCGCACTTACGAGTCGGTATTGATCTACGGCGCGCTGTTCCTGTTTTTCTTCTTTATCTGCTACCCGTTGTCGGCCGCCTCCAAGGTGCTGGAACGGCGCTGGGCCCAAGCATGAGCGCACTGATCGAGTTCCAGGGTTTCAATAAATTCTTCGGCGAACAGCAGGTGCTCAATGGCATCGACCTGAGGGTGCAAAGCGGCGAAGTGGTGGTGATCCTCGGCCCCAGCGGCTGCGGTAAAAGCACCTTGCTGCGCTGCCTCAATGGCCTGGAAGTGGCCCACAGCGGCAGCCTGCGGCTGGCCGGCAAAGAGCTGCTGGATAAACACACCGACTGGCGCCAGGTGCGCCAGGACGTAGGCATGGTGTTCCAGAGTTACCACCTGTTCCCCCATATGAGCGTGCTCGACAACATCCTGCTGGGCCCACTCAAAGTGCAAAAGCGCGAGCCCCGCGAAGCCCGTGAACAGGCGCAAAAACTGCTGGAGCGGGTAGGGCTCGCCGACAAGCGCGATGCGTTCCCGCGCCAGCTCTCGGGCGGCCAGCAGCAACGTATCGCCATCGTCCGTTCGCTGTGCATGAACCCCCAGGTCATGCTGTTTGACGAAGTCACCGCCGCCCTCGACCCGGAAATGGTCAAGGAGGTGCTGGAAGTGATCCAGGACCTGGCCCGCGATGGCATGACCCTGCTGATCGTTACCCACGAAATGGCCTTTGCCCGCGCCGTCGCCGACCGCGTGGTGTTTATGGAAGCTGGCCGCATCCTCGAACACAACACCCCCGAGGCCTTCTTTACGAACCCGCAGACCGCACGCGCGCAGCAGTTCCTCGAGAAATTCTCGTTTGTTTCAACACTGCCCAAGAAAATCAAGGAACTGGAGCTGTCATGAAAACTGCCAAGTTGTTACTGCCGCTGCTCGGCCTCGCCTTACTGGCCGGCTGCAACAAAACTGAAGAACCGGCCAAACCCGCCGCTGCCGCGCCGGCGGCGGTGAGTTACATCGACAAGATCAAGGCCCGCGACAAGCTGATCGTCGGCGTGTTTACCGACAAGCCGCCGTTTGGCTTTGTCGATGAAGCCGGGCGCTACGTCGGCTTTGATACCGACATCGGCCGCCGGTTTGCCAAGGACCTGCTGGGTGACGAGAACAAGGTCGAGTTCGTGGCCGTGGAGCCGGCCAGCCGCATCCCGTTTTTGCAGAGCGACAAGGTCGACCTGATCCTCGCCAACATGACCGTGACCCCGGAGCGCAAGGAAGCGGTGGAGTTCACCAACCCCAACCTGAAAGTCGCGGTCCAGGCCCTGGTGCCTAACGACAGCGTGGTCAAAAGCCTCGACGACCTGGCGACCCGCACCACCATCGTCACCACCGGCACCACTGCCGATATCTGGCTGACCAAGAACCACCCGGACTGGAAACTGCTCAAGTTCGAGAAAAACTCCGAGTCACTGCAAGCCTTGTCGGCTGGGCGTGGTGATGCCTATGCCCAGGACAACCTGGTGCTGTTCAGCTGGGCCAAACAGAACCCGGGCTATCGCGTGCTGGAAGAGAAACTGGGTGACGAAGCGCCGATTGCACCGGCGGTGAAGAAGGGCAATATCGAACTGCGCGACTGGGTGAATGCCGAGTTGGCGAAGTTGGGTGAAGAGAAGTTCTTGCTCAAGCTGTATGACCAGTACGTGCGTAAAGAACTGAGCGATGACACCAAGCCTGAGAGTGTGATTGTTGAAGGGGGTAAGTGGCAGGGTTGAAGTCGCTATTGCAGGCAAGTTGAAGGCTTCACCCGGCACTTTCTGCAATGAGGGCCGGGTGAGGCGCTGTCAGAATTACCAATACTTAATCAGGAAGTATGTAATTATCATCCAGGTAAAAGAAAAGATTATCGTCGTTAAGTTGATGACCAAATACCGTTTCAAGTGAGCAGGGAAATTTTTGAGATCGACCGGGTCTAGTTCACCAGTAATGATGGACGACCTAGGCCACACAATCATTCCGGTGATTTTTGATATTTCCAAAAGAGACCAAATCAAACCGCGCTTCCCAAGGCTAGGCCCCCAAATATAAATGTATCGACTGTTCTTCAGGGCCTCCTTTATGGCTTCGAGGTGACGGTGGCTTAGATACAGACTGTGGGCGATACCGGCAACGCCTATCAGCATTGGCGCCCCTAGAAAAAAAATCGCAAACCAGAGAGGCCAACTATCGATAATGGTCATGGTTATGTAGTCTTGGCGATTGTTTTGTCCGTGTGTTTTCCTCCCGGATCATTGATGAATTATATTCATCCATATCCAAGTCCCTATTAAGGCATGCTGTGCATACATAATATCTCAATTGAGGTAACATCCGAATTACCTGTATTTCAATAAAAAGGCTACAGCTATCAACCAGACGAGTGGAATGCTCATCATCGTTAAGTTGACGATCAAATACCATTTCAAGTGAGGAGGGAAATTTTTGAGATCGAGTGGGTCTAGTTCTCCAGTCCTGATAGAGGGTTTGGGCCAAACGATCATTCCGGTGATTTTCGATATTTCCAGGATCGACCAAATAAAACCGCGCCTCCCCAAGCTCGGCCCCCAAATATAAATGTAGTGGCTGTTTTTCAATGCCTCCTTTATAGCGCCCAGATGACGGCGGCTCAGGTACAGGCTGTGGGCGATAGCGGCAACTCCGATCAGGCCCGGCGCACCACTTAGCATCCAAAAAGCCAGCCAGGACGTCCAGAAACCCTCTGTTATCATGGCAACGTTCTCTCATACATAATTTCTCCGCCTATTTCGCCACCCATAGCACCGAGAGTCGTACCTGCCCATGTGCCAACTCCCACTATCGCGGCGACACACACAACACCCCCGACACCTCCTGTAGATACGCCAATCGCCATGCAGATCGGACCGCTCGCCGAACGAGCTACCGCACCACCCACAGTACCAACCATCGTAGACCCTGCAAATTTCCCCCCCCTCAACAAACTTAACCCTCTCACAAGCTTCCACAGAACCCCCATTACACACCTGCTGAATAGCCAGAACTTACTAAATATGCAGCGTATATACGGCAGTTAAATTTTGGAGTTGGCCAGAATTATTAATATTTCACTAGCGCGACTGAAACTATTCCCCAGGTTAAAGAAATGCTCATAATCGTCAGGTTGGCGATCAAATGTCGTTTCAAGTGAGGTGGGAAGTTTTTAAGATCGACTGGATCTAGTTCACCAATCATGATGGCGGATCTGGGCCATACAATCATTCCGCTGATTTTTGATATTTCAAAAAGCGACCAAATCAAACCGCGATTCCCCAGGCTCGGCCCCCAAATGTAAATATATCGACTGTTCTTCAAGGCCTCCTTTATTGCTCCCAGATGACAATGGCTCAAGTACAGACTGTATTCCGCCCCTACATATGCAAGCAGGAATGGGGCCGCTAGAACAAAAATCGCAACCCAGGGAGACCAGGTATCGATATTGGTCATGGTTATGTAGTCTTGGTAATTGTTTTGCTCATGTATTTCCCTCTCGGCTCATCGATAACTATATTCATCCATATGCCAGTCCCTATTAAGGCATGCTGCGCATACATAACAACTCAATTGAGGCTACATTCGAATTACCTGAATTTTAATAAAAAGGCTATAGCTATCATCCAGGCGAGTGGAATGTTTATCATCGTTAAGTTGGCGATCAAACACCATTTCAAGTGAGGAGGGAAATTTTTGAAATCGAGTGGGTCTAGTTCCCCAATCCTGATAAAGGGCTTGGGCCAAACGATCATTCCGGTGATTTTTGATATTTCCAGGATCGACCAAATAAAACCGCGCCTCCCCAAGCTCGGACCCCAAATATAAATGTAGTGGCTGTTCTTCAGGGCCTCTTTTATTGCGTCCAGGTGACGGTGGCTTAGATGCAGACTGTGGGCGATGCCGGCAACGCCTATCAGCAGTGGCGCCCCTAGAAAAAAAATCGCAAACCAGAGAGGCCAACTATCGATAATGGTCATGGTTGAGTCGCCTGGTAAATTTGCTCTCCCAGTGCTTCACCTGCCATACCACCGACAGTAGTGGCCGCCCATGTGCCAACTCCCACTATCGCGGCGACACACACAACACCCCCGATACCTCCTGTAGATACGCCAATCGCTATGCAGATTGGACCGCTCACCGAACTAGCTGACACACCACCCAAAGCACCAACCATCGTAGACCCTGCAAATTTCCCCCCCTCAACAAACTTAACCCTCTCACAAGCTTCCACAGTCCCCCCATTACACACCTCCTGAATAGCCAATAACGAAGACACGCCGCCAATACCAATGGCGATGTACCCGCCGGTCTTCATGTAGTTGGCTGCACGGCTGGTTGCTTCCACATGGGTGGCATACCCCGGAATTTGTCCGGGTGCTCCGGCCTTGCCCCAGTGATGCACCAGGCTGCGACTGGATATGCCGAGGGCGGTTTTCAGTTTGGGGTGATCGCCCAGGGTTGTCTGGCCACGCAGGCGAGTGGACTTCAACAGATGGGCATCCAACTGAGCCAGCAGGCGCTTGCGATCAGCGAGAAATTGCGGGGACTTGAGGTGTCCTTCCCGGCGATAGCTCTCTTGATGGAGACGCTCGATGGCTTGGAGGGTGTCGCGCAGGTTGCTCAGGTGCTGCTCTATCACCACCGCGCTGACGCCCAGCCAGGTTGAGGTGTGGCCGATAAACCCGGCGATTTCTGCGCCGTGCCGGTACAGAAAGTCGGCCTCCTCGGGTGTCAGGGGCTCCAGCGCTGCGTCTACTTGCTGGGCGGCCTGCATCAACAGGGCTTCCTGGTAAGTGCAGGCGGTGTTGTTCGGATCACTCAACACGATGATCGAGCCGGCTTTAACCTCGCCCTTATAGGGGTTAAGCCCCTGAAACTTGCTCATGACGGCGGGGTTGTGCTCGGGGAAAAGGACCGCCTCCAACGCTTCGCGGGTCATGCTTTTGGGGACCACGTAGAACCCAGGTTCCTGGGGCTCAACGCTGTTGAATACGGCTGGAGCGCGATTGGCTGAAAGCGCCAGGCTGGATGAGGTCGCAGCTGCCGGTCGTTGGGTAACGGGTGGCGCGGTGGGTTCGGCGGCTCGCCTGGCCACTCGCGGTGCAGTGCCTTGGTTGCTGTAGGTCGCCGTGTACACCGAGGGAATCAGCCGCGCTCGGCAGGGGCAACTGCTGAAACTGTCCAGCGTGCCCGCTACAAGTTTGCCATGACTCTCTATGTGCGATATGCCACCGATAATCTGATAGATCTTCCTGTCTATGCCGCATGTGACTTCGCCCCCTTCGCGGGCATGAAGCAGACCGAATATAGTTACCCTCACATCTCCATCCAGGACGATCCCGCCGCAGGTGGTCTTGTCACCGCGACCAATGAAATGACCTTCACTCATTGTTATTTCCTATTGTTTTCGGTCGGGTAATGACGCGTTGCGAGCGTCCATTAATTTTTTATTTGGAAGTGGTTAAGTGTTATCTAATTAGCGGGTAGTCAACTGGTGTACGGTTTGCGGTTAAGCACTCAAATAGATTGCAAAAAATCTTCAGCTTTCGACACTCCCGCACGTAATATGATCAACGAAGAACTTTGCGGTGTATTGATGATTTCGTCACCGTTACTGAGCACGCTGCCCACTAATGCAATATGGCTGTAGTCTGCTCCTGCGGCGGTTACAATTTGTGCTTTAGTGCCGTCGTTGTATACAGCGTAATCACCTTTCTGCGCGGCGTGTACGTGCTGCCCATTAGGCAGTTTGAATTCCATCGGAGAAGTGGCTTGTTCAATAACGCCACCGTTGCGGGTTTGGCTGCCTTGCGCTGCGATTCGGTAAATAGCGATAGGAGGATGGGCTTTTCTGTATTCTTGCTGTTGCCTGACGAGGGTCAACACCTCTTCGTTGCAGGTGTCTTGTATGTTCTCCGTGATTTTCGACTTGTCTAGGTCGCGGAGAAAGTCAGCGCAAGCTTCGTTGGTGTGACGTGCAGGCTGGACTGTATTCATTTTATATTCTCGTTCATGACGTGTGTGTTGCACTAAGCTTGGTGTATGCAGTGATTAAAACTAGGTGTAAGTGCCAGGTCGTCAGCCTGAAGAGATATAGGTTTTAAGTAAAGTCGGATGCCTCCGAAGTTAAGCTCATAAAGTTCTGAAGGAAAAATTCCATCTATTTAAATAATGGGAGTGATTCTGCGCATAGACAGCGATTACTTTGGTACTGCACCGTGAGTGTTCAGATGCCCGGTGTGCGGCACCGGGCGAAGGGCTTCCAACACACTGCCTAACTCGGCCAATGCCACGCCGGCTCATCCAACACCCGCTGCCCCACAATCTGCGTCTGGCCCATCACCTTCTCCAGCACAATCGAATTGCATCCCTCGTCCTGCTGCAACGCCGCGATCAAGCGGCTGGCATGGGACACCACCCACACCTGGCATTGCCTTGAAGCCTGGATGATCAGGCGCGCCAAGGCCGGCAACAGGTCCGGGTGCAGGCTGGTTTCCGGTTCGTTGAGTACCATCATTGTCGGCGGGCGTGGCGTCAGCAGGGCGGCGATCAGCAGCAGGTAGCGCAGGGTGCCGTCCGACAACTCCGCCGCCGACAGTGGCCTCAGCAACCCTTCCTGATAAAACTCAATGGCAAAACGTCCGCCCTGCAACGGCTGGATATTCAGGCGTGCGCCGGGAAACGCATCGCTGACTGCGCGCTGCAAGGCCTCGGGGTCGCCGATTTCGCGGATGGTCTGCAACGCGGCCGCGAGGTCGCGGCCATCGTGGTGCAACACCGGTGTGCGCGTACCCAATTGGGGCAGGCGCACCGGCGCATCGGCGTCGCTGCGAAAGTGGTCGTAGAAGCGCCAGCCGCGAATGCTTTCGCGCAGCATCAGCACTTCGGGCGAGCCGCGCAGGCTGCCGACCTGGTCGAACAGGCTGTGGTAGTCGGGCGTGTGCTGGGCCAGCACATCCCAGGCCCGCCCGTCTCGGGCGCGGATCATCGCCCCCGAGCGTTGCACCAGCAGGCTGGCCGGGCGATAGACGTGACCGGCCCAGATGCATTCCTTCTTGATCTCGGGGTCCAGGGAAAAGTACGACGAGCTGGGTACTGGCAAGCCCAGGGAAATCGCGTAGCTGAAGTCTTCGCCGGCAAAGCCCAGGCGCAAGCGCTTGACGCCCTGGGGCACGCTGGCCTGCACCGCGACTTCGCCCTTGAGCATGCGCCGGCTGATGTTTTCGGGGCCGGCCCAGAACGTCGAGTCCAGGCCTCCTTCGCGGGCCAGGGCATTGATCACGCCGCCCTGGGCGGTTTCCGCCAGCAGGCGCAAGGCGCGGTACAGGTTGGATTTGCCGCTGCCATTGGGGCCGGTGATCAGGTTCAGCCGATCCAGCGGTACCACCAATTTATTGATCGAGCGGTAATTGGCCACCGCTAAGGTTTTCAGCATCAGGGGCGTTCCCGGCCGGTATGGACCGCCATCTTACCCTGTAGGAGTCGGCTTGCCGGCGATCAACCGAGGCCATGTAATTCCCATAGTCGAAGGCGGAACCCTGAACTAAGCTCACAGTCGCATACACACTGGCACGTCGGTATCACGCAAAAGGAGCCTGCATGGGCGGTCCCACCTCAACAGTTATTTGTGGCGTTGCCCTGCTGGCATTGCTGAGCGGCTGTGGCCAGCAAAAGCCTGAACCCAAGGCCCATTCCAGGGTGTTTGTGCAAACCGTGCAGCCGACCGATTTCGCGGCGGCGGTGACCCTTACCGGGGATATCCAGGCGCGGGTGCAGACCGATTTGTCGTTTCGCGTGGGCGGCAAGATTATCCAGCGCATGGTGGATGTGGGCGACCGCGTGACGGCCCGGCAAGTGCTGGCCAGGCTCGATCCCAAGGATTTGCAGACCAACGTCGATTCCGCCCAGGCCCAGGTGGTGGCGGAACAGGCGCGGGTCAAACAGACGGCGGCGGCCTTTGTGCGCCAGGAGAAACTCCTGCCCAAGGGCTACACCAGCCGCAGCGAGTACGACGCGGCCCAGGCCGCCTTGCGCAGCAGCCAAAGTGCCCTGGCGGCGGCGCAGGCGCAGTTGGCCAACGCCCGCGAGCAGTTGGGCTACACCGCCCTCATCGCAGAAGCGCCGGGGGTGATTACCGCGCGCCAGGCCGAAGTCGGCCAGGTGGTGCAGGCCACCGTGCCGATTTTCAGCCTGGCCCGTGACGGCGAGCGCGACGCGGTATTCAACGTCTACGAATCGCTGCTGGCGGAGCCACCGCCGGATGCGCCAATCACCGTCAGCCTGCTGGATAACCCGAGCATCAAGGCTGTGGGTCGGGTGCGTGAAGTGACCCCGGCCGTTGCGGCCAGCAGCGGCACGGTGCAGGTGAAGATCGCCCTGGAGGCCTTGCCCAAGGGCATGCAACTGGGTTCGGTGGTCAGCGCCACCGCCAACGGGCAAGCCAAGGCCAGCATCGAACTGCCTTGGGCTGCACTGACCAAGGATCTCAGCGAGCCCGCCGTGTGGCTGGTGGATGGCGACGGCAAGGCGCAATTGCACAAGGTCACTGTCGCGCGCTACCTGACCGGCAAGGTGATCATCAGCGATGGCCTCAAGGGCGGCGAAAAAGTCGTAGTGGCCGGTGGGCAATTGCTGCACCCAGGCATGGTGGTGGAGATCGCCCAGGCGCCGGACCAGGCCCAGGCCAAGGGCGTGCAGCCATGAAGCACCTGACGCTGATCCTCGCCAGCAGCCTGTTGCTGATCGCCTGTTCCAAGGAAGAGCCGGCGCCGGAGCCTATAAGGCCGGTGCTCTGGGTCGAGGTGAAGGCCGAAGATCAGGCTCACCTCGGGCGCTTTGCCGGCAGCATCCAGGCGCGTTATGAAAGTAACCTGGGTTTCCGGGTGCCAGGGCGCATCGCCCGGCGCGCGGTGGATGTGGGCGCCGAAGTCGAAAAAGGCGCCTTGCTGGCGGTGCTCGACCCCACGGACCAGCAGAACCAGCTGCGCGCCGCCCAGGGCGACCTGGCGCGGATCCAGGCGCAATTTATCAACGCCCAGGCCAATGCGCGGCGCCAGCAGGAGTTGTTCAACCGTGGCGTCGGCGCCCAGGCGCAACTGGACATTGCCCAGACCGACCTGAAAACTACCCAGGCCTCCCTCGACCAGGCCAAGGCCTCGGTGGACCAGGCCAAGGACCAGCTCAACTACGCCGAGTTGCGCACTGACCACGGCGGCATCGTCACCGCCTGGAATGCCGAGGCCGGCCAGGTGGTCAGCGCCGGCCAGCAAGTAGTGACCCTGGCCCGTCCGGATATCAAGGAAGCGGTGATCGACCTGCCCGCCGGCCTCGCCGAGCGTCTGCCGCCGGATGTGGTGTTCCTGGTGGCCAGCCAGTTGGACCCCAGCATCAACACCACCGCCACCGTGCGCGAGATCGAGCCCCAGGCACAAAGCGCAACCCGCACCCGTCGCGCGCGCCTGACCCTGGCCCAGACGCCCCCGGCGTTCCGGTTGGGCACGGCGATCAGTGTGACCTTGAGCTCGGCCATCGCGCCCCGCATCGAGTTGCCCGCCAGCGCGGTGCAGGATGTCGAGGGCAAGGCCCGCATCTGGGTCATCGATATGCAGCAGCAGACCGTGCAACCCCGCGACGTGACCCTGGTCAGCCGTGATGCCAGCAGTGTCGTGCTCAACGGCGGCGTGCAGCCTGGCGAGCGGGTGGTCAGCGCCGGCGTCAATAGCCTCAAACCCGGACAAAAAGTCAAAACCGACGAGGACAGCCCGCGATGAAAGGGAGCTTCAACTTATCCGACTGGGCACTCAAGCATCAGTCCTTCGTCTGGTACCTGATGTTCGTTGCGCTGCTGATGGGCGTGTTTTCCTACATGAACCTGGGGCGCGAGGAAGATCCGTCCTTCACCATCAAGACCATGGTGATCCAGACCCGCTGGCCGGGCGCGACCCAGGAAGAAACCCTCAAGCAGGTCACTGACCGCATCGAGAAAAAGCTCGAAGAGCTGGACTCCCTGGACTATGTGAAAAGCTACACCCGGCCCGGTGAATCCACGGTCTTCGTGTTCCTCAAGGACACCACCAGCGCCAAGGCGATCCCCGAGATCTGGTACCAGGTGCGCAAGAAGATCGACGACATTCGCGGCACTTTCCCCCAGGGCTTGCAGGGACCGTCGTTCAACGACGAGTTCGGTGATGTGTTTGGCTCGGTGTATGCCTTTACCGCCGATGGCATGTCGATGCGCCAGTTGCGCGACTACGTCGAGCAGGTGCGCGCCGAAATCCGGGCGGTGCCGGGGCTGGGCAAGGTCGAGATGATCGGCCAGCAGGACGAAGTGATTTACCTGAATTTTTCCACGCGCAAACTGGCCGCCCTGGGGATTGACCAGCGCCAAGTGGTGCAGAGCCTGCAAGCGCAGAACGCGGTGACCCCGGCCGGGGTGATCGAGGCCGGGCCGGAGCGGATTTCGGTGCGTACCTCCGGGCAATTCGCCTCGGAAAAGGATCTGGCTGACGTCAACCTGCGGCTCAATGACCGCTTCTACCGCCTGGCGGATATCGCGGATATCAGCCGTGGCTATGTGGATCCGGCGCGGCCGATGTTCCGTTTCAACGGCCAGCAAGCCATTGGCCTGGCCATCGCCATGCAGAAGGGCGGCAATATCCAGGAGTTCGGCAAGGCCCTGCACCAGCGCATGGACGAGCTGACTGCCGACCTGCCCGTGGGCATCGGCGTGCACAAGGTGTCGGACCAGGCAGAGGTGGTGGAAGAGGCCGTCGGCGGCTTCACGAGTGCGCTGTTCGAAGCGGTGATCATCGTGCTGGTGGTGAGCTTTATCAGCCTGGGCCTGCGTGCCGGGTTGGTGGTGGCGTGCTCGATCCCGCTGGTGCTGGCACTGGTATTTGTCTTTATGGAGTACAGCGGCATCACCATGCAGCGGGTGTCGCTGGGTGCGTTGATCATCGCCCTCGGTTTGCTGGTGGATGACGCGATGATCACCGTGGAAATGATGATCACGCGCCTGGAAAAAGGCGAGACCCTGGAGCAGGCCGCGACCTACGCCTACACCTCCACCGCGTTCCCCATGCTCACCGGCACCCTGGTGACCGTGGCCGGCTTCGTGCCGATTGGCCTCAACGCCAGCTCGGCCGGCGAATACACCTTCACCCTGTTTGCGGTGATTGCGGTGGCGATGCTGGTGTCGTGGGTGGTGGCCGTGTTGTTTGCGCCGGTGATTGGCGTGCATATCCTCAGCAGCAAGGTCAAACCCCACAGTGAAGAGCCGGGGCGGATCGGGCGGGTGTTCAACGCCGGTATGCTGTGGGCCATGCGCAACCGCTGGTGGGCGATTGGCCTGACGGTGCTGCTGTTCGTGGCGTCGGTGTTTTCCATGCAGTTTGTGCAGAACCAGTTTTTCCCGTCGTCGGATCGCCCGGAAATCCTCGTCGACCTCAACCTGCCGCAAAACGCCTCGATCAACGAAACCCGCAAGGCCGTGGATCGGCTTGAGGCAATCATCAAGGACGACCCCGACATCGCACGCTGGAGTACCTACATTGGCCAAGGGGCGATCCGTTTCTACCTGCCCCTGGACCAGCAACTGGAGAACCCGTACTACGCGCAGTTGGTGATTGTCAGCAAGGGCCTGGAGGAGCGCGGCGCGTTGATCGAGCGCCTACAAAAACGTTTGCGCGATGACTTCGTGGGCGTCGGCAGTTTTGTCCAACCCCTGGAAATGGGCCCGCCGGTCGGGCGGCCGATCCAGTACCGGGTGTCTGGCAAGGACATCGACCAGGTGCGCAAACACGCCATCGAACTGGCGACGTTGCTGGATAAAAATACGCACCTGGGCGAGATCATCTATGACTGGAACGAGCCGGGCAAAGTGCTGCGGGTCGATATCGCCCAGGACAAGGCGCGCCAGCTTGGGCTGTCGTCCGAAGACGTGGCGCAGTTGATGAACAGCGTGGTCAGCGGCTCGGCCGTGACCCAGGTACACGACGATATCTACCTGATCAACGTGGTCGGCCGCGCCGAAGACGCCGAGCGCGGCACCCCGGAAACCTTGCAGAACCTGCAGATCGTCACCCCCAGCGGTACCTCGATCCCATTGCTGGCCTTTGCCACCGTGCGCTACGAGTTGGAGCAGCCGCTGGTGTGGCGCCGTGATCGCAAGCCGACCATCACCATCAAGGCCGCCGTGCGCGACGAGATGCAGCCGACCGACCTGGTCAAGCAGCTCAAGCCTGAAATCGAGAAATTCAGCGCCGGCTTGCCGGTGGGCTACACGGTCGCTACCGGTGGCACCGTGGAGGAAAGCGGCAAGGCCCAGGGCCCGATTGCCAGTGTGGTGCCGTTGATGCTGTTCTTGATGGCGACCTTCCTGATGATCCAGTTGCACAGCGTGCAGAAAATGTTCTTGGTGGCCAGCGTGGCCCCACTGGGCTTGATCGGCGTGGTGTTGGCGCTGATTCCCACGGGCACGCCCATGGGCTTTGTGGCGATCCTGGGGATCCTGGCGTTGATCGGTATCATCATCCGCAACTCGGTGATCCTGGTGACCCAGATCGACGCCTACGAGCGGGATGGCTACACACCGTGGGACGCGGTGGTGCAGGCCACCGAACACCGGCGCCGGCCGATCCTGCTGACGGCGGCGGCCGCCAGCCTGGGCATGATCCCCATCGCCCGGGAAGTGTTCTGGGGGCCGATGGCCTACGCGATGATCGGCGGGATCATCATCGCCACCCTGCTGACGCTGCTGTTTTTGCCGGCGTTGTATGTGGCCTGGTACAAAATCCGCGAGCCCGCGTAGGGGTCGGCAAGCCGGCTCCTACAGCGCGGTAGGGGCCGTGGGAAACGTCTCAAAGTCCTAATGGGGCGTTTCTCAGGTAACCAATTGTTTTACCCTCCAGGCTTTCACTTGTGTGAAGGTCTTTGCCATGCCTCGTTGTCTGCGCCTTACCTTAATGGTTTGCATGCTACTGCTCTCACCCCTGGCGGTTGCCGGCACCGTGCTGGAAAACGCCCAATGGCGTATCGAACTCGACGCGGCGACCCTGGCTGTACGCGTTACCCCCGCTGGCGGCGAACCGGTACTGGCCTCAAGCGGCGTGGCGGCCCATGAGGTCAGCCAGTTGCAACAGGCCGATCAACAGGCCAACTGGCAATGGGACAAGGGGGCCTATCACCTGAGCGCCACTCTGGAGCAGCGCGACCTGATCCTTAGCGTCACCGCACGCGAGGCTGCTGAACTGGACATCCTCCGGCAACCGGCCAGCGCCATGGGCAAGGGTTTGATCTGGCCGCTCGCCGAGGGGCATTACATCCCCGCCGGCAATCGCCTGTGGCAAGACTTCCTGCTCGATTACGGCGATGTGAACAGCACCCAAGACCTCAGCCTGCCGTTATGGGGCGTCGACCACGCCAGCTTTACCCTCAACTGGCTGCTGACCAACCCCTACAACAATCGCTTGCAGTGGCATGCCGAGGGCCAGCGCCTGGGCTTGACGTTGCGCCATGAGTTCACCGCCCTGGACCCTGGCGCACCGATGACACTGCGCCTGAACCTGGGCGAAGCCGACTTGCTGGCCGGTGCCAAGCGCTATCGCCAGTGGCTGGTGGAGCAGGGCCTTTACGAGCCGTTGGCGCAAAAGCTGCAACGCCTGCCTGACGGCGAAAAACTGCTGGGTGCCAGCCATGTGTACCTGTGGGGCAACGACCTGCTGGGCCTTGGTGATGTACGCGATTGGCAGCAGCTACGCACATTGCTGCGCGCGGCTGATGGGTTGGGCGCGCAACTCAGGGGCCTGCTTGACCCGCAGGCGACGCAGGTGGTGCACGTCACCCAGCCGTTTCTGGATCGTTACCAGCAAGCCGTGTTGTTAAGAGGGCTCAACGCGGCCCTCGACAAAAAGGCGCGCCAGGGCTGGCAAGCCAAGACCGAGCCCGACATGCAGGCCCTCGCCGAAGGCTATGGGGTGGTCCGTCAGGCATTGGCGCAGGAGTTTGCCAGCGCCTTGACCGCGCCCCCCGAAACCTGGGGTAGCACCTTATCCGCCAAAACTATAAAGACCCTGCAAGACAGTGGCCTACCACGCTTGCTATTGACCCTGGGCGAAGGCTGGGAGGGCGGGCTCTGGCACCCTGAGGCGGTACGCAAGGGTGTCGAGGCCGGGTACTTGATGGCGCCTTATGATTCCTATGAAACCGCGCTGGCGGACACGGAGAACCTCGACTGGACCACCGCGCACCTGGGCAGCCGGGCGTACCGCGACTGCGCGATCATGTTGAAAAATGGCCAGCTCAAGACCGGCTTCCAGAAGTCCGGGCACTACACCGACCCGCGTTGCGTGCGCCCGCTGCTGCAGGCACGGGTGACAGCGGTGCAGGCCAAGGCCGGGTTCAATGCCTGGTTTCTCGATGCCTACGCCACCGGCATGCTGTTTGACAGCTATCGCTCGGTACTGGGCATGACCCAGGCGCAGAACGCCGAGGGCAATATCGACGCGGCACGCTGGATTGGTAGCCACCTCCAGTTGCCGGTGGGCTCCGAAGACGGCAATGCCACCACCGCCCGCGGCGTGTTGTTCGCCCATGGCATGCAGACCCCGGTCATGGGCTGGGGCGACCGCGAGATGACCCAGGACAAGCAATCGCCTTACTACGTGGGCGCCTGGTATCCACCGGAGGAACCGGCAGTGTTCTTCAAGCGCGTGCCGCTCAAAGAGCCGCTGCGCAGCGTGTACTTTGCCCCGGCGATGCGCCTGCCGCTGTATCAGGCGGTGTTCCATGGCTCGGTCATTACCAGCCACCACTGGCTGTTCGACAGCCTGAAGCTGAGCAATGTGCAGGCGGAAAACGAGTTGACCCAGCTGCTTTACAACGTGCCGCCGTTGTATCACCTGAGCGCCGCTACCTTGAAGCAACGCTTGCCGATGATCCAGCGTCAGGATGGGTTTTTCCGCCCGTTGCATGAGCGTCTGGCGACCCAGGCAATGACGGATTTTCGCTGGCTGAGCAACGACCGGCTGATGCAGCAGACCACGTTTGCCGATGGCACGCGGTTGGTGGCCAACTTTGCGCAGGAGCAGAGGGACGGGTATCCGGGGCGGAGTGTGACGGCGTGGGTGGTGGGTGAAAGTCCGGTGGTGTATCAGGTGGATCAGCAGCGCCCTTGAGTCCATCGCGGGCAAGCCCGCTCCCACAGGGGGGGCTCGACCAGGCAGGGAGCTCTGGACACACCACAAAACCAATGTGGGAGCTGGCTTGCCTGCGATGGCGGTATGTCAGCCACCAAAGATAGTGCCTGTACTACCGCCATCGCGGGCAAGCCCGCTCCCACAGGGGGGGCTCGACCAGGCAGGGAGCTCTGGACACACCACAAAACCATGTGGGAGCTGGCTTGCCTGCGATGGCGGTATGTCAGCCAAAGATAGTGCCTGTACTACTGCCATCGCGGGCAAGCCCGCTCCCACAGGGGGGGCTCGATCAGGCAGGGAATTCTGGACACACCACAAAACAATGTGGGAGCTGGCTTGTCGGGTCGCCGCATCGCTGCGATAGCGTCCGCTCAGACAACCTCTACCTTACGCCACACACTGGCCAACCAGGGCTGCTGCTCGCGCGGCAGCCCCGCCGGGCGATAGTAGTGCTCCAACTCCACAAACCCCGCCGCCGCCAGCAGCGCCTGCCAGGCCGCAAGGTCGTGATACGAGCCATAACGCGGCCCGTTCCAGCCCTCCTGGTTTTGCCCCCTGGGATTGGAGCTGAACAACACCCCGCCCGGTTTCAGCGCAGCATGCAGTTGCTGGAGAATGCGCGGCAATTCCTGCTTGGGGATATGGAACAGCACCGCATTGGCAAAAATTCCGTCGAAGCGCGCGGCCGGCAGATCCAGTTTGAGGAAGTCCTGGTGCAGTACCTCGCAGCCGCTGTCCTGGCGCGCCATCTGCGCGAAACGCTCGGCGCCATCCAGGCCCACGGCTATATGCCCAAGCCGGGTGAAGGTCTGCAAATCCCGCCCCGGCCCGCAGCCGAAGTCCAGCACGGTAAACGGTGCGGGCGCCTGGATATGCCGCAGCAGT
This sequence comes from Pseudomonas sp. WS 5021, assembly GCF_012985535.1. Classification (NCBI taxonomy): domain Bacteria; kingdom Pseudomonadati; phylum Pseudomonadota; class Gammaproteobacteria; order Pseudomonadales; family Pseudomonadaceae; genus Pseudomonas; species Pseudomonas sp. WS 5021. The sequence continues at coordinate 347,631 of NZ_JAAQWP010000006.1, read as the reverse complement.
GCGTCGATGTTCTGGCTTACATCATGGTCGCGGGTGCCTTCGCGAAAGTCCTCGGCCACCTGGTTGTAGTGGCCCAGGGTGGTGGAGGTGATCTGGTCGAGGTCGTCGGGGGCGAGTTTCATGGCAGTCGGCACCAGGGCAAAGAAAGGTGCCGACTATACCTCAGCGCTTGTTCAGCCCGCGCGCCAGGCGATCGCCGCCCAGTTGGATCGCGGCCACCAGCAGAACCAGCAATACAATCACCGTGAGCATGATCTGGCTGTCAAAACGCTGGTAACCGTAGCGGTAGGCAATATCCCCCAGGCCTCCGGCGCCGATCGCCCCGGCCATGGCCGACGAGTTGATCATGGTCACCAGAGTAATGGTGAACCCGCCGACAATCCCCGGCAGCGCTTCCGGCAACAGCACATGCCAGACGATATGCCAGCGCCGGCAGCCCATGGCCTGGGCGGCTTCGATCAGGCCATGGTCGACTTCGCGCAGGCTGACCTCGGCGATTCGCGCAAAGAATGGCGTGGCGGCGATGGTCAGCGGCACCACGGCGGCCCATACGCCGTAGGTGGTGCCGACGATCAGGCGGGTGAACGGGATCAGCGCCACCATCAGAATCAGGAAGGGGATGGAGCGGAACAGATTGACGAACGCCCCCAGTACCCGGTTCAACGCGGGGGCCTGGTAGATACCGCCCTTGTCGCTGGTGACCAGGAACACCGCCAGCGGGATGCCCACCAACAGCGCGATCAACGACGACACCCCGACCATCAACAAGGTGTCGATGGCGCCCTGCAATAAACGATCAAACCACATAGCCCAGCACCTCGACCTGTTGTGCCCAGCGCGCGGCGCGGGTGCGTAATGTATCGGGATCCAGGGTGGAGTCGCTCACCGCCAGCAGCAACTGCCCCAGAGCGTGGCCCTGGATGCGCTCGACCCCGCCTTGCAGCAGGCGCACGCGCCCACCCAGGGCGCCGAACAGTGCGGCGAGGTCCGGTTCATCCGCGCTGGCGCCGGTAAATTGCAGGCGCAGCACCACGGCCGCCTGCGCCGACGGCGGCGTGGCCTGCAAACGCTTTTGCAGCTCATCGGGCAAGCCATGTTGCAGGGGCGCCAGCAGGGTTTTGCTGACCTCATGCCTGGGGTTGCCAAACACTTCCCACACCGGCCCTTGCTCGACGATCCGCCCGTGTTCCAGCACCACCACGCGGTCGCAGATTTCGCGGATCACCGCCATCTCGTGGGTGATCAGCACGATGGTCAGGCCCAGGCGCCGGTTGATCTCGCGCAACAGGCCGAGGATCGACTGGGTGGTTTCCGGGTCCAGGGCCGAGGTGGCTTCGTCGCACAGCAGGATCTGCGGGTCGTGTACCAGCGAGCGGGCGATGCCTACCCGTTGCTTCTGCCCGCCGGACAACTGCGCCGGGTAGGCCTTGTGCTTGTCCTGCAAGCCCACCAGCTCCAGCAGTTCGCGGACTTTTTGTGCGCGCTGTGGCTTGGGCACACCGGCGACTTTCAGCGGCAGCTCGACGTTCTGCCACACGGTCTTGGCCGACATCAGGTTGAAGTGCTGGAAAATCATGCCGATGCGCCTGCGCAGGGCCACCAGGCGGTCTTCGTCGAACTCGCCGATATCCACCTGGTCGATCAGCACCCGGCCGCTGCTGGGTTGCTCCAGGCGGTTGATGGTGCGGATCAGCGACGACTTGCCGGCGCCACTGCGGCCGATGATGCCGAACACTTCGCCGTGCTGGATCGCCAGGTCAATGCCTTGCAGCGCATGCACCGTGCCGTCATAGGTTTTGCCCAGGTTGATAAAACGCACATGGGCGCGGTTGAGGTCTGGGTGCAGTTCGGTCTGCCGGGCGTCCCTGGGCGGTGTGCCCAGGTCGCGCAGTTGGCTGTTGGCGGCGCTCATGTTCAGCCTTCCCAACCGACTTGGTACAGCGTGCCGAGGGATTTATCCAGGGCAGCACGCACCACCGGCGAATGCTGGTAGATCTCGACGAACTTGATCACCCGCGGGTCGGTTGTGCCTTTGGGCTGGGTCACGAACTGGATCACGTATTCCGGGTGATCGAGGCCGTCGAACAGCAGCGCCGACTCGGCATTGAAGGTCTTGGACAGGCGGATGTAGGCCGGGTAGCCCTGCACCAGGTCGGCATCGTCATAGGCGCGTACCAGCTGCACTGCTTCGACTTGCAGGATCTTGAGCTTTTTCGGGTTGGCGACGATGTCTTCTTCGGTGGCCTTGTAGCCCACGCCCGGCTTGAGGGAGATCAAGCCCGCCTTGGCCAGCAGTTGCAGGCCGCGCCCGCTGTTGATCGGGTCGTTGGCGATGGCCACGCTGGCGCCCTGGGGCAGCTCATCGAAGCTTTTGTATTTTTTCGAGTACAGGCCGACGTTGTTGATGATCCCCGGCTTGAACGGCACCAGGTCAAAACCGGCGGCGGCCTTGGCGTTTTCTAGGAACGGAATGTGCTGGAAGTAATTCACGTCGATATCGCCGGCGGCGAGGCTGACGTTGGGCGCGATCCAGTCGGTGAACTCCACCAGCTCGACTTTCAGGCCCTGTTTGCCGGCCTCTTCGACGGCGGCTTCCAGGGGGATGGCGAAGGCCGCCGTGGTGCCGACTTTCAGCGGCGCATCGGCGGCAAACACCGCCGAGCTGAACAGGCCGAGGGCCAGGGCCAGTGCTTTGACTGGGTGGGACAGCAGTGTTTTTTTCATGGTCGATTTCCAGTCATAAGGTGTGGGGAAAAACAACGAAGATCTAATGTGGGAGCAGGCAAGCCAGCTCCCACATTTTTGGTTTAGTGGCGGTAGTGAGAGCCGGTGTGTTGTTCGGGTAAGCGAGCATCGCGGTGGAACACTTTCTCGCGCAGCGTCCCGCTCTCATAAGCGGTCTTGTACGACCCACGCCTTTGCAACTCCGGAATCACCAACTCGATGAAGTCCACATAGCTCTCCGGCGTAACAATGCGCGTCAGGTTGAAGCCATCCAGGCCGGTCTCGCTGATCCAGGATTCCAGCTCATCAGCCACCTGCGCGGGCGAGCCCACCAGGGTGATATAGCGCCCGCCCAACGCGTGTTGCTCCAACAACTTGCGACGGGTCCAGTCGTTGTTCTGCAAGGCTTTAGTGGCCGATTGGATCGCGTTGCTCTTCACGTACTGGATCGGTTCATCCAGCTCGTATTGCGAGAAGTCGATGGCGGTGGAGGCGCTGAAATGCGCCACCCCGGCCTCGGCGCTGGCGTAGCTCAGGTACTCGGCATGCTTGGCCCAGGCCAGTGCCTCAGTGGCGCCGACAATCACGTTGAGGCCCATGAACACCTTGATATCGTCCGGGTTGCGCCCGGCCTCGACCGCGCTGGCGCGCACCTTGTCCACTTGCACCTTGGTCGCGGCCTTGTTCTGCCCGCTGATGAACACGCACTCGGCATGGCGCCCGGCGAACAGCAGGCCGCGCTCCGAACTGCCGGCCTGGAACAGCACTGGCGTGCGCTGCGGTGACGGCTCGCACAGGTGATAACCCTCCACCTGATAGAACTCGCCGTGGTGCTCGACCTTGTGCACCTTGCCCGGTTGGGCATAGATCCGTTGTTGCGGGTCGTTGAGTACCGCGTCGTCTTCCCAACTGCCTTCCCACAGCTTGTACAGCACCTCCAGGTACTCGTCGGCCTGGTCGTAGCGCCGGTCATGTTCGACCTGCTCGGTGAGGCCCATGGCCTTGGCGGCGCTGTCCAGGTAGCCGGTGACGATGTTCCAGCCCACCCGGCCACGGCTCAGGTGATCGAGGGTGGACATGCGCCGGGCGAACAGATAGGGCGGCTCGTAAGTCAGGTTGGCGGTCAGGCCGAAGCCGAGGTTTTTCGTCACCGCAGCCATGGCCGAGACCAGCAGCAGCGGGTCGTTGACCGGTAGCTGGATCGACTCCTTGAGCGGCACATCGACCGAGCCTTGATAGACGTCGTACACGCCAACGATGTCGGCGATAAACAAGCCGTCGAATAGCCCGCGCTCCAGCAGTTGCGCCAGTTCGGTCCAGTATTCGACGCTCTTGTACTGGGTCGAGGTATCCCGTGGGTGCGTCCACAGGCCATGGTTGATATGCCCGATGCAGTTCATGTTGAAGGCATTGAGCAGGATCTTTTTCTTCGCCATCAGATGGTCCCCCGCAGCGGCGGGTTTTCATCGTTGAGGTAATAATTGCCGACTGCGTGGTACTTCCAGCGCACCGGGTCGTGCAGGGTGTGCACCCGGGCGTTGCGCCAGTGGCGGTCCAGGCCATGTTCGGCGAGGGTTGCCTGGCTGCCGGCGAGTTCAAACAGGGTGCTGCCGGCGGCCAGGGAAATCTCGGTGCTCAGGGCGCGTGCTTCGGCCACGGCGATCGATGCCGCGGCGACGGTGTGTGCGGTGCTGTCGGCCTGGGCGCGGTCGAGGAATTCGCCGGAGCGCTCCAGCAGGGCTTCGGTGGCGTGCAGGCGGACGCTCAGGTGGCCGAAGCTTTTCAGGGTCAGCGGGTCTTCGCTGGCCTTGTCATTGCCCGAGTCGATCCATGGGCGGGTCTTGGTGCGCACAAAATGCAGGGCGTCTTCAAAGGCCGCGCGGGCGATGCCGGTGTCGATGGCCGCGTGAAGGATCTGCGCCAGCGGGCCTACTGTGGTCGGGCGCTCGAAGGCGCTCTGGAACGGGATCACGTCTTCGGCGGCGACCCACACATTGTCGAACACCACCGAGCCGCTGCCGGTGGTGCGCTGGCCAAAGCCGCTCCAGTCGTCGATCACCGTCAGGCCCTGGCTGTCATGCGGCACGAAGGCCAGTTGCTGCACGCCGAGTTCATCCACCACCGAGGTGGGAATGCGCTGGGCGTAGATCGCGCCGGTGGCGTAGAACTTGCGGCCGCTGATGCGAAATCCGTCGCCCTCGCGCACAAGTTTCGTCACCCGGTCATGGGCGGTCTTGGTGCCCAGTTCCGCCAGGGCATTGCCAAAGCGCTGGCCGGCCAGCACCTCGGCGTACAGGCGTTGTTGCTGCGCCGGGCTGCCATTTACGCGCAGCACTTCCAGGGCATAGAAATGGTTTTGCGGGATCTGCCCCAACGAGGCATCGGCCTGGGCGATCAGGGCAATGACCTTGGCCAGGGTGACGTTGGATACGCCAGCGCCGCCGTATGCCTTGGGTACGCTGATGCCCCACAGGCCGGAGCGGGAAAAGGCTTCCAGCTCGGCGTGTGGCAGGCGGCGTTCGCGGTCGCGCAGGGCGCTGTCGCGGCGAAAGTCTTCGGCCAGGTCGCTGGCGACAATCAGGGCTTGCTCGTCGCTGGTGATGACCGCGACGGGATGGGAAAGCGTCATGTTTTTCTCCAGATGTCTGGTCGTCAGATCCAGGAATGCCGGGCCGGCAATGTTCCGTTGAGGTGCCAGGCGCCCACCGCGTGATATTTCCAGCGCACCGGGTCGTGCAAGGTGTGCACCCGTGCATTGCGCCAGTGGCGGTCGAGGTTGAATTCGGCGAGGGTGGCGCGGCTGCCGGCCAGTTCGAAGAGCTTCTCGCTGACCAGCAGCGAGACTTCGGTGGTCAGCACCTTGGCTTGTGCCACGGCAATCGAGGCCCGGGCGGCGGAGTGTTCGGTGATGGGCGCGGCGCTGACTTGGTCCAGCACCTGGCCGGCCTTGCGCAGCAGGGCTTCGGCGGCATGCAGTTCGATTTTCAGCTTGCCGATGTCGGCAATCACATAGAGGTCGTCGCTGGCCCGTTCGACCTTGGCGTCGATCCACGGCCGCGAGCGTTCGCGGACAAAACTGATGGTGTCGTCGAGGGCGCCACGGGCGATACCGGCGTCGATGGCGGCCTGGATCAATTGCGAGACCGCGCCCTGGATGCCTGGGGCCTGCCCCAGGCGCCAGGTCGGCACCACCAGGTCGGCATCTACCGGCACGTTGTTCAGCAGCACGGTGCCGCTGGCGGTGGTGCGTTGGCCAAAGCCCGACCAGTCATCGACGATGCGCAATCCCGGGGTGCCACGCCGTACAAAAGCCATGACCTGGCGGCCTTCGTCGTCCAGGGCCTTGACCGCGACCCAATGGGCAAACAGTGCGCCGGTGGAGTAGAACTTCTGGCCGTTGATGACAAAGCCGTCACCCTCGGCGCTGATCCGGGCCTTCACATCCAGGGTATTTTTAGTGCCGCGTTCCGGCCCGCCGTTGCCGATGCGCCAGCCGTCGAGGACGCTTTGGAACAGCTGCTTTTTCTGTTCCTGGCTGGCGGCGCCTTGCAGCACATGGAGGATGCCGAAGTGGTTCTGCGGGATCTGCCCCAGGGCCGGGTCGACGGCGCTGATAATCGCGAACACTTCGGCCAGGGTCACAAACGACACTTGTGGGCCACCGTATTCGCGGGGGATGGAAATGCTGCCCAGGCCGCTGCGGGTGAACTGTTCGATTTCGGCCCAAGGCAGTTTGCGCTGGCGGTCACGCAGGCCGGCTTGCAGGCGGGCGGCCTGGGCAAGCTCGTGAGCGGCGGCGAGGGCTTCACTGTCGTTGCGCAGCACCTTGGCGGGCAGTAGCAGCGGGGCGATATCCAGATCGCTCTGGAGGGGCGATTGCGCCAAGTTAGACATCGGTGCGCCCCTGCGTGGCTACACGTAATGCCCTGGCGTTGTGCACCGGGGTAATTTTGACCATACCTACCTCACATCCGTGGAAAAGCTAAAAAATCAGGAATGTCCGGTGGTCCGGTGCATATACCCTAAGCGTGTTTATTTTTTAAATAAACTAACTTTTAGGAATATGCATAGAAGGTCTGTCACCCCGGCTCGCACGGTGAGCCAGGACGCCGTGGCTGGTACACCGACAAGGCCTCAGCCGGGCCTGGGGCTTTGGCCTGGGCGATGCTCACGATGCGCCCGGGCGCCCAGCGTGAGTTGTTGCCCACGCGGTCGATCACGCAGTAGGTGACCTCCTGGCGCGCGTCGTCCCCCGCTTCGAGGATCAGCGTCGAAGGCACCCAAACCTGCACGGGCCGCCCCACCCCGGTGGGGTGGATGGGGGGCAGGTCCAGGCGCGCATCGCCCCAGCGCAGGGTGATTGCATCTCCGGCGGCCATGTTCAGGTAGGGCTCGATGGTCAACGGCACGCCCCGGCGGATCTGGCTGGGGTTGACGCCATGGCGGCGGATGGTTTCAGGCAGGCCCACGGGGGCCAGGTTCTGGTTTTCTGCGCCACACAGCACCGATGGCGGGCCGCCCGGGCAGGCAGTCTTGACCTGCACCCGGGTAATCATCGAGCGCGCCGGGCCGCGCCCCACTTGCATGACCCGGTAGTGAATCCGTGCGGCACCATTTTGCACAAAGCTTTCCGGTACCCGCAGGCTGCTGGGCTGGCCGATATCGGCGGCGCTCACGCGCTTGGAGGCGGCAAAGCAGTTGTTCCAGAACAGCTCGATCAAGTCGCCCTTGCCCATGTCCGGGTAGGGGGCGATATCGACCTGCAAATAGGTGGCGGCCTGCGCGTTGATACCTTGTTTGAGAGCCTGGGGCACTGTCGGCGCGGCGAGCATGGCCAGGGGGGGAATGTGCTTCATAAATAATCTCCTTGATGCAGCCAGCAGCGATCGTTCCGAACCTCAGGCATGGGGTTCGAAAGGAACGTTTTTTTGAAAAGCCAGGATAGGATCCAATCCAGTGGGCCCTAGATAAGAGGGTTGGCCAGGGGGCGTCAATGGAGGCAAAAGGCTAAACGGCGGGTTGGGGATTATTCAGAAGGGTCTTACTGATGGCTGCTATTAAAGGGGGCGTTGATAGGCGCTTTGCCCAATGATTACGGGGACTTTTCCGAAAGGGAGGATACATGTGGGAGCCGGCAAGCCGGCTCCTACAAGGGCAGGGTCAGTGGGTGAGGAATTTGCTGAGGAACTGCCGGGTGCGTTCTTCTTTGGGGTTGGCAAACAACGCCTTGGCGTCGCCTTGCTCGACGATGACGCCCTTGTCGAAAAAGACCACGCGGTTGGCCACGTCCCGGGCAAAACTCATTTCGTGGGTGACGATGACCATGGTGCGGTTCTCTTCGGCAAGGCTGCGGATGGTCGCCAGTACTTCGCCCACCAGCTCCGGGTCGAGGGCCGAGGTCGGCTCATCGAACAGGATCACTTCCGGCTCCATCGCCAAGGCCCGGGCAATGGCCACCCGTTGCTGCTGGCCACCGGACAGGCGCCGTGGATAGGCGTCTTCCTTGCCTGCCAGGCCGACCTTGGCCAGCAGGGCCCGCCCGAGACGGTCGGCGGCGTCGCGCGGCATCTTCTTGACCACCAGGGGGCCTTCGATGACGTTTTCCAGGGCGGTGCGATGGGGGAACAGGTTGAAGTTCTGGAACACAAAGCCCACATGCTGGCGCAGGCGCCGCACCAGGGCCTGTTGCTGGTTGAGCGGACGGCTGCCGTCGATCTCGATGTCGCCGACCTTGATCCGGCCACTGGTGGGTTCTTCGAGGAAGTTCAGGCAGCGCAGGAAGGTGGTCTTGCCGGAGCCGCTGGGGCCAATGATGGCGACAACTTCGCCTTCCTTGACCTCCAGGTCGATCCCATTGAGCACCACCTGACCCTTGAATTGTTTGGTCAGTTTTTCAACCACGATCATGCTTCAAGACTCCAGGTCATGCCGGTTGACCCGGTCTTCCAGGCGGTTCTGAAAATGCGCCAGGATGCTTGCCAGGACCCAGTAGACCAGGGCCGCAGACAGGTACATGGTGAAAATTTCGAAGGTGCGCGCCGATACCAATTGGGCCTGGCGGAACAGCTCGGGCACCTGGATGGTGGCGGCCAGCGCCGTGTCCTTGACCAGCGAAATAAAACTATTGCCCAAGGGCGGCAGGGCCGTGCGCATCGCCTGCGGCAGGATGGCCCGGCGCAGGGTCTGCGCGCGGGTCATGCCGATACTGGCGGCAGCTTCCCACTGGCCACGCTCGATGGAGCCGATGGCCGCGCGCAGGATTTCACAGGCGTAGGCGGCCATGTTCAGCGAGAAGCCGATCATCGCCGCCGGGATCGGGTCCAGCTCGATACCCACTTGCGGCAAGCCGTAGTAGATCAAAAACAGCTGCACCAGCAACGGCGTGCCGCGAAAGAACGAGACATAGACCCTGGCCGTCCAGCTCAAAAGCTTGAAGCGCGACAGGCGCATCAAGGCCAGGCCGAAGCCTAGCAGCAAGCCGAAAAACATCCCGCCGAGGCTGAGGATCACCGTGTAATACGCGCCCTTGAGCAAAAAGGGCGCGGAGTCGAGCGCGAGTTGGAAACCTGCTTCCATTATTGAGTGACGTCAGCGTTGAAGTATTTCTCGGACAGCTTCTTCAAAGTGCCGTCGGCGCGCAGTTTATCGAGAGCCTGGTTGACCGCCTCAAGCAGCTCAGGCTCGCCTTTGCGCAGGGCAATCCCTGATTCCTGGCGGGAGAAGGCGTCACCGGCAGCGGCGGTGTCCTTGGCTTTTTTCGCATATTCCAGGGCCGCCAGGCGGTCGATCAGAATCGCGTCGATACGGCCGATGCGCAGGTCCTGGAACTTGGTCGGGTCGTCGTTATAGGTCTTGATGATGGCTTTGGGTTGGTTGTCCTTGAGCCATTGTTCGTAGTTGGTGCCAAGGCCCACCCCGACTTTCTTGCCGGCCAGGTCGTCGGCGGTCTTGATGGTGTCGACGTTTTTCGCCAGGGTCAGCGCCTGGATCCCGGAGACGGTGTAGGGCTTGGAGAAATCGTATTTTTTCTTGCGCTCTTCGGAGATCGTCACCTGGTTGACCACCGCGTCGAGGCGCTTGGATTCCAGGGCCGCGAGGATGCCGTCCCACGGGGTGGCCTGCAGCTTGACCTTGACGCCCAGCTCCTTGGCCAGGGCTTCGGACAGCTCGACTTCAAAGCCGCTGAGCTTGCCGTCTTCATCGACGAAGCTGAACGGCGGGTAGGTGCCTTCCAGGCCGATCTTGATCTCGCCGGCCTTCTTGATATTGCCCAGCTGTTCGCCGGCAACCGCCTGGCCCAACAACCCGGCGCCAAGGGCCAGGCCCAAAGTGCCAACCAGCAACGTACGACGCAATACAGAAATAGTCATGACAAGCCCCTGTGCTTTTTATGGTGTGCGAAGCAGGTGACGCAGTGGTCGTATCCTGCCCTAAAAACGCGGTGTGTGGGAGCGCGACTATAGGGCGAGTTTTAAAGCGTTAAAAATAATATAAATTAAGTTTTATATTCCATTTTTGCATATCAGGTGCAGATTCAATGTGTCCAGTCAGAACACTGAATCATAGGCAAACAACGCCGGCGCCCCCCCGGTGTGCAGGAAGATGATCGGACCTTCCCCGAACGCGCCGCGACCGATGCCATCGAGCAACCCGGCCATGGCCTTGCCGGTGTAGACCGGGTCCAGCAGCAGGCCTTCCTGACTCGCCAGCAGCTTGATTGCCGCCAGGGTGCCGGCGTTGGGTTCGCCATAGCGCGGGGCGAAGTATTCATCCCACAAAATCACTTTGAACGCGTCGGGTACCGCCACCCCCAGCAATTGCGCCGTGCGTTCGGCCAGGCCTTGGACCTTGGGCCGTTGCGCCTCGTCGGTGCGCGACACGGTGACGCCAATCACCGGCAAGTCCGGCAGCACTTCGCTCAACGCCAGGGCCAGGCCGCTGTGGGTGCCGGCGCTGCCCGAGGCCAGGACCACCGCCGCAAACTGCAGGCCGCTGTCCTGGATCTGCCCGGCCAATTCCAGCCCGGCCCGCACATAGCCCAGGGCACCCAGGGCGTTGGAGCCGCCGATTGGCACCAGATAGGGGGTCTTGCCGTTGCTGCGCAGGCGCTCGGCCAGGGCGTGGAGTTGCTCGTCGGCGTTGTCCAGGTTTTCGACCAGTTCGACCTTGGCGTCGAACAACTCGACCAACAAGCGGTTGCCGTTGCCCAGGTAGTTGGGGTCGTCGGTGCCCGTGGGGTTTTCCAGCAGGGCGACACAGCCCAGGCCCAGCTTGGCGGCGAGGGCTGCGGTCTGGCGCACATGGTTGGACTGGATAGCGCCGGCGGTGACCAGCGTATCGGCGCCCTGGGCCAAGGCATCGGCGGCGAGGTATTCGAGCTTGCGCAGTTTGTTGCCGCCCATGGCCAGCGGCGTGGTGTCGTCGCGCTTGACGTAGATATCACGGCCCAGCCAGGTCGACAGTCGTTCGAGTTTTTCCAGGGCGGTGGCGCCACCCAGTAGTTCCAGACGGTTAAAACGCTCGAGCTGTTGTTTGATCATGGTTACGCACGGGTAATAGAAGATGGGAGGGACTATAGGCAGGGCTTTTTGCGCGGGCAACCGCCAGTTGCTTATGCCAGAACGTTATGAGCATCGCACCATTGGTTATTAAGAGCGGCCCGGTTGCATACCGTAAAGTGATGGCCATTACCTCAGGAGGGATTACCGTGAGCGAGCGTTCCAGTCATTGGCAATTACAGACCATCGTCAGCCAGTTGCGCGGCGCCCGGGATCAGTGGCGTACGCGCAACGGCCGGGTCAGCGGCGAGCAGGGCGGTCGCGAGTTACCTTCCCGTGATGCGATGGCGCAGATTCTTGAAGCGCTGTGCGGCGCACTGTTCCCCATGCGCCTGGGGCCGGTGGATTTGCGCGAGGAGAGTGAGGATTTCTACGTCGGCCATACCCTCGATGTGGCGCTCAATGCCCTGCTCGCCCAGGCACGCCTGGAGTTGCGCTATGCCGCACGCCAAGGCGGCCGGGCCGATAATGAAGTCGATGCATTGGCCATTCGCCTGATCCAGGATTTTGCCCTGGCCTTGCCGGCGCTGCGCAGCCTGTTGGACACCGATGTGCTGGCGGCCTATCACGGCGACCCGGCCGCGCGCAGTGTGGATGAGGTGTTGCTGTGCTATCCGGGGATCCTCGCGGTGATCCACCATCGCCTGGCCCACCATTTGTATCGCGCCGGGCTGCCTTTGCTCGCGCGGATCAGCGCGGAAATCGCCCATTCGGCGACCGGCATCGATATTCACCCCGGCGCGCAGATCGGCCCGAGTTTCTTTATCGACCACGGCACGGGTGTGGTGATTGGCGAGACGGCGATCATTGGTGAGCGGGTGCGCATTTATCAAGCGGTGACCCTGGGCGCCAAGCGTTTCCCGGCGGATGAGGACGGGCAGTTGCAGAAGGGCCATCCACGGCACCCGATTGTCGAGGACGATGTGGTGATTTACGCCGGGGCGACGATCCTGGGGCGGATCACCATCGGCCAGGGCTCGACCATTGGCGGCAACGTGTGGCTGACGCGCAGCGTGCCGGCGGGGGCGAACATCACGCAGGCGAATTTGCAGCATGATGATGGGACGCAGAAGTAGTGACGACCTAATGTGGGAGCGGGCTTGCCCGCGATGGCGGTAGGCCAGTCAAATACCGCTAACCTGACACTCCGCTATCGCGGGCAAGCCCGCTCCCACAGGGGATAGCACTTCAATTTAGGTAAGCAATCGCTGAACGTTTTGCCTCTCCCGTCCGTCATACCCTTCCTTGAGCTAGTGTAGGAATTACCTACCACTCAGCCCTGCGATTAGTCCCAGACCGCCTATCCATGTTTAACTTGAACGTTCGTTCAAGTTAAACCGGTGGTTCGCTGCCCGCTCACAACAGGAGGCTTACCTTTGCTGAGTCCGTTTTATACAGCCACATCCCACACCCTCGAGGTGCACGGTTCATGAGTGCATCGTCTGTCCCTCCAAGCGGCCTGGTGCGCATGAATGCGCCGGTGTTTTACTTCGCCGCCAGCTTCATCCTGCTGTTTGGTGTCACCGTAATCGCGATCCCCGAACAGGCCGGCGCCTGGTTGCTGGCCGCGCAAAACTGGGCGGCCAATACGGTCGGCTGGTACTACATGCTGGCGATGACCCTGTATCTGATCTTCGTGGTGGTCACCGCGTTGTCTGGCTACGGCAAGATCAAACTCGGTGCCGACCACGACGAGCCCGAATTCAGTTATCTGTCCTGGGCCGGCATGCTGTTTGCCGCCGGGATCAGCATCACGCTGTTTTTCTTCTGCGTCTCGGAACCCTTGACCCACCTGGTGCAACCGCCCCAGGGCGAGGCCTTGAACGCCGACGCGGCGCGCCAGGCCATGCAGGTGCTGTTCCTGCATTGGGGCCTGCATGGCTGGGGTGTATTTGCGTTTGTCGGCATGGCCCTGGCGTACTTCGCCTACCGGCATAACCTGCCGCTGGCCTTGCGTTCGGCGCTGTATCCGCTGATCGGCAAGCGCATCAATGGCCCCATCGGCTACGCGGTGGATGGCTTCGGCATTATCGCCACAGTGTTCGGCCTGGGGGCTGACATGGGCTTTGGGGTGCTGCACCTCAACTCGGGCCTGGACTACCTGTTCGGCATCGCCCACACCCAATGGATCCAGGTCGGCCTGATCACCCTGATGATGGGCGCGGCGATCCTGGTTGCGGTGGCCGGTGTCGACAAGGGCGTGCGGGTCATGTCCGACATCAACATGCTGCTGGCCTGTGCGCTGCTGCTGTTTGTGTTGTTCGCCGGGCCCACCCAGCATTTGCTCAACACCCTGATCCAGAACATCGGTGACTACCTTGGCGCGTTGCCGAGCAAGAGTTTTGATGTGTACGCCTACGACAAGCCCAGCGACTGGCTCGGCGGTTGGACGGTGTTCTACTGGGCCTGGTGGATCGCCTGGTCGCCGTTCGTGGGCCTGTTCATCGCACGGATCTCCCGTGGTCGCACCATCCGCGAGTTCGTCTTTGGCGTGCTGCTGATCCCGCTGGGGTTCACCCTGGCGTGGATGTCGATCTTCGGCAACAGCGCGATTGACCAGGTGCTCAACCACGGCATGGTTGCCCTGGGTCAGTCGGCCATCGACGACCCGTCGATGAGCCTGTACCTGCTGCTGGAAACCTACCCGTGGAGCAAGACCGTGATCACCGTCACGGTGTTTATCAGCTTTGTGTTCTTTGTCACTTCGGCCGACTCCGGCACCGTGGTGCTGTCGACCCTGTCGTCCAAGGGCGGCAACGCCGATGAAGACGGGCCCAAGTGGCTGCGGGTGTTCTGGGGCGCGATGACGGCGCTGGTGACCAGCGCCTTGCTGTTTGCCGGTAGCATCGACTCGCTCAAGTCCGCGGTGGTGCTGACTTCGCTGCCGTTCTCGATGATCCTGCTGTTGATGATGTGGGGGCTGCACAAGGCGTTCTACCTCGAATCCCAGAAGCAGATCGCCCAACTGCACTCCCTGGCCCCGGTGTCGGCATCACGCAAGGGCCGTGGCGGCTGGCGCCAGCGCTTGAGCCAGGCGGTGCATTTCCCTTCACGGGACGAGGTCTACCGCTTCCTCGAAACCACGGTCCGCCCGGCGATTGAAGAAGTGACCGCCGTGTTTGTCGAGAAGGGCCTGAACGTGGTCACCCAGCCCGACCCGTCCAACGACAGCGTCAGCCTGGAAATCGGCCACGGCGAAGAGCATCCTTTTGTCTACCAGGTGCAGATGCGCGGCTACTTCACGCCGTCCTTTGCCCGTGGCGGCATGGGTTCCAAAGAGATGAACAACCGTCGCTACTACCGCGCCGAAGTGCACTTGAGCGAGGGCAGCCAGGACTACGACCTGGTGGGCTACACCAAGGAGCAGATCATCAACGACATCCTCGACCAGTACGAGCGGCACTTGCAGTTCTTGCATTTGGTCCGCTGAAACCTGTAGGAGCCGGCCTACCGGCTCCTACAGCGGGAGTCAGAAGGGGACGTCACCCAGAATCGTCGCCCGGTGCATCACTCGCCGCTGTGGGCGGTAGTCGTCCACGGCGTAGTGCTGGGTCACGCGGTTGTCCCAGAAGGCCACGTCGTTGGCTTGCCAGCGCCAGCGGATGGTGAATTCCGGCCGGGTGGCGTGGGCGAACAGCAGCTTGAGGATGACTTCGCTTTCGGCCGGCTCCAGTTCGTTGATCCGGGTGGTGAAGCCGTCGCTGACAAACAGCGATTTGCGCCCGCTGACCGGGTGGGTGCGGATCACCGGGTGGGACAGTGGCGGGTTCTTTCTGCGGGCCTCCTCCCAGCGGGCCAGGTCTTCGGCGGTGTTGCCGTAACGCTCCAGAGGGAACGAGCGGGTGAAGTCATGGGTTGCCGTCAGGCCGGTCAAAAAAGCCTTCATCGGTTCTGACAACGCATCAAAGGCCGCGATACCGCTGGCCCACAGTGTGTCACCGCCAAAGGCTGGCAGCAGCTTGGCGCTGAGTACTGCGCCCAGGGCCGGGGTGGGCAGGAAGGTTACGTCGGTGTGCCAGATGGCGTTGTCGCGCACGTCAGTGACGGCAGTGTCGAGCACCAGCACTTCTGGCTGCTCGGGCACGTTGGGGTAGATCGGGTGAATGTGCAGGTCACCGAAATTCGCCGCGAAGCGCGCTTGCTGCTGCGGGGTGATCAGCTGGTCGCGAAAGAACAGCACCGAATGCTGGAGCAACGCCTGCTCGATGGCGTCGCGCTGTTCGAGGTTCAGCGGCTGGCTGATATTGACGCCACTGATCTGGGCGCCCAGGGCGGTGCTTAAAGGGGTAACGGTCAGGCGGCTCATGTTGTTCTCTTCTTAGTGTGCCTGGCCATGCCACGGCACCAATTTACGCTGCAGGGCGCGCAGGCCCATTTCCATGGCAAAGGCGATCAGCGCGATCACCAGGATGCCCAGCACCACCACATCGGTCACCAGAAACTGCGCCGCCGACTGCACCATGAACCCCAGGCCGCTGGTAGCTGCGATCAACTCGGCGGCCACCAGGGTCGACCAACCCACACCCAGGCCGATGCGCACACCGGTGAGGATGTCGGGCAGGGCGCTGGGCAGAATCACATGGCGAATCAACTGCGCCCGGGTGGCGCCCAAAGACTGTGCTGCGCGCAATTTGGCCGGGTCGACGGTGCGTACGCCGGTGGCGGTGGCGATGGCAATCGGGGCGAAGATCGCTAGATAGATCAGCAACACCTTGGACAGCTCGCCGATGCCGCACCAGATCACGATCAACGGCAGATAGGCCAGCGGCGGGATCGGCCGGTAGAACTCGATCAGCGGGTCGAGAATGCCGCGGGCGATGCGGTTGGCGCCGATGGCAATGCCGATCGGCACGGCGGTTAGCACCGCAAAGCCCAGGCCCAGGCCGATACGCCCAAGGCTGGCGCCCAGGTGTTGCCAGAGGGTGGAATCCATGTAGCCGCTGGTCGCCAGCAGCCAGCCTTTTTGCAGCACGGCAGACGGTGGCGGCAGGAACAGCGGCTCGATCAGCCCGCTGGCGGTCACGGCCCACCACAGCGCCAGCAGCGCAACCAGGGTCAGCAGGCTGATCCAGCGCGTGCTCAGGCTGCGGCGCAACGGCGGGGTGATTGGGTTGGCGGCGGTGGCCGGGATTTCATAGCTGCTCATGCGTACACCTGCCGTTGCGAGAACACTTTGCCCAGCACATGTTCGCGGGTTTCGATAAACCGTGGGTCGGACTTGATCGCGCGGGCCGGCTCGCCGGCCGCGTAACGCTGGCCGAAATCCAGGCTCAGGCGCTCGACGATTTGCCCGGGGTTGGGTGCCAGCAAAATCAGGTCAGTGGCGAGGAAGACCGCTTCTTCGATGTCGTGGGTGATCAGGAACACCGGCTTGGCCGTGCGCCGCCAGACTTGCAGCAGCAGCTCCTGCATCTGTTCGCGGGTGAACGCATCGAGGGCGCCGAAGGGTTCGTCCATCAGCAGCACCCGTGGGTCGGCCGCCAGGGCGCGGGCCAGGCCGACGCGTTGTTTCTGCCCGCCAGACAGCTGCCAGATGCGCCGGCTGTCAAAACCGGCCAGGTCCACCAGGGCGAGCATTTCCCGGGCGCGGACTTGCCGCTGGGCCTTGGGCACGCCGGCCAGCTCCAGGCCGAAGCCGACATTGGCCAGCACATCCTGCCAGGGCAGCAAGGCATCGTCCTGGAACACCACGCCGCGCTCGGCACTCGGGCCTTGGACGGGCACGCCGTCTAGGGTGATGCGCCCGGCGCTGGGTTCGACGAAGCCGGCAATCAGGTTCAACAGCGAAGTCTTGCCACTGCCGGAAGGGCCGAGGGCCACCAGCAATTGCTGGGGGCCAAGGGTCAGGGAAATGTCCGCCAGCACGGGCGTGGTCGCGCCTGGGTACTGTGCGCTGATGCGCTCCAGCTGTAGCAAGGCCATCGCGGTGAACTCCTGATCAGTTAGTGATGAACTTGGCGCTGACGTAAGGGGCGTAGTCCGCCAGCACGGCTTCGACCTTGCCTTGTTCCTTGAGGAACGCGGCGGTGTCGGTCACGGCCTTGGTGGTCGGGGCGCCGAGCAGGGTTACTTGATCAGCGGCCAGCGGGTAGACGTTGCCTTGCAGCAGCAGCGGAATGTCGCTGGCCTTGGCGCCGGAGAGCTTCACCAGTTTGTCGACATTGCCCTTGTCGGCCAGCCAGGCTTGTGGGTCTTTACGGTATTGGGCGTAGGCATCGAGGGTGACTTTGGCGAAGGCGCTGACAATTTCCGGGTGCTTCTCGGCAAAGTCCTTACGCACGATCCAGGCATCGAAGGTCGGCGCGCCGAACTTGGCCAGTTCGCCGGAGGTGATCAGCACTTTGCCGTTTTCCTTGGCCACGCCCAGGGCCGGGTCCCAGACATAAGTGGCATCGATATCGCCACGCTTCCAGGCGGCAATGATGGCGGGCGGGGCGAGGTTGAGTACGGTGACTTTCGATGGGTCGATGTTCCAATGCTTGAGCGCGGCCAGCAGGCTGTAGTGGCCGGTTGAGACAAACGGTACGGCGATTTTCTTGCCGATCAGGTCCTGCGGGCTGTTGATCCCGGAACCGTTGCGCGCCACCAGGGCTTCGGCGCCGCCGATCTGGGTGGCGACGAGGAAGGTCTGCACCGGCACTTTGCGGGTGATGGCCGCGGTCAGCGGGCTGGAACCGAGGTAGCCGATCTGCACATCGCCGGAAGCGATGGCGGCAATGATATCGGCGCCATTGTCGAATTTGCGCCAGTCGATAGTGGCGTTCGTGGCTTTTTCATAAGCACCGTCGGCCTGGGCGACTTTGGCCGGGTCAACGGTGGTCTGATAGGCGATGGTCACGTCGGCCGCCTGGGCAAGCAGGCTGGCGCCGGCCAGGGACAGGGCCGCCAGGAGGCGTAAAGGGAAAGGTCGTAGCATGGAAAAGCTCCTCATCAGGCGGCCGCAGGTCGGCGTGTGAGGAGACTAAATGATCTAAGAATCCGAAAATAAATAACATTTTCGAATTAGCTTATGTAGGAGCGAGCTTGCTCGCGAAAAACCTTAACGATGACGCGTTCGGCTTGGATAAACGCGGCGTGCTTGAGTTTTTCGCGAGCAAGCTCGCTCCTACAAAGGGCGTGTCAGTTGCTGATCGCCAGGATGCTGGCCTGGTAAGACCCGACAAACACATCGAAATCGCCCACTTCGTTCTGCTCAAGCTCGGCCTGTTGTGCCAGGGAACTGCGGGCCAGCTCTTCAAAGCGTGCTTGTTCGTCCGCCGGCAACGGCTCGCTGCGGAAGTACTCGGCATGCACTTCGCTCTGACGCAGGGAGAACTGCGCGAAGCTTTCCTTGCGCTCCTGCATGGTCGCCAACACCTGGGCCGACGGGGTCAGGGAGGAGTCCTTGATCTTCGCCAACTGGGCATCCAGTGCCTGGCTGTGTTCGTTGATGCCCTGGCTCTGGTCGAGCAGCGCAGCCAGCGGTGCGATTTTTTCCAGTAGCTCGGCGGCCCATTCCTTCATTTCCACCGATTCGCCGCGACGCTGCAATTGCAGGCCCGGGCGCCGGCCTTCCTTGACCACGCTGAGGAAGTTCGACGTGGCATTGGCGCACTCGTTGTTTTCGAACAGCGGGCTGTCGTTCAGCGCGCAATACAGCAGGAACGCGTCGAGGAAGCGCGACTCCGGCAAGTCGATGCCCATCGGCAGGAACGGGTTGATGTCCAGGCAGCGCACTTCGATGTACTGGATGCCACGGGCCATCAGCGCCTGGATCGGCCGCTCGCCGGTGTAGGTCACGCGTTTGGGGCGGATGTTGGAGTAGTACTCGTTTTCGATCTGCAGGATGTTGGTGTTGAGCTGGACCCACTCACCATCCTTATGGGTGCCGACTTCGACGTAGGGCGCGTAGGGCGTTGCCACCGCTTCGCGCAGGCTGTCGGTGTAGCTGGCCAGATCGTTGTAGCAAGGGGTCAGGCCCGCCTGGGCGTTGCTCTGGTAACCCAGGTCGCTCATGCGCAGGCTGGTGGCATACGGCAGGTAAAGGGTGTCGGCATCGAACTGTTCAAGCTGATGGGACCGTCCGCGCAGGAAACCCGCATCCAGGGCCGGCGAGGCACCGAACAGGTACATCAGCAGCCAGCTGTAGCGGCGGAAGTTACGGATCAGGGCGATGTAGGCCGTGGACTGGTAGTCACGGTCGGTGCCCACGAAACCTTCGGTTTCCTTGAGCAGCGGCCACAGCTCTTCCGGCAGGGAAAAGTTGTAGTGGATCCCGGCGATGCACTGCATGGTCTTGCCGTAGCGCAGGGCCAGGCCCTTGCGATACACGTACTTGAGCTGTCCGATGTTGGAGGTGCCGTAGTAGGCAATCGGAATATCTTCCTCGGCCGGCAACGGGCACGGCATCGATGGACTCCACAGGTACTCGTTGCCGAGCTTGCTGTAGGCAAAACGATGAATCTTGTCGAGGCTGCGCAGGGTATCTGCCGGGTTGGGCAGCGCCGGCGTGATGAACTCCAGCAGCGACTCGGAATAGTCGGTGGTGATCGATTCATGGGTCAATGCCGCGCCCAGGGCCTCTGGATGCGGCGTTTGAGCCAGGCGGCCTTCGCCGGTGACACGCAGGCATTCACGCTCGATGCCGTGCAGGCAATGCTCAAGCAAAGAGAGGTGTTCGCGCTTGCCGAGCAGCGCCAGGCGGCGGTTGAGAAGTTCGCTCAAGTTGGATTCCTTCACGCGTCAGTCGCCCCAATATGGGGGTGGGCAAGACGGTCTACAAGGGTGAAGTTAAAACTGGCGTTATCGCCTGGTTTTCGAGCCGGAATAACCTGCTCTGAAAGTGCCGACTTCATTCCCTGAATTAGGCTATCGCGCAGGAAGAAAATTCCGACGCTGTTTTTGCAGCGCCGAAATTAACCCAAATTGATGACTGGGAGCTATAGGACAGCGAAGGTGCCTTGTGCTTTTGCGACGAGTCTTTCGTCCTGATACACCTCGGCCTCGACCACCAGCGTGCGCCGGCCGGGGTGGATGACCCGGGCGGTACACAGCACGTCACCGTCGGACACGGCACGGATGTAATTGATTTTGCACTCGATGGTCGCACTCTGCTGGTCGAAACCATGGGCGCTGGAACAGGCCAGCCCCATGGCAATGTCCACCAGGCTGAAAATCGCTCCGCCATGGAGCTTGCCCGCGCGGTTGCGCAGTTGCGGCTCAAGGCTCAGGGCAACCTCGGCAACGCCCTGGTCCAGGCGTTGCAGGCGGCAGCCGAGCAGTTCGCTGAAAGCGCTGTGGGTCAGGCCGGCTGGCAGCTCCATCAGCGTTTTTTCAGTTGCTTGGCGTTGGCGAACAACGAAGCCATGGCGTTGTTGGCCGGGGCTGCGGTGGCGGTTTCCTTGCGCGGTGCAGTGTTTTCAGAGCGGTTTTGCGACTGGCGCGGCGCTGAACCTGGGCGTGCGCCACGGGCACCGTCGATTTTCTCGCCGGGGGTATCGCTCATACGCATCGACAGACCCACGCGTTTGCGCGGGATATCGACTTCCATGACCTTGACCTTCACCACATCCCCGGCTTTCACCGCCTCACGCGGATCCTTGATGAACTTCTCCGAAAGCGCAGAAATATGCACCAAACCGTCCTGATGCACGCCGATGTCCACAAACGCACCGAAGTTGGTCACGTTGGTCACCACGCCTTCGAGGATCATCCCCAACTGCAGGTCCTTGAGGTCTTCGACGCCTTCCTGGAACTCGGCGGTCTTGAACTCAGGACGCGGGTCGCGACCGGGTTTTTCCAGCTCTTGCAGGATGTCGGTGATGGTCGGCACGCCGAAGGTTTCGTCGGTGTACTTCTTTGGATCCAGGCGCTTGAGGAACCCGGCGTCACCGATCAGCGAACGGATATCGCGGTCGGTTTCAGCGGCAATGCGTTGCACCAGCGGGTAGGCTTCCGGGTGGACCGCCGAGGCGTCCAGCGGGTTGTCACCGTTCATCACGCGCAGGAAGCCTGCGGCCTGTTCGAAGGTTTTTTCGCCAAGGCGTGCAACTTTTTTCAGTGCCGCTCGGGTCTTGAACGCGCCGTTTTCATCACGATGGGTGACGATATTCTGCGCCAGGGTGGAGTTGAGGCCGGAAATCCGCGCAAGCAAGGCGACCGAGGCGGTGTTCACGTCGACGCCGACCTTGTTCACACAGTCTTCCACTACTGCATCCAGGCCGCGCGCCAGTTTCAGCTGCGACACATCGTGCTGGTACTGGCCGACGCCGATGGATTTAGGGTCGATCTTCACCAGTTCGGCCAGTGGATCCTGCAGGCGGCGCGCGATGGACACTGCGCCACGGATCGACACATCGAGGTCCGGGAATTCCTTGGAGGCCAACTCCGACGCCGAGTACACCGAAGCGCCCGCTTCGGAGACCATGACCTTGGTCATTTTCATGCCTGGGTATTTTTTGATCAGCTCCAGGGCCAGCTTGTCGGTTTCTCGGCTGGCGGTGCCGTTGCCGATGGCGATCAGGTCTACCGCGTGCTTGGCGCACAGGGCGGCCAGGATGGCGATGGTCTGGTCCCACTTGTTGTGGGGTACATGCGGGTACACGGTGGCGTGGTCCAGCAGCTTGCCGGTGGCGTCGACCACGGCGACCTTGCAACCGGTGCGCAGGCCCGGGTCCAGGCCCAGGGTCGCGCGCGGGCCGGCCGGCGCGGCGAGTAGCAGGTCGTGCAGGTTGTGGGCGAATACGTTGATCGCCTCGGTCTCGGCGCCGTCGCGCAGTTCGCCCAGCAGGTCGGTTTCCAGGTGGGTGTAGAGCTTGACCTTCCAGGTCCAGCGCACGACTTCACCGAGCCATTTGTCCGCAGGACGATTCTGATTCTGGATGCCGAATTGTTGGCCGATCATGCCTTCGCACGGGTGCATGGTGCCCGGCAGTTCGTCGCCGACTTTCAGCGCGGAGCTGAGAATACCTTCGTTGCGCCCGCGGAAAATGGCGAGGGCGCGGTGGGACGGCATGCTCTTGAGCGGTTCGTCGTGCTCGAAGTAGTCGCGGAACTTGGCGCCTTCTTCCTCTTTGCCGGCAATCACGCGGGCGCTGAGGGTGGCTTCCTGTTTCAGGTAGTTACGCAGTTTTTCCAGCAGGTTGGCGTCTTCGGCGAAGCGCTCCATGAGGATGTACTTGGCGCCTTCGAGGGCCGCCTTGACGTCGGCCACGCCTTTTTCGCTATCGACAAAGCGCGCAGCTTCGGTTTCCGGGGCCAGGGACGGGTCGTTGAACAGGCCGTCTGCCAGTTCGCCGAGGCCGGCTTCCAGGGCGATCTGGCCCTTGGTGCGGCGTTTCTGCTTGTACGGCAGGTACAGGTCTTCGAGGCGGGTCTTGGTGTCGGCGAGCTTGATGTCGCGTTCGAGTTGCGGGGTCAGCTTGCCCTGCTCCTGGATGCTGGCGAGGATGCTGACACGCCGTTCGTCGAGTTCTCGCAGGTAGCGCAGGCGTTCTTCCAGATGTCGCAGCTGGATATCATCGAGGCTGCCGGTCACTTCTTTACGGTAACGGGCGATGAAGGGCACCGTGGAGCCTTCATCCAGTAGAGCGACGGCCGCTTCGACCTGTTGTGGGCGTACACCGAGTTCCTCGGCGATGCGGCTGTTGATGCTGTCCATAAAACCACCTGAAATTCTTGAAAGCAGTGTGCAGGCCCGCAAAACAAGGCCCTGCGCGGCTGGTTGAGCGGCCCGACTGGCGCCGCTGCCTGGGTCAAGAGGCAGCCTATTGACCCTCGAAATCGAAAAAGTCACGACTAGCAGATGAAAAAAACACCAGGCCGGCCTTGGTATTGCCCGGCACTGAGGCGCGGCATTATAACCAGCGATCCGTCCTTGGGGGGATTGCGCCAGGAGCAGGCGTACTGGTGGTTGGAGAAAAATCTGCTAACAATGCGTACCGTGCGTATAACGGCAGCTAAGCCATAATGCGCGCCAGATAAGAGGAGCATCCAATGAGCAGCACTGCACAAACTGCTGAAGGCGAAAAAATTCTCATCGTTGATGACGATCCGGGGCTGAGCAGCCTGCTGGAGCGGTTCTTCACCTCCAAGGGCTACCGTGCCCGCGCGGTGCCGAACACCGAGCAGATGGACCGCCTGCTGGGGCGCGAGGTCTTCAACCTGGTCGTACTCGACCTGATGTTGCCCGGTGAAGACGGCCTGACCGCCTGCAAGCGCCTGCGCAGCACCAACAACCAGATTCCGATCATCATGCTGACCGCCAAGGGCGATGAACTGAGCCGGATCAAAGGCCTGGAACTGGGCGCCGACGATTACCTGGCCAAGCCGTTCAACCCCGACGAGCTGATGGCGCGGGTCAAGGCTGTATTGCGTCGCCAGGCGGCTCCGGTTCCGGGCGCTCCAGGCAGCGAAGACGAAAGCGTGACCTTTGGTGACTACGAGCTGTCGCTGGCCACCCGTGAGCTCAAGCGTGGCGAAGAAGTCCACATGCTCACCACGGGCGAATTCGCGGTACTCAAGGCGCTGGTGATGAACGCTCGCCAACCGCTGACCCGTGACAAGCTGATGAACCTGGCCCGTGGTCGTGAATGGGACGCCCTGGAGCGTTCCATCGATGTGCAGATTTCCCGTCTGCGCCGGATGATCGAGCCGGACCCGTCCAAGCCGCGTTATATCCAGACAGTGTGGGGCGTGGGTTACGTGTTTGTGCCGGATGGCACGGCAACCAAGTAACCGATGATTTGCACATGCGGGTATTCCGGAGTTCGATCCCAGCGGGTCGGCCGGATGCCCGGCGTCTGCAATTCTGCGAGCGTGGCTCGCTCTTGCCAGGTGTCTAGCTGTCTTCTATGAAAACCCCGCTGTGGTTCCCGCAAAGTTTCTTCTCCCGCACCCTTTGGCTGGTGCTGATCGTCGTGCTGTTTTCCAAGGCGCTGACCCTCGTTTACCTGCTGATGAACGAAGACGTGTTGGTAGATCGCCAGTACAGTCACGGTGTTGCGCTGACGTTGCGTGCCTACTGGGCTGCCGACCCGGAGAATCGTGAAAAAATCGCCAAGGCGGCAACCTTGACTCGCGTGGTGGGTGCGGGCGTGCCGGAGGGCGAGCAGCATTGGCCCTACAGCGAGATCTACCAGCGCCAGATGCAGGCCGAATTGGGCGAAGACACTGAGGTGCGGCTGCGCATGCATGTTTCACCAGCCTTGTGGGTGCGAGCCCCGAGCCTGGGGGATGGATGGCTGAAAGTGCCGTTGTATCCCCACCCGCTGCGGGGTCAGAAGATCTGGAACGTGCTCGGTTGGTTCCTGGCCATTGGCTTGCTTTCCACTGCGTCGGCCTGGATCTTCGTGCGTCAGCTCAACCAGCCACTCAAACGCCTGGTATTTGCGGCCAGGCAATTGGGGCAGGGTCGCAGCGTGCGCCTGCCGATCAGCGACACTCCCAGCGAAATGACCGAGGTCTACAGCGCGTTCAACCAGATGGCCGAGGATGTCGAACAGGCCGGTCGTGAGCGTGAGCTGATGCTGGCCGGGGTTTCACACGACCTGCGCACGCCGCTGACACGTTTGCGTCTGTCCCTGGAGTTGATGGGCAACCATACCGACCTGACCGATGACATGGTCCGTGATATCGAAGACATGGATGCGATTCTCGACCAGTTCCTGGCGTTTATCCGCGATGGTCGTGACGAGGTGGTGGAAGAGGTGGACCTGACCGACCTGGTCCGCGAGGTCGTGGCGCCCTACAACCAGAATGGCGAGCAGGTGCACATGCGCCTGGAGCCGATCCAGCCCTTTGCGTTGCGCCGGGTCTCGATGAAGCGCCTGCTGAACAACCTGATCGGCAACGCCTTGCATCACGCGGGCACCGAGGTGGAAGTCGCCGCCTATGTGTCGGGTGACACCAATGCGCCTTATGTGGTGCTGAGTGTCATGGACCGTGGCGCCGGGATCGATCCGGCGGAGCTGGAGGGCATTTTCAACCCCTTTACCCGCGGTGATCGTGCCCGTGGTGGCAAAGGCACCGGCCTGGGCCTGGCGATTGTGCGGCGGATTGCTTCGATGCATGGTGGCAATGTCGAACTGCGTAACCGTGCCGATGGCGGGCTGGAAGCGCGAGTGCGCTTGCCATTGGGGCTGATGCTGCCAAGAGATGCGGTCTAAGCCACGACGAAAATCAAATGTGGGAAATGGCTTGCCTGCGAGAAGATGTAACAGTCGACATTGATGTTGAATGTTAGTCAGTCATCGCAGGCAAGCCAGCTCCCACACTGGTTTGTGCTGCCCTAAAGGGAGTATTTCAGCCCTTGCCTTTGGTACGGGTCATGTTCGGCCCGCTGTTCTTCTCCAGATGCTGAATGATGATCCCCGCCACATCCTTGTTGGTGGTGGTTTCAATCCCTTCCAGGCCCGGTGAAGAGTTCACTTCCATCACCAGTGGCCCGTGGTTCGAGCGCAGGATATCCACGCCCGCCACACTCAAGCCCATAACCTTGGCTGCACGCAGGGCGGTCATGCGTTCTTCCGGAGTAATCTTGATCAGGCTGGCGCTGCCGCCTCGGTGCAAGTTGGAGCGAAATTCTCCCGGCTTGGCCTGGCGTTTCATCGCCGCAATCACCTTGTCCCCCACCACGAAGCAGCGGATATCGGCACCGCCGGCCTCCTTGATGTACTCCTGGACCATGATGTTCTGCTTCAGGCCCATGAACGCCTCGATCACCGACTCTGCCGCCGTGGCGGTTTCACACAGCACCACGCCAATGCCCTGGGTTCCTTCCAGTACCTTGATCACCAATGGGGCACCGTTGACCATCTCGATCAGGTCGGGAATGTCATCGGGGGAATGGGCAAAGCCAGTCACTGGCAAGCCGATGCCCCGGCGCGAGAGCAATTGCAGGGAGCGCAGCTTGTCCCGGGAACGGGCAATGGCCACCGATTCGTTGAGTGGAAACACCCCCATCATTTCAAACTGGCGCAGTACCGCGCAGCCGTAGAAGGTCACCGAGGCACCGATACGCGGGATCACCGCGTCGAAGCCTTCCAGTGGTTTGCCCCGGTAGTGGATCTGCGGCTTATGACTGGCAATGTTCATATAGGCGCGCAACGTATCGATCACCACCATCTCATGGCCCCGTTCGGTGCCGGCCTCGACCAGACGACGGGTGGAATACAGACGCGGGTTACGCGACAGCACAGCGATCTTCATGCAACACCTGTGGCAGCAATAGTAGAGACCGGGAACACCGGCTTGTCTTGAACGTACTTGAGCCCCGGGTTGACCACCAACTGGCCGTCGATCAGGGCTTTGGAACCTAGCAACAGGCGGTAACGCATGGTCTTGCGGCAAGCCAGGGTGAACTCCACCCGCCATACCCGATCACCCAGGGCCAGGGTGGTGCTGATGACGTAGCGCACCTGCGCCTGGCCGTTGGAGCTTTTAATGGTTTTCATCGCCACCAGCGGCGCTTCACAGCGCCGGTGACGCAGTTGCACCACGCTGCCCAGATGGGCGGTGAAACGCACCCACTTTTCACCGTCACGCTCAAAAGGCTCGATCTCGGTGGCATGCAGGCTGGAGGTACTGGCCCCGGTGTCGATCTTCGCGCGCAGGCCTGCCACTCCCAGATCGGGCAGTGCCACCCATTCACGCAGACCGACAACGGTCAAATGGTCAAATGTCTTCAATATGAACAACCGGCAATCAGAAATGTTTCGACGTCACACGACACTAGCGTCCAACTGCTCACAGATTGTGACAACCCAGGAACGTTGACGAGCGCTTGGCGCCGAATTCGCGGTATTCACGCAGAATATTCACCAAATGGCGACAGATATCTTCACGCCACAAAAAACCACGGCTGAGGGGAAACTGCCTGACAGCTGGCGTATCTTAGGTGAGCCTTGGCGTTTGTGCGTCGAAGGGCTTCGACTGTTAAGTTGCGACATTTTTCAGAGCGAGGAATTCAAGTGGCTCAAAAGCAGGAAGAGGACGAAAAAGTCCGTTTGGACAAGTGGCTGTGGGCCGCACGTTTCTACAAGACCCGGGCCTTGGCCAAGGCCGCCATCGAGAGCGGCAAGGTGCATTGCCGTGGCGAACGCTGCAAGCCAGGCAAGGAGCCGCGTGTGGGTGACGAGTTGCAGATCCGCGTCGGGTTTGATGAAAAAACGGTGTTGGTCGAGGCGCTTTCCGTCGTTCGCCGTGGCGCACCCGAAGCCCAGGCACTGTACACCGAGACACCTGCCAGTATTGCCAAGCGCGAGAATGCGGCGGCCATGCGCAAGGCCGGAGCCTTGGGCATGAGCACCGATGGCAAGCCAAGCAAGAAACAGCGCCGCGACCTGTTCAAGTTTCGCGGCAGCGGCAATGACGACTGAATATCGGTTATCTGCTGTAGGAACTGGCTTGCCAGCAATGGCGGTTGCAACAGTTGCAGTGCCGTCGAGGGCCTCTTCGCCGGCAAGCCGGCTCCTACAGGTCAGGCGTTGCGGATCACGCTCAAGCGATTGATCACAGGTACTCGTTGCAACAACCCGAATACCGGTGCGGTCACGCGCAGCAGCCAACCCGACACCTTCGCCGCAAACGGCGTGTAATAACCCCAGCCCAGCGCCAACAACGCCAGCAGCACACCGCCGATATAGTCGTCCTGCCCCCAGTGCGCACCCGCCACCAGGCGCGGCATCATGAACAGCAGCGCCAGGGCCCAGATCAGCACAACCTGGCCAACGCGCTTGGCAAACACGCTCATGAACATCCCCCAGATCAGCAGCACCGAAGCATGATCACCGGGGAAGCTCTGGCTGGAGCGATCCTTCAATTCCCAGGTTTTTTCCAGGTCAGGAAAGTAATCGCTCATGTGGACCGCCCCGCTGATCACCATTGACGGGCTGTTGTGCTGCCAGCCCATCTGCGCCGCGAGCTTGGAAAACAGCATGCGGATAAACAGCAGCAACAGCAGAATCGCGAGGAAGCCGAAAAACGCCTGGCGCACTTCAATCGTCTTGAATACCCATTCGCCGCGAATCAGCAGCATCAGCAGGATCACCCCGACCACCGCATCAAAGGGGCGCAGGCTGGCGATCGCCCATACATGCAGCCAGGCCGGGTTGCTGGCCAGTGGGTCGTTGAGCAGATGAAACAGCCATTCGTCGAATATCACGCAAAGCATCTGGCCCGCGGGCCATAGCCAAAAACACAGCAGCCCCAGAGCGAGTAAATTGCACAGGGCCAATCGCCCGAGGTTCCACTTGGCTTGGAACAAACCCGGATTGTTCATAAACTGTTTCCTCTTCGCTCTAAACTCTCTTCACCTATCAGAAGAAAATCGCACCAAATTGGTGCTAAAGCGCATAATTTTAGAAACATTGTCATCACTTTGTCATCAATTCAGATACCCAGACCTATGACTGATCTACCGGATACCGACTTCACCCAACGTTTCCTCTTTGACGACAACGACGCGCGTGGCGAACTGGTTGCCCTGGAGCGCAGCTATGCCGAAGTCCTTGCCAAGCACCCCTATCCGGAGCCGGTCGCGCAGTTGCTCGGCGAACTGATGGCCGCCGCGTCGCTGCTGGTGGGCACCATGAAGTTCGATGGCTTGCTGATTCTCCAGGCCCGTTCCGAAGGCCCGGTGCCCATGCTGATGATCGAGTGCTCCAGCAACCGCGAAATCCGTGGCCTGGCCCGGTATGACGCAGACCGGATCCCGGCGGACGCGACCCTGGCCGACCTGATGCCCGACGGCGTGCTGGCGTTGACCATCGACCCGACCGTTGGCCAGCGTTACCAGGGCATTGTCGACCTGGACGGTGAAACCCTGTCCGACTGCTTCACCAACTATTTCGTCATGTCCCAGCAAGTGGGCACCCGCTTCTGGCTCAACGCGGACGGCAAGCGTGCCCGTGGCCTGCTGTTGCAACAGCTGCCGGCGGACCGTATCAAGGATGAGGATGAGCGCGAAGAGAGCTGGCGCGGTCTGACCGCCCTGGCCGGTACCCTGACCGCTGAAGAGCTGCTGGGCCTGGACAACGAAACCATCCTGCACCGCCTTTACCACGAAGAAGAAGTGCGCCTGTTCGATGCGCAATCGCTGCGTTTCCACTGCAGCTGTTCCCGCGAGCGTTCGGGCAATGCCCTGGTGAGCCTGGGCCTGGAAGATGCGCAAAACCTGGCGGTAGAGCACGGCGGCAGAATCGAGATCGATTGCCAGTTCTGCAACCAGCGCTACCTGTTCGACGCTGCCGATATCGGCCAATTGTTCGCTGGCGCTGGCGTTGACACCCCTTCGGGCACCCACCACTAAAACGTTTAAGCACAGGTAAATCACCTGACAAACGCCGGATTAGAGGTGTTCTGACGGGAGGGCCCTACTCTTTTTGGGCTTTTCTGGCATAATCCGGCCCACTTTTTTCGCGGTAGTAGTGCGCAACTTTCTACTACAAAACGTTTGGAGCACTCGGCCATAGGCCGACGGGGAACCTCATGACGCAAGCCAATAACGCCGTATACACCGATCTGAGTGTTGACGATCTGGTCAAAGAAGCCCTGCAGCGCGGTGAAGGCGTGCTTGCCGATACTGGCGCGCTGGTCGTAGAAACCGGTCACCGTACCGGTCGTTCGCCGGTCGATCGTTTCATCGTTGAAGAGCCGTCCACCCAGGCTGCCATTGCCTGGGGCCCGATCAACCGCAAGTTCCCGGCCGACAAGTTCGATGCCCTGTGGGCTCGCGTCGAGGCTTTCAACAACGCGCAAGAGCATTTCGTTTCCCACGTGCATGTAGGTTCTGCCGAAGAGCATTACCTGGCCGTGAAAATGACCACCCAGACTGCCTGGCAGAACCTATTCGGTCGCTGCCTGTTCATCAACCCGGCCCAGTACAACCCGGCCGGGCGTGAAGAGTGGCAAGTGCTCAACGTTGCCAACTTTGAATGCGTCCCTGAGCGTGACGGCACCAACTCCGATGGTTGCGTGATCCTCAACTTCGCCCAGAAAAAAGTCCTGATTGCTGGCATGCGTTACGCCGGCGAGATGAAAAAAGCCATGTTCTCGGTGCAGAACTTCCTGCTGCCGGCCGCTGACGTGCTGCCAATGCACTGCGCTGCCAACATCGGCGAAGAAGGCGATGTGACCTTGTTCTTCGGTCTGTCGGGCACTGGCAAGACCACCCTGTCCGCCGACGAAAGCCGTTACCTGATCGGTGACGACGAACACGGCTGGGGCGAGGGCGTGGTGTTCAATATCGAAGGCGGTTGCTATGCCAAGTGCATCGACCTGTCCGAGAAAAACGAGCCGGTCATCTGGAAAGCCATCAAGCACGGCGCCGTCCTGGAAAACGTGGTGATCGACGATGCCAAGCACGCCGATTACACCAATGTCAGCCTGACCCAGAACAGCCGTGCGGCCTACCCGCTGGAGCACGTTGCCAAGCGTTCCGAGAAGAACCTGGGCGGCGAGCCAAACGCAGTGATCTTCCTGACCTGCGACCTGACTGGCGTGCTGCCACCGGTGTCGATCCTCAACGAAGAACAGGCGGCCTACCACTTCCTGTCCGGCTACACCGCACTGGTGGGCTCGACTGAAATGGGTTCGGGCAGCGGCATCAAGTCGACCTTCTCCACCTGCTTCGGCGCGCCGTTCTTCCCGCGCCCGGCTGGCGAATACGCAGAGCTGCTGATCAAGCGCATCCGTGGCTTCGGCTCCAAGGTCTACCTGGTCAACACCGGCTGGACCGGCGGCGGCTACGGTGTTGGCAAACGCTTCAACATCCCGACCACCCGTGCGGTGATCGCAGCGATCCAGAGCGGCGCGTTGATCGGTGCGCAAACCGAGCACCTGGACACCATCAACCTCGACGTGCCACTGGCCGTACCGGGCGTTGAGACCGGCCTGTTGAACCCACGTAACACCTGGGCTGACAAGGCTGCCTACGACGAAGCAGCGAAGGCCCTGGCCGGCCTGTTCGTCGAGAACTTCAAGAAGTTTGAAGTCAGCGACGCGATCAAGGCAGCGGGTCCGAAGTTGTAAGATTCGGTAGCTGTTAAAAAGCCGCCCCTAGTGGGCGGCTTTTTTGTGCGCGAAACAGTTTTGTAGGAACCCGGCTTGCGGGCGAAGAGCCTGAGAACAAAGCGGTGCACCAGTCATCCCACATTAATTCCCCAGCGCTCTTCAGCTCAGGTTTTCCAGCGTCTGCGTATCCCAGCTATGGGTCTTGATAGCCAGGTAGAGCATGCCGATGGTGAGTGGCGTCTTCTCGCCGCGGCCCTTGGCGCGGTGTTTCAGGAATACATCGAATACCGGCGGATTGAAGTAACGATAAGCATCATAGTCACCCAGGTCGAGATCAAATGCCTGCTCCAGAGTCTCCATAAACTGCCTGGCTTCTGCGCCGTCGCAACCGAGGTCAAAGTTGAGCGAGGTTTTAAGGCGGATGGTCTTGTGCTTGGGCAGGCCGATTTCTTCGTGCAGCAATTGCAGGAGCTGCTGCATGACAGGGTCTTGGGGGAAGTTGGGGGCCAGATTCATGGTGGGGGCACGCGGGAGTGGGTCAGAGGGATGGTCGCCTTGCTGGCGCAGTTTGTTTCGGCTGATGAAGAGCGCCAAGCCTATCAAGATCAGGGCAAAGAAGATCGCCGACTGTAAGAAGAGCATCGGACTATGACTCATGTGTGTACACATGCATTGAGAGGCTTGATGGCTGAGCATCGCTCACGGACTTTTACCGAGCAGATGGCGAAGGCGCTAGTTTCGGTCAGGGTTGGCTGATTCTGTAGAGGGTCAAGTGTAGGTTGGAGGAAGTTTGGGAAGCGTATGGGTCCCGGCTTGGCGATTTCCTACGGAGGCTTCCGAAGTTTGCGATTTGGCTGCGGGGCACCCTGGCGCAGGTGGGATAAAAACCACGTCACATTCTGTATAAAATCCCGGCAAAACCCCTGAATTCAGCGTATGTTTCACCGCAAAATCTTGTAGGGCGATTCCGCCCACTACTTAAAGGGAGTTAAGCATGGGTTTGCTTCGTGTCGCCTCGGCGATGTCATTGTGTGCGGTGGCGTTTTCGGTCCAGGCCGAGCAGTTGCCGATCGAGGTGCTCAGTGCGGTGGTCAAGGACCAGAAAATCGCCGACGCCGAAGTCTTGTTGCAACGCAACGGCGCACAGAATGTGGTGGGGCGCACCAATGCCCAGGGCCAAGTCACTCTCACCAGCGAAGTTGCCGATGGTGCCGACAACCTGCTGATCATCAAGAAGCCCGGCTACTCCAACCTGGTGGTCAAGTGCCCGTGCAAAGGCATGACCTATGCCATCAGCCCGGTGATGGAAAACCTCGACGGCCTGCGTGTGGTGCTGACCTGGGGGCAATCGCCTTCGGACCTCGACTCCCACATGATCTTCCCCGGCAACAACATCTACTTCAACAGCAAGACCGGCACCGATGCCGAGCTGGATGTGGATGACACCGACAGCTACGGCCCGGAAACCATCACCCTGCAGAAAAAACACTACGGCGAAAGCTACGTGTACGCCGTGCATGACTTCTCCAACCGCACCGATACCGGTTCCACGGCGCTGTCCGAAAGCCAGGCCAAGGTGTTTGTGTACATGGGCCAGTCCCTGGTCCGCACTTACTACGTGCCGACCAATCGCACCGGTAACTTGTGGACCGTGTTCCGCATGACCGGCAGCGGTGACTTCCAGGACATCAATACCTTCACCGGCGTGCTGGTCGAGGCCAAGGATGTGCTCAACGAAGTCAAACCCCTGCTCAACGACAGCGTTGCCGTGGATGCCGTGGTGGTCAGTTCGGCGGTACAGGGTGATGCGAAAAAGCTGAACCTCAAAGGCGAAGCGGCCTACCAGGCCGGTAACCTGGACCAGGCGATCGACTACTTCCGCCAGGCCATCGAGCTGGATAATTCCTTCGGTAAAGCCTACGGCAATCTCGGCCTGGCCTATCAGAAAGCCGGAAACACCGCCGAGTCGATCTGGGCCAACCGCAAGGCGATTGCCCTGGCCAGCGGCCCGACAGCCGCCACCGTGCGTGCCGGGTCCTACTACAACATCGCGCGGATCTACGAAGCGGCCGGGCAGTTTGCCGATGCGTTGCGTCACTACCAATTGGCCAAGGAACAGAAGGCCAACCCGGTGTATGACAAAGCCATTGAGCGTGTGCAAAACCGCTGATCGAGCGGTAGCAAAGGTCTGAAAATGTGGGAGCGGGCTTGTCCGCGATAGCGGTGTAACAGTCAACAGAGGTATCGACTGGGGCACCGCCATCGCGGGCAAGCCCGCTCCCACATTTGTTTTGGGGGGTCTGTAGATTGTCGGTTCACCCTCGCAGCCTGTGTATCATCCTGTCTCTCTTTTCCTCGCGACCTTTTTCGATCCGCTGAAAATACCGGGCTATGTTTTAGGCCTGTTCAGCGGTCAATGGAGTGACAGCTCATGCACGACACCCTCCAACAGGTCTTTGGTTATCCACAGTTTCGCCCTGGCCAGGAGGCGGCTGTCAGCGCCGTGCTGGCCGGTCGTTCGGCGGCGGCGATCTTTCCCACAGGTTCTGGCAAATCCCTCTGTTACCAGCTCTCAGCCGTGGTGCTGCCGCACCTGACACTGGTGGTGTCGCCACTGTTGGCGTTGATGCAGGACCAACTGGGCTTTTTGCAGCGTCATGGTATTTCGGCCGGCAGCATCGATTCGACGCAAAGTCGTGATCAGGCCAATGACGTAATGGCCCGCGCTCGCTCCGGCGAGCTGAAGATCCTGATGATTTCCGTAGAGCGCCTGAAGAACGAGCGCTTTCGCAACTTTTTGCAAAGCGTTTCGATTTCATTATTGGTGGTGGATGAGGCGCACTGTATTTCCGAATGGGGCCATAATTTCCGCCCGGACTACCTCAAGCTCCCCGACTACCAGCGCCAGTTCAAGATTCCCCAGGCGCTGCTGTTGACCGCCACCGCCACACCCAAGGTGATTGCGGACATGCAGGCCAAGTTCGCCATCGCCCCCGCAGACGTGATCACCACCGGTTTCTATCGACCCAACCTCAACCTGCTGGTGGAACCGGTCAGCGGCGCAGACAAACGCCGGCGCCTGGTGGAGTGGATGGGCGAGCGGGCCAACCAACCGAGCATCGTCTATGTCACCTTGCAGAAAACCGCCGAGCAGATCGCCGAGCATCTGAATCGCCATGGCATCCAGGCCGAGGCCTATCACGCAGGTTTGCCCCACGAAAAGCGCGAGGGCATCCAGCGCCGGTTCATGGGCGGCCAGTCCAATTGCATCGTCGCCACCATTGCCTTTGGCATGGGTATCGACAAGAGCGACATCCGCAACGTTGTGCATTTCGACCTGCCCAAATCCATCGAGAACTACAGCCAGGAAATCGGCCGGGCCGGGCGCGATGGCCAGCCTTCCGAGTGCCTGGTGCTGGCCAACCGCGACAGCCTTAATGTGCTGGAGAACTTTGTGTACGGCGATACGCCGGAGCAGGAAGGCATTCGGTTGGTGCTGGAAGAACTGCTGGCGGCCGCTGATGACGGGCAATGGGAGTTTCTGCTGAGGTCATTGGCAGAGCTGAGCAACATCCGCGAACTACCGCTCAAGACCTTGCTGGTGCAATTGGAACTCAAGGGGGTCATTGCACCGCGCTATGCGTTTTATGCCGAGTATCGCTTCAAGTACCTGGTGGAGCCGGAGGTGTTGCTGGCGCGTTTTTCCGGGGAGCGGCAGCAGTTTGTCGCCGCGATCATCCAGGTGTGCAAACGGGCCAGGAGCTGGGCTACCGTGGATTTCGACGCGCTTTATCAACAGCACCAGGCCGAGCGTGGCCGGGTGGTCAAGGCGCTGGACTATTTCCAGGAACAGGGCCTGATCGAGCTGGAAAGCAAGCAGATGACCGAAGTCTACAGCCTGCTCGATAGCGGGTTTGACCCCCAGGCCTTGAGCGAAGAGTTATACACAGGCTTCAAGCAGCACGAAGCCACGGAAGTGGCGCGCATCCATGGGATGCTGGCGTTGTTTGCCAGCGAACGCTGCCTGGGCTATCGGTTGGCGGAGTACTTTGGCGATGCCGAGGCGCCGCGCCAGTGCGGGCATTGTTCGGTGTGTCATGGCCAAGTCGCCCATCTGCCGGCACCACCGGGGCTGGCACCGCTTGTGGATAAAAATTTCCAGGGGCTGTGCGGGGATTTTATCCACAGGCATCATCAGCACACCGGCAGCCTGCCAGGGGCGGAACGCCTGACGCGGTTTCTATGTGGGATCAGCGTGCCGCTGTTTACCAAGCTCAAGGCCCGGGGGATTCCAGGATCTGGCGTGCTGGAAGAATATCCGTATGCCCAGGTGCGGGATTGGGCCGAGACCCATCTGAGCGACCTGTAAATTCACTTCAACGAGACTTGTCCATGCCTGACTCAATGCCGCAGCGTGCCGATTACCGTCACTTCCAGCCGATCATTACGCGCTGGCACGACAATGACGTGTATGGGCATGTGAATAACGTCACCTACTACAGCTTTTTCGACACGGCGGTGAACACCTACCTGATCGAACAGGGCGGGCTGGATATTCATGACGGCGAAGTGGTGGGGTTTGTGGTGAGTTCGGCGTGCGACTACTTTGCCTCGATTGCCTTTCCCGACCGTATCGATATCGGCCTGCGGGTGGGCAAGTTGGGCAACAGTTCAGTGCAGTACGAGTTGGCGGTGTTCAAGGCCGGCGAGGATGAGGCCTGTGCGGCGGGGCGGTTTGTGCATGTGTTTGTGGACCGGGCGACGAACCAGCCGGTGACGATTCCACAGGTACTGCGCGAAGCACTGCAACACCTGGCGGTCTGACTGCGGCCTGCGAAACAATGAAGAGCTAATGTGGGAGCCGGGCTTGCCCGCGATAGCGCAGTGTCAGGCCACCTATTGGTTGCTGGCATTGCGCTATCGCAGGCAAGCCAGCTCCCACATTGAGTTTGCTGTGTTTACCGGTGACGGTAGTGATGCTTGTTCTTGCGATGGCCATAAGCATGCCCACGGCCACGATGATCATCACGGTCATAGCGACGGTTATCACGCCCGCGATCGCGGCGGTCGTCGTCATCGCTCTTGTTGCCCATATAGTTACCCAGTGCGCCGCCGGCGCCACCGCCTGCTGCTGCGCCGATCAAGCTGCCGGTGCTACCGCCGACACTGCGCCCGACCACGTTGCCGCCCGCTGCGCCCAGTGCACCGCCAATGGCTGCTTCGCCACGGCTGCGTTTGTCTGCGCCTACTGCGCTACCGCCAGCGCCGCCCAGGGCTGCACCAATGGCCGAACCGGTATTGCCGCCGATCTGCTGGCCGACGACAGAACCTAAAACCCCGCCCAATGCGCCGCCTACACCGGCTTCGGTGGTGCCACCGGCCATGGCTGCGCCACTGACCAGGCCAAGGGACAACAAGAGAATCGAGGAGAACTTCATAGGTGAACCTCAAGGGGATGACGGCGCGATCCTGAGGTTGTCGGAATATTCTTACAATCGAATTCCGACCAGTGGTGCAGGTTGTATACAATTAGCTAAGTTACTGTTTTATCTAGGGAACTTAAGTCGTTTTTGCCGGTCTTTAGTTACTTCGCAACGGCCGCTTTTATACAAAAGCGGCCTTTTTTGTGCCCGTGAAGATCGTTCCCAGCCATGGAGACGATCAGGCAGTTCGGGCCATGATCAAACCCTTGTCGCTTGCCGCTTCCAGGCGAATCGCCACGAACTTGGAGGTAGGCGTATGGCTACCATCCCCGGTGCTTTCCAGCGGCACCAGCGGGTTGACCTCCGGGTAATAGGCCGCTGCCTGCCCCGCCGGAATATCGAACGCCAGCAAGGTAAAACCCTTGACCCGGCGTTCACGGCCATCATCCCAGATCGACACGATATCGGCCTTCTGCCCCGGCTTGAAGCCCAGGCGGATGATGTCGGCTTCGTTGACGAACAGCACGTCGCGCTGGCCCTTGACCCCACGATAACGGTCATCCAGCCCGTAGATGGTGGTGTTGTACTGATCGTGGGAACGCATGGATTGCATGATCAGGTCGGGCAACTGGCCAGTGGCACGGGTGCGTTCATGCACCAGGTCCTTGGGCAGGATGTTGGCGCGGAAATTCGCCCGGCCTGACGGGGTATTCCAGCGGCGGGCGCCGGCGCTGTTGCCCAGGTAGAAACCGCCTGGGTGCTGCACACGCTCGTTGAAGTCCTTGAAGCCGGGGATGGTGTCGGCGATCAAGTCGCGGATGCGGCGGTAATCGGCCACCAGCCAGTTCCAGTCCACCGGCTTGCTACCCAGGGTGGCGGCGGCGATGCCGGCGAGAATGGCCGGTTCCGACTTCATCAGTTTCGACAGCGGCTGCAACTGGCCATTGGAGGCATGCACCATGCTGAACGAGTCTTCCACCGTTACCGCTTGCGGGCCATCGGCCTGGATATCGATGTCGGTGCGGCCCAGGCACGGCAGGATCAAGGCCTGCTTGCCGTGGGCCAGGTGGCTGCGATTGAGCTTGGTGCTGATCTGCACCGTCAGGTCGCAGTTGCTCAAGGCCTGGAAGGTGCGAGGGCTGTCGGGCGTCGCTTGGGCGAAGTTGCCACCCAGGCCGATAAACACCTTGGCGCGGCCTTCGAGCATGGCGTGGATCGCTTCGACCACGTTATGCCCGTTGTCCCGGGGTACCTTGAGCTGGAAGCGACGCTCCAGGGCATCCAGGAAGGCCACGGGTGGCCGTTCGTTGATGCCCATGGTGCGGTCGCCCTGCACGTTACTGTGGCCACGCACCGGACACAGGCCGGCACCGGGGCGGCCAATGTTGCCGCGCAGCAGCATCAGGTTGGCGATTTCCTGGATGGTCGGCACCGAGTGCCGATGCTGGGTGATGCCCATCGCCCAGCACATGATCACGTTCTTGCCTTTGGCGTACATGCGCGCCGCTTGCTCGATCTCCACCAGGCTCAGGCCGGATTGCTCGACGATTTCATCCCAGGAGGTGTCGTCGATCTTGGCCAGGTAATCCAGCACATTGATCGTGTGTTCATTGAGGAAGTCGTGGTCGAACACTGTCTCCTTGCCTTCGGCCTGGGCCTGGCGCTCCCACAGCAGCAGGAACTTGGCCATGCCGCGCAGGATCGCCATGTCGCCCCCCAGCGCCGGGCGGAAATACGCGGTGTTGGTCGGCTTGTCGCCGTTGGTGAGCATTTCCAGCGGGTGCTGCGGGTGCTGGAAACGTTCCAGGCCACGCTCCTTGAGCGGGTTGATACACACCACCTGGGCGCCGCGCTTCACCGCTTCGCGCAGCGGTTCGAGCATGCGCGGGTGGTTGGTGCCGGGGTTCTGGCCCCAGACGAAAATCGCGTCGGCGTGCTCGAAATCATCAAACGTCACAGTGCCTTTGCCGACACCTACGCTTTGCGCCAGGGCCACGCCGCTGGCTTCGTGGCACATGTTCGAGCAGTCCGGGAAGTTGTTGGTGCCGTAGGCGCGCACGAACAACTGATACAGGTACGCCGCTTCATTGCTGGCCCGGCCCGAGGTATAGAACTCGGCCATGTCCGGGCTTGGCAGGGCTCGCAGGTGCTGGCCGATCAGGTCGAAGGCCGACTCCCAGCTGATGGGTTTGTAGCGGTCGGTCTGGGCGTCATAGCTCATCGGCTCGGTCAGGCGGCCCTGGTATTCCAGCCAATAGTCGCTCTGCTCCAGCAGTGCGCTGACACTGTGTTTGGCGAAGAACGCCGCATCTACCCGGCGCTTGGTGGCTTCCCAGTTGACCGCCTTGGCGCCGTTCTCGCAGAACTTGACCATGCCGCTTTCCGGCGAGTCACCCCAGGCGCAACCTGGGCAGTCGAAGCCGCCGTTCTGGTTGGTCTTGAGCATCATGCGGATATTTTTCAGCGCGTTATCGCTGGTCAGCCACGCCTGCGCCACGCTGATCAGCGCGCCCCAGCCGCCAGCCGGGCCTTTATAGGGCTTGTAGCGCGGGGTCGGGGTTTGGTCGGCTTGGTGATGATTGCTCATGGCTGGTACTCCATCGCAGGGCTGTAGACCCGCGGCGCGCTTTTTTGCGGCAGGTGGATGAGATTGAGGTTATGCCGGCGCGCCCATTGCAGGGCCAGGCCGGTGGGCGATGACAGGCTGACCAGGGTCTGGATGCCCGCGCGCAGGACTTTCTGGATCAATTCGAGACTGCAACGGCTGGTGACAATTGCCACGCCGCCTGCGGTCGGGATGCGCTGGCGGACCAGGGCGCCGATCAGTTTGTCGAGGGCGTTATGGCGGCCGATATCTTCGCGGCCCAGCAGCAGTTCGCCCTGGTTATCCATGAACACCGCCGCATGCACCGCGCCGCTGTACTGGCCCAGCGGCTGAAAGGCACTGATGCGCTGGCGCAAGCCCTCCAGCCAGGCAGCAGGCGGCAGCGGTGCGCCCGGCAGCACCTGAAGGTCCGGCAGCGCCTGCTCCAGGGCTTGCACGCCACACAGGCCGCAGCCGCTGGTGCCGGCCAGTTGCCGGCGCTGTTGCTTGAGGTTCCAGAAGGCGCGGCTGCAGATCTGCACCTGGGCGTACTGGGCCGAGCCTGCGCCGCTCAGTTGCAGGTCATAGATATCGCTGATGTCGCTGATGATGCCGCTGCCCAGGCTGAAGCCGACGATAAAGTCTTCAAGATCGGTGGGCGTCACCAGCATTACCGCCTGGTTGATGTCGTTATAGGCAATCGCCAACGCGACTTCCTCGGCCAGCGCGGTGCTGGCCGATTCCGTATGGTCGAGGTTGCAGTATTGATAACTCTGGCTGGCGGCAGGCGCGGGCGTTGTCAGGGCGGGCGCCGCGCATGCTGGGCGCTGGGCGTTCATCAAGTCTAGTCACCGGCGAAGTGTTCAGAGTGAAGACTAGGCGCGACAAAGGGTCGCGTCTAATCGTCAGTACTGATCTACCGATAGATGACGTCGATCAAGGCTTTGCCAGCGATTACTGATAAAGCGCGAAACACGCCTCGGCCAACGCCGAGCGCGGCGCGCTGCGGCGCATGATCAGCCCCAGCTTGGCCAGGGTTTGCGCGTTTTCGATGGGTTGCAGGCGCAGGTGTTCGGTCAGCGCGTCGAGGCCGCCATCCAGCGGCATCACCGCACAACACAGGCCGCCGTGCACGGCCTGCAGCAACTGATGGACGGCATCGGTTTGCAGCAGAGGTCGCGGCGTCAGGCCCCGGCTGTGGAAGTTATGGTCGATGGACTGGCGAAAGTGCATGCCACTGGTGAGCATGCCCAGGGGCAGTTCGATCAGCGCCTCCCAGCTCAGGGGCTTTTCGCCGAAGCTGAAGAACCGTTGGTCGTACAGCAGGCCCATGCGGGTTTCTTCCAGGGCCAGGGAGTCAAAGCGCTCGGCGTCCAGGCGCTCGAGGTAGGACACGCCCAGGTCCAGGCGATTGCTCGCCAGTTGCTCGAGGATTTGTTCGGAACTCAACGCTGATAACTCAAATCGCAGGCTGGGGTGTTGCTTGTGCAGTTGTTGCATCAAGGCCAGCGGATCAAAGCTCGACAGCGGCACCACGCCCAGGCGCAGTGTCCCCACCAGGTTGCCCCGGCAGGCGGCGGCTTCGGCCTGCAGGCCGTCGTAGGCTGCCAGCACCGTCCGCGCCCAGGCCAGCACCCGCTCGCCGGGGGCGGTAAAGCCCTCGAAACGCTGGCCGCGGTTGACCAGCGGCAGCTCTAGCTCTTCTTCCAGGCTGCGCAGGCGCATCGACAGGGTCGGCTGGGTAATGTGGCAGCGCGCGGCTGCCTGGCCGAAGTGACGGGTTTCGTCGAGGGCGATGAGGAATTTCAGCTGTTTGATGTCCATCTTCGCTCCGGGGCTCTTATTCCAATAGCGGGGGGATTCTAGCGCGTTTGCGTCATTGGTCGGGCTGGAACCAAGGTCTGTAAGACTGGTCTAGTCTTTGGCATCTGGAAACCTAATCCCAAGGAGAGCGCACTATGAGTCTTTTTAGCTTTATCAAAGAAGCCGGCGAGAAAATCGTTGATCTGTTGACGCCGGGTAATGCGAACGCGAGTGAGCAGTTGAAGGATCACGTTGCCAAGGTCGGCCTGGGTAACCCGAATGTGCAGACCACCGTGGATGGCGACAAGGTGACGGTGACCGGTGAAGTCGCCACCCAGGAGGAGAAAGAGAAGATTCTGCTGGCGCTGGGCAATATTGCTGGCGTGGCTACCGTGGAAGATAAAATCACCGTGTCGGGCCCTGTTGTTGCGGCTGCCCGCTTTGTCGTGGTGAAAAAGGGCGACACTTTGAGCGCGATCGCCAAAATTGAGTACGGCGACGCCAACAAGTACAACAAAATCTTCGAGGCCAACAAGCCGCTGTTGTCGCACCCGGACAAAATCTACCCAGGACAGACGCTGCGTATTCCTGAGTAATACCCAAGGCAACTAAATAATGTGGGAGCGGGCTTGCCCGCGATTGCGGTGTGTCAGTCAGCAGATCTAGCTCTGACCCACCGCAATCGCGGGCAAGCCCGCTCCCACAGGGGTGTTACATATAGTTTTAGAGCCCGACAATCAATTCCCGGTAATCCCCGACCGCATCGAACTCCGCCGTATCCTTGGGCCCTTTGCGGCTGTCCGGCTGTTTGACCGCCAGCAAATGCCCCACCCCGAAATCCCGCGCACTGCGCAGAATCGGCAAGGTGTCGTCGATAAACAGGCTGCGCGCCGGGTCAAAATCGATATCCGCTTGCAGGGCGTCCCAGAACTGCGGGTTTTCCTTGGCAAAGCCATAGTCGTGGGAGCTGATCAGCCGCTCGAAATACGGCGCCAGCTCAATGCGTTCCAGCTTCAGCGACAGCGAGTCGCGGTGGGCGTTGGTGATCAGGATCACGCGCTTGCCAGCCTGTTTGATTGCCGCCAGAAAGGTATCGGCGTCCGGTCGCAGGGCGATCAGGTGGGCGGTTTCCAGCTTGAGTTCGCGCACCGGGATCTGCAGTTCGGCGCTCCAGAAATCCAGGCAATACCATTGCAACTGGCCAGCGTTACGCTCGAACAGCGGCTGCAACTCCATCTCGGCCATGGCCTGGCTCACCCCGTGCAGTTCGGCATAGCGCCGGGGCAGGTGTTCCATCCAGAAGTGGTTGTCGAAATGCAGGTCGAGCAAGGTGCCGTCCATGTCCAGCAAGACGGTATCGATATCAGACCAGGGCAGTGGCGGCATGGTGGGCCCTCAAGCAGGTAAGTAAATACATCCGACACAGACAATCGGAAAAGCCACGGTATAGTAACCCGATCACGCCAAGGAGCCCTTTATGCGCCAGAAACCCACCGTCCTCGCCCGCGAAATTGTCGCCAGTAGTCGTTTGTTCCGCGTGGAGCAAGTGCAGTTGCGCTTTTCCAATGGCGTTGAACGGACCTACGAGCGCCTGGTGGGCCGGGGTGCAGGGTATGGCGCGGTGATGATCGTGGCGATGATCGACGCTGACCACGCGCTGCTGGTGGAGGAATACTGCGGTGGCACGGATGAGTATGAACTGTCCTTGCCCAAGGGCCTGATCGAACCGGGCGAAGATGTGCTGGCGGCGGCAGACCGTGAACTCAAGGAAGAAGCAGGCTACGGCGCACGGCAGTTGGAGCACTTGACCGAGCTGTCCCTGTCCCCCGGCTATATGAGCCAGAAAATCCAGGTGGTGCTGGCCACCGAGCTGTACGAAGAACGCCTGGAGGGCGACGAGCCCGAGCCGATGCGCGTGGACCGGGTCAACCTGCGCGAACTGGCGCAACTGGCGCAGAACCCGCAGTTCAGCGAAGGCCGTGCCCTCGCCGCGCTGTACCTGGTGCGGGACCTGCTGACCCAGCGCGGGGCCTACCAGCCATGAGCGAATTGTTCCTCGGCCACGCCTACATCGCCCCCGTGATTGAACTGGCTCGCCAGGCCGGCGAGGTCATCCTGCCGTATTGGCGCGCCGATGTGGCCGTGACAGCCAAGGCCGATGATTCGCCAGTCACCGCCGCCGACCTGGCCGCCCACCACCTGATTCTCGCCGGCCTCACCGCGCTGGACCCCAGCATCCCGGTGCTGTCGGAAGAAGATGCCGACATTGACCAGAGCGTGCGTGCCCGTTGGCAGCGCTGGTGGCTGGTGGACCCGCTGGATGGCACCAAGGAATTTATCAGCGGCAGTGAAGAATTCACCGTCAACATCGCCTTGATCGAACAGGGACGGGTGGTGTTCGGCGTGGTGTCGATGCCCACCAGTGGCCGCTGCTACTTCGGCGGCGCGGGCCTTGGGGCGTGGCGCTCCGACGTGAATGCCGCGCCCCGGCCGATCCAGGTGCGCCAGAAGCCAGTCGCAGGCGAAGCGTTCACCGTGGTCGCCAGCCGTCGCCATACCAGCCCCGAACAGGAGCGCTTGCTCGATGGGTTGAGCCAAGGGCTGGGGCAGTTGAAGCTGGCCAATATCGGCAGCTCGTTGAAGTTTTGCCTGTTGGCCGAAGGCAGCGCCGATTGCTATCCGCGCCTGGCGCCGACGTCGCAGTGGGACACCGCTGCGGCCCAGGGCGTGCTGGAAGGTGCGGGTGGCGAAGTGCTGGAGTTGAATGGCCAGCCGTTCAGCTACCCGGCGCGCGAGTCGCTGCTGAACCCGTT
The DNA here is from genome assembly GCF_012985535.1 of Pseudomonas sp. WS 5021. Classification (NCBI taxonomy): domain Bacteria; kingdom Pseudomonadati; phylum Pseudomonadota; class Gammaproteobacteria; order Pseudomonadales; family Pseudomonadaceae; genus Pseudomonas; species Pseudomonas sp. WS 5021. The sequence goes on along the minus strand of NZ_JAAQWP010000006.1, from coordinate 303,737 downwards.
CTTCCTGGCCTTGCCGGCCAAGGCCGCCTGGCGCGAGCGTTTGCTGGCGCTGGCAAGGTCATAAACCGCCGCGATCAAAAATGTGGGAGCGAGCAAGCCCGCTCCCACATAAGCCCTGTGCCCACATTGTTTATGTGTTGCAGGTTTAGCGGTGCAACACGTACTGCCCGGTAAACGCCACCGCCTGCTCTTCACTGCCCTCATTCACAATCCACGTCTGCAGGGCCAGCCGTGCCCGGCCATGGCGCCGGTAGGTCGCCAAAAACCGCTTCCACACCTTGTCCTCCGGCGCCTGGCAAATCGCGGTGGCGTCCTGGGTGACAGGCAGCGGATAGCTGATCTGCCCTTCCTGAATCACGATGTGCCCGTCTTCAATCCCTTCCTCGCGCAGCTGTAGGTGCAGCCAGCCCCAGCCGGCCAAGACCGCGCCGCAATACAGGCTGCCGCCAAACATAGTGCTCTTGTGGTTGATATTGGCCTGCAACGGTAAGTGCAGGCGCAATTGCCGGTCCTGCCAGTCGAGCACCTTGAGGCCCATCTCCCGGGTCAGGGGGATGTCATGGTGCAGAATGGATTCCAGGTAACGGCTATCGCGGCTCATGGTGGTCTCTTGGCTGGTGGAAAGGGTCACTCGTCATCGGTGTGAGCGTTGCCGCTGTCGGCAAAGTTCAGCCCATGCTTGCGCAACTTGTCATGCAGGGTCTTGCGCGGCACCCCGAGGGCTTCGGCCAGGCTACGCACGGAGCTGTGGGGGCGACCAAGCTCGGCGGCGATCAGGGCTTTTTCAAAGTGCTCGACTTGCTCGCTCAAGCCCCCGGTAGACATCGGCACACCCGGCGCCGGGCCGTCCGGTGTGCTGTCCAGGGCCAGTTCCAGGCCGAGGGCGAAGCGTTCGGCGACGTTTTGCAACTCCCGCACATTGCCCGGCCAGTTATGGCGCAACAGCATTGCCCGTTGGCCAGGCTGCAACTCATGCAGCGGCAGGCCGTGGCGGCTGCTGGCCTCGTCGGCGAAGTGCTGGAACAGCATCAGGGCATCTTCGCCACGCTCGCGCAGGGGCGGAATGCGCAGCGGCGCAACGTTCAGGCGGTAGTACAAGTCTGCGCGAAAGCGGCCCTGGTCGGCGGACTGGCGCAGGTCTTCCTTGGTCGCGGCGATGATGCGGATATCCAGGGGGATCTGCTGATTGCCACCCAGGCGCTCGACCACGCGCTCCTGCAACAGGCGCAGCAACTTGACCTGTACATCCAGGCTCATGCTTTCGATTTCATCGAGGAACAACGTGCCGCCGTTGGCAAATTCGAACTTGCCGATCCGCCGCTTCTGCGCACCGGTAAAGGCCCCCGGTTCATGGCCGAACAGCTCGCTTTCGACCACGGACTCGGCCAGGGCGCCGGCGTTGATGGCGACAAACGGCCCGGTGCGACGGTTCGACAGGTCGTGCAGAGCGCGTGCCACCACTTCCTTGCCGGCGCCGGTTTCACCAAGGATCAGCACATCGGCGCGGGTCGCCGCCAGCGCGCCAATCTGCTCGCGCAGGCGCAGCATCGGCGCCGATTGCCCCACCAGGCGCGTGCTCAGTTGCTGGCGATCACTCAGGGCCAGGCGCAGGCTGCGGTTGTCCAGCACCAGCCGGCGCAGGGCCAGGGCGCGGCGCACGCTGTCGAGCAGGGCGTCGCTGGCGAAGGGCTTTTCGAGGAAGTCATAGGCGCCGGCGCGCATGGCCTGCACCGCCAGTGGCACATCGCCGTGGCCGGTGATCAGCAGCACCGGCAGCTCCGGGTCCTGGCTGTGAAGTTCAGTGAGCAGCTCCAGGCCGTCCATGCCGGGCATGCGGATGTCGCTGACCACCACCCCCGGCCAGTCCCGCGACAGGCGCGCCGTAAGGCCGGTGGCTTCGCCAAGGGGCAGGACTTTCAGCCCGGCCAGGTCCAGGGTCTGGCACAGGGCCTGACGCAGGTGTGGATCATCGTCGATCAACACCACCTGAATCTGGTTATCGATACTCATACACTGCGGTCCTCGGACGGTTGCAGACTGACGCCGGGGGCGCCGGCGCGCAGTTTCAAGGTTATCAGTGCGCCACCTTCCTTGTGGTTGGCAAACAACAGTTCACCGCCAAAGGCGCGCATCAGGGTGTCACAGATGGCCAGGCCCAACCCCAGGCCCTGGGTGCGGGTCTTGGTGGTGTAGAAAGGCTCGCCGGCGCGACCCAGGGCTTCCATGCAGAACCCAGGCCCGTTGTCGCGGATGTACAGGTTGACGCCCTGCTCGGTGGATTCGGCACTCAGCCACAGTTTGCGCGGCGGGCCTTTTTCGGTCAGGGCGTCCAGGGCATTGGCCAACAGGTTGCCCAGCACCTGGCGCAGGCGGGTTTCGCCGGCCTCTACCCACAGGGATGCCTCTGGCAAGTCGCGGATCAGTTCCACTTCCATGGCCCGCCGGCGCTTGGCCAGCAATGCCAGCGCGTCGTCCAGGGCCGGTTGCAGGGCCACGCTTTCCGGGGCATGCCGGTCGCGGCGGGCAAAGGCGCGCAAGTGGGCGATGATCGAGGCCATGCGCCCGGTCAATTCGCTGATCAGCTTGAGGTTGCCGCGGGCGTCGTCGGTGCGCTGGTGGTCGAGGAGAATCTCGGCGTTTTCTGCGTAACTGCGGATGGCGGCCAGGGGCTGGTTGAGTTCATGGCTGATACTCGCCGACATGGTGCCCAGCGCCGACAGCTTGCCCGCCTGCACCAGGTCATCCTGGGCGCGCACCAGTTCCTGCTGGGCATTTTCGCGCTCCAGCACTTCCTGGCGCAGGCGGCGGTTGAGGCCTTCGAGGTCGCTGGTCCGTTCGGCCACGCGCATTTCCAGTTCGCGCCGGGCCTTGGCTTCAAAGGCGATGCGTTCCAGGTAATGACGACGGCGCTGCATCATCAGGCCGAGCAGCAGCATCAGCACCAGCAAGGTCGCGCCGCCGACGGCGACCACTGTGCGCACCGGGCGGTCGATCAAGGTGCGCGGGGCAAGGATCTCCACATTCCAGCCGGTTTCGGCAATTTCGGTGGATTGGCGCAGCCAGGCACTGGAGCTGAAAACCAGCGGTTGCGGATCGCGGGTCGGATAGGGCTGGATCGCGATGATCGCCTGGCGCTCGGCCTCGGTCAGGGGCCGGGTCGCACGAAAACGCCATTGTGGGCGCGAGGTCAGGATCACCACGCCGTTGTGGTCGGTGACCAGCAATTGCTCGGGAGTCTGGCCCCAGAGGCTTTCGGTGTGGTCCAGGTCGACCTTGACCACCAGCACGCCGATCACATGTTCATCTTCACGCACCGCAGCGGCGAAGAAATACCCGCGCTTGGCCGAGGTGGTGCCCAGGCCGAAGAAGCGCCCCAGGCGCCCGGCCATGGCTTCGCTGAAATAAGGTCGAAAGGAAAAGTTGCGGCCGACGAAGCTGTCCTGTTTGTCCCAGTTCGAAGCGGCCAGGGTCTTGCCACGGGTGTCCATCAGGTACATCACTTCCACGCCCGCCTGGGCTGCCACCTCCTTGAGCAACTGGTTGGCCGCGACCAGGTTGGTGCTGACGTGGGGCGCTGCCAGGGCGGTACGCAGGGCCGGCAAGTCGCCAAGGATCTGCGGCAGTACTTCGTAGCGATGCAGGGTGCCCAGCAGGTTGGCGACGTACAGGTCGAGGGTCTGGCGGTTCTGCCCGGCCAGTTCGCTGCGATAGTAGCGCTCGGCCAGATGCTCCAGCGGCCACAGCAACGGCGCCAGGCACAGTGCCAGCAAGGCCAGGCTGCGCCAGCGGGGTCTTCGTGGAAGAGGTGGAGTCATGTAGGTCTGCGCCTGAGGGTACAGGCGCATTATGCCTAGTGCTGCTGTGCAAGACACTCGCGCAATGCTTCGCGCCACTGCGGTTGGCCGACTTGCCATTGTTGTTGCAGGCGGCTGCAATCCAGGCGCGAGTTCAACGGGCGCTTGGCGGGCGTTGGGTAGTCACTGGCGGGAATCCCTTCCAGCTCGGCGCACGCCTTGCCTTCGGCCAGCAGGTGCTCGCCAATGGCCTGGGCAAAGCCGAACCACGAGGTCTCGCCCTGGGCCGTCAGGTGATAGACACCCCAATCTGCGGCCTGGCCGGCCTGCCAGCGCTCGATCAGGGCACGGGTGCTGTTGGCGATGGTCCCGGCCCAGGTCGGCGCGCCGATCTGGTCGGCGACGATGCGCATCTGCGGCTTTTCCTGGAGTAGGCGCTGCATGGTCAGCAGGAAGTTCTTGCCGTGGCTCGAATACACCCAGCTGGTACGCAGGATCAGGTACTGACCGCCCACCGCCGCAATGGCCTGCTCGCCCGCCAGCTTGCTCTGGCCGTAGACACCCAAGGGGTTGGGCACATCGTCTTCGGTGTAGGGTGCGGGCTTGCTGCCGTCGAACACATAGTCGGTGGAGTAGTGGATCAACGGAATGCCCAGGGCCTTGGCTTCTTCGGCGAGGATGCCGGGCGCCGTGGCATTGATCGCGAAGGCTACATCGGGCTCGTTCTCGGCCTGGTCGACAGCGGTATGCGCCGCCGCGTTGATGATCAGCCCCGGGCGATGGCTGCGTACCTGTTGGCGGATCTGCTCGGGGTTGGCCAGGTCGAGCTGGTCGCGACCGAGCACGACCAGTTCACCCAGGCCCTGGAGCCGCTGTTGCAGTTCACGGGAAACCTGGCCGTGCTGGCCGGTGATGAGGATTTTCAACGGTGTCCCGCTCCCAGTCATTTGGTTTCCCCGGCGAGGGTGAACAGGTACTGGCCATAGCCTGTCTTGCCGAAGTATTTGGCCCGCTCAAGCAAATGGTCGCGATCGATCCAACCGTTCTCGTAGGCGATTTCTTCGAGGCAAGCCACTTTCAGGCCCTGCCGATGCTCAATGGTCTGAACATAGATCGAGGCTTCCAGCAGGCTGTCATGGGTGCCGGTATCGAGCCAGGCAAAACCACGGCCGAAACGCTCGACATGCAGGTCGCCACGCTTGAGGTAGGCATTGTTGACGTCGGTGATTTCAAGTTCGCCGCGTGGCGATGGCTGGACGGCCTTGGCGATCTTGACCACATCGTTGTCATAGAAGTACAGGCCGGTCACGGCATAGCTGGACTTGGGCTTGGCGGGTTTTTCCTCGATGGAAAGGGCGCGGCCTTCACCATCGAAATCAATCACCCCGAAGCGCTCCGGATCCTTGACCCAGTAGCCGAACACTGTGGCGCCGGTTGGGCGTTTGGCAGCGGTGCGCAGTTGCTCGCTGAAGTGTTGGCCGTGGAAAATGTTGTCACCCAGGATCAGGCATACCGGGTCATTGCCGATGAACGCTTCGCCGATCAGGAAGGCTTGCGCCAAGCCGTCTGGCGAAGGCTGCTCTGCGTAGCTGATCTGCACGCCGAACTGGCTGCCGTCGCCCAGCAGGTTGCGGTATTGCGGCAAGTCCACGGGCGTGGAGATCACGAGGATCTCCTTGATTCCGGCGAGCATCAGCACGGAAATCGGGTAGTAGATCATCGGTTTGTCGTACACCGGCAGCAACTGCTTGGAAACCCCCAGGGTAATGGGGTGCAGGCGCGTCCCGGAGCCACCGGCCAGTACGATTCCCTTCATCATGCAATCAGGTCCTTCGCATCGGTGTTGCCGAGGCGCTCGCCCTGATAACTGCCGTCCTGGACCCGGCGGCACCATTGCAGGTTATCGAGGTACCACTGCACGGTCTTGCGCAGGCCGGTCTCGAAAGTTTCTTCCGGGACCCAACCCAGCTCGCGTTCGATCTTGCTGGCATCGATGGCGTAGCGCTGGTCATGGCCTGGGCGATCCTTGACGAAGGTGATCAGGTCGCTGAACTGGGCAACGCCGGCCGGACGCTGTGGCGCCAGCTCTTCGAGCAGCGCACAGATGCCACGCACCACGTCGATGTTCTTCTGCTCGTTGTGCCCGCCGATGTTGTAGGTCTCGCCTACCACACCTTCGGTGACCACTTTGAGCAGCGCACGGGCGTGGTCTTCGACATACAGCCAGTCGCGCACCTGCAGGCCATCGCCATATACCGGCAGCGGCTTGCCTGCCAAGGCATTGAGGATCACCAGCGGGATCAACTTCTCGGGGAAGTGGAACGGCCCGTAGTTGTTCGAGCAGTTGGTCAGCAGTACCGGCAAGCCATAGGTACGCTGCCAGGCGCGGACCAGGTGGTCGGACGCCGCCTTGCTCGCGGAATAAGGCGAACTTGGCGCGTAAGGCGTGGTTTCGGTGAACAGGTCATCCACGCCATGCAGGTCGCCATACACTTCGTCGGTGGAGATGTGATGGAAGCGGAAGGCGCTCTTGGCCGGCTCTGCCAGCTGTTGCCAGTAGGCACGAGTGGCTTCAAGCAGGCTGTAGGTGCCGACGATGTTGGTCTGGATAAAGTCCGACGGCCCGTCGATGGAGCGGTCGACATGGGACTCGGCCGCCAGGTGCATGATGGCCTGGGGCTGGAAACGCGCCAGCACTGCGCTGACGGTGGCCTGGTCGATGATATCGGCCTGGACGAACTCATAGCGGGTGTTGGTCGCGATGCTGGTCAGCGACTCAAGATTGCCGGCGTAGGTCAGTTTGTCGAGGTTGAGAACTTCATGTTCAGTGTTTTGAATCAAATGGCGGATCAGTGCGGAACCGATAAAACCGGCGCCACCGGTAACAAGAATACGCATGTCGAGAGGCCTTTTCCTTAGACGGACATTGAGCGAATGGGGCATAGCTTGCGGGCTTGCGATGGGGCGTGCAAGGGGCGGTGGTCAGATTGGCCCAGCTTGCGTGCTTTAAAGAAGACAATCTCAATGGGGTCGGGGTTGCATCTGGCCTATTAACAATGGCGATATAAGCGCCCAACAAAAAACCAGGGACCGTCACATGCTGCTCGATACATTGATCCATCGCACCCGTTTGCCGTGCCCGCAGGTCAGCGCGGAGCAAGCCTTGCAGTTGCTTGAGCAGCATTACGGCCTTAGCGGCACCCTGCAGTCCCTGGGCAGCCAGCAAGACCTCAATTACCGCGTTGACAGCGATCGTGGCCGCTTCGTCCTGAAAATCTGCCGGGGCGAGTACGCCGCCGTTGAGCTGCACGCCCAGCACGCCGCTCTTGCGCACTTGCAGGCACACGCCGGCGTCCGGGTGCCCAAGGTCATCAGCACCCTCGGTGGCGAGCAACTACTGAGCGTGACGCTGGCCGGGCAGGCCTTGCACCTGCGGTTGCTGGACTATATCGAAGGCCAGCCGCTGACCCACCTGCCGCATCTGGGCCGCGCGTTGATCACAGGTTTTGGCCGGCTGTGCGGGCAGATGAGCCAGGCATTGGCCGGTTTTGCGCACGCGGGCCTGGAGCGCACCCTGCAATGGGACCCGCGCCATGCCCGGGAGCTGATCAGCCATTTATTGTCGACGCTCGACAACCTGCCGCAGCGCGCGGCCCTGGAGCGGGTCGCGGTAGAGGTCGAGCAGCGCCTGCGGCCCTTGGTCGATCAGTTGCCCTGGCAGGCCGTGCATATGGATATCACCGACGACAATGTGGTGTGGCAGCGCGATGCCGAGCGGCATTGGCAAGTGCAGGGTGTCATTGATTTCGGCGACCTGGTGCACACTTGGCGGATTGCGGACTTGTCGGTGACCTGTGCCGCTCTGCTGCACCACGCCGAGGGCGACCCGTTTGCGATCCTGCCGGCGATCCGGGCCTGTCACGCGTTGACCCCTTTGCAACCCCAGGAGTTGCAGGCGCTGTGGCCGCTGATCGTGGCCCGTGCGGCGGTCCTGGTGCTGAGCAGCGAACAGCAGCAGCGCCTGGACCCGGATAACACCTACCTGTTGAAGAATGCCGAGCACGAGTGGGAAATCTTCCAGGTTGCCACCTCGGTGCCGTTTGAGTTGATGGAGGCGGCGATCCAGGCGTGCGTCGGTGCAACCCCCAAACCAGTGGCCAGCGAAGGCTTTGCCCCGCTGCTGCCGGGCCTGGTGGGGCGCGAGTTCGCGCTGATTGACCTGGGTGTGCTCAGTGAACATTTCGAAGCCGGAAACTGGGAAACCCCTGGCATCGACCAACATTTATTGCAGCAGGCCGCAACGGTCCATGGCTTGGCGGCCAGTCGTTATGGTCAGTATCGCTTGTCCCGCACGCGTCCCGACTGCGCGAGCGAACCGCAAACGTTCGCCCTGCACGTTGAACTGTATGTGCCCCAGGGCAGCGTCGTAGAGGCGCCGTTCGCCGGCATCCTGCGCAGCACTGCCGATGGCGTATTAAGTCTGCATAGCGCGCAACTGAATGTACGGCTGCTGGGCCTGAAAAATGCGTTGCAACCCGGCGCCGCGGTGCTCAAGGGCCAGGTCCTGGGGGAGGCGGGCGGGGCATTGACCGTGCAACTGTGCCAGGTTGACCTTGATCCGCCATTGTTCTGCACGCCGTCCCGCGCTGCGGCCTGGCAGGTGTTGTGCCCCTCGCCGGCGACGCTGCTGGGCCTTGCCTGTGACGCCGAGTCGGAGCTGGATCCAGAAGCCTTGCTGGCCCGACGCGACGCCAGCTTTGCGCGCTCGCAAAAGCACTATTACGTCGACCCGCCGCGCATCGAACGCGGCTGGCGCAACCATCTGATCGACATGCAGGGCCGCTCGTATCTGGACATGCTCAACAATGTCGCGGTGCTGGGTCACGGCCATCCACGCATGGCACAGGTGGCGGCGCGGCAGTGGTCGCTGCTCAATACCAACTCGCGCTTTCATTACGCCGCGATTGCCGAGTTCTCCGAGCGTCTGCTGGCGCTGGCGCCCGAGACCATGGATCGGGTGTTCCTGGTCAACAGTGGCACCGAAGCCAACGACCTGGCGATCCGCCTGGCCTGGGCCTACAGCGGCGGGCGCGACATGCTCAGTGTGCTGGAGGCCTATCACGGCTGGTCGGTGGCCGCCGATGCGGTGTCCACCTCGATCGCCGACAACCCCCAGGCCCTGAGCAGCCGGCCGGATTGGGTGCACCCGGTGACCGCACCCAATACCTATCGCGGCGAATTCCGTGGCCCGCACAGTGCGCCGGATTATGTGCGCAGCGTGGAGCACAACCTGGCGAAAATCGCCGCCAGCCAGCGCCAGTTGGCGGGTTTTATCTGCGAGCCGGTGTATGGCAATGCCGGTGGCATCTCCCTGCCGCCGGGCTATTTGCAGCAGGTGTATGCCCTGGTGCGTGCCCAGGGTGGGGTGTGCATCGCCGATGAAGTGCAGGTCGGCTACGGCCGCATGGGCCACTTCTTCTGGGGTTTTGAAGAACAGGGCGTGGTGCCGGACATCATCACCATGGCCAAAGGCATGGGTAACGGCCAGCCCCTTGGCGCCGTGATTACCCGCCGGGAAATCGCCGAAGCGCTGGAGGCCGAAGGGTATTTCTTCTCGTCCTCGGGGGGCAGCCCGGTGAGTTGCCGGATTGGCATGGCGGTGCTGGATGTGATGGAGCAAGAAAAGCTTTGGGAAAACGCCCAGGTGGTCGGCGGGCACTTCAAGGCGCGGCTGGAGGCGTTGATCGAGCGCCATCCCCTGGTGGGGGCGGTGCATGGCTCGGGCTTCTATCTGGGGCTGGAGTTGGTACGGGATCGGCAGACCCTGGAGCCGGCGACGCAAGAAACCGCCAAGCTGTGTGATCGCTTGCGTGAGCTGGGGATTTTCATGCAGCCGACCGGGGACTATCTGAACATCCTCAAGATCAAGCCGCCGATGGTCACGTCTAAACGCAGTGTGGATTTCTTTGTCGACATGTTGTCGAAGGTGTTGGATGAAGGGTTGTAGACACCTTTTATGAGTTGAAATGAGATCACCCCTGTGGGAGCGGGCTTGCTCGCGAAAGCGGTGTATCAGTGACAGATTTGTAGACAGACACACCGCTTTCGCGAGCAAGCCCGCTCCCACAAGGGTGATGGGGTTTCAGACGTTAACCCGATTGTTATCGGGAATATTTTGAGTTTTTTAGACGGTTGGATGTTTGCAAGCTTTAAAAGCCGATTTTTATCCGCTATAAAGTCGTCCAGCATTCCCCTTTCTGTCATCGGCCCCGGTTATCCTGGCCGCTGACCACCGCCCAGGAGATGATTCATGAGCCGTATCGTTACCGTCGCCGCTACCCAGATGGCTTGTTCCTGGGACCTCGAAGCCAATATCGAGACCGCTGAAAAGCTGGTCCGTGAGGCCGCAGCCAAAGGCGCGCAGATCATCCTGATCCAGGAACTGTTCGAAAGCCCGTATTTCTGCCAGAAGCCAAACCCGGACTATCTGCAACTGGCAACCCCGGTTGCAGAAAACGTGGCCATCAAGCACTTCCAGAAAATCGCCAAGGAACTGCAAGTGGTCCTGCCGATCAGCTTCTTCGAGCTGGCCGGTCGTGCGCGGTTCAACAGCATCGCGATCATCGACGCGGACGGCTCCAACCTCGGGATTTATCGTAAAAGCCACATCCCGGACGGCCCTGGCTACCACGAAAAGTACTACTTCAACCCGGGCGATACCGGCTTCAAAGTGTGGAACACCCGCTACGCGAAAATCGGCGTGGGCATCTGCTGGGACCAGTGGTTCCCGGAATGCGCCCGCAGCATGGCGTTGCAAGGCGCGGAGATCCTGTTCTACCCGACCGCCATCGGCAGCGAGCCACACGACAAGACCATCTCGTCCCGTGACCACTGGCAGCGCGTGCAACAAGGCCATGCCGGCGCCAACCTGATGCCGCTGATCGCCAGCAACCGCATCGGCAACGAAGAGCAGGACGGCTACGACATCGACTTCTACGGCTCGTCGTTCATTGCCAACCAGTTCGGCGAAAAAGTCGAAGAGCTCAACGAAACCGAAGAAGGCATCCTGGTGCACAGCTTCGACCTCGATGAGCTGGAGCACATCCGCAGCGCGTGGGGCTCGTTCCGTGACCGCCGGCCGAACCTGTACGGCGCGCTCAAGACCCTCGACGGTTCCCTGGAGTCCTGATCGCCATGACCACTTTGCACAGCACGCCTCGCGCTGACGGCTTCTATATGCCAGCCGAGTGGGCACCCCAGACCCAGACCTGGATGATCTGGCCCGAGCGCCCGGACAACTGGCGCCTGGGCGGCAAACCGGCGCAGGCGGCCCACGTGGCAGTGGCCAAGGCCATTGCGCGTTTTGAGCCGGTGACGGTTGCGGTTTCCGCCGGTCAGTACGAAAACGCCCGGGCGCGCCTGGATGTGCCGAATATCCGGGTGGTGGAGATGTCCAGCGACGATGCGTGGGTACGCGACAGCGGGCCGACCTTCGTGATCAATGACCACGGCGAAGTCCGTGGCGTGAATTGGGACTTCAATGCCTGGGGCGGGTTTGACGGTGGCCTGTATGCGCCGTGGAACCGCGACTCCCAGGTGGGCGGCAAGATCCTCGAGATCGAGCGCAGCCCGCGTTATCGCACCGAGGGTTTTGTGCTCGAAGGCGGTTCGATTCACGTCGACGGTGAAGGCACCCTGATCACTACCGAGGAATGCCTGCTCAATCGCAATCGCAACCCCCATCTGGGCCGCGAAGAGATCGAAGCGGTCCTGAGCGCCAACCTGGCTGTGGATAAGATCATCTGGCTGCCCGACGGTCTGTTCAACGACGAAACCGACGGCCATGTGGATAACTTCTGCTGCTACGTGCGCCCGGGTGAAGTGTTGCTGGCCTGGACGGACGATCCGCAAGACCCGAACTATGCACGCTGCCATGCTGCCATGGACGTGCTGCAAAACAGCACCGACGCCAAGGGCCGCGCGTTTATCGTGCATAAAATGCCGATCCCGGGGCCGTTGTACGCCACTGAGGAAGAATGCGCCGGTGTCGACCCGGTGGACGGCTCCCAGGAGCGTAATCCGACCGTGCGTCTGGCCGGTTCCTACGTCAACTTTCTGATCGTCAACGGCGGCATTATCGCGCCGAGTTTTGATGACCCGCTGGACAGGCGCGCCCAGGAAATCCTCCAGGGCCTGTTCCCGCAGCATGAAGTGGTGATGGTGCCGGGCCGTGAACTGTTACTGGGTGGCGGCAATATCCATTGCCTGACCCAACAACAGCCCGCGCCGCACAAAAACTGAGTGCAGTTGTAACAGGCAATTTCGCTGCACCTCGGCTGATTGCCGGCAAGTGCGCCGGGTAATAACAGCAAGCCCATGGCCCGTCGGGGTCGTGGGCTTTTTTGTGTCCGCAGGCCTATAAACCGGACGCTTTGGCACAGCTCTTGTATCGGCGTTGTGACAGTGATCGGGGTTTGTGACTGCGCAGTTCTGTCATAAACCTTGAGTAAGTTAGCCGCTCAAGCAGTAGGAGAGAGCGCTGAAATGAACGCCGATATCAACCTGGTCTATACACGCGCGCCCCATCCTTCGGTCGTGCGAGGTGACGCGATTCACACGCTGGCACTTTGGTTGAAGGCAAACGGCTCGCGCCGGATCCGGCAGGGGGATCCACGTAGGGTGATGAGTGAGCGCTACCCGCTGGGGTTGTTCAGTGAGGATGAAGTGCAGGTGCTGTGCGAATTGATCCAGGACTGACTGACACTGATATCCAAATGAGGGAGAGGGCTTGCCCGCGATAGCAGTGTGTCAGTTGATGCATATGTGACTGATACACCGCTATCGCGGGCAAGCCCGCTCCCACAGGAACTGCATGTGGCTTAGAAGTTGTACGTCCCCGTCACCACCAGGCTGCGCGGGTCGCCAAACTGGATCTGGTTGGCGCTGGTCGCCGACGCGTAGTACGTCTTGTCGCTGATGTTGTTCAGCGCCGCCTTCACATCCCAGTCCTTGTGCCGGAACCCGGCCAGGGCGTCCCAGCGGCCATAGCCCGGCAACACCACGGTGTTGGCGTTATCGGCATAACGATCACCCACCAGGGTCAGGCCGGTTTCGGCGTACCAGCCCATCTCCGGTTTCCAGGTGACGAACAGGCTGGCGTTGCGCTTGGCCACGTCGCTGATACGCTTGCCTTCAAAGCCATTGTTGTCCTTCACCACCTTGGCATCCTGCACGCCGACGCCACCGCGCACATACCAGTTGCCGACGATTTTGCCGGTGGTGGTCAGCTCGATACCACGGGAGCGCTGGATTCCGCTGAGCAGGGTGATCAGCGGGTTCTCCGGGTCGCGGGTGCGGCGGTTGTACAGTTCCAGTTCATACACGGCGAGGGTGGTGCTCAAGCGGTCGTCGAGCCAGTCGCTCTTGACCCCGATTTCCTTTTGTTTGGTCAGCTCGGGGCTCAGGTCATTGGCATTGCCCGTTGCATTCGGGGTGATGCCGATCAGGCCACCGCCGGTGGGGGAAAACGTCTTGCTCCACGACGCGTAGAACGAATGGTTCTCCACCGGCGTCCACACCACGCCCAGCCGTGGGCTGGTGTTGTGGCTGTCGACGGGTTGCCGGATATTGGTGATCTTATTGGTGGTTTCTACTTCAAAACGGTCGTAGCGCAAACCGGCGAGTACTTGCCACTGATCGTTCAGGCGCAGTTGGTCCTGCACATACAGCCCCTGGCTTTCGACTTCGGTGTGGTTGTTGCTGGAGATCCTCATCGGCCCGGTATGGCTCAGGTGCCGGTTGGGGTGGTTCAGATCGAGGCCGGGCACTGTTGCCGTTACCGCGCTGTACAACTTCGGATCACGGCGCTGGCTGCCCAGCTCCACGCCGGTCAGCAGGCGGTGTTCCAGGCCAAAGGTATTGAAGCCCCCTTCGAGCTCGACGTTATTGAATACGTTGCGCGTCGTCAGGTCCTGCTGCCAGCGCTGGCGCCCGACGGTGTTGGTCTTGGGGTCGTAGCCGGTCAGGTAGGTGTTGTCGAAATCACTGTCGAGCTTGAACACACCCAGGGTGTGACGCAGTTGCCAGCTGTCGTTGAGTTCATAGGCGAGCTTGGAGCGCAGGGACTGGGTGGTGTCGTCGATATAGTCCCGTGGGTCGCCGTAGGTAGTGTCGCGGCTCACATCGGCCGGGCGCCCGCGCACGCCAGGGATGCCCCGGTCCGGGGTGCGGTCGTAGCGGCTGTATTCGTATTGCACCAGCCAGTTCAGTTGCGGGGTCAGTTGCCAGCTCATCGACGGGGCGAATAATTTACGGTTGCCGCTGATGCCATCGCGAAAGCTATCGGTGTCTTCGTTACCCATGTTCAGGCGCAGGCTGATGTTTTCGGTCGGATCGGCGCTCAAGTCGGTGTACAGGCTGCGCAGCCCGTTCGTGCCGCCCTGGGCCTCGACGCTGGAGGTGCGCCCGGCCTGGGGCAGCTTGCTGACGCGGTTGACGATCCCGCCTTGGCCACCACGGCCGTACAACACCGCGGCGGGGCCCTTGAGCACATCGATGCGCTCGATGTTGTGCAGGTCGCGCACGTATTGGCTGTCGTCGCGGATGCCATCGAGGTAGAAGTCGCTGCTGGCCTCGAAGCCGCGGATGCGCAAGCTGTCGAAGCGTGTGTCGGCGCCGCTGCTGACGTTGGGGATGCCACTCAACGCCTGGCCCAGGTCGTTGGTGCCGTAGGCGCGCAGGTTCTCGGTCTTTACCGAGTCGATCGCCTGGGGCACGTAGCGCACCGGCGTACTTGTGCGCGTGGCGGTGTTGGTGTCTTTGACGCGTGGGTCGTCTTCGTCAGCTTCGGCGCTGATGGCGGTGGCGGGCAGGGTGGTCGCGGCGCAGGCAAATCCGGCGCACAGCAGTGCAGAAAGCCCAAGGGTCATGGGCGTCAGGCGAGAGGCAGGCATCTAGGGGCGCATCCGTAAGAGGGAGGGTAAATAATGCGCGAATGATAATGCTTGCTATTTGCGCGCGTGATTTATTCTTACGCTGCCTGCTCGGGCATTTGTTACAAAATGTGTTTTCGAGGGAATTTTACGCATCAATGGAAAATGCGTTACCCACCAGCGGCTTATTCACACGATGAATTGGCCGAGCGTATATATCGCGTAAATAATGGCTAAATAATATCGCTTAGACTTTTTTTGCCTAAATACAGACGATTCACTAAATTGACACGCGGTTCAGGGCGCGGATAGGATTCGCCTCAACGCCTGTGGCTAACCGCCATGACTTCTCTATAAAAAAGGCCCGCGGCATATTCGGTCGTCCGCGGGCCTTTTTTTATCCGGGGAAAGTCGATACCAAAAAAGCCAAATGGAGCCAGGTGTCACAGCGCGTACTCAACCAGTAATAAGGAATAAAAAAATGTTGAATAAACGGATGGGTCTGATTGCTCTGGGGATTTTGAGCGCTACTCAGGCAATGGCAAACGACCAGGAGCAATCCAAAGGCTTCGTGGAAGACAGCCACTTGAACATCGCGGCGCGTAATGCGTATATCAGCCGCGACTACAAAGACGGTGGTAAAGATAAAGCCGAGTGGGGCCAAGGCTTCATCGGTAAGTTCGAGTCCGGCTTCACCCAAGGCACCGTTGGTGTGGGTGTGGACGTGATCGGCCAATACGCCATCCGTCTGGACGGTGGTAAAGGTCGCAGCGGCGCTGGCGGCATCAACTTCTTCAAGCAAGGCGACAGCGGCGCAGCACCACACGACCTGGCCAAGGGCGGCGCAGCCGTCAAGGCACGCATCTCCAACACTGTGCTGAAGTACGGTGACCAGATGCCAGCCGTGCCGGTCCTGCAGTACGACAACTCCCGTCTGTTGTCGGAAACCTACACCGGTACCTCGATCGTCTCCAAAGAGATCAAGGGTCTGGAGCTGCAAGGTGGTTACTTCACCAAGGAAGCCCAAAAAGGCGCCGAAGGCACCGACAGCGGCAACCTGAAAAACATCGCCTACCTGGGCGGTAGCTACAAATTCACCGAAAGCCTGTCGGCCGCGCTGTACGCATCCGACATGGAAGACGTGCTGAAGAAGCAATACGTCAACGTCAACTACGTGCTGGCCCTGCCACAAGAGCAGTCGCTGACTTTTGACTTCAACGGCTACAAGACCAAGCTGGACAAGAGCTTCGCCCAGCTGACCCAAGGTGATGCTGACGCCCGCGACAACAAAATCTGGAGCCTGGGCGCCACTTGGGCCTTCGGTCCGCACAGCCTGACCCTGGCTCACCAGCGCAGCACCGGTGATACCGGCTACATGTACGGCGGCTACCGTAACAACACCAGGGGTAGTGGTATCGGCGACGGTGGTAACACCATCCTGCTGGCCAACTCCTACTGGTCTGACTTCAACGGTAAAGACGAGCGCTCCTGGCAGGTCGGCTACGGCATTGACTTCAGCACCTTCGGCGTACCGGGCCTGACCTACAACATCGCTTACGTGCGTGGCACCAACATCGACGACGGTAGCAACCGTGGCGATGGCACCGAGCGTGAAATCTTCAACCAGTTCAAGTACGTAGTACAGAGCGGCCCGGCTAAAGACCTGAGCCTGCGTGCCCGTGCCTCCTGGTTGCGTGTTTCGACCAACGCCAACAACTACAACGTTGGTGGTAACGAAATCCGCCTGTTCGCCGACTACCCGATCAACGTGTTCTAAGATCGTGCGTCGTGCCTGATACCAGGCAATAAAAAACCCCGACTTGTCGGGGTTTTTTTTATGGCTGCCTAAACCCTACGCCTTGACCTGCGCCAACTTCTGGCAGTTGGCCTTGCGCGCCGGGTACTGCCCGCATTTGCGCAACACGCTTTGCACCTGCTGGGTGTTCTGCAGTTGCTGGTTGGCCAATAGCTTCTCGGTGATAAACAGCTCCTCCGAACCCAGGTGACGCTCGGCCGTGTCGATCATGGCCAGGGCGGCCTTGCCGTCGCCGCGCTTGAGGTAGTAGCTGATCATCAAGTCATAGGTCGAAGGCCCGGCCAGGGACCAGTCCTTGATCGCCTGCAATTCTTTGAGGGCATCGGCATTTCTACCCTGGGCCAGGCGCACGGCGTAGGCGGTGCGGCGGATGTTCGGCTGGTCCTTGACCGGCGAGCTCAAGGCGCGCCGGATAAACGCATCGGCCTCGGGCACCTTGTTTTTGGCCAGGGCGGCGGTGGCGGCGTAGGCGTCCTTGTAACCCTGCATGGCCTTGGCCACAGGCGCGGCGTCACGCACCTTCGGCCAGCTCGTGGTGTTGACCCGGGCGCGGCGCTCCTTGCGGTACTCGCGTTGCAGGTATTGGCGCAGCTCGGTGTCCCGGTCGATGGCGGACATGTGGGAGCGGTTGAAGTAATCGGTGGTGGCGGTGATGGTATTGGTCAGGCCGTCCTTGACCAGCACGTCCAGCTCCTTGGTAAAGCGGTCGAGGTTGAACTGCTGCAATGAATCTTGCATCGCGTCCTTGCGGGCGGTGAGAAAGCCCGTCAGCAGCGGCTTTTGCTTGCCCTGGAAATCATTCAGGCGCTCCAGGCTGTGGGTGGCCGCACGGGGCGCGTAGCCGGCCCGGATCATCAGGTCGGTGCCGAGCAAATCTGCCTGGTCTTCCTGGCTGCGGCCCCAGGCAGTACTCCAGACGTTGTCGGAAAAACTGTTGGCCAGCGAGGTATACAACACGGTATTGCCGATGGTTTTTTGCGTGCCGGCCGGGTCCTTGCTGAACAGTTTCATGGTGCCCGAACTGCGGTCCACCCCGGTGTTGGCCGCCACGGTTGCCAGGGCCACGGTGGAGGCCACGGTGGTGAACATGTCCTTCTGCTGTTGGAAGGCAGCGGCACGATCATGGTGGTGCAGCAGCACGTGGCTCATTTCATGGCCGAGCATGGCGGCGATTTCGTCTTCGCTGCCGACGTTCTCCAGCATGCCCAGGGGCACGAAGATATTGCCGTACGGGTCCGCCGACGGTCCGAAGCTGTAACTGTCGGTGATCTTCACCTGCAACAGCGGCAACTGCCCCGGCCAGCCCTTGGACAGGCGCGTGACGATGCCCTGCAAGTACACCTGCAACATCGGGATATCCACCAGGTTCTGCTGGCGCGCCTCGGCCGCAGGCACGGTGCGCCCGTCGTAACTCAAGCGCTGCTGGCCCGCGCGCTGCGGGTCGAGCTTGTAGTACTGGCGCACGTCAGCGTTGTCCACATAGTGGCCTTCGACGCGCGACTGGGTCGACGGCCCCACCAGGTTCAGAAACGCCTGGTCTGCACCCTTCAAGGTGGCGCAGCCGCTGAGCAATGCACTGGCCAGCAATAGATATCCCTTCACCGCGATACTCCCTTATTGATTGCAGCCGGCGCCGTAGCCGAGGGTGGACTTGTTGTTACTGTCCTTGGCCAGGCTTTGGGGCATGAGCTGGCACGGCAGCTTTGTGACATTCAGGGGCGGGTCGATTCGCAGGTCCCTGGTGTCCAGCCAGACTTTCTGCCCAGCCAGCTCCACCAGGACCAACTCCAGCTCCTTGTTGAGTTGCAACACCTGAACGGGTTGCTTGGGTGTGTCTTTACGGGCGATTTCCCGCAGCAGCTTGCCCTGCTCGTCCACCACCTCCACCGGGTCGGCCAGGAATTCCTTGATGACGTGGGTTTCGGCCAGCACACCCTGGCTGTAGAGCGCGGCGAGTAACACGATGAGGATTCTGTTCATCCTTGGTTTCCTTGAGTGAGACGACATGGCGGCACCCTCAGCGGCCACGGTCGAAGAAAGCTTCGATCCGCTCGCTGAACAGCGCCAATGACAGCAAAACAATACCCAGCACGTTGACCAGGGTGATGTGGTTCAGATACAGCACCCCGCACACAATCAGCAGCACCAGCATCACCACGCCCCACGACGGGTAGGGCGAGGTAAAAAAGCGACTCTCTTGATCCTGCCAGCGCGTCCAGGTGGGCAAGCCGGCCAGGCGCCGGGCATGCAGGGCCTTGAGCACGATAATCAGCGCCAGCAGCCCAAGCTCCAGCACGTCCACCCAGTGCAGGTTCCAACCGGGGAAATTGGCCGGCTCGCGCTCGTAATCCATGCCCTTGTTGATCAGGTTGTCCAAGGCCATGGCATGCAGGTAAACCCCAGGAATCAGGCCATGCACGGGTGATTGCACCACGTCGCCGGTGGAGGTGATGCTGGCCCCGACCATCACCAGTCGGTCGCGCAGCAAGCCGGCCACCAACGCCTGGTCTTCCGGCGAGCTGACCTCCAGGTCGCTGGCTGACAACGTCAGGCTATACGGGCAACGGGCCTGGGCGGAGTCGTCGAGTTTCCAGAACACTGCCTGGAAAAATTGCGCCACCCAATCCAGCACAAAGTTGCGCGGTGGTGCGCAGTGCCGGATATCCGCGATCTGCGCCTGCTGCGGCGCCAGCTTCAAGCCCCACTGCACGGCGATCGGCTGTAGCTGCGCCGCGGCTTTAGCATCCCGGGGCAGTTGGCTGGCACACGGCTGGCCCTTGCAGAATTGGCGGTACAGGGCCAGGGCCGGGGTTTCCATCACCCCCAGTGCGGTCGGCATCGCCAGCGGGTACTTGTCGTCCACACCGTCCCACACCACCAGCCCCGGCTGGCTGAACGCGGCAAACTGCTCGAGGGTATTGGCCTGCCCATTCTCGCCCCGCGTCACCCCGGTATTGGCCAGCAGCAGGGGAATGCCCCGGCGCTGATAGCGCTCGAACACATTCGCCAACAGCTGACTGCCCCGCGTCGGATCGCCCAGGGAGTGATCGTGGCTGTACAGCAAATCCACAAACACCGCCTTGGGTTTGTAGGCCAGCAAGCGCTTGAACAACTTGCTCTGCTCGCTATACGGCATCGGCCACGAGGTGTTGTTGCGCATCAGGTAGGCGTCGTCGATCAACACCACGGTGATATGTTGCTGGCCGGTGCCGGGGTAATTGCTGGAGAACATCCGGTTGAGCCACTGGGCGGATGCCTTGTCACTGGAACTGGCCAGGCCGAAGGGGTCGAGCACCGCTAGCAACACGATAAAAAACGCGAGCAAATAGCGACGACGATTAAAAAGCGGGGGGTTCTTCGACATCCATGTCTCGATAAAAAACGGCGGGTGCTGTTGGGGGCAGGTTTCCCGCAGCGAATGCATGGGGTTTTAAAGGACGGGGAGGGGGGTGTCAATTAGAAATATGGCTAAGTGCCATCTGGCGCCCGCCGCCCTCGGCATCAAGCGGCAGATGACGTCCCCGCCGGGCGCGATTTCACCAGCCCCACGGCCAATGCAGACAAAATCAGCGCAATCGAGATCCCCTCGTTGAGATCGACCCGATGCCCCAGCAACAGCATGGAACCGGTGACGCCAAACACCGGGATCAGCAGCGACAACGGCGCCACCTTGGAGACCGGGTACTCGCGCAGCAGCAGGTTCCAGCCCCAGTAACAAAAGTGCGTGGCCGCATACACCTGGAACAACAGCGAGAACACCGTCAACCACTCCATATGGGTGACCAGCGCAGTGAACGGCGCCGATCCATGGGCCAGCCACGTCAGCAGCAGCAAGGGCAGCGGCGGGAACAGACTGGCCCACACCACAAAGGCAAACATCTCGCGCACCTTCGATTGCTTGATGATGACGTTGCCCACACTCCAACTGAACGCACTTACCAGCAGCAGGCCGTAACCCAGGGTTGTCGCCTCGCCCGGACTGCCGGCGATAATGCCGATCAGTCCTACAGCCGCCAGCCCCACTCCGAGGATCTGGCCGACGCTCAGTTGCTCGCGAAACAACAACACTCCCCAACCCAGGGTAAAAAAGGCACTGAACTGGATCAACAAGGCTGCCGTACCTGGCGGCACACCCCATTCAATCCCCAGGTTGATCAAGGCCCACATCGCCACCCCGAAGATCAAGCCATAGGCCACCAGCCACTTCATCGCCACCGCCGGACGCCGCACAAAAAACACCCACGGCAACGCCGCCAGCGTAAAGCGCAGGGCGGTCAGCAACAGCGGATCGATCCCCGCCAGCCCGAGCTTGGTAATCGGAAAATTCAGCCCCCAGACAGCCGTCACCAACACGGCCAGGGCCAAGTGTTTCTTTTGCATAGTGTTCTGATTCCTGTGTGCGTCAGCCAAGGCGCAACTATGCGCAATAGGTGAGCTGGCTCGCTTGCACTATCAGGTCATAAATCATTAAATTCGGGCCATGCGCGAAACTGACATCGACCCTTACGAAAACACCCCCCGCGACGCCGTGGTCACGGCCAACGACTATGCCGACGGCCAGCACTTTGCGTTGCATACCCATCGGCGCGGGCAATTCGCCTACGCCGCCTGCGGCGTGATCACCGTCTTCACCCAACAGGGCAACTGGGTGGTGCCACCCCACCGTGCCATCTGGGTCCCGGCGGGCGTGCCCCACGAAATGAGCATGAGCGGCCCGGTGACCATGCTCAACACCTACATCCGCACCCACGCCGCAACCCGCCTCAACCTGCCCGCGCAGTGCCAGGTGTTCGGCGTATCAACGCTGCTGCGCGAACTGCTGAGCCGCGCCATCGATGTACCGGCGCTGTACGAAAAGGACCATCTGCACGGCCGCCTGATGACCTTGCTGCTCGACGAAATAGCCGACATGCGCCCCCTGTCACTCAACGCCCCACTTCCCAACGACCCCCGGCTGGCCGACATCTGCCGCCACCTGCTGGAACAGCCATCACTGGAAACCAGCATCGACGACATGACCCAACGCCTCGGCATGAGCCGCCGCACCTTCACCCGCTTGTTTCGCCAGCAGACGGGCATCAGCTTTGTGGAATGGCGCCAGCAAGCGTGCCTGTTGGCGGCGGTGGTCAGATTGGGGAATGGGGAGTCGGTGACACGGGTGGCGATTGATTTGGGGTATAGCAGCTCGAGTGCGTTTACGAGTGTCTTCAGGCGGGTGTTGGGGGAGGTGCCGAGTCGGTATTTTGCGAAGAACGTGCCTTGAGGTATCACGCCTGTTAAGCGCGACAATACCGTGCGCAAGCAGGGTATTGTCGTTTTCAACGGCTGCGCCTTACATGCTCCACCTCATGGTCACCGCCACGTTACGTGGGTCGCCAAAGAGGTTCGCGCCGGCAGGGTTACTGATGCTTTGGTAGTAGCGCTTGTCGAACACGTTGTTGAGGTTGGCTTGTACCTTGAGGTTTTTGTTCACGTTGTAGCCAGTCATCAGGTCGAAGATGCTGTAGCCGCCCTGAGTAACGCCGAACGAGGTATAGGTGCTGCTCTGGCTGCGCAATGAACCGCCAATGGACCATTTTTCCAGGTCGCCCGGCAGTTGGTAAGTGGTGGACAGTTTGAGCAAGTTGTACGGCGTGTCGCTGTCGAAGCGGCCGCTGCCGCCCTTGACGTTCTTGGCGGCGGCATAGGTGTAGCCGGCCGAGGCCTGCCAGCCACGAGCGAGCATGCCCTGCAGCTCCATGTCGACACCTTTGGTCTGCACTTCACCGGACGCTACCGAGCAAGACGCGACCCCCGGCAAGCACGTGTCCAGGCTTTGGGCGCGGTTCTCCTGAGTCAGCTGGAAATAGGCCACGCTGGCGTTCAAGGCACCCTCGAAGTATTCGCCTTTGATCCCGACCTCACGGTTGGTGCCCGTGACTGGCGGCAGCAGGCTGCCGTAGTAATTCACGTTGGCCTGGGGCTGGAAGATTTTTGTCCAACTGGTGTACACCGAGTAGGTGTCGTTGATGTCGTAGATCAGGCCGGCATAGGGGGTGTATTCGCGCGTAGCCTTGTAGTCGGCGCCGAACGTGTATTCACCGGAAATAGTGTTCTGTTCGTACTCGTACCAATCCAGGCGTGAGCCGAGGATCAGTTTCAAATCATCGCGCAGGTGCAAGCGCGTGGTGGCGTAGGTGCTGTACTGATCGACCTGGCCTTTGCGCGACCAGTTGTAGTTGATGGTGGGTTTATCCACGCCGTGATAGTCGAAATTGGACGGGTCGAGCACGACGTTCGGGTCGTTGAGGAAGCCGCCGCCGGGACCATCGTCGGTGTTATCGGTGCGATAGCTGGCGCCAAGCACCAGTTCGTGGGTGGCGCCGAAGAGGATGAAGGGGCCGGAAACGTAGCTGTCGACGCTTTTTTGCGTGTGTTGGTAGGTGTATCGGCCCACGTTCAGGTTCAGTTGGTCGGCTGCCGGGTCCAGTCGGTAGAAACTGGTGCCGAGCATGTCCAGGTCGCCTCGCAACCAGGTGGTGTTCAGGCGCAGTTTCCAGTCGTTGTCAAAACGGTGTTCGAGTTCGGCAAAGGCACTGGTGTTTTTCTTGTTCCAGTAGGTCCACTTCGGGCTCATGCGCGTCGAACGGGAGATGGGCAGGAACGTGCCATTGGCCTTGGTTGGTATGCCCGACCAGTCGGCCCCTGGGTTGTCTTCGCGGTTGTAGTACGCGCCCAGGGTCAGGGTAGTGGCTTCGCTCAGGTCAAATTCAGTGATGCCGTACAGCAACTGGCGCTTGCTGCTGTAGCCATCGGTAAAGCTGTCTTTGTCCTGAAAGGCGCCGACCACACGCCCCCTGATCGAGCCGCTGGAATTGAGTGCGCTGCTGGCATCGAGTTCGGTGCGGTAGTTGTCCCACGAACCGGCACCTACGGTCACCGATACTTGTGGCTCGACGGTCGGGCGTTTGCGGATCAGGTTGAGCGTGCCGGACGGGTTGCCGGCACCGATCATCAGGCCCGACGCACCGCGCACCACCTCGACCCGGTCGAACATCGCCATTGTCGAGGTGCCGAGAGTGTCGGTGTCATATGCCACGGGTAGGCCATCGATCATGATGTTGTCGATGGCCGAGCCACGCGAGTAGAACTGCGGGCGTTCGCCGCCGGTCTTGCGCATGGTCAGGCCCGGGGTGTAGGTCGAAATGTCCTCCAGGGACTGCATGTTCTGATCATCCATGCGCTGGCGGGTGATGACCGTTACTGACTGCGGCGTCTCGCGCATCGAGGTGGCCAGTTTGGTCGCGGTGCTCATGGAACCTGTGGTGTAGGAACCGGTACCTTCGGTCGTTGCGTCCAGGCTCTGCCCTGAGATGCTGGTTGTGCCGAGTAGCACCGCTGATTCGTTATTGCCAGCAATTAACACAAAGCCCCCGTTGCCTTGGCGTTGCGCCAGTAATCCGCTGTTTGCCAACAGGCGCGATAACCCCTCCTCGATGCTGTAGGTGCCAGTAAGGCCCGCGGTAGAAAGGCGGCGTGTTTGCTCGGTGTCGAATGAAATAGTGACCCCCGCTTGCACCCCAAACCGGGTCAGGGCGCTACCCAGCGGGCCTGCAGGAATCTGGTAAGCCTTTAGGCTCTGGGCCAGCACCGGCAGCGGCATCAGTGCCAAACCCGGCAACCCGGCGAGGGACATGCCAAATACTGCAAAGCGTATGGCGCGCGTTATCTTGGGAGTGACATTGAGGGGGAGCGGGAGCATTCGTTGATCCTTGCGTTGTCATGGCAGAAACCCGCTGTTATCGCGGCTTATGTCATTGACGGATGAGAATCAAAATCAGCAAGGTCGTTGGGCAAGAATCAGCACCAGGGGATTATGCCGGCTCGATGCTGACCCAATACCGGGTCAGATAGCTCACCTTAACGGGTAGGGTTTTGCTCAAGTTTTCCAACACCGTATCGGTGTCATCGATACGGAACGCGCCCGAGATACTCATACCCCGTACAGACGCGGCACAGCGCAATACGCCTGGACGATAGCGACCCAGCTCTTCGATAAAGTCTCCCAGGCGCCAGTCATCCACACTCAACATCCCCTGGACCCACGCAGTTGAGCCCGCGGGTAATGGGCGCACCTTGTGGACTTCATCGCGACTGAAAGCCACTTGCTGCCCGGCTTCCAGGCGCAGCGTCCGCTCGACATGCTGACTTGGGCATACCTGCACAGCCGATTGCAGTACGCCGACGAGTGTTTGCTCAGGCAATTGACGGACGCTGAACCGAGTACCCAGCGCGCGTACGCTGCCCTCGCCAGTTTGAACGATAAACGGACGCAGGGCGGGGTCTTTGGCGGTCTGAACCTCAATCTCACCACTGTATAGCTGGATCACGCGCTGTTTTGAGTCAAAGCGGACATCCAGGGCGGTGCCGGCATTCAGTTCCAGCTGCGAGCCATCGTCAAGCTGCAGCGTGCGACGCTCACGGGTCCCGGTGCGTTGTTGAGCGAGCATCGAGCGGTACGGTATCTGGTCCGCCGCCATCCAAGTACAGCCGCCAGCGGCCACCAGCATGCCAAGCAGTTTCAGAACATCACGGCGCTGTGTCTTCGCTGCGTCCAGGCTGGAGAGGGCGGCTTGCCTGGGCATCAACGCCCATTGCCGTTGAAGCGTTTCGACCCTTTCCCAGGCTTGCGAGTGCAGTGGGTCGGACGTTATCCAAGCCTGCCAGGCCTGGGTTCTGGCCTCATTGACCGTACCGTCATTGAGTTGCACGTACCAAGTAGCCGCAGCCTCGAGCGTCTTGAGATCCAGAGAGGAGGTCATCAACTGTCGACCAGCAACAGGCAACGGGTCATGGCACGAATCAAGTGATTTTTGACCGTCGTCACTGACACCTCGAATCGCTCAGCTGCTGCAACATAACTCAGCCCTTCCAGTTGCACGGCGAGAAAAATCTCCCGAGTCCTGGTGCCCAACTCATCGAGCAGGCTATCGACGGCAACCAGCATTTCGATGATCGACAACCGTATCTCTGGTGAGACATCCACAGGTTCTGGCCTTTGAGCCAGCGCGTGCAGATAAGCCTGCTCAATAGTGCGGCGGCGGGCCTTATCGATCAGAAGAGAACGCGCAATGGCACTGAGATAACCTCGAGGCTCGCGGATCGGCGCGTCATTGCGGGCCGTCATGACCCGCACAAACGTGTCCTGAGCCAGATCCGAAGCATCGGCGGCATTGCCCAGGCGGACTCGCAACCAGCCTTTCAGCCAGCTGTTGTGTTCGCTATACAGCTGATGAAGAGCTGATTGATCAAGCGCTGACATGAGCGTGCCACCGATGCGTAAATGGTAATCGCTCTCATTGTCGTGATGGCATGATTTTTATGCAAGAGACTTTTCTGCGCCAGGGAGGGAAGGGTGTGGACATTTTGTGGGGGGGGGCACAAACCCGAACCCCAGAAACAACAAAGCCCCCACATTTCTGTGGGGGCTTTGTTTTGTATGGTGCGGCACGAGGATTCGAACCCGTGACCTACTGATTATGTTTGCATCGTGGCTTCCCGTTATCGTCCCGTAGGGTTCCTCCTCGGGCCGCCAGCCTTGTTCGAGCTTCTCTATAGGAACGCTGACTCGCTTCAAGAACATCACTCGCAACGACGTGATTGCGGCTTGGCGCATGAACCCGGCGCTGGCGGGGTGCATGCCCGAGAATGCAGCGAGGTTTGGGGATTTGGAGAAGATTGATCGGGTGTATATTAATAATGAGATACGGCCGATCAGGTAGTTGCTTCTACAGCTTAATACTGCATTGCGTCGTGACCGATGTGTGGCATGGAGTCTTTAAGTAGATTTGGATTCATGGCGTCTTCAAGCGATAACACTTTGGCTGCGTTCAAGGGGGGCGAATAGCGAATCCGACATTGACGTGGAACAGCTTCGGTTAGCTAAGGAGTAACGCATAACGGGGGCAGATCTGTTAATGGGTTTTATACTATTTAATTTTTAAGCGTTTGTATGAGTGTAATCGTTTTGATGGTAGATATTTTTTACGCGGTTGCTATCTGGTCTTGCGAAGTAATGCCTAATTGGCATGATTTTATTTTTTTGAAAAATATCTAGCTTGAGGTGGTTTTTGGTCATTTTTGCTTGAAACGAACTCGAAACCAGTCGCAGTACGTTATTGCTAAGGGGAATAACGTATATCGTGAAATTGTATTTGTACCTGTTAGATCTGACAGTAGTAGTGGGCCTGATATTGGATTATTTTTCAATTTCATTTGTTTGAATGGAGGCGTCTCTTATGGGCTCTGTAGCGGTTTTGCATATTTATCTCGGTGTTGGAAGGTATAGCCTACTGGATACATACAACAAGGCGAATAACAATCTCAAATCGTTGGGGATCATAGGTAAGATTGACAAGGTTTTCAGGGACGCTGAAGGAGCGGTTTTTTCTTCTATGGTAAAAGAAGTCCAGACGGGTAAGTTTGGTGGGGGGGTAAGTATGAGGTGATAAATCGGGATGGCGAAATAGTCAATTGGGAAGTGTTCAAGAGTAATGACTCCAATAATACTTTGCAATACATCTCTGGTCTGATCGGGAGTAAAGTTGGTGTGTGGATCGGGGGTGAAGTACTTGTGTTGAATGAAAATGGAATTGTATTGCTTATGAGCTGTCCTGAGAATATTAACTCGGGCGCCTATTTTGTCGATGGCGCTTTTTATGCAAATCACGGTGACTTTGTTAAGTGGAGAGACTCATTTGTCGGCGTTACGTAATGGTGACGTATCAATTTGTCGTCGCCTCATTTGAGAACGGTGTAGAGCAGGAGGCTAGATTCTGGCGGCGCCTGATACAGAGTTTTGGGCGCCGATCAGGCCTAGTTACAGCGGGTTGTGGGCGCTCGAGGGGATAGGCTACAGCGCCGGTCAAAGGGTTGGTGACGCTCGATATCGGCTACAACGACAGCACGCAGCAGCGTCACTTCATTGGCTACGTCGAACGCTCCACCACGGCCAGCAGCACCCTGCAGGTGCTGTTCTGCCGCGAACTGGCGGCAATCCTGGCCAACCCGCTGCCGCTAAACCTGCGCCACGTTGATCTGCGCGCCATCCTGGTCGAGATCAGTCAGCACACCGGCCTGCGCTTTCGCGTGCCAGACAAGCCCTACGCCGGGGTCAAGGCGCCGTTCTTCTACAGTCTGGCCTGGGTATTCAACATCCCCGACTTCATCTGGCAGCAGCAGGGTGATGGGGAGGTGTTCGTGGGCAGTTGGGCTGACAGCTTCTTTGGCGTTCGCCCGCCGTTGCAGCTGCCGGCGGAACTGTTCGACGACTACCCGGGCAACCAGAGCGCAATGATTGCGGCCCTTCCCGGGTTGCGACCAGGTGCAACGATCAACCACGGCGAGCGCATCACCAGTGTGGCCCTCGTCGATAACCAGGTGGTCATCCGATGGCCGACGCAATCAAGCGCAGCGTAGAACGACAATTCCCTGAACTCACCGGCGGATATCACCTGCCCTGTTTTGTCAGGTTCTGACAGTTCGCTGACAGCTTTCTGACAGTGATGCAAAACGCTGAAAGGCTTGAAATACAAGGGTTACAGAGTAGATGAATACAAATCTGACAGGCTTTTAAGGGGTCAACCTTAATTTTTTTTCGCTTCGCATAAGGGGTGTTTGGTCATACGCGTACACATCGCACAGGCTCTAAACATTCGGCCTATCACACCGCGACACTTCCACTTTCACCCCCCAGCTACTGAGCTGAGAGCAACCCGTTCTGTGCCTTTTGATGGCCACGGGAGCGCTTGTTACGTCGCTTGTTACGTATTGCGCAAAAACAAAGGGCCTGCATCGCTGCAAGCCCTTGTTTTAAATGGTGCCGGCACCAGGAGTCGAACCCGGGACCTACTGATTACAAGTCAGTTGCTCTACCAACTGAGCTATACCGGCGTGTTAGGGCGACGATTATAGCGATTGGAAAGGTTCTGTAAACCCCTGAATTCTGACTATTTTTCAGTGCGTGGTTTTTTCGCTGGCAGTCGCACGCTCCAGCGGTTTCACAAAGGGTGATGAGGGCCGATGGCGAGGCCTGAGGCTTGATACGCAGAAGGTATCAAACCGCCCCTTGATCAGTATTAAACAACGCCGTTGTTCATTGCTAAGTTGAGGGGGCACTCAATGAGGAAAAGCCAATGAACTTCGCAGGAAAAACCGCCGTTATCACCGGCGCTGGCCGTGGTTTGGGTTTTGTCTACGCACAAGCGCTGGCCCAGCGCGGGGCCAATGTGGTGATCAGTGATATCGGCGCCGATAACCTCGGTTCGGGAAGCGATGCCTCCATCGCCCTGGACGCGGCACGCCGCCTTGAGGCCGAGGGTTTGAGCGCGGTTGCTCATCAGGGGGATTTGTCCAGCGAGCAAGGCTGTCGGCAGTTGGTCGAGACGGCCATCGCGGCGTTTGGGCAGCTCGACATCCTGATTCATAACGCCGGCTGGGTGGGTTATCAATCCATTGAGGAGGCGGACGCGGCGTTTATCGGGCGTGCGCTGGATATCAATGTCTATGCGCCCATCTGGCTATGCAAACATGCCTGGCAATACCTCAAGCTATCCACTGCCGCGCGGGTGGTGCTGACGTCGTCTGATCGGGCGATGTACCAGCAATATGCCCAGCCCGGGCTGGTGGCCTATGCGGCGGGGAAGATGGCGCAGTTGGGCATCATGAATGCGTTGAGTATGGAAGGCGCAAACGCCGGGATTCTGGTGAATGCGGTGTCGCCGGTGGCCAAGACGCGCATGTGGGGCGTTGAAGGTGAACCGGGCAATCTCAAGCCGGAGTGGGTAGCTCCGGGGGTGGTGTTTCTGGCGTCGGAGCGCTGCCAGGACACCGGCTATGTTCTGCGCGCCAGCAATGGTCAATTTACCGCGACGCGGTTTGTCGAGAATCCGGGGGTGGATTATCCCGTTGACCTGGCGCGGGTCGGGGCCTCCAGTGCCGAGCAGGTTGCGCAGCAGTGGGAGCGGATAAAGGATTGTCATTAAATTGACTTTTAACCGCTCGTCGAAATTGCTTCGCTAAAAAACACCAAAATAATGACACTCACCTACTCCTGTCACACACTGCTTGAACAACAAGTGCACCCATGTCCTAAAAGAGGTGCCGTGACAAAGGAGGGTGGTCTGTGAGCCATGCCGACGAACGTTTTGCCAAGAATCTTGCCAGTCATGATCACCCGGTGACGTCGACGCTGCAGTTCTTCGAAGATACCCCCATCGACGATGCGCCTTCCTCCATTGAGCAACCCCAACCAACCGCCATGCCGGCCTGTCGCGCGCAGGTTGTGGCGTTGGTGTCGGGCAATGGCGGCGTAGGGCGCAGCACCCTGGCGACGGCATTGGGCAGTGGCCTGCAACGCCTGGGGCGCGCAGTGACGGTGCTGGAACTGGACCCACAAAACGCCCTGCACCTGCACTTTGGCCTGCCCCACGACACCCCGGGAATCGGGCGTGCCAGCCTGTGCAAGCAACCCTGGGGGCCGATCGCCCAACCCGGCTTTTGTGGCTGTCGGGTAGTGGTCTTTGGCGAGACCGACCTGCAACAGCAGGAAGACCTGCAACGCTGGCTCAAGCAGGACCCGCAGTGGCTGGCGCAGCACTTGTCGCGCCTGGGCTTTAGTGAGCAGGCCACGGTCATCATCGACACCCCCGCCGGCAATAACGTCTACCTGCACCAGGCATTGCACGTTGCCGACAGGGTGGTGGTGGTTGCCCTGGCAGACGCGGCGTCACTGGGTGCGCTGGAGCAGATGCAGCGGTTGCTGGCGCCGTACCTTGCGCGGCCGTCGGCGCCGCGTTGCCATGTGTTCGTCAACCAGTTGGATGAGGGCAGTGCCTTCAGCCTGGATATGCTGGACGTATTCAAGCAACGCCTTGGGGAGGATGGCCTGGAGGTGATCCATCGCGACCCGCAGATCAGCGAGGCGCTGGCCTTTGGCGAGGACCCCCTGGATAACGAGGCGGTGAGCCTGGCCTGTGACGATATCCATGGGCTGTGCCAGTTGCTGGATAGCCCGCCAAACGTGCCCTGACCCACGCCTTATACGGTTAACCGCAGATGCTTATGCACAATCTGTTGGTCGGACAGGTGTTGAAACAGTCATTTTGTGGAGCTGTTCTCATTACGCTGCAACTGCCTGTTTTGCGTGCGTTTTATTTTATGAACAAAAAATGATCAGTCAGGATTTTGGCCTATGGCGCCCGCTTTTACGGCGTCCTACAGAATTTCATCAACAGAGTTATCCACAGGGCTTGCTGCCCTTTGATCGCGCTCGGCGAGCACCATCAGGTTGCGCGGTGTCAGGCACGATTCGCAGAAGCGACCGACTAGAGCCTTGTAGCCGTTTTCTTGCAGGAACAATGCCCGATCCAGCACCAGCCACAATTCCAGCGGGCGGCGAAATAGGCCACGTACCAGTTCCAGGTTTCGTACATGGGCCAGGCGTTGCCAGCCATGCTGTTCCAGGGTTGCCCAATCCTGCTGCCCTGTGGATAAACCCTTGAGCGCCGCCAGGTGTTGGCAGTAATCAGCGAAGGGCCGGTGCAGCCATTCGCTGGGCAACGAAGGCGTGGGCAGGTACTCGTCACGCCCGCGCAGTTGCCGCTGCAACTGATCGAAACCCAGGCGCCGGGCCATGGAGGTGTCACGTTGCAGGCGCACCCGCAAGCCTGCGGTGACGGTTTCGCTCAGGGGCAGGCCGAGGTCTTCGCGCGACAAACGCAGCGCCGAAGCACGAGCCGGGGCCGACAGCGCCTGGTACTGCTCGCTACTGATGCGGTTGTAGCAGCAGGGCGCCACGGCCAGTTGCTGGCAGCCGGCGGCGCTGGCCAGTTGCAGCAGGCGTACGTGCAGATCGCCACAGGCGTGCAGGGCGACGGGGGTGTGTTCGCCGCGCAGTTGTTGCACGGCGTCCTCGGCCATCACGTCTTGCGGGTGGTGGCGGGCGGGCATTTGATGATGGTCACTGAGGGCCTGGCCTGCGGCGATCAGCGCCGGATCGTACTCCAGGCAGGTCAGGTGTTGCCCCGGCTGCAGCAGCCGCCGGCCAAGGTGGCCTTTGCCGGCGCACCAATCGAGCCAATGGGTGGGGCGCCCGGCAAACTGCAAGGCGGCGCCAAACGCCTCGATCTGCTGCCATTTACGCCCCGGTACATCCACATTCAGGCGCGACGACGGCGCATGCAGCGCGCTCGACGGTAACTTATCCACAGCACTGAGACGCGCCGCCAGCTGCGCCCATTGGGGAAACGGCGCCGGGGCTTGTAGTTCGGTGGGCAGGTTATGGCTGCTTTCGGCCTCTGCCAGCGAGCGCTGGCGCAGCCATTGGGCCAGCGCTGGATGCTGGGCTTCCCAAGGCAACTGCAGATGGGTGAAGGGCCGTGGTCGCCACAGCCCTTGATGTTCGGTGAGGAACGCATCCAGTGCGAGAAAACGGGCTAGCAGTCGCTCGCCCGTCAACCCGCTGTCAGCGTCCTTGGCAGGCATCGACCCGCAACCAGCGTTCCAGCAGCTTGAAGCCGCGCACCAGCACATAGGCCATCAGCAGGTAGAACATGCCGGCGGCAAAGAAGATCTCCACCGGCAGGTAGGTGCGGGCAATGATGGTGCGGGCCATGCCGGTCAACTCCAGCAAGGTCACGGTACTGGCCAGGGCGCTGGCCTTGAGCATCAGGATCACTTCGTTGCTGTAGGCCGGCAGGCCGATGCGCGCGGCGCGCGGCAGGATGATGTAGAACAGCGCCTTGGGCTTGGACATGCCCAGCGCCCGCGCCGCTTCGATTTCACCGGGCGGGATGGCCTGGATCGCGCCGCGCAGGATCTCGGCGATGTAGGCGGCGGTGTGCAGGGTCATGGTGACGGTGGCGCACCAGAACGGGTCCCGCAGGTAGGGCCACAGGGCGCTCTCGCGCACGGCGTCGAACTGCGCCAGGCCGTAGTAGACCAAAAACAGCTGCACCAGCAGCGGCGTGCCACGGAAGAAGAAGATGTAGCAGTAAGGCAGGGTGCGCACGTACCACAGGCGCGAAGAACGGGCGATGCCCAGGGGGATCGCCAGCAACAGCCCGGCGATCACCGCGATGGCCACCAGTTCCAGGGTCAGGGTCGCGCCCTGGGCCAGTCGTGGCAGCCACTTGATGATCACGGCCCAGTTCAGGCCCAGGTCGAAATGCGCCAGCCAGCTATAGTCGCCGTTCATTGCGTGCTCCTCGCAAAGCCGCGAGCGGCGCGTTTTTCCAGGAAGTACATGCCGGCCATGGCCAGGACGGTAAGGCCCAGGTACATGAAGGCTGCGACCATGAAGAAGGTGAACGGCTGCTTGGTGACGGTCACGCCGATTTGCGCGTGGCGCATGATTTCTTCCAGGCCGATCACCGAGACCAGTGCGGTGTCCTTCATCAGGATCATGAACAGGTTGCCCAGGCCCGGCAGGGCGATGCGCCACATCTGCGGCATGATCAACCGGGTGAAGATACGCAGCTTCGACAGGCCCAGGGCAATGCCCGCTTCACGGTGGCCCTTGGGGATCGCCAGGATCGCGCCACGAAACACTTCGGTGGCGTAGGCGCCAAAGCACAGGCCCAGGGCAATCACGCCGGCAGCGAAGGCGCTGAGCGACAGGTCGGGGTTACCGAAAAACTCCCCGAGGGCCCGCATCATATTGACCGTGCCGAAATAAATCAGCAGCACCCACAGCAGTTCGGGAATGCCCCGGACAATGGTCGAGTAAGCGCCGCCAAGCCATTGCAGGAACTTGTACGGGGAAGTCTTGGCCAGGGCGCCGGCCAGGCCGAGCACCAGCCCCAGGCATAACGCCGTGAGTGCCAGTTTGACGGTCATCAGCGCGCCGGCAGCGAGTGCGGGGCCGAATCCGTAGAGATCGAAATTCATGGTTTTTTCATATCGCGCAAGGCTTGCGAAAAACCGGCGCGCTCAACGGAGCGCGCCGGTCTGGCCAATCAGGATCATTCGATGCTGAAAGGGAAGTACTTGTCGTTGATCTTCTTGTAGGTGCCGTCGGCCTTGATTTCCGCCAGGGCCTTGTTCAGGCGCTCGCGCAGTGGGTCGCCTTTACGCACGGCGATGCCGATCTTGTCGCTTTCTACAACCGGATCGCCCTTGAACTCGTAGGCCGAACCGTCTTTGCTCTTGAGCCACTCGTATTGCACGTACTTGTCGGCGAGCATCCCGTCCAGGCGGCCGGACGTCAGGTCGAGGTAGGCGTTTTCCTGGGTGTCATAGAGCTTGGCGGTGGTGTCTGGCAGTTTGTCTTCCAGGTAGGTACCGGCCAATGTCGCACGCTGCGCCCCGATGATCTTGCCCTTGAGGTAGTCGGCGTCGGTCTTGAAGTCCTTGATGGATTTGGCCGCGATGAATTGCAGCTTGTTGGAGTAGTACGGGTCGGTGAAGTCAACGGCTTGCTTGCGCTCGTCGGTGATCGACAGCGACGACACCAGGAAGTCGAACTTCTTGGCGTTCAGGGCCGGGATGATGCCGTCCCAGTCCGAGACATACACTTCGCACTTCTCGACTTTCATCTTGGCGCACAGGGCGTCGCCGATGTCTTTGTCGAAGCCGACAACGTTGCCACTGGCGTCTTTATTGTTGAAGGGCGGGTAGGCCGCCTCGATCCCCATTTTCAAAGTCTCGGCCATGGCCGTGGCGCTGAATGCCATGGAAACGGCGGCGGCCAGGAGGAATTTTTTATAGTTCTGCATGCATGTTGCTCCGTTAGCGGTTGCTGGACATGAATTGTTTGCAGCGCGCCGAAAGCGGGTTGTCAAACACCTGCTGTGGCGATCCTTGCTCTTCGACCAGACCCTGGTGGAGGAACACCACTTCGCTGGACACTTGGCGGGCAAAGCCCATTTCGTGGGTGACCAGCAGCATGGTGCGGCCTTCTTCGGCCAGCGCGCGGATCACATTAAGTACTTCCTGAACCATTTCCGGGTCAAGTGCCGAAGTGGGCTCATCGAACAGAATGACTTTAGGCTGCATCGCCAGGGTGCGGGCGATGGCGGCGCGTTGCTGCTGGCCGCCAGACAACTGCGCCGGGTAGGCGTGGCGCTTGTCGCCAATGCCGACCTTGGCCAGCAGCGCCTCGGCCACTTCGATGGCCTCGGCTTTGCTTTGGCCGAGCACGCGGCGTGGGGCCTCGATGATGTTGTCGAGGATGCTCATGTGCGGCCAGAGGTTGAAGTTCTGGAAGACAAAACCGATTTCGCTGCGCAGGCGATTGATCTGCTTGCCGTCGGCGGCCATCAGCTCGCCGTTTTTCGCGGCCTTGAGCTTGAGTTCTTCGCCGGCTACCAGGATCTGGCCCTGGTGCGGGTTTTCCAGCAGGTTGATGCAGCGCAGGAAGGTGGACTTGCCGGAACCGGACGAACCCAGGATCGAGATCACATCGCCGTCGCGAGCGGTCAGCGAGATGCCTTTAAGCACCTCCAGCTCACCATAGCGTTTATGCAAGTTGCGGATTTCAAGCGCGGGCGCGGCCAAAGCCATGTGCGGTCCTCATTGTGTTCATTGCGTTCCTGCTGTTGGGTCGCCTTCCTGGCGTGGCGCCAAGCTAGCATAGCGTCCGGATGACAGCCAACAGCGCCACGGGCGTTAAACAGACGGTGTGTGACAGGTTGTCGCATCGGCACAGTAGCGTGTCGCGCCATCAACAACCGAACAGCCGTTTTAACCGATAAACCCGTGGCAGTCGCGTAAAAAAGGGCGCGATGGTGCCAGCTTTGGCCGGGTGTTGGAAGGGTTAAACGGGTAAACGGTGCCTATCGGCCCTTTAATTGGGCGTCACTTACTTTTTGTGTGTGTTTTTGGTGCGCTCATTCGTTCTTGAAGTGAGTCGAGCGGTAACGCTGTGGCGGATTGCCAGTAATCTCAATGGCTTGCGAGCGCTGAGGGATTGTCCTACAGGCCGCGTCAACCTTGGCTTTGTAACATTTTGGCGCAAATCTTGCGTAAAAAATAAAGAACGCCCCGTTTGTTTCTTTTCACGAAGAGGCGGCAGGCCGGGTGGACCGTATACGCAATTCCTCGCAAAGGTGTGTCAATGAGTAGTACGCAAAGCTCCAATGACCTCGAACAGGGGCTCAAACCGCGGCATGTCACCATGTTGTCGATTGCCGGTGTGATCGGCGCTGGTTTGTTTGTCGGCTCCGGCCACGCGATTGCGGCAGCCGGGCCCGCCGTACTGTTGGCTTATGCCGCAGCCGGTACGTTGGTGGTGCTGGTGATGCGCATGCTGGCCGAGATGGCCGTTGCCTCGCCAGACACTGGCTCATTTTCCACTTACGCCGACCGGGCTATCGGCCATTGGGCCGGCTTTACCATCGGCTGGCTGTATTGGTGGTTCTGGGTGCTGGTGATTCCCCTGGAAGCCAACGCCGCCGCAACTATCCTGCATGCCTGGTTCCCCGACGTGGCGATCTGGGCTTTCACCCTGGTCATCACCCTGCTGCTGACCGCGACCAACCTGTTCAGCGTGAAGAACTACGGCGAGTTCGAGTTCTGGTTTGCCCTGATCAAGGTGGTGGCGATCATCGGCTTTGTGATCCTCGGCGTGCTGGCGATTTTCGGCTTGCTGCCGGGCAGTCAGGTCAGCGGTGTTTCGCACCTGTTCGACACCCAAGGCTTTTTGCCCAACGGCATGGGCGCGGTGCTGGCGGCGATTTTGACCACCATGTTCTCGTTCATGGGCACCGAGATCGTGACCATCGCGGCCGCAGAATCGAAGAACCCTGGCCAGCAGATCACCAAGGCCACCAACTCGGTGATCTGGCGGATCGGCTTGTTCTACCTGGTGTCGATCTTCATCGTTGTGGCCCTGGTGCCGTGGAACGATCCGACCCTGGCTGCCGTCGGTTCCTACCAGACTGTGCTGGAACGCATGGGCATCCCGAATGCCAAGCTGATCGTCGACTTGGTGGTGTTGGTCGCCGTGACCAGTTGCTTGAACTCGGCGCTGTACACCGCGTCGCGCATGCTGTTTTCCCTGGGGCGTCGTGGTGATGCGCCGGCGGTGGCCAAGCGCACCAACAAGAGCGGCACGCCTTACTGGGCGGTGATGCTGTCTACCGGCGCGGCGTTCCTCGCGGTATTTGCCAACTACGTGGCGCCGGCGGCGGTGTTTGAATTCCTGCTGGCCAGCTCCGGCGCGATTGCGCTGCTGGTGTACCTGGTGATTGCCGTGTCGCAACTGCGCATGCGGCAGAAACGTACTGCGGCGGGCGAGAAGATTGCCTTCAAGATGTGGTTGTTCCCCGGCCTGACTTACGCGGTGATCGTGTTTATCGTCGGCGCGTTGACCATCATGTTGTTCCAGGAAGCGCATCGGGTGGAGATTATCGCGACCGGTGTGTTGAGCCTGCTGGTGGTGTTGGCGGGGTTGCTGGTGGCAAGTCGGCGCCGGGCCCAGAAGTTGGGGGCTGCGGTGCTCAACTGATGAGTTGAAATGCTTGCTGTCTAGCACCACAAAGCACTGTGGGAGCCGGGCTTGCCCGCGATGGCGGTGGTTCAGTCGACTACGATATTGACTGGCCCACCGCCATCGCGGGCAAGCCCGCTCCCACATTTGATCTTCACTGCTTTGAGCATTGCGCTCGCTTAACTGATCGGCATTAGGGCAAGCCCGCTTGTGTGGTATCAATCCTGCGCGCTAGTCAGCGCCTGGGATGCCGCCACGTAGTCCGCCTGGAACTCTGGCGATTCAATCCACGCCAACGCCGCCGCTTCATCATCGTTGTCGGTGGACCACTGCCGATACTCGATCAGCGCCGCCAGGATAAAGTCCGTGGCGTTTTCTTCGCCTTCCTGCTCCAGCACCAGCGCCAGCAACGGGTGCGCCAGGAATGCCGCACACAGCGCCTGCTGGCTGGTCTCGCCGGCCGCGCGCATTTGCACGAACAGTTCGGTCAAATCCACCGACTCAAGGTCAATACGCTCGTCGTCACCTGCAAACGCATCCTGCTTGGGCGCATTGGCGCGCTGGGTGCGGTTCTGCTTGGCCTTGGCTTTTGCCCGCTGGGCACGTTTTTGCTGCTTGTCTGGCGAAGCCATGGGCTCACGTCCTTGGTTCAGGATCTGGGTGGCGTATTGAAGCGCAGGTGTGGCGAAATCCCAAGGGTTTCTACAGCCGTGACCCCGGTGTGTCGGCCGGCAACTGGCCATGCTGCAGCCAGGCCAGTGCAATCGGCCACAACCGATCCTGATATTCACTGCGGAAAAACGCGAAATGCCCGATGACCTCTTCGCCAATATCCATGGGCGCGATACGCAGGTGCGTGCGCTCGCTGGCCTGGAAGTAGTTCAGCAGACGCTCAATGGCGGGCACCGTGCCAAACGGGTCGTCGCTGATGCTGATCGCCAGGATCTGTGCCTGCACCCGGGCAAAGGGCAACACGCCCAAGGCCCGCCCGCTGGGGCGTGTCTCGTAGGTAGGCGTGGGCGTGCTCCAGTCGCGCACCACGCCGGCGGGCGTGTCTTCCAGCCAGCCCAGGCGCTTGCCCGGGAAATACCCGCAGACGGCGGTGACCAGTGGCATCACCAGGTGCCATTTGGCAAACATCCGCCAGCGCCCGTCCGCTTGATAGTCGCGCCAGTAGGCGAACTGTGCCCCTACGGTGACCAAGCGCCTGATCGCCGCCCCCGACGCCCCGAGCCCGGCCGCGCAGCCGCCAAAGCTGTGGCCGACCACATCAATGGGCTGCCCGGCAAACTCGCGCTGCGCCCGTTGCACGATGGCCTCGAAATCCAGCCGGCCCCAGTCTGACCACGAGGCCTTGAACCCGTGCAATGAGCCACTACGCGACTCGCCGATACCGCGATAGTCGTAGGTGATGACGTCCATGCCATTGGCAAACAAGTACGCGGCAAAGCGCGAATAGTGACGGCAGCGTACCGAGGTGGCGGCGTTGATGATCACCACTGGGCGCTCGATGTCGCGGCGGATATGGCGCCAGGTGAAACCGCCGATGGGGTAGTGGTCGGCGGCGGGCTCGCGGAATGTCTCGGGGTGAGGGCGGGTGGGCAGGTTCATGAAAGGCCTTGATCCATGCGCTGTGGATAGGGGGAGTGAGCCAGCATTCTTGTGATCGTTGACGACTTTTTGCTGGCAAGCCAGCGCCTACAGTGAGTTGTTGTCTGTGCCATCGCAATGTTGCGTTTGGTTCAGGCGCGATTCAGGCGTGCTGCCGGCAATATACGCCAGCATCTCCCCGGCCTGGCAGGTTAAACCATGGAACACCGCAACCGTTTTCGTGTGGAGGCCCTGGGTGTTTTCCTGGTGGCCTTGTTGTTATTTACCCTGGGTATCTGGGATCAACAGCCGCAAGGGTTTGACGGGCGTTGGGCGGTGTTCATGCAGGAGATGTTCCGCCACGGCGCGAGCCTTTTCCCTACCACCTACGGTGAGCCTTACCCGGACTACCCAGGGACGGCGACTTATTTCAGCCTGCTCTTTGCCCGGTTGTTCGGTGCGCCTAACGACCTGGCTAACGTGCTGCCCACCGCCCTGGCGTCGGCCGGGGTCATGGCCCTGGTCTACCGTTTGCTGGTGCCCTCCGGGCGGGCCTGGGCGTTGCTGACGGTAGTGCTGACGGCCTTGACCGCGCAATTGCTGGAGAAGTCGCGTTCAGTCTGCCTGGACCAGATGGTCTCCCTGCTGTGCCTGGGCTGTTTCTACCTGCTGCACACCGGCGAGCGCCTGGGCTCGCGGCTGCGCCAATACGCAATCTTTCCCCTGTTTGTGGCGGCATTTGCCATTCGTGGCTCTTTGGGCTTGATCGAGGTCTGTGGTGTTGCCTGCGTGTATTGGGCGCTGGGGCCTGCCCGTTCGCGGGAAGAGAAGATTGGCTTGCTGAAAAAGGTGATTGCCCACGGCGTGATCGGCCTGGTCCTACTCCTTGCCTGTTGGTGGGTGTTGCTGAAGCTGGCGCGGATCACCGGGGGTGATGCTTTTGCCGATGAGGTGATGAAGATGCAGGTGGCCGGCCGCCTGGATGAAAGCGGCGAACCGTTCTACTTCTACTTCAAGCTGAGCCTGTATCGCTACTTCCCGGTGATCCCGCTGGCGCTGGCGACGTTGATTGCCCTGCGCCACACCTGGTCGGCGCGCAACGACGATGCCGATGTGCGGCTGATGCTGCGCCTGGGCGGCTGTGGCCTGATGATCCTGCTGGGGTTATCGGTGCCGAACTTCAAGCGCGCCTACTACATCCTGCCGATGGTCCCGATGTTTGCCGCCGTGGCGGCCTACGGGCTGCTACAGGCCCGGGGCTGGTTGCTTGGGGTGCGTCGGGGTTATGAGTGGCTGGTGGCGGTCCTGCCGCTGCTGGGGCTTGTTGTGGTCCTGGTCTGCCGGCAGCTGTGGAGCAAGCACGGTTACTGGCCTGATGTTTCAGTGCCGGGATTGATTGCGCTGCTGGTCGTCCTGCAACTGGCGGCGGTGGCTGCCTGGCGTCGTTTGCACGGCCGTGTGGGGCCGCGACTGGTGACGCTCAGCCTGATCGCGCTGGCCACTCAATGGCTGGTACTGGTGACGGTCGTGGAGCCGGCCAAGGATCTGCAATTCGACACCAGGAACTTTGTGGGTGCGGTGGAAAACCTGCGGGCCGAGCACCCCGGACCGTTGGTGTTTCTCAACCTCGGCAAGGACACCTGGGCCATTCGCTACATCATGAACCTGGGCCATGACGAGCAGCCGCTGTTTGTCGGGCGTGACGACCTTGCGCAACTGAACGCGCTGCCGCGTTCGTCCTGGGTCATCGTCGCGCGCAAGGAAACCGAACTGCTGCAGGCCACGCCGCTGGAGCACCTGGCCCCAGCGTTCAATGGGCGACTCAATGACAACCCGTTGCTGGTGTTCCGGGTGCCGTGATCAGCCGCCGCAGTGTCGTGGCCTTACAGCTCGATCAAAAGTTGTAGGCCAGTGTACCGACGAGCGTACGACGGTTACCGATGAAGCAGTCACCTCGTGCCAGGCATGTGGTGTAGTAGGTCTTGTCTTCCAGGTTGGTCGCGTTGAGGCTCAGGTTCCAGTTCTGGTAGCGATACCCGAGCATCGCGTCCACCAGGGTGGAAGACGGTGTTTTCAGCCGGTCGGCCCCATCCCAGCTGGTTCCTACATAGCGAATGCCTGCACCGACGCTGAACCCGGAAATGTCGCCGATGCTGAATCGATGCTGGCTCCATACCGACGCCATGTTCTCTGGAACGCTGGCCAGGCGTTTGCCTTGCTCGGCGGGCGAACCCTTGATGACGGTGGTGTCGGTGTAGCTGTAGGTGCCAATCAGGTCCCAGGCGGGCGTGACTGTCACCAGGGCTTCGAGCTCCAGGCCACGGGCACGAGTTTCACCACTTTGCAGGGTGTTCATCGCATCCAGGGGGTCGGGCATGCGGCGATTCTGCTCGCGAATGTCATACACCGCTGCGGTGTAGAGACTGTTGCTGCCAACCGGCTGATATTTCACGCCCAGCTCCCATTGTTTGCCCTTGAGCGGTACGTAGGGCTCCAGCGTTCGCCGGTTGAGGCCGATTTGGGGCTGGAATGATTCGCTGTAGCTCAAGTAGGGCGCTATGCCGTTGTCGAACAGATAGGTCAGGCCCGCGCGGCCGGTCAGCTTGTCGTCCTTTTGTCGGGCGCTGCCTTGGGTCTGGCTGGCGGACCAGTCCTTGCGCAGGCCCAGGGTCAACAACCACTGCTCGTATTTGATCTGGTCCTGGGCATACAGCCCTTTTTGCATGACCCGTTGTTCCGGGTCTGCGGTGAGGCGAATGACAGAGGGATCAAAGGTGCCATACACCGGTTCGTACACGTTCAGTGGTGTTGCGTTGCCGCTGGCGCCGTCCCGGTTGGAGACGGCATGCTGGTAGTCGCCTCCCAGCAACAGGGTGTGTTGGAGCGGGCCGGTGTCAAATCGAGCCTCGGCGTTTTGGTCGGCAACCCACACTTTGACCTCGGGTTTGGAAACGTAATAGACACGGTCGAGGGTCTGGTTATCGGTGTTAAACGGTGGGTTTCTTGCGAATTTCGCATAAATCGACTGGTAGCTGACTTTGCTTTTCTGCCAGCGCAGGTTTTGGCGCAGTGTCCACGTGTCGTTCAGGTGCCACGAGAATTGCGACGTCAGGGCTGTCTGGTCACTGTCGTATTCGTCGAACCCTGGCTCGCTGGCGAACCGGTTGCTGTGGATCCGGCCATATGGCGCATTCCAGACCGTACCTTTGTGTGGGAAGAACTGTGTGGTGGAGCCGCTGTCATCGCGCTGGATGTTGGCCAGGAGGGTCCAGTCGATATCGTCGTTGGGGCGCCAGGTCAGCGATGGCATCAGGACCTGGCGGTTGTCTTTGACATGATCAACCTGAGTGTCACTGTCGCGCTGGATCGCCACCAGCCGGTACAGCAGCGTGCCTTGTGGGTTCAGGGAGCCGGTGGTGTCCACGGCGACCTGCTTGCGGTTGTAATTGCCGTACTGCAGTTGCACTTCGGTGTGCTGTTCGGCTTTGGGGCGTTTGCTGACCTGATTGATCAGGCCCCCCACGGGGCTTTGCCCATACAGCATCGACGCGGGGCCCTTGAGCACTTCAAGGCGTTCCAGGGTGAAGGGGTCGGTGCGCACGTTGGTGTAAGTACCGAAGCTCTGCTGTAAACCATCCAGGAACAGGGCCGGCGAGCTGCCTCGCACTTTCGACCAGTCTCCCCGGCTATCGAGCCCGAAGGTCTCGGCCCGCACCCCGGAAACATACCGCAATGCGTCTTGCACGGTCAGTGCGCCCTGATCGCGCATGCGGTCGGCGCTGATGACGGAGATCGACTGGGGGATCTCAGTGATTGGGGTGTCAGTCTTGACCCCCGTTGCACTGCGCTTGGCAACATAGCCTTTGACCGGGCCGTCGGCCGTTTCTTCTGAGGCAGTTGCCGTAATGCTTTGGCTGGGCAGTTCGAGCTGGCCTTTTTCCTCGGCCGCGAAGGCGGCGGGGGCAAGCATCGAAGCGAATCCTAAGGGGGCAAGGCCAAGTGCCTTCAACCATGAACCTGGCTCGCGTGCAGAAGGCATCGCAGCTCCTTGATTATTTTTAGTGGTGCAGGGGGGATTTTGCGCGCCAGCTTAAATGATAATAATTGCTATTAGCAACTATGGGCTTCAGTCGAGCCTGGCTTTTTGGCGGGGGGATGTTTGATGCGGGCGACCGGGTGGGGTCGCCCTGTGCGGGGAGGGGCAATCAAGGCTGGCAGTCAGGCAGGACTGCGAAGTGACATTCTTCCTGAACTACCTGGAATGGGGCGACGAACTATTTGCAGCGATACCCCTCGGGCATCGTGACGCTGTAGTTGCGCTGCACACGGTCCTGGAAGTTCAGGTTCTGCAGGCCCTGCTGCACCAGGAAGGCCTCGACCTTGGCCGCTTGGCAGTCCTCGTTGTAGGACGTTACCCGCAGCAGGTACACCGCGCGTTTGCTCGCGTCATCCCGAGCCGTGGCGGTGAAGGTGGTGAGGGTGGTGTAGCCGGTGCGTTCCGAACTGCCTACCGGGCCATAGGTGGTGTTCGGCGTGCTGGTGCAGATCATCTGGTCGCTTTTTTTCTTGCTGTTCTTGCACACGGTAGAGGTGCTGGTTGGCACCTGCCCATACTCGGTGGCGGTATAGCGGTAGGTCACCTGGTGGCTGTCGATATCGAGGGTGATGGTGATTTTTGGCGTGCGATTCTTGGGCAGGGTCACGTCGGTATAGACCTCGCGAAACCCCTGGTCCTTCATGGCGCTGACCATGT
Source organism: Pseudomonas sp. WS 5021 (assembly GCF_012985535.1). NCBI lineage: Bacteria > Pseudomonadati > Pseudomonadota > Gammaproteobacteria > Pseudomonadales > Pseudomonadaceae > Pseudomonas > Pseudomonas sp. WS 5021. The sequence continues at coordinate 260,386 of NZ_JAAQWP010000006.1, read as the reverse complement.
CGCGCAGGTAGTAGCGGGCATTGAGCGCATTCTCGCTATTGCCGCCGACCGATGTCACCAGCACGGGCGCCTGTCGGTCAAAGTGATAGTCCGGATCAGGGGTTGCATTGATCGCAACGTCCATCGTCGTGGCGCATCCGCTGAGCAGCGCTGTCAGCATTAACAGCGTGCAGAACAAATACCGGGTCATGAAGTAACTACCTTGCTGAAGAGTGGATTAAGGCTAGACGGTTGAGCAGCGCGATAAATAACACATCGGATGCCCGTGAGGCTTGGCGTTAACCTAAAAGTAACCAGAGGGGCGCTGGCGCACTAAATCGCAGGCAACAAAAAACCCGCACTAGGCGGGTTTCTTGTGTGTTTCAGATGATGTTTGCACCACCTGAAACTAATAAGTGGTGCCCAGAGACGGAATCGAACCGCCGACACGGGGATTTTCAATCCCCTGCTCTACCGACTGAGCTATCTGGGCAACGGGGCGCATTAAACGGGTTTTTCAGGGGGTCGTCAAGCAAGTTTTCAAAAAATATTTAATTATTACCGTCGCTTACGTGCCAACCCCGGTTTTTGCTCAATTATTGAGCAGGCGGCACGTAGCCGTCGGCCTTGGCGTAATCCTCGCCGGAAAAGTACTTGTCCATCTCGCCCTGCAGATATTTGCGGTCTTCGGCGTTCATCATGTTCAGGCGTTTTTCGTTGATCAGCAGGGTCTGGTGCTTCTGCCAGTCGGCCCAGGCCTTGGCGGAGACGTGGTCGAAAATGTCCTGGCCCTTGGCGCCCGGGAATGGGGCGCGCTCAAGGGCGGGCAGTTCTTCGTGATACTTGCGGCAGATGATGGTGCGGGTCATGACGAAACTCCTGCGTTCAATACGTCGGCCGCGCGCTTCAGCAGTTTTTTCACCGGGGCGGCAAGGCCCAGGCGCGGCGGGGTGGCGAGGTTATACCAGAGCCAGTCGGCCTCGGCCACGTGATGGGCCGATTCCTCGACCTGCACCAGCCAGGGTTCGATAGCCAACTGGAAGTGGCTGAAGGTGTGCACCAGCCCGGGTAGTTCCTGATGTTTGCCCAGCGCCAGTGAGTGCTGGTTGGCCAGGTGTTCCAGGTCGTTCAGGTCGTCCAGTTCCGGCAAGCTCCACAGCCCGCCCCACAGCCCTGTAGAGGGGCGACGGTAAAGCAGGATCGCGCCCTCCTGGTTGGCCAGCATCGGCATCAGCGTGCGCTTTTGCGGGATGGTCTTGCGTGGCTTGGGGATCGGGTAGCGGGTTTCCAGGCCCAGCATGTGCGCCTCGCAGCCCTTTTCCAGGGGGCACAGCAGGCAACTGGGTTTGCTGCGGGTGCAGAGGGTGGCGCCCATGTCCATCATGGCCTGGGTGTAGGCGTTGACGCGGTCGTGGGGGGTAAAGCGCTCGGCAGTGGCCCACAGCTGCCTGGCCACCTTGGGCTCGCCCGGGTAGCCTTCCTGGGCGGTAAAGCGTGCCAGCACGCGCTTGACGTTACCGTCGAGGATCGGCGCGCGCAGGCCCATGCTCAGGCTGGCGATGGCGCCGGCGGTGGACAGGCCGATGCCCGGCAGCTCGGTGAGTTTCTCTACATCGCGGGGAAACTCGCCGCCGTATTCGGCGACGACAATCTTCGCGGTCTTTTGCAGGTTGCGTGCCCGGGTGTAGTAGCCCAGCCCGGTCCACAGGTGCAGCACTTCATCTTCCGGCGCGGCCGCCAGGGCTTCGACCGTTGGCAGCGAAGCCATGAAGCGATCGAAGTAATTGAGTACGGTGCTGACCTGGGTCTGTTGCAGCATGATTTCCGAGACCCACACCCGATACGGGGTGATGCCCTGTTGCCAGGGCAGGTCATGGCGGCCGTGACGGTCGTACCAGTCGAGCACGGCCGCTGAAAATTGCTCGTTTCTCATCGGTTGAACAAACCTTTGAGGGCGTCTTTGAGCTTGGGATTGACCTTGTCGAGCTTCTCTTCAATCTTCTCGCTGAGCTTGTTGCCCGCCATTTTAGCGGCCACCTGGCCCAGGCCGTCCTTGTCCAGGCGGCAGGCCTTGGCGCCCAGTTCCAGCGGGCCACGGCAGCGCAGCGGTACTTCGATGCCCTGGAAGTTCGAGCCGACCTGGCAGGCCGGGTCCGGCATGTCGCGCTTGTCGCCTTCGACGATGATGCCCACGCGGTAGTCCATGCCCAGTACGCGCAGGTCCACGTCGCCATTGCCGTTGACGGTCAGGCCGGGGATGCGCACTTTCAGGTCCGGGTTGCTGGCCACGCCATTACGCAAGGTCAGGTTGCCCTTGAGTTCCTGGAACGGAGTGTCCTTGCTGCGCGGTGTGGCGGCCAGGGTCTTGCGGTTGAGCAGGGCAATGCCGGTGCACAGCTGTTGCTCAAGGTTGGCATTGAGCAGCACACCATTGTTGATGACGAAGCTGGCGGTGCCGTTGAGGCTGTCGATCAGCGCTTTCTGGCTGTTGCCACGCCCGCTCAGGTTGCTGTCGAGGGTGATCTGGCCCTTGACCGGCGGGGTTTGCCCCTGGGCCTGCAGGATCCGCTCGACCGGCACTTGCTTGATTTTGGTCTGTAGCGCCAGCACCGGCACATCCTCCCGTGCATCGAGGCTGCCGCTGGCCTGGAACGTGCCGTTGTAGAGACCGCCGCTCAAGGTGTCGAGCTTGAGCTGGCCACCCTGGCCGGAGGCCTTGAGTGCTGCATTCTCGATGGGCAACTGGCTCAGGGTCAGTTGGCCGAAGGACAGGTCGGCAATCACGTCCAGGCTGCGCAGGCGCGCCAGCGGGAGCAGCTTGTCGGTGCTCCAGGCGCCTTTGGTCGGCGCGTCCGGCAACGGCGTGGTGCCACCGGCGGCCATGGCCCCGGCTTCGCTGCTCTGCACCTCGGCCTTGCGCGCAACGGCGGCGCTGTTGGCGGCCTCGGACTTGGCGGGCAGGTAGTGGTCGGCATTGAACGTGTCGGCCTTCAACTGCACGCGCAGGGCTTGCTTGGCAAAGTCCTCCACCGCCAGGCGCCCGGTGAAGGTGCTGCCATCGACTTTGAGGTTGAGGTCTTCCAGGGCCATGCTCGACGGCGTGCCTTGCAGGCGGCTGACCAGTTCGACCTTGCTCAGGCTCTCTGGGGCCATGGCCGGTAGCGGCTGGCCGACGCTGTCGAGGAACTTGGCCAGGTCAAACTGGGCAATCGACAGGGCGCCGCTGATCTGCGGGGTTTTATCCAGGTCGTTGACCTTCAGTTCGCCCAGTGCCCGCAGTTGGTTGAGCGAGAGCTTGAGGCTGGTCCACTCGGCAATGTTTGCCGACAGGTCCACCAGCAACTGGCCCTGGGTGGCAAACGTGACGGTCTTGCCTTGCAGCGGCTCGCCAGTGGCTTCGCCTGCGATTTTCATGTCTTCGAACTGATAGCGCTTGAGGGCCCGATCAAAACGCAGCTCGCCGTTGAGCTCGCTCTTGACCCGCATTACCGGCTGGTTGCTGCCGAAGAACGCGGTGAGCTTGACCGGAATGCTTGCGCCTTCATGCACGGCACCGGTGCTCAACTGAATGCTTTCGGCGCTGAACTGCTTGCCGGTCTGCTCGTCGTTGTACTCGATGCGGGCGTTGTTGACCGTCAGGCTGTCGATGTCCAGGCGGATCGGCTGGGCCGGTTTCTCCGGCGCTGGCGCCGTGGTTGGCGCAGTCGTCGCGGGTGCATCGGCGGTACCGGTAGCCACGACGGGCGGTGCCTTGCCGATATCTTCCCAGTTGCCATGGCCTTGCTTGTCGCGGGTCAGGCGCAGGTTCAGGCCCTCGACGCGCACATCGCTCATCTGCACTTCGCGGCGTAGTAGCGGCAGCACGCGTACCGACAGGCCGAGCATCTGCAGGTCGGCAAACGGTTGGGCAGGATTGCTCAGGGTAGCCACGCTGGCTTCATGCAACTCCAGGCCCAGCCAGGGGAACAGGCTCCAGCCGATATCGCCATTGAGCGTCAGCTCGATGTGGGCCTTGTCGCGGGCAATCTGGCGAATCTCGTCTTTATAGTCGTTGGGATCGAAGAGGTGGGTCAGGGCAAAGCCCAGAGCCACAATGATCAGCAACAGCCCGAGAAGTACCAGACCCAGGATTTTGCCGAACGCTTTCATGGGCGAGTCCTTGTGTGTCGATTTTAAAATTTAGCCGCAGAGTATAACGCCGCGAGGTCCACGGCTGTTTACGCATCGTTACATAGTGTCAAACAAAACAGATGAACCGAAAAAGGTAGTGTCAGTTTGGTTTCTCTCGCTGCGCCAGATGCTAATCTTTGCGCGTTCGCCCGCCTTCTGCGACGAAACGTCGCGCCTACAAGGAGCTTCACTCGACAAAACGGCCACGCATTGCGTGCAAAGGCCGAGGAGGAGAGCGCCTGGCGAACACAGACCAATAACTGGGGGAAACACCAATGAACACTAGCACTGCGGCCGGCGTTACTGCTGCGCAGCCTGCGTTCCTGTCCAAGGAGCGCATCATCGCCAAGCCCGGTTTCAACCGCTGGCTGGTTCCGCCGGCCGCCCTGGCCATCCACTTGTGCATCGGCATGGCCTACGGCTTCTCGGTGTTCTGGCTGCCACTGTCCAAGGCGCTGGGTGTGACCGCGCCGGTCGCGTGCGCGCCGGACATGAGCTTTATCGCGCAGATCTTCTCGTCGTCCTGCGACTGGCCGATTTCCATGCTGGGCTGGATCTACACCCTGTTCTTCATCTTCCTGGGCTGCTCGGCAGCGATCTGGGGCGGCTGGCTGGAACACGCGGGGCCGCGAAAGGCGGGTGTGGTCTCGGCACTGTGCTGGTGTGGTGGCCTGCTGATCTCGGCGCTGGGGATTTATACCCACCAGATCTGGCTGATGTGGCTCGGCTCCGGGGTCATTGGCGGTATCGGCCTGGGCCTGGGCTATATCTCGCCGGTCTCGACCCTGATCAAGTGGTTCCCGGACAAGCGCGGCATGGCCACCGGCATGGCGATCATGGGCTTTGGTGGTGGTGCGATGGTCGGCGCCCCCCTGGCAGCGGCACTGATGGGCCACTTCGCTTCGCCGACTGGCGTAGGCGTATGGCAGAGCTTTTTGGTAATGGCCGCGATCTACTTCGTGTTCATGATCGGCGGTGCCTTGTCCTACCGCGTGCCACCGACCGGCTGGAAGCCTGAGGGCTGGACCGCGCCGGCGAAAAAAGCCAGCAACGCGATGATCACCCACCGTCACGTGCACGTGAACGTGGCCTGGAAAACCCCGCAATTTCGCCTGGTCTGGCTGGTGCTGTGCCTGAACGTATCGGCCGGTATCGGCATCCTCGGCATGGCGTCGCCGCTGTTGCAGGAAGTGTTTGGCGGCAAGCTGCTGGGCGTGGACGTGCCATTTGGTCAACTGGATGCCGGGCAACTGGCCTCCATCGCCGCCATCGCGGCGGGTTTCACCGGGCTGCTGAGCCTGTTCAACATTGGTGGGCGGTTCTTCTGGGCGTCGTTTTCCGACTACCTGGGCCGTAAGAACACCTACTTCGTGTTCTTCGCCCTGGGCTTTGCCCTGTATGCGCTGATCCCGAACCTCGGCCACCTGGGCAACGTCTCGCTGTTCGTGGCGGCGTTCTGCATCATCCTGTCGATGTACGGCGGCGGCTTCGCGACCGTACCGGCCTACCTGGCGGACCTGTTCGGCACGCAAATGGTCGGCGCGATCCACGGTCGCCTGCTCACCGCCTGGGCGGCGGCCGGCGTGCTGGGCCCGGTGTTGGTGAACTACTTGCGTGAGTATCAGTTGAGCATCGGCGTCGAACGCGCCGCGGCCTATGACATCACCTTGTACATCCTCGCCGGCCTGCTGGTGCTGGGCTTTATCTGCAACCTGCTGGTACGCCCGGTGGCCGACAAGTACTTCATGACCGACGCCGAACTGGCTGCCGAACAGGCCCTGGGCCATGACAAGGGCGCCGATGCCAGCACTTCCCTGGAGTGGAAAGCAGCCTCTGGCACCGTGCCATTGGCCATTGCTGCCTGGCTGGTTGTAGGTATCCCGCTGGCGTGGGGCGTGTGGGTGACCTTGCAGAAGACTGCAGTGCTATTCCACTGATGTAAAAACCTGTAGGAGCCGGCTTGCCGGCGATGGCGTCAGTAAGGTCGATGTTGATCTTGCGAATGCTTCGCCGGCAAGCCGGCTCCTACAAGGGTTGTTGCGTGCTTGTCGGGGGTTGTATGCACATGTCTATCCCCGACAGGCCGTCAGTCTTATCCCCTTCGATGTTTCTGTTTAGCGCCCGCAGCCCCTATAATGGCCACCTTTTTCGCCCAATGATTTTGCGGAGCTGGTGATGGCCGAACGTAAGGCGTCCGTCGAGCGCGACACTCTGGAAACCCAGATCAAAGCCTCGATCAACCTGGATGGCACCGGAAAGGCCCGATTTGATATCGGTGTCCCTTTTCTTGAGCACATGCTGGATCAAATCGCCCGTCATGGGCTGATCGACCTGGATATCGTCAGCAAGGGCGACCTGCATATCGACGACCACCACACCGTGGAGGATGTCGGCATCACCCTCGGCCAGGCGTTTGCCAAGGCCATCGGCGACAAAAAAGGCATCCGCCGTTACGGCCACGCCTATGTCCCGCTGGATGAGGCGCTGTCGCGTGTGGTCATCGACTTCTCGGGCCGCCCAGGCCTGCAGATGCACGTGCCCTACACCCGCGCCACCGTGGGCGGCTTTGATGTGGACCTGTTCCAGGAGTTCTTCCAGGGCTTCGTCAACCACGCCCTGGTCAGCCTGCACATCGACAACCTGCGCGGCACCAACACCCACCACCAGATCGAAACCGTGTTCAAGGCTTTCGGCCGCGCCCTGCGCATGGCGGTGGAGCTGGATGACCGCATGGCCGGGCAAATGCCGTCGACCAAGGGCGTTCTGTAATGCAGACGGTCGCGGTTATCGACTACGGCATGGGCAACCTGCATTCGGTGGCCAAGGCCCTCGAACACGTCGGCGCCGGCAAGGTGCTGATCACCAGCGATGCGCAGGTGATCCGCGAAGCCGACCGTGTGGTGTTTCCCGGTGTGGGCGCGATTCGCGATTGCATGGCCGAAATCCGCCGCCTGGGCTTTGACAGCCTGGTGCGCGAAGTCAGCCAGGACCGGCCGTTCCTCGGGATCTGCGTGGGCATGCAAGCCTTGCTCGACCGCAGTGAAGAGAACGGCGGCGTCGACTGCATCGGCCTGTTCCCGGGGGATGTGAAGTTCTTCGGCAAGGACCTGCACGAAGACGGCGAACACCTGAAAGTCCCGCACATGGGCTGGAACGAAGTGCGCCGCACCGTCGATCACCCGTTGTGGCACGACATCCCGGACATGGCGCGTTTCTACTTCGTGCACAGCTACTACATTGCCGCCGGTAACCCGCGCCAGGTGGTGGGTGGCGGGCACTACGGCGTCGATTTCGCCGCAGCCCTGGCCGAAGGCTCGCGCTTTGCCGTGCAGTTCCACCCGGAGAAAAGCCATACCCATGGCCTGCAGTTGCTGCAGAACTTCGCCAGCTGGGACGGGCGCCGGTAATGGCCAAGAAGATCAAGCCGCCGATCCTCAACCTCACTCCCCAGCAGGAGAGTGAGGCGACCGACAAGATCAAGCGTTTCATGGAAGACCGCTTCGAGCTCCGTCTCGGGTCGTTCGAGGTGGCTGAGATCCTCGAACTGTTCACCACTGAAATTGCTCCGCACTATTACAACAGGGCGATTTTCGATGTGCAGACGCACCTTAAAGAAAGGTTCGAGAGCATCGAAAGCGACTTGTGGGCGCTCGAAAAACCCTGATTTTCCGAGCAATGCTGAATATCGAATAAGGTTTGCCAGATGCTGATTATCCCCGCTATCGATCTCAAGGACGGCGCTTGCGTACGTCTGCGCCAGGGCCGCATGGAAGATTCCACGGTGTTCTCCGATGACCCGGTGAGCATGGCTGCCAAGTGGGTGGAGGGCGGCTGCCGTCGCCTGCATCTGGTGGACTTGAACGGCGCCTTCGAAGGCCAGCCGGTCAATGGCGAAGTGGTGACGGCCATCGCCAAGCGCTACCCGAACCTGCCGATCCAGATCGGTGGCGGTATCCGCTCCCTGGAAACCATCGAGCACTACGTCAAGGCGGGCGTGAGCTACGTGATCATCGGCACCAAGGCCGTGAAAGACCCGGCCTTCGTCGCCGAGGCCTGCCGCGCGTTCCCGGGCAAGGTCATCGTGGGCCTGGACGCCAAGGATGGTTTCGTCGCTACAGACGGCTGGGCGCAAATCAGCACCGTGCAGGTAATCGACCTGGCCAAGCAGTTCGAAGCCGACGGTGTGTCCGCCATCGTTTATACCGACATCGCCAAAGACGGCATGATGCAGGGCTGCAACGTACCGTTTACCGCGGCGCTGGCGGCTGCCACCAAAATCCCGGTGATCGCTTCCGGTGGTATCCACAACCTGGGCGATATCAAGTCGCTGCTGGACGCCAAGGCGCCGGGGATCATTGGCGCCATCACGGGCCGCGCGATCTACGAAGGCACCCTGGACGTCGCCGAAGCCCAGGCTTACTGCGATGCCTACAAAGGCTGAGGACTGACCATGGCGCTGGCCAAACGCATCATCCCTTGCCTGGACGTCGACAACGGTCGGGTGGTCAAGGGCGTCAAGTTCGAGAACATTCGTGACGCCGGCGACCCGGTGGAAATTGCCCGTCGCTACGACGAGCAGGGTGCCGACGAGATTACCTTTCTCGACATCACCGCCAGCGTCGACGGCCGCGACACCACGCTCCATACCGTGGAGCGCATGGCCAGCCAGGTGTTTATCCCGCTGACCGTGGGCGGTGGCGTGCGCACCGTGCAAGATATCCGCAACCTGCTTAACGCGGGTGCAGACAAGGTTTCGATCAACACTGCGGCGGTGTTCAACCCGGAGTTTGTCGGCGAGGCCGCGCAGCATTTCGGTTCACAATGCATCGTCGTCGCCATCGACGCCAAGAAAGTCTCAGGCCCCGGTGAAACCCCGCGTTGGGAGATCTTCACCCACGGCGGGCGCAAGCCTACCGGCCTGGATGCGGTGGAGTGGGCGGTGAAGATGGAAGGCCTGGGCGCCGGTGAAATTTTGCTGACCAGCATGGACCAGGACGGCATGAAAAACGGCTTCGACCTGGGCGTGACCCGCGCCATCAGCGATGCGCTGGGTATTCCAGTGATTGCGTCCGGTGGTGTGGGCAACCTGCAACACCTGGCCGATGGCGTCATCGAAGGCCACGCCAGTGCGGTGTTGGCGGCGAGTATTTTCCACTTTGGCGAATACACCGTTCCCGAGGCCAAGGCCTACATGGCTGCACGCGGCATCGTCGTACGCTAAACGCCACTGGACACCATGACAGGCTCGCGGCACTCTGGGGCCTGCCATGGATTCCGGTAACCCTACATGTTCAAAGACCTGCTGCTTGCCCTCGCCAGTTCTTCCATTCTGTTGGCGGGCTCGGCCAACGCCGCCGAGCCTTCCGGCACCTCCCTGGTGCTGCTGACGGAAAACTTTCCGCCTTACAACATGGCGAAAAACGGCAAGAATTTTGCCAAGGACGAGAACATCGAAGGCATTGCGGTGGACATTGTCCGCGAGACCTTCAAGCAGGCCGGCATTTCCTACAACCTCACGTTGCGCTTCCCCTGGGAGCGGATCTATAAACTCGCCCTGGAACAGCCAGGCTACGGCGTATTCGTGATGGCGCGCCTGCCGGACCGCGAAGCGTTGTTCAAGTGGGTCGGACCCATCGGCCCGGATGACTGGGTGCTGCTGGCCAGGGCCGACAGCAGCATCCAACTGACCGACCTTGAGCACGCCCGCACCTACAAGATCGGTGCCTATAAAGGCGATGCCATTGCCCAGACCCTGGAAAAACGCGGGCTCAAGCCGATTATCGTGCTGCGCGACCAGGACAATGCGCAAAAGCTCATGGAGGGGCAGATCGACCTCTGGGCCACCGGCGACCCCGCCGGGCGGTATCTGGCGCGCCAGGTCGGTGTTTCCGGGCTCAAGACGGTGCTGCGCTTCAACAGTGCCCAGCTGTATCTGGCACTGAACAAGGACGTGCCGGATGAGGTGGTGGCCAAACTGCAGGCGGCGCTGGATCAGCTACGTAAGGAAGGCGTGGTCGATCAGATCATGGCGCGCTATCTCTAGCGGTTCATGAGGCAGGCGCTGGCAACGGCTTGCAAGTGACCGCGCATTCACGGGCCGGTGGGTATTCGCTCCAATACACACTGTCACCGTCGGTGTAACTGATGCTAGTTGACACTTGCGTACCGTTTTCCCGCAGCAGCTTGTAATTGCTTTGCACCAGATAGACGGCTACCGCCTTGTGCGCGGGAACTGTGGCGTTGACTTCAAAAGTGGTCGAGCTGGTCCACCCTTCGGAGGACGTTTGCGTGTGCGTGAGGCTGCCGCTGAGTTTTGCCGAGACCTTGCCCGAAGCGCCCCACACGTTGAAACCCCATTCAGTGCCAATTTCGATGGCCGTGGTGTCGGTCAGTGTCTTGAGGCTACTGCCGTTCTGCCCTCGCGTAGCGGTCCATTTGAAGGTCTGGTTCAGCGAGCTGTTGTTATGACCAAACCCGACCAATATGTATTTGTCCGATCGTTCCAGTCGGTAAGTGGGGGACGTACGCAGTTGTTGGAGGGGCGACAGATTGGGGTCCGTGACGGTAAACCAGGCCAGTTTTGCGATATAGGTCACTTCGGCCTTTTCGAAAGGCGAAGGCTGTCGCTCGCTTGCAAGTGCTGGCGCCGGAGGAGGGGCCTTGGCCTGCAGGGGGATCTGCATGCGCAATGAGTAAGCCGCAATGTGTACCGAGGGTTTGGTATAGCTGGCGACTCCGACAAAGGTTCCTGCCGACAGGTACACCTCGCCTGCCGCCGCCCCTGGAGGGCTGATGCCCCAGGCGCTGAAGTCCAGACGGGCGGGGCTGCGCTTGTTGTTCCAGATCGGGTCGCTGATGTATGAGGCAATCACCAGATCCGCTCGAACGCACCGGATTGTGTTGAGTGAGGGCTTTTCGTAGCCGTCAGTGGCCACCAGTCCCACTGCTACATAGCCGGTGGGTGGAAGCGGGCGCCAGATGGCCCCGTTCGAATGGGCACTGGAGCCTTTGTCATCCCACACTTTTTCGAACTCGATGGGTGGCATGAGTGCGTTGCCTTTACTGCGCTCTTCTTCGGTTAGTGCAGGGGCCTCCGATACCACAGCGACCGTGGCTTTATGGTTGATACCGTCGTGTCCGGCAACCGCATGGTCGCCGAGCGGAAAATAGTCGGTGAGGAAGTCGGCGGACGGTACCGGGCGCCAAAAACTGACGGGTGCTGCGTTGGGTGAACCCTTGTTGTCCCAGAGTCGACTGAACTCCGTTGTGAAATTAATGAGCAGATTGCCAAATTTTATCGATTCCATTCGTGGGGCTCCGGTTGTTAGCGAGGCTTTATGAAGTCAACCCGCAGGGTTGAGGGTTGGTCGGCCTGATCACAGGCATAGGTGCAGACTTTGACAGGCTTGTTATTTACAAAAAGGATCTTGGTGAGGTGGTCCTCTGGCCCGCTGACCGCGTCATCGAGTGGGCGAAACAGAGCGATGGGTTCTGGGCGGTTTGCGGGCCAATAGGGTCGTTGATATAGGCGTTGCGGGCGTCGATAGGCGCGCTGTCAGGGCCAGAATGTCAGCGCCATCGGCGGGCGCGGCCTCAGCCAGTTTCAAGGGCGTGATCCCATCGTCAATCAGGCTTGCCAGCGAGGTGTGCAGCTCGACGATGGCCAGGTCCACCCCTTGGCTGCTGCTCCACTTGAGGGTTTTGAGTGGATAAGCCTTGATGGTTTCCAGGGTGTCGTCGAAATAGTTGAAGTTGACGCTGCCCTTGATCGGCAGATCCTCATGCACCAGACCGCCGAGACGATGCAGACAATGGCTGCTGCTCACCACATAGGCCGGACCGGATTTTCCGTGCGCATTGCGCGTATCCAGCAGGCTGGCGGTACACAGGGCCTGGCTTTGGTGCTGTTGCCGGTTATTGTGCAGAAACCTGGGCGCGGCGATGAGGGCTGTGTATAGGGTACTGGGCAACAGCCCAGAGAGAAGGTGTCGAGAGGGGGTCATGATCATCCTGATAGTTGAGTGTTGTCCGCTCACTATTCAGGTGTTCACGTGCGGCGGTGCGGTAGCTATCTAGCGGTAGATGCCATTTTTGCCGTGGCCACTCATGGCCTGGTTGCTGCGCACACTGATCATCAGCTTGATATCAATCCACTCGACGCCCTGGGCCTTGAGCTTGGGCAGCTCGCGCTCCAGCACCGCCAGGGTCTGTGGGTATGGGTGGCCGATCATCACTGCCGAACCCTGTTTGTGCGCCAGCTTGATAGCCGTCTGCAACTGCGTGGTGATGGCCGCTTCGGTGCGTTCGTCATCCAGAAATACATCCCGCGAGACGTGGGCCAGGTTGATCTTCTGTGCCTCGGCGGCGGCCACGGTCTTGGCGCTGGTGCGGCTGTCGACGAAAAACTTGTGCCGGCGCTGCAACTCGCCCATCAACCACGCCATGGCGCCAGGCTCAGCGGTCATGCGGCTGCCCATATGGTTGTTGATGCCGGCGGTGTAGGGCACGGCCTTGAACGCTGCATCCAGGCGCTTGCCCAGTTCTTCGACAGGCAGCTCGGGGTGCCAGGCGAACGGGCCGGTGGCCGGGTCCATGGGCATGTGCAGGATCACGATCTTGCCGGCGCGATGGGCTTCGCGGGCGAACTCGGCGGCGTGCGGGGTATCGGGCATGATCGCCGCCGTCACCGGGCCGGGCAGGGCCAGCACGCGACGATCCCTGGGCAGGTTTTGCCCAAGGTCGTCGATGATCAGGGTCAGGTAGGCTTTGTGGGGCTGGTCGGCAGGAGTCGCTTGGGCGACTCCTGCCAGGCTGCACAACAGTGCGAGGATGAGCGCAAAACGCATATCAACGGCTGCGCGTAATGCTCAGGCCCTTGAGCAGGCTCAACGCCTGGGCCAGTTGGTAGTCGTCGTCCTGTGGCATCGGCTTGGCTTTCGGGCCGCTGCCGCTTGGCTGGTCGGCGCCGCCGTTGCCATTGCCCAGGTGACCTTGCAGGTCGGCTTCCTTGAAGTATTCGTTGTCGCTCTCGTTGGTGATCTTGGCCCGACGCACCTCGATATCCGGCACGATGCCCTGGGCCTGGATCGAACGACCATTAGGCGTGTAGTACAGCGCCGTGGTGATCTTCAGCGCACGCTCGTTGTTCAGCGGCAGCACGGTTTGCACCGAGCCCTTGCCGAAGCTGGTGGTGCCCATCAGTACACCGCGTTTCTGGTCTTGCAGGGCGCCGGCGACGATTTCCGAGGCCGAGGCGCTGCCGCCGTTGATCAGTACTGCCAGCGGGACGTTTTCGCTGAGGTCCTTGCCGGTGGCCGAGAAGCGCAGTTCGGAGTTGGCGATGCGGCCCTTGGTGTAGACGATCAAGCCTTTGGTGATGAAATGGTCGACCACTTCCACCGCCGATTGCAGTACGCCGCCGGGGTTGTTGCGCAGGTCCAGGACAATGCCGTTGAGCTTCTTGCCGTTGTCCTTGCGCAGCTTGGCCAGGGCCTTGGCCACTTCGTCGCCGGTCTTGACCTGGAACTGGGTGATGCGGATGTAGCCGTAACCCGATTCCAGCAACTGGCTCTTCACGCTCTTGACCACGATGGTGGCGCGGGTCAGGGTCACGTCAAACGGGCTGCCGCCGTCACGCACCAGGGTCAGGGTGATTTTCTGGCCGACCTTGCCGCGCATCTTGTCGACGGCTTCGGTCATGGTCTGGCCACGGGTCGGCTGGCCATTGATCTTGACGATCAGGTCGCCGGCCTGGATGCCGGCCTTGGACGCCGGGGTGTCATCGATTGGCGACACCACCTTGATGATGCCGTCCTCGGCGCCGACCTCGATGCCCAGGCCACCGAATTCGCCGCTGGTGCTTTCCTGCAGCTCGGCGAAATCTTCCGGACCCAGGTAGGCAGAGTGCGGGTCGAGGTTGCTGAGCATGCCTTTGATGGCATTTTCCAGCAGGGTCTTGTCGTCCACAGGTTCGACATAGGCTGCCTTGATCCGGTCCATGACCTCGGCAAAGGTGCGCAATTCGTCCAGCGGCAGCGGTGCCTTGGTGGTCGCGGCCGTGGCTGACGGGGCGGTCTGGTCGGCGAATGCCATAGGCGCGCCGATCACCAGGGCGATCGTCAGGGCCAGCGAAGTGAGGCGGGACAAATGCAGCATGTCGAACGAACTCCTAATGTAGGTGCGGCCTATCCTTGGGCGCGACACCATTGTGCAGGGTCGCTCGGGCGGCCCTGCTGACGAATAGCGAAGTACAGCGCCGGGGTGTCCTGGCCGCCACTGTTACCGACAGTGGAGATGGATTCACCGGCTTTTACAACATCACCTGCGGCCTTGAGTAACGTCTGATTGTGGCCGTAAAGGCTCAAATAGCCATTGCCGTGGTCAAGAATCACCAGCAAACCGGCGCCGCGCAGCCAATCGGCGAACACCACGCGCCCGCCGTGCACGGCATGCACCTGGCTGCCCGCAGAGGCGCTGATCATCACGCCATCCCACTTGGTGCGGGTGTCATCGCCACGGGTTTCACCAAAGCGTGCCAGTAGTCGACCATCAACTGGCCATGGAAGTTTGCCTCGGGCAGTAGCAAAAGGCCCGCCAAACGATTCACCGGCGCTGGAAACCAGTGGGCCGGGGGCTGCACGCGCCGGTTTACGCGGGGCGTCGCTGGCGAGCGCCTCGGCTTCACGCTGGCGCTGTTTTTCTGCTTCCTGCTGGGCGATCAGCGCTTTCTGCCGCGCTTGTTCGGCTTCGCGGGCCTGGCGTGCCAGGGTTTCCTCGATGGTTTTCAGTACTTTGGCCAGGTCGGCCTGGTCCTGCTGGCGCGCCTGCAATTTGGCATCACGGGCTTTTACGTCACTGTTGAGCTTGGCCAGGGCCTGCTGGCGCTCCTTGCGCACCTTGTCCAGCTCGTCGCGCTGGGTGTCGAGGCTGCTTTTCTGGGCCAGTAACTGGCTTTGCTGATCGGCGATTTCCCTCTCGACGTTGGCCAACTGGCGCAGGGTCTCGTTGAAGCTCTTGAGTTGCTCCAGGCGCGCGGTGCTCAGGTAGTCGTAGTAGGTCAGGGTGCGGGCGAATTTTTCCGGGTTCTGCTGGTTGAGCAGCAGCTTGAGGTACTCCTGGCGGCCGTTCTGGTAGGCGGCACGGGCCTGGATTGCGATCAGGCGTTGCTGTTCAACGCGCGCGCTCTGGAGTTTTTTTTTCTCACCGTCGAGTCGCTCCAGTTCCGACTCGCTCTTCTTTAGTTCTTTTTGCAGCTCCTGGACCTGCTTCTCCAGCTTGCCCATTTCGGTTTCCGTGCCGCGCAGGTCTTTCTGCACCCCGGATTTTTCTTCCTGGAGCTTGCCGAGCAGTTTCTTCAGCTCGGTAATGTCCTGACGCGTAGCGTCCAACTGTTGTTGGGTTTGCGCACGCTCGTCGGCCAAGGCCGGTTGGAGCACGCAGACAAGAGCAAGGGTAATCAAGGCGCGAAGCATAGAGGCGGGCGACACCAGGGAAAGGGACGGCCTAGTATGCCCGCCCCACGCTGCAAAAAAAACGCCCAATGGGTAAGTTAGCTGCCATACGGCAGGGTATGGCTAAACGCCACCCTCAAAAACACCTCTAACTCACTGTAGGACCTGGCTTGCCAGCGATGGAGGCCTTGAACCTTGTGGTGCTCAATCAGGGGCCATCGCCGGCAAGCCGGCTCCTACAGGGTGTTTTGGTTTAGACCAGAATCGAGGTGCCGGTCATCTCGGCAGGCTTCTTGAGCCCCATCAGCATGAGCATGGTCGGCGCCACGTCCGCCAGCACGCCGCCTTCGCGCACTTTGAAGTCGCGCTTGCCGACATAAATGAACGGCACCGGCTCGGTGGTGTGGGCGGTGTGGGCCTGGCCGGTGGACTCGTCGGACATCTGCTCGCAGTTGCCGTGGTCGGCGGTGATCAGTGCTTCGCCGCCGACCTTTTCCAGGGCGTCGACGATCCGGCCTACGCACAGGTCCAGGCATTCCACGGCCTTGACCGCGGCTTGCAGGTTGCCACTGTGGCCGACCATGTCGCCGTTGGCGTAGTTGACCACGATCACGTCATAACGCTGGTGTTCGATGGCGTCGACGATCTTGTCGGTAACTTCCGGTGCGCTCATTTCCGGTTGCAGGTCGTAGGTGGCGACTTTCGGCGACGGGATCAGGATGCGCTCTTCGCCGGGGAACGGTTCTTCACGCCCGCCGGAGAAGAAGAAGGTGACGTGGGCGTATTTCTCGGTTTCGGCGATACGCAACTGGGTCTTGCCGTTTTTCGCCAGGTAATCACCCAGCACGTTTTCCAGGCTGCCCGGGGCGAAGGCCGACGGGGCCGGGATGTTGGCGGCGTATTGGGTCAGCATCACGAACTCGACTTTCGGCTGGCGCGCGCGCTCGAAGTCTTTGAAACCCTCATCGACGAACACATGGCTCAGTTCGCGGGCACGGTCGGCGCGAAAGTTCATGAACACCACGGCGTCGCCATCTTCGACCTTCACCGGCTCGCCGATGGTGGTGGCCTTGACGAACTCGTCGCTCTCGCCACGGGCGTAGGCAGCTTCCAGGCCTTGCTGGGCGGTGGCTGCGTTGAATTCGGCGTTACCGTCGACGATCAGGTTGTAGGCCTGGGACACACGGTCCCAGCGGTTGTCGCGGTCCATGGCAAAGTAGCGGCCAACCAGGCTGGCGATGCGGCCCTTGCCGAGGGCGGCGAAGGTCGCGTCCAGCAGTTCGATGGACGATTGCGCGCTTTTGGGCGGGGTGTCGCGGCCATCGAGGAAGGCGTGCAGGTAGATCTTCTCGGCGCCGCGCTTGTAGGCCAGTTCGGCCATGGCCACCAGGTGGTCCTGATGGCTGTGCACGCCACCGTCGGACAGCAGGCCCATGAAGTGCACAGCCTTGCCGGCGGCGACGGCTTTATCCACCGCGGCGCAGATGGTCGGGTTCTCGAAGAACTCGCCATCGCGGATGGCTTTGGTCACGCGGGTGAAGTCCTGATATACCACTCGTCCGGCGCCCAGGTTCATATGGCCGACTTCGGAGTTGCCCATCTGGCCGTCCGGCAGGCCGACGTCCATGCCTGATCCGGAGATCAGGCCATTGGGTACGCTGGCGCACAGGCGGTCCAGTACGGGCTTGTTCGCCGCGAATACGGCGTTGTCGTGGTGGTTTTCACTGTGACCGAAGCCATCGAGAATCATCAGGACCAAAGGTTTAGGCGTGGTAGTCATAGATCCTCTCGCGGCGGTATTAAAGGAAGGCGATTGAAAAGGGAGTGGCAGTTTAAAGCGAAGTTCCGATGCCGTCACCGCTTTACGGGGGTTGGCCCCCCATGGCGGCTGTGTATACTTACCGCCATTTTAACGCCCTGGAACCTCCTTGATGGTTGATCACCTGATTGCATTTGCTACCTCTCACTATCTGCTGGTCGGTGCCTTCGTTGTACTGCTGGCGCTGCTGATTGCTCATGAAGTGAGCCGTGGCGGCCGTAGCCTCAGCACCGCCGAGCTGACCGCGCTGGTCAACAAGGACCAGGCCGTTGTCGTCGACATCCGTCCGGCCAAGGACTTTGCCGCCGGCCATATCGTTGGCGCGCTGAATATCCCCCAGGACAAGCTGATCGCCCGCATCGCCGAGCTGGAAAAGCACAAGGCCAAGACCATTATCCTGGTCGACGCCCAGGGCCAGCACTCCGGTGGCCATGCCCGCGAAATGATGAAGAGCGGTTTCACCGCCGCCAAGCTGTCGGGTGGTATCTCCAGCTGGCGCGCCGATAACCTGCCGTTGGTGAAGTGATATGAGCCAGGTTGTCGTTTATTCCAGCGATTATTGCCCTTTTTGCCGGGATGCCAAGGCGTTGCTGCAGAAGAAGGGCGTTGCATTCGAAGAGATCAAGGTCGATGGCAAACCCTCGGTGCGTGCCGAAATGACCAAGAAGGCAGGGCGTTCATCCGTTCCGCAGATCTGGATCGGTGACAAGCACATCGGTGGATGCGACGACCTGTACGCCCTGGAGCGCGCCGGTAAACTCGACGCGCTGCTTCACGTCTGACTCCAAAAACCTAAAAGACCCCAAGATCAAGAAGGATCTGCGAGATGACTGACCAACCGAACATCGAAGCGGCAGCAGAAGAGGCTCAAGGCCCACAATTTTCCCTGCAGCGTATCTACGTGCGTGACCTGTCGTTCGAAGCGCCGAAAAGCCCGGCGATCTTCCGCCAGGAGTGGACCCCAAGCGTCGGCCTGGATCTGAACACCCGTCAGAAGCAGCTCGAAGGCGACTTCCACGAAGTGGTACTGACCCTGTCGGTCACCGTGAAGAACGGTGAAGAAGTGGCATTCATCGCTGAAGTGCAACAGGCCGGTATCTTCCTGATCCAGGGCCTGGACGATGCGTCCATGAGCCACACCCTGGGCGCGTTCTGCCCGAACATCCTGTTCCCGTATGCCCGCGAGACCCTGGACAGCCTGGTTACCCGTGGTTCGTTCCCGGCCCTGATGCTGGCCCCGGTGAACTTCGATGCCCTGTATGCGCAAGAGCTGCAGCGCATGCAACAGGAAGGCGCACCGACGGTTCAGTAAGCTGAACCCGACGCCGCTCTAAATGTGGGAGCGGGCGTGTGTGGGAGCTGGCTTGCCAGCGATAGCATCACCTCTGTGTGACTGACACACCGAGGTGCCTGCATCGCGGGCAAGCCCGGCTCCCACACACGCCCGCTCCCACATTTGTTTAGGCGGGTTATTTGAAGCCGAGCTGGCGCCAGCCTTCGTAGACGGCGACGGCCACGGTGTTGGACAGGTTCAGGCTGCGGCAGCCCTCGCGCATCGGCAGGCGCAGGCGCTGGCCGTCGGGCAGGGCGTCGAGCACGTCTGCCGGCAGGCCACGGCTTTCGGGGCCGAACAGGAAGGCATCGCCCTCGGCAAAGCTGGCATCGTGAAACGGCCGCGAGCCCTTGGTGGTGAACGCAAACAGGCGCGGCTGCCCCAGGCTCTCCAGGCAACTGGCGAGGTCGGCGTGACGCTGCAGGGTGGCGTACTCGTGATAGTCCAGGCCCGCGCGGCGCAGGCGCTTGTCGTCCATCTCGAAGCCCAGCGGCTCGATCAAATGCAGGTGGCAGCCACTGTTGGCGCACAGCCTGATAACGTTGCCGGTATTCGGCGGAATTTCTGGTTGAAAAAGGATGACGTGAAACATGCACGGCTCCGAAGATAAAGATGCAGCGCATTCTACCCCTGAAGACGACCCCAGGCCGCAGCTATTGCCCCGCGTCCTGGGTTCGCTGGCGATTGTCGGGCTGATGGTGGGCTTGATGATCGGTCGCCTGACCACCTCGGACCCAACCGCCTTGCTGCAGGTAGAGCCTGGCAGCGATGGCCTGGTGGTGTGGTTCAACAGCGAGCCGAAGCTGCACGGCGAGCATATCGACGGCACCGTGGCGCTGCTGTTCGACGCCCAGGGCCAGGCCCAGGCGGGGCAATTGAAGGTCAGTGACAAGGATGTGAACTGGCGCGTGCGCAAGACCGATGGCGGCTTGCTGTTGAACCTGGTGGCGGCACGGCCGCTGCGCGGGGAATGGTCGGGCAAGGCGGTCGATGACCGCTGGCGACTGGAGATCCATCTCCTGGAGCAATAAAAGAGGGAGTTCCCGGCCTGCCTGTACCAGGGCTCCCAAAACGGTTTGACGCTCGAATTAAAGAGGGGATTCTCGGCCTGCCTGTACCAAGGTCCCCGAAACTGGGTAGTACCAGGGTTATTGCAGGGGGCGTGCCAGAGTGGCGAATTTGTCTGAGGAAATTCTTTTATAAGGCGCAAAGCCCCGGATTACGGGGCTTTGGCGTTTTCAGGGTTCAGAGTTTTTTGAAAGCGGCCTGGAGTTCGTGCGCGATAGCGGTTCATGGTGCGTTGAAGCGGTGCATGGTTTTTTGCGATTGCACAAAACAATGTAGGAGCTGGCTTGCCAGCGATAGCATCACCGCGGTCTCACTGAAAAACCGAGGTGCATGCATCGCTGGCAAGCCAGCTCCTACAAAGGAAAGCTGTGCTCAGCCCTCTTCGCCCTCATCATCATCCCCACCATCGACCTTCATCCCCAACTCCTTGATCTTGCGGGTCAAGGTGTTGCGGCCCCAGCCCAGCAGCACGGCGGCATCACGACGCCGGCCGGCGGTGTGCTTGAGGGCGGTTTCGATCATGATCCGCTCAAAGGTCGGCACGGCGCTGTCCAGCAGGCTCGACTGGCCACGGGCCAGGGCCTGGTCGGCCCACTGGCGCAGGGCCTGTTCCCAGTTGGTCACCGGCGCCGAATCCTGCGGCAGGTTCAACAACTCCGGCGGCAGGTCGCTGATATGCACCTCGCGCCCGGACGCCATCACCGTGATCCAGCGGCAGGTATTTTCCAGCTGGCGCACGTTGCCCGGCCACGGCAGGTTCTTCAGGTACTCCTCGGTTTCCGTCTTCAGCAGCTTGGGCTCTACCGCCAGCTCCTGGGCGGCGCGGCTGAGGAAGTGGCGGGCCAGGGTCGGGATATCTTCGCGACGGTCCGACATGCGCGGGATGTGGATGCGGATCACATTCAGGCGGTGGAACAAATCCTCGCGAAACTTGCCAGCGTGCACCAGGGTTTCCAGGTTCTGGTGGGTCGCGGCGATGATCCGTACGTCGACCTTGACCGGCGTATGACCGCCGACACGATAGAACTCCCCATCGGCCAACACTCGCAGCAGCCGAGTCTGGGTGTCGGCGGGCATATCGCCGATTTCATCGAGAAACAGCGTGCCGCCGTCCGCCTGTTCAAAACGCCCGCGACGCAGGTTGGCCGCGCCGGTGAACGCGCCTTTTTCATGGCCGAACAGCTCGGATTCCATCAAGTCCTTGGGGATCGCCGCCATGTTCAACGCGATGAACGGCGAGGCCGCCCGCGGGCTGTGACGGTGCAGGGCATGGGCCACCAGCTCTTTACCGGTCCCGGACTCACCGTTGATCAGCACGGTGATGTTGGAGTGGCTCAGGCGCCCGATGGCGCGAAACACTTCCTGCATCGCCGGTGCTTCACCGATGATTTCCGGGGTGCGGGTCAGGGTCGGTTCCACGGCCTGGCCTTGCTGTTCCTGGGCGTGCTGGTTGGCGCGCTTGACCAGCGCCACCGCCTCATCAACGTCGAACGGCTTGGGCAGGTACTCGAAGGCGCCGCCCTGATACGACGCGACAGCGCTGTCCAGGTCCGAGTGCGCGGTCATGATAATCACCGGCAAGCGCGGGTGCTGCTCGCGGATCCGCGCCAGCAAGTCCAGGCCGCTGGCGCCGGGCATGCGGATATCAGAGATGATCACGTCGGGCTGCTGGCGCGCCAGGCGGCTCATCACCCCATCGGCGCTGTCGAAGCTTTGGGTGGTCATGCCTTCCTGTTGCAAGGCTTTCTCCAGGACCCAGCGGATGGAACGGTCGTCATCGACGATCCAGACAGTTTCACTACGGCTCATGTCGATGGGGCTCCTTGTTCCAGTGGCAGAAAGATCGAAAAGGTCGTGTGGCCGGGATGGCTTTCACATTCGATCAGGCCCTGGTGCTGGCTGATGATGTTCTGGGTAATGGCCAGGCCCAGCCCGGTACCGTCCGGGCGACCGCTGACCATTGGGAAGAAAATGGTTTCTTGCAGTTCGGCCGGGATGCCCGGGCCGTTGTCGATGATCTCGACCTTGGTCACCAGGCGATGGCGCACATGGCCGATGGTGAACTGGCGCAAGGCGCGGGTACGCAGGCTGATGCGGCCCAGGCGCAGCTCGTTCTGGCTGCTGATGGCCTGCATGGCGTTACGTACGATATTGAGCACCGCCTGGATCATCTGCTCGCGGTCGATCAACACGTCGGGAATGCTCGGGTCGTAGTCGCGCACCAGGGTGATGCAGCCCTGGCTTTCGGCCTCCACCAACTGGCAGACGCGTTCCAGTACCTCATGCACATTGGTCATCGCCAGCGACGGCAGCTTGTTGGAGCCGAGCATGCGGTCCACCAGGTTGCGCAGGCGGTCCGCCTCTTCAATGATGACGTTGGTGTAGTCCTTGAGGTTTTCATCCGGCAACTCGCGGGCCAGCAGCTGCGCCGCGCCGCGAATCCCGCCCAGCGGGTTCTTGATCTCATGGGCCAGGCCACGCACCAGCATCTTGCTGGTTTCCTGTTTGGACAGCTGGGCCTCTTCCTTGGTGATGCGCAGCAGGCGATCACGGGGATGCACCTCCAGCAGCAGCAAGGTGGCGCCGTGGCTCAGGATCGGCGTTACCGCGTAGTCGACGGTCAGGGTCTGGCCGGTGAGGGCCGTGAGCATCGCTTCACGCTTGGTGAACGGGTGGGCCTGCTCCACGGCCTGGCGCAAGGAACTCAAGGCCTCGGCGGACTCGGTGAACAGCTCGCTGATAAATTGCCCATGGCTGCGCTGGCCGCTGATGGCCAGGAGCATCTCCGCCGCGGGGTTCATGTACTCAAGGCGCAGTTCGTCATTGAGCAGGATGGTCGCGGTGGTCAGGTTGTCGAGTAGCAAGCGGTGCAGTGCGTCGCTGATGGTCATTAGGACCTCTTTTGGAGCAAGGCGTGGGCTTGAGGCACACGCTGATACCAGGAAAATGCAAAAACCAAACCAAGGCTCCGAAAAGAAGCGTAAAAGCCCTGAAATGGGGGCTTGAGGCGCGAAACTATGGCGCTCTGCCAGCCTGCTCGGGAGATTTCGACCCAAAATGGGTTGGCTGGTGGGCATGGGTGCAACCTATCGCACCAATATAGTGCGAATCCCCACATTCTGTTCAGCGATCAAATATTTCCTGGAAGCACCCCATCAAACTGTAGGAGCTGGCTTGCCTGCGATAGCGGTGGTTCAGTCAGTCGTGATGCGACAGATACACCGCCATCGCAGGCAAGCCAGCTCCTACAGTTTTGATGGGGTTTGCAAAGGTGGATAGTCATTGTTTCGGGCAAAAAAAAGACCTCCCGAAGGAGGCCTTTTTGTCACGCCACTAAGCGGCGCTACCGGATCAGCAGCTGTAGTACAGCTCGTATTCCAGTGGGTGTACGAAGGTGCGGACCTTGATTTCTTCTTCGCTTTTCAGGGCGATGTAGGCATCGATAAAGTCGTCGCTGAACACGCCGCCTTTGGTCAGGAACGCACGGCCCTTGTCCAGCTCTTCCAGGGCTTCTTTCAGGCTGCCGCACACTTGTGGGATCTCTTTGGCCTCTTCAGGCGGCAGGTCGTACAAGTTCTTGTCGGCGGCGTCGCCTGGGTGGATCTTGTTCTGGATGCCGTCCAGGCCAGCCATCAGCAGGGCAGCGAAGCCCAGGTACGGGTTGGCTGCTGGATCCGGGAAACGTGCTTCGATACGGCGAGCGCGAGGGCTGGACACGTAAGGAATACGGATCGAAGCGGAACGGTTGCGCGCCGAGTAGGCCAGCATCACTGGCGCTTCGAAACCTGGGACCAGACGCTTGTAGGAGTTGGTCGACGGGTTGGTGAAGCCGTTCAGGGCCTTACCGTGCTTGATGATACCGCCGATGAAGTACAGGGCAGTGTCGGACAGGCCGGCATAACCTTCGCCAGCGAAGGTGTTCTTGCCATCTTTGGCGATGGACAGGTGAACGTGCATACCCGAACCGTTATCGCCGTACAGAGGCTTAGGCATGAAGGTAGCGGTACGGCCGTAGGCCACAGCCACGTTGTGTACGCAGTACTTGAGGGTCTGTACTTCGTCAGCCTTGGCCACCAGGGTGTTGAACTTCACACCGATTTCGTTCTGGCCGGCAGTTGCCACTTCGTGGTGGTGAACTTCGATGACCAGGCCCATGTCTTCCATGGCGTTGCACATGGAGGTACGGATTTCGTGGTCGTGGTCGAACGGTGGAACCGGGAAGTAGCCGCCTTTGACGCCTGGACGGTGGCCATGGTTGCCGCCTTCCACGTCCTGGTCGGACATCCACGAACCTTGGTCGGAGAAGATTTTGAACATGGAGCCGGAGATGTCGGACTTGAACTTCACTTGGTCAAAGATGAAGAACTCAGGCTCCGGGCCCACGAATACGGTGTCACCGATACCGGTGGACTTGAGGTATTCCTCGGCACGCTTGGCGATCGCACGTGGGTCGCGGTCGTAGCCCTGCATGGTCGAAGGCTCGATCACGTCGCAGACGATGATCAGCGTCGGCTCTTCGGTGAACGGGTCGAGTACGGCGGTGGAATCGTCCGGCATCAGGATCATGTCGGAGGCTTCGATGCCTTTCCAGCCAGCGATGGAGGAGCCGTCGAACATTTTGCCTTCTTCGAAGAAGGCGTCATCCAGCGCGTCGCGAGCCGGCATGGTCACGTGGTGCTGAGTGCCTTTGGTGTCCGTGAAGCGCAGATCAATCCATTTAACGTCATGATCTTTGATGAGTTGAACCGACTTCGACATAGTGTCCTCCGGGTGGCTTCGGGCTTGGGTAGTGGAGTAGCCCTTAGAATGTGGGTGATGCCGGCGCGGATAGTCCGCCATGGCAACCTGCCTCACAAGAGAGCAAATTGCATGCCAGTGCCCCGACATGGGTTTTTTGCCTCAAAATGGCCCCTATAAAGGTGCAAATCGTCAAAACGGCAAAAATCGCGCACTGCAATGTAGCGCAATCAGTCTTAAATGCACCTCTTTGGTGCGCTGCATGCCGTTTGTATATTAACTGGTTAAACCTTGAGCGATTTCCGCTATAATCCGCGCCCCCCTTTTTCGGCTGGCCCTGCGCGCGCTGTTTCCATGAAATTAATCGTTAAAGTCTTCCCCGAGATCACCATCAAGAGCCGACCGGTACGGATGCGTTTCATCCGTCAATTGGCCAAGAACATCCGCGCTGTGCTCCGTGACCTGGACCCGGCCGTGGTGGTGAACGGTGTGTGGGACAATCTCGAGCTGGAAACCCGCGTCAGCGACCCTAAAGCCTTGAAAGATATGACCGAGCGCCTGAGCTGCATGCCGGGCATCGCGCATTTCCTGCAGGTTGACGAGTACCCGCTGGGCGACTTCGACGACATCACTGAAAAATGCAAACTGCACTTTGGCGACAGCCTTGTGGGCAAGATTTTTTCGGTGCGTTGCAAGCGTGCGGGCAAGCATCCGTTCAGCTCCATGGACGTCGAGAAGTACGTCGGCAGCAAGCTGCGTCGTGAGTGCGGCGCGGCTGGAATCTCGCTGAAAGAGCCGCAAATCGAAGTGCGCATCGAAATTCGCGACCAACGGTTGTTTGTGATCCACAGCCAGCACAACAGCATCGGCGGCTACCCGCTGGGCGCGCTGGAGCAGACCCTGGTGCTGATGTCCGGCGGTTTCGACTCCACCGTGGCGGCCTACCAGATCATGCGCCGCGGCCTGATGAGCCACTTCTGCTTCTTTAACCTGGGCGGGCGTGCACACGAATTGGGCGTGATGGAAGTCGCGCACTATATCTGGAAGAAGTACGGCAGCTCCCAGCGCGTGCTGTTTGTCAGCGTGCCGTTCGAGGAAGTCCTGGGAGAAATTCTCGGAAAAGTCGATAACGGTCATATGGGCGTCGTATTGAAGCGTATGATGTTGCGCGCAGCGTCGAAAATCGCCGACCGCCTGCAAATCGAAGCGCTGGTCACCGGCGAGGCGATTTCCCAGGTCTCCAGCCAGACCCTGCCGAACCTGTCTGTGATCGACTGCGTGACCGACAAGTTGGTATTGCGCCCGCTGATCGCCAGCCACAAGCAAGACATCATCGACCTGGCCAACGAAATCGGCACCGCTGATTTCGCCAAGCACATGCCAGAGTATTGCGGGGTCATTTCGGTGAACCCCAAGACCCATGCCAAGCGCTACCGCGTGGAGCATGAAGAGAAAGAATTCGACATGGCGATTCTGGAGCGAGCGCTCGAGAACGCCAAACTGGTGCCGATCGATCGGGTAATCGACGAACTGGGCCAGGATGTGCAGATCGAAGAAGTCAGCGAAGCACTGGCCGGCCAGATTGTCATCGACATCCGTCACCCGGATGCCGCTTGCGACGAGCCGCTGGAAGTCGCTGGCATCGACGTGCAAACGCTGCCGTTCTATGCACTGAACGCGCGTTTCAAGGAACTGGATAACAGCCGTCAGTACCTGCTGTATTGCGACAAAGGCGTGATGAGTCGCCTGCATGCCCACCATTTGCTCAGTGAGGGGCATGCCAATGTGCGCGTTTATCGACCGAGCTAAGAGCCCGGGGCTGTTTGCCTGTGGCCTGCGTCACCGGCCCCCCGACTCTGCCGTCAAGCTGTAACGGCAAGGCCTGACTCTACTGTTAATCGCTGCCACGACCTGTCAGCACACCGAATCCTCTGATCGAGATACACAAGTGATCGAAAATCTACGTAACATCGCCATCATTGCCCACGTTGACCATGGTAAAACCACCCTGGTAGACAAACTCCTGCGTCAATCCGGCACCCTGGAGCGCAACGAGCTCAACGACGAGCGCGTGATGGACTCCAACGACCAGGAAAAAGAGCGCGGTATTACCATCCTGGCGAAAAACACCGCCATCAACTGGAACGGCTACCACATCAACATCGTGGACACCCCGGGCCACGCCGACTTCGGCGGCGAAGTAGAACGCGTAATGTCGATGGTTGACTCCGTTCTGCTGCTGGTTGACGCTCAAGACGGCCCTATGCCGCAAACCCGTTTCGTGACCAAGAAGGCTTTCGAAGCCGGCCTGCGTCCGATCGTGTGCATCAACAAGGTTGACCGTCCAGGCGCGCGTCCGGACTGGGTTCTGGACCAGATCTTCGACCTGTTCGACAACCTGGGTGCTACCGAAGAGCAACTTGATTTCCAAGTGATCTACGCCTCTGCCCTGAACGGTATTGCCGGTCTGGAACACACCGCCATGGCGGAAGACATGACCCCGCTGTACCAGGCGATCGTTGACCACGTTCCACCGCCGAAGGTTGACCGTGAAGGCCCGTTCCAGATGCAAATCTCGGCACTGGACTACAACAGCTTCCTGGGTGTTATCGGTGTTGGCCGTATCGCTCGCGGTAGCGTCAAGCCGAACACCCCGGTTGTGGCTATCGGCGCCGACGGCAAGAAGCGCAACGGTCGTATCCTCAAGCTGATGGGTCACCACGGCCTGCACCGCATCGACGTTGAAGAAGCTTTCGCCGGCGACATCGTGTGCGTAAGCGGTATGGACTCGCTGTTCATCTCCGACACCCTGTGCCAGCCGGACACTGTCGAGGCGATGAAGCCTCTGACCGTCGACGAGCCAACCGTTTCCATGACCTTCCAGGTAAACGACTCGCCTTTCTGCGGTAAAGAAGGCAAGTTCGTGACTTCCCGTAACATCAAGGAACGTCTGGACAAAGAGCTGCTGTACAACGTTGCACTGCGCGTTGAAGAAGGCGACTCGGCTGACAAGTTCAAGGTTTCCGGCCGTGGTGAGCTGCACCTCTCGGTACTGATCGAAACCATGCGTCGCGAAGGCTTCGAAATGGGCGTTGGTCGTCCGGAAGTGATCATCCGTACCGTTGACGGCGTGAAGCAGGAACCGTTCGAAAACGTCACCATCGACACCCCTGAAGAATCCCAGGGCAAGGTCATGGAAGAGATGGGCCTGCGTAAGGGCGACCTGACCAACATGGTGCCGGATGGCAAAGGCCGTGTGCGTCTGGAATACAACATCCCTGCTCGTGGTCTGATCGGTTTCCGTAACCAGTTCCTGACCCTGACCAACGGTGCTGGCATCCTGACCTCGATCTTCGATCGCTACGACACCATGAAGTCCGGCGACATGTCCGGCCGTCAGAACGGTGTTCTGGTATCGGTAGAAACCGGCAAGGCGCTGACCTACTCCCTGGAAACTCTCCAGGCGCGTGGCAAGCTGTTCGTTGAACACGGTCAAGAGATCTACAACGGTCAGATCGTTGGCTTGAACAGCCGTGACAACGACATGGGCGTCAACCCAACCAAAGGCAAGAAGCTCGACAACATGCGTGCTTCGGGTAAAGACGAAACCATCGCCCTGGTTCCACCTGTTCGCTTCACCCTGGAACAGGCCCTGGAATTCATCCAGGACGACGAGCTGTGCGAAGTGACGCCTAAGTCCATCCGTCTTCGTAAGAAGATCCTGGACGAAGGCGAGCGTACCCGCGCTGCCAAAAAGGCTAAGAACTGATACTTAGTTCCAGCTGAATAAAAACGCCCCCGGCCTGTTGGCCGGGGGCGTTTTTTTATGCCTGCAGATTGTGTGGTGTCTGGCCTGGCCTCATCGCGGGCAAGCCCGGCTCCCACATTGACCGAGTTTATTGAGGATGAACGCGATCAACTGTGGGAGCTGGCTTGCCTGCGATGGCGATCTGTCAGGCAACCAACATTTAGAACTTGTCGAGCGTGCGCAACTTGGTCTCGCGCACCACTTCCTTGGGCTTGTACGCGCAATACCCCGGGCGTGGCCCGATCTTGGGGTGATTGCGGCAGGTATCCGGGCGTTTGTCATAAATAGTGCAGAAGCGCGTCTTACGATCCAGGTACAGGCAATCGTTGTTGCTCATGCGCTGCAGGGTAAAGATCTCGGACTTGGAGTTGAAGCGCTCGACGATGCCTTCCTTCTGCAAGCGCTTGGCGATGTTCTTCGGCGGGTCGCCACGCTCGAATTCATCGACGATGCCAATGCGGATCAAATCCTTGATCTTCACCTCAACCGGCAGGGTGCAGCAGTTGGACGTGCAGCCGCCGCACATGTGGCTGGAGTATTTCTGCCACGTTTCGAGACGGTCGAGTTCCGCGGCGGCGATCAGTTGAGGCTTCATCAGGTTTCCAAGAGGGGCTTTGTCCGGGCGCGCGATCATACCGGGATTGGTGATTTTTTGAACAATATTTTGCGGGTTTCGGCTCAAAGGCTGCTTGGTGACGTAAACGGGCACGGCCCCTGCATCTAAAACCTGCATGCGTGAATGAGTGAAAAAACTGCCGAACCGTCAGCCATGCCATGGGTCAGACCGTCTAGGCTCTAGGATTTCCCTTCTTCTATCTCGCCCGAGGTCGCACCGATGTCTCAGGAACCGCTTGTACGAGAAGCAGAGGTAGCCGCGTTTCGCGATGCTGTCTTGACCAAACTCACTTATGCGGTGGGCAAGGATCCCGATCACGCCTTCGACCATGACTGGTTCGAAGCCATTGCCCTGGCGGCGCGCGACCACATGGTCGACCACTGGATGGACCACACCCGGCACATCTACCGGCGTGGGCAGAAGCGGGTGTATTACCTGTCCCTGGAGTTCTTGATCGGCCGTTTGCTGTTTGACAGCCTGAGCAACCTCGGCCTGCTGGAGGTGGCGCGCGAAGCCCTCGGCGAGCTGGGTGTGGACCTGGAGCGCATCCGCCTGCTGGAGCCCGATGCGGCCCTGGGCAACGGTGGCCTGGGCCGCCTGGCCGCGTGCTTTATGGAAAGCATGTCGACACTGGGCATTGCCGGCCATGGCTATGGCATTCGTTATGAACACGGGCTGTTTCGCCAAGCGATTGTCGATGGCTGGCAGCAGGAACAGACCGAGCGCTGGCTGGATTTCGGCAACCCCTGGGAGTTCGAGCGCGCCGAAGTGATCTACCCGATCGGCTTCGGCGGCAGCGTCGAGACCGTGCTGGATGCGTCCGGCAAGTCGATCCAGGTCTGGTCGCCCAATGAAACCGTGCGCGCGGTGGCCTACGACACCCCGGTAGTCGGCTGGCGCGGTGCCAGTGTGAACACCTTGCGCCTGTGGCGTGCGCGAGCTGTCGAAGACCTGCACCTGGAGCGCTTCAACGCCGGTGACCATTTGGGCGCCGTTGCCGAAGTGGCCCGTGCCGAAAGCATCTCCAGGGTGCTTTACCCGGCCGACAGCACCGAAGCGGGGCAGGAATTGCGCCTGCGCCAGGAATACTTCTTCGTCTCGGCTTCCCTGCAAGACCTGCTGCGGCGCCACAAAAACATGCACGGCTCGGTGCTGAGCCTGGGCGAACACGCGGCCATCCAGCTCAACGACACCCACCCGTCCATCGCCGTGGCCGAGTTGATGCGCCAATTGGTCGACCTGCACGACATCGCCTGGGATGCGGCCTGGCAGGTTACGGTGGAGACGCTTTCCTACACCAACCACACGCTGCTTCCCGAGGCTCTGGAAACCTGGCCCGTAGGCCTGATGGAGCGCATGCTGCCCCGGCATATGCAGATCATCTACCTGATCAACGCCCAGCACATCGATTCGCTGCGGGCCAAGGGCATCCACGATTTCGACGTGCTGCGCGCAGTGTCGCTGATCGAAGAAGACAACGGTCGCCGCGTGCGCATGGGCAACCTGGCGTTCCTTGGCTCCCACAGCGTCAACGGCGTGTCCGGGCTGCACACCCAGTTGATGCGCAGCACGGTGTTTTCCGAACTGCACAAGCTCTACCCCGACCGTATCAACAACAAGACCAACGGCATCACCTTCCGCCGCTGGCTATTCCAGGCCAACCCCAAGCTCACCGCGATGCTGGTAGAAGCCCTGGGCCCGGACATTCTCGACAACATGGAACAGCGCCTGGTGGAGCTGGAAACCTTTGCCGAGAAGCAGGCGTTCCGCAAGGCCTTCGCCGAGCAGCGCCTGCACAGCAAGCGCGTACTGGCCGATATCATCCATGAGCGCCTGGGGATCTCGGTCAACCCGGCGGCGATGTTCGATGTGCAGGTCAAGCGCATCCACGAGTACAAGCGCCAGTTGCTGAACCTGTTGCACACCGTCGCCCTGTACCAGGCGATTCGTGCCGAGCCCGAAGTGGATTGGGTGCCGCGGGTGAAAATCTTCGCCGGCAAGGCAGCGGCCAGTTATCACCAGGCCAAGCTGATCATCAAGCTGACCAACGACATCGCGCGTACGGTCAATAACGACCCGACCGTGCGCGGCCTGCTCAAGGTGGTGTTCCTGCCCAACTACAACGTCAGCCTGGCGGAAAACATCATTCCGGCGGCGGACCTGTCAGAGCAGATATCCACCGCCGGGTTCGAGGCCTCGGGCACCAGCAACATGAAGTTCGGCCTCAATGGCGCGCTGACCATCGGCACCATGGATGGCGCCAATGTCGAGATGCACGAGCGCATCGGCGGCGAGCACATGTTTATCTTCGGCCTCAGCGCCGAGCAGGTCGAAGCGCGCAAACAGGCGGGTGAATTCAATGCCGGCCCGGATATCGCGGCCTCCCATCGCTTGAACGACGTGCTGCAGGCGATTCGTGGCGGGGTGTTCTCGCCGGACGATCCGGGGCGCTATGTGGGGTTGATCGACTCGTTGATCGCCTATGATCGCTTCCTGGTGTGTGCCGATTTTGATGCCTATTGGGACGCCCAGGCGCGGGTCGAAGCCCATTGGCATGACTCCAAGGAATGGTGGCGTTCAGCGGTGCTCAACACCGCGCGTACCGGGTGGTTCTCGTCGGACCGTACCATCCGCGAGTATGCGACCGAAATCTGGAAAGCCCTGGACTAAACGCCGCAGGAGCAAAATGTGGGAGCGGGCTTGCTCGCGATAGCGGTGTGTCAGTTAGCAAATAGGTGACTGATGCACCGCTATCGCGAGCAAGCCCGCTCCCACATTGGTTATGCGTCTATATACTGGGCCTCGGTTTGCTTAGGGATTTGGACCATGCAATGGATGTTCATGCTCATTGGCCTGGTGCTCGGCTGGGCGCTGGATGAATCGTTTAGTGATGCAGGCTTCGGTGCACTACTGGGTTTGGGGGTTGGCCAGGCCATTCGCCTGTCGAACCTGGGCAGTACCGTAAAGGCGCTGGAACAACGCCTCGCGCTGCTGGAAAAGCCGCCTCAGGTCGAACCGTCCATGGCCGAACCCGCGCCCGCCCCAGAGCTGGTCTGGGAGCTGCCCGCCGAACTGCAATCCACCCCTGCTCACGAGCCGAGCCAACCGCTGCCGGACGACCTGTGGAAACCGGCCGCCGTTGCCCGCGAAGCTGAACCCGAAATCCCCCATAGCCCCAACCTGATCGAACGTGCCATCGGCGCCGCGCGCAACTGGCTGCTGGGTGGCAATACCGTGCTGCGGGTCGGCGTGGTGTTGCTGTTCTTGGGCCTGGCATTTTTGCTGCGTTATGCCACCGAAGGCCTGGTGGTGCCGATCGAGATGCGCTACGCCGGTGTCGCCGCCTGCGCCCTGGGCTTGCTGGGCCTGGGTTGGTGGCTGCGCCTGCGCCGGGGCAGTTACGCGCTGATCCTGCAAGGCACGGGCATTGCCGTGTTGTACCTGACGGTGTTCGCCGCCATGCGCCTGCACCCGCTGCTCGATCCGGGTGCGGCGCTGGGCCTGCTGGTGGCGGTGACGGTGTTTTCGGCGATCCTCGCGATTACCCAGGACGCCATCGGCCTGGCCTGCGCCGCAGCCCTCGGCGGGTTTGCCGCGCCGATCCTGGCGTCCACTGGCGAAGGCAGCCATGTGGCGCTGTTCAGTTACTTCGCCCTGCTCAACGCCGGGATCCTCGCCATCGCCTGGTTCAAGGCCTGGCGCCTGCTCAATGTGATTGGCTTTGCCGGCACCTTCGGCATTGGCTTCGCCTGGGGGATTCGTTCCTACACTCCGGAACTGCTGTGGAGTACCGAGCCGTTCCTGATCCTGTTCTTCCTCATGTACCTGGCCATCGGCCTGCTGTTTGCGCGACGCAAACTCCTGGAAACCCCCGACGCCCCGGCCGATGACAGCCGTGGCGCGCTGCTGCGCTGGTCGGCGGCCAAGGGTGATTATGTGGATGGCGGCCTGTTGTTCGGCCCGCCGCTGGTGGCGTTTGGTTTGCAGTTCACCTTGGTGCAACACCTGGCCTTCGCTCCGGCATTCAGCGCACTGGCGTTGGGGATCATCTATATGGTCCTGGCGCGTGTGCTCAGCGGTGGGCGCACCGTGTTGCTGGCAGAAACCTGCCTGGCCCTGGGCGTGATCTTCGCCAGCCTGGCGATCCCCCTGGGCCTGGACGCGCGCTGGACCGCCGCAGCCTGGGCGGTGGAAGGCGCTGGCATCCTCTGGCTTGGCCTGCGTCAGCAGCGAGCGTTGGCGCGCGGGTTCGGCCTGCTGTTGCAACTGGGCTCGGCGCTGGCCTTTCTCAGTGAGCTGGACGTGGGCGAACACACGCTGCTGGACGGCGCGGCGCTGGGCGCGTTGTTGCTCGGCGTGGCGTTGCTGTTCAGCTTCCAGCAACTGCGCACGGCCGCGCTGGCGCAGACCACGACGTGGGAGCGCCGGGGCTTGCCGGTCCTGGCCGGCCTTGGCCTGGGCTTTGTGTACCTGCTGGCGCCGTTGCTGGTGGCCGAGCAGGGCACCGCGATCAGTTGGGCGCTGGCCGGGCTGGTAACGGTGTTTGTCGGCTGGCATATCGCTTCGCGCACCTTCCTGTTCTGCGCGCTTGGCGTGCAAGTGCTGGCGGGGGCGTTGCTCATGCTCACGTCATGGGGCGGCGAAGAACTGCCGGCGTTTCGGCATATCGGTTTCTGGGCGCCGATGCTGGTGGGGTTGGCCGCATTTGTCGGCGCCTGGCGCTTGCAGGGCAGTGATCGACGGCTCAAGTTGCCCCATCTTTCCAACGGCCTGCTGGCCTGGGGCGCGGCGTGGTGGGTATTGGCGCTGAACCATGAAGTGCTGCGCTTCACCCCGCCAGAGTTGCAAGCCACGTTCCTGTTGGCGGCGGCTGCGGCCAGCGCGGCGTTGTGGATGTTGCTGGCGTTGCGCCTGCGCTGGGCCGCGCTGGGTACCCTCTGCCTGTTGCTGATGCCAGCGGCGGCGCTGGTGGTGCTGGTGTCGTTGCATCGCTATTACCACCCGGCGGCCGAATTGGGCTGGTTGGCCTGGCTGGCGGTGTTCGCCGTGCATTTCATCGCGCTGCGTTATTTGGCCGACCTGGCGGCGGCAAAGGCCCTGAGCGTCGCCCATGTGCTGGGCTGCTGGATGCTGATCGGCATGCTCGCCCTGGAGCTGCGCTATGGCCTGTTGGTGCTTTCGGTGCACTACAACGCCTGGCGCTGGCTGGGCTGGGCGATTTTCCCCAGCCTGTACCTGATAGCCGTCGCTACGCCGCGCCAGTGGCCATGGCCGATATCTGCTTATGCGCGTGAATACCGCCTGCTGGCCGCGCTGCCGCTGGCCGCGCTGATGCTGGTGTGGTTCTGGCTGGCCAATATTTTCAGCGACGGCACGGCCAGGCCATTGCCGTATGTGCCGTTGCTCAACCCCTTGGACCTGGGCCTGCTGTTTGCGCTGCTGGGCGTGTACCTGTGGGCGCGCAGCGCGGCGCCACAACTGGGCAGCCGCACCCCGTGGATTGCCCAGGGCGTTGCCGGGGTCTCGCTGTTCGCCTTTTTCACCGCATTGGTGATGCGCGCGGCGCACCATTGGGGCGGCGTGCCGTTTTATCTGGATGCGTTGCTCGACTCAATGTTGGTCCAGGCCGGCCTGTCGATTGTCTGGACCCTGATTGCCTTGGGCTTGATGATCGGCGGGCACCTGCGCAATCGCCGGGAAGTGTGGCTGGTCGGCGCGGTGCTGATCGGCGTAGTGGTCGCCAAGTTGTTCCTCGTGGAGCTGAGCAACCGTGGCGGGCTGGAGCGGATCGTGTCGTTTATCGGCGTGGGCGGGCTGTTGCTGGTGGTGGGCTATTTTGCTCCGCTGCCGCCCAAGCGCAGTGAACCCGAGGTTCAAACCCAAGGAGCGTCCTCTTGATCGGCAAACTGAGTATTGCACTGGTGGGCCTGTGCGCCGCGTTATCGGCGTCGGCCGCAGAAGGCCTCGCGGACTTCACCACCCAAGTGCCGCTGACCGTCAGCGGCGACGGCCCCTGGTATCGCCTGGAGTTGCCGCTGACGGTGCAATTGAGCGCCAGCCAGGCGGATCTCGGTGACCTGCGGGTGTTCAACGCGGCGGGCGAACCCCAGGCATATGCATTAGTGCGGCAGTCGGCCGCAAGCGCAAACAACCTGGCCCGGCTGAAGGGCTTCCCGCTGTATGCCACCGACAATGCCAGCGACAGTGTGCCCAGCGTGCGCGTGCAATCCAGCGCCACGGGCACCCTGGTGCAGGTGCAGCCGTCCAGCGAGGTGCCGACCGGTGCGCAGGTGCGCCGTGGCTGGTTGCTTGATGTCAGTGCAGTCAAGGCGCCGTTGCAAAAGCTGATCCTCGACTGGCCCGCCGAGCACGAGGGTTTCCAGCGTTTCAGCATCGAAGCCAGTGACGATTTGCAGCAGTGGCGCTCCTGGGGCGACGGGCAGGTGGCGCGCCTGGCATTTGCCGAGGATCGGGTGGAGCAGCGTGAAGTCGCCTTGCCAGGGCAGTCGGCGCGCTACCTGCGCCTTCTATGGCAAGGCCAGGCCGCGCCCGAGTTGACCTCCATTGAAGTGCAGAGCACCAGCAGCCTGCCGCTGTCGCTGGTGTGGTCCGAGCCTTTGGCCGGCAGCACCCTGGAGCCTGGGCAGTACAGCTGGCAGCTGCCTGGGGTGTTGAATATCGAGCGGGTGCGTGTCGAGTTGCGTCAGCCCAACAGCCTGGCGCCGGTGGGGCTGCAAGGGCGTCAGGACAGCAAGCAGGCATGGCAGACGTTGAGCCGTGGTTTGCTCTATCGCTTGGCGCAAGGCGGGCAAGAAGTCACCCAGGATCAACTGCAACTGCCGGGCTATCCGGTGCGGCAGCTCAAGCTGGAGGTGGACGAACGGGGCGGTGGCCTGGGGGCGCAGGCGCCGGCGTTGAGTTTTGCCGTGCGGGCCACGCAAGTGGTGTTCCTGGCGCGGGGCGAACCACCGTTTACCCTGGCGCTGGGCAACCCGTCGGCCAAGGCCGCGAACCTGGCACTGACCACCTTGATTCCCGGCTACACCCCGCAGCGCCTCGCGACTCTGGGCCAGGCCCGGGTCGATGGCGCGTGGCGCGCCAGTACACCGCCTGCGCCAAATGCCGCAGGTACCCACTGGAAGACAATCGGCCTGTGGGCCGTATTGTTACTGGGCGTGGCGGCACTTGGGGCGATGGCCTACAGTCTGCTGCGCAAGCCGCCGGCCAGGCCCTGAGCCGGGGCCTACATGAACTCTGTCAGGCTTATCTCGTCTGATAGGAGGAAATGCGCCCCGACTCGCGCTAAACTGCGCGGGTTTTTAGCCCCCCCATTCTCCGGAGCCGTCCATGTCCCGCGTTACCCTGAGTCGCTATTTGATTGAGCAGACCCGCAGCAACAACACCCCTGCCGATCTGCGCTTCCTGATCGAAGTGGTGGCGCGTGCTTGCAAGGAAATCAGCCACGCCGTGTCCAAGGGCGCGCTGGGCGGCGTCCTGGGCAGCATGGGCACTGAAAACGTGCAAGGCGAAGTGCAGAAGAAACTCGACGTGATTTCCAACGAAATCCTGCTCGAAGCCAACGAATGGGGCGGTCACCTGGCCGGCATGGCGTCCGAAGAAATGGACAATGCCTACCAGATCCCGGGCAAATACCCTAAAGGCGCGTACCTGCTGGTATTCGACCCGCTGGACGGCTCGTCGAACATCGACATCAACGCGCCAGTCGGCACCATCTTCTCGGTGCTGCGTTGCCCTAACGAATACCTGAGCCAGAACGAAGCGCTGAACGAAAAGGCCTTCCTGCAGCCAGGCACCGAACAGGTTGCCGCTGGCTACGCGATCTACGGCCCGCAGACCATGCTGGTGCTGACCCTGGGTGATGGCGTCAAGGGCTTCACCCTGGACCGCGAAATGGGCAGCTTCGTGCTGACTCACGAAGACATCTCCATTCCTGCCTCGACCCAGGAATTCGCGATCAACATGTCCAACCAGCGCCACTGGGAAGAACCGGTCAAGCGCTACGTCAACGAGCTGATGGAAGGCGAAGAAGGCCCGCTGAAGAAAAACTTCAACATGCGCTGGGTGGCCGCGATGGTTGCCGACGTGCACCGCATTCTGACCCGTGGCGGTCTGTTCATGTACCCACGCGACAGCCGCGAGCCGTCCAAGCCGGGCAAACTGCGCCTGATGTACGAAGCCAACCCGATGTCGTTCCTGGTTGAGCAGGCGGGCGGTGCCTCGACTGACGGCCACCAGCGCATCCTCGACATCCAGCCTGAAGGCCTGCACCAGCGTGTGGCGGTGTTCCTGGGGTCCAAGGAAGAAGTGGCGCGTGTGACCGGTTACCACAAGAAGGCTTAACGCCTTCTGTAGGAGCGAGCTTGCTCGCGAAAGTATTCCAGGCGCATTGCTGCGTTGGCTGTACCTTTTTCGCGAGCAAGCTCGCTCCTACAGTGAACCTTGCACGTCAGATCAAGCCCCGAAACGTTTCAGCGATTCGGGGCTTTTTTTGTTTTTGCCTTGCGGGAACCAGACCCCCCTTTTCCCTTCTAAGCTTCTGGCAGACCCCCACTGCTGCGTGTCCCTCCAGGAGCTCTACCATGTCGTTACGCCGTCTCGCCCTCTTGTGCTTTTGCGTGCTGTTGGCCGCTTGCAGCAAGGTCACCCAGGAAAATTACCAGAAGCTCTCGGCTGGCATGGCCAAGGCTGAAGTGGAGTCGTTGCTGGGCAAGCCCACCGATTGTTCTGGCGCACTGGGCATGTCCAGTTGCACCTGGGGCGATAAAAACAGCTTTATCAGCGTGCAGTACGCCGGTGACAAAGTTCTGATGTTTTCCGGGCAAGGCCTGAAGTAAACCGGGGCGCAAGCCTGCGGGAGAAGAAGAATGATGCGTTTCGTTTTATACCTTTGCGCCAGCCTGTTTTTGGCAGGCTGCGCCAGCCATTCTGGCGATGATCTGCAACCCAAGACTGTCGGCAGCGTCAACCTCAAGCGTTACCAGGGCACCTGGTACGAACTGGCCCGCTTGCCCATGTATTTCCAGCGCAACTGCGCGCAATCCGAGGCCCGCTACTCCCTGTTGCCCGATGGCGACATGTCAGTGTTCAACCGTTGCCTGACCACCGAGTGGAAGTGGGAAGAAGCCAAGGGCACGGCCACGCCGCAGGTACCGGGCAAGACCGACAAGCTGTGGGTCGAATTCAATAACTGGTTCACCGCGTTGCTACCGGGCGTGGCCAAGGGCGATTACTGGGTGTTGTATGTCAGCGATGACTACAAGACCGCCATCGTCGGCAGCCCGAGCCGGCGTTATATGTGGCTGCTGTCACGCACGCCGACCGTCAGCGCCGACACCCGTGAAGACCTGCTGAGCCGGGCGCGCCAGCAGGGTTACGACACCACACGGTTGATCTGGCGTACGTCGGACAAACAGATGGCCAAGACCTCGCAGTAACCCGAAACAAGGTCGAGCAAAGAAGGGCGGGCATGCCATAAAGCCCGCTCTTTTTTTTGCTGGTTTTTTGCAAAACCAGAAGGGCATCACACTACCCAATGTGGGAGCTGGCTTGCCTGCGATGGCGGCGGGCCAGTCGATGACGATTTCGACTGACACACGGCTATCGCGGGCAAGCCCGCTCCCACAGGGGTTATGTGTTGTTCTTAAGACAGTAGGTCTCTGAGGACTTGCGTGAAGGCCCGGCTGCTCTCTTCCTCGCCCGCATGATGCCCATCGCGCACCACCCACTGGCCGTTGACCAGCACATCGCGCACCTGCCGATCCCCTCCGGCAAACAACCAGCGATTAAGAATGCCATCCTCATGGGCCGTCGCCAGGTACGGATCATTGCCATCGAGCACCAGCCAGTCCGCACGCTTGCCGACTTCCAGGCGGCCAATCGGTTGCCCCAGCGCCTGCGCGCCGCCGTCCAGGGCTGCGTCATACAGGGTGCGGCCGACCATCGGTTGATCGCTGCGATACAGCCGGTTGCGCCGCTGGTCGCGCAGGCGCTGGCCGTATTCCAGCCAGCGCAGTTCTTCGACCACGCTCAAGGACACATGGCTGTCCGACCCAATCCCCATGCGCCCACCCTGGGCCAGGAAGTCCACCGCCGGGAAGATCCCGTCGCCCAGGTTGGCCTCGGTGGTCAGGCACAACCCGGCGATCGCCCGGCTGTTGGCCATCAATGTCACTTCGTCGGGGTTGGCGTGGGTGGCGTGCACCAGGCACCAGCGCTGGTCGACGTGCACATTGTCATACAGCCATTGCAGCGGGCGCTTGCCGCTCCAGGCCAGGCAGTCATCGACTTCCTTTTGCTGCTCGGCGATGTGGATGTGCACCGGGCAGGCCTGGTCGCTGGCGGCCAGCACTGCGCTGATCTGTTGCGGCGTTACCGCGCGCAATGAGTGGAAACACAGGCCCAGTTGCTGGGCCGGTTGTGCCGCCAGGATCGGTTGCAGGCGCGCTTGCAGCTCCAGGTAGTTATCGGTGCTGTTGATAAAGCGGCGCTGTCCGTCGTTCGGCGCCTGGCCGCCAAAGCCCGAGTGGCTGTAGAGCACTGGCAGCAAGGTCAGGCCGATCCCGCTGCTGGCCGCGGCC
This sequence comes from Pseudomonas sp. WS 5021, assembly GCF_012985535.1. Classification (NCBI taxonomy): domain Bacteria; kingdom Pseudomonadati; phylum Pseudomonadota; class Gammaproteobacteria; order Pseudomonadales; family Pseudomonadaceae; genus Pseudomonas; species Pseudomonas sp. WS 5021. The sequence goes on along the minus strand of NZ_JAAQWP010000006.1, from coordinate 220,808 downwards.
AGGCTGATCTGGCGCGACAGTTCGGTGGGGTCGCTGTAAGGCTGGCCGCTGATATCGTGGTGCACATAGTGGAACTCGGCGACCGAGGTGTAGCCGGCCTTGAGCATCTCGATATACAGCTGGCGCGCGATGACCTGCAATTGCTCGGGGCTGATCTGGCCGACCATGCGGTACATCAGGTCACGCCAGGTCCAGAAGCTGTCATTGGGGTTGCCGGCGACTTCCGCCAGCCCCGCCATGGCCCGTTGGAACGCATGGGAGTGCAGGTTCGGCATGCCCGGCAACACAGGGCCTCTCAGTCGTTCGGCGCCGTCTGCGCTGGCATTGGCCGTCACGTTGGTCAGCAGGCCATCGGCGCTGACTTCAAGGCGTACATCAGTGGCCCATCCATTAGGCAGCAGCGCGCGTTCGGCAAAGAAAGCGGACATGATCAAGGTACCCCGGTCGTGTGTTTATTTGTATATACATATACAGACGTTTGCCTGCTCGGTAAACTCCGGCAATCTATGCATCTTTTCCTCCTGCAAGGATTCCCCGTGCCGACTCCGCCCGCCAAGTCCCCGCTGGCTGCCCACATGGACGAAAGTCCGGCGCCCTTGTATGCCCGCGTCAAGCAGATGATCAGCCAGCAGATTCTCAACGGCAACTGGCCGCCGCACTATCGTGTGCCGTCGGAAAGCGAGTTGGTCAACCAGTTGGGCTTCAGCCGCATGACCATCAACCGCGCCCTACGGGAGCTGACCGCCGAAGGCTTGCTGGTGCGCATGCAAGGCGTCGGCACTTTTGTCGCCGAGCCCAAGAGCCAGTCGGCGCTGTTCGAGGTGCATAACATCGCCGATGAGATCGCCTCCCGCGGCCATCGCCACACCTGCAAGGTGATTACCCTGGGCGAGGAGGCTGCTGGTTCCGAGCGCGCCGTGGCCCTGGAAATGCGTGAAGGCGGGCGGGTGTTCCACTCGCTGATCGTGCACTACGAAAACGATATCCCGGTGCAAATCGAAGACCGTTTCGTCAACGCGCTGGTGGCACCGCAATACCTGCAACAGGACTTCACCCAGCAAACCCCCTACGCCTATCTCAACCAGGTGGCGCCGCTGACCGAGGGTGAGCATGTGGTGGAAGCGATCCTGGCCGACCCGCAGGAATGCAAGCTGCTGCAGATCGAGGCCGGCGAGCCGTGCCTGCTGATTCGCCGGCGCACCTGGTCCGGGCGCCAGCCGGTGACCGCTGCGCGGCTGATCCACCCAGGTTCGCGGCATAGCCTCGAAGGACGCTTCAGCAAATGAGTGCAGTCAAGGTCTGGCGCGCCGCCGATTACGTACGCATGCCGTGGAAAAACGGCGGTGGCAGCACCGAAGAAATCACCCGTGATGCAGGCTTGGGCCTCGACGGTTTTGGCTGGCGCCTGTCGATTGCCGACATCGGCGAGTCGGGTGGTTTTTCCACGTTTGCCGGGTATCAGCGGATCATCACCGTGATCCAGGGTGCCGGCATGGTGCTGACGGTGGACGGCGAAGAGCAGCGCGGCCTGCTGCCTCTGCAGCCGTTTGCCTTCAAGGGTGAAAGCCAGGTGGCGTGCCGCCTGATCACCGGGCCGATTCGCGACTTCAACCTGATCTATTCGCCCCAGCGTTACCACGCACGTTTGCAATGGGTGGACGGGGTGCAGCAGTTTTTCAGTACCGCGCACACCGTGCTGGTGTTCAGTGTGGCCGATGAGGTGAAGGTGCTGGGCGAAGTGCTGGGCCATCATGATTGTTTGCAGGTGGACGGTAACAGTGGCTTGCTGGATATCAGCGTGACAGGCCGCTGCTGCCTGATCGAACTGACCGCACGCGATTAAACATGTGGGAGCTGGCTTGCCTGCGATTGCGGTGTGTCAGACAAATGGCTATCGCAGGTAAGCCAGCTCCCACATGGGTTATGTATAGGCTGCACAATCTGTTTCCAGTCCTGCACCAAGTTGTTACCGAATGCCCCAGCATGGCGCAATACCCTGCTTTTGTAACAACTCCCCAACTGTCCAAACCAGTGCTTTAAGAAATTTCATCAAGCCTCGAAGCCTTGATTTCCGAGGCCTGCACGCCCACCACAAAAAAATCTTAAGCTCTCCCTCATCAAGTTGGCCGCTCGATTGCATATGCTTGTATGTACAAGTAAAGGTGTGTGCATAAGAGTCGCTAAACATCCTCTTCGCACCATCGTGTTCGCGCATCGATTGCTGAGGAGTTTTTTGTGACTGACTTTTCCCAGAACAAGCCTACCAAGTACCGCGACGTTGAAATCCGCGCCGCCCGTGGCAACACGCTCACCGCCAAAAGCTGGCTGACTGAAGCGCCGCTGCGCATGCTGATGAACAACCTCGACCCGCAAGTGGCCGAGAACCCCAAAGAGTTGGTGGTGTACGGCGGTATCGGCCGTGCGGCGCGTAACTGGGAGTGCTACGACCAGATCGTCGAAAGCCTGACCAACCTGAACGACGACGAAACCCTGCTGGTGCAATCGGGCAAGCCGGTCGGCGTGTTCAAGACCCACAGCAATGCCCCGCGTGTGTTGATCGCCAACTCCAACCTGGTGCCGCACTGGGCCAGTTGGGAGCATTTCAACGAACTGGATGCCAAGGGCCTGGCCATGTACGGCCAGATGACCGCCGGCAGCTGGATCTACATCGGCAGCCAGGGCATCGTTCAGGGCACCTACGAAACCTTCGTCGAGGCCGGTCGCCAGCATTACGATTCAAACCTCAAGGGCCGTTGGGTGCTCACTGCCGGCCTCGGCGGCATGGGCGGCGCCCAGCCTCTGGCCGCGACCCTGGCCGGCGCGTGCTCGCTGAACATTGAATGCCAGCAGGTCAGTATCGATTTCCGCTTGAACAGCCGTTATGTCGACGAACAAGCCCGCGACCTCGACGACGCCCTGGCGCGCATCGCCAAGTACACCAAGGAAGGCAAGGCCATCTCCATCGCCCTGCTGGGCAACGCTGCCGAAATCCTCCCGGAACTGGTCAAGCGCGGCGTGCGCCCGGACATGGTCACTGACCAGACCAGCGCCCACGACCCACTCAATGGCTACCTGCCCGCCGGTTGGACCTGGGACCAATACCGCGCCCGCGCCAAGACCGAACCGGCCGCCGTGATCAAGGCCGCCAAGCAGTCGATGGCCGTACACGTCAAGGCGATGCTGGACTTCCAGAAAATGGGCGTACCGACCTTCGACTACGGCAACAACATCCGTCAGATGGCGCAGGAAGAAGGCGTGGAAAACGCATTCGACTTCCCAGGCTTTGTACCGGCCTACATCCGCCCGCTGTTCTGCCGTGGCATCGGCCCGTTCCGCTGGGCGGCACTGTCGGGCGACCCGCAGGACATCTACAAAACCGACGCCAAAGTCAAAGAACTGATCGCCGACGATGCCCACCTGCACAACTGGCTGGACATGGCGCGCGAGCGCATCAGCTTCCAGGGCCTGCCGGCGCGCATCTGCTGGGTTGGCCTGGGCCAGCGCGCCAAGCTCGGCCTGGCATTCAACGAAATGGTGCGCAGCGGCGAACTGTCGGCACCGGTGGTGATCGGCCGTGACCACCTGGACTCCGGCTCGGTATCAAGCCCCAACCGCGAAACCGAATCCATGCAGGACGGTTCCGACGCCGTGTCCGACTGGCCACTGCTCAACGCCCTGCTCAACACCGCCAGCGGTGCGACCTGGGTTTCGCTGCACCACGGCGGTGGCGTGGGCATGGGCTTCTCCCAGCACTCCGGCATGGTCATCGTCTGCGACGGTACCGACGAAGCCGCCGAGCGCATTGCCCGCGTGCTGCATAACGACCCGGCCACCGGGGTGATGCGTCATGCCGATGCGGGTTACCAGATCGCTATCGATTGCGCCAAGGAGCAGGGCCTGAACCTGCCAATGATCAAGTAACGCCTGGCTCGGTTCCTGTGGGAGCTGGCTTGCCTGCGATGCGGGCGACTGGGTCTGTCAGGCAGATCACAGTGATGCAATCGCAGACAAGCCAGCTCCCACATTTGACCTGCTGTGTATTTGAAACATGTTTGAGCCGCACCACCGAAAACAATCCATTAGAGGTTGAATACCCATGGCTGCAAAAGACGCGCGTGCAAGCTCCACCCCGTTGATCGAAAGGCGTTCGATCGACTACATCCCGGAAGCGGAAAGACACGGTCGTCTATTGAGCCAGTTCACCCTGTGGATGGGTGCCAACCTGCAAATCACCGCGATTGTCACCGGGGCCCTGGCCGTGGTGCTGGGCGGGGATGTGTTCTGGTCGTTGATCGGTCTGTTGGTCGGTCAACTGCTGGGCGGCGGCGTGATGGCGTTGCATGCGGCGCAAGGGCCCAGGCTTGGCCTGCCGCAGATGATTTCCAGCCGGGTGCAGTTCGGTGTGTATGGCGCAGCCATCCCGATTGTGCTGGTGTGCTTGATGTACCTCGGTTTCACCGCCACCGGGACCGTGCTGTCCGGCCAGGCGCTGGGCCAGTTGTTTGGGGTCAGCGACAGTGTTGGCATTCTGATTTTCGCCAGTGTCATCGTGCTGGTCACGGTGCTCGGTTACCGGGTGATCCATTTCATCGGCCGTGTCGCCAGCGTCATTGGCGTGATTGCCTTTGTGTACCTGTTCAGCCGCCTGATGAGCCAGACCGACGTTGGCGCACTCCTGCAAATCCGTCACTTCAGCTGGAGCAGCTTCCTACTCGCGGTATCGCTCGCGGCCTCCTGGCAGATCGCCTTCGGGCCCTATGTGGCGGACTATTCCCGCTACCTGCCGCGCAACACGTCCTCGGTGAAAACCTTCCTGGCCGCAGGCGCCGGCTCGGTCATTGGCGCACAGGTGGCGATGATCCTCGGTGTGTTTGCCGCTGCGATGTCCAACGGCAAATTTGCCGGTAACGAAGTGGCCTACATCGTGGGCCTGGGCGGCACGGGGGCTACGGCGGCACTGCTGTATTTCAGCATCGCGTTCGGCAAAGTCACCATTTCCACGCTGAACTCCTACGGCAGCTTCATGTGCATTGCGACCATCGTCAGCGGTTTTCGCGGGCGCATGGAGGTGTCGCGCATGCAGCGCCTGGTTTTCGTGCTGGCCATCGTCGGTGCGGCGACTCTGATCGCGTTGCTCGGGCAGCACTCGTTCCTCAGTGCGTTCAAGTCCTTCATCCTGTTTTTGCTGGCGTTCTTTACGCCCTGGAGCGCGATCAACCTGGTGGACTACTACTGCATCACCCGCGATCGCTATGACGTGCCGGCGCTGGCCGATCCAAATGGTCGCTACGGCCGCTGGAACCCGCTGGGGATCAGCGTCTATGTGTTCGGGGTGCTGGTGCAGTTGCCGTTCATCGCCACCAAGTTCTACACCGGTCCCCTGGTGGCCAGCCTGGGGGGTGTGGATATTTCCTGGATCATCGGCCTGGTACTGCCCGCCGCCCTGTATTACCTGTGTGCGAAAAAATGGCACGGTGCGATTCCTGAGCGGCTGATCCTGCCGGTAGAGCAGGGCGCTGCACCCCAAGTTACCCCTAAAAACAACGGGCTGAGTGCACAAGCCTGATGGGACGTGGACAAGGCAGGATGCCTTTTGACTGCCGTAATCCATTTCATGATTGGGAGCGTCACATAATGAGAATGCATAAGACCCTGCTGACCCCATTGCTCGCCGCCGGCCTGCTGGCCAGCGCTGGCGCCACCCAGGCGGCCGGCTGGTGCGAGTCGGGCAAGCCGGTGAAGTTCGCCGGCCTGAACTGGGAAAGCGGCATGTTGCTGACTGACGTCCTGCAAGTGGTCCTGGAAAAAGGCTACGACTGTAAAACCGATAGCCTGCCGGGCAATTCCATCACCATGGAAAACGCCCTGGGCAGTAACGATATCCAGATCTTCGCCGAAGAGTGGGTTGGCCGCAGTGAAGTGTGGAAAAAGGCCGAGAAGGCCGGCAAGGTCGTGGGTGTCGGTGCGCCCGTGGTCGGCGCGGTTGAAGGCTGGTACGTGCCGCGCTACGTGATCGAAGGCGACGCCAAGCGCAAGCTCGAAGCCAAGGCCCCGGACCTGAAAAGCATCGCCGACCTGGCCAAGTATTCCGCAGTGTTCAAGGACCAGGAAGAGCCCGCCAAAGGCCGTTTCTACAACTGCCCGGCCGGCTGGACCTGCGAGCTGGACAACAGCGAAATGCTCAAGAGCTACGGCCTGGAAAATTCCTACACCAACTTCCGCCCAGGCACCGGCCCGGCGCTGGATGCAGCGGTGCTGTCGAGCTACAAGCGTGGCGAACCGATCCTGTTCTACTACTGGTCGCCGACGCCACTGATGGGCCAGGTGGACCTGGTCAAGCTCGACGAAAAACCCGGCGTGGATAAAAGCGTGACCATCAAGGTCGGCCTGTCCAAGACGTTCCACGAGCAGGCCCCGGAACTGGTGGCGGTGCTGGAGAAGGTCAACCTGCCGATCGACCTGCTCAACCAGAACCTGGCGCGCATGAGCAAAGAGCGGATTGATTCGTCGAAGCTGGCGAAGATTTTCCTCAAGGAGCATCCAGAGGTCTGGCACGCCTGGGTCAGTGAAGACGCAGCCAAGAAAATAGACGCGGCCTTGTAGGCACAGTGCTCCCGGCTACCCTGAACAGGCAGCCGGACACCCGGCCACACTCCACTGGATCGAGAGCACGTTATGTTTCCTGAGAGTTTTACGTTTTCCATCGCCGACTGGGTCAACGGTTGGGTCGATGGGTTGGTGACCAACTACGGCGATGTGTTCCGGCAGATTTCCGACACCTTGCTGTGGGCCATCGTCAACCTGGAAGGCCTGCTGCGCGCGGCGCCCTGGTGGCTGATGCTGGCGATAGTCGGCGGCGTTGCCTGGCACGCCACCCGCAAGGTGCTGACCACGGCGGTGATCGTCGGCCTGTTGTTCCTGGTGGGCGCGGTCGGCCTGTGGGACAAGCTGATGCAAACCCTGGCGCTGATGATGGTGGCCACGGTGATCTCGGTGCTGATCGGCATTCCCCTGGGCATCCTCTCGGCGCGCAGCAATCGCCTGCGCTCGGTGCTGATGCCGCTGCTGGATATCATGCAGACCATGCCCAGCTTCGTGTACCTGATCCCGGTATTGATGCTGTTTGGCCTGGGCAAGGTGCCGGCGATTTTCGCCACGGTGATCTACGCCGCGCCGCCATTGATTCGCCTGACCGACCTGGGCATTCGCCAAGTGGATCGGGAAGTGATGGAAGCCATCAATGCCTTTGGCGCCAACCGCTGGCAGCAGCTGTTTGGCGTGCAACTGCCGCTGGCCCTGCCGAGCATCATGGCCGGGATCAACCAGACCACCATGATGGCCCTGTCGATGGTGGTGATCGCCTCGATGATCGGCGCCCGTGGCCTGGGTGAAGACGTGCTGGTGGGCATCCAGACCCTTAACGTCGGGCGCGGCCTGGAGGCTGGCCTGGCGATTGTGATTCTCGCAGTGGTCATCGACCGCATTACCCAGGCCTATGGTCGTCCACGGCATGAGGCGAGCAAATGACTATTGTCAGCAAGATCGAAGTTAAAAACGTATTCAAGATTTTCGGCGCCCGTGACAAGGAAGCCCTGGCGCTGATTGGCCAGGGCCAGACCAAGGACCAGGTGCTGGCGCAGACCGGTTGCGTGGTGGGGGTCAATGACCTGTCCCTGAGCATCGGCACCGGCGAGATCTTTGTGATCATGGGCCTGTCGGGTTCCGGTAAGTCCACCCTGGTGCGCCACTTCAACCGCCTGATCGACCCCACCAGCGGCGCGATCCTGGTGGACGGCGAAGACATTCTGCAACTGGATATGGACGCCTTGCGCCAGTTCCGTCGGCACAAGATCAGCATGGTGTTCCAGAGCTTCGGCCTGCTGCCGCACAAGAGCGTGCTGGACAACGTGGCCTATGGCCTGAAAGTGCGCGGCGAAACCAAGCAAGTGTGCACCGAGCGTGCCTTGCACTGGATCGCAACCGTGGGTTTGAAGGGGTATGAAAACAAATACCCGCACCAGTTGTCGGGCGGCATGCGCCAACGGGTGGGCCTGGCCCGGGCCCTGGCGGCTGACACCGACATCATCCTGATGGACGAAGCGTTCAGTGCCCTCGACCCGCTGATCCGCGCCGAGATGCAGGACCAGTTGCTGGAACTGCAAAAGACCCTGCACAAGACCATCGTGTTTATCACCCACGACCTGGACGAGGCCGTGCGCATCGGCAATCGCATCGCGATCCTCAAGGACGGCAAGCTGATCCAGGTCGGCACGCCCCGGGAGATCTTGCATTCGCCGGCCGATGAGTACGTGGACCGGTTTGTTCAGCGGCGGGCGGCGGTGGTCTGAACCGAGCCTTGTGGTGAATTGGCCGGCCTCATCGCAGGCAAGCCAGCTCCCACATTTGAATGCATTCACAAATCAAAATGTGGGAGCGGGCTTGCTCGCGAAGAGGCCGGCAAGGCCGCAAAAAATTCAAGAAGGTATGAAGATGTCCCAGGCTAAAAAAATCGTCATCGCCGACACCCCCCTGCACTGGCAGGACGTGGTCGCCGTCGCGCGCTTCGGCGCCGAGCTTGCGCTGTCGGGCCAGGCCTGGGCGCGCATCGACAATGCCCAGTCCATCGTGCAACGCATCGTCACCGGCGGCGAGCGCGCCTATGGTGTCAACACCGGCCTGGGCGCGTTGTGCAATGTGTCGCTCAAGGGCGAGCAACTGAGCCAGCTGTCGCGCAATACCTTGCTCAGCCACGCCTGCGGTGTCGGTGCGCCGCTTACCGATGAGCAGACTCGCGCCATCATCTGCGCCGCTGTCCTCAACTACAGCCAGGGCAAGTCCGGCCTGCATCCGCAGGTGGTGCATTCGTTGCTGGCGCTGCTCAACCATGGCATTACCCCGCAGGTGCCGTCCCAGGGTTCGGTGGGCTACCTGACCCATATGGCCCATATCGGTATTGCCTTGCTGGGTGTAGGAAATGTCAGCTATCGCGGCCAGATCGTTACCGCCCAGGCCGCCTTGGCCGCCGAAGGCCTGCAGCCGGTGGTGCTCGGTGCCAAGGACGGCCTGTGCCTGGTCAATGGCACGCCGTGCATGAGCGGTCTGAGCTGCCTGGCCCTGGCCGATGCCCACCATTTGCTGCAATGGGCCGATGTGATCGGCGCCATGAGCTTTGAAGCACAGCGCGGGCAGATCGATGCGTTCGACGAGCAGATCATTGCCCTCAAGCCACACCCTGGCATGCAGCAGGTCGGCAGCAACCTGCGGGCTTTGCTCGCGGGCAGCGAGGTGATTGCCGCCAGCCGGGGCATTCGTACACAGGACGCGCTGAGCATCCGTTCGATCCCCCAGGTCCATGGCGCCGCCCGCGATCAGCTGGAACACGCCACCCGCCAGATTGAAACCGAACTCAACGGCGCCACCGACAACCCGTTACTGCTCGGCACGCCAGACAACTACCGCGTGGTGTCCCAGGCCAACCCCCATGGGCAGTCCGTGGCACTGGCGGCGGATATGCTGGCCATCGCCATGGCCGAGATCGGTTCCATCGCCGAGCGCCGCCTGGACCGCCTGATCAACCCTCACGTCAGCGGCTTGCCGGCGTTCCTGGTGAGCAACCCTGGGGTCAACTCGGGGATGATGATCGTGCAGTACGTCGCCGCTTCCCTCTGTGGGCAGAATCGTCAACTGGCGCAGCCGGCGGTGCTCGACAATTTCGTCACCTCGGGCCTGCAGGAAGACCACCTGAGCATGGGCACCAACGCTGCGCTCAAGCTGCATTCGGTGCTGGCAAACGTCACCCAGATCCTCGCCATCGAATACCTGCTGGCGGCCCAGGCCTTTGAGTTCCTCAAACACCAAGGCTTCGGCGCCGGCACCCACGCGGCTTGGCGCCTGCTGCGCGAGCACGTCCCGGCCTATGAGCAGGACCGCTGGTTGGCACCGGATATCGCGACCACCGCAAAGCTGCTCAACACCCCTGATTTGCTGAACCACGTTTTACCGAATTTGCACTGAACCCTATTTCAAAAGGAGCATGAATGTGACTGCGCTAAATCTGATTCCAGGCCAACTGACCCTTGCCCAACTGCGGGCCATCTACCAGCAGCCGGTAACCCTCAGCCTGGATGACAGCGCCTCGGCGCAGATCGAAGCCAGTGTGGCCTGTGTCGAGCAGATTCTCGCCGAGAACCGCACCGCCTATGGCATCAACACCGGTTTCGGCCTGTTGGCCTCGACCCGTATCGCCAGCGAAGACCTGGAAAACCTCCAGCGTTCCCTGGTGTTGTCCCACGCGGCCGGCGTTGGCGAGCCGATCAGCGATGCGCTGGTGCGTTTGGTGATGGTGCTCAAGGTCAACAGCCTGAGCCGGGGTTTTTCCGGGATTCGCCGCCAGGTAATCGATGCGCTGATCGCCCTGATCAACGCCGAGGTCTACCCCCATATCCCGCTCAAGGGCTCGGTCGGTGCTTCCGGTGACTTGGCGCCACTGGCCCATATGTCCCTGGTGCTGCTGGGCGAAGGCAAGGCCCGTTACAAAGGTGAGTGGCTGGAGGCGACCGAAGCGCTGAAAGTCGCCGGCCTTGCGCCCCTGACCCTGGCCGCCAAGGAAGGCCTGGCGCTGCTCAACGGCACCCAGGTCTCCACCGCTTACGCCTTGCGCGGTTTGTTTGAAGGCGAAGATCTGTTCGCCGCCGCTATCGCCTGTGGCGGCCTGACCGTGGAAGCGGTGCTGGGCTCGCGCTCGCCGTTCGACGCGCGCATTCATGCGGCCCGTGGCCAGCGTGGGCAGATTGACTCGGCCGCCGCTTATCGCGACCTGCTCGGCGACAGCAGCCAGGTGTCCCAGTCCCACCAGAACTGCGACAAGGTGCAAGACCCGTACTCCCTGCGTTGCCAGCCGCAAGTCATGGGCGCCTGCCTGACCCAGTTCCGCCAGGCGGCAGAGGTGTTGGTGGTCGAAGCCAACGCCGTATCCGATAACCCGCTGGTGTTCGCCGCCGAAGGCGATGTGATCTCCGGCGGTAACTTCCACGCCGAACCGGTGGCGATGGCCGCCGACAACATGGCCCTGGCCATTGCTGAAATCGGCTCCCTGAGCGAGCGCCGCATCTCGCTGATGATGGACAAGCACATGTCGCAATTGCCGCCGTTCCTGGTGGGCAATGGCGGGGTCAACTCCGGCTTCATGATCGCCCAGGTGACGGCGGCGGCGTTGGCCAGCGAGAACAAGGCGTTGTCCCATCCCCATAGCGTCGACAGCCTGCCGACGTCGGCCAACCAGGAGGACCACGTGTCTATGGCGCCGGCTGCCGGCAAGCGCCTGTGGGAAATGGCCGAAAACACCCGTGGGGTTCTCGCAGTGGAATGGCTGGCCGCCTGCCAGGGCCTGGACCTGCGCGATGGCCTGAAAACCTCACCCAAGCTGGAAAAGGCCCGTGGGATCCTGCGCGCCAAAGTGGGCTTCTACGACAAGGACCGCTTCTTCGCCCCGGACATCAACGCTGCCAGCGAGCTGTTGGCCAGCCGCTGCCTGAACGAGTTGGTGCCGGCCAAGCTGCTGCCAAGTCTCTAAGCACCACCCCGATCCCGTGTGGGAGCTGTCTCGCCAAGGCTCGACAGCTCCCACAGGTGATCGCCCATAGGTTCGGATTCTCTCTGGATAACAATAATTAGGGACGAGAAATGCACCAGCAAGCGCAAGGTCTCAAACGCGGGCTGACCGCCCGCCATATTCGCTTCATGGCACTGGGGTCGGCGATCGGCACCGGGCTGTTCTACGGCTCTGCCTCGGCCATCCAGATGGCTGGCCCGGCGGTGTTGCTGGCCTACCTGATCGGTGGCGCTGCCGTGTTCATGGTGATGCGCGCCCTCGGGGAAATGGCCGTGCACAATCCGGTGTCCGGCTCGTTCGGCCAATACGCCAGCACTTACCTGGGCCCGATGGCCGGTTTTATCCTCGGCTGGACCTACGCCTTCGAGATGATCATCGTCTGCCTGGCAGACGTCACCGCCTTTGGCATCTACATGGGCTTCTGGTTTCCCGAAGTCGCACGCTGGGTCTGGGTGCTCGGCATCGTCCTGCTGATCGGCGGGCTGAACCTGTGCAACGTCAAGGTATTTGGCGAAATGGAGTTCTGGCTGTCACTGCTCAAGGTCGGCGCGATTGTCGCAATGATCCTCGGCGGGTTCGGCATCATGCTGTTCGGCGTGCATTCGGCCGGCGAAGCCCCGGCCACCGGGTTGAGCAACCTCTGGGCCCATGGTGGCTTCATGCCCAATGGCGTGGGCGGCCTGATCGCCTCGTTTGCGGTGGTGATGTTTGCCTTTGGCGGCATCGAAATCATCGGCATCACTGCCGGTGAAGCCAAGGACCCGCAGCGGGTGATCCCCAAGGCGATCAACGCGGTGCCGCTGCGCATCCTGCTGTTCTACGTGCTGACCCTGTTTGTGCTGATGGCCATCTACCCATGGCCGCAGATCGGCAGCCAGGGCAGCCCATTCGTGCAGATCTTCAGCAACCTGGGGATTGGCTCGGCGGCGACCATCCTCAATATCGTGGTGATCTCGGCGGCCGTCTCGGCCATCAACAGTGACATCTTCGGCGCCGGCCGCATGATGTACGGCCTGGCCCAGCAAGGGCAGGCGCCCAAGGGCTTTGCGCAACTGTCGCGCCACGGTGTGCCATGGATGACCGTGGTGGTGATGGGCGCGGCGCTGCTGGGCGGTGTGGTGTTGAACTACCTGATCCCGGAAAACGTGTTCCTGGTGATTGCCTCGATTGCCACCTTCGCTACCGTGTGGGTATGGCTGATGATCCTGGTCACGCAGGTGGCAATGCGCCGCTCGATGACCCGCAAGCAGATCGCCGAACTGAAATTCCCGGTACCGTTCTGGCCCTATGCGCCGGCGGCGGCCATTGTGTTCATGCTGTTTATTTTTGGCGTGCTGGGCTACTTCCCGGACACCCAGGCCGCGCTGCTGGTAGGCGCCGTATGGATCGTGTTGCTGGTCCTCGCCTACCTGCTGTGGGTCAAGCCCGCAGCCGGGCAAGCGGCCAAGGTCAATTACGACCCGGCTTTGTCTCACCGATAACTTAGGGAGGCGTTGATGAAAACGCTTTGGCAACACTGCCACATCGCAACCATGGCCCGGGGCGAGTACTCGATCATCGAGGATGGCGCCATGGTCACGGCCGGTTCGCTGATCGAGTGGATCGGCCCCCGTGCCGAGCTGCCGCCTGGCGACTACGGGCAGACCCATGACTTGCAAGGGGCGTGGGTCACGCCGGGGCTGATCGACTGCCATACCCACACGGTATTTGGCGGCAACCGCAGCGGCGAATTCGAGCAGCGCCTGCAAGGCGTGAGCTACGCCGAGATCGCGGCGGCCGGCGGCGGTATCGCCAGCACCGTGCGCGCCACGCGTGCGGCGACCGAGGAAGAGCTGTTCGACAGCAGCCGCAAGCGCCTGCGCAGTTTGCTGCGTGACGGCGTGACCACGGTAGAGATCAAGTCCGGCTACGGCCTGGACCTGGCCAACGAGCGCAAGATGCTGCGGGTGGCCCGGCGCCTGGGGCAGGAGTTGCCGGTCAGCGTACGCGCCACGTGCCTGGCGGCCCATGCGTTGCCGCCGGAGTACAAGGATCGCGCCGATGACTACATCGAGCACATCTGCAACGAGATGCTGCCGGCCCTGGCAGCAGAAGGCTTGGTGGATGCGGTGGATGCGTTCTGTGAATACCTGGCGTTTTCCACCGAGCAGGTGGAGCGCGTGTTCAAAGTCGCGCAGCGCTTGGGCTTGCCGGTAAAACTGCATGCCGAGCAACTGTCGTCGCTGCACGGCTCCAGCCTGGCGGCGCGGTATCAGGCGCTGTCGGCGGACCACCTGGAGTTCATGACCGAAGAAGACGCCATCGCCATGGCCGCTGCCGGCACCGTCGCCGTGTTGCTGCCGGGGGCGTTCTATTTCCTGCGCGAAACCCAGTTGCCGCCGATGGATGCCTTGCGCAAGCACGGGGTGAAGATCGCCATCGCCAGCGACCTCAACCCCGGCACCTCGCCGGCCTTGTCCGTGCGGCTGATGCTGAACATGGCCTGCACCCTGTTTCGTATGACCCCGGAAGAAGCCCTGGCCGGCGCCACCCGACATGCCGCCACGGCACTGGGCATGGGCGACACCCACGGCTCGCTGGAAGTGGGCAAGGTCGCGGATTTTGTCGCCTGGCAGATCGATCGCCCCGCCGACCTGGCCTACTGGCTGGGCGGCGAGCTGGGTAAACGCGTCGTGCGCCATGGCGTCGACGTCGATGTGTAAGGCTGCCTTTGTGAGTAAGGAGTACTGCTGTGGATAAGGTTCTGAACTTCAAACAAGGCCGTGTGCCGCTGCTGATCAGCATGCCCCATGCCGGCCTGCGTCTGACGCCTGCGGTTGCAGCGGGCCTGATCCCCGAGGCGCAAAGCCTGCCGGATACCGACTGGCATATCCCCACGCTGTACGACTTTGCCCAGGAACTGGGGGCCAGCACCCTGGCGGCCGAGTATTCGCGGTTTGTCATCGACCTGAACCGGCCGTCTGACGATAAGCCGTTGTATGTCGGCGCGACCACCGGCCTGTTTCCCGCGACGCTGTTTGATGGCGTGCCGTTGTTTATCGAAGGCAAGGAGCCGTCGAAGGCGGAGCGGGCGACCTACCTGGAGCAGATCTGGACGCCCTATCACCAGACCCTGCAGCGCGAACTGGCGCGGCTCAAGGCCGAATTCGGCTACGCATTGCTGTTCGATGCGCATTCTATCCGCTCAGTCATCCCGCACCTGTTCGACGGCAAGTTGCCGGACTTCAACCTCGGCACGTTCAACGGTGCCGCCTGCGATCCCGGGTTGGCCAGCCAGTTGGAAGCGATCTGCGCGGCGCACCCGCAATACAGCCATGTGCTGAACGGGCGCTTCAAGGGCGGGCATATCACCCGGCACTACGGCAACCCGGCGCAGGATATTCATGCGGTGCAGCTGGAGTTGGGGCAGTGCACGTATATGGAGGAGTTTGAGCCGTTCAGGTATCGGCAGGATCTGGCCGAACCGACGCGGGTGGTGTTGAGGCAGTTGCTGCAAGGGCTATTGGCCTGGGGCCAGAAGCACTACACCTGAGGCAACGAAGATCAAACGGTGGGAGCGGGCTTGCGCGCGACGGCGGTCTGTCAGTTCACGAATATGTCGACTGATACGCCGCTATCGCGAGCAAGTCCGCTCCCACACGTGGTTGCGTGAACCTTCCTGGCTGATCGCTGACCCAGGTCCAGGCCTTCAAGGACATGCTCATTGCACAATTCGGGTTTATGATGCCAGACGGCAAAATAATAGACGTCCCCCCAGGGATGGAACCGACCCCTTACGGAGTGCGCAATGCAGACTTTGTACCCGCAGATCAAACCCTACGCCCGGCACGATCTGGCCGTCGATGAAACCCACACGCTGTATGTCGACGAAAGTGGTTCCCCGCAAGGTTTGCCCGTGGTCTTCATCCACGGTGGCCCCGGCGCCGGTTGTGATGCCAACAGCCGCTGCTATTTCGATCCCAACCTGTACCGCATCGTCACCTTTGACCAGCGTGGTTGCGGGCGCTCCACGCCACGGGCCAACCTGGAAAACAACACCACCTGGGATCTGGTCGCTGACCTTGAGCGCATTCGCGAGCACTTGGGCATCGAAAAGTGGGTGCTGTTCGGCGGCTCCTGGGGCTCGACCCTGGCCCTGGCCTATGCGCAAACCCATCCCGAGCGCGTGCATGGCCTGATCGTGCGCGGCATCTTCCTGGCCCGCCCCCAGGATATCCAGTGGTTCTACCAGGCGGGCGCGAGCCGCCTGTTCCCGGATTACTGGCAGGACTACATTGCGCCAATCCCTGTGGAAGAACGCCACGACATGATCAGCGCCTATCACAAGCGCCTCACCGGCAACGACCAGATCGCCCAGATGCATGCCGCCAAGGCCTGGTCCACCTGGGAAGGCCGCATGCTGGGCCTGTGCCCCAGCCCGCAGTTGATCGAGCGTTTTTCCGAGCCCCAGCGCGCCTTGTCGATTGCGCGTATCGAGTGCCACTACTTCACCCATAACTCCTTCCTGGAGCCCGACCAGCTGATTCGCGACATGCACAAGATCGCTCATCTGCCGGGCGTCATCGTGCATGGCCGCTACGATATGATCTGCCCGCTGGACAATGCCTGGGAATTGCATCAAGCCTGGCCGAACAGCGAATTGCAGGTGATCCGCGAGGCGGGTCATTCTGCCGCCGAGCCTGGAATCACCGATGCGCTGGTGCGAGCCACGAACGAGATGGCACGGCGCCTGCTTGATCTGCCGCCAGAAGAAGCATGAAGGGGCTTTTACAACGGGTGCGCGGCGCCCGGGTCGAAGTGGCAGGCGAAGTGGTGGGGGCGATAGACCAGGGTTTGCTGGTACTGGTGGCCGTCGAGCCTTCAGATACAGCGGCCAGTGCCGACAAGCTGTTGCATAAGCTGCTTAACTATCGGGTGTTCAGTGACGACGAGGGCAAGATGAACCTGTCGTTGAAGGACGTTGGCGGCGGTTTGCTGCTGGTGTCGCAGTTCACGCTGGCGGCCGATACCAAGAGCGGCCTGCGGCCCAGCTTCTCCACAGCGGCGCCTCCGGAAGTGGGCGAGGCACTTTTCGAGCACTTGTTGCTACAAGCGCAACAATTGCATGGCACTGTGGCGTCGGGGCGTTTTGGCGCGGATATGCAGGTGCATTTGGTCAATGACGGGCCGGTCACCTTCCTTTTACAGACCTGATTGTATGAAAAACGACTTTTAATGCGCAAAAACGCAAGTTTTCGCTACAAATACTTCGCTGCCCCTGCTGCGTTATCTCACCGGCTACTAGATAATCGCGCGCTACGGGGATCAGCGTAAATTGATCCATTTTTGACTTAGGTAGAGACTTGTCCGCTCGCCCGTGGGGAATCATTTAGCCCCATCGGAGTCGGAACAATGCTCGCCAACCTGGCATATAGATAGCTGGCCGTTGGTTTTTTGATCTGTTTTCGGCGAGGGTTGCTCGTGATTGTTAGTCCCTGTAATGCACCAAAATTGTCTGCCAAACGGTTACGAAACGCACTGGTGACGGGCTCTGCCCTGTTTTGCCTGTTCGGCGCGGGTCAACTGTGGGCATTCAGTCTGGACGATGTGTCGGCCAAGGCAAAAGAGCTGGCCGGGCAGAAATACGAAGCCCCGCGCAGCAATCTGCCGAACGAATTCCGCGAAATGAAGTTCGCTGACTACCAGAAAATTCGTTTCCGCAATGAAAAAGCCGAGTGGGCCGATCAGAAAACCCCGTTCAAGTTGTCCTTCTATCACCAGGGCATGCACTTCGACACGCCGGTGAAGATCAACGAAATCACCGCGACCGACGTCCAGGAAATCAAGTACGACCCGACTCGTTTCGATTTCGGCGACGTCAAGTTTGATCCAAAAGCCACCGACCAGCTGGGTTATGCCGGCTTTCGCGTGCTGTACCCGATCAACAAGGACGACAAGCAAGACGAAATCATGACCATGCTCGGCGCCAGCTATTTCCGCGTCGTGGGCAAGGACCAGGTCTACGGCCTGTCCGCCCGTGGCATGGCGATTGATACCGCGCTGCCGTCCGGCGAAGAGTTCCCGCGGTTCACCGAATTCTGGATCGAGCGTCCAAAACCGGGTGACAAGCACCTGGTGATCTTTGCCCTGTTGGACTCGCCACGGGCCACCGGCGCCTATCGCCTGATCCTGCGCCCGGGCACCGACACCATTGTCGACGTCAAGTCGCAGATGTTCCTGCGCGACAAGGTCAGCAAGCTGGGCGTTGCCCCGTTGACCAGCATGTTCCTGTTCGGCGCCAACCAGCCGTCCAAAGTGCTCAACTACCGTCGCGAACTGCACGACTCCAGCGGTCTGTCGATCCATGCCGGCAACGGCGAGTGGATCTGGCGCCCGCTGAACAACCCAAAACACCTGTCGGTCAGCAACTTCTCGGTAGAAAACCCGCGTGGGTTCGGCCTGTTGCAGCGTGGTCGCAACTTCAGCCAGTACGAAGACCTCGACGACAACTACGACAAGCGCCCAAGCGCCTGGATCGAGCCTGAAGGCGACTGGGGCAAGGGCTCCGTCGATTTGGTAGAGATCCCGACCGCCGATGAGACCAACGACAACATCGTTGCCTTCTGGAGCCCGGCCGAACTGCCCAAGCCCGGCGAGCCGCTGGATATCGCCTACCGCCTGCACTGGACTCTCAACGATGCACCGTTCCACTCGCCGGACAGTGCCTGGGTCAAGCAGACCCTGCGTTCTACTGGTGATGTGAAACAGTCCAACCTGATCCGCCAGCCAGACGGCAGCGTGGCCTATCTGGTGGACTTCGAGGGCCCGTCCCTCAAGGCCCTGAAGCCAGATGCGGCAGTGCGCAGCCAGGTCAGCGTCGGTGAAAACGGCGAAGTCGTGGAAAACAGCGTGCGCTACAACCCGCACACCAAAGGCTGGCGCCTGACCCTGCGTTTGAAGATCAAGGATGCAGGCAAACCGACCGAAATGCGTGCGGCCCTGGTCCAGGACATCGTCAAGCCTGAGCCAGAGCAGGTTTCCACCCAAGTCCTGAAGGCTGACAAAGTCCTGGCCAAGCAACACGAGAAACACGCCAAGAAAGACGCCAAGGACAAGCAAGACAAGCAGCCAGAAGCTGCCCCAGCCACCCCGGAGCCAGTCAAGACAGAACAAGTCCTGACCGAAACCTGGAGCAATCAGTTGCCTGCCGATGAGTAACTCCCAAGTCCAGCCAGAGACTCTTGCCGAGTACCTGGCGCATCTTCCGATGACCGACGAGCAGCGCGCCGAACTGGCGGGCTGCAAGTCCTTCTCCGAACTGCACGAGCGCCTGTCGTCGTCGACCTTTGACGCCCCGGTGGACGCGGCGCAGGCCTCGGTTGGCCGAAGGCTCACCCTCAACACGGCCGAGGAGCTAGAGGAAGCCGAAATGCTGGTGCTCGACGCCAGCGGTCGGGTTTGCCTCAAGGCCACGCCGCCGATCCGGCGTACCAAAGTGGTGCCCGAGCCTTGGCGCACCAATATCCTGGTGCGTGGCTGGCGCCGGCTGACCGGCCGTAGCAACCCGCCTGCGCCGCCCAAAGACGAGCGCGTGCTGCCGGCTGCGCGCTGGCGCACCGTGGGTTCGATCCGCCGCTATATCCTGCTGGTGCTGATGCTCGGCCAGACGATCGTGGCCGGCTGGTACATGAAAGGCATCATGCCGTACCAGGGCTGGTCCTTCGTCGACTTTGACGAGGTGCGTAACCAGACCCTGCTGCAAACTGCCACCCAGGTCCTGCCCTACGCCCTGCAAACCAGCATCCTGATCATGTTCGGCATCCTGTTCTGCTGGGTTTCGGCGGGTTTCTGGACTGCGCTGATGGGTTTCCTTGAGTTGCTTACCGGTCACGACAAGTACCGGATCTCCGGGAAAAGCGCCGGCGACGAGCCAATCCCGAAAGAGGCCCGTACCGCGCTGGTCATGCCGATCTGCAACGAAGACGTGCCCCGGGTGTTTGCCGGCCTGCGCGCGACCTTCGAGTCGGTCGCTGCCACTGGCGATCTGGATCGTTTCGACTTCTTTGTGCTCAGCGACAGTAACGACGCCGACATCTGCATTGCCGAACAGCAAGCCTGGCTCGACGTCTGCCGCGAGGCCGGTGGCTTTGGCAAGATTTTCTATCGCCGCCGTCGTCGTCGCGTCAAACGCAAGAGCGGCAACCTTGACGACTTCTGCCGTCGCTGGGGCGGTGACTACAAGTACATGGTGGTCCTCGACGCCGACAGCGTGATGAGCGGCGAATGCCTGACCAGCCTGGTGCGCCTGATGGAAGCCACGCCGGACGCCGGGATCATCCAGACCGCGCCACGTGCCTCGGGCATGGACACCCTGTATGCGCGCATGCAGCAGTTCGCCACCCGCGTCTACGGCCCGCTGTTCACCGCGGGCCTGCACTTCTGGCAGTTGGGCGAATCCCACTACTGGGGCCACAACGCGATCATCCGCATGAAGCCGTTTATCGAGCACTGCGCCCTGGCGCCATTACCGGGTAAAGGTGCGTTTGCCGGCTCGATTCTTTCCCACGACTTCGTTGAAGCTGCGCTGATGCGCCGTGCCGGCTGGGGCGTGTGGATTGCCTACGACTTGCCGGGCAGCTACGAAGAACTGCCGCCCAACCTGCTGGACGAGCTCAAGCGTGACCGTCGCTGGTGCCACGGTAACCTGATGAACTTCCGCCTGTTCCTGGTCAAGGGCATGCACCCGGTACACCGTGCGGTGTTCCTCACTGGCGTGATGTCGTACCTGTCGGCGCCGTTGTGGTTCCTGTTCCTGGTGCTGTCCACGGCCCTGCTGGCGGTCAACACCCTGATGGAGCCGCAGTACTTCATGGCGCCGCGCCAGTTGTACCCGCTGTGGCCGCAATGGCATCCGGACAAGGCGGTGGCCCTGTTCTCCACCACCATCGTGCTGCTGTTCCTGCCTAAATTGCTGAGCATCATCCTGATCTGGGCCAAGGGCGCGAAAGAGTTCGGTGGCAAGTTCAAGGTGACCTTGTCGATGCTGCTGGAGATGTTGTTCTCCATGCTGCTGGCGCCGGTACGGATGATTTTCCACACCCGCTTCGTGCTCGCCGCGTTCCTCGGCTGGGCTGCGACCTGGAACTCGCCGCAACGTGACGATGACTCCACGCCATGGAGCGAGGCAGTCAAGCGCCACGGCCCGCAGACCTTGCTGGGCTTCTTCTGGGCGCTGCTGGTGGTGTGGTTGAATCCAAGCTTCCTGTGGTGGCTGGTGCCGATTGTCGGTTCGCTGATGTTGTCGATCCCGGTCTCGGTGATCTCCAGCCGGGTCAAGCTGGGCCTCAAGTCGCGCGACGAAAGCCTGTTCTTGATCCCCGAGGAATACAATCCGCCGCAGGCGCTGCTGTCGACCGACCGCTACACCCACGAAAACCGTTGGCATGCACTGAATGACGGTTTTATCCGGGCAGTGGTCGATCCGCAGCAGAACGCCCTGGCCTGTGCCCTGGCGACCTCCCGCCATGGCCATGCGGAGCCGATTGAGTGGCTGCGCGCCGATCGCGTGCGACATGCCCTGAAAGTCGGCCCCGCGGGCCTGAACAACAACGAACGCGTGGCCTTGCTCAGCGACCCGGTGGCCCTGGGGCGCCTGCATGAGCAAGTCTGGAGCGAGGGGCATGCCGAATGGCTTGGCGCCTGGCGCGAATCGGTCAAGGCCGACCCGCATGCGCCTTTGCTGCCGCTCAAGCCGCTGTCATCCCAGGCTCAGCCAGCCTGATTCAGACGCCCCCGGGATTCGTCTCGGGGGCGCTTGAAACGCCCTTCCTACAGCGTTTTTCGCTTCTGCCTTAGCCTTCTAACTTCGATACAAAAGACCCTGGTTCAAGGCGTATTGCCGTGCCTGCCAGTGGGTTAGGATCGCCCCCCAAATCTGACTCGACCGCCTGTGGCTTGCGCTAGACCCGCAACGCACGGTACGCGGCTGCTTAATGAAAAAGGGGCTTTTCATGATCAAGGGTTACTGGTCGATACTGCTGGGTATTGTCGCGTTGCTACAGGTACAGATGGCGCACGCGGGCGCCATTGATGAGGCCGTGCGGCGCGGGGTCTTGAAAGTGGGGACCGACCCCAACTACGTGCCCTTTGAAATGACCGACAAGCAGGGGCGTGTCATCGGCTTTGAAGCTGACCTGCTCGAAGAAATGAGCAATGCCCTGGGGGTGGCGCTGGAATGGGTCCCGGTGGCCTATACCGAGCTGATCCCGGGCCTGCTGGGCGGCCGCTTCGACATGATCGGTAGCGGTATGACCGTAACCCAGGAGCGCAACCTCAAGCTCAACTTCAGCGACTCGTTCATCATCGTTGGCCAGACCGTACTGCTGCACCCGCGCCTGGCCGGCAAAGTCAGCAGCATTGAAGACCTGAACGAAGCCGGCTATCGGGTTGCTGCCGCAGACGGCACCACCGGCGAAGCGGCGGCGCGGCGCTTCCTGGGGGCTGCGCAACTGCGCAGCTTTGCCACGGCGGAGGAAGGCGTGCGCCAGTTGGTCGACGGGAGGGTTGATGCCTTTATCCATGATGCACCCTATAACCTGATTGCCCTGGCCAAGCCGCAAAACCGCGAACTGCTGGCCCTGGAGCAGCCCTTCACCTACGAACCCCTGGCGTTTGGATTGCCAAAGGGCGATTACGATAGCCTGAACTGGATCAATCACTTCCTTAATCAGATAGCCCAGGACGGCACCTACGATCGGCTGCATGACAAGTGGTTTCGGGACACGGACTGGTTGTCGGAGATCGAATGATGGTCACAACTGCTTACATAACTCCTAGGGGCTTACCCGTCAGGTCAAGCCGTCTAACTGCGCTTTTCTCCGGGGTTTTGTGGGGTTTTTCTGTCATATCCGCCAACAAATCCCGGCTAGACCTTTGTGCCGGTGGGCGAGTGGGTTAGCATCGCTCCCCGAAGAAATAGTGCAGCCCTGTGAAGGCCTGCATCAAAATAAAATGAGTCAGGGGACTTGGTGATGAAAAAGTATCTTTCGATGCTGATGCTCGGCGTTACGGCCCTGCTGGCAGTCAATACGGCCCAGGCCGGTGCGATTGACGAAGCGGTCAAGCGCGGCACCTTGAAAGTCGGCATGGATCCGACCTACATGCCGTTTGAGATGACCAACAAGCGTGGCGAAATCATTGGTTTTGAAGTCGACCTGCTCAAGGCGATGGCCAAGTCCATGGGGGTCAAGCTGGAACTGGTCTCCACCGGTTACGACGGCATCATCCCAGCCTTCCTCACCGGCAAGTTCGACATGATCGGCAGCGGCATGACCCTGACCCAGGAACGCAACCTGCGCCTGAACTTCAGCGAACCCTTCATCGTGGTTGGCCAGACCCTGCTGATCCGCAAGGAACTGGAAGGCACCATCAAGTCCTACAAAGACCTGAATGACGAGAAGTACCGCCTGACCTCCAAACTCGGCACTACGGGTGAGATGGTGGCCAAGAAGCTGATCTCCAAGGCCAAGTACCACGGCTACGACAACGAGCAGGAAGGTGTGCTCGACGTGGTCAACGGCAAGGCCGACGCCTTTGTCTACGACGCGCCGTACAACGTGGTTGCCGAGAAAAAAGTCGGCAATGGCAAGCTGGTGTACCTCGAAGAACCCTTCACCTACGAGCCGTTGGCATTCGGTTTGAAGAAGGGCGACTACGACAGCATCAACTTCATCAATAACTTCCTGCACCAGATCCGCAACGACGGCACCTACGATCGCATCCATGACAAGTGGTTCAAGAGCTCCGAGTGGCTCAAGGACATGGAATAAGCTAGAAACCGCGTCGCGCCCATCGCGGGCAAGCCCGCTCCCACATTTGGAATGCATTCCAGTGTGGGAGCGGGCTTGCCCGCGATGGCGGCCTGACAGCCGATACACATCCCGGAACCCGCAATGAAACAGAAAAAAGCCCAATGGCCCTGGCACCTGCTGACCGTGCTGGTGCTGGTCGGCATGGCCGGCGCGTTGTACTACGCCACCTCGCTGATGTCCTACGAATGGCGCTGGAACCGCGTGCCGCAATACTTCGCCTACCAGGCTGAAGAGTCCAAGCGGGCGGCGGATATTTCCACGGTGGTCGAGTTGGTGCGCAAGGGCGACGTGGCGCAAGTCACCCTGCGCAACGACGCCGGCGCCGAACAGCACCTGACGGTGGCCGAAAACAGCCTGCAAGTGGCCCGTGGCGACGATGTGGCCGAGGGCGATGTGATCGGTGTGACCCGGCACTGGGCGCTGGGCCCATTGATGTGGGGGTTGTGGACCACCCTGTGGCTGTCGCTGGTCTCGGGGGTATTGGGCTTGTTCATCGGCCTGGCAACCGGCCTGTGTCGTTTGTCGAATAATCCGACCTTGCGCGATCTGTCGACGATCTATGTCGAACTGGTACGCGGTACGCCGCTATTGGTACAGATCTTCATTTTCTACTTTTTCATCGGCACGGTGCTGAACCTGTCGCGCGAGTTCGCCGGCATCGCCGCGCTGTCGCTGTTTACCGGCGCCTACGTGGCCGAAATCGTGCGTGCCGGCGTGCAGTCGATTGCCCGTGGCCAAGGCGAAGCTGCCCGCTCCCTGGGCTTGAGCGCCAGCCAGTCGATGCGCCATGTGGTGCTGCCGCAGGCCTTCAAGCGCGTGCTGCCGCCGTTGGCCGGGCAATTTATCAGTCTGGTCAAGGACACCTCGTTGGTGTCGGTGATCGCCATTACCGAGCTGCTCAAGAGCGGTCGCGAGGTCATCACCACCTCGTTCTCGCCGTTTGAAATCCTGTTCTGTGTCGCAGGCCTGTACCTGCTGATCAACCTGCCGCTGTCGAAAATGGCCAGCCGGCTTGAGCGGAGGCTCGCCCAAAGTGATTGAAGTGCGCGATCTGGTAAAAGTCTTCGACACCCGTGGGCACGTGGTGCGCGCGGTGGATCACGTCACCACCCAGGTAGCCAAGGGCGAGGTGCTGGTGGTGATCGGCCCGTCCGGCTCCGGCAAATCGACGTTCCTGCGCTGCCTCAACGGCCTGGAAGAGTTCGATTCGGGCTCGGTGAGCATTGATGGCCTGCAACTGGCCGACCCCAAGACCGACGTGAACGCCTATCGCCGGGAAGTCGGCATGGTGTTCCAGCATTTCAACCTGTTCCCGCACATGACCGTGCTGGAAAACCTGTGCCTGGCGCAGAAAGTCGTGCGCAAGCGCGGCAAGAAGGAGCGCGAGGCCAAGGCCCTGGCATTGCTGGAAAAGGTCGGCATCGCCCAAAAAGCCAACGAGTTCCCCTCGCGGCT
Organism: Pseudomonas sp. WS 5021; assembly: GCF_012985535.1. NCBI lineage: Bacteria > Pseudomonadati > Pseudomonadota > Gammaproteobacteria > Pseudomonadales > Pseudomonadaceae > Pseudomonas > Pseudomonas sp. WS 5021. Next base: position 195,893 of record NZ_JAAQWP010000006.1, on the reverse strand, counting down.
CTCGGGTGGCCAGCAACAGCGCGTGGCGATTGCCCGGGCGCTGGCCATGGAGCCCAAGGTCATGTTGTTTGACGAGCCCACCTCGGCGCTGGACCCGGAAATGGTCGGCGAAGTGCTGGATGTCATGAAGACCCTGGCCCTGGAAGGCATGACCATGGTCTGCGTGACCCACGAAATGGGCTTTGCCCGTGAGGTGGCAGACCGGGTGCTGTTCTTCGATCACGGCAAACTGTTGGAAGACGCTGCACCCGCGCAGTTCTTCGATGCACCGATGGACCCACGGGCACAGGCGTTCCTGCGCCAGGTTCTGTAACCCACGGGGGCAGGTTCAGACCTTGAACTTGCCTACGCACTGCTGAAGATTCGTGCCCAGCCGTGCCAATTCAATACTCGCCGCCGCCGTCTGTTCGCTGGCAGCGGCGGTTTGCTCCGACACATCCCTGACCTTCAACACGCTGCGATTGATCTCCTCGGCCACCGCACTTTGCTGTTCGGCGGCGGCGGCGATCTGTGGGTTCATTTCCTGGATGACCAGCACAGTGCGCGCGATTTCCGTCAGGGCGTCGCCGGCATTGCGCGTCAGGCCGACGCTGCGGTCGGTCAGGGCGCGGCTGTTGTCCATGATGTCGGCGACCTGTTGCGTGCCGCTGTGCAACCCGCCGATCAGTTCTTCGATTTCCTCGGCGGACTGTTGGGTGCGCTGGGCAAGGCTGCGGACTTCGTCGGCCACCACGGCAAATCCCTGGCCGGCTTCACCTGCGCGTGCGGCCTCGATCGCCGCATTGAGCGCCAGCAGGTTGGTCTGCTGGGACACCGACTTGATTACCTCCAGCACGCTGCCGATCTTCTGGCTTTCCCGTTGCAGGCCCAGCATCGCCTGGCTGGAGCGCGCCATCTCGTGGGCCAGGTGTTCAATGTGCGTCACCGCATCCGTCACCACCTGGTCGCCCAGTTCGGTCTGCTGATTGGCCTGGCCGGCGGCAATCGAGGCCTGTTCGGCATGCCGCGCGACTTCCTGGGCGGTGGCGAGCATCTGGTTCATGGCGGTCGCCACCTGCTCGGTTTCGTCACGCTGATTATTCACGCCCGCCCGGGTTTGCTCGGTGACGGCCGACAACTCCTCGGCGGCGCTGGCGATCTGCCGGGCATTGTCGCTGATGCTGCCAATCAGCCCCCGCAGGTTCAGGGTCATTTGCGCCATGCTGCATTGCAACTGGCCCAGCTCATCGCGGCGCCGGGTCTGCACATCGTGGCTGAGGTCGCCGTCGGCAATGCGATTGGCCACGGCCAGGGCCCTGCGCAGTGGCTTGACGATCTGCCCGGCGATTATCCAGGCGGCCAGGGCGCCAAAGAGCACGGCCGCAGCGGTAATGGCGAGCGTCTGGGTGCGGGCCTGTTCGGCTTCCCGATTGCGGCGCTGGGTCTGGTCCTGGCTCAACAGGTCACTCTGCACCAGCAGTTGATCCAGCTGCTGCTCCAACTGGTTTTGCGCCGTTTCGGTGGTGAGCTGGGTATCGCGCAGGCGTGCCAGATGGGTGCGCAGGCTGAGCACGGCATTTTTCAATGCGCTGCTGTCCACGGGCAGTTTCTCCACCGCCGCCTGGGCGAGTTCGAGGCTGCGCTCGGCGTCGCTGACGGCCTGGGCATAGGTATCCAGGCTGCTGGCCGCCCAGGCCGGGCTCAGGGCGCGGTCTTCGGCTTGTTCAATGGCCAGGCGCAGGGCTTCGATGGCATCGAGGGCTTTTTCGTCGTCCTGGTCGGGCAGGTCGCTGGCCAGTTGCGCCAGGCTGTCGCTGGTACGGATGGAGCTCTGTTTCAGCTGTTCGCGGGCAGTTTCCCGCTGCTTGACCAGTGAGGGCACATCCTTGAGCGTGGTTTTGAACTTGCCTGAAATACTGGCCATGCTCTGCAGGTATTGCAGGGCTTTTGGCGCCTTGAGACGGTTTGACAGCTCGCTCATGTACCCGTCGACCTCGTCCATGGAGACGCTCAATTTATTGAGGCTGGTTGCGTTGTCCAGGGTGCGGTACACGATGCGGTCGGCCCGCACTTGTTCACCGGTCACTGCCAGTTGCGCGAGCACGGTCAGGGTTTGTGAGCGGTAGAGCGAGGCGGCGAGGGACTGCCAGCCAGTCAGGGCGATTACAAGGCTCAGGGCCAGCACCAAGGCAAAACCCAGGACCAGTTTGAGAGTGACGCTGGTGTTACCCAGCAGTTGAGTCATTCGACGAAGCATGGCCAACCTCCGGCAAGTGAACAAAGACGTTCGACGTGCCGGGGCGCCGACGGGCGCGGACACATTGAATCCATTTGAACGCTAGTCGGCGTAGGCGCCAGGTGTACCGATCATGGCCTGAAAAACGTGTAGGAAATTTCACAAGCTGCGAGCGGCGACCCGGACGGATCGCCGCGAAGGGCAGGGGTCAGACCCGGAAGCGGCCGACCAGTGATTGCAGATGGGTGCCCAGGCGCGCCAGTTCGGTACTGGAGGCGGCAGTCTCTTCGCTGGCTGCTGCGGTCTGCTCGGACACATCGCGTACGTTCAGCACGCTGCGGTTGATCTCTTCGGCCACGGCGCTCTGTTGCTCGGCGGCGGTGGCGATCTGCTGGTTCATCGCCTGGATGGCCGAGACCGTGCGGGTGATGTTCCCCAGGGCATTGCCGGCGCGACGGGTCAGCTCGACGCTGCTGTCGGTGAGGCCACGGCTGTTGTCCATGATGGTCGCCACCTGCTGGGTGCCGCTTTGCAGGCCGACGATCAGCTCTTCGATCTCTTCGGTGGATTTTTGCGTGCGCTGCGCCAGGCTGCGCACCTCATCGGCCACCACCGCGAAGCCACGGCCGGCTTCCCCGGCGCGTGCCGCTTCAATGGCGGCGTTGAGTGCCAGTAGGTTGGTTTGCTGGGCCACGGACTTGATCACGTCCAGCACGCTGCCGATCTTGTCGCTTTCGCGCTTGAGATGGCCCATGGCCTCGGTGGAATTGCCGACTTCGCCGGCCAGGCGCTCGATCTGGGCGATGGCTTCGCCGACCACCCTGTCGCCTTCGCGGGCTTGTTGGTCGGCGGCGACGGCGGCTTCCGAGGCCTCCTCGGCATTGCGCGCCACTTCCTGCACGGTGGCGGCCATTTCGTTCATCGCGGTGGCGACCTGGTCGGTCTCCACCTTCTGGCTGTTGACCCCGGCGCTGGTCTGCTCGGTAACCGCCGACAATTCTTCGGCGGCGCTGGCAATTTGCGTCACGCCGTCGCTAATCCCGCCGATCAGGTCACGCAGGCCCATGGTCATGCTTTGCATGGCGCGTTGCAGTTGGCCCAGTTCGTCCTGGCGTTGCGAAACCAGATCATGGGTCAGGTCACCGGCGGCGACGCGCTCGGCGACCTTGAGGGTCTGGCTCAGTGGAATCACGATCTGCCGGGTAATCGCCCAGGCCGCCACCATGCCAAAGACCAGCGCCAGGGCGGTGGCCAGCATCAGCAGGAACTTGGCCTGTGCGGCGTCGGCGTCGCGGATGATGGTTTGGGAGGCGGTGAGTTTTTTGCTGCGCTCGAACAGCAGGTCACCTTGCTCGGCCATGGCCTTGAGGGCCGCGGCGCTGGCCACCTGGGAGTCGCGGAACTGACTGACGGCGGCGAGGTAGGCCTTGAGGGAGTCGCTGGCCTCCTGCAGGTTGGCGCTGTATTGATCCGGCAGTTGGCTGCGCAGGCTGTCGGCGCTCTTCAGGGCGTTGGCAATGGCATCCAGCGCCGGTTGCTCAGCTTCGACCTTGGCGCTGTAGGTATAGCCGCGCACCTGGAAACGCGCCTGCTGGATCAGCTTGCTCAGCTCGACCGCGCTGTTGAACTGGGGGACGCTGTCACCTTGCAGCAGGACTTTTTCGATTTCCGCGACGCGCCCGACGGCGTTGTCGGCGGTAGCGCCAAGCTTGCTGCGTGCATCTTCGCGGTGGGCACCGGCCTGGACCATGGCGCCAAAGGCCTGTCGATACTTGGCGACGGCGGCCAACTGCTCATCGATGATGGCGACATCGGCCGGTTGTTCGATCTGGCTGCGCGCGGTCTTCAGGCCGCTGTCGAGTTTATCCATCAGATCGTTGACCAGCCCCGGGCCTTGTTCGCCACGGCGCATTTCATAGTCCAGCCGGGCCTGGCGCAGGTCTTTGGTGAGTTCGTTGAGGCTGGAAATAAAACCCAGTTTATCGCCACGGCTGATCACGCCACTCAGGCCCGTCCAGCCGGTGAAGGTGATCAGCAGCGTGAGGACCAAGACCAGGCCAAAGCCCACGCTCAGCTTGCGATTGACGCTCACATTCCCCAGTTTTTCAGCTAGCCAACGGTACATGCGGTGAACTCCCCTGAACAAGGCTTGGACTTATCCTGAGGGTATCGGCATGCGAGCGGGATTCTGTAGCGGCACAAAGCCCCGTGGTGTTTGGAGGGGCGGGGTTAGAAGAGGCGGGCGAGCAGGGCGGTCACGGCAGTTTCTACGCGCAGGATCCGCGCGCCCAGTTGCACCGGCTGCAAGCCGGCCTTGGCCAGCAAGTCCACTTCATAGGGAATCCAGCCACCTTCGGGGCCGATGGCCAGGGTCACCGGTTCATCCAGGCCGCGTGGGCAGGCCGGGTAATCGCCGGGATGCCCGACCAGGCCCAGGGTGTCCTGGGCCAGGGCCGGCAGGCGGTCTTCAACGAAGGGCTTGAAGCGTTTTTCGATGACGATCTCGGGCAGCACCGTATCCCGCGCCTGTTCCAGGCCGAGGATCAGTTGCTCGCGCACGGCTTCGGGCTCCAGGAACGGGGTCTGCCAGAAGCTTTTCTCGACCCGATAACTGTTGACCAGCACCACCCGTGGCACACCCATGGACGCTACGGTCTGCAACACCCGACGGAGCATTTTCGGGCGTGGCAGGGCCAGCAGCAGGGTCAGTGGCAACTTGGCCGGTGGCGGCTGGTCGAGGCTGATTTGCAGCTCGGCCTCGTCCGCTTCCAGGCGCAGCAACTGTGCATTGCCCATCAAGCCGCCAATGCGCCCCACGCGCAGGCTGTCGCCGACCGCGGCGCGATGCACTTCTTGCATGTGCACCAGGCGCCGGTCACGCAGCACGACCCGGTCGGGCGCGATAAAGTCGGCCTCTTCAAGCAGCAGCAGGTTCACGGTTGGGTCGCTGGCGGCTGGTCGTCATCGGCGGGTTGGTCATCCGGGTGTTCGCCGCGCTTGCTTATCAGGCTGCCAAACAAGATGCCAATTTCAAACAGCATCCACATCGGCACGGCCAGCAAGGTTTGCGAGAAGATATCCGGTGGGGTCAGGATCATGCCGACCACGAAGCAGCCGATGATCACGTACGGGCGGATCTTGCGCAGGTACTTCACGTCGACCACGCCGATCCACACCAGCAGCACCACCGCCACCGGGATCTCGAAGGCCACGCCGAAGGCGAAGAACAGCGTCATCACGAAGTCGAGGTAACTGGTGATGTCGGTCATCATTTCCACACCGGCCGGGGTGGCGGCGGCGAAGAACTTGAAGATCAGTGGGAACACCAGGAAGTAGGCGAACGCCATGCCGGTGTAGAACAGCATGATGCTCGACACCAACAGCGGCACCGCGATGCGTTTTTCATGCTTGTACAGGCCCGGTGCGATAAAGCCCCAGATCTGGTGCAGGATCACCGGGATCGCTAAGAACAGCGACACCATCATCGTCAACTTGAGCGGCGTGAGGAACGGCGAGGACACGTCGGTGGCGATCATCGTCGCGCCCACCGGCAGGTACTCGCGCAGCGGCGTCGAGACGAAGGTGTAGATCTGCTGGGTAAAGGCAAACAGCCCGGCAAAGATCACGAAGATCGCCGCGACACACCGCAGCAGGCGGGTGCGCAACTCGGTGAGGTGCGAGACCAGCGGCATATGCTGGTCGTTTTCCGGTTTATCAGCGCTCATGGGGCTCGCGGCGGCAATGTAGGGTCGTGGGGAGCGGGCGACGCGGCGGGCGTCGGCGCAGGCTCTGCTGGGGGAGCGGGCGTGGCGATCGGGGGCGTCTCGGCCACCGGCGCAATGCTCTGCTCGGCCACCGGTTCAACCGGTGTCGGCGGCTGTTGCTGGGGCGCGAGGATTTTGCGCGCTTCCTGCTCCAGGGACAGAATGTGTTCGTTGTGCAGTTGCCGGCGAATCTCGTCGGCGCCGATTTCCCGTTCAACTTCCTGTTTGATGGCGTTGAAACTGCGTTTCAGGCGCCCGACCCACAGGCCGGCCGTGCGCGCGGCGCCGGGCAGGCGTTCAGGCCCCAGCACCAGCAGGGCAACGAGGCCGACGAGCAGCAGTTCAGAGAAGCTGATACCAAACATTAGTCAGTGCTCACGAGTCTTTGCGGGACGGCTCTTCGACTTTCTCGGCCTGTACGTCGAAGGTGCGACGCTCGGTGATCGGCTGTGCCGCCTGCGGGTGTACAGGCTGCGCCGGTGGAACCGGGTTGGCGCCCGTATCGGCCGGTTTTTCGTCGTCGTTCATGGCCTTGCGAAAGCCCTTGATGGATTCGCCGACATCAGTGCCCAGGTTCTTCAGTTTCTTGGTACCGAACACGAGGACGACCACTACGAGAATGACGATCCAGTGTTTCCAGTCAAAAATGCCCATGCTGCAATTCCTCAGTCAGAAAGTTATTCAGGCGGACGGGCGCGAGGCCTTTTCGGCGTGCCCGGACAAGCCGAAGCGACGGTCCAGTTCATCCAGCACGGCCTGTGGGTGCTGCCCCAGTTGGGCGAGCATGACCAGGCTATGGAACCACAAGTCAGCGGTCTCATAGATGACATCGCTGTAATCGCCGCTGATTTCAGCATCCTTGGCGGCGATGATGGTCTCGACGGATTCTTCGCCGAGTTTTTCCAGAATCTTGTTCAGGCCCTTGTGGTACAGGCTGGCGACATAGGAGCTGTCGGCGTCCGCACCCTTGCGGTCCTCCAGCACCTGGGCCACACGGTTCAGGGTATCGCTCATGTTCAATGTCCTGCCGAGTAAATGGCGTGCGGGTCTTTGAGCACCGGCTCGACGGTTTTCCACGCGCCGTTCTCGAACACTCGGTAGAAGCAGCTGTGGCGGCCGGTATGACAGGCGATGTCGCCGACTTGCTCGACCATCAGCACGATCACGTCGGCGTCGCAGTCCAGGCGCATTTCGTGCAGCTTTTGTACATGCCCGGACTCTTCGCCCTTGCGCCACAGTTTGCCACGGGAACGTGACCAGTAGATGGCACGCTGCTCGGCGGCAGTCAGGCTCAGGGCCTCGCGGTTCATCCAGGCCATCATCAGGATGCGCCCGGTCTTGTGGTCCTGGGCAATGGCTGGCACCAGGCCGTCACTGTCCCATTTGATCTCGTCCAGCCAGTCTTTCATCTTCGACTCCGACAGCCGTGCGCGACCCGCCCCGGCAATGTGCAACAGTGTATAACCGGTCGGCCTATCGACGCACGACCAGATAAAGGCCCACGGCGACCATGATCCCGGCCGGCCAATGGCCCAGCTCGTTCAACGGCCCACCGGCTGCGAGCACCGCGCCACCGCCCAGGTGCGCCGCGCCCAGCAGGCGCAGGAACCAGTCGTCCTTGCGCTGGTGCCACGGCGGCGCCGGGTCCTTGGCGTGGGGCTGGGACATGCGCTCGAGCAGGTCGCGGGTCATGTTGGCCAGGTGCGGTAGCTGCTCGACCTGGCTTTGCAGGTTGCCCAGCAGGGTTTTCGGGCTGACGCGCTCGCGCATCCAGCGTTCGAGGAACGGTTGCGCGGTGTTCCACAGGTCCAGGTCCGGGTACAGCTGGCGGCCCAGGCCTTCGATATTGAGCAGGGTCTTTTGCAGCAGCACCAGTTGTGGCTGCACTTCCATATTGAAGCGTCGTGCGGTCTGGAACAGGCGCATCAGTACCTGGCCGAATGAAATATCTTTTAACGGTTTTTCGAAGATCGGCTCGCACACGGTGCGGATTGCTGCCTCGAACTCATTGAGCTTGGTTTCGGCCGGCACCCAGCCCGAATCGATGTGCAATTGCGCCACGCGCCGGTAGTCACGCTTGAAGAAGGCAAACAGGTTGCGCGCCAGGTAGTCCTGGTCCTCGGGGGTGAGGCTGCCGACGATGCCGCAGTCGATCGCGATGTACTGCGGGCTCCATGGATTTACCGTGCTGACGAAGATATTGCCGGGGTGCATGTCGGCGTGGAAGAAGCTGTCGCGAAACACCTGGGTGAAGAAAATCTCCACACCACGCTCGGCGAGCATCTTCATGTCGGTGCGCTGGTCGGCCAGGGTCGCCAGGTCCGTGACCTGCACGCCGTAGATGCGCTCCATCACCAGCACCTTTGGCCGGCACCAGTCCCAATAGACCTGCGGCACGTACAGCAGTGGCGAGCCTTCGAAGTTGCGCTTGAGCTGGCTGGCGTTGGCTGCTTCACGCAACAGGTCGAGTTCGTCGTAGATGGTTTTTTCGTAGTCGGCGACCACATCCACCGGGTGCAACAGGCGCGCATCGGCAGAGAAGCGCTCGGCGGCGCGGGCCAGAATGAACAGCCACGCCAGGTCCTGGCCGATGATCGGCTTGAGGCCAGGGCGGATCACCTTGACCACCACCTCTTCGCCGGTTTTAAGCTGCGCGGCGTGCACCTGGGCAACCGAGGCCGAGGCCAGGGGCTCGACGTCGAAACGGCTGAACACTTCGCTGATTTTCTTGCCCAGCTGTTCTTCGATCAGCTTCATCGACTGCTGTGAGTCGAACGGCGGCACGCGGTCCTGCAACAGCATCAGCTCGTCGGCGATATCCTCGGGTAGCAGGTCGCGACGGGTCGACAGGATCTGCCCGAACTTGATGAAGATCGGCCCCAGGTCCTGCAAGGCCAGGCGCAGGCGTGCGCCACGGCTCAGGTCCAGGGTCTTGCGCGGGAACCAGCGCCACGGCAGCACGTAGCGCACGGCCAGCAACAACCACGGCAGCGGCAGGGCGAACAGCAGGTCATCGAGGCGGTAGCGAATGACGACGCGTTGGATTCGGAACAGACGGCGGACGGCGAGCAGCTTCATGCGTTATCGCTTGGATCAAGGGAGCGGCTCAGGCGCTCGAAGCGCGCCTCAAGCCGTTCCAGGTCGAGTTTGGCCTGGTCGAGTTCACGAAAGCGCGCTTCGGCTTCCCGTTGTCCGACGAGGGTGCGCGATTCTTCGCTCAGGTATTCGGCGAGGTTCTGATTGAGGCTGGCGAAACCCTGCTGGTACCAGCGCGAACGGCTGCGCAGGTGCCCGCTGATCAACTGGGTCGCCACCGGGCCGAGCCAGCGCGACAGCTCGTATTCCCAGTCCAGCTCCAGGTCTTGCAGCACGGCGGCCAGGTCCATCAGCACCGCGCTGTCGCCTTCAAGGGTTACCTCGGGGCCGTGCAGGATCGCGGTCTTGTCACGGCTCAAGGCCAGGCGCAGCAGGCTCGCCGCCGGTGCACGCAGGGTGCAGTCGGCATCGGCGGCCCAGTGCGCGGCGAGCATCAGGCCTTCGTCGCTGGGCAGGATAAACAGCTGCAAGGCCGGGCTGCTGCAATCGACGGCAATGATCTTGCCGTTCAGGTGCGCCAGCCGTGCCAGGGCGGTGCTGTCCAGGCGCAGGACACGGTTGAGGCCGTGTTCGACACTGGCGAGAAGGCCCGTGAACAACATCAGGGCTTGATGCCGCGATGCAGGGCGACGATACCGGAGGTCATGTTGTGATAGGTCACGCGGTCGAAGCCGGCCTCGACCATCATCGACTTCAGGGTTTCCTGGTTGGGGTGCATGCGGATCGACTCGGCCAGGTAGCGATAGCTCTCGGCATCATTGGTGATCAGCTTGCCCATCAACGGCATGAAGGCGAACGAGTAGGTGTCGTAGACCTTGGACATCAGCGCGTTGGTCGGCTTGGAGAACTCCAGCACCAGCAGGCGACCACCGGGCTTGAGCACCCGCAGCATCGAGCGCAGGGCGTCTTCCTTGTGGGTCACGTTGCGCAGGCCGAAGGCGATGGTCACGCAGTCGAAATGGTTGTCGGGGAACGGCAGCTTTTCAGCGTCGGCCTGGACGAACTCGATGTTGCCGGCCACGCCCTTGTCCAGTAGGCGATCGCGGCCCACCTTGAGCATCGAGCCGTTGATGTCGGCCAATACCACCTGGCCGGTGGGGCCAACGAGCTTGGAGAACTTGGCGGCCAGGTCGCCGGTGCCACCGGCGATATCCAGCACCCGGTTGCCGGTGCGCACGCCGGACAACTCGATGGTGAACCGTTTCCACAGGCGGTGCATGCCGCCCGACAGCACGTCGTTCATCAGGTCGTACTTGGCGGCCACGGAGTGGAACACTTCAGCGACTTTTTCCGCTTTCTGGCTTTCCGGGACGTTCTTGAAGCCGAAGTGAGTGGTGGGTTCGGCATCGCTGCCTTTGCGCTGATCAGTCATATCGCTGTCACCAAAAGAGAATGGGGGCATTCTAATCCCCAAGGCATGCTTTGTCTTGGCAAGGCTGAAGGTAAGATAGGTGGCCGCCGAGACCTTTTGCCGCATGGCGGGTGAGCAGGGTGCTCAATACGTCTTTATAACGAGGAGTCATTCAAATGGCCCGCATACAGATTGAACGTGCCCACGCACTGGGTAAGGAAGCTGCCAGGGCGAAAGCCGAGAAGTTGGCGCATAAACTCAAGGAACAATATGGCCTGGAGCCATCTTGGTCTGGCGACACGTTGAACCTCAAGCGTTCCGGCGTCAAAGGCACGCTGAAAGTGGCCGAGGATTCGTTAAGGATTGAAGTGGAACTGGGCCTGTTGATGTCGGCCATGAGTGGCACCATCAAGTCCGAAATCGAGAAGGCCCTGGATAAAGCCCTGGCCTGATCTGCGACTGCGCGCCGCATTGGCTGGCGGCTCATTGTGCTGTTCTTAGGGTGCCGATTCTAATTTTTCTCCCTACTTTGTACTCAGCCCTCAACTCCTGTGGGCAGTTCCTCCACCCTTTTATGCGTGAGGTGCACCATGGCCAAAGTTATTTTGAAGAAAAAAATCGACACCCAAATCAGCGCTCTGAGCGACGTTAAAACCTATGCTCGCAAGATCTGGCTGGCGGGTTTGGGGGCTTACGCGAAGGTCGGCAGCGAAGGCAGCGAGTACTTCAAGGAACTCGTTAAGACCGGTCAACATGTTGAAAGCAAAGGCAAAAAAGTTGTGAATGAACAACTTGATGCTGCCAACAGTCAGATTGATTACGTTAAGAGCAATGTCTCCAGCGTCAAAGGTCGCGTGGAAGTGCAACTGGATAAAGTCGAGAAGGCTTTTGACGCGCGTGTTGCAAGTGCCTTGAATCGAATCGGCATTGCGTCTAAACATGACGTGGAGACACTCTCTGCTAAGCTCGATGAGCTAACGGCATTGCTCGAACGTGTCGCGCGTAAACACTAAGGAGACATCGGATGGCTGTTAAAAAGACTACTCAGAAAGAAGGCAGCTCTTGGGTCGGGAAAGTTGAAGAATACTCCCGCAAGATCTGGCTGGCTGGTTTAGGCGTGTACTCGAAGATCGACAGTGACGGCAGCAAACTCTTCGAGACTTTGGTTAAAGACGGCGAGAAGGCCGAGAAGTTGACCAAGAGCACAGTCGGTAAACAAGTAGATGCGGCCAAGGCGAGCGCGAGTTCGGCCAAGTCCCGTATCAGTGATGCAAAAAAGCAGGTACTGGGTACTTGGGGCGAACTTGAAGGTGCACTCGACAAGCGCCTGAACAGTGCTATTTCGCGCCTGGGCGTGCCGAGCCGCAATGAAGTGAAGGCACTGCACAGCAAGGTCGATACCCTGACCAAGCAAATCGAAAAGCTGACCGGCGCTAAAGTCGCTCCCGTCAAAGCAGCGGCCAAGCCTGCTGCCAAGCCGGCCGCGAAAACGGCTGCGGCCAAACCTGCGGCGAAAACCGCGGCCAAGCCACTGGTCAAGGCCGCGGCCAAGCCAGCCGCTAAACCTGCAGCCAAGCCAGCGGCGAAAACGGCAGCAGCCAAACCTGCCGCCAAGCCTGCTGCCAAGAAGCCAGTAGCGGCTAAAGCTGCTGCAAAACCAGCGGCCAAGCCGGCAGCGAAACCTGCTGCCAAGCCTGTGGCAAAAACGGCTGCGGCCAAGCCGGCTGCCAAGCCAGTGGCAGCAAAACCCGCTGCCAAACCGGCCGCCGCGAAGCCTGCAGCCAAGCCAGCAGCGGCAAAACCTGCGGCAAAGCCAGCAGCGAAAAAGCCGGCCGTAGCCAAGAAACCTGCAACGCCCAAGCCTGCTGTAGCGGCCAAGCCTGCAACCCCGGCACCTGCGACCAACTCGGCCACCGCGCCGACGCCCGCCGCAGCGACCCCGACTGTAACGCCGGCCACCCCGACGCCATCCAGTCAGTCCTGATTCACGGGACGTATAAAAACGCCCGGCCTGCAAAGGTCGGGCGTTTTACTGGGTGCTTGCAACAACACATTCCTAATGTGTGTGGGCTTGTGTGGGAGCGGGCTTGCCCGCGATAGCGGTGTATCAGTGCCAGATTTGTTGGCTGACCCACCGCAATCGCGAGCAAGCCCGCTCCCACATTTCTAGTCCGTGTCGTCCAGGTAGCGCAGAGCAAAACGCTCGGTAGCCAACCGCGCCGGCATCAACAGATGCGGCGCCACCAGCATCATCACTTGATACACCGCCACCCGCACCTCGGCCTCGCGATCGAGGATGCGCTGGTAATCCAGGGAAAACAGCAGGGTCATGGTGATCTGCTCCACCAACTGCCCCAGTGCCTGGGTATCGCTGACCAACTGCCCTTCGGCCTTGAGCCGCGCCAGCAGCGAAGCCAGGGTGCGCTTGAGCGCGGTCAGCAGGTTGCGAATGCCCTTGGCTAGCTTGGGCAAGCGCCCGGCCAGGTTCGACAGGTCCTGGAACAGGAACCGATAGTGCGCCATGCGCTCGACGATCAAGTGCAGGAACAGCCAGTAATCCTCCGGTGCCAACTGCACATCGGCCGGCGGGTCGAGCAGCGGCGCCAACTCCCCCTGAAAACGCTCGAACAGCCCCAGTACCAGGGGTTCCTTGCCATGGAAGTGGTAATAGAGGTTGCCGGGGCTGATCCCCATTTCATTGGCCACCTCCATGGTTGAAACATTTGGTTCGCCCTTGTGGTTGAACAACAGCAGGGCACATTCAAGGATCCGGTCGCGGGTTTTCATCCAGTCTTCTTAGTCTGATCGTTGAGCTCAGCGCACTCGCACATAAGTGCCCGGCGCCGCTTCCATCGGTGGGTAGTTCTGGTTGCCCAGGGCCGTCAGGGTTTCGCGCTGCACCCCGGAGCGTTGTTGGATCCACTCAAGCCACTGCGGCCACCAACTGCCCTCGATGTGGCTGGCGTCGTAGTACCAGGCGCGGGGGTCGCTGCTCAGCTTGAGGTTCTCGACAAAATTCGCCTTGGGATTGCCGGGCGGGTTGAGGATGCTCTGGATATGCCCGCTGTTGGAGAGCACGAAGCGCTTGTCGCCGCCCAGCAGCAAGGTTGAGCGGTAGACCGCGTCCCAGGGCGTGATGTGATCGTTGATCCCTGCCACGCTAAAGCTGTCCACCGTGACTTTCTGCAAGTCGATGGGCGTGCCGCAGACTTCCAGGCCACCGGGGTGGCTCAGTGGGTTGTGCTTGAAAAAATCCAGCAGATCGCCGTGCAAGGCTGCCGGCAGGCGGGTGTTGTCGTTGTTCCAGTACAGGATGTCGAACGCCGGTGGCTCCTTGCCGAGCAGGTAGTTGTTGATCCAGTAATTCCAGATCAGATCATTGGGGCGCATCCAGGCGAAGACCTTGGCCATGTCGCGGCCATCCAGCACGCCCTGTTGATAGGAGCGGCGCTTGGCCGCTTCCAGGGTCTGTTCGTCGGCAAACAGCATGGCGGGGCTGTCGATCTGGCTGTCCAGCAGGCTTACCAGGTAGGTGGCACTGGCGACCCGCCGTTGTTGGCGCTTGGCTTGCAGATGGCCTTGCAGGGCGGCGATGGTCAGGCCCCCGGCGCAGGCGCCCATCAGGTTCACTTCACGGGCGCCGCTGATCGCCCGGCAGATGTTCAGGGCCTCTTCCAGGGCCGCCACGTAGGTCGACAGGCCCCACTCGCGATGGCGCACGTCGGGGTTGCGCCAACTGACCATAAACACCTGCAGGCCGTTTTTCAGGGCGTACTGCACGAAGCTGTTGGCGGGGCTCAAATCGAAAATGTAGTACTTGTTGATTTGCGGCGGCACCACCAGCAGCGGCTTGGCGTACTGTTTTTCGCTCATGGGCTTGTACTGGATCAGCTCCAGCAGTTCATTGCGAAACACCACCGAGCCAGGCGTGGTGGCCACCGTCTTGCCGACCTCGAAGGCCTGCTTGGTGACCTGGCGCGGCAGGCCGTTGTTGTGCAGCAAGTCATCGAACAGGTTGCTCATGCCACGCACCACGCTGTTGCCGCCAGAGTTGAGCAACTCCTTGATCGCCAGCGGGTTGAGCAGGGTGTTGGACGGCGACACCGCATCGTTGAGCAACGAGAAGGCAAAATGCGCCCGCGCGCGGTCGTCTTCGCTCAGGCTGCTGTCGTCGATCCAATGCCGGGTCTGTTTCTGCCAGCTCAAATAGGCTTGCAGGCTGCGCCGGTACAGGGGGTTGAGGGTCCAGGTGGGGTCGGCGAAGCGGCTGTCGTGGGGGTTGGGTTCGTGCACGGTTTCACCCAGTAGTACCCGGCCCAATTGCCCACCCAATGCCAAAGCATGCCGCGCGCTGTGCAGCGGGTTGCGCAAGCCATGGGCGGCGACACTGCGCAGGGTCGACAGCAGATCCCGGCCGCGCAGCCCGGTGATCGCACTTTGTGCATTGATGAACGCGGCGGGTGTAGGCGCCGGGACGTTTACGGGTCGGTCACGCATGGGTCAACACTCCTTCGTCAATTCGCCAACAAGCACGCCAATTCAGAACCATAGTCGGTTCTGGCCAAGTTGCGCGTAGGGGTCGTCCTGACCCGATACCGCTCAGGTGTTGCTATAGGGCGCCGGCTGCGGATGGATCACCGCACGCAGGCGTTCCTCCTGGAGAAACTTCATGATGATCGGTGCCACGGCTTCGGCCCGGGTGATCAGGAACAGATGGCCATCGTCGATGATGTGCAGTTGGGCATTGGGAATGCGCCAGGCCAGCATGCGCATGTTGACCAGCGGGATCAGTGGGTCGTCGTCGCCGGCCAGTACCAGGGTCGGTTGCTTGATCTTGTGCAGCCAGTGAATGCTGGTCCAGCCCAGGCCCGCAAACAGTTGCCAGTAGTAGCCCAGCTTGCCGGCCGAACGCACCTTGCTCGCGTGTTCGGCGGCCAGTTTCGAGTCGCGGCGGAACGAGCCGCCATAAATCATCGGTGCGATACGCACCACATGGGACGGTTGGATGTAGCGCCGCGGGCTGGCCATCAGCCATAGCACTTTCGGCTTGCCGGGTACCATAAAGGCGCCGGCGGCGGTGGCGGCGAGGATCAGCTTTTTGCAGCGTTCCGGGTAGTCGTAGGCAAACTGCTGCGCCAGGGCGCCGCCCCAGGAAACCCCCACGGCATTGACCTGGCCATAGTCCAGGTAATCGAGCATGCGCGCGGTGAGTTTGGCCAGGCCGGGAAAACGATAGGGGCGGCTGGGTGTCGACGACCCGCCGACGCCGGGTACGTCGAAGGCAATCACTTCCAGGTCCGGGTCCAGGGCCTGGACGAACGGAAACACCAGCTCAAGGTTGGCGCCGATGCCGTTGAAAATCAGCAATGGCGTCAAGTGAGACTTGCCCGGTCGTACCGCCGTGCGGATGGTCTGGCCATCCAGGTCGATGGTACGGAAGATGAACGGTTGCGGCATGCTCAAGCCCTGTGAAGTGTTACTGCTGGAATGCGGCCCATGCGGGAGCAGGTGTGTGTGGGAGCGGGCTTGCCCGCGATGGCATCAACTCGGCCTGACAGATACACCGTGTTGCCTGCATCGCGAGCAAGCCCGCTCCCACCCTGACCGAGTTCCCACATTTGATCTCATTGCAATCACACAAAAGTGTGGCCTTAGCGCTCGTGAACGTATGTGCCTGGCGCAGCCTCTGCTGCTGCGTAGGCCTTGTTACCCAAAATCGTAGGGGACTTCTTGAGCTTGCCTGAACGCTCACCCACCCATCCCTGCCAGTGCAGCCACCACGAGTCGGTATGCTTGGTGGCGTTTTCCTGCCAGTCCAATGCCTTCTCGCCCATGCTCTCGCTGGTCTGGTAACGCGCCTTGGGGTTGCCGGGCGGGTTGAGGATGCTTTGGATATGCCCGCTGCTGGACAGCACGAACTCGACCTTGCCGCCAAACAACTGCGCCGACTTGTAGCAGGACTGCCACGGCGTGATGTGGTCATTGGTGCCCGCCAGCGAGTAGATGTCGGCTGTCACCTGCTTGAGGTCAATCGGGGTGCCGCACACTTCCAGGGCATTGGCCCGCACCAGCGGGTTGTTTTTGAACAGTTCGATCAAGTCGCCGTGGAAGGCTGCCGGCAGGCGCGTGGTGTCGTTGTTCCAGAACAGGATGTCGAACACCGGCGGCTCATTGCCCAGCAGGTAGTTGTTGACCCAGTAGTTCCAGATCAGGTCATTGGGGCGCATCCAGGCAAACACCTTGGCCATGTCCCGGCCTTCCAGCACGCCGGCCTGATACGAATGGCGCTTGGCCGCTTCCAGGGTCTGTTCGTCGACGAACAGGGCCACCTGGGTGTCGAGGGTGGTGTCCAGCACGCTCACCAGCAAGGTCAGGGCGTTGACCTTCTTCTCGCCCAGCGCCGCGTAGTGGCCCAGCAGCGCGGTGCAGGTGATGCCACCCGAACAGGCGCCGAGCATGTTGATGTCCTTGCTGCCGGTAATCGCCGTGACCACATCGACCGCCTCTTTCAGCGCTTCGATATAGGTCGACAGGCCCCATTCGCGCTGGGCCTTGGTGGGATTGCGCCAACTGACGATAAAGGTTTGCTGGTTATTGCGCAGGCAGAAACGCGCCAGGCTCTTGTCCGGGCTCAGGTCGAACACATAAAACTTGTTGATCTGCGGCGGCACCACCAGCAGCGGGCGCTCGTACACCTGTTCGGTGATCGGCTTGTACTGGATCAGCTCCAGCACGTCATTGCGAAACACCACCGCGCCTTCGCTGGTGCCCAGGCTCTTGCCCACTTCAAAGGCGCCCATGTTCACCTGGCTCGGCATGCCGCCGTTGTGCACCAGGTCCTTGGCCAGGTGCGAGAGGCCATCGAGCAGGCTCTTGCCACCGGTTTCAAAGAAGCGTTTGACGGCGGCCGGGTTAGCGGCGCTGTTAGTCGGCGCCATGGCCTCGGTCATCAGGTTGATGACGAAGTGGCCGCGGCTGATGTCCTGCTCCGACAGGTTGCTGTCGCCGATCCAGTCGTGCAGCTCCTTGCGCCACGCCAGATAGGTTTGCAGGTAGCGTTTGTAGAGCGGGTTCTGGCTCCACGCCGGGTCATTGAAGCGACGGTCATCGCTCTCGGGGGCAAGCTCGGACTTGCCGAACACCACATTCTTCAATTCGACGCCAAAGTGGGCGACGTGCTTGACGCTGTGCAGCGGTTGCTTGATGGCCTGGGTCAGCACCATGCGCGCAGAAGCCAGTAAATCCTTTTTCCGTAATGCGATGATCGGGTTGAGCCCCAGGGTGTTTTCCGAGGCCTGGCGTTTCAAGTCATCGTTATTCTTGTTACTCATCTACGACGCTCCATTGTCCGAAAGACGAGTACCGGGTACCGCTGTGCTCCCAATTATCGAGGCACAACACAAGCCTGGTACTGCTGCTCGGGTGACCGTAAATACCGCATCGTCAAATGCAGGGAACTTGCCAATTCCATTGGTTACCCGAGTTTAATTTTTTTCGCAAGCGGGCCAATCTTTGGCCACACGGAGGGGCATTCAAGCAGATGAAATTAGAAAATGCCCACTAATGAGCAAGAGGCTTGAGTTAGAGCATCAGCTTGACGACGGACTGGCTCGGGTCACGGGTTTTTCCGGCCGCCTTGAGCTCGGCAAGATAATCGGCCCACAGCTCGTCCTGACGTACGGCGAGTTGGTAGAGGTAGTCCCAAGTGAACAGTCCGCTGTCATGACCGTCGTCGAAGGTCAATTTCAGTGCGTACTGCCCGGCAGGTTCGATCTTGGTCAGGCCGACATTCAGCTTGCCAAATTGCAGGATCGGTTTGCCGTGGCCCTGGACCTCGGCTGAAGGGGAGTGGACCCGCAGCAGTTCGGCGCTCAGGTGATAGACCTCGTCGGGGCCGTAGGTCAGCGAGAGGGTCTTGGAGGCTTTGTGCAGGTTGATGGCGGTAGGCAGTTTGGTCATTTGGGGAACCGCTCAGAGATGATCCTGAAGGAACCGGCTTTAAAATGTGGGAGCGGGCTTGCTCGCGAATGCGGTGGGTCAGTCACCGTTGCATAAACTGACCCACCGCATTCGCGAGCAAGCCCGCTCCCACTTTAAAAAAGCAGAGCGGTTCCTGCGTAAGCCTTACAGGATATAACGAGACAGGTCTTCGTTCTGCGCCAATTCGCCCAGGTGGCTGTTGACGTAGTCGGCGTCGATCCTGATTGCTACGCCATTCTGCGCGCCCGCCATGTCGCCGGCGCTGAAGGACACTTCCTCAAGCAGGCGCTCAAGCAGGGTGTGCAGGCGACGGGCACCGATGTTCTCGGTCTTCTCGTTGACCTGCCAGGCAATTTCCGCCAGGCGCTTGATGCCATCCGGCAGGAACTCGATCCCCAGGCCTTCGGTTTTGAGCAGCTCGCGGTATTGCTCGGTCAGCGAAGCATGCGGTTCGCTGAGGATGCGTTCGAAGTCGCCCGGCGTCAGGGCCTTGAGCTCCACGCGAATCGGCAGGCGGCCTTGCAGCTCGGGCACCAGGTCGCTGGGCTTGCTCAGGTGGAACGCACCGGAAGCGATAAACAGGATGTGGTCAGTCTTGACCATGCCCAGCTTGGTATTGACCGTGCAGCCTTCGATCAGCGGCAGCAGGTCGCGCTGCACGCCTTCGCGGGATACATCGACGCCACCGGAATTGCCGCGCTTGGCCACCTTGTCGATCTCGTCGATAAACACGATGCCGTGCTGCTCGACCGCTTCCAGGGCCTTGGCCTTGAGCTCTTCCTCGTTGACCAGGCGCCCGGCTTCTTCGTCACGCACCAGCTTGAGCGCGTCCTTGACCTTGAGCTTGCGGTTTTTCTTCTTGCCCTTGCCCATGTTGGCGAACAGGTTCTGCAGCTGGCTGGTCATTTCTTCCATGCCGGGCGGTGCAGAGATGTCGACGCCGGCGCTTTCGGCGACTTCGATCTCGATTTCCTTGTCGTCCAACTGGCCTTCACGCAGGCGCTTGCGGAACAGCTGGCGCGTGTTGGAATCCGAGGCGGGGGCGGCGTCTTCATTGAAGCCCGTGCGTGCCGGTGGCAGCAGGGCATCGAGGATGCGTTCTTCGGCGGCGTCTTCGGCGCGGTGGCTGACCTTGGTCATTTCCTGTTCGCGCAAAAGTTTCAGGGCGGCGTCGGCCAGGTCTCGGATGATCGACTCGACGTCGCGGCCCACATAGCCGACTTCGGTGAACTTGGTCGCTTCGACCTTGATGAACGGTGCGTTGGCCAGCTTGGCCAGGCGCCGGGCGATCTCGGTCTTGCCGACACCGGTCGGGCCGATCATCAGGATGTTCTTGGGGGTTACTTCAACGCGCAATTCTTCGGGCAGTTGCATCCGGCGCCAGCGGTTACGCAGGGCGATGGCAACGGCGCGCTTGGCATCGTCCTGGCCGATGATATGGCGATTGAGTTCGTGGACGATTTCGCGGGGAGTCATGGACATAGTGGTGTGTGGTCCTCAAGCAGGAACAAGCCGACGGCTTATTCCGCGAGGTCCTGCTCCTCAATGGTCAGGTTGTGGTTGGTGAACACGCAGATATCGCCGGCGATACCGAGGGCGGTCTCGACGATTTCCCGGGCCGACAGGTCGGTTTTTTTCAGCAGGGCGCTGGCTGCGGCCTGGGCATAACCACCGCCGGAACCCATGGCGATCAGGCCGTTCTCGGGCTCCACCACGTCACCGTTGCCGGTGATGATCAAGGAGGCGTCTTTGTTGGCGACGGCGAGCATGGCTTCGAGGCGGCTGAGGGAGCGATCGGTGCGCCACTCCTTGGCCAGTTCGACGGCGGCACGCACCAGATGGCCCTGGTGTTTTTCCAGCTGGCCTTCAAAACGTTCGAATAAGGTAAAGGCGTCAGCGGTGGCACCTGCAAAACCGGCGAGGACCTGGCCGTGGTACAGGCGGCGCACTTTTTTGGCGTTGCCTTTCATCACGGTATTACCAAGGGAAACCTGGCCGTCGCCGCCCATGACGACTTTGCCGTGGCGACGAACTGAAACGATGGTGGTCAAGGGGAGAGTCTCCACGCTGCGGGGCGAAAATGCCCTGATGGAACTCATATGGGGGTGGCGGGGGAGATTTCAACCGTAGGAAGGGTGCGCGGACGAGTGGTGTCTAGCGGGCTGGCACAGGCTCAAGAGCACTATAAAACCAATGTGGGAGCTGGCTTGCCTGCGATCGCGGTGCACCCGTCACTGAAAATATTGACTGATACACCGTCATCGCAGGCAAGCCAGCTCCCACATCTGATCCATGTTGCCTGTGGCTCAACGGCTCTGGCGTTGTTGTAACAACAGGTTGCTAAAGCCCGCACCCGCCAGCTGCTTCTGGGCCACGGTCAGCTGTTCACGATTGCTGAACGGTCCCACCAGCACGCGATACCAGGTCGCTTCCTTCACCGTCCCGGATTCCACCGTCACCGTCTGCCCGAGCAGGATAATCTGCGCCCGCACCCGGTCCGCATCCGCCTGCTTGGGGAACGAGCCCGCCTGCAGGAAGAACTTGGTGACCGGCGCCGCCTTGGTAGTGGCCACCGGTGGTGCCGGCGGCGGGGTAATCCCGGCCAACGCCGCCTGGGCTCGTGCGGTGTCGATCTTGGCTGCTTCCGCCGGGGTTACCGGGGTGGTCGGCACTTGCGGCGTCGGCAGGGTTTTCTCCGGCACGGCGTCTTGCGGCACGATCACTTCCGATTCCGGCAGCAGCGTATAGAAGTCGTATTTCGGCTTCACAGGCGCGGTTGGGCTCGGCGGTGTCTTGTTCGCTTCGGCGATCTTGCTGGCCTTCTGCTGCTCCTGCTTGACCCGCTTGACGTCTTCGCCCTGGCCCGGCTCCAGTTTCATCAGGAACACGATAAACGCACCGACCGACAGGCCGATGGCCAGCCACATCCAGCCCGGGATCGGTTGTTTGGCCGGTGCCTGGTAGCGGCTGGCGCCACGCTTGGGTGCAGGTTTTTTCTTGGCTGCCAACTTACATACGCTCCAGAGTTTCCAGGCCCAACAGTTCCAGGCCTTGCTTGAGGGTCCGTCCAGCCAGTGCGGCGAGGCGCAGGCGGCTTTGCTTTTGCGTTTCGTCGTCGGCGCTCAGGATCGGGCAGTTCTCGTAGAAGCTGGAGAACAACCCGGCGACTTCATACAGGTAGGTGCACAAAATGTGCGGGGTACCTTTCTCGCCCACGCTGTTGAGCACTTCGCCGAACTGCGCCAGCTTGGCGGCCAGGTCGTGCTCTTGCGGCGCTTGCAGGATGATCTGGCCGTCGACTTCGCTGAAATCCTTGCCCAGCTTGCGGAACACGCCCGCCACACGGGTGTAGGCATACAGCAGGTACGGCGCGGTGTTGCCTTCGAAGTTGAGCATCAGCTCGAAGTTGAAGCTGTAGTCGCTGGTGCGATGCTTGGACAGGTCGGCGTATTTCACCGCGCCGATGCCCACCACCCGGGCGATATTGCGCAGCTCGGCTTCCGCCAGTTCCGGGTTCTTTTCCTTCACCAGGTTGTAGGCACGCTCCTGGGCTTCGTTCAGCAGGTCGATCAGCTTCACGGTGCCGCCGTCGCGGGTCTTGAACGGGCGGCCATCGGCGCCGTTCATGGTGCCAAAGCCCATGTGTTCCATGTGCATCGGGTGGGTGACGAAACCGGCGCGGCGCGCCACTTCGAACACTTGCTGGAAGTGCAGGGCCTGGCGCTGGTCGACGAAATACAGCGCACGGTCGGCCTTGAGCACGCCGCTGCGGTAGCGCACGGCCGCCAGGTCGGTGGTGGCGTACAGATAGCCGCCGTCGGCCTTGACGATGATCACCGGCAGCGGCTCGCCGTCGGCGGTCTTGAATTCGTCGAGGAACACACACTGGGCGCCGTTACTCTCGACCAGCAGGCCCTTGGCCTTGAGGTCGTTGACCACATTGATCAGGTCGTCGTTGTAGGCACTTTCGCCCATCACGTCGGCCATGGTCAGCTTGACGTTCAGCAGTTCGTAGATTTTCTGGCAGTGGGACAGGGAAATATCGCGGAAACGTGCCCACAGCTCCAGGCATTCCGGGTCGCCGGCCTGCAGCTTGACCACCAGGCCACGGGCGCGGTTGGCGAACTCTTCGGATTCGTCAAAGCGCTTCTTGGCGGCGCGGTAGAAGTTTTCCAGGTCCGACAGCTCGTTGCTGGTGATGGGGTTCTCTTGCAGGTACGCCATCAGCATGCCGAACTGGGTGCCCCAGTCGCCCACGTGGTTCTGGCGGATCACGGTGTCGCCAAGAAACTCCAGGACCCGCGCCACGCCGTCGCCAATGATGGTCGAGCGCAGGTGGCCGACGTGCATTTCCTTGGCCAGGTTGGGGGCCGACAGGTCGATGGCCACGCGCTGCAGGGGGCCGGCCTTGCGCACGCCGATCTTGGCGTCGGCCAGGGCGGCGTCCAGGCGTGAAGCCAGGGCCTGGGTGTTCTGGAAAATATTGATAAAGCCTGGGCCGGCGATTTCGGCCTTGCTGACCTGTGGGTCGGCCGGCAGCGCGGCAATGATTTTTTCCGCGAGGTCGCGTGGTTTCATGCCCGCAGGCTTGGCCAGCATCATTGCGATGTTGCTGGCGAAGTCGCCGTGGGTCTTGTCTCGAGAGTTTTCCACCTGGATCGCCGGCGTCAGGCCTTCAGGCAACACACCTTCGTTGACGAGTTGGGTGAGGGCTTGTTGGATCAACTGGCGAATTGTGTCTTTCATGGTGTTCTCTTTCGACCGCAAGCGGCGGTGCGCGATGCGCAGGTGGAAAAACTGGACATTATCCGGTGCGAGGGCGGGCTTGCCAACCTTCAAGGTCCGTTACTGGACCTGCGGGCCTCATCGCGGGCAAGCCCGTTCCCACATTTTGATGTGTGAATACCGTCAAATGTGGGAGCCGGCCTGCCTGCGATAGCAATTTATATATCAGTACAAATCCACCGGATCGACATCCAACGACCATCGCACCTGTCGCCCGCTGGGCATTTGCTCCAGCGCAAGTAACCAGCTACTTAATAGCCGATGCAGCGGTGCGCGGGCGGTGGCTTGCAACAGGAGCTGAGCGCGATAACGTCCGGCGCGGCGCTCCATCGGTGCTGGCACAGGGCCCAGCAACTCGATGCCGCTCAGACCCAGCTCACCGAGCAAACGTTCAGCGGCGCTGCATGCCTCGTCCAGGAAACCTTCGGCCTGCCCCGGTTTATGGGCCTCGGCGCGCAACAGCGCAAGGTGCGCAAAGGGCGGCAAGCCGGCGGAGCGACGCTCGCTCAACGCCTGCTCGGCGAAGGCGAAATAGCCTTGTTCTGTCAGTTGAATCAGCAGGGGGTGGTCGGCCAGGTGGGTCTGGATGATCACTTTGCCAGGCTCTTCGGCGCGCCCGGCGCGGCCTGCGACCTGCACGATCAGTTGCGCCATGCGTTCGCTGGCGCGGAAGTCCCCGGAGAACAGCCCGCCGTCGGCATCCAGGATCGAGACCAGGGTCACCCGTGGGAAGTGATGGCCTTTAGCAAGCATCTGCGTGCCGACCAGGATGCACGGCTGGCCTTTCTGGATGGTGGCGAACAGCTGGTTCATCGCATCCTTGCGCGACGTACTGTCGCGGTCCACCCGCAGTACCGGGAAGTCCGGAAACAGAATCCCCAGGCGTTCCTCGGCGCGCTCGGTGCCTGCGCCCACGGGACGCAGGTCGACTTTGCCGCATTGCGGGCAGTGGCGCGGGACCCGCTCCACATGGCCGCAGTGATGGCAGCGCAGCTCGCCGGAGCGCTGGTGCACGGTCATGCGCGCATCGCAGCGGTTGCACTCGGACATCCAGCCGCAGTCGTGGCACAGCAGGGTCGGCGCAAAGCCCCGGCGATTGAGGAACACCAGCACTTGCTGGCCGGCCGCCAGGGTCTGGCCGATGGCTTGCTGCATCGGCCCGGAGATGCCGCTGTCCAGTGGCCGGCTTTTCACATCCAGGCGCAGGAAGCGCGGTTGCTTGGCGCCGCCCGCGCGCTCGTTGAGGCGCAGCAGGCCGTAGCGCCCGGTGTAGGCGTTGTGCAGGCTCTCCAGGGAGGGCGTGGCCGAGCCCAGCACAATCGGGATGTTTTCCTGGTGGGCGCGCACCAGGGCCAGGTCGCGGGCGTGGTAGCGCAGGCCTTCCTGCTGTTTATAAGAGCCGTCGTGTTCTTCGTCGATGATGATCAGGCCGGGACTTTTCATCGGCGTGAACAGCGCCGAACGGGTGCCGATAATAATGTCGGCCTCGCCGTCCCGGGCGGCCAGCCAGGATTCCAGGCGTTCGCGGTCGTTGACGGCCGAGTGCACCAGGGCGATCCGCGCATTGAAACGCTGCTCGAAGCGCGCCAGGGTCTGGGGGCCGAGGTTGATCTCGGGGATCAGCACCAGGGCCTGCTTGCCGGCCTCCAGGGTTTCGCGGATCAGTTGCAAATAGACTTCGGTCTTGCCGCTGCCGGTGACGCCGGCCAGCAGGAACGCGTGGAAGCTGTCGGCGCCGGCGCTGATGGCCTCAAACGCGGCGCGTTGTTCCGGGTTCAGTGGCAGTTCCGGTTGTGCCAGCCAGTGCTCGTGGCGCTCGCCGGGGGCGTGGCGGCGGATTTCCACCTGCACCAGGTCCTTGGCCAGCAACAGGTCGAGGCTGTCCTTGCTCAGCATCAGTTTGCTCAGCAATTGGTGCGCCACGCCATGTGGATGCTGCGCCAGGGTGGCCAGGGCCTCGCGCTGGCGCGGGGCGCGGGCGATGCGCGGGTCGTCCAGGCGCGCGCCGGGCGTTATCGACCAGAAGCGCTCCTGGCGGGTCTCGGCCAGCTCGCCCTGGCGCAACAGCACTGGCAACGCCCAGCTCAAGGTGTCGCCCAGGCTGTGCTGGTAATACTGGGAAGTCCACAGGCACAGCTTGAACAGCGACGCCGGCAGTGGCGGCGTGGCGTCCAGGATGGCCAGGGCCGGCTTGAGCTTTTCTGCCGGCACTTCGCTGTGGTCCGCCACTTCGATCAGAATCCCGATCATCTCCCGCCGGCCAAACGGTACGCGCACGCGCATCCCCGGCTGCAACTGCGACCTTACGACACCCGCAGGCGCCCGATAATCGAAGAGGCGGCGCAGGGGCGAGGGCAGGGCGAGGCGCAAAATGGCGTCGGGCACGCGGGAGGTTCTCATATGGCAGACGGTGAAGAAGGGCGCGAGCCTAGCAGACCCGCAGGGGAGTGTCCTGCCACAGTTTCTGATGAAAGGGGGCATGGCGGCGCTTGCGTGATTAAAAAGCTCTGGTAGAATCCGCGGCCTAATTACGTGCGGTATTCGACAATAGTGTCGAGTGGCGGCACGCTAGCCTGAGGAAGACACCATGAAAGCCGATATCCATCCAGCGTACGAAACCATCCAAGTTACTTGCAGCTGCGGCAACAAGTTCGAAACTCGTTCGAACCTGTGCAAGCCACTGGGTACTGACGTATGCAACGAGTGCCACCCGTTCTACACCGGTAAGCAGAAGACTCTGGATACTGGCGGCCGTGTACAGCGCTTCGCCGACCGTTTCGGTGCTTTCGGCAAGAAAGCTCCAGCTGCTGCAGAGTAAGGTTCGAAAGCCTGATGGGCTTTTACCTGCTTATGAAGAAGGCGTCCCTTGTGGGCGCCTTTTTTGTGCCCGCGATTTGGCTATCGGCCGCCCAGGCCGAGGTGTTTTGCCCAGCGCCGGCCTCGGTCAGCGCCGTCGAGGTGCAGCGCGTGGTGGATGGCGACACCGTCCGCCTCAAGGACGGGCGCAGTGTGCGCATGATCGGCGTCAACGCCCCGGAGACCGGCAAGAAAGGCCGCCCGGACGAGCCATTCGCCGTGGCCGCGCGCCAACGCCTGCAAGGGCTGGTGGACGCCAGTGGTGGTCGGGTCGGCTTGGTGTCGGGTCGCGAGGGCAAGGACCGTTATGGGCGAACCCTGGCTCACCTTTATGGGGCCAACGGTGCGAATCTGGAGGCGCAACTGCTCGCCGAGGGCCTCGGGTTCCTGGTGGCGGTGGCGCCCAATGTCGATCTGGTCGCCTGCCAGCAAGCCGCCGAGCGCAGTGCGCGGGCGGCCAGGTTGGGCCTGTGGCGCCAGTCGCCTGTGCAGAAAGCCGGGCAAATCCAGCAGTCGGGCTTCGCCGTGGTCAGCGGGCGCGTGAGCAAGGTCGAACGCAATCGCGGCGGGATCTGGATCGAATTGCAGGACTCACTGGTATTACGGGTTGCACCCAATCTGGTCGGGCAATTTGATAACGCCCTGCTCAAGCGCCTGCAAGGCCAGGAGGTCGAGGCTCGTGGCTGGGTGCTGGACCGTTCCCGACGTGGTGGCCTGAAAAGTGGCCAGGCACGCTGGCTGCTCCCCTTGACCGATCCCGGCATGCTGCAATTGGCACAATAAGAAAAAATTGTAGACATTTTTTCAGTCGATTGTGAACAGTTGTAGGCCTTGTATCCCGTGGCTCTTGGCCGAAAGTCGTAGGGCAGGGCCCTTGACACCGGTGACTGCCCAGTCTTGTAGGGACTTTGCGACACGAGTATCCTCGGCGGTCCGTCGTCCAACAGTAAAAAGCGGAATGCCGATATGTCTGATTTGAAAACTGCCGCTCTCGAATATCATGCCCATCCTCGTCCAGGAAAGCTGAGTGTCGAGCTCACCAAAGCCACTGCTACCGCACGCGACCTGTCGCTGGCGTACAGCCCCGGTGTAGCCGAGCCCGTGCGTGAAATCGCCCGCGATCCTGAGCTGGCCTACAAATACACCGGCAAGGGCAATCTGGTTGCAGTGATTTCTGATGGCACCGCGATTCTCGGCCTGGGTAACCTCGGCCCATTGGCTTCCAAGCCAGTGATGGAAGGCAAGGGCGTGCTGTTCAAGCGCTTTGCCGGCATCGACGTATTCGACATCGAAGTCGACTCCGAAAGCCCGCAAGCCTTCATCGACACCGTCAAGCGCATCTCCATCACCTTCGGTGGCATCAACCTGGAAGACATCAAGGCACCTGAGTGCTTCGAGATCGAAAAGGCCCTGATCGAACAGTGCGACATCCCGGTATTCCACGATGACCAGCACGGCACCGCGATCGTTACCGCGGCCGGCATGATCAACGCCCTGGAAATCGCTGGCAAAACCCTGTCCGACGCGAAGATCGTCTGCCTGGGCGCCGGTGCCGCGGCCATCTCGTGCATGAAGCTGATCGTGAGCATGGGTGCCCGGCTTGAAAACATCTACATGGTCGACAGCAAGGGTGTGATCCAGTCCGAGCGTACCGACCTGAACCAGTACAAGGCGATGTTTGCCCACCCGTCCTCCAAGCGCACGCTGGCTGACGCACTTGACGGTGCTGACGTGTTCGTCGGCCTGTCCGGCCCGAACCTGCTGAGCGCCGAAGGCCTGAAGTCCATGGCGGCCAACCCGATCGTGTTCGCCTGCTCGAACCCTGATCCGGAAATTGCCCCGGAACTGGCGCACGCCACCCGTAACGACGTGATCATGGCCACTGGCCGTTCGGACTACCCGAACCAGGTCAACAACGTACTGGGCTTCCCGTTCATCTTCCGTGGCGCCCTGGACGTTCGCGCCAAGCGCATCAACGAAGAGATGAAAGTAGCTGCCGCCAACGCCCTGCGTGAACTGGCCAAGCTGCCGGTACCTCAGGACGTATGCGACGCCTACGGTGGCGCCAAGCTGGAATTTGGCCGTGAGTACATCATTCCCAAGCCAATGGACAAACGCCTGATCACCGTGATCTCCGATGCCGTGGCCAAGGCCGCCATCGAGACAGGTGTGGCCACCCTGCCGTATCCGAAGAACTACCCGCTGCAAAGCGTGGATGATGTGTTCAACGGCTAAGCCGTTGTAGCGCACCAAAAAAAGCCCCGGCTCTTGCGAGTCGGGGCTTTTTTGTGGCTGTGCAAAACGGTGGGAGGGTACACCGTCAAAATGTGGGAGCGGGCCCGCTGCCACAATTGGATCTGTGTTTGTCAGAACAGATCGATCGGCGCCGACTCATCCGCAGGCAGCGGGCTGCCCGGTGCCACGCCATTGCCCAGTTCATTCATCGACGGCGGCGTGTCTTCGCTCTTGAACAGTTCAAAGTACGCATTCGGCGTGCCCGGTGCTGCAGCGCGGCCGCTGATCGGGTCGATGCGCAGGCTGAGGATGCCTTCCGGCTCGGCCTGGGTGTGAGCCGGCTTGTCCTTGAGGGCGGCGCCCATGTAACTCATCCAGATCGGCAAGGCGACGGTGCCGCCGTATTCGCGGCGACCGAGGCTTTCTGGCTGGTCGTAACCCGTCCAGACGGTGGTGATGTAATCGGCGTTGTAGCCGGAGAACCACGCATCCTTGGATTCGTTGGTGGTACCGGTCTTGCCTGCCAGGTCCGTGCGGCCCAGGGCCAGGGCGCGACGGCCGGTGCCGCGCTTGATCACGTCCTGCAGCATGCTGGTAAGAATGTAGGTGGTCCGCCCATCAACCACGCGCTCTGCCACCGCCGGTGCCTGCGGGGTAGAAGCGGCATCGGTAGGTGCCGTGCCAGGCGCAGGCTCGATGGTGATGCCACCATTGGCGGGCGCGGCCAGGCCATCGCTAGCGGCAACGCCGTTGGGCACGCTCGGCGGGTTGGCGACAAACAGCGTGTCGCCGTTGCGGCTTTCGATCTTGTCGATCAGGTACGGCGTGACCTTGTAGCCGCCGTTGGCGAATACGCTCCAGCCGGTGGCGATCTCCATTGGCGTGAGGGTCGCAGTGCCGAGGGCCAGGGACAGGTTGGGCGGCAGGTCCTGCTTGTTGAAGCCGAAGCGGGTCATGTAGTCGATGGTCTTGCCCACGCCCATCGCTTGCAGCAGGCGGATCGATACCAGGTTGCGCGACTTGTACAGCGCCTCGCGCACGCGGATCGGGCCGAGGAAAGTGTTGGTGTCGTTCTTCGGGCGCCAGACCTTGTCCAGGTACTCGTCGACAAACACGATAGGCGCGTCGTTGACCAGGCTGGCGGCGGTGTAGCCGTTATCCAGCGCGGCACTGTAGACAAATGGCTTGAAACTGGAGCCCGGCTGGCGCTTGGCCTGGGTGGCGCGGTTGTAGTTGCTCTGCTCGAAGGCGAAGCCCCCGACCAGAGCGCGGATTGCACCGTTCTGCGGGTCCAGGGAGACCAGTGCTCCCTGGGCGACCGGGACCTGGCTGAATTTCAGGCTGTCGTCTTTCTGGCGCTGCACGCGGATCAGGTCACCGACCTGGGCCACATCAGATGGCTGCTTGGGCATCGGCCCCATGCTGTTGGTGTTCAGGAAGGGGCGCGCCCACTTCATGCTATCCCACGCCACATGTTCTTCGCCGCTGCGGGTCAGGACCTGCACGCCATCCTTTTTTACCTGGGTGACGATGGCTGGATCCAGGCCGCTGATGGAGCGCTGCTTGCCCAGTTCGACGGTCCAGGCGCTCAGGGTCTTGCCCGGCAGGCGCGATTCCGGTCCACGGTAGCCGTGGCGCTGGTCATAGGTGATCAGGCCTTCATGCACCGCGTGGTTGGCGATTTCCTGCAAGTTGCTCGGAATGGTCGTGGTAACGCGGAAACCTTCGGTGTAGGCATCGCTGCCATAGCGGCCAACCATTTCGGCGCGGGCCATCTCGGCGATGTACGGTGCGCTGACTTCTGGCGTCGGCACGTGGTAGCTGGCGTTCAGCGGCTCGGCCACCGCCGTCTCATAGGCGTTCTGGTCGATCTTGCCCAGCTTGTACATGCGCCCCAGGATCCAGTCGCGACGCTCCTTGCTGCGGGCCGGGTTGGCCAGCGGGTTGAAGCGCGACGGGGCCTTGGGTAGGCCGGCAATCATGGCCATTTGTGCCAGGCTGGCGTCGCGAATCGACTTGCCGTAGTACACCTGGGACGCCGCTTCGATCCCATAGGCGCGGTTGCCCAGGTAGATCTTGTTGACGTACAGCTCAAGGATTTCATCCTTGGTCAGTTGGCGTTCGATCTGCAGCGCCAGGAGGATTTCCGTGGCCTTGCGCGAGAAGCTGCGCTCGCTGGTGAGGAAGAAGTTCTTCGCCACCTGCATGGTGATGGTGCTGCCGCCCGATTGAATGTGTCCGCTTTTTACCAGCTGCGTGGCTGCGCGCACCAGGCTGCTGGGGTCCACGCCATAGTGGTTGGCAAAATTATCGTCTTCAGCCGACAGCAGGGCATTGATGAAATTGGGTGGAATGTCGGCGAAACGGATCGGGGTGCGGCGCATTTCGCCGAACTCCGCGATCAGTTTTTCATCGCTGCTGTAGACCCGCAAAGGAATCTGCAACTGGATACTTCTCAGGGCCTCTACCGAGGGCAATCCCGGACTAAGGTAGAGATAGGCGCCGCTGAACACGAGCAGCAGCCCGCAAACGATAGCGACGAAGGAGTACCCGAAAAACTTCAGCAGACGAATCAAGGCTTTTGGATTTCCAGAGAAAAGAATGAGTTAGGTGTCGGGATAGGCATGACTAAAGATGTATCGACCCGACCTGCAGATAAAAAGCGGGAAAAAACGCTGGGCATTAAAGCATTTTTCGCCTCGGGGCGTCATGGGCGCCGCTCAACCGAGCCGACCGAATGCATCAAACCCGGAACTGACCAGCCCTGAGACAGGCAAAGCTTTAGGGAGTTTTATGAAAAAGGGATTTTTCAGGCGAAAAGCCGATACCGTACTGGGCGTGGACATCCAGGACAGCAACGTGAAGATATTGGAGCTGGCCCGCGCCGGCGATGGCTATGCGGTGCGCGCGTATGCGAGCCAGCCTCTGCCTGGCCATGCGGTGCTCGACAGTAATATCGTTGATCTGGAGGTTGTCGCGCAGACCCTTTCCAAGGCATTGTTCCGGGCCCGGACCCAGGTCACCCATGCGGCAGTTGCCGTGGCAGGGCCATCGGTGATCAGCCGGGTGGTGGCGCTGGAGGCGGGGCTTGAGGCCGACGAGATGGAGCAGCGCCTGCGCTGTGAAGCCGACCAGTACATTCCTTATCCGTTAGATGAGGTTGCAATTGATTTTCAGGTGCAGGGCCCATCGGGTCGTGAACCCGGTTATGTTGATGTGCTGCTTGTGGCGTGCCTCAAGGAGCAGGTGGAGGCGCGCGAAGCAGTGTTGGCCCTGGCCGGCCTGGTTGCGCGAGTGGTGGATGTAGAGGCGTTTGCCCTGGCGCGGATGACCGACCAGGTGGTTGCCCGGATAGCGCCGGGGAGTGGGATCAATAGTGCACAATGGGCTGCCGATGCCCAGGGATTGCGGGTCGCCTGCGGTTTGGCCCTCAGGAGTTTCGATTGATGACAAGAATCAACCTTTTACCCTGGCGTGAAGAACGCGCTGAGCGCCGTCGCAAGTTTTTCCTGATTTTCCTGTTGGTGATCACCACTATTGCATTGGCCGCCGTATGGCTGGCCGACCGGGTCATTGACCGGGCGATTGATCGACAAGTGGCCCGCAACAACCACTTGAGCAAGCAAGTCACGGTGTTGGACTCGCGCATCAAGACCATCGACGAGCTGCGCGAACAGCGCCAGCAACTGATGGAGCGGATGAAGGTGGTCGAAGATCTCCAGGGTCATCGTGCATCGGGCCAGGAATTGTTCGAGCAGTTGGCCCGCGCGATGCCCGATGGTATCCAACTGAGCGAGGTCAGCGTCAGCGGCACATCGGTGCAAGTCACCGGCACGGCGGTGTCCAACGATGATGTCGCGCGGTTGATGCGTAGCCTTGAGGCTTCCAACAGCCTGCGGGCGCCCAATCTGCGTCATGTGAGGGCCGAGGAGGGCGCAGCCGGCAGTGCCTTCCAGTTGATGGTGGACCATGGGGAGCACCAGGAGACGCAGCGGTGAGCCTTGTGTCCAGCCCGTCAGGGCTGGCACTCCTGCAACTGTCCACGCTGTACCGCAACATCGCCCACTGGCCCTTGGCTGGCAGGATTCTGCTGGGCGCGGTACTTGCCTTGCTAGTGCTGGCGGCGGGGGATGCTATCTACCTGGGCGGTGCCCGTGAGGTCTTGCAGCGCCAGGAGGCGGGAGAAATAACGCTGCGCCAGCAGTTTGCTGCCAAAGCCCGGCAAGCCGCCGAGCATGAGGGCGTGGTACGTGAGCTTGAAACCCTGCGCACTGCCTTTGCCGAACAGTTGCGCCAAATGCCGACACTCACGCAAATGCCCGGCCTACTGGAAGACTTCGCCCGGCTGGGTCAGGTCAGCGGGGTGCTGGTCGAACAGCTCAGTGTGCTGGACGAGCAGGTGCAACCGGTGTTCGTCGAGCGGCCGATGCAGCTCAAGCTGGTGGGCACCTATCACGACCTGCTGGCCTTCATCAGTGGCGTGGCCGGGTTGCCGCAGATCGTGACCCTGCATGACTTTGTCATTCGCCCTGTGGATTCCCAGGCTGGCGCATTGCTGAGCCTGACGATGCTCGCCAAGACCTACCGGTACGGCAACCAGGGAGCATTACCATGAGCCGCTTCAAGGTTGCGGGCCTGGGCCTGGGCCTTAGCCTGGTCTTGCTTGCTGGATGCGACAGTGATCCGCAATTGCAGGCGCTGAACGCCGAGCTGCAAGCGATTCGCCAGCAGGCAGTGCCGCTGGCTGACGAAACGCCTGCAACACTGGCGGGACTACGCTTTGTCTCCAGCCCGACTCCCTTGCGTGACCCTTTCCAGCCGCCGGACCAACCCGCCAGTCGTCCCACCGGCAAGCCCGGGCCTGCCCCGGACCTAGACCGCCCCCGGCAGTTTCTCGAAGGGTTTGCCGTGGACCAGTTCCAGATGGTCGGCACCTTGTCCCTCGGCGCGCAGACATTTGCCCTGCTGCGCGGCGCGGCAGGGGTTCATCGCCTGGCGGTGGGGGATTACCTGGGTGCCGATCATGGGCGCGTCGTGAGGATCCATGAAGGTCAGTTGGAGCTGGTCGAACTTTTCCCCGATGGCGAGGGCGCTTGGCTTGAGCGCCCGCGCACCTTGGTGTTGAACGTGAACTCATAACGGAAGCAAAAAATGAAAAGGACTATTTCGTCCTTCGGTGTCGCGCTATGGATAGCGTTCACGGCACCGATGACTGAGGCTGTGCCCAATCGGATCGACCTGATTCACCTGCCACCACCCGGTGCTTCGCCCCAGGGTAGCGGGCGTGGCCCGTTTAGCGGCGACAAGCTCTCCCTCAACTTCCAGGACATCGAGGTCCGCGCAGTACTGCAGCAAATTGCTGACGTGGCCGGGCTTAACCTGGTGGCCGGTGATGATGTGCACGGCTCGATTACCCTGCGCCTCAAGGACGTGCCGTGGGATCAGGCCCTGGACCTGGTGCTGCAAGCCAAGGGCCTCGACAAGCGTGTGACGGCCAATGTGCTGCTGGTGGCGCCGGCCGAAGAACTGGCCGCCCGCGAACTGCTGGCCCTGGAATCGCGCAAATTGATGACCGAGCTGGCGCCCCTGCGCCGGGAGCTGCTGCAAGTCAATTACGCCAAGGCGTCTGAGCTGGCCAAGCTGTTCCAGTTGGTAAGCGGGCCTGAGGGGATGGCCGATGAGCGTGGCTCGGTGACGGTAGACGATCGCACCAACAACATCATTGCCTACCAGACGGGAGAGCGTCTGGAGGAGCTGCGGCGCATCGTCAATCAATTGGATATCCCGGTGCGCCAGGTGATGATCGAGGCGCGGATAGTCGAAGCCAATGTCGATTATGACAAAAGTGTGGGGGTGCGCTGGGGCGGGTTGCTGCGTAATAAAGGTAACTGGAGTGGTGGCGGGGTGGATAAAAGCCCGACAGGGGATAGCGAGTCTCCCGATAGCTCGCCCTTCGTGGACTTGGGCGTCGTCAATGCAAGCTCCGGCCTTGGCATCGCGTTTATCACCGATAACGTGCTGCTGGACCTGGAGCTCACCGCCATGGAGAAGGGCGGCAATGGCGAGGTGATTTCCCAGCCCAAGGTGGTCACGTCCAACAAGGAAACCGCACGGATTCTCAAGGGTACCGAGATTCCTTACCAGGAAGCTACGTCCGAGGGGGCGACCTCGGTCTCGTTCAAGGAAGCCTCGCTTTCTTTGGAGGTGACGCCGCAAATCACTCCGGACGACCAGGTAATCATGGAGGTTCGGGTGACCAAGGATGAACCGGACTACCTGAACAAACTCAACGATGTGCCGCCGATCAAGAAGAACGAGGTCAACGCCAAGGTGCTGGTCAGGGACGGCGAGACCATCGTCCTTGGCGGGGTTTTCTCCAAAAACCAGAGCAAGGTGGTAGATAAAGTGCCATTTTTGGGCGATGTGCCGTATCTTGGCCGCCTTTTCCGGCGTGATGTCGTTGCCCAAAGAAAATCCGAGCTGCTGGTATTCCTGACTCCGCGTATTATGAATAACCAGGCGATTGCTGTGAGTCGTTGATTCTGTGCGAAATTTGATTCTTGTAGGGCCGATGGGGGCTGGAAAAAGCACCATCGGCCGTTTGCTGGCCAAAGAGCTGCGCCTGCCATTCAAAGACTCCGATAAGGAAATTGAATTGCGCACGGGCGCCAATATCCCGTGGATCTTCGATAAGGAAGGCGAACTGGGCTTTCGTGACCGCGAACAGGCGATGATTGCCGAGTTGTGCGGCTGCGATGGCGTGGTATTGGCCACCGGCGGCGGTGCAGTGATGCGCGAGGAAAACCGACGGGCGCTGCGGGATGGCGGTCGGGTGGTCTATTTGCATGCGTCGGTCGAGCAGCAGGTAGGGCGCACCGCACGTGATCGCAACCGGCCATTGTTGCGTACCGCCAACCCCGAGAAAACCCTGCGGGACTTGCTGACCCTGCGCGATCCGCTTTATCGGGAAATCGCCGATCTGGTGGTGGAAACCGATGAACGGCCACCGCGCATGGTCGTAATCGACATTCTCGAACGCTTGCAGCAGTTGCCACCCCGTTAAAGCCAGGGCCGAAATGCGCTATCCTCGGCAGCGCGTTGCAACCGTCCGGGGTGTGGCGTAGAGCCATCAGGCAGCGTCCGATCTCGACGGTGCCGACAACGTTAATACAGGGCAGGACGCCTGCTTCCATCTTCAGCGCGGGGACACATGCAGACACTTAAGGTCGATCTTGGCGAGCGTAGCTACCCGATCCATATTGGCGAAGGCTTGTTGGACCAGCCCGAGTTGCTCGCGCCGCATATTGCCGGGCGACAAGTGGCAATCATCTCCAACGAGACCGTCGCGCCGCTCTACCTTGAGCGTCTGAGTCGCAGCCTTGCGGCGTATTCGGTGATCTCGGTGATTCTTCCCGACGGCGAAGCCTTCAAGAACTGGGAAACCCTGCAATTGATCTTTGACGGGCTGCTCACCGCGCGCCATGACCGGCGTACCACGGTGGTGGCCCTTGGCGGCGGCGTGATCGGCGACATGGCCGGTTTTGCCGCGGCCTGTTACCAGCGTGGCGTGGACTTTATCCAGGTGCCGACCACCCTGCTGTCCCAGGTCGATTCGTCGGTGGGCGGCAAGACCGGGATCAACCATCCCCTGGGCAAGAACATGGTCGGCGCGTTCTACCAGCCCAATGCCGTGCTGATCGACACCGCCACCCTCAATACCCTGCCGCCCCGCGAGCTGTCGGCGGGCCTGGCGGAAGTCATCAAGTACGGGTTGATCTGCGATGAGCCGTTCCTGACCTGGCTTGAAGAGCACGTCGATGCCTTGCGCAACCTGGACCAGGTGGCGCTGACCGAGGCTATCTCCCGCTCCTGTGCGGCCAAGGCGCTGGTAGTCAATGCCGACGAGCGTGAGTCTGGCGTGCGCGCCACCCTGAACCTGGGCCACACCTTCGGCCATGCGATTGAAACCCACATGGGCTATGGTGTCTGGCTGCATGGTGAGGCCGTGGCGGCTGGCACAGTGATGGCGTTGGAGATGTCGCAACGCCTGGGCTGGATCAGTGTCCAAGAGCGTGATCGTGGTATCCGCCTGTTCCAGCGCGCCGGGTTGCCGGTCATTCCTCCCGAGGAGATGACTGAAGCCGATTTCCTTGAACATATGGCGATAGACAAGAAAGTGATCGATGGTCGTTTGCGTCTGGTGCTGTTGCGCCGAATGGGCGAAGCGGTAGTGACCGACGATTATCCGAAAGAGATTCTACAGGCCACGCTGGGAGCGGATTACCGCGCCCTGGCCCAGCTGAAAGGTTAACCAGATCCCGATGACTAGTTTGCATGCCGACGAGGCTTTCCTCGGCCATTACCAGTTGAGCCATGACCCTTTTGCGCCACGGGTCCCCGGTTTCAAGTTTTTCCCTGCACAGCGCAAGCCGGTGCTGGGGCAGTTGCACCACCTGGCTCGCTACAGCCAGTTGCTGTTGGTGGTCACTGGCCCCTTGGGCAGCGGCAAGACCCTGCTGCGCCAGGCCCTGGTGGCCAGCACCAACAAGCAATCGGTGCAAAGCGTGGTGGTTTCCGCCCGTGGTGCCGGCGACGCGGCAGGTGTGTTGCGCCAGGTTGCCCAGGCGCTGGACGTGGCCAATGCCGAGCCGACTGCAATTCTCAAGCAAGTAGTGCAACTGGGCCTGACCGGCCAGGAAGTCTACCTGCTGGTGGACGATGCCGAGCAGCTCGACGAGTCCGCCCTGGAAGCGTTGCTCGCCCTGGCGGCGGGTACGCCGGAAGGGCGCCCCCATGTCTTCCTGTTCGGTGAGGCGTCGCTGATTGCCGACCTGGAGCAGCTCAGTGGCGAGCAAGAGCTGTTTCACGTCATCGAATTGCAGCCCTACGAAGAAGAAGAAACCCGCGAGTACCTGGCCCAGCGCCTTGAAGGTGCCGGCCAGGGCATCGAACTTTTCTCTGCCCAGCAGATCTCTGATATTCACGAAAGCTCCGACGGCTGGCCTGGCACCATCAACCAGGTGGCCCGGGATGCGATGATCGAAGCAATGATTGCCAGCCGCTCTGCGGTTAAGCGTCCAAAGATGGGGTTCACCATGCCGAAGAAACACGTACTGGCGATTTCCGCTGTTGTCGTGGTTGCCGTTGCCGCCGCCTGGCTGATTCCCGGCCGTAGCAAGGCCCCGACTGCTCCAGGTGCACCGACCGAGCAGGCGCAACTGCCACTGGGCAAGCCCACTACCAATGGCGCACCAGCCGTTGAGTTTGCCGGCTCTGGCCAGCCTACCAACCTGCCGATGGTCGGCCAGCCGGTCATGCGTGGCCCGTTGGCAGAAGAGGCCGGCGCCATTTCCGAAGGCGACGACGGCGTGCCGGTAGAAGGCTCCAGCGCCACGCCACCGACCGTCACCACCGTGGCTCCGCCGCCTGGCGCGACAGCCAGCCCGGCACCGGTGCCTGCGGCCAAGCCGACGCCTGCGCCGACCCAGGTTGCCACCGCCAAGCCAACCCCGGCACCCGTGGTCAAGCCGACGCCAGCCCCGGCGGCCAAGCCTGCACCCGTCGCCAAGCCTGCTGAAAAACCGGTGACCGTGGCCAAGGCCGCTGCCGGCAGCGGCTGGTACGGCAGCCAACCGGCGAAGAACTACGTGGTGCAGATCCTCGGCACCAGCTCCGAAGCCAACGCCCAGGCGTTCGTCAAAGAGCAGGGCGGCGAGTACCGTTATTTCAAGAAAGTGCTCAACGGCAAGCCTCTCTACGTGATCACCTACGGCAGT
The DNA here is from genome assembly GCF_012985535.1 of Pseudomonas sp. WS 5021. Lineage (NCBI taxonomy): Bacteria > Pseudomonadati > Pseudomonadota > Gammaproteobacteria > Pseudomonadales > Pseudomonadaceae > Pseudomonas > Pseudomonas sp. WS 5021. The sequence goes on along the minus strand of NZ_JAAQWP010000006.1, from coordinate 157,835 downwards.
TTCCCGAGCCGCGCGGCAGCCGATTCCGCGATCAAGGCCTTGCCAGCGAAGGTTCAGGCTGGTAAACCTTGGCCTCGCACTGTTGCCAGCGTTCAACAAGAACTCGCAACAACTCGCTGAAGTCCGGCGACCTTACCCAGGTCGCCCTCCCAGCACCTCAAAAAAACAACAAAGCGTGCAGCCCTGAAGGCCGCGCGCTTTGTGGTGTCTGCCTCACAGTAGCTTTTGAGTAGTAGCAGTCAGAATTAAAAAAGTTTTGACTAGCACAGCATATCGCTTTAAACCTTTCATAAATGCGACATAGATTTGCGACAGTTCGTCGCCAAATTTGTGGGCGTCTGTGTCGGTGTGTACAATGACCTCCCTTTTGCCCCCGCTAAGCCGGCGTACGTTCGGCGTGGAAGGTAACCGGTTGAATTGAAAAGAAATTTGCCTCGAAATAAGAGGCAGCCTGGTGAGAAAGTGTCTATGAAAGCAGGTCTGTACCAACCCGATGAATTCAAGGATAACTGTGGTTTCGGCCTGATAGCCCATATGCAGGGCGAACCCAGTCATACCCTTCTGCAAACGGCCATCGAGGCCCTGACCTGCATGACCCACCGCGGTGGGATCAACGCCGACGGCAAGACCGGTGACGGTTGTGGCTTGCTGATTCAAAAGCCCGACCTGTTCCTGCGCGCTGTCGCCAAGGAAACCTTCGGCGCCGATTTGCCCAAGCAATACGCGGTGGGCATGGTGTTCTTCAATCAGGACCCGGTCAAAGCCCAGGCCGCTCGCGAGAACATGAACCGCGAGATCCTCGCCGCCGGCCTGCAACTCGTCGGCTGGCGCAAAGTGCCGATCGACACCAGCGTGCTCGGCCGCCTGGCCCATGAGCGCCTGCCGCAGATCGAACAAGTGTTTATCGCAGGCGACGGCCTGAGCGACCAGGACATGGCGATCAAGCTGTTCACCTCGCGTCGCCGCTCGTCCGTGGCCAACGCCCTGGACACCGACCACTACATCTGCAGCTTTTCCCACAAGACCATCATTTATAAAGGCCTGATGATGCCGGCGGATTTGACCGCCTTCTATCCAGACCTGAGCGATGAGCGCCTGCAAACCGCGATCTGCGTGTTCCACCAGCGCTTCTCCACCAACACCCTGCCGAAATGGCCGCTGGCCCAGCCATTCCGCTTCCTCGCCCACAACGGCGAGATCAACACCATCACCGGCAACCGCAACTGGGCCGTGGCCCGTCGCACCAAGTTCGCCAACGACCTGATGGACCTCGAAGAGCTCGGCCCGCTGGTCAACCGCGTGGGTTCCGACTCCTCGAGCATGGACAACATGCTGGAACTGATGGTCACCGGCGGCATCGACCTGTTCCGTGGCGTGCGCATGATCATTCCGCCAGCGTGGCAGAACGTCGAGACCATGGACCCCGATCTGCGGGCGTTCTATGAGTACAACTCGATGCACATGGAACCGTGGGACGGCCCGGCCGGCGTGGTCATGACCGATGGTCGCTACGCGGTGTGCCTGCTCGACCGTAACGGCCTGCGCCCGGCGCGTTGGGTGACCACCACCAACGGCTTCATCACCCTGGCGTCGGAAGTCGGCGTGTGGAACTACCAGCCGCAGGACGTGATTGCCAAAGGCCGCGTCGGCCCTGGCCAGATCCTTGCCGTGGACACCGAAACCGGGCAGATCCTCGACACCGATGCCATCGATAACCGCTTGAAGTCGCGTCACCCGTACAAGCAATGGCTGCGCAAGAACGCCCTGCGCATCCAGGCGACCATGGAAGACAACGACCACGGTTCGGCTTTCTATGACGTCGACCAGCTCAAGCAGTACATGAAGATGTACCAGGTCACGTTCGAGGAGCGCGACCAGGTGCTGCGCCCACTCGGCGAGCAAGGCTACGAGGCCGTCGGCTCCATGGGCGATGACACGCCGATGGCCGTGCTGTCCCAGCGCGTGCGCACGCCGTACGACTATTTCCGCCAGCAGTTCGCCCAGGTGACCAACCCACCGATCGACCCGCTGCGTGAAGCCATCGTCATGTCCCTGGAAGTGTGCCTCGGTGCCGAGCGCAACATCTTCCAGGAATCGCCAGAGCACGCTTCGCGCGTGATCCTCAGCTCGCCGGTGATTTCGCCGGCCAAGTGGCGCTCGTTGATGACCCTGGAGCGTCCAGGCTTCGAGCGGCAGATCATCGACCTGAACTACGACGAGAGCCTCGGCCTGGAAGCTGCTGTGCGCAACGTCGCCGATCAGGCTGAAGAAGCCGTGCGCGCCGGTCGTACCCAGATCGTGCTGACCGACCGCCATATCGCCCCGGGCAAGCTGCCGATCCACGCTTCGCTGGCCACCGGCGCGGTCCACCACCGCCTGACCGAAAAAGGCCTGCGCTGCGACTCCAACATCCTCGTCGAAACCGCCACCGCCCGCGACCCGCACCACTTTGCGGTGCTGATCGGCTTTGGCGCCTCGGCGGTGTATCCGTTCCTGGCCTACGAAGTGCTGGGCGACCTGATCCGCACCGGCGAAGTGCTGGGCGACCTGTACGAAGTGTTCAAGAACTACCGCAAAGGCATCACCAAGGGCCTGTTGAAGATCCTGTCGAAGATGGGCATCTCCACCGTCACCTCGTACCGTGGTGCGCAGTTGTTCGAGGCTATCGGCCTGTCGGAAGAAGTCTGCGAGCTGAGCTTCCGTGGTGTGCCAAGCCGCATCAAGGGCGCGCGTTTCGTCGATATCGAAGCCGAACAGAAAGCCCTGGCTTTGGAGGCCTGGAGCGCGCGCAAGCCGATCCAGCAAGGTGGCCTGCTCAAGTTCGTGCACGGTGGCGAATACCACGCCTACAACCCGGATGTGGTCAGCACCCTGCAAGCCGCTGTGCAGCAGGGCGACTACGCCAAGTTCAAGGAATACACCGCGCTGGTGGATAACCGCCCGGTGTCGATGATCCGCGACCTGTTCCAGGTGAAAACCCTGGACACGCCGTTGGCTATCAGCGAAATCGAACCGCTGGAGTCGATCCTCAAACGCTTCGACTCCGCCGGTATCTCCCTGGGCGCCTTGTCGCCCGAGGCCCACGAAGCTCTGGCCGAAGCCATGAACCGCCTGGGTGCGCGTTCCAACTCCGGCGAAGGCGGCGAAGATCCGGCGCGCTACGGCACCATCAAGAGCTCGAAAATCAAGCAGGTGGCCACTGGCCGTTTCGGCGTAACCCCGGAATACCTGGTCAACGCCGAAGTACTGCAGATCAAAGTCGCCCAGGGCGCCAAGCCCGGTGAAGGCGGCCAGTTGCCAGGCGGCAAGGTCAACGGTCTGATCGCCAAGCTGCGTTATGCCGTGCCGGGCGTGACCCTGATCTCGCCACCGCCGCACCACGACATCTACTCGATTGAAGACTTGTCGCAGCTGATTTTCGACCTCAAGCAAGTCAACCCGCAGGCCCTGGTCTCGGTGAAACTGGTCGCGGAAGCCGGCGTCGGCACCATCGCCGCTGGCGTGGCCAAGGCCTATGCCGACCTGATCACCATCTCCGGCTATGACGGCGGCACCGGCGCTTCGCCGCTGACCTCGATCAAGTACGCCGGCGCACCGTGGGAGCTGGGCCTGGCCGAGACCCACCAGACCCTGCGCGGCAACGACTTGCGCGGCAAGGTCCGGGTGCAGACCGACGGCGGCCTGAAAACCGGCCTCGACGTGATCAAGGCCGCGATCCTCGGCGCCGAAAGCTTCGGCTTCGGCACCGCGCCGATGATTGCCCTGGGCTGCAAATACCTGCGCATCTGCCACCTGAACAACTGCGCCACCGGCGTGGCCACGCAGAACGAGAAGCTGCGCAAGGATCACTACATCGGCACCGTCGACATGGTGGTGAATTTCTTCACCTACGTCGCTGAAGAAACCCGTGAATGGCTGGCCAAGCTGGGCGTGCGCTCCCTGCAAGAGCTGATCGGGCGTACCGATCTGCTGGACATCCTCCAGGGCCAGACCGCCAAGCAGCACCATCTGGACCTGACGCCGCTGTTGGGCAGCGATCACATCCCGGCAGACAAGCCACAATTCTGCCAGGTCGACCGCAACCCACCGTTCGACAAAGGCCTGTTGGCCGAGAAAATGGTCGACATGGCCGGCTCCTCGATCAACGACGCCAGCGGTGGCGAATTCACCCTGGATATCTGCAACTGCGACCGCTCCATCGGCGCGCGGATCTCCGGCGAAATCGCGCGCAAGCACGGCAACCAGGGCATGGCCAAGGCGCCGATCACCTTCCGCTTCAAGGGCACCGCGGGCCAGAGCTTTGGCGTGTGGAACGCCGGCGGCCTGCACATGTACCTTGAAGGCGACGCCAACGACTACGTGGGCAAGGGCATGACCGGCGGCAAGCTGGTGATCGTCCCGCCCGTGGGTAGCATCTACAAGACCCAGGACAGTGCCATCATCGGCAACACCTGCTTGTACGGCGCCACCGGTGGCAAGCTGTTCGCCGCAGGGACCGCCGGTGAGCGTTTCGCCGTGCGTAACTCCGGTGCCCACACCGTGGTCGAAGGCACTGGCGATCACTGCTGCGAGTACATGACCGGTGGTTTTGTCTGCGTGTTGGGCAAGACCGGTTACAACTTTGGTTCGGGCATGACTGGCGGTTTCGCCTACGTGCTGGACCAGGACAACACCTTCGTCGACAAGGTCAACCACGAGTTGGTCGAGATCCAGCGGATCAGCGGCGAAGCCATGGAGTCCTACCGGAACCACTTGCAGCACGTGCTGGACGAGTACGTCGAGGAAACCGGCAGCGAATGGGGCCGTAACCTCGCCGAGAACCTCGATGATTACCTGCGTCGTTTCTGGCTGGTCAAGCCCAAGGCTGCCAACTTGAAATCGTTGCTTTCCAGCATCCGTGCCAACCCGCAGTGATATGCGCCTGAAGAGTTTGATGAGGTTTTAACATGGCTGAACGTCTGAATAACGACTTCCAGTTCATCGATGTCGGGCGCAAAGATCCGAAGAAGAAACTGTTGCGTCAACGCAAGAAAGAGTTCGTGGAAATCTACGAGCCCTTCAAACCCCAGCACTCGGCCGACCAGGCCCACCGCTGCCTGGGGTGCGGTAACCCGTATTGCGAATGGAAGTGCCCGGTGCACAACTTCATTCCCAACTGGCTCAAGCTGGTGGCCGAGGGCAACATCCTCGCCGCCGCCGAACTGTCGCACCAGACCAACACCCTGCCGGAAGTCTGCGGCAGGGTTTGTCCCCAGGACCGTCTGTGCGAGGGTGCGTGCACCCTCAACGACGGTTTCGGCGCGGTGACCATCGGTTCGGTGGAGAAGTACATCACCGACACCGCATTCGCTATGGGCTGGCGCCCGGACATGTCCAAGGTCAAGCCCACCGGCAAGCGCGTCGCGATTATCGGCGCGGGCCCGGCGGGCCTGGGTTGTGCTGACGTGCTGGTACGTGGCGGCGTGACCCCGGTGGTGTTCGACAAGAACCCGGAAATCGGCGGCCTGCTGACCTTCGGCATCCCCGAGTTCAAGCTGGAAAAGACCGTGCTGAGCAATCGCCGCGAAGTCTTCACCGGCATGGGCATCGAGTTCCGCCTGAACACCGAGATCGGCAAAGACGTGACCATGGAGCAACTGCTCGAAGAATACGATGCGGTATTCATGGGCATGGGCACCTACACCTACATGAAGGGCGGCTTTGCCGGTGAGGACCTGCCGGGCGTGTACGACGCGCTCGACTTCCTGATCGCCAACGTCAACCGCAACCTGGGCTTTGAAAAGTCGCCGGAAGATTTCGTCGACATGAAAGGCAAGAAGGTCGTGGTGCTCGGCGGTGGTGACACCGCGATGGACTGCAACCGCACGTCGATTCGCCAGGGTGCCAAGTCGGTGACCTGTGCTTATCGCCGCGACGAAGCCAACATGCCCGGCTCGCGCAAAGAGGTGAAGAACGCCAAGGAAGAAGGCGTGAAATTCCTCTACAACCGCCAGCCGATCGCTATCGTCGGTGAAGACCGTGTCGAAGGCGTGAAGGTGGTCGAGACCCGTCTCGGCGAACCGGACGCCCGTGGCCGCCGCAGCCCCGAGCCGATCCCGGGTTCCGAAGAGATCATCCCGGCCGACGCCGTGGTCATCGCTTTCGGCTTCCGCCCAAGCCCGGCGCCGTGGTTCGAGCAGTTCCAGATCCAGACTGACAGCCAGGGCCGCGTCGTGGCCCCGGAACAGGGCCAGTACAAGCACCAGACCAGCAACCCGAAAATCTTCGCCGGTGGCGATATGGTGCGCGGCTCTGACCTGGTGGTGACGGCGATCTTCGAAGGCCGCAACGCCGCCGAAGGCATCCTGGACTACTTGCAGGTCTGATCTGGTCCCGAGTTGAAACGGGATCAAAATGTGGGAGCTGGCTTGCCTGCGATGCAGGCAACTCGGTCTGTCAGCCAGACTCAGTTGACGCCATCGCAGGCAAGCCAGCTCCTACACAAACCCCATTGCCTATTGAGGTTTGTGCTGCCAGCCATTGCGACAAATTGACCCGATAGACAAAAGGCTGACCTGTAACCGTGCCTTTTGCGTCCGGCTCTGAGAAAATGCCCGCACTTTTTTTGCGGATGCCGACATGACTGCCCTCAAGAACGACCGTTTCCTTCGTGCCCTGCTCAAGCAACCCGTAGACGTCACCCCCGTGTGGATGATGCGTCAAGCCGGTCGCTACCTGCCGGAATACCGCGCCAGCCGCGCCAACGCGGGCGATTTCATGAGCCTGTGCATGAACCCGGAGTTCGCCTGTGAAGTCACGATGCAGCCGCTGGACCGCTATCCACAGTTGGATGCGGCCATCCTCTTCTCCGATATCCTGACCATCCCCGACGCCATGGGCCAAGGCCTGTACTTTGAAACCGGCGAAGGTCCACGTTTCAAGAAAGTGATCAGCACCCTGGCCGATATCGAAGCCCTGCCGATCCCCGATCCGCACAAAGACCTCGGCTACGTGATGGACGCCGTCAGCACCATCCGCCGTGAGCTCAACGGCCGTGTACCGCTGATTGGCTTCTCCGGCAGCCCGTGGACCCTGGCCACCTACATGGTCGAAGGCGGCTCGTCGAAAGACTTTCGCAAGACCAAGGCCATGCTCTACGACAACCCACAAGCCATGCACTTGCTGCTGGACAAGCTGGCGCAGTCGGTCGTGTCCTACCTCAACGGCCAGATCATGGCCGGCGCGCAAGCGGTGCAGATCTTCGACACCTGGGGTGGCAACCTGTCGGCGGCGGCGTACCAGGAGTTCTCCCTGGCCTACATGCGCAAAATCGTCAGCGGCCTGATCCGCGAACACGAAGGCCGCAAAGTGCCGGTGATCCTGTTCACCAAGGGCGGCGGCCTGTGGCTGGAAAGCATCGCCGATGCGGGCGCCGATGCACTGGGCCTGGACTGGACCTGCGACCTGGGCGAAGCCCGTCGCCGCGTCGGCAACCAGGTGGCCCTGCAAGGCAACATGGACCCGACGGTGCTATACGCCAAGCCGGAAGCGATCCGCGCCGAAGTGGGCCGCATCCTCGCCAGCTACGGCAAGGGCAGCGGCCACGTGTTCAACCTCGGCCACGGCATCACCCCGGAAGTGAACCCGGAGCATGCAGGCGCGTTCCTGCGGGCGGTGCATGAGTTGTCGGCGCAGTATCACGAGTAAGCATCAGCTAATAAAAAACCGGCTCAGGCCGGTTTTTTATTAGCTGACGATTGTTGTAGGAGCCGGCTTGCCGGCGATGACATGCCTGAGCCCTGCGGTGATTCTTCGGGCCACATCGCTGGCAAGCCAGCTCCTACAGTTTGAGCGGTGGCAACTTGGCCAGCTTCAACGCCACCAGCAGCGCAACGATCAGCAGCGCGACGATAAACCCGCCAATCCCGTTCCAGCCGGCGTAGTGCCAGAAAAACCCACCGGCCGTCCCGGCAATGCTCGACCCCGCGTAATAGCTGAACAGGTACAGCGACGAAGCCTGGCCCTTGGCTTTGACTGCGCGGCGGCCAATCCAGCTGCTGGCCACCGAGTGGGCGCCGAAGAAGCCGAAGGTGAAGATCAGCATGCCGATGATGATCAGTGCCAGCGGGCCGAACAAGGTCAGGGTGATGCCGGCGAGCATCAGCACGATGGTGGCCCACAGCACGCGGCGGCGGCCCAGGCGGTCGGCCAGCGAGCCAATCTTCGCCGAGCTGTAGATGCCCGACAGGTACACCACCGACAGCAAGCCCACCACCGCCTGGCTCAGGTCATAGGGATCGGCCAGCAAGCGGTAGCCGATGTAGTTGAACAGCGTGACAAAGGCGCCCATCAGCAAGAAGGCTTCGAGGAACAACCAGGGCAGGCCGGCATCCTTGAAGTGCATGACGAAACCATTGAGCAAATTGCGCGGCTTGAGGCTGCTGGCGCGGAAGTTGCGCGAGGGCGGCAGGATTTTCCAGAACACCGTCGCCGCAATCAGCGCCAGCGCGCCGATGACCAGCATTGCGGTATGCCAGCTGACAAAGTCGATCAACACGCCAGTGATCAGGCGCCCGCTCATGCCCCCAATCGCATTGCCGCCGATATACAGGCCCATGGCCAGGCCGATGTGCTGCGGGTGGATCTCTTCGCTGAGGTAGGTCATGGCCACGGCAGCCAGGCCACTGAGGGACAGGCCCAGCAGCGCGCGCATCCACAGGATCCCTTCCCAGGTCGGCATCAGGCCGCTGGCGATGGTGCACACCGCAGCGCAGAACAGCGAGGTGACCATCACCGGCTTGCGCCCCAGGCGATCGGAAACTGGCCCGGTGATCAGTAGGCCAAAGGCGAGCATCGCGGTGGAGACAGAAAGGATCAGGCTGCTCTGCGCGGCATTGATGGAAAACTCGTGGGACAGCGCCGGCATCATCGGTTGTACGCAATACAGCAGGGCAAAGGTGGCAAAGCCGCCGGAAAACAGCGCCAGCACTGTACGCATAAACATCGGCGTACCTTTTTCGATGTACACGTCGTTGAGCTGCGCCACCACCTCATCCAGGGCAGTGGGCGGACGTTCTTGGACAAGTGGAGCGACAGCAGCTTTCACGCGGGACCTCGGCAAGCAAAGGCAGCCAGGACTGGCCATGCAAAAAAGAATATAGCTGGCTAATGATTCTTTCCAATATATTGTTCGACCTGTTTGATAGCTTTTACGACCTAATGAGGTTTTCATGGAATTGCGCCACTTGCGCTACTTCATCGCCGTGGCTGAAGAGCTGCATTTCGGCCGGGCCGCCCAGGTTTTGGGGATCTCCCAGCCGCCCTTGAGCCAGCAGATCCAGGCGCTGGAACAGCAGGTCGGCGCGCGGCTGTTCGAGCGCACCAATCGTCGGGTCGAACTGAGCGAGGCTGGGCGCCTGTTCCTCGTGGAAGCCCGCCTGGTGCTGGCGCAGGTCGACAAGGCTGCGGATGTGGCGCGCCGTGCGCAGTTGGGGGAACTGGGTGAACTGAAGATTGGCTTCACCTCTTCGGCGCCGTTCAACTCCAGCATCCCACAAGCGATTTTTGCTTTTCGCCAGGCCTTCCCGGCGGTGCACCTGAACCTGCAGGAAATGAGCAGTACCGAAGTGGCGGGTGCGCTGGTGGATGAGTCGATCCAGGTCGGCTTGATGCGCCCGTTGCCGTTGCCGGACTCACTGAGTGTCGTGGAGTTGATGCGTGAGCCCCTGGTGGCGGTGCTCAGTGCCGGCCATCCGTTGGCGCAAGGCAGCGAGCGGGGCTTGCATCTGACGCAGTTGGCCGACGAACCTTTTGTGTTTTTCCCACGGGCCTATGGCAGCGGTTTGTACGCCCAGTTACTCAGCCTGGCTCGCGACGCCGGCTTCAGCCCGCACTTCGCCCAGGAGGCCGGCGAGGCCATGACCATCATCGGCCTGGTGGCGGCGGGGTTGGGGGTGTCGGTGTTGCCGGCGTCGTACCAGCGCATCCGCATCGATGGCGTGGTCTACCGCACCTTGCTCGACCCGGAGGCGGTAACGGCGGTGTGGCTGGTGCAGCGCAAGGACCAGCAGTCACCCATGGCCAAGGCGTTTGTCGAACTGCTGACGCGCAAGGCGTTGGTGTAACCGCGGTCACATATCAGGTAACGGAACCGATTTAGTGATTTGCCTTGGCGTTGCGCAGAATCGTTTCTTTTTCGCTGAGTGACATGGATGACACTTCTCTATCAGCCCAAAGAAGGCAGCGTGTTGATTTGACAAAATCGCTGAACTTTCCAGTGAGCAGTTTTTGGCTGTCAAGGCGATGACAAGCCAGCCTGCTTGTGAAGAGGGCGCCGAAAGGCGCCCTTCGTCGTTTCTGGTGCTAGGTAGATGCCGGTTTTTCAGGCGCCGATCAGTTCTGCTTCGACGTCCCCGTCTCCTTGAACAACTGCGCCGCCGTGCCCGCTTCAGCTGCGCCATTGGAGCGCAGCCCGGCCATGATGTCGCGGTCGAGCATGCTCACCCAGCGGTTGTAGTTGCGATGGATCTTGCCGTCCTTGTAGCCCAGTTCCTGGCTGTCGCGGTAGGTGATGGCGTAGCTGGTGCCGGTGTAGCGGATGTCGATTTCGGCGTAGTAGCGGTTGCGCACGTTGATCTGGGCCTGGATCAGGCGTGGGTCGGCGCGTTGTACGGTCCAGTTGCGCTTGTCCAGCGCGGTGAGGATGCTCTGTTTCATTTTCGCTTCGCTGACCTGCTCGTTGGCGGCGAGTGCGTGCTGGGTATTGAGTACCGGCTTGCTGGTACAGCCGGCAGCGGTCAGCAGGGTCAGGGCGATGAGGGTGGCGCGTAGCAACGAAGACATTGCGTTCTCTCCAATCAGATAAAAGGCTTACTGCCAGCGGCGAAAGATCAGCGACGTGTTGACGCCGCCAAAGGCAAAGTTGTTGTTCATCACGTAATCGTTGTGCATCTGGCGGAACTCGCCGCGCAGGTAATCCAGTTCGCCGCAGCGTGGGTCGACTTGATCGAGGTTGAACGTCGGCACGTATTGGTCGCGGTTCATCATCTCGATGCTGAACCACGACTCCAGCGCCCCGCAGGCGCCCAGGGTATGGCCCAGGAAACTCTTTTGCGAGCTGATGGGCATGCGGCTGCCGAACAGGCTGCTGGTGGCCAGGGTTTCGGCAATGTCGCCTTGTTCGGTGGCGGTACCGTGGCCGTTGACATAGCCGATGGCATCCGGCGCCAGGCCGGCATCTTCCAGGGCCAGCTCCATGGCCCGGCGCATGGTGGCCTGCTCGGGGCGCGTGGTGTGCTGGCCGTCGGCGTTGCTGCCAAAACCGACGATCTCGGCATGGATATGCGCGCCACGGGCCAGGGCATGCTCCAGCTCCTCAAGCACCAGCATGCCGCCGCCCTCGCCAATCACCAGGCCGTCGCGACCACTGTCGTAGGGCCGTGGGCTGGTCTGCGGGGCGTCGTTTTTCAGGCTGGTGGCGTAGAGCGCGTCAAACACCATGGCTTCGGTGGGGCACAGCTCTTCGGCGCCGCCGGCGAGCATCAGCGGCAGGCGGCCGAACTTGATCGCTTCATAGGCGTAGCCGATGCCCTGGCTACCGCTGGTGCACGCGCTGGAGGTGGGGATCAGGCGCCCGGTGAGGCCAAAGAAGATGCTGATATTGGCCGCCGTGGTGTGCGGCATCATGCGCACATAGGAGTTGGCGTTCAGGCCCTCGGCCACCGAGTTGAGCAGCATATTGCCGAACGCCTTGATCTCATCGGTACTGCCGGTGGATGAGCCGCAGGCCACACCCATGCGTCCATCCTTGATCGACGCATCGCCCAGCAGGCCGGCGTCGTGCAACGCCTGTTCGGCAGCCCACACCGCCAGGCGCGAAACCCGGCCCATGCTGCGCAGTTGCTTGCGGGTCCAGTGGGCCGGCACGACAAAGTCGTCAATCGGCCCGGCCAAACGGGTGTTCAGTTCGCTGAAGCGATCCCACTCGTCCATGCGCCGGATACCGCTGCGCTGGGCACGGAAGTTGGCGACGATGGTGTCCCAATCGCAGCCCAGGGAGGTCATGCCGGCCATGCCGGTGACTACCACACGTTTCATCAGCACAGGCCCCCGTTCACGGCCAGGACCTGGCGGGTGATGTAGCCGGCTTCCGCCGACATCAGGAAGTTCACCGCACTGGCGACTTCTTCGGGGGTGCCCATGCGCTGCGCGGGGATCATCTTCATCAGTTCTTCCACCGGCACGTTTTCATCGAGCATTGCCGTGTCGATCAGGCCCGGAGCCACACAGTTGACGGTGATCTTGCGCTTGCCCAGCTCAATGGCCAGGGCCTTGGCGGCGCCGATCAGGCCGGCCTTGGACGCGCTGTAATTGACCTGGCCACGATTGCCGATCAGCCCCGAGACCGAAGTAATGCACACAATGCGCCCGGCCGCGCGCCGCCGGATCATCGGCATCATCACCGGGTGCAGCACGTTATAGAAACCATCGAGATTGGTGCGCATCACCACGTCCCAGTCGTCCTCCGACAACGCCGGGAACGCGCCATCGCGGGTCAGCCCGGCATTGAGCACCACGCCGTAATAGGCACCGTGGGTTTCTACGTCGGCTTCAAGGATCTGCTTGCAGGTGGCACGGTCCGCCACATCGAATTGCAGCACCCGCGCCTTGCGGCCCAGGGCCTCGACTTCGGCCTGTACGGCATCCGCCTCGGCACGGCCACTGCGGCAATGCAGCACCAGGTCATGGCCGGCCTGGGCCAGGCGCAGGGCGATAGCGCGGCCGATACCCCGGCTGGAGCCGGTGACCAGTACGGATTCAGTCATGACACGTGTCCTTCGATTCAGCTAAATAGTTGGCCGCCTGGGGCGGTCGAAATACGTTCAGGCGTGCGCTGGCCTGGATCCCGTCGCCGGTCAGGTGGCATTCGAACACACCCATGCCGTTGTCGTCTTCCAGGGAGCGCAGGCCGTGGATGGTCAGTTCGGCACCTAGGGGAAAGTACTCGACATTGCATTCGAACTTGCGCGTGCCCAGCAGGAAGCCCAACTCCACCGCTTCGCCGTTCTGGCGCGCGCGGCAGCCGGCATAGGCGGCCACGCTTTGCGCCATCAACTCGACGCCGACCCAGGCCGGCAGGCTGCCGTCGGGGCGATTGAACAGGCCGCCGGGCTTGACGGTGACGCGGGTGTGGATCTGTTCTTCATCGAATGCCAACACCTGGTCGATCAGGATCATGTCCCCGGCGTGGGGCAGCAGTTCGGCGAGTGGCCAATGGCTCATGGGGCGTCTCCGATAATCAGGCTGACGTTGTTGCCGCCGAAGGCAAACGAGTTGCTCATCAGGCAGCGTTTTTCCAGGGTGTCGCCGACCTTGGCCCAGCGCAGGGCGGGCAACGCCGGGTCGGCTTGACCGTCCCAGATATGCGGCGCCAGTGTGCCCTCGACCAGGCTCAGCCAACAGAACGCAGCCTCCAGTGCCCCGGCAGCGCCGAGGGTATGGCCGGTCAGCGGCTTGGTCGAGGAACAGGCCACGCCAGCCGGAAACAGGGTGGCCACGGCCAGGCTTTCCATGGCGTCGTTATGCTGGGTCGCGGTGCCGTGCAGGTTCAGGTAACCGATCTGCGCCGGTGCCAATTTTGCACTGGCCAGGGCCTTGCTCATCGCCTGCAATGCGCCCTTGCCGCTGGGCTCCGGCGCAGAAATATGGTGCGCATCGCAACTGGCGCCGCTGCCCAGCAGGGCGATGGGCGCCGGTGTTTTGCTCATCAGGAACAGCACCGCCGCCTCGCCGATATTGATGCCGTTGCGGTTCAGCGAAAACGGGTTGCAGCGCTCGGAAGACACCGCCTCCAGCGAGGTGAAGCCATTGAGGGTCAGCTTGCACAGGCTATCGACCCCGCCGCACAGCACCGCATCGCACAGGCCCAGGTCCAGCAGGCGGCGTGCGCTCATCATTGCGCGGGCGCTGGAGGTGCAGGCGGTGGAAATCACATAGGCCGGGCCGCTCAGTTGCAGCCAGTCGGCGAGGAAGTTGGCCGGGGCGCCGAGCTCTTGTTGGCGGTAGTCATAGGTCTGGGGGAACTGCCCTTCGCGCAGGTAATGGGCGATGCCGCGACTGGCCTCATCGATGCCCGAGGTGCTGGTACCCAGCACCACCCCGATACGCGAGGCGCCAAAGGTGTGGATCGCCTGCCGGATCGGGCCTTCGATCTGCAAGGCGGCCTCCAGCAACAGCTGGTTGTTGCGACTGCTCTGTTGCGCCAGGTGCGGCGGCAGTGGCACCAGTTCGCCAGGCACGCTGCCCACCGGCAGTACTCGCTCGGGCACCCAGCCGCTCTCGGCGCGCATGCCCGAGCAATCCCCGGCAAACAGATTGCGCCGCACTTGCTGCTGGCCACGGCCCAGGGCGCAGATGATCCCCAGGGCATTGAGGTAGGCGGTCATGGGCTGCTCTCGAGCGCGGTGACGCGGTAGTTCAGGTGCTGGCCGGGCATGTTCACGCTGAAGGTCAAGGGGGCGCGGTAGATCACCTGCCAGTGCGGCTTGAGTACCCGTACGCCATCGTCTTCACGGGCTTGGGGGTAGTTGCCGGGCATTTCGGCGGCCGGGGTCAGGGCAAACAGCAGCGCCGCAAACAGCTCGCGGGCCTGGGGGTTGGGCGGTAGCAGGCCATCTGCCTGCCAACTGCCGGCCACCAGCTTTTGCCGGGCCAGGGGGATGCCCAGCGGGTCCATCAGCGACCAGCGCAAGGCCTCGCCTTCGCGCTGGATCACCAGCAACCAGTCCTGGCGCTGGCCGTCCTGCTCGCGCTCGATATGCAATTGCAGGGGCAACGCCAGGCTCGGTGTATGCACCGGCAGCGGCGGCTGGCTGGCGCATGCGGCCAGCAGCAACAGGCAGCCGATCAACAGCGCGCGGATCATGCTGGCGGGCCTGTGAGTGGCTTGCGTGCAACCACATTCACCAACGTCTCTTCACGCTCGCCAAACGGCTTGGGCTGGCGCAAGCCCCAACGCTCCAGCAGGCCGAAGTCTGCCGAGCGGCTCCACCACAGGTACGGGTACGACACGTTCTGCGGGCCAAACTCGAAACCCTGCTCGCGGATCATCTCCAGGTACTCATCGGCACTTTTCTGCACATGCATCGGGTGACGGAATAGCCAGCGAATTACCCAGGTGTCGATATAGGCTTCGGTGGACTCGGCAAACAGCAGGTAGCCGCCGGGCTTGAGCACTCGATAAAACTCGGTGAGCGCCCGTTGTTGCTCCACCAGGTGGTGGAAAGTCTGGTGGCAGAACAGGATGTCGACACTTTCATCGGCCACCTTGAGGGTGGCGCAATCGCTGCCGATCAACTCGATCTCAATGCCTTGGCGCGCCGCTTCGGCACGGCTCAGGTCGAGGCTGTGCGGGTCGGCGTCAAGGCCGATCAGGCGCTTGGGAGCGAACACCTGCTGTAAATAGCTAAACGACTTGCCCTGGCCACAACCGGCATCCAGCAGCACTGGTGCTTCCGGCAACGGCGTGCTGAACAGGCTGCGCAGGTCGTTGATTGCCACGCGCAGTACGTGATGTTGCCAGGTGTGGCTGCGCAGGAACCAGAAGCCGAACCTGGTTTCTTCGACGTAGTTTTTGCTCAAGTACTCTTTAGACACAGGTGGGCTGCTCATAGGTTTTCCCCCGAACAGATTTCCGAGAGCATCCGCAAGCGGCGCTTGGGTTCGCTGACAAAGGGATTGCGCTCGTCCCAGGCATAACCGGCGAGGATCGAGCTGATCATGCGGCGGATTTCCGGCGAGCTGCCAGGGTGGTAGATCACATCCTGGAAGGTGCCGGCGTACCAGCCTTCGACGTAGCAACGGAAGGTATCGACCCCGCGTTTGAGTGGTGCGGCGAACTCGGTTTGCCAGTCCACGCTTTCGCCCTTGAGTTGGCGGTGCAGGAGACCTGCGGCCATGCTGGCCGAGCGCATGGCGATGGTCACGCCTGAAGAGAACACCGGGTCGAGGAACTCTGCGGCATTGCCCAGCAGCGCAAAGCCCGGGCCATGCAGGGTGGTGACGTTTGCCGAGTAGCCGCCGATGGTCCGCGCCGGGGTATCCCAGACCGCGTTCGCCAGCACCTTGGACAGGCTCGGGGTTTGCTCGATAAAGCCGCGCAGGCAGGCGTCCAGATCCCCATCGCAACCGTCGAAATGCTCCTTGGCCGCGACCACGCCTACCGAGCAGCGGCCGTTGCTGAACGGGATGGTCCAGAACCAGATATCGCGCTGGGTCGGGTGGGTGGTGATGAGGATCTTGCTGCGGTCGAAGCCCGGATGTTCGATACGGTCCTCGACGTGGGTGAACACCGCCTGGCGCAACGGGAAGTTTGACGGCGCCTCAAGGTTCAGCAGGCGCGGCAGCACGCGGCCGTAACCGCTGGCGTCGAGCACAAAGCCGGCCTTGATGTGGTATTCGCGGCCGTTTTCGCGGCGTACATGCAGGTAGCGGTGGCCCGCGGCGAAATCCACCCCGACCAGGGTCTGGCCGTAACGGATCTCCACGCCTTGCAACGCCGCCTGATCGGCCAGCAACTTGTCGAAGTCGGCGCGCTGGACCTGGAAGGTTGTGGGTTTGCCTTCGCTGAAAGTGTCACCGAAATCGAAGGCACTGTAGCGCTCGCCCCAGGCAAACGCGGCGCCGGTTTTCAGCTGGAAGCCGGCGGCGTTGACCGCCTCGAGCATGCCGGCCTCTTCGATAAAGTCGATGCAATGGGACAACAGGCTTTCGCCGATGGAAAAACGCGGGAAGTGCTCGCGCTCGATGATCAATACATCATGCCCGTTACGCTTGAGCAGCGCGGCCGCAATGGCACCGGACGGGCCGGCCCCGATCACCACGACCTGGCGACGTTCCATTTCAACTGTGGGCACTGTGGCTCCTTGCCGGGTTGGCGATCATCACATTCAACAAAAAAAAATTAGTTGGCATCATTGCGCATGTTCCTGGCGGCCGGCCCATGGCGCCAGCATAAAGCTGAAGGCCAGGCCCAGGCTGACCGACAGGCCGAAGTTACTCACCGCCGGGGTGCTGGACACCGCCAGCAGGCCAAAGGACAGCCAGGTGGTGACCGCGGCCAGCAGCGTCCCCAGCAAGCTGACCGCGGCCCCGCCGATCTGTTCGCGCATGAGGATCGCATAGTCGACGCTGATCGCTGTCACCAGCAACAGGCCGAACAGGCTGAACAGGGTCAACGGTTGCCCCAGCCACCCGAGGCTGGCCAGGCTGCACAGCGCAGCCAACAGCGGCAGGGCGACAATGCGCAGCGCGCCGCCCAGGCCAAAGGGCAGGATCAGCAGCAAGACGATCAGTACACAGGACAATAATTTCAGTTCGGCGGCGCTGACCTGGGTCGCGGCAAATACCTGGTTCAAGTCGCCGAGGCGATCCACCAGTTGCACGCCCGGCAGGTCCAGGGCCTGGATACGCAGCAGCGCCGGGTTGTTCAGGCCTTGCAGGCTGACCATCGCCGCCACGCCGCTGTCGACATTGCCCAGCCACAACAGGCGCCACGGCTCGGCCAGCGGGCCGGCGAGGGCGGCGTCGATGTCGGCGGTGGGCAGCGCCTGCAACTGCGCCACCTCCGCTTGCAGGGCGCTGGCGGGGATGCCGAGGTCGAGCAGCGGTTGCCACAGCGCCGGCAGTTGATTCAGGGCCTCGCGCACGTGTTGCTGTTCGCCGGGCGTACTGACCAGTTGATTGAGTGCCAGGTAGCCCTGCAGCTTGTCCATGTGCACCAGTTGATCCAGGCGCTGGCTCAACGCCGCCTGGCGCTCCAGTAACTGTTGTTGATTGTCCGCATGCACCAGGAAGAACTGGCTGGTGGGTTGGTAGCCGGTAATGCGCGCAATGGCCTGGGCTTCTTGCAGTAACTGCGGCGGTGCGCCGATCCACTGGCGAATATCGTTCTTGCTGTTCAACTGCCACAGGCCGCCGGCGCAGAACAGCAGGGCCAGCACCAGCAGCGCCTGGCTCGGCAGGCGCTTGAGCAAGGATTCACGCACCCCCAGCAGGAACTCGGCGACCCGCAGCGGCCATTGCGCCGGGCGCAGGTCCAGGCCGTTGAGCAGCGCCGGCAACAGGCACACCGCCGACAGGTAGGCGCCCACCAGGCCGGCGGCGGAGAATACGGCGATCTGGGTCAGCGCCGGGAATGGCGTCCAGGCCAGGGCCAGGTAGCCGATACAACTGGTGGCCAGGCTCAGGCTCAGGCCCGGCAGGGTCAGGCGCAAGGCCGGCCAGCTGCGCCAGGGTTGCAGGCTCCAGCTCTTGGACAGGTAATGCAGCGGGTAGTCGACGGCCACGCCGATCAGGCTCGCGCCCAGCACCAGGGTCATCACATGCATATGGCCAAACAGCGCCACACAGGCCACCGCGCCAAACAGCATGCCCACCAGCACCGGGACAAAGGCCAGCAACACCCGCCAGCGACGGAACGCCAGCAGCAACAGCAACAGAATCCCTACTGTTGCGCCGCCGCCGACCCAGGTCATCTCGCGGCTGGCCTGTTGTTGGCCGTTGGCCGCGTACAGCAGGCCGCTGGCGGCGAGCAGTTGCACGCCTTGCTCGCTGGCCTGGTCGCGGCTGGCTTGCAGCAGGTCGGCGACTTGCAGCGGCAGTTTCATATCAAAGGCATTGCCCTGGGTACGCGCGCGCAGCAGCACCCAGCTTTTGCCGTCGGCATCGGCAATCAACGCGCCGCTGCCGATATCCAGCTGCACCGCACCGTGTTGCGGCTGGCTGTTCTGGATGCGTCCGGTCAGGCCCAGCCAATCGTCCTGGCTCGGCACCAGGCTGAAGCCGGTAAAGGGGTCGAACAGCGCCTGCACCCGCTGCGCGATAAACGCCTCGGGCTCGCTGACCAACTGCTCGCGGTCCTTGGCCGACAGCATCGCCAGGCGTCCTTGCAGCAATTGCTGGCGCAGGGCTGGCAGGTCGGCCTGCAGGGTCCAGGTGACCTTTTCAAACAGGCCGCTGGCTTGCCACTGTTCACCGAGCTGTTGGGCCATGGCCAGTGCGTGCTGGCGATCGGCATGCCCGACCAGCACCAGCATCTCGCGGTTCAGCGGCTCTTGCATGCGTTGCTCGGCCGCCAGTTCCAGCGCGTCCGGGGTGTTGCCCGGCACCAGATCCATCAGGTTGGCCGACAACGGCGCGCCCTCGCGCCATTGCCAGCCGGCCAGGGCCAGCACGGCCACCAGCAGGATCAGGAACAGGCGCGGCAACCAACGCTCACTGGGCAAAGTCGTGTTGCTCCGCGTCGCTCAAGGGTTGCGTGCTGGTGCTGTCTTGCATGCGTAACAGGGTGCTGTCGCCCTGGGTTTCCAGCAGTTCGATGGTGTGCACCAACTCGCCGCCGTCGATATTGATCTGGGTGAACACTTGCTTGAGCAGCAGCGAGCGGGGGATCAGCTTGAGTTTCCAGGCCTTGGCCTCGCCTTGCAGCTGCAACTCGAAGTCGCGCTGCAAGCCGCTGCTGTCGCCTTGCAGCACGGCCAGGAACAAACGGTTCTGCTCGGCGCCGGCGCTTTTGTTCGGCAGCGGTTGCCAACCGTTGGCATCACGCCGGGCTATGCCTTGGGCGTTGATGCGATAGTCCTGTTGCAGTGGGGTTTTCAGCAGCCAGAGCAGGCCGTGGTCCCGGGCCAATACGAAGGTGCCTTTGCTGGTCAGCGGCTGGGGCAGGGCGCGCAGGTGCTTTTCCTGGATGAAGCTGCCGTGGATCACCGAGGGCTTGGCCAACTGATCGCTCAGTTGTTGCAAGTCGAAGGCATAAGCCCCAACGCTCAGCAGCAACCCAACCCCTGTAGGAGCGAGCTTGCTCGCGAAAAACCGGAGGGCGCTGCGCAGTGTCAGGCCCCCCGCGTTATTGTTGGCGACCATCGCGGGCAAGCTCAGCATTCCAGGGCCCTTTCGACGGCGGTGATGAACACGGTGGGCGAGGCCAGTTGCATCTCGCGGCTGGCAATCTCGACGGCCACTTGCACGGTGCTGGCGCGGGTCAGGCGTTCGCCGCTGGCAAGGTCGGTGATCAGGTAGTTGACCTTCAAGCGGTTCTCCCACTCCACCAGGCTGGCGCGCACGTTGAGGGTCTGGCCAAAGGTGGCGCCACGCACGTAGCGCAGTTGCAGATCGATTACCGGCCACGCATAGCCGGATTCGAGCATCGCCGTGTAGTTGTGGCCGAGCTTGTCGAGCAGCGCGCAGCGGGCGATTTCCAGGTATTTCACGTAGTGGCCGTGCCAGACCACGTTCATCGTGTCGATGTCGAAGAAGGGCACGAGGACTTCAGTGTCGCAATGCAACACGCCGGGGCTACGCATGCAGCCTCCAGTGTTGCGCGGCGATGCGTTGCAGGCACAGGCGCAGTTCGCCCTCCAGGGCACGGTCTTCGATCACCGGCGGGAAGTCCTTGGCCAGCTCGATGTGCATCGCGGCCAGGGCCGGCGGCAACGGCCTGGCATCCGTGACCTGGGCGCGCAACCACACGCCCTGGTTGGCGGCAAGCAAGGTGGCGGCGGCCACCTGTTCGGTCAGCTCCAGCACGCGGATTGCATCGCGGGCGGCGATCGTACCCATGCTGACCTTGTCCTGGTTGTGGCACTCGGTGGAGCGCGAAAACACGCTGGCCGGCATCGTATTTTTCAACGCTTCGGCGGTCCAGGCGCTGGTGCCGATCTGCACCGCCTTGAAGCCGTGGTTGATCATCGCGCGGTCCGCCGGGGCGCCCGACAGGTTGCTCGGCAAGCCATGGTTGTAGCGCTCGTCCACCAGCAGCGCCAGTTGCCGGTCGAGCAGGTCGGCGACGTTGGCCACCAGGTTTTTCAGGCTGTCCATGGCAAAGGCGATATGCCCGCCGTAGAAGTGCCCGCCGTGCAACACGCGCTCGGCCTCGGCGTCGATGATCGGGTTGTCGTTGGCGCTGTTGAGCTCGATCTCGATAAACGAACGCAGCCAGTTCAGGCTGTCGGCCAGCACGCCGAGGACGTGGGGCGCGCAGCGCAGCGAGTAGCGGTCCTGCAAACGGTGCAGCGGCGCGGTCGGGGCGTCGATGGCCAGGTCCTTGCGCAGCCACGCCGCAACCTGCATCTGCCCGGGGTGCGGCTTGGCGGCGAACAGGCGTTCGTCAAAGTGCTCCGGGTTGCCTTGCAGCGCCACCACGTTCAACGCGGTGATGCGCGTGGCCAGTTGCAGCAGGTAGTCGGCGCGGGCGAAGGCAAGGCAAGCCAGGCCGGTCATCACGGCGGTGCCGTTCATCAGCGCCAGGGCTTCCTTGGGCCGCAGCACCAACGGCGTCCAGCCCAGCTCACGGTGTACGTCGGCGGCCAGGCGGCGCTCGCCACGAAACAGCACTTCACGCTCGCCGGACAAGGTCGCGGCCACGTACGACAGCGGCGTCAGATCGCCGCTGGCGCCCACCGAGCCTTCTTCCGGGATCAGCGGCAGGATGTCGTGTTCAAGGAACGCATGCAGGCGCTCCAGCAGTTCAACCCGCACCCCGGACACGCCGTGGCACAGCGACTGCAAACGCGCCGCCAGCACCGCACGGGTGGCCTGGGCGTCGAGCAACTTGCCCAGGCCGCAGCCGTGGAAGGTGTACAGGTGACGCGGCAATGCCTCGACATGCTGCAACGGCACCGCCACCACGCACGAGTCGCCGTAGCCGGTGGTGACGCCGTAGATCACGCCTTCCTTGTCCAGCAGCGAATCGAGGAACTGCGCGCCCTTGGCGATGCGCTGGCGATACCCGGCATCGTCTTGCAGGCGGGTGGGCGCCTGACGGTTGGCCAGGGCCAGCACGTCTTCGATGCGCAAAGGGAGTTCGCCGAAGGTTACCGGCTCAAGCAGATGCGTCGTCATCGGTCTTCCAGAAAGGGTAAAAGTTGAACCATTGTTGGGGCGCTTGCAGGCAGAACTGGCCCAGGCGTTCGGCGTAGCGGGCGGCCCAGTGGGCGATCACCTGCTGGCGGTCGCTGCGTTTCCATTCGATCAATGGGGCAAAGGGCTCGATGATCAGCCGATAGCGCCCCTGGTGCTTGAGGCACATCAGCAGGTTGACCGGGCATTTGAGCAGGCCGGCCAGCAGCCATGGGCCCTGGGGGAAGGCGGCGCTATGGCCGAGAAAATCCACGCGCACCGTGCGCCCGCCGTGCAGCGGGATGCGGTCGCCGGCAATCGCCAGCCACTCACCGTCGTCCAGGCGCTGGCTGAGCAGCAGCATCACCGCCGGGTCCAGCTCGCTGACCTGGATCAGCCGCAGGTTGCTCGCCCCGGCTTCGCCCAGCAGGCGGTTGAACTGTTCGGCGTGCTTGGTGTGCACCAGCACGTTCATGGTGACTTTCTCACCCAGCTCCGCGAGGGCCCGGCACACTTCCAGGTTGCCCAGGTGCGCGCCCACCAGCATCTGCCCGCGTTCGCCGCGCAGTTGCCCGCGCAATTGGGCCGGGTCGATGATTTCGATCTGTTCCAGGCGCAGCTTGCCGTTCCATACGTCGAGCTTGTCCAGCAAGGCGTCGGCGAAAGCCATGAACTGGCCGAACACCCTTGTGTGGCTGGGGCGCAGGTCGTCGCGCCCGCTCCAGTCGGCCAGGCGCTGCTGGTACTGCCAGATGCTCTGGCGCGCGGCACGGCCAAACACGAAAAAGTACAGGACGATGCCATACAGCAGCGGGCTCAGCACCCGGCGCCCGAGGACCTTGGCGGCGAATGCGGTGAGTTTCATCAGCCAGAAACTGCCGCGCTCCTGGCGGTCGGCCCAGTGCCGGGGGGTGTCGCTCATGCCTGCCACCGTCGCCAGAGGATCATTGGCGCACGCAGCAACATGCCGAAAAACAGCCGGGTGTGCATGGATGAAATCAGCAGGTTGTCGTGGACCAGGCGAAAGTGCGACAGGCCATCGGCCGGGTAATGCACCTGGGTCGGCAGCCAGCGCATCGGCTGGTTGCGCCATGACAGGCGCACGAGGATGTCGGAGTCGAAATCCATGCGCTTGCCGATCCGTGCCGAGTCCATCAAGGCCAGCACCGGTGCCAGGGGGTAGATGCGAAAGCCGCACATCGAATCGCGGATCTGCAGCGACAGGCTGTTGATCCACACCCAGACATGGGTCAGGTAGCGCGCATAGAGGCGGCCCTTGGGCACGCTGTCGTCGTATTCGGGGTAGCCGCAGATCACCGCGTCGGGGTGGGTGCGCGAGGCGTCGAGAAACAGCGCGACTTCGCGCAGGTCGTGCTGGCCGTCGGCGTCCACTTGCAGGGCGTGGGTAAAGCCCAGGCGCGCAGCTTCGCGAAAGCCGGCCATCACTGCCGCGCCCTTGCCTTGATTGACGGGCAGGGTCAGCAGCGACACGTTATCCAGGCTTGCCAGTTGCGCCAGCACGGCGGCGCAGGCCGGGCTGCTGCCATCGTCCACCAGCAGGCAGGGTAGGCCATGGTCCAGCAGGCTGCGGACCACGGCGGGCACGGCGGCTTCATGGTTGTAGACCGGGATCAGGGCGCAGGGGTTATGCATGGTGGTGGGCACCTGATGGACCGAGTTGCCTGCATCGCAGGCAAGCCAGCTCCCACATTTGGGATGTGCGCTTACCCAACCTATGCATGAGAATTCTCCAGCAAAACCCGCCCGCTGGAACACGCCGCACTGTCATTGCGATAAGCGAAATACAACTTGCCCCGCTCGCGATCAAAACGCAGGTGCAGCTCGATCACGTCACCAGGGCGCACCAGTTGCTGGAACTTGAGCACTTCCATGCCGGCAAAGGTCGGCGGTAGATCAAGCAGTTGCTGGCCCAGGTTGAACGCCCATTCCACCTGCACCACCCCTGGCAACACCGGGGTGTGAGGGAAGTGGCCGCTGAAGTAGGCCAGGTCCGGCGGGATGCTCAGTTGCAGGGTCCATTCGCCGTCGGTCTCGACTTGCGCCAGCAATTCCGGCGCCTTGGGGCGCGGTGCCAGCAGCAGGGCTTCGACATCGGCCTGGGGTAGCTTGCCCTGGGGGGTAAGCGGCAACTGGCGCAACAAGCGCCAGCGGCGGGGCAGCGCCAGGGCTTCGCAGTGCTGGCCCAGGTGCTGGCGCAGGGCTTGGGTGACGCTGCGCCGGCCTTGGTTGCGCAGGGCGTGCAGGCCGTCGCCACTGAGCACCACCAGGGCGCCGAGGGACGCGCGGTTTTCCTGGACCACCCCCAGGCGCGCTTCCGCGACCCAGGCGTGGTCGGCCAGGGCCTGTTCGAGCATCGGCAGGGAGATGCGTTTTTCTTCCAGCTTGACGATCCGGTCCAGGCGCCCGAGCAGTTCGAAGCGCCCATCTGCGTGGATCTGCGCGGCATCGGCCGTCTGCTCGACATGCCCGGCCGGCAGGTACGGCGAGGCAATGCACAAGGCGCCATCGGCATCCTGAGTCAGGCGTACATCGGCAAACGGCTGCCAGGGCGTGTGGCCCTGGCGCCAGGCAATGCCGCCGGTTTCCGAGCTGCCGAGGATCTCGGTCGGCCACTGGTGCAGGCGTTGGTGCAGGCTGTCGGCAGCCTCGGCGGGCAGCGCGCCACCGGAGGAGAACACGCGCTTGACCGTGCTCAAAGCCGTCCAGTCGAGGTTATCGCCCATGCGCTTGAGCAGGGCCGGGCTGGCCACCCAGGCGAAATGCGGGTGCTGGCGGCTGACGCGCTGCAAGTCTTCGGGGAACGGCAGTTGCTGGCGCACAAAGCTGCGACCGGCGCACAGCGGCCACAGCATGCGGAACAACAGGCCATAGATGTGCTGGGTAGCGACGCTGCCGACGATGCACGCGCGGCCCAGGTCGGCGCCCCACAAGGCTTCCAGGGCCTGTACCTCGTTGGCCAGTTGGCGCAGGGTCTTGTCGATGCGCTTGGGCGCGCCGCTGGAGCCGGAGGTACAAAGGCCCAATTGGCAGGCATCCAGGTCCAGGGCGGCGGCGGCGAGCGGCGGGTGGTAGAGCGCCTCCAGGTCGCCCGCTTCGGTCAGCCAGGCGTCGACCGCAGTGGCCCAGCGTTGGCGGGTCTGGGCTTGCAGGTCGGCGGGCAGCAGCACACTGGCCCCGGCGCGCCAGGCGCCCAGCAGGGCAATCGCCAGCTCGCCGGCGTCGCTCAGGTGCACGGCCAGGCGCTGGATGCCACGGGCTTTGAGCCCGGCCGCCAGGCTCAGGGCCCGTTCGCACAGTTGTGCGTGGTTCATTGCAGGTTCAGTGGTGACCGAACGCAGTTGCACAGGCTCAAGCAACAGATGCTCAAGATTGACCCAATTCATACGCGGCCTCGAACCCTTTGTCGTATCAGCCATTCCACGGCAAACAACAACCCCATCAGCCCATAGGCGATCAGGCCGTTGTACAACGTCCACCAGCTCAACGGTGCCCACAAGGTGAGCGCGGCGGCGAGCAGGCCGTTACACAAGAAAAACCCACTCCACACCACGGTGACCTGGCGCGTATACGCAATGGCCTTTTCAGGCAGATGCGGATCGCTCAGGCGCGCCAGGCGCTCGACCATCGGCGGGCCGTACTTCAGGCTCAGGCCGAACAGCGCCAGCATGAAGATGCTGACCAGGCTTGGGTACCAGCGCAACAACTGCGGGTTGTCGAACCAGGCCAGCAGCAGGCAAAACACAAGCGCCACGCCGGCCATCCAGCCACTGCCGGGACGCCGCGGGCCGGTCAGCGCGCGCAGCAGCCAGAGGCTCGCCAGCAGCAGGCCGAATTGCCACGGGGCGAAATGCTCCGTGCCGTAATACACCGCGAAAGGGTACAGCAGCCCTACCAGCAACAGGCCAAGGCCGATCAGCCGGCTCATGCGGCCGGTTGGACCAGACGGTAGACCGCCTCGACCACATCATTGACCGTACGCACGGCCTTGAACTCTTCGGCGGCGATTTTCTTGCCGGTCTGGCGCTTGATATGGTCGATCAGGTCCACCGCATCGATGCTGTCGATTTCCAGGTCCTGGTACAGGTTGGCGTCGAGGGTGACCCGCGTAGGCTCCAGTTCAAACAGTTCCACCAGGGCGTCGCGCAGGGTGTTGAAGATATCGTCACGAGTTTGCATGGTCGGGTCTCAAGCTGCCTGTCGGGCCGTGACGAACGCCGCGAGGCTGGCCACGTTGATAAAGTGATTGCGGGTGTCCTTGGCGTCGGCATCGATCTTGATGCCGTACTTTTTCTGGATCGCCAGGCCCAATTCCAGGGCATCTACCGAATCCAGGCCCAGGCCTTCGCCGAACAGGGTTTGCTCGCTGCCGATGTCGCAGGCGTCGATGTCTTCCAGGCCCAGGGCCTCGATGATCAGGGTTTTGATTTCGTGTTCAAGGCTGTTGGGGTTGCTCATCTTCGGCGAGCTCCTTAATGAAATAGTGATGCAGATAATCGTTGAGCTTGCGTGAGGCCTGAGGTGGTGGCCCTTGTGAGGCAAACACCTGTGGGTCTATATCGGCACCCACCCGCAAACTGAAGTGAAAGCGGCGGTTGGGGATGCGATACCAGGGCTCGGCCTTGGTCAGCGTGGTCGGGCTGACCTTGAGCACCACGGGGGTGATG
Source organism: Pseudomonas sp. WS 5021 (assembly GCF_012985535.1). Classification (NCBI taxonomy): domain Bacteria; kingdom Pseudomonadati; phylum Pseudomonadota; class Gammaproteobacteria; order Pseudomonadales; family Pseudomonadaceae; genus Pseudomonas; species Pseudomonas sp. WS 5021. The sequence continues at coordinate 131,274 of NZ_JAAQWP010000006.1, read as the reverse complement.
ATTGTCGCACCGCGCAGGGCGATGGCGGCGGCCCCGCGATGAAAGGCCGGGGCTTTGCCCGGCACGGTGCGTGTGCCTTCGGGAAAGATAATCAGGGTCTGGCCGCCTCGCAGGGCACTGGCGGCGGCATCGAGCATGTCGATGCTGCCATCGTTGCTGATATAGCCGGCATCATTCACGGGGCCACGGGTGAAGGGGTTCTGCCACAGGCTCTGCTTGACCACGCAATTGGCCTGGCGTACCAGGCCGATCAGCACCACGACGTCGATCAGCGACGGGTGGTTGGCGATGATCATCTGCCCGGGGCGCCCGAGTTTTTCGGCGCCTTCGACGCTGTAGGTGAGAATGCCGGCGCGGTACATCATGTTGATAAAGAACCAGAACAACCGCCCGACGGTCAGGCGCGCACGGCGCTGGTGCTGCCGGGCGTCCCCCGGCAGGCAACTGAGCAGCGGGAACACCAGCAAGCGCAGGCACAAGCCGCCCACGCCGAACAGCACGAAGCTGGCTGCCGTGGCGAACAGGCGCCAGTAGTAGGCGTCCCGGGGCTTGTCGGTCAGGGTTTGCGTTGCCAGTTCCATACTCGGTTCTTCCAGGCATGTTGGCAGGCACCTTGCTCGGTGAGCAGGGTGCGCAGCAGGTTCAGGGCGTGGGGCCACTGGGTCGCGGTGGGTTGGACCGTTGTGGTGTGCAGCGCCAGTTGCCATTCGTCGCCTGGGGTCAGCAGCAGGCCCAGGGCGTAGGGGAACGGCACATCATCGATCCACCGCGCGTAGGCCAGGGGTGGCTGCTCTTCGGTAATCACCAGCAGAACGGCCGGCGCGCCTTCGTTGAGCAGGGCTGCGGCTTCGAGCATGCCGTGCTCCAGGCCGTCGCCAGCGGCTGCCAGGGCGGTCATTTCGCTGGTTTCGTTACGCAGGATCGACCACAGGCCAATCACCGCATTGTGTACCGACAGGCTGAATTGGGTGGGCGACAGCGGCTGGTCGTTGGCCAGGTCGCTGAGAATGTCCAGGGTGCGTGGGGTTTCGCCATGACGCGAGACAAATACCAGCGGCAGGTCCTGCAGGCCGTCGGCCAAGGGCCAGCCGACACTGAAGGCCATCCGGGCCAGGCGGCTCAGGCGCCGGCGCTGCATGGCCGGCAGGAACGACACATCGGGCGCGGCATCGCTTTGGGCCACCAACACTGGGGCCTGGCACCAGTCGCGCCAGGCATCCACGCTGTCGAGCCCAGGGGCCCAGGCGCGCCATTGGGCGATGTTGAAGTTGATCACTGAGAAGATTTCCCGCCCCTGCGGGCTTCCTTGTGCTGCAAATTGCCCATAAAACCGGGGCATGGCGCGATGGCCGAGTGGCGCGCATTATCCCGGTGCGGTGGGGTTCTAGCAAACTTTGGTAAAGAATTGTTCACGAGAAATTACAAATTCGCCGAAAAGAATCAGTGATTGTCCGCCAATGGCTACGGGGGGCTGGTGTCAGGCAACTCTTTATTGGTTGGCGTATTACGAGATAGTTATGCGGGATCTGTCTTCAGATGCTGTAGTACAAGCTTGATCAAGGTAGCGAGCGGGCGCTTTTGCCCTCTACACTCGGGCATTCATTGATACACGGAGGTTTTTCCATGCGGCGCGTGGTGTTCAATCAAAAAGGTGGCGTTGGCAAGTCCAGCATCGCCTGCAACCTGGCGGCGGTCAGCGCCAGCGAAGGCTATCGAACCCTGTTGGTGGACCTCGATGCACAGGCCAACTCGACCCAGTACCTGACAGGGCTGACGGGTGACGATATTCCCATGGGCATTGCCGACTTCTTCAAGCAGACCCTGTCATCCGGGCCGTTTTCGAAGAAAAACCAGGTGGATATCTACGAAACCCCGTTCGACAACCTGCACGTCATCACCGCCACCGCAGAACTGGCGGACCTGCAGCCCAAGCTCGAGGCCAAGCACAAGATCAACAAGCTGCGAAAGCTGCTGGATGAACTGGCCGAGGATTACGACCGGATTTACCTGGATACCCCGCCGGCCCTGAACTTCTATGCGGTTTCGGCGTTGATCGCGGCTGATCGGGTACTGATCCCTTTCGATTGCGACAGCTTTTCGCGCCAGGCGCTGTACGGCCTGCTGGCGGAAATCGAAGAGCTCAAGGAGGACCACAACGAAGGCCTTGAAGTGGAAGGCATCGTGGTCAACCAGTTCCAGGCCCGGGCGAGCCTGCCGCAGAAGATGCTGGACGAGTTGATCGCCGAGGGCCTGCCGGTACTGCCGGTGTACCTGGCCAGTTCGGTGCGCATGCGCGAATCCCACCAGGAGAGCAAACCGCTGATCCACCTCGACCCGCGCCACAAGCTGACCCAGCAGTTTGTGGAGTTGCATAACCTGCTGGAAAACGCCTGATCATCAAGGATGAGCACGCTCGATGTGGGAGCTGGCTTGCCTGCGATGACGGTGTGCCAGCTTGCATATCCATCAAGCTGCCCCTCGCCATCGCGGGCAAGCCCGCTCCTACAGGGTTACACCCCTTGGCTACGCAACCAGCTCATCAGTTGCGGTAACGCAAATGCCCCGCTCTGGCGCGCCACTTCCCGGCCGTTCTTGAACAGGATCAGGCTGGGAATCGAGCGAATGCCCAATTGCGCCGAAAGCTGCTGGTTGGCCTCGCTATCGAGCTTGGCCAGCCGGCACTTGCCGGCCAACTGCCCGGCCGCCTGTTCAAACACCGGCGCAAACGACTTGCACGGCCCGCACCATTCGGCCCACACATCCACCAGGAGCGGTAAATCGCCCTTGATCTGGCTGGAATAATCGCCCTGGCTTAATTCAAACGGTTTGCCGAGCAACACCGGCTGCTTGCAGCGCCCGCACTTTGGGGCATCGCCCAGGCGTTCGTGGGGGATGCGGTTGAGGGCGTTGCAGTGTGGGCAGGGGATTACAAGAGAATCGGACATGATGGGCTCCTTGGGTGTGGCCTATGGGCTCAATCTGGCGCCCGTCACGGGGATTATCAAGGCCAGATGAATAGGCGACAGTGAAGACTAACGTGGCGTGAGCACGCTGCGCTTTTGATCCTAGGACGAACAACTGATCTCCAAATGCTTGCCCCAATCGGGCGGCCGTTGCGCGTACTGCTCCATCCCGGCCTGTTCTTCAAATGGCTGGCTCAATACCTCATGCAGCCGTCGCACTTCACTGTAGTCACCTGATTCGGCGGCGGTGATGGCGTTTTGCGCCAGGTAGTTGCGCAGGATGTACAGCGGGTTGACCGCGTGCATGCGCTCGCGGCGTTCTGCCTCGCTGCCTGTGCCGTCGCGCTCAACCCGGGCCTTGTACTCGTCGGCCCAGGCATCGAAGCCCGCGCGGTCGACAAAGTCATCGCGCAGGCGCGCCACGGCCAGTGCGGCGGATTCGTCGCCCAGATGGCGGAAGAACAAGGTGTAGTCCACGCCACTGTTTTGCATCAGTTGCAGCAGGCGCTCCAGCAGTTTCTGGTCATCGTCCTCGGCGGTGGTCAGGCCCAGGCGGCGGCGCATCAGGTCCAGGTAGTGGGCCTGGTACAGCGGCAGGTACAGGCCCAGGGTCTCGCGCAGGGCTTGCACGCTGATGTACGGCGTCAGCGCCTGGGCCAGGGCGCTGAGGTTCCATTGGCCGATGGGCACCTGGTTGCTGAAGGAGTAGCGGCCTTCGTGATCGGAGTGGTTGCAGATGAAGTGAGCGTCGAAGTCATCGAGGAAGGCAAACGGCCCGAAGTCGAAGGTAATGCCCAGGATCGACATGTTGTCGGTGTTCATCACCCCGTGACAAAAGCCGTAGGCCTGCCATTTGGCGATCAACTCGGCATTGCGCTCGACGATCTCGCGGAACATCGCCAGGTACGGCTCGGGTTGCTCCTGGCAGTGGGCGAAGTGCAACTTCAGCACATGCTCGGCCAGTTGCTGGTGCAGCTCGGTTTTCTGGGTGTAGTAGAAGTATTCGAAGTGCCCAAAGCGGATATGGCTCGGCGCCAGGCGCAGGACCATGGCCGCGCGTTCCTGCTTCTCGCGCCATACCGGGGTGTCGGAGCCGATCACGCACAGGGCGCGGCTGCTGGGGATACCCAGGGCGTGCAAGGCTTCGGAGGCGAGAAACTCGCGGATCGAGGAGCGCAGCACCGCGCGGCCATCGCCCATGCGTGAGTACGGCGTTTGCCCGGCGCCCTTGAGGTGCAAGTCCCAGTGTTCGCCCGCCGCGTTATACACCTCGCCCAGCAGCAAGCCGCGACCATCCCCCAGTTGCGGGTTATAGGAGCCAAACTGATGCCCGGAATAGACCATCGCCCGCGGTTCGGCCTCGGCCCACAGCTTGTGGCCGCCGAACAGTTCGGCAAACACTGGCGTCTGGGCGACGGCTGGATCGAGGTCCAGCAGGGCCATGGCGGCGTTGCTCGCCACCACCAGCCGCGGCTCGTCGATGGGCTCGGGCAATACGTGGGTTGAGAAACCGTCGCCCAGGCGGGCGAAGCGGTTGTCGAAGGTCAGGTCGTCGAGGGCTTTCACCGGCCATCTCCAGCAGAATGTCCGAGCATTCTGCTGGGGATAGCGCGGTTAGTCGAGTTTGGCCGGCGGCGTGGGTTGCGGCGAGCCGTCATTGGCCGGCTTGCTCAAGGGCTCGATTTCCACCAGTTTGTATTCCTGGCCGTGCAGGTTCTTCAGGTAAACCTCCATCTGGCGGAACGAAATGTTGATGCTCTGCTTCTTGAACTCGCGGTTGATGAAGCGGTTGACCTCATCGATGACCGGGTTGCGGTCGCCGAGGTCGCGCACATGCATGCGCAGTTCGTGGTCCAGGGTGCTTTCGCCAAAGTTGAGGAAGTACACGTGGGGTTCCGGGTCTTTCAATACCCGTGGGTTATCCCTGGCGGCCTTGAGCAACAATTCCTTCACCAGGTCCAGGTCGGAGCCGTAGTCCACGCCGAGCTTGAGGGTCACCCGGGTGATGGTGTCGGTCAGCGACCAGTTGATCAGTTGCCCAGTGATGAAGGTTTTGTTCGGGACAATGATGTCCTTGCGGTCGAAGTCGGTGATGGTGGTGGCGCGGATGCGGATCTTGCTCACCGTGCCCGACAGGTTGCCGATGGTAATGGTGTCGCCGATGCGCACCGGGCGCTCGAACAGGATCATGATGCCGGAGATAAAGTTGGCGAAGATCTCCTGCATGCCGAAGCCCAGGCCCACCGACAGTGCGGCCACCAGCCATTGCAACTTGTCCCAGCTCACCCCGAGGGTCGACAGGGTCGACACAAAGCCCACGCCGGCGATCACATACGACAGCAGGGTGGTGGTGGCATAGGCGCTGCCCTGGGCCAGGTCCAGCTTCGACAGCACCAGTACTTCCAGCAGGCCCGGCAGGTTGCGCGCCAGGGCAAAGGTAATGCCGATGATGATCAGCGCGCCCAGCATGTCGCCGATGCTGATGGGCACCATGCTGATATTGGCGCCGGTGCCGCTGGTGTATTCGTAGAGGGTGACGTTGTCCAGGTAGGAGAACACCGAGATCAGGTCCGACCAGACCCAGTACAGCGCCGCAATAAAGCCGCCGAGCAGGGCCAGGCGGATCAGGCGCATGGATTGTTCGTTGACCTGCTCGATATCCAGGGTCGGTTCCTCGATCACCACTTCGCCGTCGCCGGCTTCCTTGGCGGCCTGGCGTTTGGCCAGTGCCCGGGCATAGGCCAGGCGCCGCGCGGCAACACCCAGGCCACGAACGAAGGTGGCTTCGATCACCAGCCAGAACATCAGCAGGTACAGGGTGTTGATCAGGCGGTCGCTGAGTTTGAGCGCGGTGTAGTAGTAGCCAAAACACACGGCGATAAACAGCGCGATGGGCAGCGCGGTAAACGCCACGCCGACGACCTTGCGAAACAGCGAGGCCTTTTCATGGGTCGGGCTGTTGAGCAGCAGGCGGCTGAGCAGCCAGGCCATCAGCCCATAACAGGTGAGGACTACGGCGATGCCCAGCACATCATCGGCCAGGGCTGCCGGCTGGTGTTCGGCGATGGACACCACGGCCACCAGCGCCAGCACCACCAGCCCCAGCTTGCGGATCCAGCCCTGGAGAAACTCGACCTGGGGTTTTTCCCAGCGGAAATGCAATTCGGCCACGCCACCCGGCGCGAGGATGCGATAGGCGGTGTAGAACACCAGCCATGCCTGGGAAATTTGCACCAGGGCCATGCCCAGGTTGGCGTTCTGCCCGCGTGCATCGATTTGCAGGGCGTAGCCGCACAGCGCCAGGCCGAGGGTTACCGGCAAGGCCAGCAGGATATTCACCAGGATCGCGACCGGGGTGTGCCACTGGCTGTCCCGCTTGAAGTGCCCGATATCCATATGGATTTTTTTTAGGCGCTCGTAGAGGCTGTTGCGCCGCCACAACAGCGCGCCGATCAATAGCAGCAGGGGAAGGAACAGCAGCGGGCGCTGGGCCAGGCCGTCATACAGTTCGCTGAGGCTGGAGGCCCAGGGCAGGGTGTCGACCTGTTTGCTCAGGCGGTTGGGCACGCCTTCGAGCCATTCGACGTCCAGCGGCTTGTTGCTGGGGATCCAGAACATCTGTTCGTCGAGGGTCGCGCGCAGGCTGGCGGCGGTGCTGAGCAGTTGTTTCTGGTTCAGTTGCAGGGTGATGGATTCGTTGAGCAGCGCGCTCAACTCCCGGCTCAGGCGTTCGAGCAGGTCGCTGCGGGTCACGGCCAGCTCCAGCAGGGTGCGGCGCAACTGTGGCGTGACCTGGTCCTCGGGCTGGTTGGCCAGCAGGTTGTCGACGTAGGTGCTGGGCGAACTGATCAGTTCGCGCTGCTGGTTGACCTCGAACTGGTACAGGCGAATGTTGGCGATATCGTCGGCCAGGTCGCGGTCGACCTTCAGGCGCGGCAAGGCCTGTTTCTGTTTATAGAGGATCTTCGATAGCAGCAGGCTGCCCTTGAGCACGTTGATCTGCTCGTCCAGGGCCGAATCGCTCTGGGTCACGTTGTCCAGCAGCTGTTTGGTTTGCAGGTTCTGCTGGGTCAGCTCATTGAGCCGGTCGGTGCTTTTGAGCAGGTAGTCAGAGAGTTTCAGGTTGGCTGCGCTTTCCGTAGCCAGCAGGCTGCTGCCACCGGCTTTCTGCGCTTCGATGGACTGCTGGGTCACGGTTTCCTGGGACTGGGCCAGGCGTTTCTGGTTGATCAGGGTTTGCAGGTCCTGGATTTCCTGCTCCAGGCGCGCGGTTTTTTCCACCGCCAGGTCATGTTGGCTATTACCCAGGTCTTGCAGTTGGCTGTTGCCCGCCAGCTCCTGGCGGCGCAGCGGGATCAAGGCGTTGAGCGCCGCCAGTTCGGCGTTCAGCAGGTTGCGCTGGTCGCCATTTAGCGGTTTGCCATTGTCCTTGCCGGCCTTGAGGATGCCGTTGATCTGCTGGATGCGCGTCTGGCTGTTGCTGATTTCGGTCTGGGCACGCTCGGGGCGGGTTTGGGCGGCGATGCTCAGGCTGTTGGCGTCGGCCAACTCCTTTTGTAGGTCGCCTTGCTGGGTGCTGCGCTGCACCAGCAGTTGTTCGAGCTGCGGCACTGGCAGGCTGGCGTAGCGCTGGGCGACCGGGACCACCTTGGTGGCCTTGAGCCGGGCCAGTTCACGGGCGTTTTCCGTGGTCTGGCGTGGCGCGTCTTGCAATTGGCGCTTGAGATCGCTCAGGCGTTGCTCGTAGTCCTGCTTGTTGCCCAGCAACGTCAGGGTCTGCTGCAACACATTTTGCAGCGCCTTCATGTCGGCGTCAGGCAGTTTGCGGTCCGGCAGCTTGTCCAGGGTCTGTTGCACACTTTCGATGCTTGGCGGGTCGGCGGCGAATACCGGGCTGACGCAGAGACTCAGGCCCAGCAGGGCAGTGGCTAAAAAAGTGCGCAGGATTGTCATAGAGACCGGTCGAACAAGATGAAGAATAGGGGGCGTGTTGATGGCCAATGGCACACCGTCGCCCCGCAGTTTAGAGGAAGAGTCCGGGGGCCGGGCGACTTCCTTCGGGGAATCTGACGCCGACTTTGCCGATCTTGTTCCCGTCCATCACGGCGACTGTCCAAATGGTGTTGTTCCACTCCACCTGGTCGCCGACGATGGGGGCGCCACCGACCTTCTGCGTGATGAACTGGCCCAGCGGCATGTCCGGATCGATGCCGTCGAGTTTGAGCCCGTACAGCGCCGACACCGCGCCCAGCTGGGCGTCGCCTTCGAGCACGAAGTCGCCGAAGAAGCGCAGGTCCAGGCCCCGTTGCGGCGCCTGGCTGAACAGCTTGCCGAGGGCGGCGAGATTGTGTTCATGGCCGATCACGCACAGCAAATCATCGGCTTCGAGCACCGTACTACCCGACGGATGGAGCAGTTGCTGGCCGCGAAACAGGGCGGCGATCCGCGTGCCTTCGGGCATTTTCAGCTCGCGCAGGGCGGCGCCGATGCACCATTTCTCGGCACCCAGGCGGTAGACGAACAACTCCCACTCGCTGGTGACGTGTACTTCCAGGGCCGCCCGGGAAATCGGCGCGGGCTCGGGCGGTACCGTTACTTTCAAGAGCTTGGCTACCCACGGCAGGCTGGTGCCCTGCACCAGCAACGACACCAGCACGATGAAGAACGCCAGGTTGAAATACAGCTGGGCATGGGGCAAGCCGGCCATCAGCGGGAACACCGCAAGAATGATCGGCACCGCGCCGCGCAGGCCGACCCAGGCGATAAACACTTTTTCGCGGCCATGGAACGCCTTGAACGGCAGCAGGCCAACCGCCACCGACAGCGGCCGCGCAAACAGGATCATCCACAGCGCCAGGCCCAGGGCCGGCAGGGCGATGGGCAGCAGGTCATGGGGCGTGACCAGCAGCCCCAGCACCAGGAACATGCCGATCTGCGCCAGCCAGGCCATGCCGTCGAGCATATGCAGGATGCCGTGGCGGCTGCGCACCGGACGGTTGCCGATCACCAGGCCGCACAGGTACACGGCGAGGAAGCCGCTGCCGTGCAGGGCGTTGGTCAAGGCGAAGACGAACAGGCCGCCGGCGATCACCAGGATCGGGTACAGGCCGTTTGCCAGGTTGATCCGGTTGACCAGTTGCAGCATCAACCAACCGCCGCCCAGGCCGATAATGCCGCCGATCCCGAATTCGCGGATCAGGTGGGTCAACAGGCTCCAGTGCAGGCCAGTCTGGCCGCTGGCGAGCATGTCGATCAGGGTTACGGTGAGGAACACCGCCATCGGGTCGTTGCTGCCGGATTCGATTTCCAGGCTGGCGCTGACCCGTTCGTTCAGGCCCTTGCCGCCCAGCAGCGAGAACACGGCGGCGGCGTCGGTGGAGCCGACGATGGCGCCGATCAGCAGGCCCTGGATGATATTGAGGTCAAACAGCCAGGCCGCCGCCATACCGGTGAGGCCGGTGGTTATCAACACCCCCACGGTCGCCAGCGACAGGGCCGGCCACAGTGCCACGCGAAAGCTCGCGACCCGGGTCCGCAAGCCGCCATCGAGCAGGATCACTGCCAATGCCAGGTTGCCCACCAGGTACGCGGTAGGGTAGTTATCGAAAATGATCCCGCCGCCATCGACGCCGGCGATCATGCCCACGGCCAGGATAATCACCAGGATCGGGATCCCCAGGCGGGACGAAAGAGAACTCACCAGAATGCTCGCACTTACCAGCAACGCGCCGATCAAGAACAGGCTGTTGATGGTCGTCGCATTCAAAGGCAGTACTCCGGAATTAAGGCGAGGCGCAGACTGACCATGCAGTCTGCGTGCCAGCGATTCTAACCTGTTGAATTGCTGCGCTGTCAAAAAGCTTTTGTAGGAGCTGGCTTGCCTGCGATGGCAGCGCCTCGGTGAATCAGGCTCACCGCGGCCCTGCCATCGCAGGCAAGCCAGCTCCTACAGGGTGTGACTGTATTTCAGAGGCGGAAACGCCCCACCATCCCATTCAAATCCACCGCCAGGCGTGACAACTCGCCGCTGGCCGTACTGGTCTGGCTGGCGCCCGTGGCCGATTGCACCGACAAGTCGCGGATGTTCACCAGGTTGCGGTCCACTTCCCGCGCGACCTGGGCCTGCTCTTCGGCGGCGCTGGCGATCACCAGGTTGCGCTCGTTGATCTCGATGATCGCGCTATTGATGGTATCCAGGGACATCCCTGCGCCTTTGGCGATATTGAGCGTCGACTCGGCGCGCTCGGTGCTGTTGCGCATCGAGTCCACTGCCTGTTCAGTGCCGGCCTGGATACTGCCGATCATCCGCTCGATTTCACTGGTCGATTGCTGGGTGCGATGGGCCAGGGCCCGCACTTCATCGGCAACCACCGCAAAACCACGCCCGGCTTCCCCGGCACGCGCCGCTTCGATGGCGGCGTTGAGGGCCAGCAGGTTGGTCTGGTCGGCCAGGCCGCGAATCACATCCAGCACCTTGCCGATATCCCGCGATTCTTCGGCCAGGGCGCCGATCAGGGTGGCGGTGCCCTGTACATCGCCGCTCATGCGTTCGATGGCGCTGACGGTTTCCTGCACCAGGTCGCGGCCATCGCCCGCCGAGGTGGTGGCGTTTTTCGAGGCCTCGGAGGTGCTGACCGCATTGCGCGCGACTTCTTCGACGGCGCTGGTCATCTCGTTGACAGCGGTGGCTGCCTGCTCGATTTCATTGTTCTGCTGGGTCAGGCCACGGGCGCTTTCGTCGGTGACGGCGTTCAGCTCTTCGGCAGCCGAGGCCAGTTGAGTGGCCGAGCCGGAAATGCGCTGCAGGGTGTCGCGCAATTTCTCCTGCATTTTATTCATCGCGCGCAACAGGCGGCCGGCTTCGTCGTCGCCATCGACCTTGATCGGCTGGGTCAGGTTGCCTTCGGCAATGTTCTCGGCGGCGTCCAGGGCTTGGGCAATGGGCAGGGTGATGCTGCGGGTCAGCAGCCAGGCAAACAGCACAGTCAGCGCCGTGGCCAGCACCAGCAGGGCCACTACCAGGTCAAAGGCTGAATCATATTGATCGGCAGCTTTCTGGTTGCTGTCGTTGGCCATCGAGTTGTTGATGTCCAGCAGGCGCGTCAGCACCGCGTTGACCGCCTCGGAGTTGCTCAGCAGTTCGGTGTTGAGCAGGGTGCGCAGCTCTTCGGTCTGATTGTTGCGCGACAGGCTCTTCATCCGCTCTTCGATCTGCCGGTACTGGCCCAGCAGGCGCACATAATCGTCGTAGGCCGAGCGCTCCTCGCGGCTGTCGATCAGCTTTTCGTACACGCTCTGGGCGGCACGAATCTGCTGGTTGCGCAATTCAAAGGCTTCCAGGGTCTTTTGTTGCACATCCGGCTCGCGGTTGGTCAGCAAGCGGTAGGACAGCACGCGCAGGCGCAGGGTCAGTTGGGTGAAGTCGTCCAGCGCGCGAATGCTCGGCACGCTGCGCAGGGTGATGTCTTCGGTGGCGCCACGGATCTTGCTCATCTGGTTCAGCGCAAAAATACCGAGAAACAACATCAGCGCACCAATGCACGCGAAGCCGAGAAACGCGCGCGGCGCGATATTCATATTACGAAGAGACATGCAGTGGTCCTGGGAGAGGCGCGATCCGTGCGGCTTTGAGGCGGGGTAAGCATGACCTATCGGACATACGACTAAAGTCTTGAGGGGCTGTGCGCTTTTGTCGCACCTTGCGCGCATTGGAATGGATTCAGGAACCAGATGGCGTAAATGCAGTCACTAAGGCTCCACAGCGTGGCCTGACCCGTGAAATCGGGGCTGCGCGCCAGGATAACCCTGGCTTCCACGGTGAATTTTCTTTATCGTCACCGCCCTTTGAAAAAGCCCGAGAATTCAAAATGTTAGAAACATCCCTCAGCCAACTGGAACAACTGGTCAGTGACCTGGTGCAGCAGAATCAAGCATTGCTGGGCACCAACGAATCCCTCAAGGCGGAACTGGCCCGCGCCAAGGATGAGAACGACAGCTTGCAACTGAACCTGATGGAACAGGAAGAAAAGCAGGGCGCCACCGCCGCCCGTATCCAGGCGTTGGTTGAGCGTGTGAGCGCAGGTCCTGTGAGCGCATGAGTGAAGGGATAAAGGTCGTTTCGATTCTCGGTGAGGATTACTCGATCAAGGCACCGGACGGGGAAGACAACACCCTGCTCAAGGCCGTGACCCTGCTCAAGGCGTCCCTGGCCACCACCAAGCAGAAGTACCCGACCCTGATCGGCGACAAACTGCTGGTGCTGGCGGCGCTGAATCTATGTGCCGAGCAGATCGACATGCAGCAGCGTCACCAGCAGGAACTCGACCGTTACCAAGAGCAAGTCAGCGCCACGGTCGACGTGATTGCCAAGGCCATCGGCCAGCCCTGATCAGAACCATTCATCCTGCATGGCCAGGCACGTATCGTCCCGAGTTTCCAGGATCGACAGTTCATGATGGCAGCCCGGTACTTCCCAGGTCAGGAAGTACCGGGCCGCTTGCAGCTTGCCTTGATAGAAGGCCACATCCGCCGCATTGCCCCTGGCCAACCCTTCTTCGGCGCGGATCGCCTGTTCCAGCCAGCGCCAGCCAATCACCGTATGCCCAAACACTTTCAGGTACAGCGCCGAGTTCGCCAGGCTGCTGTTGACCTTGCCCTGGGCGAGATCCGTCAACAGTCCCAGGGTCACCCTTTGCAGGCGTGCCACCAGTTGCTCCAGCGGCTCGCGCAATGGCGTGAGTGACGGATATTCCTGCGCCCGTGCGCCCGTCTCGGCGATCAGGCGAATCAACTGCTTCAAACCCGCGCCGCCGTTTTGCCCCAGCTTGCGCCCCAGCAGGTCCAGGGACTGGATGCCGTGGGTGCCTTCGTGGATCGGGTTCAGACGGTTGTCGCGGTAGTACTGCTCCACCGGGTATTCGCGTGTGTAGCCGTGGCCGCCGAGAATCTGGATCGCCAGTTCGTTGGCCTTGAGGCAGAACTCCGAGGGCCAGGACTTGACGATCGGCGTCAGCAGATCGAGCAATTCATGGGCCTGCTTGCGCGCGGTTTCGTTGTCCAGGGTGGTGGTGTCATCGAACAGCCGCGCGGCGTACAGGCCCAGGTCGAAGGCGCCTTCCACATAGGCTTTTTGCGTGAGCAGCATGCGCTTGATATCGGCGTGCTGGATGATCGACACCGGTGCGGTGTTCGGGTCCTTGCTGTCCGGCAGGCGGCCTTGCGGGCGTTCCCGGGCGTACTCCAGGGAATACAGGTAACCGGCGTAGCCAAGCATCACCGCGCCCATGCCGACGCCAATCCGTGCCTCGTTCATCATTTGGAACATGCACGCCAGGCCTTGGTGCGGCTTGCCCACCAGATAGCCGACACACTCGCCGTTATCGCCGAAATTCAGCGCCGTCGAAGTGGTGCCGCGCCAACCCATCTTGTGGAACAGCCCGGCCAGCAGCACATCATTGCGCTGGCCCAGGCTGCCGTCCTCGTTGACCAGGAACTTGGGCACGATAAACAGCGAAATGCCCTTCACCCCGGCGGGTGCGTCCGGCAGTTTGGCCAGGACCATGTGCACGATGTTTTCCGACAGCGGGTGGTCGCCACCGGAGATAAAAATCTTGTTGCCCTTGAGCCGGTAAGTGCCGTCCGCCGCCGGTTCGGCGCGGGTGCGGATATCCGACAGCGACGAGCCGGCATGGGGCTCGGTCAAGGCCATGGTGCCGAAGAACCGGCCTTCGATCATCGGTTGCAGAAAACGCTGCTTCTGCTCCTCGGTGCCAAAACTTTCGATCAGATTGGCCGCGCCCATGGTCAGGAACGGGTACGAGGTGGAAGCCGCATTGGCTGACTGGAAATGCGCAAAGCAGGCCTGGGACAGCAGTGTCGGCAGTTGCATGCCCCCGGCTTCGAAACTGCGCGCCGCATTCAGAAAGCCGGCTTCGAGGAAGGCATCCACGGCAGGTTTCACCTCCGGGATCAGGATCGCCTGGCCGTCTTCGTAGCGCGGTTCGTTTTCGTCACCTTTGCGGTTGTGCGGGGCGAAGTACTTTTCGGCGATGCTGCGGGCAGTGCCGATGGCGGCATCGAAGGTTTCGCGATTATGTTCGGCAAACCGCTCGCGCTGGGTCAGGCCCTCGGCATCGAGGACTTCATACAGCTCGAAAGCCAGATTGCGGGAACTGAGGAGCGTCTCGGACATGGCGGCTTACCTATGTGGGAATAGGCCGCAGTCTAAGTGCGCGAATAGAGGCGCGATAGCAAGATTGATCTGGGTGATGGAGCAGCAAAACACAGCGCAAAGGTATGACGCGGTCAATGTGGGAGCTGGCTTGCCGGCGATGGCGGTAGACCAGGCAATATTTGCTTGGCTGACGCGCCACTATCGCAGGCAAGCCCGCTCCCACATTTATCCGGTTTCGACCCATGCAATGCAGTGGGGCACCCATTGCAGGTGCCCCACTGGATTGATTAGCCGATGGTCATCAAGCTCGCGTTACCACCCGCCGCAGCGGTGTTGACGCTCAATGCACGTTCGATCACCAGGCGCTCCAACGCAATGTTGGTTTCGCCCGAAGACAGGCCGTTGACCCCGACAATCGCGCCGCTACGCTGCGCCACTTGCTGGCAAACCCCGCGCAGTTGGTCGCAATCGCCATGGTGCAGGACCGCATCGAAGATCACTTCGTCCTTGGTCCAGTCGGCCACGCGCTGGATCTTCGCCTGAACTTCCTTCGGCAGCCGTGGGAACAGCGCCTTGGTCAGGTCAGTTTCCGGCCATACCGCCGAGCTGCCTACAGCCAATACCGCCGCCAGTTGCGCCAGCAGATCGCCTTCCACCTCTGCCAGGCACAGAACGTGCTCGCGGGGCAGGATGGCGTAGCTGTTGCGCTCGCCGGTCGGGCCGGCCAGCAGGCGGGTGATACCGCTTTGCGATTGCGCGGCGAACTGGTTGCACAGGGCGCCCAGGTCGCTGAACTTATTGCTCTCGGCCCAGGTTTTCAGGGCGGTCAGCGGTTGGCTCATGGCGTCACGCAGACGTACATCCGGCGCGGCCAGTGCGTCACCCCGTACGAAGGATTGCTCGATCGCATCGGTAGGACGTGTCGACAGCAGGCGGTACAGGTACAGCGGGCCACCGGCTTTCGGACCGGTGCCCGACAAGCCTTCGCCGCCGAATGGCTGCACGCCGACCACGGCCCCGACGATGTTGCGGTTGACGTAGACGTTACCGGCATGGACGTTGTCGATCACCTTGGCGATGGTCTCGTCGATACGGGTGTGCACGCCCAGGGTCAGACCGTAGCCAGAAGCATTGATCTGACCGATCAACTGGTCGATTTCCTTACGCTTGTAGCGCACCACGTGCAGGACCGGGCCGAAGATCTCCCGTTGCAGCTCGTCGAAGCTTTCCAGCTCGATCAGGGTTGGCATCACGAAGGTGCCGCGCTTGATTTCTTCGCTGTCGGCGATTGCCACCTGATACACGGTGCGACCCTTGTCGCGCATGGCCTGGATGTGTTTCTCGATGCCCGCCTTGGCTTCGGCGTCAATTACCGGGCCGATATCCACGGACAGGCGCTCCGGATTGCCGAGACGGCATTCGGCCATGGCGCCCTTGAGCATTTCGATGACGCGGTCTGCCGAATCTTCCTGCAGGCACAGTACGCGCAAGGCAGAGCAACGCTGGCCGGCACTGTCGAAGGCCGAGGACACGACGTCGATCACCACCTGTTCGGTCAGGGCCGAGGAGTCGACGATCATCGCGTTCTGGCCACCGGTTTCGGCGATCAGCGGGATTGGGCGGCCCTGGGCATCCAGGCGCCCGGCGACGTTGCGTTGCAGCAGGCGCGCCACTTCGGTGGAGCCGGTGAACATCACGCCTTTGACGCGATCATCACCCACCAGGCGGGCACCGACGCTTTCGCCCTGGCCCGGCAGCAGTTGCAGCACGCCTTCCGGGATGCCGGCTTCCAGCAGCAGGCGCACGGCTTGCGCGGCAACCAGCGGGGTTTGTTCGGCCGGCTTGGCCAGTACCGGGTTGCCGGCGGCGAGTGCGGCGGCGACTTGGCCGCTGAAGATCGCCAGCGGGAAGTTCCACGGGCTGATGCAGACTACCGGGCCCAGTGGGCGGTGGGCGTCGTTGGTGAAGTCGTTACGCGCCTGCACTGCGTAGTAGCGCAGGAAGTCCACGGCTTCACGCACTTCGGCGATGGCGTTGGCGAAGGTCTTGCCGGCTTCGCGGGCCAACAGGCCCATCAGCGGCTGGATCTCGCCTTCCATCAAGTCGGCGGCACGTTCCAGGATCGCGGCGCGTTCGGCCGGCGGGGTGGCCTGCCAGATCGGTGCGGCGTTGAGGGCGCACTGGATCGCGTTGTCCACGTCTTCGACCGTGGCTTCCTGGACATGGCCGACTACATCCCGCAGGTCGGACGGGTTCAGTACCGGCACAGCGGCTTCATTGCTCGAAGCACAGCCGAGCATCGGCGCGGCTTTCCAGTTGTTGTGCGCGGTGGCCAGCAAGGCGCAGGACAGCGACGCCAGGCGGTGTTCGTTGGCCAGGTCGATACCGGCCGAGTTGGCGCGCTCGCTGCCATACAGGTCGCGCGGCAGTGGGATACGCGGGTGCGGCAGGCCGAAGCCGCCTTCCAGCGTAGCCATCTGCTCGATGCTGGCCACTGGATCGGCCACCAGCTCCTGGATCGAGATGGATTGGTCGGCGATCCGGTTGACGAACGAGGTGTTGGCGCCGTTTTCCAGCAGGCGACGCACCAGGTAGGCCAGCAGTGTTTCGTGGGTGCCGACCGGAGCGTACACGCGGCACGGACGGTTCAGCTTTCCTTCGGAAACCTTGCCTACAACCTGTTCGTACAGCGGTTCACCCATGCCGTGCAGGCACTGGAACTCGTACTGGCCGGGGTAATAGTTCTGGCCGGCAATATGGTAGATGGCCGACAGGGTGTGGGCGTTGTGCGTGGCGAACTGCGGGTAGATGACTTCCGGTACCGACAGCAGCTTGCGTGCGCAGGCGATGTAGGAAACGTCGGTGTACACCTTGCGGGTGTAGACCGGGTAGCCTTCCAGGCCTTCGACCTGGGCGCGCTTGATCTCGCTGTCCCAGTACGCACCTTTTACCAGGCGGATCATCAGGCGGTGACGGCTGCGGCGTGCCAGGTCGATCACGTAGTCGATCACGTACGGGCAGCGCTTCTGGTAGGCCTGGATCACGAAACCGATACCGTTCCAGCCGGTCAGTTGCGGCTCGAAGCACAGGCGCTCGAGCAGGTCCAGGGACAGCTCCAGGCGGTCGGCTTCTTCGGCATCGATGTTCAGGCCGATGTCGTATTGCTTGGCCAGCAGGGTCAGGGACAGCAGGCGCGGGTACAGCTCGTCCATCACGCGCTCGTACTGGGCACGGCTGTAGCGCGGGTGCAGGGCCGACAGCTTGATGGAGATGCCCGGGCCTTCATAAATCCCACGGCCGTGAGAGGCTTTGCCGATGGAGTGAATGGCTTGTTCGTACGAGGCCAGGTACTTCTGTGCATCGTGTTCGGTCAGTGCAGCTTCACCGAGCATGTCGTAGGAATAGCGGAAGCCCTTGGCTTCGAACTTGCTCGCGTTGGCCAGGGCTTCGGCGATGGTTTCGCCGGTGACGAACTGCTCGCCCATCAGGCGCATGGCCATGTCGACGCCCTTGCGGATCATCGGCTCGCCGCTCTTGCCGATGATGCGGCTCAGGGAGGAGGTCAGGCCGGCCTCGTTGTGGGTGGCGACCAGTTTGCCGGTCAGCAGCAGGCCCCAGGTGGCGGCGTTGACGAACAGCGACGGGCTGTTGCCCAGGTGCGGCTGCCAGTTGCCGGTGCTGATCTTGTCGCGGATCAGCGCGTCACGGGTGCCTTTGTCAGGGATACGCAGCAGCGCTTCGGCCAGGCACATCAGCGCCACGCCTTCCTGGGACGACAGGGAAAATTCCTGCAGCAGGCCCTGGACGATACCGGCACGGCCGCCGGCGCTCTTCTGGTTACGCAGTTTTTCGGCAATCGAGGCGGCCAGCTTGTTGGTGGCTTCGGCCATCTGGGCCGGCAGGCGGGCCTGCTCGATCAGCATCGGCACCACTTCCGGCTCAGGGCGGCGGTAGGCGGCAGTGATCGAGGCGCGCAGCACCGATTGCGGCAGGATGCTTTCGGCAAATTCGAGGAAGCACTGGTGGGCGTGGTCGTTCTGCACCTCACCGGCGTCGTCCGCGTCCTTGAGGCCCGAACCGTTGAGTTCGGTCAGGGTTGCACCACCCTCCAGTTTCTCCAGGTAATTGAAAATTGCCTGCTTGATCAGCCAGTGCGGCGTGCGATCAATGGAGGTCGCGGCGGCCTTCAGGCGTTCGCGGGTCGGGTCATCGAGTTTGACCCCAAGGGTGGTCGTAGCCATATTTTTATCCTCATGGGTGCCACTACTGCGTGGCATCAGCTGGCCGCAAGATTAGCTTTGCGCCGTACGAGGTGCAACCGGGTGCAACCCATTTTCTTCAGGAAATCCGCACTGCTCGTCAGAATTCATTTTCACTCGACGGAATCGGCTTGTTGTTGGTGCATTTACTTCTGGATTTGGCTGTTCTTGCTCCGAAAAGGAGCAAAAAACTGCCATTTGCCGAAAAACGCCTACAGGTGCAACTAATTCTCAAGAAACTGGTTGCACCTTATTTGCTTTGTTGAATAGCATTCGCGGCCAAGGTGCAACCAATTGTAAAGTTCGGTTCATCGGCTGATGGCTTTCCTGGGGAAACGTCAGTCATAAATGCGCGGCATGCAGCTTCGTCTACAAGAGCTGACAGACCGCCGCTACATAAAAACAAAGCCAGGGCGTAACTCAATGAGCGTAAGTAATCCAACCCTGATCACATTTGTGATCTACATCGCCGCAATGGTGCTGATCGGTCTCATGGCCTATCGCTCCACCAATAACCTTTCCGATTACATCCTCGGTGGTCGCAGCCTCGGCAGCGTCGTTACCGCACTCTCGGCTGGCGCCTCGGATATGAGCGGCTGGTTGTTGATGGGCCTGCCGGGCGCCATCTACATGTCGGGCCTATCGGAAAGCTGGATCGCCATCGGCCTGATCGTCGGTGCTTACCTGAACTGGCTGTTTGTGGCCGGTCGCCTGCGCGTGCAGACCGAACACAACGGCGACGCCCTGACCCTGCCGGACTACTTCTCCAGCCGCTTTGAAGACAAAAGCGGCCTGCTGCGGATTATCTCGGCGGTAGTGATCCTGGTGTTCTTCACCATCTACTGCGCCTCCGGCATCGTCGCGGGTGCGCGTCTGTTCGAAAGCACCTTTGGCATGTCCTACGGGACTGCGCTGTGGGCCGGTGCTGCGGCGACGATTGCCTACACCTTCATCGGTGGTTTCCTGGCAGTGAGCTGGACAGATACCGTACAAGCTACGCTGATGATCTTCGCGTTGATTCTCACGCCAATCATCGTGCTGTTGGCCACCGGCGGTGTCGATACCACGTTCCTGGCTATCGAAGCGAACGATCCAACCAACTTCGACATGCTCAAAAACACCACCTTCATCGGCATCATCTCGCTGATGGGCTGGGGCCTGGGCTACTTCGGCCAGCCGCACATCCTCGCGCGGTTCATGGCGGCGGATTCGGTCAAGTCGATTGCCAATGCCCGTCGTATCTCCATGACCTGGATGATCCTGTGCCTGGCCGGCACCGTGGCGGTAGGCTTCTTCGGTATTGCCTACTTCTCGGCACACCCTGAAGTCGCCAGTCCCGTGACCGAAAACCCTGAGCGTGTGTTCATCGAACTGGCCAAGCTGCTGTTCAACCCGTGGATTGCTGGCGTGCTGCTGTCGGCCATCCTGGCTGCCGTGATGAGCACCCTGAGCTGCCAACTGCTGGTGTGCTCCAGCGCCCTGACCGAAGACTTCTACAAGGCGTTCCTGCGCAAGGGCGCGTCCCAGCTTGAGCTGGTATGGGTCGGCCGGATCATGGTGCTGGTGGTGGCGTTGATCGCGATCGCAATGGCCGCCAACCCGGAAAACCGCGTACTGGGCCTGGTGAGCTACGCTTGGGCCGGCTTCGGCGCTGCGTTCGGTCCTGTGGTGCTGATCTCGGTCCTGTGGAAAGGCATGACCCGCAACGGCGCACTGGCCGGGATCCTGGTCGGCGCGATCACCGTGATCGTGTGGAAACACTTCGAACTGCTGGGTCTGTACGAAATCATCCCAGGCTTCCTGTTCGCCAGCCTGGCGATCTACTTCGTGAGCAAGATGGGCGCCCCGACTGCCGGTATGGTTGAGCGCTTCACTGCTGCCGAGAAAGACTACAACCTCAACAAATGAGGCGTTCGTATTGGCCTTGATGGCCAGGTGAACTGAAAAAGGCCCGCATTCTTGGATGGCGGGCCTTTTTTTGTGTCGGGATTTACTGAAATTGCCTGTAGCGCACGCAGCCACGCCAGCCTTGCCTGGCTGCGTGCGCGGGTGAGTCAGGCGTCCAGTGACTGTTGCAGGTCATCGAGCAGGTCTTCAACCGCCTCGATACCCACCGATAGGCGGATCATCTCCGGGCGTACCCCGGCCTTGGCTTGCTCGTCTTCGTTCATCTGCCGGTGGGTGGTGGACGCCGGATGGCAGGCCAGGGATTTGGCATCGCCGATATTCACCAGGCGCTTGAAGATTTGCAGCGCATCGTAGAAACGCACACCGGCCGCATAGCCGCCCTTGAGGCCGAAGGACAGGATCGCCGAGGGTTTGCCCTGCATGTACTTTTGCGCCAGGTGATGGTGCGGGTGATCCGGCAGGCCGGCGTAGCTGACCCATTCCACCTGCTCGTGGGCTTGCAGGAACTGCGCGACTTTCAGCGCGTTCTCGGTATGGCGCTCCATGCGCAGGGCCAGGGTTTCCAGGCCTTGCAGCAGCAGGAAGGCGTTCATTGGCGCCAAGGCTGCGCCGGTGTTGCGCAGCGGTACGGTGCGGGCACGGGCGATAAAGGCCGCCGGGCCGAATTTTTCGCTGTACACAACACCGTGGTAGGCCGGCTCCGGCTGGTTGAGGCCGGGGAATTTGTGCGGGTAGTCGGTCCAGGGGAAGGTGCCGCTGTCGACGATCACTCCGCCCAGGGAGTTGCCGTGGCCGCCGACATACTTGGTCAGGGAATGCACGACGATATCCGCGCCAAACTGGATCGGCTTGCACAGGATCGGCGTGGCGACGGTGTTATCCACCATCAGCGGTACGCCACGGGCATGGGCGACGTCGGCCAGGGCCTGCAGGTCGACGATATTGCCGGCCGGGTTGCCGATGCTTTCGCAGTACACCAGCTTGGTGTTGTCGTCGATCAGCTCGGCGATGGCCTCGGCCGAGTCATCACGGGCGAAGCGCACGTCCACGCCGAAGCTCGGCAGCAGGTGGGCGAATAGGGTGTAGGTGCCGCCGTACAACTGCGGGGTGGAGACGATATTGTCGCCGGCGCGGGTCAGGGCCTGGATGGCATAGTGGATCGCCGCGCTGCCCGCCGACACGGCCAGGGCCGCGATCCCGCCTTCCAGCGCCGCCATGCGCTGCTCCAGCACATCGTTGGTGGGGTTCATGATCCGTGTGTAGATGTTGCCGGGCACGTCGAGGTTGAACAGGTCGGCGCCGTGCTGGGCGTTATCGAACTCGAACGCGACGTTCTGGTAGATCGGCACGGCGACGGCCTTGGTGGTCGGGTCCGACTTGAAGCCGTGATGCAATGCGATTGTGGCGTCTTTCATGGTGGATACTGACCTCCCTGGATTGCATGGGCAGCCCCGGATAAGGTAGGAGCTGGCTTGCCTGCGATGGCATCAGCGCAGAGTACGGGTAATACCGCGTCGCCTGCATCGCGGGCAAGCCCGCTCGCACATAACTCGCTAGAACGTTTTCGCTGCTGTTCCTACATTTGCGACCTAAGCACCGCCCAGCATGCAGCCCTGCACCTTTGCCCGCGTAAAAGGTAAACTTCGCCCCCTGCGCAGGAGCAACCATGAATTATCGTCACGCCTTTCACGCCGGCAACCATGCCGATGTCTTCAAACACCTGACCTTGACCCGCCTCATCGCCCTGATGTCGCGCAAGGAGCAGCCGTTTGCCTATCTCGACACCCACGCCGGGATTGGTCTGTACGACCTGCAAGGCGACCAGGCCAACCGCACCGGTGAATACCTGGAAGGCATCGCCCGCCTGTGGGGCGAGGCGGACCTGCCGGCGCTGACCGCCGACTACATGCGGGTGCTGCACGAGATGAACCCGGATGGCCAATTGCACTATTACCCGGGTTCGCCAGAGCTGGCGCGGCGCCTGACCCGGCCCCAGGACCGGGTACTGCTCAACGAAAAACACCCCGAAGACGGTGTGTTGCTCAAGGACAACATGAAGGGCGATCGGCGTGTGAAGGTCCATCTGGGCGAAGGTTGGCACGTGCCACGGGCCTTGCTGCCGGTGCCGGAAAAGCGCGCGTTGATGCTGATCGACCCACCCTTCGAGCAACTCGACGAGATGCAGCGCTGCGCCGCCTCCCTCAAGGAAGCCGTGGGTCGCATGCGCCAGACGGTCGCCGCGATCTGGTACCCGGTGAAGGATCAGCGCATGTTGCGCCGCTTCTACCAGGACCTGGCGGGCACCGGCGCGCCGAAGCTGCTGCGTGTGGAATTGCTGGTGCATCCGCTGGACACGCCCAACACCCTGACCGGCTCGGGCCTGGCGATTGCCAACCCGCCGTGGGGGCTGGAGGAGGAACTGCGTGAGCTGCTGCCGTGGCTGTCAAAGAAACTGGGGCAGACCCAGGGTGGCTGGCAGATGGATTGGTTGATCGCCGAATAACGGCATCGCTCTTTAGATTGCTATCGCGGGCAAGCCCGCTCCCACATGGTTATGCGATCCCATGTGGGAGCGGGCTTGCCCGCGATGCTTTTGAGGTCAGATCGGGCAGGTCACGCCAGTACCGCCGATCCCGCAGTAACCCTGCGGGTTCTTCGCCAGGTACTGCTGGTGGTAGGCCTCGGCGAAGTACACTGTTGGCGCCTGGTCGATTTGCGTGGTGATCTCGCCCAGGCCAGCCTTGGTCAGTTCTTCCTGATAAGCCTGTGCACTGGCCTGCGCCGCGTCCAGTTGCTCAGGCGTGGTGGCATAGATCACCGAGCGATACTGGCTGCCGATATCATTGCCCTGGCGCATGCCCTGGGTCGGGTTGTGCAGTTCCCAGAACATCTTCAACAGGTCTTCGTACTTGAGCTTGGCCTGGTCATACACCACCAGCACCACTTCGCTATGGCCGGTCAGGCCCGAGCAGACTTCTTCATAGGTCGGGTTTGGCGTGAAGCCGCCGGCGTAGCCGACCACCGTGCTGACCACGCCGTCGCGCTGCCAGAACTTGCGCTCGGCGCCCCAGAAACAACCGAGGCCAAAGATCGCAAAGCCCACATCGTCCATAAACGGGCCCAGCAGCGGGTTACCGTTGACGAAGTGCGTCTCGGGCAGGTTCATCGGGGTTTCACGGCCAGGCAAGGCTTGTTCGGCAGTAGGCAGCACGTTTTTATTCACCAGGATTTCCGAGCGCAAGACCATGATCAGTCCTCTCGTCAGGTTGAGTTAACAGTTCAGACCACCAGTGTGCCCGAGTGTTACAGCGCTGTCAGGCGATTGGCCCGCGCGGATAGCGTTTGAGCTTCTCTAGCAACTCGGAGCCGGGAATTGGCCGGTCGAACAGGTAGCCCTGGCCGACGTCGCACCGATGGCGGCGCAGGAACGCCAGTTGTTCGGCGGTCTCGATGCCTTCGGCGACCACCTTGAGCTTGAGGTTGTGCGCCATGGCGATCACTGCTGAGGTGATTTCCATGTCGTCCTGGTTGTCCGGGATCTCATGGATAAAGCTGCGGTCGATCTTGATGATGTCGATGGGGAATTTCTTCAGGTAACTGAGGGACGAGTAACCGGTGCCGAAATCATCCATGGCCAGGGTCAGGCCAAAGCTCTTCAACTGGTCCAGTTGCAGGCGCGTGTCTTCGGTGGCTTCCAGCAGCAGGCCCTCGGTCAGCTCCAGCTCCAGCAGGTTGGCCGGCAGCTGTTCTTCCTTGAGGATGCTGGCGATGGAGGCCACCAGGTCCGGGTCGGAAAACTGCTTGGGCGACAGGTTGATCGCCACCTGCAGGTTGCCCAGGCCGGCGGCGCTCAACTGCTTGCTCATGCGGCAGGCCTGGCGCGCGATCCATTTGCCGATGGGGATGATCAGGCCGGTCTCTTCGGCGACGCTGATGAACTGGTCCGGGCGGATCATGCCCTTTTCCGGGTGGTTCCAGCGCAGCAGCGCCTCCATACCCAGCAGGCGCCCGCTGCGCAGGCACAGCTTGGGCTGATAGAACACGTCCAGCTCGTTCTGGGTCAGGGCGCGGCGCAGGTTGTTTTCGACGAACAGTTTGTAACTGGCCTCGGCATTCAGGGCCTCGGTAAACACCTGTACCTGGTGCTTGCCGTTGGCCTTGGCCTTGTGCAGCGCCAGGCCGGCGTTGCGCATCAGGGTCTGCGGGTCGCGGCCATGCAGCGGCGCGCAGGCCAGGCCCACGGAGCCGGTGACGCTGATCAACTGGTTGTCGACGAACATCGGTTTGTCGAGGGTCATCAGCAACTGGCAGGCCATTTGCTGGCCGGCCTCAAGGTCGGCGTTGTCGAGCAGCACCGCAAATTCGTTACTGGCAAAGCGTGCCAGGCTGCCACCGGCATTGAGGCTGTTGCGCAGGCGTCGGGCCAGGCTGATCAGCAGCTTGTCGCCGGTCTGGTGGCCGAGGCTGTCGTTGATCCGCTTGAAGTTGTCGATATCCACCAGCAGCAGGCTGATGGGCGCGTCGCTGTCGCGGGCGAAGCGTTCGTCGAGGTTGCGGATAAACGCCGGGCGGTTACCCAGGTTGGTCAGGTTGTCGGTGTAGGCCAGGCGCTCGATACGCTGCTGGGCCAGCTTGGTCTGGGTGATGTCTTCGTAGATGCCGATGTAGTGGGTCAGTTCGCGGTTGTCGCCATACACCTTGGAGATCGACAGCTGGCCCCAGTACGGTTCGAGGTTTTTGCGCCGGCTCTTGAACTCGCCCTGCCAACTGTTGCTCTTGGCAAGGCTGGAGGGTGCGTCGAACAGCAGTTCGCTGAGGTTTTCCAGGGCCGGCAACTGGGCCAGGCGATGGCCGTGGACTTCCTCGGTGCTGTACTGGGTGATCGCGGTGAAACTGGGGTTGACGTACTCCACCACGCCGTCGCAATTGACCAGCAGGAAGGCATTGGCACTTTGCTCCACGGCGCGCTGGAACAGGTGCAGGGCGCTGGTGGCGGTGCGCCGGTTATGGTTGTTGATGACCTGGGCGAACTGGTCGGCCAATTCGCCGGCAAAGGCGATTTCATCGGACAACCAGTCCCGGGTGCCAGCGCTTTGTTCCAGGCACAGTACGCCCACCACCTGGCCATCGACGCGGATACTGGCGTCGAGCATGGCGTGGATGTCCATGGGCCGCAGGCTTTCGACCATGTCCCGGGTGCGCGGGTCGCGCATCGCATTGCCGGCATCGATGGCGCGGCTGCTCTGCAGGGCTTCGAGGTAGTCCGGGAAGCCACTGGCATCAATCGGCGCCGGCATATGGTGTTGCTGGTCGGCGCGATGAAACGCAGAGATCGGCACCAACTGCTGGCCTTCGAGGTTCCAGATGCTGGCGCAGTCGATCTGGTAGATGTCACAGGCACTGCGGGTGATCAGTTCGGCGGCTTCTTGCAGGGAGTTGTTGGTGCTGTAGCGCTGGCGGGCCAGCAGCAGGATCAGTTCCTGCTGGGCGCGCACCCGCTCCAGGTGCTGCAACTGCTCCTGTTGGGCGCGCTGGTTGAGCTCCAGGGCGATCTGCAGGCGGCTGTTCTGGTCTTCCAGGTCGGCGGCGGGCAGCGGCGCCAGGTTGCTGAATAAACCGTCCACCACCATCAGGTAGCCGCGCAGCAGGTGGCGATTGTGTTGCTTGTAGGCCTCGCCGACCTCCAGCAGGCTCAGCGGGCCGTCGTTGGTGTGCAGGGTGTAGCGCACCAGGTAATGGGGGCTGGTGGTCAGTTGCTGCTGGATCGTGTCGTGCAACTGATAGCGCGCCTGGGGTTCCATCAGGCTGGCGTAGGGCGAGCCGATCAGCGAGCACAGCTCTACTGCGGGCAAGCCGAATTGGCGTTCACAATTGGGGTCGAGGTATAGCAGCGCCCAGCTAGCCTCATTCAGCCGCTCGAAACGCAGCATACCGAGGCGCGAAGGCACCGGTAATTGCGTCACGACCTCGGCCGCCGTTCGGGCGACATCGGGTTGGCTTTTCATGGGGGAACTCGCTTGGAAAAATGCGCATCGCGCCGGGCTATCGCCCTCTTTGCTGCTGTCTGCGGCAAGGTTGCATCATGCAGCGCGGACTGACAAGAGAGGATGAAGGCTAAGTGCTATAAGTGGGTTATCGGCCGCAGGGCGGTTTTCTACAGTCGGCCTGATAGATGGTCTGTCGATTCCCTGTAGGAGCCGGCTCCTGCAAACCACAGGCAAAAAAAGCCCCGCCAAATTGGCGGGGTTGAGGTACGAGCGTGGCGCTCGGAAATCGTTGCAACCAGCCTCCCCGGTGAAGGGGAGGCTGCTGCGGCTTACAGCAGGATGGTGCGGATGTCGTTGAGCAACTGGCTCAGGCGCTGGGTGAAGCGTGCAGCGGCCGCGCCATTGATCACACGGTGATCGTAGGACAGCGACAGTGGCAGCATCAGCTTCGGCTGGAAGGCCTTGCCGTCCCACACAGGCTGGATGGTGGCCTTGGAAACACCAAGGATCGCCACTTCCGGCGCGTTGACGATTGGCGTGAAGCCAGTACCGCCAATGTGCCCGAGGCTGGAGATGGTGAAGCAGGCGCCTTGCATGTCGTCCGGAGTCAGCTTCTTGTCGCGGGCCTTGGCAGCCAGTGCAGCCGCTTCGCCAGCCAGTTGCAGCAGGCTCTTCTGGTCGACGTTCTTGATGACCGGTACCAGCAGGCCATCCGGGGTGTCGACCGCGAAGCCGATGTGCACGTATTTCTTACGAATGATCGCCTTGCCGCTTGGTGCCAGCGAACTGTTGAAGTCCGGCAGTTCCTTGAGCAGGTGCGCGCAGGCCTTGAGCAGCAGTGGCAGCACGGTCAGTTTCACGCCGGCCTTTTCGGCCACGGCTTTCTGCGCAACGCGGAAAGCTTCCAGGTCGGTAATGTCGGCCTGGTCGAACTGGGTCACGTGCGGAATGTTCAG
This sequence comes from Pseudomonas sp. WS 5021, assembly GCF_012985535.1. NCBI lineage: Bacteria > Pseudomonadati > Pseudomonadota > Gammaproteobacteria > Pseudomonadales > Pseudomonadaceae > Pseudomonas > Pseudomonas sp. WS 5021. Next base: position 104,028 of record NZ_JAAQWP010000006.1, on the reverse strand, counting down.
CCAGCTGGCGTGCAGACCGGCTGCGCCGATTTGCATCAGGCGCGTCATCGGCACTTCTTCGATTTCGCCGAAGCGGCTGAAGTCTACGGTGCGGATCGGCGGAATGCCCGAGCCACCGGTAGCAGCGCCGGCAGCCGGAGCTTCCTTGGCCTTCTGCATCATGGATTTGACGTAGACCTGCACGTCTTCCTTGAGCACACGACCGTGTGGGCCGGTAGGGCTGACAGCGCTCAGTTCGACGCCGAACTCACGGGCCAGTTGACGCACGGCAGGGCCGGCGTGAGCCTTGGCACCACTTGGCGCTGGGGCAGCCGCCGGGGCCGGTGCGGCCTCGGCTTTTGCCGCAGGAGCCGGGGCGGCGGCAGCCGGTGCAGCTTCAGCCTTGGCAGCAGGAGCAGCGGCCGGCGCCGGGGCAGCAGCAGGCGCAGCGCCTTGTACTTTCAGCTTGAGGATGAAGTCGCCAGTGCCGACTTCGTCTTCGAGCTTGACCGCGATGCTTTCCACGACGCCGGCAGCCGGCGATGGGATTTCCATGGAGGCCTTGTCGGACTCCAGGGTGATCAGCGACTGGTCGGCTTCGACAGTGTCGCCGACCTTGACCAGCAGCTCGATGATCTTGGCCTTGCCCGACGAACCGATGTCCGGGACGTGAATGTCCTGGACAGTCGCCGCCGCCGGTGCAGCGGCCGGGGCCGCAGGGGCCTCGGCAGCCGCCGCTGGCTTTTCAGCCTGCACCGGTGCAGCAGCGGCAGCAGGCGCCGCCGCCGGGGCCGCATCAGCGGCACCTTCGATTTCCAGCTCCAGCAGTTCGTCGCCTTCTTTCAGGCGGTCGCCCAGCTTCACTTTCAGGCTCTTGACCACGCCAGCCTTGGGAGCAGGGATTTCCATGCTCGCCTTGTCCGACTCCAGGGTCAGGATGCTCTGGTCGGCTTCGACGGTGTCGCCGACCTTTACAAACAGCTCGATTACTTCACCTTCACCGCTGCCGATGTCAGGTACGCGAATGAGTTCGCTCACAAAAAATCTCCTCAGCAGTCCAGTGGGTTGCGTTTTTCCGGGTTGATCCCGAACTTGACGATAGCGTCTGCTACCACCTTGGGTTCGATTTCACCACGGTCAGCCAAGGCTTCCAGGGCTGCCAACACCACGAAGTGACGGTCGACCTCGAAGAAGTGACGCAGCTTCTTGCGGCTGTCACTGCGGCCGAAACCGTCGGTGCCCAGGACTTTGAATTCCTTGGACGGGACCCACTGGCGAATTTGTTCAGCAAACAGTTTCATGTAGTCGGTAGAGGCGATGACTGGACCTTTACGGCCGGTCAGGCACTCTTCGACGTAGCTGCGCGCAGGCTTCTGGCCTGGGTGCAGGCGGTTGCTGCGTTCCACGGCCAGGCCGTCGCGACGCAGTTCGTTGAAGCTGGTAACGCTCCATACGTCAGCACCGACGTTGAACTCTTCACGCAGGATCTTCGCCGCTTCACGCACTTCGCGCAGGATGGTGCCGGAGCCCATCAGCTGGACGTGGTGTGCCGCTTCCTTGGTGTCTTCTTCGAGCAGGTACATGCCCTTGATGATGCCTTCTTCAACACCGGCCGGCATGGCTGGTTGCTGGTAGGACTCGTTCATCACGGTGATGTAGTAGAAAACGTCCTGCTGCTCTTCGGTCATCTTCTTCATGCCGTCCTGGATGATCACCGCCAGCTCGTAGCCGTAGGTTGGATCAAAGGTGCGGCAGTTCGGGATGGTGGCAGCCAGGATGTGGCTGTGACCGTCTTCGTGTTGCAGGCCTTCGCCGTTCAGCGTGGTCCGCCCGGCAGTACCGCCGATCAGGAAACCACGGGTACGGCTGTCGCCTGCTGCCCAGGCCAGGTCGCCAATACGCTGGAAGCCGAACATCGAGTAGAAGATGTAGAACGGCAGCATCGGCTGGTTGTGGCTGGAGTACGAAGTACCGGCAGCGATGAAGGAGCTCATTGCGCCCGCTTCGTTGATGCCTTCTTCGAGGATCTGGCCCTTCTTGTCTTCCTTGTAGAACATCACCTGGTCTTTATCGACTGGCTCGTAGAGCTGGCCGACGGAGGAGTAGATGCCCAACTGGCGGAACATGCCTTCCATACCGAAGGTACGGGCTTCGTCCGGGATGATCGGGACGATGCGCGGGCCGATTTCCTTGTCCTTGACCAGCTGCGCGAGGATCCGCACGAAGGCCATGGTGGTGGAGATCTCACGGTCGCCCGAGCCGTCCAGGATAGCCTTGAGGGTATCGAGTGGTGGCGTCGGTACGCTGAAGCTCTGGGCGCGGCGCTGTGGCACGAAACCGCCCAGTGCAGTGCGACGCTCGCTGAGGTAGCGGGCTTCGGCGCTGTTTGGCTCGGGCTTGAAGAACGGCAGGTTCTCCAGCTCTTCGTCCTTGACCGGGATGTCGAAGCGGTCGCGGAACAACTTCAGGCTGTCGACGTCGACTTTCTTGGTGTTGTGCGCAGTGTTCTTCGCTTCGCCGGCACCGGTGCCATAACCCTTGATGGTCTTGGCCAGGATGACGGTCGGTTGTTCTTTGTGGTTGACCGCTTCGTGGTATGCCGCGTAGACCTTGTACGGGTCGTGGCCGCCACGGTTGAGTTTCCAGATCTCGTCGTCGGACAGGTCGGCAACCATCGCCTTGAGTTCAGGCGTGTTGAAGAAGTGTTCACGTACGAACGCGCCGTCTTTGGCCTTGTAGTTCTGGTACTCGCCGTCGATGACTTCGTCCATGCGGCGTTGCAGGATGCCGTCGACGTCCTTGGCCAGCAGTGGGTCCCAGAAACGGCCCCAGATGACTTTGGTCACGTTCCATTGGGCACCGCGGAACACGCCTTCGAGTTCCTGGATGATCTTGCCGTTGCCGCGAACCGGGCCGTCGAGGCGCTGCAGGTTGCAGTTGATGACGAAGATCAGGTTGTCCAGCTTCTCGCGGCCGGCCAGGGAGATGGCGCCCAGGGATTCCGGCTCGTCGCACTCGCCGTCGCCCAGGAAGCACCAGACTTTCTGCTTGCCTTCGGGGATGAAGCCACGGGCTTCCAGGTACTTCATGAAGCGTGCCTGGTAGATCGCCTGGATCGGGCCCAGGCCCATGGATACAGTCGGGAACTGCCAGAAGTCAGGCATCAGCCAAGGGTGCGGGTACGACGACAGGCCGCCACCGTCGACTTCCTGGCGGAAGTTGTTCATCTGGTCTTCGGTGATGCGACCTTCCATGAACGCACGGGCGTAGACGCCTGGCGAGGTGTGGCCCTGGAAGTAGATCAGGTCGCCGCCGTGTTCTTCGGTCGGGGCCTGGAAGAAGTAGTTGAAGCCGATGTCATACAGGGTTGCGCTGGAAGCGAAGCTGGAGATGTGACCGCCCAGGTCAGAATCTTTCAAGTTCGTGCGCATAACCATCGCCATCGCGTTCCAGCGTACCAGCGAGCGAATGCGGCGTTCCATGAACAGGTCGCCAGGCATGCGTGCTTCGTGGGTAACGGGGATGGTGTTGCGGTATGGCGTGGTGATGGCGTAGGGCAGTTGCGAGCCGCTGCGGGTCGCGAGTTCGCCCATACGGGTCATCAGGTAATGCGCACGGTCTTCGCCTTCTTTGTCGAGAACCGATTCCAGGGCGTCCAGCCATTCCTGGGTTTCGACGGGATCGAGGTCTTGCATGGCTTGCTCCAGGGCGGAAAGGCTACCAGAATCGGTTGCCTGAAGTTTGCGACTGGCCTTGTGGGCAGACGACATAAATTCTTGGATGGCCGAAGGTTGCTTCGGCGTCCTGTAGTTTTACTACAAATCGTCGGCCATTTCAGCCTTTCGAATGTATATACGAGTAGTAAAACTACACAAGACTGAGCGTATGGCTCGGTCTGGCTGGTGAGCATAATCGTTATTGTTGATCTTTTGCGAACAAGAAAAGGTAGAAGTTTAATGTTGCCTGCCAAAATTAAAGAATTTTCAGCTATTTCTAACCTTTGTTCGACAGTCCTTCATCGAGCGTGGTTCTTGCGTTCACAGCTACAAGTCATTTACGCGCCGATCAAGGATAGACCATGAGCCTTCCAATGCTGGTTGAACTCCCAGCCATTCTGTTGCCATTTGCCAGCCGGGCCGAGCAGTCATTTCGTGACGCGGTGGCCATGCTGGATGCCGATCATGGCCTGTCCGCGTGGACGCCGCAACGTTGGGCCGACTTCGCCCGGGTGTGCGCCGCCAGTGACTTTGTGATTGAACAGAGTGTTCGTGACCCTTTGATGTTGCTTGAGCTGGTGGCCTGGGGCGAGCTGGATCGGGGCTTTGCGCCCGATGAGCTGTGTGGGCAGATTGCCGCAGCCGTGCAACAGGCGCAAACAGAAGACGAACTGGGTCGCGTGCTGCGCCGCCAGCGCACCCGCCAGCAAGTGCGCATCATCTGGCGCGACCTGACCCGACAGGCGGACCTGGTGCAGACCTGCCGCGACCTGTCGGACATGGCCGACGCCAGCATCGACCAGGCTTACCAGTGGCTGTACCAGCGCCACTGCGCGCAATTCGGCACGCCCACCGGCGGGCGTAGCGGCGAGCCGCAGCAGATGGTCATCCTCGGCATGGGCAAGCTGGGCGCGGTGGAGTTGAACCTGTCGTCGGACATCGACTTGATCTTTGCCTACCCCGAGGGCGGCGAGACCGTGGGGGCCAAGCGTGCCCTGGACAACCAGGAATTCTTCATCCGCCTGGGCCAGAAATTGATCAAGGCCCTGGACCCGATGACCGTCGACGGCTTTGTGTTCCGGGTCGACATGCGCCTGCGGCCCTACGGTTCCGCCGGGGCGCTGGTGCTGAGTTTCAATGCCTTGGAGCAGTACTACCAGGATCAGGGCCGCGACTGGGAACGCTACGCGATGATCAAGGCGCGGGTGGTGGCCGGCGACCAGGTGGCCGGCGCGCAATTGCTCGACCTGTTGCGCCCGTTCGTCTATCGACGCTACCTGGACTTTTCTGCGATCGAAGCGCTGCGCACCATGAAGCAGTTGATCCAGCAGGAAGTGCGGCGCAAGGGCATGGCCGACAACATCAAGCTGGGCGCGGGCGGCATCCGTGAGGTGGAATTTATCGCCCAGGCGTTCCAGCTGATTCACGGCGGCCGCGACCTGAGCCTGCAACAGCGGCCTTTGCTGAAGGTGCTGGGCACCCTGGAAGGCCAGGGCTACCTGCCGCCGGCGGTGATTGCCGAGTTGCGCAGCGGCTATGAGTTCCTGCGCTACACCGAACATGCGATCCAGGCCATCGCCGACCGCCAGACCCAGATGTTGCCCCACAGTGATGAAGACCAGGCGCGGATCGCGTTCATGCTGGGCTTTGCCGACTGGACCGCGTTCCACGGGCAGTTGATGTACTGGCGTGGCCGGGTGGATTGGCATTTCCGCCAGGTGATCGCTGATCCGGACGAAGAGGAGGGGGTGGAAAGCGAATTGGTGGTCGGCGGCGAGTGGCTGCCCTTGTGGGAAGAATCCCAAAATGAGGAGGCCGCCTGTCGCCAATTGGCCGAAGGCGGCTTTGCCGATGCGCCCAAGGCCCTGAAAGCCCTGGCCAGCCTGCGCGGCAGCCCGCAACTGCGGGCGATGCAGCGCCTGGGACGTGAGCGCCTGGATGCGTTTATCCCGCGCCTGCTGGCCCAGGCCGTCGAACACGCCAACCCGGACCTGGTGCTGGAGCGCGTACTGCCGCTGGTAGAAGCTGTCGCGCGGCGTTCTGCGTATCTGGTGCTGTTGACGGAAAACCCTGACGCCCTGCGTCGGCTGTTGACCCTGTGCGCCGCCAGCCCGTGGATTGCCGAGCAGATCACCCGCTTCCCGCTGCTGCTGGACGAATTGCTCAACGAAGGCCGCCTGTTCAAGCCGCCCTTGGCGCCGGAACTGGCCGCCGAACTGCGCGAGCGCCTCACGCGCATCCCCGAAGATGACCTTGAGCAGCAGATGGAAGCCCTGCGCCACTTCAAGTTGGCGCACCGCCTGCGGGTCGCCGCTTCGGAAATCGCCGGCAGCCTGCCGCTGATGAAGGTCAGCGATTACCTGACCTGGCTCGCCGAGGCCATTCTGGAGCAGGTGCTGGCCCTGGCCTGGCGCCAGACCGTGGCGCGCCACGGCACGCCGCAACGCCTGGACGGCACCCTGTGCGACCCCGGATTTATCATCGTCGGCTATGGCAAGGTCGGCGGGATCGAGCTGGGGCATGGCTCGGACCTGGACCTGGTGTTTATCCACGATGGTGACCCGCAGGCCGAAACCGACGGCGCCAAGCCGATCGATGGCGCGCAGTTCTTTACTCGCCTGGGCCAGCGCATCATTCACCTGCTGACCACCCAGACCAACTCCGGGCAATTGTACGAAGTGGACATGCGCCTGCGACCTTCTGGCGCATCCGGGCTGCTGGTCAGCTCCCTGGGGGCTTTTGCCCGTTATCAGGAAAACGAGGCCTGGACCTGGGAACATCAAGCCCTGGTGCGGGCGCGGGTGCTGGTCGGCAGCCAGGACGTGGGCCGCGCGTTTGAAGACGTGCGCGCGCAGGTATTGGGCCGCACGCAGGACCTGGCGAAGCTGCGCCAGGAGGTCAGCGAGATGCGTGCCAAGATGCGCGATAACCTGGGCACCAAGTCGACCGGGGCCGGCACGGCGGCGAACGCCTTCGAGCCCACGGCGCTGTTCGATCTCAAGCAGGACGCCGGAGGTATCGTCGATATTGAATTTATGGTGCAATACGCCGCTTTGGCGTGGTCTGCGCAGCATCCATCGTTACTGCGCTACACCGACAATATCCGCATCCTGGAAGGCCTGGAGCAGGTCGGGCTGATGCCCGCCGCCGATGCCCACCTGTTGCGTGAGGTGTATAAGGCCTACCGCTCGGCGGCTCATCGCCAGGCCTTGCAGAACGAGGCGGGGGTGGTTGCCGGGGATCAGTTTGCTGACGAACGGCGCCAGGTGAAACGGATCTGGCAAGAACTGGGGTTAAGCTAAAACACTACAGCGACCCCAATTGAATGTGGAGACCGGCTTTATGTGGGAGCGGGCTTGCCCGCGATGCAGGCGCTGCGGTCTGGCTGACAGCACGCGGTGATGCTATCGCGGGCAAGCACGCTCCCCCACACACCGTGACCTACAGTAATTATCGAGGCGGGGAGGCATGAGCCTCCCCGAATCGTTTGTGGAAACTACATGAATATTCTGATCGTTGGGCCCAGTTGGGTCGGTGACATGGTGATGGCGCAGACACTGTTCCAGTGCCTGAAACAGCGTCATCCCGACTGCCAAATCGACGTGCTCGCCCCCGAGTGGAGCCGGCCGATCCTGGAGCGCATGCCCGAAGTACGGCAGGCCTTGAGCTTCCCGCTCGGCCATGGCGCGCTGGAACTGGCGACCCGGCGGCGGATCGGCAAGTCCCTGGCCGGCCAGTACGACCAGGCGATCCTGCTGCCCAACTCGATGAAGTCGGCCCTGGTGCCGTTCTTCGCCGGCATCCCCAAGCGTACCGGCTGGCGCGGCGAGTTCCGTTATGGCCTGCTCAACGACGTGCGCAAGCTCGACAAGGCCCGCTACCCGCTGATGATCGAGCGCTTCATGGCCCTGGCCTATGCGGCCAATGCCGAGCTGCCGACACCGTATCCACGGCCGAGCCTGCAAATCGACCCGGTCACCCGCGATGCAGCCCTGGCCAAGTTCGGCCTGAGCCTCGACCGCCCGGTGCTGGCACTGTGCCCAGGCGCCGAGTTTGGCGAGTCCAAGCGCTGGCCGTCGGAGCATTATGCGAAGGTTGCCGAGCTGAAAATCCGCGAAGGCTGGCAAGTCTGGCTGTTTGGCTCGAAAAACGATCATTCGGTGGGCGAGGACATCCGCCAGCGCCTGATCCCCGGCCTGCGCGAAGAAGCGGTCAACCTCAGTGGCGATACGTCCCTGGCCGAGGCGATCGACCTGCTGTCCTGTGCCGACTCGGTGGTGTCCAACGACTCTGGCCTGATGCACGTGGCCGCCGCGCTGAATCGCCCGCTGGTGGCGGTGTACGGTTCCACCTCGCCAGGCTTCACGCCGCCGTTGGCCGACAAGGTCGAGGTGGTGCGCCTGGGCCTGGAGTGCAGCCCGTGCTTTGACCGCACCTGCCGTTTCGGCCACTACAACTGCCTGCGCCAGTTGCTGCCCGACTCGGTAGCCCAAGCCTTGCAGCGCTTGCAGGGCAACGTGGTCGAGGTTCACTGAGTTGCGGGTACTGGTAATCAAGACCTCATCCCTGGGCGATGTGATCCACGCCTTGCCGGCATTGACCGACGCGGCCCGGGCGATCCCGGGGATCCGTTTCGACTGGGTGGTGGAAGAAGGCTTCGCCGAAATCCCCACCTGGCATCCGGCGGTGGACAAGGTGATCCCAGTGGCGATTCGCCGCTGGCGCAAGAACCTCTGGCAGACCTTCAAGAGCGGCGAATGGCGCCGCTTCAAGAAGCAGATCCAATCGACCAAGTACGACCTGGTGATCGACGCCCAGGGCCTGCTGAAAAGCGCCTGGCTGACCCGCTATGTGCGGGCGCCGGTGGCGGGCTTTGACAAAAATTCAGCCCGCGAACCCATCGCCGCGCGCTTCTATTCCCGGCGCCTGGCGGTTGCGCGTGGGCAGCATGCAGTGGAGCGCCTGCGCCAGTTGTTCGCCGTAGCCCTGGGCTATGACCTGCCCAAAGGCTTGGGGGATTACGGCCTGAGCACCGAAAAACTGCTGGGCCTGCCGCCGAAGAAGCCCTTTGTGCTGCTGCTGCACGGCACCACCTGGGACACCAAGCACTGGCCCGAAGCCTATTGGCGTGACCTGGCCGAACGCATGGGCAGCCTGGGGGTGGACGTGAAGTTGCCATGGGGCAATGCCGCCGAAAAAGCCCGCGCCGAGCGCCTGGCCCAAGGCCTGGCCAACGCCGAGGTGCTGCCCAAGCTGAACCTGGCCGGTGTGGCGCGGGTACTGGCCGGCGCCAGGGCCTGTGTGGCGGTGGATACCGGCCTCGGGCACCTGGCCGCCGCGCTGGATGTGCCGACAATTTCCCTGTTCGGCCCGACCAATCCGGGCCTGACCGGTGCATACGGCAAGGCGCAGATCCATCTGGGCAGCGATTTCCCCTGCGCGCCCTGCCTGCAAAAGAAATGCACCTACCAACCGACCGCTGAAGACCAGCGCCGGTTTGATCTCAAGCGCGAGTGGCCGTTGTGCTTCACTCGCCTGAACCCTGAGCGTGTGGCCAGCCGACTGAGCACGTTGTTATTGGCTGAGGAGCTGCACTGATGCAACTGGCATTTGTACTGTACAAATATTTCCCCTTTGGTGGCTTGCAGCGCGATTTCATGCGCATCGCCCTGGAGTGCCAGCAGCGCGGCCACCAGATCCGTGTCTACACCCTGATCTGGGAAGGCGACGTGCCCCAAGGTTTTGAAGTGCTGGTGGCGCCGGTCAAGGCGTTCTTCAACCATCGGCGCAACGAGAAGTTGACCGCCTGGATGCAGGCCGACCTGGCCAAGCGCCCGGTGGACCGCTTGATCGGCTTCAACAAAATGCCTGGCCTGGATGTGTACTACGCGGCAGACGGCTGTTTTGAAGACAAGGCGCAGAACCTGCGGCACTCGCTGTATCGCAGCTTCGGCCGCTACCGGCACTTTGCCGAGTACGAGCGGGCGGTGTTTGCCAAGGACGCCAAGACCCAAGTGCTGATGATCTCCGAGGTCCAGCAGCCGCTGTTTATCAAGCACTACGACACGCCGCTGGCGCGCTTCCACCTGCTGCCGCCGGGTATCGCCCAGGACCGTCGGGCGCCGCCGAATGCGGACGAGATCCGCGCAGGCTTTCGCGCCGAATTCAACCTTGCGCACGATGACTTGCTGCTGGTGCAGATCGGCTCGGGTTTCAAGACCAAGGGCGTGGATCGCAGCCTCAAGGCACTGGCCGCACTGCCGCCAGACCTGAAAAAGCGCACCCGTCTGTTTGTAATTGGCCAGGACGACCCCAAAGTATTCCAATTGCAGAGTGCTACCCTTGGCCTGGGCGACAATGTGCAGTTCCTCAAGGGGCGCAGCGATATCCCGCGTTTTTTGCTGGGCGCCGACCTGTTGATTCACCCGGCGTACAACGAAAACACCGGGACCGTGCTGCTCGAAGCCCTGGTGGCCGGGTTGCCGGTATTGGTCACGGCGGTGTGTGGTTATGCCCATTACATCAGCGAGGCCGATTGCGGGCGTGTGCTTGACGAGCCTTTCGAGCAGGCCCAGCTCAACCAGTACCTGGCCGGGATGCTCAGTGATCAGCAGCAACGTGCGGCCTGGAGCCGCAATGGTCTGGCCTTCGCCGAGACGGCCGACCTCTATAGCATGCCGCAGCACGCTGCGGATGTAATTCTGGCGGAGCAACACTGATGAAGTTGATTCTTGCCGAACCGTTCAAGAGCCTTTGGGCCGGGCGCGATGCGTTCGCCGAAGTCGAGCTGTTGGAGGGTGAGGTTTACCGTGAACTGGAAGCCCGTCGCACCTTGCGCACCGAGGTGGATGGACGCGGCTACTTTGTGAAAATCCACCGTGGCATCGGCTGGGGTGAAATCTTCAAGAACCTGTTCACCGCCAAATTGCCGGTGCTGGGCGCCGGGCAGGAGTGGCAGGCGATCCAGCGCCTGCACGAAGTGGGCGTCCCGACCATGACCGCCGTGGCCTACGGCGAACGTGGCGCCAACCCGGCCGACCAGCATTCCTTTATTGTCACCCAAGAGCTGGCGCCGACCATCAGCCTGGAAGACTTGAGCATGGACTGGCTCAAGCAGCCGCCCGAGCCGCGTCTCAAGCGCGCGCTGATTGCCGAAGTGGCGCGCATGACCGGGATGATGCATCGCGCCGGCGTCAACCATCGTGACTGCTACATCTGCCACTTCCTGCTGCACACCGACAAGCCGGTGACGGCCGATGACTTCAAGCTGTCGGTGATCGACCTGCACCGCGCCCAGGTGCGGCCGCGCATCAGTCAGCGCTGGCGCAACAAGGACCTGGCGGCCCTGTATTTTTCGATCCTGGATATCGGCCTGACCCGCCGCGACAAATTGCGCTTCCTCAAGGGCTACTTCCAGCAGCCCCTGCGCCAGATCCTGGCCGAGGAAGGCGCGTTGCTGCAGTGGCTGGAGCGCAAGGCCAGCAAACTCTATGACCGTAAAATCCGCTACGGAGGCGCGCTCTGATGGCGGGTTGGAACCTGGAACCTGCTTACTCGGAGCTTGTGGACGATTTTGGTAGCCTCGACGCGGTGTTCGCCCTGCAAGGCGAGCGGCTGACCCGAGACCCACTGTCCGAAGTGATTCGCGTGGAGCGCGGTGGGGTCAACTACTACGTCAAGCGCTACACCGGCGCCGGCAAAGGCTTGCGGCGTTACCTGGGCAAGCCACGGGTCAAGTCCGAATGGCAGAACCTCAAGCGCTTCGCCAAGTGGGGCATCCCCACGGCCGAAGTCGTGGCCTGGGGCCTGGAGCGCAAGGGCCTGGCCTATGACCGTGGGGCGATGATCACCCGCGAGTTGCCGCGCACTGAAGACCTGGCGGCCCTGGCCGAACGCAAGGACCCGCAATTGTCCGACCCGGCGTGGGTCGACAAGGTCAGCCGCCAGCTCGCCGAATACACCCGGACCATGCACGACCACCGGTTTACCCACAACGATTTGAAGTGGCGCAACCTGTTGATCGACGACCAGCAAACCCTGTACCTGATCGACTGCCCCAACGGCGACTTTTGGCGCGGCTTCTGGCTCAAATACCGGATCACCAAGGACTTGGCGTGCCTGGACAAGGTCGCCAAATACCACTTGTCGGCCACCCAGCGCCTACGCTTCTACATGCAATATCGTCGGCGCAAGCACCTGAACACATCGGATAAACAGCGGATCCGCCATGTGCTGAAGTTTTTCGAGGGACGCGAATGAACGACTTCCTGGCAACTGAAGACCGGGCCTTGCTGGAGCGCAATGGCCTGGCTGACTTCGATGCCCTGTGGGCCAGGCAACTGGATGCAGTGGACGAGCCCAACACCAGTCGCGGCGGCTGGAGCAGTGTGTTCCGCCTGGAGCTGGAGGGCCGTGGCTTCTACCTCAAGCGCCAGAGCAACTACCTGACGCGCACCCTGCATCGGCCGTTTGGCGAGCCAACCTTTGCCCGCGAGTTTCGCAATATCAGCCGCTATCGGCAGAAGGCGATCCCAGCCTTGCAGGCCGCCTTTTATGGCGAGCGCAAAGTTGCCGGCGAATACCGCGCCTTGCTGCTGACCCGCGCGCTGGATGGCTGGAATGACCTGGATTCACTCCTGGAGCAGTGGCCGGCCCTGAGCGAAGCCCAGCACCACGCAATCCTCGTGGCCTGCGGCCAATTGGCGCGCAAGCTCCATGGTGTCGGCCAGGTGCATGGCTGTTTTTACCCCAAGCACATCTTCCTGCAGGCCACCGGCGACGGTTACGCGGCGCAGTTGATCGACCTGGAAAAAACCCGGCCGCTGTTGCTGGGCCGGCGTGATCGGGTCAAGGATCTGGAGCCGCTGCTGCGCCGTGCCGGGGCATGGACCGCAGAGCAGGTGCGGCAATTTCTGGCGGCTTACCTCGACCAGCCGGTCGACAGTTCGCTGGTGGATACCTGGGCAACTTACCTGGCGGGGCGCCGCAGTCACAAGGAGGCCCGCTGATGCGGCTGTCTGAACTCAAAAACGCCGGGCGCACCCCCGCGCTGCCGTTGAGTATTGAGTTGGCGGATGCAGCGGGCCCTGGGCAGTTGCAGCTGCTGAGCCTGTTGCGGGTGTTGCCCGGCCAGCGTTATGTGGGCGCGGCCATCTGGCGCGGCCGGCCGGTGCTGGCCAAGTTGCTGGTGGGTAGCAACGCCGCGCGACATTTCCAGCGCGAACTCCAGGGCGTGCGCCTGCTCGCCGAGCAAGGCCTCACTACCCCGCTGTTGCTCGCCGACGGCCTGCAAGACGGTGAGGGTGGCTGGCTGCTGTTCGAGTTTCTGGAAGGGGCCCAAAGCCTGGCCGACGCCTGGGCAGCAGTCGAAGCCTTGCCGCTCTTGGCCGATGAGCAACAGGCAGTACTGGCCCAAGCGCTGGGTGCGATTGCCCAGATGCACGCCAAGGGTTTGTGGCAGGAAGATCTGCACCTGGACAACCTGATGCGTCAGGCTGACAAGCTGTATTTGATCGACGGGGGGGGCATCTGCGTCGAGCAGGCGGGTAAACCCCTGTCACGCAACCGGGTGCTGGAAAACCTCGGGGTGTTTTTTGCCCAGTTACCGAGCGACCTCGAACCGTTTACCGAAGAATTACTGGTGCACTACCTGTTAAGCAACGGCGAGCACGCGTTGCCTCTGGAAGCCTTGCAAAAACAGGTGCGCAAAGTGCGCGCATGGCGCCTGAAAGACTTCATGGGCAAGATCGGCCGTGAGTGCACCTTGTTCAGCGTAGTGCGCGGGGCCTTTGGGCTGCGGGCGATCCGGCGTGAAGAAGAAGCCACCCTGCTGCCAGTACTGGCACAGGTCGATGGGCTGATCGACCAGGGCCAGATGTACAAGGCCGGCGCCTCGGCCACGGTGGCCAGGGTGGATGTCGCGGGGCGGCCGCTGGTGATCAAACGCTACAACATCAAGGGTTTTACACACTGGCTCAGGCGCTTCTGGAGGCCCAGCCGCGCCTGGCACGCCTGGAGCGAAGGCAACCGCCTGACATTCCTGGGGATTGCCACGCCCAAGCCCCTGGCGCTTCTGGAACGACGCTTTTTCTGGCTGCGCGGCCGGGCTTATCTGGTCACCGAGCACCTGTCCGGGCCCGACCTGATCGAGCACCTGGCCCCTTACGTGGACAGCGGCGAGGTGCCCGAGCCTGAACTGCTGGCCCTGGAGCGCCTGTTTGGCGAACTGATTCGCGAGCGGATCAGCCATGGCGACTTCAAGGGGCGCAACCTGTTCTGGCAGGGAGGGCGTTGGGTGCTGATTGATCTGGATTCGATGTGTCAGCATGGCTCGCTGAGCAGCTTCGCGCCGGCGTTTGCCAAGGACCGTGCGCGGTTTATGCGCAACTGGCCGGCTGATAGTGCTTTGTATCGCGTGATTGATCAGCGCTTGCCCAAGGTGAGCGCGTTAGCTAGGTGATCCGCGTGAGGCCGTCATAAGTCGTAGCGATTTTTTCAGGTCTGGGAAGTCACAGTGTTTTCGAAGGCAAGGGGCATTACTTAATATTTTGATTAAGTAGTGCTCTGGACATTGTTCGTTGGGGTTAATAGGTTGTATCGACGCTTGATAAAAATATCTTATATAGATGTTTGTTGAGTGATCGAAATGTTAATTCCGGGAGTGTGCAAATGACTTCGATAACAGGTTTTCAACCGTTTTCTTTTTACAGTGATCTGGCCGGTAAAAATAAGCCGATAGATCCGGTGAATCCAACAAGTCCGATAGATAAAGTGCAGTCGGGTGTCCGCAATCCAAAGGACACAACCGCTGGTGATGACGCCGAATTTTTTAACGCCGATACCCAGGAATGGCAGCCAACCGCCTCTAATGGCAAAGGTGATGGCGGTTATGTGAACTTTGGTGATCCCTATCGAGAGCCCATAGATCATGAACTGGTTTACGGGGCTAATGGAGAGTGGCAATTAAAGGCTGATGGGTGATTGCTCAAAAGTTGAGTAGGTGTTTGCGTTTATAGTTCTTTATGATTTTGGTGGGTGCTTTTCCAAAGTGTGGCGGCTGGGTTATAGGAAGTGTCTGTTATTAATGTGGGAGCCAAATGGGCAATGTTATTTGCCCATTGGTTTTTATCACTCAAAAACTGTACTGGGCTCCTGCGCCCGCATACCACGACCTGCCGGGCGCGGCTTCGTAATAACGATCGTTGCCATCGCCAACAATCACCGAACCGACGTACTGGCGATCCAGCAGGTTGTCCAGGCGCAGGGTCTGGTGAAAGGTCCAGTGTTCGACCTTCTGCTCAAAGCGTGCACGCCAGTTGAAAACGCTGTAACCCGGAGCAGCATGCTTCTGGTTGGTGTCTTCGACATAGATCTTGCTGCGGTACATACCTTCGACGGCGGTACTCACCCAGTCCCTTGGTTTCCAGTTCAGTTCGGCAAAGAGCGTGGTCTGTGGGACGCCGGGTAGGTAGTTGCCCTTGTCCACGGTTTTGCCGCTATTGCTGAAGTTGCTGTCGTAGGTGGCTTGCAGGCGGGTGTAGGCGAGGTTGGCGCTCCACTGTTCGCTCAGTTGGCTTTCGATGCCCAGCTCAAAGCCACGGCGTAGGGTGCGGCCGGCGTTTTGGTAGCTGGTGCGTCCATCCTTCGATGCATTGACCACCAACTCATCTTCCGTAGCTATTTGGAATACGGCAGCGTTGACCCGCGTGCTGTTGTTCACCTGCGCCTTCAAGCCCACTTCATATTGAGTGCTTTCTGACGGCTTCAGGCCGAAGTTGAAACCTTCGATGTCACCAGGGGCGTAAGCCAGCTCTGCCTGGGTCGGCGTTTCGAAGCCCTTGCCGGCGCTGACGTAGCCGTGCAGGTCTGGGGTGAAGGCGTACATCACGCTCATCGAGGGCGTGTTCTTCTGGTAGGTCTTATTGCCGCTGGCATCGCCGTTGCTCAGGAACTGGTCATCCACGTCCATTTCCATCGTGCTGTGGCGCAGCCCGGCTTGCAGGGTCCAGCGCTCGATGGCCCAGTTGGCTTGGATGTACGGGTCGAGGCTGCGGGCGGTGTCGATTTCATTGCGGCGTAATTCGCCTTTCACGCCGAAGGTGATGCCGTTGTAGTTCTTGTAGCCGTGACGGCTGTCTTCGCTCTGGTCGAAGTCCAGGCCGGTGATGATCATCAATTCGCCCGGCACGCTGTCGATGGGCTGCATCCAGCGCACGCCACCGCCGTAGAACTTGCGGTCGAATTGCACCACGCCGCCGCCGCCAAGCTCATTTGTGGGTGTGCCCTTGGGAATCGACAAATACTGAATCACACTCCGCCGCCCGGTATAGGCATTCACCTGCAACGTCGCATCGCCAATGTACCGCTCGTAATTCATCCCCAGTTGCTGATGATCAATGCTCTTGCGCGTGTTGTACGCCAGGGCATTGCTGTTTACCGAGCGCGGGTCGGCCTTGTAGCCTGCCCAGGTTTGCCCCAGCGGATCTTGGGTGCCGTTTTGCTCCAGGCTGCTATAGATCAGGGCCAGCTTGCTGTCGTCATCGGGTTCGAGGTTGAGCTTGGCGAATGTCTGGTCACGGCGGGCGCTGCTGTGGTCGCGGTAGCCGTCGGTGTCCATGCGCGAGGCATCGAGGACAAACCCGGCGCCCTGCACCGCGCCTTCGGCGCTGAGGTGGTTCTTGTTCAGGCCGTCGCTGCCAAACAGGGTTTCGGCGCCGATACGGGGCGGGCCTTCGCCATTGCGCGAAAACATCTGGATCACCCCGCCGGCGTTGCTGCCATACAGGGTGGCGGCCGGGCCGCGCAGTACTTCGATGCGGTCCGCTGTGTCGAGGTTGAAGGTGGCGGCCTGGCCCTGGCCATCCGGGGTGCTGGCGGGGATGCCATCGGCAATCAGCTTGATCCCGCGCACGCCAAACGCCGAGCGCGCGCCAAAGCCGCGGGAGGAAATCTGCAGGTCCTGGGCGTAGTTCTGGCGGTTCTGCACCACCAGCCCCGGCACGCGGGACAGGGCCTCCGAGGCATTGATACCCAACTGGCCGTCGCTGATCTGCTCACGGCTGATGCTGTCCACCGAGTAGGGCAGGTCGAAGCTGCGACTGGCGCTGCGCGAACCTGTCACCACGCTGGGGTCGAGGATCAGCAGGGCATCTTCGGCCAGGGCAGTTTGCTGCAGGCCCGGCAGGCTCTGGAGCAACATCGCAAAACACGTGGGAGCAACAACTTTCATGAGCAAACCAACTTCCATGACGCGCAGCGCGGGCGCGGAAAAAGGGCGCGAGTTTAACGATTCTGCGCGGCGTTTTTTGAAGAATATTCCCGCAAAATGCCGGCATATTCGTCTTACACAGTCTTGGGTTAGGCTGTGCGCCCCATACCAAAGAGGGTTACCCGTGAATCCTACAAACATTCTGCTGCTCGCCGCCATTGTCCTTTCGACCACGGCCTGCGGCACCCTGAATACGGTGTTTCGCGAAGACGCGGTGGCCAGCCAGAAGCTCAAGGACCTGCGCAGCCACTGCGAGAGCGTGCCCCGTATCTACAGCGGGGTGGTGTATGACTTCTGCTCCCTCAATGGCGAACCCAACAGCAAAAAAAGCCTGGAAGACCAGCAGATCGCCTCGGTGCCGTGGATAGCCATTGATTTCGTGCTATCGGGCGTTCTCGATACTTTGGTACTGCCCTACACCGTCTACCGGCAAAATCGAGACGGCAGTATCGAGATTTTCCGATGATGCCTCTTGTTTCTCCGTGCCATTTGCGGCTAGAGGCGTTTTGCCGCTTTTAAGCTATAATCCCGCCCTTTAGCTTTTCTCGCCGAGGCGAGGGGCTCACATTTTTTCAGGCGCCAGCGCCTGCATGCAGACTAAAAGAGGCTAGACCCCAGTGGCATTGACGATTCTTGGCCTGTCCGGCGCCCTTAGCCATGATCCTTCCGCAGCGTTGTATATCGACGGCAAGCTGATCGCGGCCGCCGAAGAAGAGCGCTTCGTACGCGATAAACATGCAAAGAACCGCATGCCCTACGAGTCGGCGAAGTTCTGCCTGGAACAGGCTGGCATCAAACCCTCCGACGTTGATGTGGTGGCGATCCCGTTTGCCCCGATCAGCTTGTTCGGCGAGGCTCGCTGGCACTATGCCAAGCGTTACTGGTATGCCCCGGACCGCGCCCTTGACGCGATCCTGATGGGCAACCGGCGCTACAAGCGCTACCGCAACAAGATTGTCTGGTGCCTGGAACAACTGGGCTTCGATCCGAAGAAGATCAAGATCGAGCCGGTTGAACACCACCTGGCCCACGCTTCCAGCGCCTATCACTGCTCGGGTTTCCAGGAGAAGACCGCGATCCTCGGGATCGACGGCAAGGGCGAGTACGCCACCACCTTCTTCGGCTACGGCGAAAACGGCAAGATCCACAAGATCAAGGAATTCTACGATCCGGACTCCCTGGGCGGCCTGTACGGCGCGATCACCGAGTTCCTCGGCTTTGAAATGCTCGACGGCGAGTTCAAGGTCATGGGCATGGCACCCTATGGCGATGCCAGCAAGTACGATTTCTCGCGCCTGGCTTCCTTTGAAAATGGCGAGCTGGTGATCAACACCGACTACGCCAACGTCATCGGCCTGCGCCGCTATAAAGAGAAGGGCAAGGGCTTCTACTTCTCGCCAAAACTGATTGAGTGGCTGGGTCCCAAGCGTGAAGGCGACATCGCCGACGAGCCGTACATCCACTACGCAGCCAGCATGCAGGCGCTGTTCGAGAAACTGGCCTTGCAGATGATTGACCATTACCTGGGCGATATCCTCAAGGAAACCGGCAAGCTGGCCTTCGCCGGCGGCTGCGCGCTGAACGTCAAGTTGAACCAGAAGATCATTGCCCGCGACGACGTCAAGGAGCTGTTCGTGCAGCCGGCGTCCGGCGATGCCGGCACTGCCGTGGGCGCGGCGGCCTATGTGTCCCATGCCCGTGGGGTACCGGTAGAGAAGATGGAACACGTCTATCTCGGCCCGTCCTACAGCAATGAAGAAGTGATTGCCGCGTGCGCCAAGCACCCGAGCAAGCCGAAGTGGCGCCAGATCGACGACATGCCCAAGCGCATCGCCCAGATCATGGTCGACGGCAACCCGGTGGCCTGGTTCCAGGGCCGCATGGAGTTCGGCCCGCGCGCCCTGGGCGGGCGTTCGATCATTGGTTGCCCGAGCGCCGTGGGCGTGGCTGATCGGATCAACCACCAGATCAAGTTCCGCGAGCGCTGGAGGCCTTTCTGCCCGTCGATGCTCGACACCGTGGCCCCGCAGATGATCAAGGTCGATCACCCGGCCCCGTTCATGACCTTCACCTTTGAAGTGGCCGAAGAGTGGAAAACCCGCGTGCCGGAAGTGGTCCATGAAGATGGCACCTCCCGCGCCCAGGTGCTCAAGCGCGAGTACAACCCGCGCTACTACGACATGATGAAAGAGCTGGAAGTGCTGACCGGCAACGGTGTGTCCCTGAACACCTCGCTCAACCGCCGCGGCGAAGCGATGATCTGCTCGCCGACCGACGCCCTGAACATGTTCTTCGGCTCCGACCTGCAGTACCTGATCATGGAAGACATCCTGGTCGTCAAAGACGGTGTGGAAGGGCAAGCCGTTGACTGAAGCACTGATTGGCGTCGTCATCCCGGCCTACAACTACGCGCGCACCCTGGGGCGCGCGGTTGAGTCGGTGCTGGCGCAACTCGACGAAGCCGATGCGCAGCTGTTGGTGATTGATGACGGCTCTACCGATGAGACGCCGCAGGTGCTGGAAGCTCTGCTGGCCAAGCACCCCGGGCGTTTCCAGGCCCTGCGCAAGCCCAATGGCGGCCTGGCCTCGGTGCGCAATCGCGGGATTGAGGAGTCTGCGGGCCAGTACCTGATGTTCCTCGACGCCGATGATGAAATGGCCCCAGGCGCCCTGGCCCTGGTTGCGCAGCATATTGCTGCTCACCCGGATAGCCGCCTGATCATCGGTGGCCACTGGTCGGTATTTGAAGATGGCAAGCGCCGCCTGCATGCCGTCAAGCCGCTGCCTGCCACCCCATACCAGCGGGTGCGCGGGTACTTGCTGGACAAGACCATCGCGATCTCCAATGGCGCTTGCGCCATGCACCGCGACATCTTCGCGGTGGGCAACTACCCGGAGCGCATGCGTAATGCCGAGGATATCCCGGTGTTTGCCCAGGCCCTGGCGCGCGTGCCTTGCACGGTCATCGACCAGCCACTGGCGCTGATCTACAAGCATGCGGACAGCTTGCGACATGACATCAACCACAGTGTCGCCGCTGGCGTGAGCCTGGTAGACGAGGTGTTTTCGCCGGTGCGTATGCCAGCAGAGTTGCAAGGCCTGCGCAGTGCGTTTCTCGCGCAGCGCTGCCTGTCGTTGTTTCGCAATTGCTTCAGTGCTGGGGAATACACGCTCGCCAGGCAGTTTTACTGCCAGGCGGTACGTACCGACTGGCGCGCCCTGACGCGCTGGTCGTACACACGCAAGGCGCTTCAGCTGATGTTCAAGTAAGCGCTTTATAGCCTGTTACGCTACGCCGGGAATTACCTATGCAGCGCCAGAGTTGATTGCAATGACTGGGCGCTGGGTTTTCGTGGTGCAGTGGTTTTTCTGAAATGTATGTTTTCAAATCTTGTGCACGCGATGTGACGCCAGGTTTTAAGGGGGGGTGTGTGGTTGGAATAGGCAGCAAGTTGTGGGCCCGGGTGTTGAGTATTGTCGTCGAGCATCCCGTTCGAGTGGCATTTTTTGGGAGCCTGCTGCTGTCCCTGATCGCTGTGCTGGGCGCAGCGACTGTCGGACGTGATGCTGCTTTCTACCTGACCATTGCCCAGGACGCTCACGTCCATGGCCCGAAAGCCGCCTTTGCCGTATTCAACTGGCCCTGGTTCTCCCTGCTCCTGGCGGGCACCCATTCGGTTTCAGCCCTGCCCATAGAACTTAGTGCGTACTTGTGGTGTTCGCTGTTTGCTGCCGGTACCTGTGCGCTACTGGTTGACTGCGTGCGCCAGCGCTCGGTGCAGGTGGCGCCTTGGGCTTGCCTGGTGGTGTTGGCGATGCCTGCGTTCAACCAGTTTCGTGGCGAGATCCTGCGTGAGTTCGGCTTCTGGTTCTTCTGCATCCTGACGCTTTGGCTGGCCATGCGCTGGCAGGCCCGCGGTGGATGGCTGCGGGCGGCAATCATCCACCTGGCGATTGTCGCGGCGGCAGCCTTCCGGCTGGAAGCGTTGTTGCTGTTGCCGGCGTTGGGCTTATGGCAGTTGCCTGGCCTGTGGGTGCGCGAGCGGCGCCTGGCGCTCCTGCAGTTTGTGGCGCTGCCGCTGTTGGGTGTCGTGGCGGGGATAGTGCTGGTCTCGGCCACGGATGGTTTTACATCGGCTCGTGTTGACTACTATCTGGGCTTGATCAACCCCAACCAGGTGCTGGCGTCGTTTGACTTGCTGCGCGATCAGTTCGCCAACTCGCTGATCAACAAGTACTCCCAGGATGAAGCCGGACGCATCATCTTTTTTGGCATCCTGGCGGCCATGGCCATCGGCTTTGTGAATATTTGCGGTCCGTTTGCCGTGCCGTTTTTGCGCGGACGCAATTGGCAGGCGATCAAGCGCTACTGGCACGAATACCGGCCTTTTGCCTGGGCGGCGCTGTTGTACCTGTTGGTATTGCTGCTGTTCTTTATCCAGCAGCAGTTCATGAACTTGCGCTACATGAGCTTCCTGAACCTACTGTTTGTGCCGGCGCTGGCCTTGGCGATGCAGATGTTTGCCCAACAGTTCCCGCGCCTGGGCAAGGCCCTGGTGGCGGTCTGCCTTTTGGTGATGTTGTCCAATGTGGTGTCCACCGGGCCGGGCAAGGTCCAGTACGTTGACGCGGGGCGCTGGATGGCGGCGAATGTCGAGCCGGATGTCCC
Source organism: Pseudomonas sp. WS 5021 (assembly GCF_012985535.1). Lineage (NCBI taxonomy): Bacteria > Pseudomonadati > Pseudomonadota > Gammaproteobacteria > Pseudomonadales > Pseudomonadaceae > Pseudomonas > Pseudomonas sp. WS 5021. Next base: position 82,397 of record NZ_JAAQWP010000006.1, on the reverse strand, counting down.
AGCGTATTTCGATGACGGCCGGATCGGTTATTACGCCGGGCGTGGTTATCTGCTCAAGCAATTGACCCGGGAAGCGGCCATGTCGCCGGCCTATGCGGATCAATTCCGCTATTTCCTGATCGAAGCCCGCGGTAACGAGCCCTGGCTCATCAGTTGGCTGGCCGAGCGCAACATGCGCATCGTCGAGCGCTTCGCCAATCGCCGAGGCGCCACGGTGCTGATCATCACCCGGTGAAGTCAGTCCAGTAATTGCCGCAGGCGCTCAATCAGCGGCGCCTGCTGACTGCCGGCCGGCAAGCCCTGGCGATAGCCATCGAAGAAGGCTTGCCCGGCATCATCGCCCAGCAGCCATTGGCGATCCTCGGGATAGCGCCGCAGATGGCTGAAGTTACGCAGGCGCTTGCTCTGGCTCAGGGCGGCGGCCTGGCAACTCAGGTCGGCAATGTCGATCAGCCCCAGGGTGTTTTCCGGAGTCAGGACCACGTTGCCAAAGTGCAGCGAGCGAAAGTACACGCCCTTCTCATGCAGTTGCGCAATGAAACAGCCCAGGCGCACACGCAAGGCGTCGGCCTCGGCCTTGGCGAGTTTCAACTGGCGGATGGTTTCCCCGGCCAGCGGGCTGTAATACACCGCGTCCCGCGCAATGCTGGGAATGCGATACACCGCAATGATGCGCGGGCAGGGGATATCCCGTTGCTGCAGTGCGCGGGTGTTGTTGGCGAAGCGCTGGGCATACGGGTAGAACAGCGCCGAACTGAGCAGGCGCTTGCGCCGGAACAGTTTGAGCATGCAACCATCGGTCAACCGGAGCACCTTGTCGCCAGAACCATCGGCTTCCAGCACCTGCGCGCCGGCGCGCAATGCCTCATAGGTGTTGTGATCGATTACTTGCATGCCTGACTCCCATCAATAGCCGGTTATCTTAACCGACTTGATGCAAGGCTGGCCCCTGCTCATGTTTTTTGGGGCGAAGAGGCCTGTGATATGATCCGCGCCTTACTGATTTGCGCGGATTCCCATGAGCAGTCCTGAACCGAAAACCCAGTCGACGCTGGCGATTTACTTCCGCCTCCTGACTTACGTACGGCCTTATGTGGGTCTGTTCATCCTGAGTATCGTCGGGTTCCTGATCTTCGCATCGACCCAGCCGATGCTCGCTTATATCCTCAAGTATTTCGTCGATGGCCTGGCGAATCCCGAGGCCAGCCTGTTCCCCGGCAACCCTTATCTGGGCAAGTTGCAGTTACTGGAAACCGTGCCGCTGATGATCGTGCTGATCGCGGCCTGGCAGGGCGTGGGTTCGTTCCTCGGCAACTTCTTCCTGGCACGGGTTTCCCTGGGCCTGGTCCACGACCTGCGCGTGGTGCTGTTCAACAAACTGTTGGAGTTGCCCAACCGCTTTTTTGACAAGAACAACTCCGGCCACCTGATTTCGCGCATTACCTTCAACGTGACCATGGTCACCGGTGCAGCCACCGATGCGATCAAGGTGGTTATCCGCGAAGGCATGACCGTGATTTTCCTGTTCTGCACCCTGGTGTGGATGAACTGGAAGCTGACCCTGGTGATGCTGGCGATCCTGCCGGTGATCGGCATGATGGTGAACAGCACCAGCCGTAAATTCCGCAAGCAAAGCAAGAAAATCCAGGTGTCCATGGGCGACGTGACCCATGTGGCCTCCGAGACGATCCACGGCTACCGTGTGGTCCGCAGCTTTGGCGGCGAGCAATATGAAAAGGTGCGCTTCGAGCAGGCGAGCCTGAGCAATACCGAGAAACAACTGGCGATGACCAAGACCGGCGCGGTATACACGCCGATGCTGCAGTTGGTGACCTACAGTGCGATGGCCGTGGTCATGTTCCTGGTCCTGTATTTGCGTGGCGATGCCTCGCCCGGCGACCTGGTGGCCTACATCACCATGGCCGGCCTGTTGCCCAAGCCGATTCGCCAGCTGTCCGAAGTCAGCTCGACCATCCAAAAGGGCGTGGCGGGTGCCGAGAGTATTTTCGAGCAGTTGGATGAGCCGGTCGAAGTCGACCAGGGCGTGATCGAGCATGAACGTCTGGCTGGGCGTATTGAAGTGCGCAACCTCAGCTTCCAATACCCGGAAAGCGACAAGAAGGTGCTCAACGACATCAGCTTTATCGTCGAGCCTGGGCAAATGGTCGCGCTGGTGGGGCGTTCGGGCAGCGGCAAGTCGACCCTGGCGGGCTTGATTCCGCGCTTCTATCAGCACGAACAGGGGCAGATTCTGCTCGACGGCGTACGCGTGCAGGATTTCACCCTGCGCAACCTGCGCCGGCAAATTGCCCTGGTGACCCAGCAAGTCACCTTGTTCAACGACACCGTGACCAACAACATCGCCTATGGCGACCTGGCTGGCGCGCCCGCCGACGCGGTGCACCATGCCGCTCGCGAAGCCTATGCCGACGAGTTCATCGTGAAGATGCCCCAGGGCTACGAAACCCTGGTGGGCGAGAATGGCGTGCTGCTGTCTGGCGGCCAGCGCCAGCGCATTGCGATTGCCCGGGCCTTGCTCAAGGATGCGCCGCTGCTGATTCTCGACGAGGCGACTTCGGCCCTGGACACCGAGTCCGAGCGTCATATCCAGGCGGCCCTGGACCATGTGGTGAAGAACCGCACGACCCTGGTGATTGCCCACCGCCTGAGCACCATCGAGAAAGCCGACCTGATCCTGGTGATGGACGACGGCCAGATTGTCGAGCGCGGCACCCATGTCGAGCTGCTGGCGAAGAACGGTTACTACGCCCGTTTGCACGCCAAGGAGTTCGAAGAAGGTGACCCTGTGGCGCCCTCCCACGTGACTGATGCCTATTGAGGCGCTATTGCAGCCAGGCTGGGATCGACCGCCAGGATTGAATCGGTCGATGCTTTTCCCTGTGCTAATATCGCGCCCCTGTTCATTTTGTATGTGGGTTGCTCCATGAAGTTGTCCATGCCGCGATTCGATCAAGCCCCTGTCTTGGTGGTCGGCGATGTCATGCTCGACCGTTACTGGCATGGCGGTACCTCACGGATTTCCCCTGAGGCACCGGTACCGGTAGTCAAGGTCGAGCAAATCGAAGACCGTCCAGGCGGCGCTGCCAACGTCGCCCTTAACATCGCTGCACTCGGCGCCCCGGCCTCCCTGGTCGGCGTGACCGGTGACGACGAAGCCGCCGACAGCCTGACCAACAGCCTGCGCGGCGCTGGCGTGCGTGCCCTGTTCCAGCGCATTGCCCACCAGCCGACCATCGTCAAGCTGCGGGTCATGAGCCGTCACCAGCAATTGCTGCGTATCGATTTTGAAGAACCCTTCGCCACCGACGCCCTGGCCCTCAGTGACCAGGTCGACACGTTGCTCGAAGGCATCAAGGTGCTGGTGCTGTCGGACTACGGCAAAGGCGCGTTGAAAAACCACCAGGTGCTGATCCAGGCCGCCAAGGCCCGGGGCATCCCGGTGCTGGCCGATCCCAAGGGCAAGGACTTCTCGGTCTACCGGGGCGCCAGCCTGATCACGCCGAACCTCAGCGAATTTGAAACCATCGTCGGCGGTTGTGTCGATGAGCACGACTTGGTGAGCAAAGGCGCACGCCTGATGGCCGACCTCGACCTCGGCGCCTTGCTGGTGACCCGTGGCGAACACGGCATGACCCTGCTGCGCCCCGGCCACCCGGCCATGCACTTGCCGGCGCGAGCGCGGGAAGTGTTCGACGTCACCGGCGCCGGCGACACCGTTATTTCCACCCTGGCGGCGGCGATCGCAGCCGGTGAGGAATTGCCCCACGCGGTGGCCCTGGCCAACCTGGCGGCGAGCATCGTGGTGGGCAAACTGGGTACGGCATCCATCAGCGCCCCGGAACTGCGCCGTGCGATCCAGCGCGAGGAAGGCTCGGAGCGTGGCGTGTTGAGCCTTGAGCAGTTGCTGCTGGCGATTGACGATGCCCGTGCCCATAACGAAAGCATCGTTTTCACCAACGGTTGCTTCGACATCCTGCACGCCGGCCATGTGACTTACCTGGAGCAGGCCCGCGCCCAGGGTGATCGCCTGATCGTGGCGATCAACGACGACGCTTCGGTCAGCCGCCTCAAAGGCCCTGGCCGGCCGATCAACAGTGTGGATCGGCGCATGGCGGTCCTGGCTGGGTTGGGCGCGGTGGACTGGGTGATCAGTTTCTCCGAGGGCACCCCGGAAAACCTGCTGGCCCAGGTCAAGCCGGACGTGTTGGTCAAGGGCGGCGACTACTCGGTCGACCAGGTCGTCGGCGCCGATATCGTCAACGCCTATGGCGGCAAGGTCAAAGTCCTGGGGTTGGTGGAAAACAGCTCGACCACCGCGATTGTCGAAAAAATTCGCCAAACCAACGATGCCGCTCAATAGGGTTTGCCGCTATGTCTGATGCTCTCGTACTGATTACCGGTGGTGCTGGCTTTATCGGTTCCAATCTGGTCGATGCACTGCTGGCCAAGGGCTACGCGGTGCGCGTGCTGGATAACCTGTCCACCGGCAAGCGCAGCAACCTGCCGCTGGACAACCCACGCCTGCAACTGCTCGAAGGCGATGTGGCCGATGCCGCACTGGTCGCTCGTGCAGCGGTAGGGGTTACGGCGGTAGTGCACCTGGCGGCAGTCGCTTCGGTGCAGGCGTCGGTGGATGACCCGGTCAGTACGCACCAGAGCAACTTCGCGGGTAGCCTCAATGTCTGCGAAGCCATGCGCCAGGCTGGGGTCAAGCGTGTGGTGTTTGCTTCCAGTGCGGCGGTGTATGGCAACAACGGCGAAGGCGACTCCATCGATGAGCAAACCGCCAAGGCACCGTTGACGCCATACGCTTCGGACAAGCTGGCCAGCGAGCACTACTTTGACTTCTACCGTCGTCAGCATGGCCTGGAGCCGGTGATTTTCCGCTTCTTCAACATCTTTGGGCCGCGCCAGGATCCTTCATCGCCGTATTCCGGGGTGATCAGCATCTTCAGCGAGCGCGCGCAAAAAGGCCTGCCGATTGCCGTGTTCGGCGACGGTGAGCAAACCCGTGACTTCATGTACGTCGGGGATCTGGTGGCCGTGCTGGTGCAAGCCGTGGAAATGGCCGATGCGCCGCTGGGCGCGATCAATGTCGGCTGGAACCGCACCACCACCCTCAAGCAGTTGCTGCAGGCGCTGTCGCAAATCGTCGGGTCGTTGCCGGCTGTCAGCTACACCGCGCCGCGCTCGGGGGATATCCGGCATTCCAGGGCCAACAACCAGCGCTTGGCGGCGAGCTTCACATTGCCTGAGCCGACGCCGCTGACGGTTGGGCTGGAAAAACTACTCAACCAGTAGAAACCGCTCGCCACAGGCGGGGCTGCTTCAGCGACCCGCCTTCTTCGGCACCATCTTGCGCAAGATCTGCCTGGCCCGCCCGGTCAACTGGCTCAACTTCGATTCCTTCTCTGGTGCGCTCAGGCCCTGTTGCCTGAGCCAGTCCTTCCAGCGGATCCGCTCATCGCGCACCAGCCAGCCTTCCTGCTGGGCAAAACTCTCGGCCAGGTACAAGCCGCGCGTGCTCGCCGGGATCAGTTGATCCTTCTTCAGGGTATACAGCTCGGCGCACGGCTGGCCGTCCTTCAGGGGCATCAGGTACAGGTCCGGGCGCTGGCGGTCCAGGCGCGCCACCAGTTGATCACCCTCCAGGCGTTCGTCCACATGGAACAGGCTCAAGGACTTGGCTTCCTTGGGCACTTCCAGGCGCAGGTCATAGATCAATTGCAGGGAGGCCGTGGGCAGGTGCACATAGGCCCGGGGGCGTTCGATCAGTTGCATGCTGGCGCAGCGCACCGGGCGGGCGGCGCCGGACAGCGGTGACAGGCGAAACGGCAAGGCCTCACGGTAATGCAGCGCGCTGGAGTAGGGCGCCGGCAGCCAGGTGTCGTTGAAACGCCCGCCGAGCCAGCCTTCCGGGGTTTCCAGCAGGCATTCCTCGGCGATTTCCTGGATGGCCGTGTGCAACGGCAGGTTCAGTTCATGGGCCGGCACGTAGCCGGAAATCAGCTTGAGCACCACATCGCCACGGTCCTGCCGGCGCTGGCGCACCAACACCCAGTAATCGCGGTTTTGCCAGTGCAGTGTCAGGCGCACCGATACGCCGAGGTTGGCCAGTTCCAGGGCGAAGCGTTCGGCATCCGCCACCTCCACCGGCTTGCGCCGTTGCAGAGTCTGGGCAAAGTTGAGCGGCATGCCCACGCTCTGGTAGCTCAGGCCTTCGGGGGTGGCTTCGACGTACAGCGGCAGTGTTTTAAAGTTACTGGGGTTTTTTCTTATGAGCGTTCGCGGCATGTCGGCTCCTTCTTGCGTCGGGGTCGGCCGCGTCGGCGGCATCAGGATTGGCGAATGATCTTGGCAGCGGTTGCCACGTTATGGGCAAGGTGCAGCGGGTTGATGGTCCCGACAATAGCACTGGCCACGCCCGTTTGCGCAAACAACAAGACGAAACTGGCATGAATTGGATCCACTCCAGGCTCAAGGCATGCATGGCCGCTGGCCAGGGCCTTTTTCACCAGGATGCCTTTGCCATGGGCGGCGGCGTAATCGATCACGGCTTTTTCGTTTTGCTCGTTCAGATTGTAGGTGACCATGGCGCAATCGCCTTGTTCCAGAGCCTTCACGCCGCCTTCGACGGTTTTGCCGGAGAAGCCGAAGCCGCGAATTTTGCCCTCGGCCTTGAGCTGCGCCAGGGTCTGGTAGACCTCGCAGTCATTAAGGATATGCAAGTCATTGCCGTCGGAATGCACCAGCACCAGGTCGATGAAATCCGTTTCCAGGCGTTTCAGGCTGCGCTCCACGGAGAGCCGGGTATGGGCCGCGCTGAAGTCATGGTGGGACACGCCGTCGGCAAACTCTTCGCCGACCTTGCTGACAATCACCCAGTCCTGGCGCTGGCCGCGCAACAGCGGCCCCAGGCGCTCTTCGCTATGGCCGTAGGCCGGTGCGGTGTCGATCAGGTTGATCCCCAGCTCGCGCGCCTGGCGCAGCAACATCCGCGCTTCTTCATCATTGGGGATCTGAAAACCATTGGGGTACTTCACCCCCTGGTCGCGGCCCAGCTTCACGGTGCCCAGGCCCAGCGGCGATACCAGCAGGCCGGTGCTGCCCAGGGGGCGATGAAGGTCATGCAGGGTCGGCAGGCTCATGGCAACAATTGCTCCCAGGCGGGTTGGGCGATGGCTGGGCGTGGCAGTTCAGGCAGCGGCGTGCTTGGGGTTGGCTGGATGCCGTCACGTTCCAGGGCGCTGAGCACGCGGTCGGCGAAGTCCGGCGCCAGGGCCAGCTTGGTTGGCCAGCCCACCAACAGGCGGCCCTGTTCGGCGAGGAACGCGTTGTCTGGCCGGGTCAGGCCCGTTTGCAGGGGTTCGGCGCGATCCACCCGCAGGGTTGCCCACTGGGTCTGGCTCATGTCGATCCACGGCAGCAGGTGCGCCAGCTCCTTTTGCGCAGTGGCGATTTGCTCGGCGGGCGTGCGGTGAACGCCTTCGGTCTCGGCAATATCACCGCCCATGTACCACACCCAATTGCCATCGGCGGCCGGGTGCGTGGTGATGGTGATCCGTGGCTTGGTGCCGCCGCCCAGGCAGTGCGCGTACAGGGGTTTGAGGCCGGGGCCCTTGGCGATGATCATATGCAGCGGGCGCTTTTGCATGGCCGGCTGGCTCAGGCCCAGGGCGCTCAACAGCTCGGCGGTGCCGCCGCCGGCACTCAGCACGATGCGCTGGGCGCGGATCGCCCGGCCATCGACTTTCAGGCCGACCAGGATGCCGCCTTCCAGCAGCGGCTCGATCTGTTGCCCGGCGAGCAGGCCGTCGCCGGCCAGTTGCGCCAGGCGTTCGATCAGGCTCGGCACGTCCACCACCAGTTCGGCCAGGCGATAGACCTTGCCCTTGAAGCGGCGGTCTTGCAGGGCCGGCGGCAAATCGTCGCCCTTGACCTGGTCGACGCGGCCACGCACCGCCTTGCTGGCGAAGAAACTGGTGAGGTTGCCGGCCAGGGTGCCGGGCGACCACAGGTAATGGGCCTGGGACAGCAGGCGCACGCCCGTCAGGTCCAGCTCGCCGGTGCCCGCCAGCGCTTCACGCCAGCGTCGCGGCATGTCGGCAATGGCTTCGGAAGCGCCGGTCAGGGCACCGTGCAAGGCGTATTTCGCACCACCGTGAATGATCCCCTGGGACTTCACGCTCTGCCCGCCACCCAGGGTCGCGTTCTCCACCACAATCGTGGAAAACCCCTGGCTGCGCAGGCGCGCGTTGAGCCAGAGGCCGGCAACCCCGGCGCCGACAATCAGGACGTCGGTGGAAATAACGGATGGCATGGGGCGACCTCAGTGTTCAGAACAAGAGGCCAAGTATACAGACTCGACAGCGGGATCTTTGCCCAGGATCAACAACTGTAGAAGGTCAGTGGCCGGCTGTTTTCGAAAACAACTGAATCACCACCACGCCCAGCACGATCAAGCCCATCCCCAGCATCGCCGGCAGATCGAGCTTCTGCCCATAGATAAACAGCGCTGCGATGCTGACCATGACGATCCCCAGCCCCGCCCACACCGCGTAGGCCACGCCCACCGGTACGGTGCGCACCACCAGCGTGAGCATCCAGAACGCCACGCCGTAGCCGACGATAACCAGCAGCAGCGGGATTGGCGTGCTCCAGCCCTTGATCGCTTTCATGGAAACGGTGGCGATCACTTCCGAGCAAATGGCAATGGCCAGGTAGTAGTAGGCGGCGTTCATGGGGGTGTTCCTCGGAAATAGGGGCGCATAACAAGGCCGGCATTCTAGAGAATCCGTAGATGGGGTAAAGTCATTACCTATCCGAATTTAAGATGGGTTTAGCCAATGAGCGTGCAATGGAACCTGGAGCAGATGCGCCTGTTTGTCAGCGTCGCCGAGCAGCGCTCGTTTTCGGCGGTGGCACGGCACCAGCGCAAGGCGCAGTCGGCGGTGAGCAATGGCATTGCCTTGCTGGAGGCCGACCTGGGCGTGAGCCTGTTTGAGCGTAGTAGCGGTCGCCAGCCACGCCTGACCGAGGCCGGCACTGTGCTGCTGGAGGAGGCCCGGGAAGTGCTGCGCCAGTGTGAGCGCCTCAATGGCCGCGCCCTGTCGTTGATGCGCGGCGAAGAAGCGCGGCTGCGCCTGGCCCAGGACGAAGCCATGCTCTATCAGCCGGTACTCGACAGCCTAGAGGCGCTGGCGGGGAAATTTCCCAGCCTGGAGGTGCAGTTGTCCAGCACAGCCCAGGGCGATGTCGCGCGCAAGCTGGTGGAGCGTAAGGCTGACCTGGGGTTGCTGTTTTATCACGACCAGATCCCCGAAGCCCTTGAGCGGCGGGTGGTTGGCAGTGTGGAGATGGTCACGGTGTGTGGCGTCGGGCATCCGTTGGCCAGGGAAGGTTTTGTCGATTGCCAGCGCCTGGCGCAGTTTCGCCAATTGCTGATGTCGACCCAGACCAGCGTTTACCCCGGCAGCGAGGCGGCCAGCCCCCAGGTATGGCGCGCCGACAGCTTCTACGTGCTGGCCGAATGGCTGGCCCGTGGCCTGGGCTGGGCCTGGTTGCCCCGGCATGTGGTGCAATACCCGACCTATCACGGGCAGATGGTCGAGTTGGACAGCGAATGGACGCCACCGGCCCTGGTGGTGGAACTGGTGTGGCGGCGCGATGAGCCCCTGGGCCCGGCCGCGCGCTTTCTGGCCGAACGTTTTACCGCGTGTTTGCAGGCGATCGGCTGAAAAAGCCGATAAACTCCGCCGCCATGAATAGAACTCTCTACAGCTGTCTGTTTTACCTGGCGCTGCCGTTGGTGGCCTTACGACTATGGCTACGTGCCCGCAAGGCGCCGGCCTACGCCAAGCGCGTCAGCGAGCGCTTTTCCTACGGTTTGCCGGTACTCAAACCCGGTGGGATCTGGGTGCACGCGGTGTCGGTGGGCGAGAGCATCGCCGCCGCACCGATGATCCGCGGCTTGCTGGAGCGTCATCCACAGCTGCCGATCACCGTCACCTGCATGACGCCCACCGGTTCCGAGCGGATCCAGGCACTGTTTGCCAACGAGCCGCGCATCCAGCATTGCTACTTGCCCTACGATTTGCCGTGTGCCGCCAAGCGTTTCCTGGACCGGGTCCAGCCCAGGCTTGCGGTCATCATGGAAACCGAGCTGTGGCCCAACCATATTCACCAATGCGCCAAGCGCGGGATACCCGTGGCCCTGGCCAATGCGCGGCTGTCGGCACGTTCGGCCAAGGGTTACGGGCGTTTCGCCAAGCTGACCGCGCCGATGCTGGCAGACATGAGCCTGTTCGCGGTGCAGACCGCCACCGAGGCCGAGCGCTTTCGCAGCCTGGGCGCGCGCCCGGAAACGGTCGAAGTCACCGGCTCGATCAAGTTCGACCTGACCATCGACCCAGCGCTTTTGGCACGCGCCGCCGCGTTGCGTGAGCAATGGCTGGCCAGCGAGCGCCCGGTATGGATCGCCGCCAGTACCCACGAGGGCGAAGATGAAGTGGTGCTGGCAGCCCACCGGCAGTTGCTCGCCAGCTACCCCAACGCGCTGTTGATCCTGGTGCCCCGTCATCCGGAGCGGTTCAACACGGTGCTGGAGCTGTGCCAACAGCAGGGTTTTGCCACGGTGCAGCGCTCCAGTGGGGCGCCGGTCGATGCCGACACCTCGGTATTGCTTGGCGACACCATGGGCGAGCTGCTGTTTCTCTACGCCTTGGCCGACAGCGCCTTTGTCGGCGGCAGCCTGGTGCCCAACGGCGGGCACAACCTGCTGGAGCCTGCGGCGCTGGCCAAGCCGGTGATCAGCGGCCCGCACCTGTTCAACTTCCTCGAAATCGCCGCAATGATGCGCGACGCCGGGGCGTTGCAAGAAGTGGATGATGCCCAGGGGTTGGCCGAGGTAGTGCGGCAACTGTTCGAACTGCCACAGGATGCGCACAAGCGGGCGCTGGCGGGGCTCAAAGTGATGCAGGCCAATCAGGGCGCGTTGAAGCGTTTGCTCGATGGCTTGGACAGACTGCTCAAAGCCTGACCCAGCTCGGTCAAAAATGTAGGAGCTGGCTTGTCGGGTCGCCGCATCGCTGCGATAGCGGTAGGCCAGTCAACACATCCTTACATGACCCACCGCCTTCGCGGGCAAGCCCGCTCCCACAGGGATCTCGGTTGGGCACAGGACTTTGCACATACCACACACCAACTGTGGGAGCTGGCTTGTCGGGTCGCCGCATCGCTGCGATAGCGGTAGGCCAGTCAGCACATGCTTACATGACCCACCGCCATCGCGGGCAAGCCCGCTCCCACAGGGGATCTCGGTTGGGCACAGGACTTTGCACACACCACACACCAACTGTGGGAGCTGGCTTGTCGGGTCGCCGCATCGCTGCGATAGCGGTAGGCCAGTCAACACATCCTTACATGACCCACCGCCATCGCGGGCAAGCCCGCTCCCACAGGGATCTCGGTTGGGCACAGGACTTTGCACACACCACACACCAACTGTAGGAGCTGGCTTGCCTGCGATAGCATCACCTCGGTGTTGCAGATAACCCGAGGCGCCTGTATCGCGGGCAAGCCCGTTCCCACATTTGTCATGTGGTGGGTTTAGTTGCTGGGGCGGGCCTTCAGTTGTTCGGCCGCGGCCTTGGCCAGGTCTGGCGGCAGGAAATCCTTGTCCGGGTTGTAGTCAGCCTTCAGGTAGCGCGCCAGGTCCTGCAGATCCCCCGGGTTCAACGTTCCCGCCGCCTGTTTCAAGCGCAGGTTGTCGAGGATGTAGTCATAACGGCTGTTGTTGTAGTTGCGCACCGAGGTGTATAGCTGGCGCTGGGCGTCGAGCACGTCGACGATATTGCGTGTGCCCACCTGGTAACCGATTTCCGTGGCTTCCACTGCGCTCTGGTTGGAGATGATCGACTGGCGGCGTGCCTGCACCTGTTCTACATCGGTATTCACCGCGCGGTGCAGGTTACGGGTGTTTTCCACCACCTGGCGGCGCAGGCCTTCGCGTTGCTGTTCGGTCTGGCCCAGGCGCGAATAGGATTCGCGTACCTGGGAGCTGGTGAGGCCGCCGCTGTACAGCGGGATATTCAGGCGCAGGCCGATGGTGCGTTGCTCGACATCGCCACTATAGGGCTGGCCGAACGCATTGGGGTTGCTGAAACCGAGGGCGTCGTTGTCGCCTTTTTCGTATTGCGCCACCGCGTCCAGGGTCGGCGCGTGGCCGGCCTTGCGTTGCTTGAGGGTTTCTTCGGCGGCGGTGACCGCATAGTTGCTGGCCAGCAGGTTCAGGTTCTGGCGCCCGGCGGTGTCGACCCAGGCCTTGGCGTCGTTGGGTGCTGGCGGCAAAACGGGCAGGGTATGGACAATGCCCTGGATCGCGTTGTACTGGCGGTTGGTCAGGGTGATCAGCGCTTCAAACGCGTCATCCACCTGGCGCTGGGCGAGGATCCGGTTGGCCCGCGCCGTGTCGTAGCTGGCCTGGGATTGCAGCACGTCGGTCTTGTCCGACAGGCCCACGTCAAAACGCTCGTTGGACTGGTCCAGTTGGCGCTTGAAGGCGGCCTCTTCGGCCTTGGTCGAGGCCAGGTTGTCCTGGGCGCGCAGTACGGCGAAGTAGTTTTCCGCGCTTTGCAGGATCAGTTCCTGCTCGGTGGCCGACAGCTGCAGGGCAGCTTGTTCATTGACCGCTTCGGCAGCTTGCAACTGGAACCAGCGGTCGGCGCGGAACAGCGGCTGGCTCAGGGTTGCGCGCCAGGTATGGGCGTCGCGATTGGCGGTAGCCGACGGTGTGTCGATCTGGGTGCGCACGTTGTTCACGTCGGCACCGGCCGAGAGGTTGGGCAGCAGGCCGGCGCGGGCCTGGGGCACCACTTCTTTCTGCGCGCCGTACTGGGCGCGGGCGGCGGCCAGGTCGGCGTTGTTGTCCACCGCTTCCTGGTAGACGCTGACCAAGTCGGTTTTGGTCGACAAGGGCGCTTCTGCTGCCCAGACCATTCCATTGGTCGCACAAGACACGGCAAGAGCCAGTGAAAGTTTGCGCAGCATGAGGCGATCCCTAGATAAATATTACGGCGATAATTTAGCGCCCAAGGCTACGACGAGCAATCCATAGCGTCAAGGCGTTGAGACAGTAGGCGAGTGTAGTGGCCACACCCCCGCACAACAATCCTGTAATTGCGCCATTCATCACGCTGAATGCACCGCTATTGGCAATTTGCCTGCTCCATGGTCTAGACTGGCCGCGTTCTTGTCGGGGTGCCTTGCTATGAGGCTGAGATCGGTAAATACCGGATCCCGTTGAACCTGATCAGGTTAGCGCCTGCGTAGGGAACAAGATTTCTCGTCACCCGGCGAGTCCTCTTGTGCTTCGTCCGGGATGTTGTTCGACAATCGAACAGCCCTCGTGCGCCAAGCACAGCACTGCTTCCAGCGCGTCCGTCCGTCACAGGTTCGCTCCGACAAAAATCCACTGCCTGGATGTGTCTGGAGAGCCCGTGATGAGTACAAAACTAAAAAACACCGTGCATTTGAGTGAGTCGGCCAAGGTTGACTCAGGATCCGTGCAGCCGTTTACCCGCTCGCAAAAAGTCTATGTGCAGGGCACTCGCCCGGATATCCGCGTGCCGATGCGCGAAGTCAGCCTGGACGTGACCCCCACCGATTTTGGCGGCGAGATCAATGCGCCCGTGGTGGTCTACGACACCTCCGGCCCGTACACCGACCCCAACGTGATCATTGACGTGCGCAAAGGCCTGGGCGATGTGCGCTCGCCGTGGATCGAATCCCGTGGCGACACCGAGCGCCTGCCGGGCCTGAGTTCGCACTTCGGCCAACAGCGCCTGAGCGACGCCGAGCTGACCGCCCTGCGTTTTGCCCATGTGAAAAACCCGCGCCGGGCCAAGGCCGGGGCCAACGTCACGCAGATGCACTACGCACGCCAGGGCATCATTACCGCCGAGATGGAATACGTCGCCATCCGCGAAAACATGAAGCTTGAAGAAGCCCGTGCCAGTGGCCTGCTCGACCAGCAACACGCCGGGCACAGCTTCGGGGCCAGCGTGCCGAAAATCATCACCCCGGAATTTGTACGCGAAGAAATCGCCCGCGGCCGCGCCATCATCCCGGCCAACATCAACCACACCGAACTGGAACCGATGATCATCGGCCGTAACTTCCTGGTGAAGATCAACGGCAACATCGGCAACAGCGCCCTGGGTTCGTCCATCGAAGAAGAAGTGGCGAAACTGACCTGGGGCATTCGCTGGGGCTCGGACACGGTGATGGACCTGTCCACCGGCAAGCACATCCACGAAACCCGCGAGTGGATCATCCGCAACTCGCCGGTACCGATCGGTACCGTGCCGATCTACCAGGCCTTGGAAAAAGTCGGCGGTGCCGCTGAAGACCTGACCTGGGAACTGTTCCGCGACACCTTGATCGAGCAGGCCGAGCAGGGCGTCGATTACTTCACCATCCACGCCGGTGTGTTGCTGCGCTATGTACCGCTGACCGCCAAGCGCGTCACCGGCATCGTGTCCCGTGGCGGCTCGATCATGGCCAAGTGGTGCCTGGCACACCACAAAGAGAACTTTACCTACACCCATTTCGACGAAATCTGCGAAATCATGAAGGCCTATGACGTCAGCTTCTCCCTCGGCGATGGCCTGCGCCCGGGCTCGATTGCCGACGCCAACGATGCGGCGCAGTTCGGTGAGTTGGAAACCCTCGGCGAGCTGACCAAAATCGCCTGGAAGCACGACGTGCAAACCATGATCGAAGGCCCCGGCCACGTGCCGATGCAGTTGATCAAGGAGAACATGGACAAGCAGCTGGAGTGCTGCGACGAAGCGCCGTTCTACACCCTGGGCCCGCTGACCACCGATATCGCGCCCGGCTACGACCACATCACCTCGGGCATCGGCGCGGCGATGATCGGCTGGTTCGGTTGCGCCATGCTTTGCTACGTCACGCCCAAGGAGCACCTGGGCTTGCCGAACAAGGATGACGTGAAGACCGGGATCATTACCTACAAGATTGCGGCCCACGCGGCGGATTTGGCCAAGGGCCATCCCGGTGCGCAGATCCGCGATAACGCGTTGAGCAAGGCACGGTTCGAGTTCCGTTGGGAAGACCAGTTCAACCTCGGCCTGGACCCGGACACCGCGCGCTCCTATCACGACGAAACCCTGCCCAAGGATTCGGCCAAGGTCGCGCATTTCTGCTCGATGTGCGGGCCGAAATTCTGCTCGATGAAAATCACCCAGGAAGTGCGCGAATACGCGGCCAACCAGCGCATCGAGGCGGTGGACGTGGATGTGGCCAAGGGCCTGGCCGAGCAGGCGCAGCGGTTCAAGCAGGAAGGCAGTCAGCTCTACAAAAAGGTCTGACTTGGGATTGGAGGTGCTTCTACTGGCCTCATCGCGGGCAAGCCCGTTCCCACATCTTTGAATGTGTGGGAGCGGGCTTGCCCGCGATAGCAATCTCCCCAACAACAAATGTCCCTCTGAGATGACCCCCTTGAGCATTCAACCGAGTACCTACTCTCCCGACATTGCAGTCCCAATAGACAAACGTGTCTTCGGCGCCCGCGATCTGTTTTCCCTGTGGTTTTCCCTCGGCATCGGCCTGATGGTCCTGCAAACCGGTGCACTGTTGGCGCCGGGGCTTGGCCTGTCGGGGGCGTTGCTGGCCATCTTCCTCGGGACCCTGGTGGGCGTGCTGTTACTGGCCGCCGTCGGGGTGATCGGCAGTGACACCGGCCTGTCGTCCATGGCCGCCCTCAAGCTCAGCCTGGGTGCCAAAGGCGCCAGCCTGCCGGCGCTGTTGAACTTGTTGCAACTGATCGGTTGGGGTTCGTTCGAGATCATCGTCATGCGCGATGCCGCTAGCCTGCTGGGCACCCGCGCTTTCAGTGCAGGCAGCCTGTTGGCCAGCCCGTTGCTCTGGACCGTGTTCTTCGGCGGTCTCGCCACTTTGCTTGCAATCAGCGGCCCGTTGACCTTTGTGCGAAAGATCCTGCGCAAATGGGGAATCTGGCTGCTGCTGGCGGCGTGCCTGTGGCTGACTTGGAACCTGTTCGCCAAGGCTGACCTGGCCGCGCTGTGGGCCCAGGCTGGCGACGGTTCGCTGCCGTTTGCCGTCGGGTTTGATATCGCCATTGCCATGCCGTTGTCCTGGCTGCCGCTGATTGCCGATTACTCACGTTTCGGCCAGCGCGCCACCCGTGTGTTCGGCGGCACGGCCCTGGGCTTTTTTATCGGCAATTTCTGGCTGATGAGCCTGGGCGTGGCCTACACCCTGGCGTTTGCGCCCAGTGGTGAAGTCAATGCGCTGTTGTTGGCGTTGGCCGGGGCTGGCCTGGGGATTCCGCTGCTGCTGATTGTGTTGGATGAGTCAGAAAACGCCTTCGCCGACATCCACTCGGCGGCGGTGTCCAGCGGCATGCTGTTGCGCCTGAAAGTCGAGCACCTGGCGCTGGCGATTGGGCTGGTGTGCACGCTGATCGCCTGCTTTGCGCCCTTGGCCCAGTATCAGAACTTCCTGCTGTTGATCGGCTCGGTATTCGCGCCGCTGTTTGGCGTGGTGCTGGTAGACCACTTCATCCTGCGCCGGCGTGGCCAGGCGCTGGTTGCAAGCCTGCGTTGGCCGGCGCTGCTGGCTTGGTTGGGGGGCATCAGTACCTATCACCTGCTGGCCAATCTGTACCCGGATGTTGGCGCGACCCTGCCGGCACTGGTGCTGGCAGGGCTGTTGCAATTTATCCTCGGGCGCGCCTTCAGCGGCGCACGGGCACCAGCTCAGGCTTGATGATGCCGTCGAGGCGAGCGTAAGGAATCTGCAACTCGACGTGGCCCATGGCGTAGGGCGCGATGGTGGCGGTAGGGTACTTGAGCACTACCGCGCCGTAGGTCAGCGCCACGTTCGGGGTTTTCTGGAAGGGCCAGCTTTTCACGTAGTCCGGCTCCAGGCTCAGGCGGGTGCTGATCAGCCAGCTGTTGTGGGCCACCTGGGCGGCTTTCCAGAACGCGTCTTCCTTGCCGGGGCGCAGCATGTCCGCCAGGGTCAGGTTTTTTTGCTGCTGGCGCGAGTAGTTGATGAAGCCGCGGCCAGGTTCGCCATGGGCGCCGCCGGTGTCCAGGTAGCTGGACAGTTCGATGATCACCAAGCCGTCATGCTGCTCCCGTACCTTGGCCTGCAAGTACATGCTGTTGCGCGGGCCGGACTCGCGCAGGAATTTTTCCCGATAGGCGTTCAGTGTCGCTGGCAATGGGGCGCCGGGCGTGGTGCGGGTCATTTCCAGCAGGCGTTGCTCGATCAGCGCATCGAGCTTGGGCTCGTTGGCGAAATGCACGGTATCGATGTTCACCAGTGGGCAGTCGGCGGTGGTGCAGCCGGGTTGCACCACCTCGGATGCATCGCGGGTGGCTTCCAGTGGTGCACGGTAGCTGGATTGGAACAGGCTCTGGCAAGCGCCGAGCGTCAAGGCAATACAGGCCACGGAGGCGACTTTTAACAGCGACATGGGCGTCCTTCATAAAGCGGAGAAGAGCGAAAGAGATGGGGCTTGGACTATCGGCATCCCAGTCAGTTCGCCACTAAGCTGATTACAGTGAGTTTGACCGCCGCCGCCCGTCCCGGCAACTGCAAAGGGGCTGCACCGAGGCACGCGGGCGCTGTAGGATGGCGCGATGCTCAGACACACACCGTATTAAACGAGGGTTGATATGACCGACAGTGCGAAATCGACGCCGAACAAAATTGAAATCGTTCAGCGCGACAATGCCTACCAGGGCTTCTACAAGCTCGATCGTGTACAGCTGCGCCACGAGCTGTTCGATGGTGGCATGAGCCCGGTGATCAATCGTGAAGTCTTTGTGCGCCACGATGCCGTGTGTGTACTGCCCTACGACCCGCAGCGCGATGAAGTGGTGTTGATCGAACAGTTTCGCGTGGGCGCCATGGGGCGCACCGACAACCCCTGGCTGGTGGAGATGGTTGCCGGCCTGATCGACAAGGACGAGCAACCGGAGGAGGTTGCGCACCGCGAAGCCGAGGAGGAAGCTGGGCTGACCTTCTCGGCGCTGTGGCCGATTACCAAATATTTCCCCTCGCCGGGTGGCAGCACCGAATTCGTCCACCTGTTCCTGGGGCGTTGCGACAGTACCGGTGCCGGCGGTATCCACGGCCTGGCCGAAGAAGCAGAAGATATCCGCGTCACCACCTGGGCATTTGAAGATGCCCTGCAAGCGGTGCGCGACGGTAAGATTTCCAACGCAGCCAGCATTATCGCCCTGCAATGGCTTGCGCTTAATCGCGCGGAAGTGAGGGGGCTATGGCAGTAAAGACACGGGAACGCTACCGGGTCGACCTGATCGGCTTGCAAGCCGCTTGCGAGGCTAACTATGCGCGGCTGATGCGCCTGCTGCCAGACATGCGCCGCACGCCGCAAGCGCGGCGCATTGCCGTGACCCACGGCGACCAGATGCTCGGCGTACTGAACCTGGAAGTCATCCTCACCTGCCCGTACACCAGCACCCTGCGCGTGCGCCAGGAGCACAGCCTGCCATGGCTGCCGGTGCCGCAGCTGGAAGTGCAGGTGTATCACGATGCGCGGATGGCCGAAGTGGTCAGCGCCGAACATGCGCGGCGCTTTCGCAGCATTTATCCTTACCCCAATGTGTTCATGCACCAGCCCGATGAGAAAGCACAGCTCAATGTGTTCCTCGGTGAATGGTTGAGTCATTGCCTGGCCTTGGGCCATGAGTTTGAAGTCGTGCGCTAGAGGTGAACTGCGTACGCTTCACGGGTTTCCTCTTTGTGTCCTGCCCCAGCATAATTGCGCCCATTGTCCATTTTTGTGATCGCCCTGGGAGAACGCCTTGCCGAGCGTATCCACCGTGAACCCTGATGCGCCGGCGTTGCTGGTGCAACTGTCCGACAGCCACCTGTTTGCCGAGGCCGACGGCACGCTGCTGGGCATGAACACCCGCGACAGCCTGCAACGGGTGATCGAGCTGGTTCGGGCCCAGCAACCGCAGATTGATTTGCTGCTGGCCACCGGTGACTTGTCCCAGGACGGTACGCTTGCGTCGTACCAGCAGTTTCGCGACCTGAGCCAGCAGCTTGGCGTCCCGGCGCGCTGGATTCCGGGCAACCACGATGAGCCGCAGGTCATGGCCCAGGCGACCATGGGCAGCGCAGTGCTGGAACCGGTGGTGGATGTGGGCAACTGGCGGGTGATTTTGCTGGACTCCGCGGTGCCGGGCTCGGTGCCGGGTTATCTGGCCGAGCCGCAACTGCAATTGCTGGCGCAAGCCTTGAGCGAAGCGCCGGGCCGTCATCATCTGGTGTGCTTCCATCATCACCCGGTGCCCATTGGTTGCGCGTGGATGGAGCCGATTGGCCTGCGCAACCCCGAGGCGCTGTTCGCCGTGCTCGATCGCTTCCCCCAGGTGCGGGCGGTGCTGTGGGGGCATGTGCACCAGGAAATCGACCGGGAACGCCATGGCGTGCGCTTGCTGGCGTCGCCGTCGACCTGCATCCAGTTCGCCCCCGGCAGTGAGGATTTCAAGGTCAGTGAAGAGGCGCCAGGCTATCGTTGGCTGCGTCTGCATCCGGATGGACGGCTGGACACTGGGGTAGAGCGGGTCAAAGACTTCACCTTTACCGTGGATTACGGCAGTAACGGCTACTAAACCTGCAAACACACACCAAAATGTAGGAGCGGGCTTGCCCGCGATTGCGGTGGGTCAGCCAACAAATCTATCACTGATATAGCGCCATCGCGGGCAAGCCCGCTCCCACACCCCTGGCAGACCGCGTTCGGCAGTAACCCTGCTCACACTGCGTCATTCCCTGTAAACTGCGCCCCTTTGGCCGATAACGCACGGAGAGCCCGGCATGTCCGCTTCGATCTTGTATATCCACGGTTTCAACAGCGCGCCAGCCTCGACCAAGGCCAGCTTGCTGATGGGCGTGATGGACAGTCTCGGTCTGGCCGACCAACTGCGGGTGCCGGCCTTGCATCACCACCCACGCCAGGCGATTGCCCAGCTGGAGCAGGCGATCGGCGAGCTGGGGCGGCCGCTGCTGGTCGGCAGCTCACTCGGCGGCTACTATGCAACCCATCTTGCCGAACGCCATGGCCTCAAGGCGCTGCTGGTCAACCCGGCGGTCAGCCCCCATCGCATGTTCGACGGTTACCTGGGCACCCAGAAGAACCTCTATACCGATGAAACCTGGGAACTGACCCACGATCACGTCGCGGCCCTGGCTGAGCTTGAGGTTGCAGCGCCCCAGGATGCCCAGCGCTATCAGGTGTGGTTGCAGACCGGGGACGAAACACTGGATTATCGCCTCGCCGAGCAGTATTACCGGGCCTGTGCCTTGCGTATCCAGGCTGGCGGCGACCACGGTTACCAGGGTTTTGGCCGACAGTTGCCGGCGTTGTTGAGTTTTGCCGGCGTTGGCGCAGATCAGTACCAATCCTTCGATTTCACCGCATTGTGAAACCGCAGGTTACTTTTTAATCGAACGACTCACGACGAGACCCCATGGCCACTCCCAGCGCTAGCTCTTATAACGCCGACGCCATCGAAGTCCTCTCGGGCCTCGACCCGGTGCGCAAACGCCCCGGCATGTACACCGACACCAGTCGGCCGAACCACCTTGCCCAGGAAGTCATCGACAACAGCGTCGACGAAGCCTTGGCCGGGCACGCCAAGTCGGTCCAGGTCATTTTGCACGCCGACCACTCCCTGGAAGTGTCCGACGACGGGCGCGGCATGCCGGTGGACATTCACCCCGAGGAAGGGGTTTCGGGTGTCGAGCTGATCCTCACCAAGCTCCATGCCGGCGGCAAGTTCTCCAACAAGAACTACCAGTTCTCCGGTGGCTTGCACGGTGTGGGTATTTCCGTGGTCAACGCCTTGTCCACGCAGGTGCGGGTCAAGGTCAAGCGCGACGGCAACGAATACCAGATGACCTTCGCCGATGGCTACAAGGCCACCGAGCTGGAAGTGGTCGGCACCGTCGGCAAGCGCAACACCGGGACCAGCGTGTACTTTGCGCCGGATCCGAAATACTTCGATTCCCCGAAATTCTCCATCAGCCGCCTCAAGCACGTACTCAAGGCCAAGGCCGTGTTGTGCCCGGGCTTGCTGGTCAGTTTTGAAGACAAAGGCACCGGCGAAAAGGTCGAGTGGCACTACGAAGACGGCCTGCGCTCCTACCTCGAAGACTCGGTCAGCGACTTCGAACGCCTGCCCAACGAGCCGTTCTGCGGCAGCCTGGCCGGTAACAAGGAGGCGGTGGACTGGGCCTTGCTGTGGTTGCCCGAGGGTGGCGACAGCGTTCAGGAAAGCTACGTCAACCTGATCCCCACCGCCCAGGGCGGTACCCACGTCAACGGTCTGCGCCAGGGCCTGCTGGATGCGATGCGTGAATTCTGCGAATACCGCAGCCTGCTGCCGCGCGGCGTGAAGCTGGCGCCGGAAGACGTCTGGGAGCGCATCGCCTTTGTGCTGTCGATGAAGATGCAGGAGCCGCAATTCTCCGGCCAGACCAAGGAACGCCTGTCGTCCCGCGAGGCCGCGGCGTTTGTCTCGGGTGTGGTCAAGGACGCGTTCAGCCTGTGGCTCAACGAACATCCGGAGCTGGGCCTGGCCCTGGCGGAACTGGCGATCAACAACGCCGGCCGTCGCCTCAAGGCCAGCAAAAAGGTCGAGCGCAAGCGCATCACCCAGGGCCCGGCATTGCCCGGCAAGCTGGCGGACTGCGCCGGCCAGGACCCGATGCGCTCCGAACTGTTCCTGGTGGAGGGTGATTCCGCCGGCGGTTCGGCCAAGCAGGCACGGGATAAGGAGTTCCAGGCGATCCTGCCGCTGCGCGGCAAGATCCTCAATACCTGGGAAGTCGATGGCAGCGAAGTGCTGGCCAGCCAGGAAGTGCACAACATCGCCGTGGCCATTGGCGTCGATCCAGGCGCCGAGGACATGAGCCAGCTGCGCTACGGCAAAATCTGCATCCTCGCCGACGCCGACTCCGACGGCTTGCACATCGCAACCTTGCTCTGTGCCTTGTTCGTCCAGCATTTCCGCCCGCTGGTGGATGCCGGTCACGTCTATGTGGCGATGCCGCCGCTGTACCGCATCGACCTGGGCAAAGAGATTTTCTACGCCCTGGACGAAGCCGAGCGCGACGGCATCCTCGACCGCCTGGTAGCCGAGAAGAAGCGCGGCAAGCCACAAGTCACCCGATTCAAGGGCCTGGGTGAAATGAACCCGCCGCAACTGCGCGAAACCACCATGGACCCGAACACCCGGCGCCTGGTGCAGTTGACCCTGGAAGACTACGCCGCCACCTCGGAAATGATGGACATGTTGCTGGCCAAGAAACGCGCCGGCGACCGCAAGGCCTGGCTGGAGTCCAAAGGCAACCTGGCCGAGGTATTGGGCTGATGCGCAGCGGTTTCGCCCTGGCGATACTGTTGTTGAGCGGGTTGGCAGCTACCCAGGCAGTTGCCCAGCCTGCGGTCGAGCTCAAGTTGCTGTCCGAACACCCGGTAGACGGCATGCGCGGCGGCAACCTGTCGGGCCTGGCGTTGTGTGGCAAGGAGTTGTGGACGGTCTCTGACCGCGACGACGACCAGATCTACCGCCTCGACACCCGCGCCGACACCTGGCAGGCCGAGACGGTAAAGCTCGACGTGCCACCAGTGCCCGAGTCGGGCCTGCCGTGGGGCTTGCGCGCGCGCACCACGGCAGCGTCGGTGATACGCGGCGGCGACCTGGATTTTGAAGGCATCAGCTGTGACGCCGCAGGTAATCGCTACATCGTCAGCGAAGCCCATGCGGCAGTGCTGCAGGTGCCGGCAAGCGGTGATCCAGAGTGGCTGAAAATTGCCCCTGGCATGGTTCGCGAAGCGCGGGCCAGTGGTTTGCTGCTGCACTTCAATGCGTTGTTTGAAGGCCTGGCGATCAACCCCGAGGGCAATCAGATCTGGCTGGCGGCCGAGCGCGAGCGGCGTGGGCTGATCTCGATCAAGCGCGGGCAAAGCGTTTGGGATTGCGATGGCCCATGCGTACTGTTGAGCGAAGCCGGCCAGGAAATGCAGCCGGCGCAGTTTCCGGGGGCCAGGGCGGTGTCCAAGGATTTTGCCGACCTGGCGCTGTTCAACGGCAAGCTGTTTACCCTGGAGCGCAACGCGTTCCAGATCTGCCGGCGCGACAGCGTGACGGCCAAGGTCGAGTTGTGCTGGTCGTACGCCGATGAGGCCCTGCTGCCAAATCGGCGCTACCCCCAGAGTTACGGGCTGGCGGAAGCGCTGCTGATTGACGCTGACGGTGCCTGGGTTGGCATCGACAATAATTTCGGCGCCCGGGCCGATGGTGAAAAACGCCCGATGGTCTATCGTTTTGCCGCCCCGGCCGGTGGCTGGAGCGCCCAGCCGTGAGCACGCAACCGCCCGGCAAGCGCGCTGGACGCCTATTGATGTTCGTGGCCTGGGGCGCGGGGCTGTTTTTGGCAACACGGTTTTTTGGGCAATGGGAGGCGCGGCAGGAAAACCCCAACGCCGTGGTCACCTCGCAGCAACACGCGGGTTATATAGAAGTGAAACTGGTCGGCAACGGCCAGGGGCATTTTGTCGCCACTGGCCAGATCAACGGCCAGCCGGTGGATTTCATGCTCGACACCGGTGCCACCGATGTGGCGGTGCCGGCCGAGTTGGCCGAGCGCCTGGGGCTCAAGCGCGGTTTGCCGGTGACCTTGAGCACCGCCAACGGCCGTAGCCAGGGCTATCGCACCCACCTCGACCGCCTGCAGTTGGGCGATATCGTCCTGCAGGACGTACGCGCCCTGGTGGCGCCGGGCCTGGGTGGCGAGCAAGTGCTGTTGGGCATGAGCGCATTGAAACAACTTGAATTTACCCAGCGTGGCGGCACCTTGCTGCTGCGCCAGACCAGACAATGATGAGGCCCGCATGAGTGACATCCTTGCAGACAGCTTAGACGGCGTAGAACGCCGGTCGCTGGCTGACTTCACCGAAAATGCCTACCTCAACTACTCCATGTACGTGATCATGGACCGTGCCTTGCCGCATATCGGCGACGGCCTGAAACCGGTACAGCGGCGCATTATCTACGCCATGAGTGAGTTGGGCCTGGACGCGGACTCCAAGCACAAGAAGTCGGCGCGTACCGTCGGTGACGTGCTCGGCAAGTTCCACCCCCACGGCGACTCGGCGTGCTATGAAGCCATGGTGCTGATGGCCCAGCCGTTCAGCTACCGCTACACCCTGGTCGATGGCCAGGGCAACTGGGGTGCGCCGGATGATCCCAAGTCGTTCGCCGCCATGCGTTACACCGAGGCGCGGCTGTCGCGTTACTCCGAAGTGCTGCTCAGCGAGCTGGGCCAGGGCACGGCAGACTGGGGCCCGAACTTCGACGGCACCCTCGACGAGCCTCTGGTCTTGCCGGCGCGCCTGCCCAATATCCTGCTTAACGGTACCACCGGCATCGCCGTGGGCATGGCCACCGACGTACCGCCACACAACCTGCGTGAAGTCGCCACCGCCTGCGTTCGCCTGCTCGATGAGCCCAAGGCCACGGTCGAGCAGCTGTGCGAGCATATCCAGGGTCCGGACTACCCGACCGAAGCGGAAATCATCACGCCGCGTGCCGACCTGCTGAAAATGTACGAGACCGGCAAGGGCTCGGTGCGCATGCGCGCGGTGTACCACGTCGAAGATGGCGACATCATCGTCACCGCCTTGCCGCACCAGGTCTCCGGCGCCAAGGTGCTGGAACAGATTGCCGCGCTGATGCAGGCCAAGCCGTCGAAGCTGCCGCAAGTCGCGGACTTGCGTGACGAGTCCGACCACGAGAACCCTTGCCGCATCGTGATCATCCCGACCAATAGCCGGGTCGATCACGAAGTGTTGATGCAGCATCTGTTTGCCAGTACCGAGCTGGAGTCCAGCTACCGGGTCAACGTCAACATCATCGGCCTGGACGGCAAGCCGCAGCTGAAAAACCTGCGCAACCTGCTGGTGGAGTGGCTGGAGTTCCGGGTCAATACCGTGCGCCGCCGCCTGCAGTTCCGCCTGGACAAGGTCGAGCGCCGCCTGCATCTGTTGGACGGCTTGCTGATTGCCTACCTCAACCTGGATGAAGTGATCCACATCATCCGCACCGCCGAGCACCCGAAGGCCGAGTTGATCGCGCGTTTCGAACTGAGCGAGATCCAGGCCGACTACATCCTCGATACCCGTCTGCGTCAGTTGGCGCGCCTGGAAGAGATGAAGCTGCGCGACGAGCAGGACGCGTTGCTCAAGGAACAAGCCAAGCTGCAAGCGCTGCTGGGTAGCGAAGCCAAGCTCAAGAAGCTGGTGCGCAGCGAACTGATCAAAGATGCCGAAACCTATGGCGACGACCGCCGCTCGCCGATTGTCGAGCGCGCCGAAGCCAAGGCCCTGACTGAAACCGAGCTGTTGCCCAACGAGAAAATTACCGTCGTTCTGTCGGAAAAGGGTTGGGTTCGTTCTGCCAAGGGGCATGATATTGATGCCACTGGCTTGTCGTACAAGGCGGGCGATGGGTTCAAGACCGCCGCAGCCGGGCGTTCCAACCAGTTCGCCGTGTTTATCGACTCCACCGGGCGCAGTTATTCGGTGCCGGCCCATACTTTGCCGTCTGCACGGGGCCAGGGCGAACCGCTGACCGGTCGCCTGACGCCGCCGCCAGGGGCAAGTTTTGAATGTGTATTGCTGCCCGATGATGACTCGCTGTACGTGATCGCCTCCGACGCCGGCTACGGTTTTGTGGTCAAGGGTGAGGACTTGCAGGCCAAGAACAAGGCGGGCAAGGCCCTGCTGAGCCTGCCGAACAACGCCAAGGTGATCCTGCCGCGCCCGGTCGAGGACCGCGAGGGCAATTGGCTGGCATCGGTGACCACCGAAGGGCGCTTGCTGGTGTTCAAGATCAGCGACCTGCCGCAACTGGGCAAGGGCAAGGGCAACAAGATCATTGGTATCCCAGGGGAGCGGGTGGCCAGTCGCGAAGAGTACGTGACCGACATCGCGGTGATCCCGGAAGGCTCGACCCTGGTGCTGCAGGCCGGTAAACGCACGTTGTCCCTGCGTCCTGACGACCTTGAGCACTACAAGGGCGAACGTGGACGCCGCGGGAACAAATTGCCCCGTGGCTTCCAGCGGGTAGATGCATTGCTGGTAGAAACACCCGCTTAAAGCGATATAGAGCGCCCGATCTACGATTTAACGCGTAGATCGGCGCTTTCGCGCTGGAGTCATGGCGCATATTCACGGATGATAT
The DNA here is from genome assembly GCF_012985535.1 of Pseudomonas sp. WS 5021. Lineage (NCBI taxonomy): Bacteria > Pseudomonadati > Pseudomonadota > Gammaproteobacteria > Pseudomonadales > Pseudomonadaceae > Pseudomonas > Pseudomonas sp. WS 5021. The sequence continues at coordinate 56,043 of NZ_JAAQWP010000006.1, read as the reverse complement.
GGCCTTTCCAGCGCCGGCGTGGCTGAGCGCGTATAGGTTATTTTTAGTATTACATTGTGGTTTGCCTTGTGGCAGCCACCTGGATGGGATGATGACTGCTCCACGCCTTCCTTTATTTTTGATGCTCGCCGGCCTTTTGGGGTTGGCGGGTTGCACTACGCACCAACCGGTGTCGCTGTACCAGCTGGATAGCGGAAATCCGGCGCAGCCAGCGCAAAGTGCTGGCATGGCGGTCTTGCTCGGGCCGGTAGTGGTTGCCGATTACCTGCAACGTGAAACCCTGCTGCAACGCCAGGACGATGGCAGCCTGCAAGGCTCCATCGACGGCCGTTGGGCCGGTAGCCTGTCGTCGGATATCAACCAGTTGATGTTGCGTCAGGTGGCTGGCCACTTGGACAGCCAGCGTGTGGTGCTGTCGCCGTCGCCTACAAGCTTCTCCCCCGATGTGCAGGTATTGCTGACCATCACGCGCCTGGACTCCGGGGCTTCCCAGCCGGCGATCCTTGACGCGCAATGGCGCCTGATCGACCGCCGTGGCCAGGTACGGGACAACCGCATCGTGCATCTGCAGGAGCAACATGCCGGCAGCACCGCTTCACAGGTCCAGGCCCAGGGCGTGTTGTTGCAGCGTTTGGCTGAGCAGTTGTCGGTAGCCCTCAAGCCGCTGGCCAACCAGCCACCGATTGCCGAAGCCCCACGCAAACAGGCCCCGGCCCCGGCCAAGCCGGCAGCTCCGGAAAAGCCAAAGATCCCGATGGCTTCGCCGATTCGTACGGATATGGAAGTGTTCAGGTTCTGACCTGGATCGCAGCCAAATAAAAGGCCCGCTGAGTAAGCGGGCCTTTTTGTTTGGTGCAGATCAAATGTGGGAGCGGGCTTGCCCGTGATAGCGCAGTGTCAGTTGACACTTGATTGACTGATCCAGCGCCATCGCGGGCAAGCCCGCTCCTACACAAGCCCGCAGTGTTGTTTAGGGCTTGTTCCGAGTCTCATGCATCCGCGCCAGCTGGCGCTCCAGCATCGACGGGTAAGGCTCCATCAAGCGCTCTACACAGCACGCGCCTTCCGGGCTGGCAATCGGGCGGATACGCGCGCGTTGGCGGATCAAGGCGTCGTCGCTGATCTTGCGCTCCACCAGCAGCAGGTTGCGGCTGTGTTGCGACAAGGCCAGGGCATCCTGGGCGTTTTCGGTCAGCAACAGGTCGATCTGGCTCATGCCATATAGATCGTCGCCCAAGGTCAGGCCCAGTTGCAGTTGCAGGGTGATGCCGCTGTCAGCGACTTCGATCTGCAAGGCATGGCCCAGGGCGCGCAGCAGCTCACCGCAGCAGATGGCGTTGGTCAAATAATCTTCGCCGCTGTCTTCGCTGTGGAACAGCATCAGCGTGCTGCCATCGTTGAGGGTGTGCAGCTCGCTCTGGTACAGCGACGCCGCCTGGTCAAGGCAGTCGCGGTAGCGTTCCAGCAACTCGGTCAGGCGTGCCCGTGGCAGGCGGCGCAATTGCTCCTGGGCGCCCAGTTGCACGGCCAATACCGCGCTGTGCTGGGGCTGGCTGTTCGCAGGTTTGGGCGCGACCACCGGGCTTGGTGCCGACTCGTCACGCAGGTCGGCAAACGGGTCGTCTTCGTCCAGGCTGTCTTCGTCGGCCTTGATGAGGGTGCGCGGTAGCGGCTTGAGGCCTGCCACCGGCGCCGACTCGTCGAAGCTCGGGTCGCGCAGGTTGCGCACCTCGAACTCGGGCTCGTCGTCATAGTCGGCGTCGTCGAACTCTGGCTCAGACTCAGGCTTGGCTTCGGGCACGGCCGGCTCCGGGGCAAAGCTTGTGTGCAACTGGCGGGCAAGGTCGCCGATCTCATCCTGGCGGTCGGTGGCCGGGGTGTGTTCGTCGATGTCGCGCAACCAGATGCGCAGTTGCATCAGGGGCGTGGAGATATGCCGGCCCAGACGCAGGCTCAAGGCCAGGGCCAGGGCCAGCAGGATCGCGCTGAGGATGCCCATGCTTTGCAGGCTGATGGTCATCGGCTGCTGGAACTGTTGCATGTCCAGGCTGATGCGCAATTGGCCGGCTTTCACATCCTGAAACGTGATATTGCTCTGGTACAAGCCTTCGGCTTCACCCAACAGGCCGTTTTTCGGGCGTTGCCCGGCTTCGGCCATGATCCGGTTGTCCACGCTGTAGATGGCGGCGTGGGCCACCAGCGGGTTCTTGGTCAGGTTGTTGAGCAGCACGTTGAGGCTGAGGATGTCATTGGACACCAACAGCTCGGTCGCCGAGGTGGCGGTCTGGGTCGTCAAGCTCTCGCCCAGGGCGTCGGCTTGCTCGTGCATGGCCTGTTTGAACTGCAAACCCATCACGCACGCGTAGATCACCAGGGCCAGGGCGACCAGGATCACGTTATGGCTGGCAATGCGTAATGCGATCGGTACACGGCGGTGGCGCAGTGCCCGGAAGATCAGCAGGAAGAAGTTATCGGTTTTTACTGGCGTGGGCCGGTTCACTTGCGCTCGGCTCTTGGTCCGTGAAGTTGACGCGCAGTATAGCGACAGGCCCAAGACCGGCAAAGCGCTGGCTGTGCCCGATGGTCACTGAAAGTGGGTAGAATGCGGTTTTTTTCCAGCTCGGGGGTGCGCTTTGCGCGAAATTGTCCTGATTAACATCACAGGTGAGGACCGTCCGGGTCTTACCGCAGCCATCACCGGTGTCCTGGCCCAGGGTGGCGTGACCATTCTGGACATCGGCCAGGCCGTGATCCACGACACCCTGTCGTTCGGCATTCTGGTGGAGATTCCAGATACCGAGCAGGCTTCGTCCGTGCTCAAGGACATCCTGTTTACGGCCTATAAGCTGGATCAGCAGGTGCGGTTCACTCCGGTATCCGAAGAGGATTACCAGCACTGGGTGGCCGGCCAAGGCAAGAAACGCCACATCGTCACGCTGCTGACGCGCAAGGTCACCGCCGAACAGTTGCAGCGGGTCAGCTCGATCACCGCGCAATACGGCTTGAACATCGACCATATCGACCGTCTGTCGGGTCGTATGCCGCTGGACATGCCGGCGGACCAGGGCAAGGGTTGTATCGAGTTCTCTGTGCGCGGTGAGCCGGCCGATCCACAGGCCTTGCGCGCCGAGTTCCTTAGCGTCGCCCAGGAACTGAACGTGGATATCGCCTTCCAGGAAGACTCGCTGTTCCGTCGCAATCGCCGCCTGGCGGTGTTCGACATGGACTCGACCCTGATCGAAGCCGAAGTCATCGACGAGTTGGCCAAGGCTGCGGGCGTTGGCGAGCAAGTTTCCCAGATCACTGAACGCGCGATGGCGGGTGAGCTGGACTTTCGCGCCAGCTTCAAGGAGCGCCTGGCGCTGCTCAAGGGCCTGGACGTCAGCGTCCTCGACTCTATCGGCGCCTCCCTGCGCTTGACCGAAGGTGCCGAAACCCTGTTCGCCGAACTCAAGCGCCTGGGTTACAAGACAGCGATCCTTTCGGGCGGCTTTACCTACTTCGCCAAGCAATTGCAGGCCAAGCTGGGCATCGACTATGTGTTCGCCAACGAGCTGGAAGTGGTGGATGGCAAGGTGACGGGCGTGGCGGTCGAGCCGATTGTCGACGCGCAGCGCAAAGCTGATCTGCTACGGGAGCTGGCACACAAGGAAGGTTTACGTCTGGAGCAGACCATTGCGGTCGGCGACGGCGCCAATGACCTGCCGATGCTGGCTATCGCCGGGTTGGGCGTGGCGTTCCGTGCCAAGCCGTTGGTCAAGCAGTCGGCCAAGCAGGCGATTTCGACGTTGGGGTTGGACGGTGTGCTGTATCTGTTGGGCCTGCGCGACCGCGACGGGCAGCTGTAAGCCGAGATCAAAATGTAGGAGCTGGCTTGCCAGCGATAGCGGTGTTGGATTCACCACCGTCATCGCCGGCAAGCCGGCTCCTACAATGAAGGCTGCATCAGGCTTTTGGCAGCGCGATACCCTGGCCCATCTGCACCGGCGTTCCCGCCACCAGTTCTTCAGCCCACTGCACCTGATCCGGCCCAAACAGCACGATAGCGGTCGAACCCAGCTTGAAGCGCCCCAGTTCCGCACCTTTTTCCAGGTGGATCGGTGCACGGGCGGCTTCGTCGTAGCGCACGGTTTTCAGCTCGCGCTTGGGCGGCGTCACCAGCCCGGCCCATACGGTTTCAATCGACGCCACAATCATCGCGCCCACCAATACCACGGCCATCGGGCCGCGTTCGGTATCGAACAGGCAGACAACACGCTCGTTACGCGCAAACAGTTCCGGCACGTTTTCGGCGGTGGTCTGGTTGACCGAGAAAATCCGCCCAGGCACGTAGACCATTTCCCGCAGGGTGCCGGCCAGTGGCATGTGCACGCGGTGGTAGTCCTTCGGCGACAGGTAGATGGTGGCAAAGTCGCCGCCCATGAACGGTGCGGCAACGGCGGCGTCGCCACCGAGCAACTCCAGCACGCTGAAACTGTGGCCCTTGGCCTGGAACACACGACCGTGCTCGATCGGGCCGAGCTGGCTGACGGCGCCATCTGCCGGGCTCAACACCGCGCCCGGGGTTGGGTCCAGTGGGCGCGCGCCGTCCTTCAGGGCACGGGTGAAGAAGGCGTTGAAGTGCTCGTAGGCGGTCACGTCTTCCACCAGCGCCTGGGACATATCCACCTGGTAGCGCTTGGCGAACCAGGTGGTGAAGGCATTCTTGAACCAGCGCACACGGCATTCGGCGATGCAGCCGGCCAGGCGCGATAGCAGGTGGTGGGGCAGCAGGTACTGGCTGAGGATAAACAAACGCTTTTTCATGAACTGTCCTTAAACCTTAAATCTCGACGGGGGTGTCGGGGTGGTTGCCCCATTCGCCCCAGGAACCGGCATAACCTTTGACTCGCGGATAACCGAGCGCCTTGGCCACCAGGTAGGTGAAGCCAGAACGGTGGTGAGTCTGGCAGTGGGTAATGATTTCTTTGTCTTTGCTCAGGCCCAGGCCTTCGAGGATCTGCGGCATGTCGCGGCGGATTCGCAGGTTGCGCGCCTTGTCCATGCCCGCCGTCCATTCGAAGTTGACCGCGCCGGGAATATGTCCGCCCTTGGCGGCGAGGACTTTCTCTCCCGAGTATTCCAGCGGCCCGCGTGCATCCCAGATGCCCAGGTCGGCAGCGCCGAGGCGGCTTTGCAGGTATTCGCGGGTGGCGGTGGGCTCGTCGTGCAGGGTCAGGCTGACCGGCCCACCCACGGCGGTGGTTGCCTCGGTGGACACCGGGTGCTGCTCATCCAGCCACGCCAGCAGGCCGCCATCGAGGTAGTGATACTTTTTGTGGCCGATCACGTCGAGCAGCCAGATAAAGCGCCCGGCCCAGCCGCCGCCTTCGTCGTCGTACACCACGTAGGTGGCGTCCGGAGTGTGGCCCAGTTCGCCGAACAGCTTCTCCAGGTCGGCCTTGGCCGGCAGCAGCCCCGGTGCCGGAGGCTGGCCCAGTTGGGTGCGTTTGGGATCAACAAAGTGCGCGCCGGGGATATGCCCCTGGGCATAACGGGCGGCGCTGGTGAGGTCCACCAGAATCAACGGCTCGGCGGCGAGGCGGCCAAGCAGGTCGCTGGGCTCGATCACCAGCGGCAAGCCAGAAAAGTCAGGCATGTGAGGTCTCCCGGGCACTAGGTTGGGCGATAAAAGAGGGCGATTGTAACGCAAGCATCAGGTGGTGCGGTTGGTAAAGCAGTGCAGGGCTTTCTCGATGCATTGGGCGGTTTTACCGAAGGCCTGTACGGTGGTTTCGGAGAACGGCCCGCCACCCTGGTCGGCCACCATCAGCATCACCACCCGGCCGTTACAGCTCAGGGAGCGCAACAGCAGGTGCTCGCCGACAAACAGGCGACGCAATGAGGCCGGCAGCAGTGCCGCGAATTGCGCGTGATTGTCTGGGTTAAGGCGCACCTGCGCAGACTTCTCCAGCAGGCGTTGCAGCAGCGTGCTTTGTGCGGTTTCAAGGCTCAGGTTGGCGGCGTCCTTGGGCAGGCCATCGACCTGATGCACGCGCAGCGTGGTCAAGGCCTTGTCGGCCATCAGCAACATGACGCGCTGCATGCCACTGGCCACCAGGGCCTCCTTGGCGCAGGTGGTCAGGTGCATGGCGTTGGCGAAGCGGCTGGGCTCCACCAACAGTTCGCTGCAGCGCTTGCGCCAGACCGCCAGGGATTCGGCGGTGGGCGGCGGTGCTGGCAGCAGGCCGCGATGCACCCGCTGCACATGCCACGGCCAGATCAGTGCCAACGCTGGGTGCCAGAGACCGGCGGTCAAGGTATGGCGGGCGCTGATGGCTGCCTGCTGGTGCACCTGTTGCTGCACATCGGCCAGCGGTTGTTGCAGGTACAGTGCGGTGAGGTACTGCCAGCGCTGGGTGTGCGGGCAGGTCCAGGACTCCTGCGCTGCCAGCGCCATGCCATTGGCCAGCAGCACGGTGTTGGCCGGCTGGTTCAGCCAGCGCCGCAGCGCTGGGTCGTCATCGAGTTTTTGCTGCTGGCTCAAGGGCGCTTCATCGCGGGCGATGTGCAGGGCCTTGACCAGCAAGCGTTGTTCCTTGAGCAGCAGTTGGTAGCCCTGGGATACCCAGATCGGCAAGCGCCAGGCCTCGGTCAGCCCCAGGCACAGTTCCAGCAGGCGCACGCCGAACAGTTCCTGCTCGACCTTGCGTGCCGATTGGCCCTTGTGGATCACCCGCAGTTCCCATTCTTCCAAAAGCTTTGGGTAGGCCACGGCCATCGGCCACAGCGGCGAGAGAAACAGCAGGCTGCCCCAATGAATGTCCTGCCACAGGCGCGCCAGGCGGCTGGCGAACAGGCCATTGGCTTGTTGCGAGGCGTGCTGGCTGATCAGTTGCAGTTGACGCAGGGCCACGGGGATTTCATTGAGCGGCACCGACGGCAGGCGCACGAGCAGTTCTTCGGTGCGCTTGAGGCCGAGGCGGTTGATTGCCACTTCAAGGTTTTCTGCCGGCTCTGCCAGGCTGCCGTGGGCCTGGTTGTTGGCTTCGCGCATGACGCTCAGGACCAGCGCCGGGCTGTCTTGCATCAGCTCCGCAATATCTCGCAACGAACGGCGGCTGTCGCCGATGGCTTTGCACACCGCAACGTGGCTCGCTTGCGGGACGGGCAGGTGCACCTCGTCCAGACGCTTGATCCAGCCAGCCAGGGAGTTGGGTTTTGCAGTTGGGACTGTCGTTTCGTTTGCCATGATTGGGGCGCGATCATCACTTGCGGTCAACACGCCCGGAGTGGGCCGAACTGGCTTTTCGCCTTAACGGGCTATAGTCTGGCGCAGTTTTGCCGATAAGTAGAAGAAGAGTTTTTAGATCTTCCGAATATGTCCATGAACCCGACGGCGCAAGTACTCATCCCCTATGGCTAAAATTATCGGCATCATCGTCGTCATCGCAAGCGTGCTCGGCGGATACGTTCTGTCCCACGGTAAAATTGCTGCGCTGATCCAGCCCTTCGAAGTGCTGATCATCGGCGGTGCGGCGTTTGGCGCTTTCCTGCAGGCTAACCCAGGCTACATGACCATGCACGTGGTCAAAAAGTCGCTGGGCATGTTCAGCTCGCGCTTTTCCCACACGTTCTATCTGGAAGTGCTGGGCCTGGTCTACGAGATCCTCAACAAGAGCCGCCGCGAAGGCATGATGGCCATTGAGGCGGATATCGAGGACGCTGCAGCGAGCCCGATCTTCGCCAAGTACCCGGCCGTGCTCAAGGACGAGCGCATGACCGCCTACATCTGCGACTACCTGCGCATCATGTCCTCCGGCAACATGGCCCCGCACGAGCTGGAAGGCCTGTTCGACATGGAGCTGTTCAGCTTGAAAGAAGAGCTGGAGCACCCGTCCCATGCCGTGACCGGCATCGCCGACGGCATGCCCGGTTTCGGTATTGTCGCGGCGGTACTGGGTATCGTGGTGACCATGGCGTCCCTGGGCGAGGGCGACCAGGCGGCCATCGGTATGCACGTAGGCGCGGCGCTGGTGGGGACCTTCTTCGGTATTCTCGCGGCTTATGGTTTCTTTGGCCCGCTGGCCACCTCCCTGGCCCACGATGCCAAGGAAGAGCTGAATATCTACGAAGCGATCAAGGCGTCGCTGGTGGCTTCGGCTTCCGGTATGCCGCCGTCCCTGGCCGTGGAATTCGGGCGCAAGGTGCTGTATCCGAAGCACCGCCCGAGCTTTGCCGAGCTGGAACAAGCAGTTCGCGGTCGCTAAGCCATGGAAAACAACCAGCCAATCATCATCAAACGCGTCAAGCGCTTCGCTGCCGGGCACCACGGCGGCGCCTGGAAAATTGCCTTCGCCGACTTTGCGACGGCGATGATGGCGTTCTTCCTGGTGCTGTGGCTGATGTCCACTGCGACGCCGGAACAGAAGATCGCCATCGCCGGTTATTTCAAGGATCCCATCGGCTTCTCCGAGAGTGGCACGCCGTTTGTGATCGACCTGGGTGGTTCGCCAGAATTGGCTCCCGAGCGCACCATCAACCCGGAAGTCCAGACCGAAGCGCCCCAGAAAAACATCCCGATCGAACGCCAGACCGTCGAGAGCATGGCCGAACAGGTCGAGCAGGAACGCCTGGAGTTGTTGCTGCAAGAGCTGCAGAACAAGGTCGACGAGAACCCGCAACTGCAAAAGTTCAAGGATCAGATCCACTTCGAGATCACCCCGGACGGCCTGCGTATCCAGATCATGGATGACGCCAATCGACCGATGTTCGACTCTGGCAGTGCGCGCCTCAAGCCCTACTTCGAAGACATCCTGCTGGCCATGGCCGACACCATCAAGGCGGTGCCGAACAAGATCAGCGTCAGCGGCCATACCGATGCCAAGCCGTATTCGGGCCTGGGTGATTTCGGTAACTGGGAGCTGTCCGCCAACCGCGCCAATGCCGCCCGCCGCGCCCTGGTGGCTGGCAGTTACCCAGACACCCAGGTGGCGCGGGTGGTGGGCTTTGCTTCATCGCAGTTGTTTGATACCCAGGACCCATTCAACCCGATCAACCGGCGCATCGACATCGTGGTGCTGACCAAAAAAGCCCAGCGCGCCATCGAAGGCGAGCAGGGCACTCCACCGCCAGTGCCGACCCAGGGCGAGGGCGCTCCGGGTGAAGTCCCGGTGGACCCGAACGCCCTGCCACCCGAGCAGCAGCCGTTGCCGGCCCACGAGCTGCGCCAGAAGCTGAATTTGTTTGACGAGGGTGGGGTGAAGGCTCCCGGAGAAGCCCCGGCCGGTAGCTGATGCGGCTTAGGTGGGAGTGGGCTTGCTCGCGATAGCATCACCTCGGTGCATCAGTTGCACCGAGTTATCTGCATCGCGGGCAAGCCCGGTCCCACACAAGCGTGCATCTACAACTTAATAGCTGCTTTCGGGCAAGCTGGCGATGATCGAGCGATAGCTGTTCATCCGTTGTTGCTGCACGCGCCCATCTTCCAGGGCCTTGAGCAAGGCGCAGCCTGGCTCGCGGTCGTGCTTGCAGTCGCGAAAGCGACAAGTGCCGATCAGGTCGTTGAACTCGATGAAACCCGCTTCGACATCAGCACGGCTGACGTGGCCCAGGCCGAACTCACGGATGCCGGGGGAGTCGATCAACTCGCCACCGCCCGGGAAGTGGAACAGGCGCGCGGTGGTGGTGGTGTGCGTGCCCTGGCCGGACAGTTCCGACAGCGGGCCGACGCGGGTCTCGACTTCCGGCAGCAGGCTGTTGACCAAAGACGACTTGCCCACGCCCGACTGGCCGACGAACACGCTGATGCGCCCGTCCAACTGCTGTTGCAGCTGTTCCATGCCGTTGCCATGGTGCGCCGAGACTTCCAGCACCGGGTAGCCCAACTGCCGATACACCGCGAGCAATGCATTGAGCGCCGGGGCGTTCTGTTCGTCGATCAGGTCGAATTTGTTCAGCAGCAACAGCGGGCGGATGCCGGCGTGTTCGGCCGCCACCAGGTAGCGGTCGATCAGGTTGGCGTGGGGCTCGGGCAGCGGGGCGAAGACGATGACAATCATGTCGACGTTGGCCGCCACCGGCTTGAGTTGGCCACGGCTGTCGGGGCGACGCAGTTCGGTGGTGCGCGGCAGTTGCGCGACGATCACCCCGATACCCTGGTTGCCGGCACGCCATACCACTTTGTCGCCAGTGACCAGCGCCGGCAGGTTGGCGCGCAGGTGGCAGCGGAACACTGCGCCGGCCAGTTCGCCTTCCAGGGCCTCGACTTCGACCTGCACCCCAAAGTGCGCGATTACCAGGCCCGTTTGCTCGGGGCCGAGGTCGCCACCCTCCAGCGCTTCTACGGCAGAGGATTCACGTTTGGCGGCGCGGGCAGCGCGTTCACCCTGGATCTTTTCGATGCGCCAGTTTTGGCGGCGGTTGAGCTGGCGTTTGGCCATTGGTGTTCCGTGTCGATAATGCAAAGGTTGGATAAAACGGTCGCGAGTCTAGCACGCCCCGCCTGCTAAACTGCGCAGCTACGCCAAGGTGCCAAGGAACCACGACATGCAAAACCCACAGAACCTGATTTGGATCGATCTGGAAATGACCGGTCTGAACCCTGACACCGACGTCATCATCGAGATGGCGACCATTGTCACCGACAGCAACCTCAACACCTTGGCCGAAGGTCCGGTGATCGCCATCCACCACAGCGACGCGGTGCTGGCCACCATGGACGAGTGGAACACCCGCACCCATGGCAACTCGGGCCTGACCCAGCGCGTGCGCGACAGCCGCGTGAGCATGGCTGAGGCTGAGGCCGAGACGATTGCGTTCCTGGAAAAGTGGGTGCCCAAAGGCAAGTCGCCGATCTGTGGCAACAGCATCTGCCAGGACCGTCGCTTCCTTTATACCCACATGAAGGGGCTGGAAAGCTACTTCCACTACCGCAACCTTGATGTGTCGACCTTGAAAGAACTGGCCGCGCGCTGGGCGCCAGAGGTCAAGGACAGCTTCCACAAGGGCAGCACCCACCTGGCCCTGGATGATATCCGCGAGTCGATTGCCGAATTGCAGCACTATCGCAAGCATTTCATCAAGGCCTGACTTGCAGCAGGGCTGTGCCCTCTGTAGGAGTCCGGCTTGCCGGCGATGGCGTCCTCAAGGGCCCCATCGCCGGCAAGCGGGGCTCCTACACGGATGTTCGCGTGGGTTTTCTGGCCGCCCCCTTTTGGTGCCCCTGCCAAATGATTAGACTGCGCGCCTCTTTGCAAGGATCGCCATCATGCTGCTGATGCTCTACCTCATCGCCATCACCGCCGAAGCCATGACTGGTGCCTTGTCGGCTGGCCGTCGTGGCATGGATTGGTTCGGCGTGGTGCTGATTGCGTGCGTCACAGCCCTTGGCGGCGGTTCGGTACGCGATGTGTTGCTTGGCCACTACCCGCTCACCTGGGTCAAACACCCGGAATACCTGGTGCTGACCTCGGTAGCGGCATTGGTGACGATCTTTATCGCCCCATTGATGCGTCATTTGCGTTCACTGTTTTTGGCGCTGGACGCCGTGGGCCTGGTGGCGTTCACCCTGATCGGCTGCATGACGGCCCTGGAAATGGGCCACGGCATGCTGGTGGCCTCGGTCAGCGGGGTGATCACCGGGGTCTTCGGCGGGATCCTGCGGGATATCTTCTGTAACGATATCCCATTGATCTTCCGCCGCGAGCTGTACGCCAGCGTGTCGTTCCTCGCCGCCTGGTGCTACATGCTGTGCATCTACCTCGAACTGCCCAGCGAGCAGGCGATCCTGCTGACCTTGTTCAGCGGTTTTCTATTGCGTCTGCTGGCGATCCGCTTTCACTGGGAAATGCCCAAGTTCGTCTACAACGACGAACATTGACGGAGCGCGTGCTGGTTCAGCGCCCATTCCACATGTTCGCGAACCAGTTCGCTGGGGTAGTCCAGGCGTGCCTTCAAGGCTTCCAGCACCGGAATGCTCGAGGGCGCATTGCCCAGGCCCACGGCCAGGTTGCGCAGCCAGCGCTCATAGCCGGCGCGGCGCAGCGGCGAGCCTTCGGTGCTGCTGAGGAATTTATCCTCATCCCACATAAATAACTCAGCCAGTTCGGCGTTATCCAGATTGTGGCGCGGCTTGAAATCGCTTTCTCCTGAGGGGCGGGCGAAACGATTCCATGGGCAAACGATCTGACAGTCATCGCAGCCGAAAACCCGGTTGCCAATCAACGGCCGCAGCTCTTCGGGGATCGCGCTCTTGAGTTCGATGGTCAGGTACGAAATGCAGCGCCGGGCGTCCAGCACATAGGGGCCGACGAAGGCATTGGTCGGGCAGATATCCAGGCAGGCGGTGCAGCGACCGCAGTGTTCGGTGCTGTGGGGCGGATCGATGGGCAGCGGCAGGTCGACAAACAGCTCACTGAGGAAGAAGTAGCTACCGGCCTTGCGGTTGAGGACCAGGGTGTTTTTGCCAATCCAGCCTAAACCTGCCTGTTCGGCGATGGCTTTTTCCAGCACCGGGGCGCTGTCGACAAAGGCGCGAAAGCCAAACGGGCCGATCTGTGCCTGGATCCGGTCGGCCAGTTGCTGCACGCGCTTGCGGATCAGCTTGTGGTAGTCGCGGCCCAGGGCGTAGCGGGAGATGTAGGCTTTTTCGGGTTGGGCCAGCAGTTGCGCCATCTGCGTGTCGCCGGGCAGGTAATCCATGCGCAGGGACACCACGCGCAAGGTGCCGGGTACCAGCTCGTCAGGGTGCGAGCGCTTGCTGCCATGGGCGCCCATGTAGTCCATCTCGCCGTGATAGCCCGCGTCGAGCCAGCGCTGCAGGTGCTGTTCATGCTCGGCCAGGTCCAGGCCGCTGATGCCGACTTGTTGAAAGCCCAACTCGCGGCCCCAGTCTTTGATCGATTGGGCGAGGGCGGGCAGATCGGTGGTAATAGCAGGCATGAGACGAGAGAAACCGCAGGTTAGATGCGTATAATTCTGCCAGACATCGGAGCTTGAAGACGCATGCCGCAGACAAAACACGAAATAACTGACGTTCAGCCCCTGTTGCCCGGCCATTTGCCGCAACTGGCTGCGCGTTCCCCAGAGGCCCACAAGGGCCAGTTTGGCCATGTCCTGGTGATTGGCGGCGACCATGGCTTTGGCGGGGCGGGGTTGCTGAGTGCCGAAAGCGCGCTGCGCAGCGGTGCTGGCCTGGTGTCCCTGGCGACCCGCAGCGAACACGTCCCGGCGGCCTTGACCCGCTTGCCGGAAATCATGGCGCGGGGCGTGCATTCGGCCAACCAATTGATGGGCCTGCTGGAAAAAGTCTCGGTGATTGTTATCGGCCCTGGCCTGGGCGACATGGCGTGGGGCAAGAGCCTGCTGTCGGTGGCGGCCAATGCCCGGCAACCCCAGGTCTGGGATGCTGACGCGCTGAACCTGCTGGCCGCAGGCCATGTAACCTTGCCGGCCGATTGTGTGATCACCCCGCACCCGGGGGAAGCGGCGCGGCTGATGGGTATTTCGACAGCCGAGGTTCAGGCCGACCGACTTAAGGTGGCGCGCGCGCTGAGCCAGAAATTCAATGCCGTCACGGTACTCAAGGGCGCTGGCAGCCTGATCGCCAGCCCGGATGGGCGGGTATCGCGTTGTGACCAGGGGCATCCGGCCATGGCGTCGGCGGGCCTGGGGGATGTGCTCGCCGGCCTGACCGGCGCGCTGCTGGCCCAGGGCATGCCGGCGTTCGAGGCCGCCAGCCTGGCGGTGTGGTTGCACGCCACGGCGGGCGATCGCCAGGGCACCTTTGGTCGCGGCCTGGTAGCCAGCGACCTGATTCCTGCCATTCGTCAGTTGCTGGAGGAGCAGTCACCGTGTCTGAAGTAACCCTGTTTATTGCCGATGAAGAGGCCATGGTGGCGTTTGGTAAACGCATTGCCGAGATCACCCAGGGCGTGGGCCTGATTTTTCTGCAGGGTGACCTGGGTGCCGGCAAAACCACGCTGTCGCGCGGCATCATTCGCGGGCTTGGGCACGCTGGCGCGGTGAAAAGTCCGACGTTTACCCTGGTAGAACCTTACGAGATCGGTGACCTGCGCGCGTTCCATTTCGACCTGTACCGCCTGGTGGATCCTGAGGAATTGGAGTACATGGGCATTCGCGATTACTTTGATGGCGATGCTTTATGTCTGATCGAGTGGCCGGACAAGGGCACAGGCTTTTTGCCAAAGCCTGACCTGACCATTACCATTACCCCGCATAACCATGGGCGTCAGTTGAAATTGTTGTCCCAGAGCGCGCGCAGTGAGTCTTGGTGCGCCGCTTTGGCTTTGGAATTCTAATAATGGGTGGGTTAGGTATGCGCTTTCGCGCGTTGGTTGCTGTCGTGGGGGTGTTGCTTGCGGCAATGACTGTCAATGCTCTGGCCGCTTCACAGGTAAAAAGTGTGCGCCTGTGGCGAGCACCGGATAACACGCGACTGGTGTTCGACCTGTCTGGCCCGGTCCAGCACAGCGTCTTTACCCTGACGGCGCCTGATCGCCTGGTGATCGACATCAACGGTGCAACCCTGGCTGCGCCCTTGAAGGTTTCCACCGCCAACACGCCGATTACCGCGATGCGCTCGGCCCAGCGCACTCCGACCGACCTGCGGGTGGTCATCGACCTGAAGAAAGTCGTCACGCCCAAGAGTTTTTCCCTCGCGCCGAACGCCCAGTATGGCAACCGCCTGGTGGTCGACCTCTTTGACAATCCTGCCGACGCCGCGCCCACCCCGGCGCCGACCCCTGCGGTTGCCACCACCCCGGCGGTGCCGGTCAATCCTGCGCAGCCCCAGGTCAAGTTGCCACCGCTGCCACCCGCGCCGGCCGGCAAGCGCGACATTATCGTAGTGATCGACGCCGGGCACGGCGGTGAAGACCCGGGTGCCTCGGGCTCCCGTGGCCAGCACGAAAAAGATGTGGTCCTGGCCATCGCCCGTGAACTGCAGCGCCAGATCAACGGGATGAAGGGTTATCGCGCCGAATTGACCCGTACTGGCGACTACTTCATCCCATTGCGTGGGCGTACTGAAATCGCCCGCAAAAAGGGCGCGGACCTGTTCGTTTCGATCCACGCCGACGCCGCACCGTCGAAGGCAGCCTTCGGCGCCTCGGTGTTTGCCCTGTCGGATCGTGGCGCCACATCCGAGACCGCGCGCTGGCTGGCTGACAGCGAAAACCGTTCCGACTTGATCGGCGGTGCCGGCAACGTGTCCCTGGATGACAAGGACCGCATGCTCGCAGGTGTGTTGCTGGACCTGTCGATGACCGCCTCGCTGACCTCCAGCCTGAACGTCGGGCAGAAGGTGTTGAGCAACATGGGCCGGGTCACGCCGCTGCACAAACAGCGGGTGGAGCAAGCCGGGTTCATGGTGCTCAAGTCGCCGGATATCCCGTCGATCCTGGTCGAAACCGGCTTTATCTCCAACGCCAACGAAGCCAACAAGCTCGCCTCCGCCAGCCACCAGCAGGCGCTGGCGCGCTCCATCAGCGCCGGCGTGCGCCAGTTCTTCCAGCAGAACCCGCCACCGGGCACTTATATCGCCTGGCTGCGGGACTCCGGGAAAATTGCCCAGGGCCCGCGTGACCATCGGGTGCAGCCCGGCGACACCCTGGCCATGCTGGCCGTACGCTTCCAGGTCTCGGCTGCCACCTTGCGCAGCGCCAATAGCCTGAAAACCGATGAACTGAAAGTCGGCCAGGTATTGACCATCCCCGGCACTGAATTGGCAGCCCAGTAATGAGCGAATCGGTATTGAACAGCGCTTCGCGCATCGAACTGCTCAGCCCACGGCTGGCCAACCAGATCGCTGCGGGCGAAGTAGTTGAGCGTCCGGCCTCGGTGATCAAGGAGTTGCTGGAAAACAGCCTCGACTCCGGCGCCAAGCGCATTGACGTGGACGTGGAGCAGGGCGGAGTCAAGTTGCTGCGGGTGCGTGACGACGGCAGCGGGATCTCCTCCGACGACCTGCCGCTGGCGCTGGCACGCCATGCCACCAGCAAGATCCGTGACCTGGAAGACCTTGAGCGGGTGATGAGCCTGGGCTTTCGCGGTGAGGCCCTGGCGTCGATCAGCTCCGTGGCGCGCCTGACCCTGACTTCCCGCACCCGTGGCGCCGAACAGGCCTGGCAGGTAGAAACCGAAGGCCGCGACATGGCCCCTCGGGTCCAGCCGGCGGCCCACCCGGTAGGCACCTCGGTGGAAGTGCGCGACCTGTTCTTCAATACTCCGGCACGGCGCAAATTCCTCAAGGCCGAAAAAACCGAATTCGATCACCTGCAAGAAGTCATCAAGCGCCTGGCCCTGGCCCGTTTCGACGTGGCTTTCCATCTGCGCCACAACGGCAAGACCATCCTTAGCCTGCACGAGGCCAACGACGATGCCGCCCGCGCCCGGCGCGTGTCGGCGATCTGCGGTGCTGGGTTCCTGGAGCAGGCGCTGCCGATTGAAATCGAGCGCAATGGCCTGCATTTGTGGGGTTGGGTCGGCCTGCCGACGTTCTCCCGCAGCCAGGCCGACTTGCAGTATTTTTTTGTGAATGGCCGTGCAGTGCGCGACAAACTGGTGGCCCACGCGGTGCGCCAGGCCTATCGCGACGTGCTGTTCAATGGCCGGCATCCGACCTTCGTACTGTTTTTTGAAGTGGACCCGGCAGTAGTCGACGTCAACGTGCACCCGACCAAGCATGAGGTGCGCTTCCGTGACGGGCGCATGGTCCACGATTTCCTCTATGGCACCTTGCACCGTGCTTTGGGCGATGTGCGTCCGGATGATCAACTGGCGGCACCGATAGTCACCGCCATCGTCCGCCCGACGGGTCCTGAGGCCGGTGAATTCGGGCCCCAGGGCGAAATGAGCCTGGCGGCCAACCTGCTGCAAGCGCCGCAATCCCAGCCAAGCTACCCGGCGGCGGGTTCCGGCGCGGGGGCGGGCTATCAGTATCAATACACCCCGCGTCCGCAGTCGGCGGTGCCAGTGGCCGAGGCACAGGCGGCCTATCGCGAATTTTTCGCGCCGCTGCCCGGTGCCGAGCCGGGCGCGGTGGCCCTGCCGGAAGGTGGCGGTGATATCCCGCCGCTCGGTTATGCCCTGGCTCAGCTCAAGGGCATCTATATCCTCGCCGAAAACGCCCACGGCCTGGTGCTGGTGGACATGCACGCAGCCCACGAGCGAATCATGTACGAGCGCCTGAAGATCGCCATGGCCAGCGAAGGCCTGAGCGGCCAGCCATTGCTGGTGCCAGAGTCCCTGGCCGTCAGCCAGCGTGAAGCCGATTGCGCCGAGGAGCACCTCGCGGTGTTCCAGAAACTGGGCTTTGAATTGCAGCGACTGGGCCCGGAAACCCTGGCTATCCGGCAGATTCCCGCCTTGCTCAAGCAGGCTGAGGCTAACCGGCTGGTGGCTGACGTGCTGGCGGACCTGATGGAGTACGGCACCAGTGACCGGATCCAGGCACATATCAACGAACTGCTCGGCACCATGGCCTGCCACGGCGCGATCCGCGCCAACCGGCGCCTGGCCCTGCCGGAAATGAACGGCCTGCTGCGGGACATGGAAAACACCGAGCGCAGTGGCCAGTGCAACCACGGCCGACCGACCTGGACCCAGATGGGCCTGGATGATCTGGACAAACTATTCCTGCGCGGTCGCTGATGAGCGCCCTACCTCCCGCCATCTTCCTGATGGGCCCGACAGCGGCCGGCAAGACCGACTTGGCGATCGAGCTGACCAAGGTCCTGCCCTGTGAGCTGATCAGCGTCGATTCGGCCCTGGTTTATCGAGGCATGGATATCGGCACCGCCAAACCGTCCAAAGAGCTATTGGCTGCCCATCCCCATCGTCTGATCGACATTATCGATCCGTCGCAAAGCTACTCGGCGGCGGATTTTCGTACCGATGCCCTCGCCGCCATGGCTGAGATCACCGCGCGGGGCAATATCCCGCTGCTGGTGGGCGGCACGATGCTCTATTACAAGGCTCTGCAGGAAGGCCTGGCAGACATGCCGCCCGCCGATCCACAGGTGCGCGCCGAGATCGAAGAAGAGGCTGCGCGCCTTGGCTGGCAGGCCCTGCACGAGCAATTGGCGGCGATTGACCCGGTGTCTGCCGCGCGCATTCACCCCAATGACCCCCAGCGCCTGAGCCGGGCCCTGGAAGTCTGGCGCGTGACTGGCCAGACAATGACGGCCCATCGCCTCAGACAATCTGCGCAAAGTACTGACGCAGGCACCTCTGGACCGGGACAATTGCCCTATACTGTCGCCAATCTGGCCATCGCTCCGGCGAATCGCCAGGTGCTGCATGAGCGAATTGCACAAAGATTCACAATTATGTTGGAACAGGGGTTCGTGGAAGAGGTCGTAGCACTGCGTTCAAGAGGTGATCTGCATCCGGGATTGCCTTCGATACGTGCTGTAGGCTACCGCCAAGTCTGGGATCATCTGGATGGCAAGCTGACGTCAGCCGAAATGCAGGAGCGCGGCATTATTGCCACGCGCCAATTGGCAAAGCGCCAGTTCACTTGGCTGCGCAGCTGGACTGACTTGCATTGGCTGGACAGTCTGGATTGCGACAATCTGTCACGCGCCTTGAAATACTTGGGAACGGTCTCCATATTGAGCTGAGTCCTTGCAATTGCCGTCTATCCTTGGGGGTGTGACGGCTACAAACTATCTATTTTTCCGATTTTTTATTATTGATCCTTAAAGGAGTGCGGCACATGTCAAAAGGGCATTCGCTACAAGACCCTTACTTGAATACTTTACGTAAAGAGAAAGTTGGGGTTTCCATCTATCTGGTCAACGGCATCAAGCTGCAAGGTACGATCGAGTCTTTCGACCAGTTCGTGATCCTGCTGAAAAACACCGTAAGCCAGATGGTCTACAAACACGCTATCTCGACAGTAGTGCCGGTTCGTCCAATTCGTCTGCCTAGCGCAACCGAATCCGAACAGGGTGACGCTGAGCCAGGTAACGCCTGATAGGAGTCTCCTTTGTTCTTTGAGCGCCACGGTGGTGGTGAGCGAGTAATCCTCGTTCACTTGGATGGACAGGACCCTGAGGCGCGCGAAGATCCGCAGGAGTTTCAGGAGCTGGCAAATTCGGCCGGCGCCGAGACCGTCGCGTTTTTTAACGTGCCGCGTCATCGGCCAACCGCCAAATTTCTGATTGGCAGCGGCAAGGTCGAGGAAGTACGCGACCTGGTCCATGCCGAAGAAGCCGATCTGGTGATCTTCAATCACATCCTCACGCCCAGTCAGGAGCGTAACCTCGAACGTGTCTTCGAGTGTCGCGTGATTGACCGCACCGGTCTGATTCTCGATATTTTCGCCCAGCGCGCCCGTACCCATGAAGGCAAGCTCCAGGTTGAACTGGCCCAGCTTGACCACATGAGCACCCGCCTGGTTCGCGGCTGGACTCACCTTGAGCGTCAGGGTGGTGGTATCGGCATGCGTGGCCCGGGTGAAACCCAACTTGAAACCGACCGGCGTCTGCTGCGGGTGCGCCTGCGCCAGATCAAGGGCCGCCTGGAAAAAGTACGCAGCCAGCGCGAGCAATCACGCCGTGGGCGTACCCGTGCGGATATCCCTACCGTGTCCCTGGTGGGCTACACCAACGCCGGTAAATCCACGTTGTTCAACAACGTGACCAAGTCGGACGTGTACGCGGCAGACCAGTTGTTCGCCACCCTCGACCCGACCTTGCGCCGTCTGGAACTCGACGACCTGGGGCCGATTGTGCTGGCCGACACCGTGGGCTTCATCCGCCACTTGCCGCACAAGCTGGTCGAGGCATTCCGGTCTACGCTCGAAGAGTCGAGCAACTCCGACCTGCTGCTGCACGTCATCGATGCGGCCGAGCCTGACCGGATGTTGCAGATCGAGCAGGTCATGGTAGTACTGGGTGAGATTGGTGCCCAAGACTTGCCGATCCTCGAGGTCTATAACAAACTCGATTTGCTCGAGGGTGTAGAGCCGCAGATCCAGCGCGACGAAAACGGCAGGCCCCAGCGGGTCTGGCTCTCGGCGCGGGACGGTAGCGGCCTGGAACTGCTTGAACAGGCGATCGCAGAGTTGCTGGGCGGCGATTTGTTCGTCGGCACCTTGCGCTTGCCGCAGCGTTTTGCTCGACTGCGTGCTCAATTTTTCGAGTTGGGCGCCGTACAGAAAGAAGAACACGACGAAGAAGGTGTCAGCCTGCTGGCTGTTCGTTTGCCCCGTTCGGAGCTCAATCGACTGGTGAGTCGTGAGGGCGTTGTACCGACGGAGTTCCTCGAACAACACACTTTGCAATAAAAGCCTGAGAAAGCGGTTGTGCCGCTGTGGCAGGCATTCTGTAGCATTGGTCGGCGCGCCGTGGGTGCGTCTTTGCTTTATCAGATGGAGAGCGCTATGGCTTGGAATGAGCCGGGTGGCAACTCGAATAATCAGGATCCTTGGGGTGGTAAACGCCGCAATAATGGCGACCGCAAGGGGCCACCAGATCTCGACGAGGCCTTCCGAAAGCTGCAGGAAAGCCTGAATGGGTTGTTCGGTGGTGGAAAAAAACGTGGTGGTGACGACGGCGGTCGCACAGGCAAGGGCGGCGGCTACGGCCTGCTTGGCCTCGGCCTCGTGGCGCTGGCGGCTGTCTGGCTGTACAGCGCGGTTTATGTAGTCGACGAGCAGGAGCAAGCCGTGGTGCTGCGCTTTGGCAAGTACTACGAGACTGTCGGCCCCGGCCTGAACATCTACTTCCCGCCGATCGACAAGAAGTACATGGAGAACGTCACGCGTGAGCGTGCCTACACCAAGCAGGGCCAGATGCTGACCGAAGACGAGAACATCGTCGAAGTGCCGCTGACCGTGCAGTACAAGATCAGCAACCTGCAGGACTTCGTGCTTAACGTCGACCAGCCGGAAATCAGCTTGCAGCACGCGACCGAAAGCGCCCTGCGCCACGTAGTGGGTTCCACTGCGATGGACCAGGTGCTGACCGAAGGCCGTGAACTGATGGCCAGCGAGATCAAGGAGCGCCTGCAACGGTTCCTCGATACCTATCGCACCGGTATCACCGTTACCCAGGTCAACGTACAGAGCGCAGCTGCACCGCGTGAAGTGCAGGAAGCCTTCGATGACGTGATCCGTGCCCGTGAAGACGAGCAGCGTTCGCGCAACCAGGCTGAAACCTACGCCAACGGCGTCGTGCCGGAAGCCCGTGGTCAGGCCCAGCGCATCCTTGAAGATGCCAACGGTTACCGCGACGAAGTCGTGTCCCGCGCCAAGGGTGAGGCCGACCGCTTCACCAAGCTGGTGGCCGAGTACCGCAAGGCACCGGAAGTCACCCGCGAGCGTCTGTACCTGGACACCATGCAGGAAGTCTTCACCAACACCAGCAAGGTTCTCGTGACCGGCAACAAAGGTGGGCAGAACAACCTGCTGTACCTGCCGCTGGACAAGATGATCGAAGGTGGTCGTAGTGCCGGCAGTACTTCGTCTTCCGCCAGTTCGACTGCCGCTGCCAACGAAGCGAGCGCCCGTGCGGCCGCTGACCTGCAGCAACAGCAAACACGTTCCAGGGAGAGTCGTTGATGAGCAATAAATCGCTGACCGCCCTGATTGTGGGCGTCGTCGTGGTCATCGCTGCCTGGAACTGCTTCTACATCGTGGCTCAGACCGAGCGCGCGGTGCTGCTGCAATTCGGGCGTGTGGTCCAGGCGGATGTCCAGCCGGGCCTGCATGTGAAAGTCCCCTACGTCAACCAGGTGCGCAAGTTCGACGCCCGCCTGATGACCCTGGATGCACCGACACAGCGTTTCCTGACCCTGGAAAAGAAAGCCGTGATGGTTGACGCCTACGCCAAGTGGCGCGTCAAGGATGCCGAGCGTTTCTACACCGCGACTTCCGGCCTCAAGCAGATTGCCGACGAGCGTTTGTCCCGTCGTCTGGAATCGGGCCTGCGCGACCAGTTTGGTAAGCGCACCCTGCACGAGGTGGTATCCGGTGAACGTGATGCGCTGATGGCTGACATCACGCGTTCGTTGAACACCATGGCTGAAAAAGAGCTGGGCATCGAAGTTGTCGATGTTCGGGTCAAGGCCATTGACCTGCCCAAGGAAGTGAACCGCAGCGTGTTCGAGCGGATGAGCACCGAGCGTGAGCGTGAGGCTCGTGAGCACCGCGCCAAGGGTAACGAACTGGCTGAAGGTATCCGTGCGGATGCCGACCGTCAGCGTCGCGTACTGTTGGCAGAAGCCTATCGTGAGTCTGAAGAGGCTCGCGGTGATGGTGATGCTCAAGCCGCATCGATCTACGCCAAGGCTTATGGCCAGGACCAGGAGTTCTACGCGTTCTACCGTAGCCTGCGTGCCTACCGTGAAAGCTTTGCGAACAAAACCGACGTCATGGTGCTGGACCCAAGTAGCGATTTCTTCCGCTACCTGGAAAAGTCCAAGTAACCCGCTGACTGTCTGGACCCACTCCGTCGGGCGGCTAAAACGCTTGGCGGGGTGATCCTTTCGGAAAACGGGTGTATGATGCGGCAGCCGGGAAATTCCCGGCTTTTTTGCGTCTGCATGTTTGATTGCTGTTTTACGCTGCAGGCGTGACAGGTTTTTCGAGGAAAGTGCCCGACGAGGCCGTTTACAGGCCATTCGTCACGTCGCTCTTGCGCGTGGTTTATGCAGGGGCCGGGTATTTTCTGCTTCACTCAAGGCTCGCCCAAGGGCAGGCCGGGTCATAGGGGAATGGCGTAATGGCAACGGTAGACCGCTGGCTGCTGCCAGATGGCATCGAAGAAGTACTGCCACCAGAGGCTGCGCGTATTGAAGTCGCGCGTCGCCAGGTGTTGGATCTGTTCCAGAGCTGGGGTTACGAGTTTGTCGTGACTCCCCATATCGAGTACCTGGAATCCCTGCTGACCGGCGCGGGCCAGGACCTGGATCTGCGCACCTTCAAGGTCATCGACCCGCAATCGGGCCGGCAAATGGGCTTTCGCGCCGACATCACGCCGCAAGTGGCGCGCATCGATGCGCATACCCTGCGCCGTGAAGGGCCGAGCCGCCTGTGCTATGCCGGCAGC
This sequence comes from Pseudomonas sp. WS 5021, assembly GCF_012985535.1. Lineage (NCBI taxonomy): Bacteria > Pseudomonadati > Pseudomonadota > Gammaproteobacteria > Pseudomonadales > Pseudomonadaceae > Pseudomonas > Pseudomonas sp. WS 5021. The sequence goes on along the minus strand of NZ_JAAQWP010000006.1, from coordinate 32,986 downwards.
GTGCTGCACGCGCAACCGCGCGCCCTGTCATCGTCCCGTAGCCCGATCCAGCTGGGCGCCGAGTTGTACGGCGATGCGAGCCCGAGCAGCGACGTCGAAGTCATCAGCCTGATGCTGGCGATGCTGCAACTGGCTGACGTGCCGGATGTGCACATGGACCTGGGGCATGTCGGTATCTACCGTGGCCTGGCTCGTGCGGCCGGTTTGTCTGGCGAAGTTGAGCAACAGTTGTTCGATGCCCTGCAACGCAAGGCCATCGACGAAGTGATCGCCCTGACCGAAGGCGTGCCTGAGGATCTGGCCGGCATGCTGCGTGCGCTGGTGGGCCTGTGTGGTGGTCGCGAAGTGCTGACCGCTGCCCGTGATCGCCTCGCCAACGCACCGGCCCCGGTGTTGGCGGCCCTGGACGACGTGCTGGCGATTGCCGAGCAGTTGTCGGCGCGCTTCCCGCAACTGCCGCTGTATTTTGACCTGGGTGAGCTGCGCGGCTACCACTACCACACCGGTGTGGTGTTCGCCGTGTTTGTTCCGGGTGTTGGCCAGGCCATCGCCCAGGGCGGTCGTTATGACGATATCGGCGCCGACTTCGGTCGTGCCCGTCCGGCGACTGGCTTTTCTACCGATTTGAAAACCCTGGTGACCCTGGGGCGTGCTGAAGTCGAGCTACCGTCTGGCGGTATCTGGATGCCAGACAGTACGGACGCGGCACTCTGGCAGCAGGTCTGCCAGTTGCGCAGTGAGGGTCAGCGTGTCGTCCAGGCCTTGCCTGGGCAGCCATTGGCCGCCGCCCGTGAAGCGGACTGCGACCGGCAATTGATTCAGCAGAACGGGCTTTGGCAAGTATCGCCACTGGCTTCTTGAGTTTTCCTGCCGGCCAATGCCGGCACCAAGTTTGCGCGAATGAGGACAAGTGTTATGGGTAAGAATGTCGTAGTCCTGGGCACCCAATGGGGTGATGAGGGCAAAGGCAAGATCGTTGATCTGCTGACCGAACATGCTGCCGCCGTAGTGCGCTACCAAGGTGGTCACAACGCTGGCCACACCCTGGTCATCGATGGCGAAAAAACCGTCTTGCACCTGATCCCGTCGGGCGTCCTGCGCGAAGGCGTGCAGTGCCTGATCGGCAACGGCGTCGTGGTTGCACCTGACGCCCTGCTGCGCGAGATCACCAAGCTGGAAGAGAAAGGCGTACCGGTGCGCGAGCGCCTGCGTATCAGCCCGTCCTGCCCGCTGATCCTGTCCTTCCACGTTGCGCTGGACCAGGCCCGTGAAAAGGCCCGTGGCGAGCTGAAGATCGGTACTACCGGTCGCGGCATCGGCCCGGCCTACGAAGACAAGGTTGCACGTCGTGGCCTGCGTGTGGGCGACCTGCTCAACATGCCGCGCTTTGAAGACAAGCTGCGTGAGCTGGTGGATTACCACAACTTCATGCTGGTTGGTTACTACAAAGAGCCCGCCATTGAATTCGACAAGACCCTGGCTGAGTGCAAAGAGTACGCTGAACTGCTCAAGCCGCTGATGCTGGACGTGACTGCCGAGCTGCACGACCTGCGTCGCGCCGGCAAAGACATCATGTTCGAAGGCGCCCAGGGTTCGTTGCTGGATATCGACCACGGTACCTACCCGTACGTGACCAGCTCCAACACCACCGCTGGCGGCGTTGCGACGGGTTCGGGCGTCGGTCCGATGTTCCTGGACTACATCCTGGGCATCACCAAGGCCTACACCACACGCGTAGGTTCGGGCCCATTCCCGACTGAGCTGTTTGACGACGTCGGTGCGCACCTGGCCAAGCAAGGCCACGAGTTCGGCGCCACTACCGGCCGTGCCCGTCGTTGTGGCTGGTTTGACGCCGTTATCCTGCGTCGCGCTATCGATGTGAACAGCATCTCGGGCATCTGCCTGACCAAGCTGGACGTACTCGATGGCCTGGAAACCATCAACATCTGCATCGGCTACAAAGACGCAGAAGGTAATGATGTGGCCCCGACCGACGCTGACAGCTACGTCGGCCTGCAGCCTGTGTACGAAGAAGTACCAGGCTGGACCGAATCGACCGTGGGTGCCAAGACCCTGGAAGAACTGCCCGCTAACGCCCGTGCGTACATCAAGCGCGTTGAAGAGCTGATTGGCGCGCCGATCGACATTATTTCGACCGGCCCGGACCGCAACGAGACCATCGTTCTGCGTCATCCGTTCGCTTAATAAGCTGTTGATGTAAAAAGCAAAGGGTCCCTTCGGGGGCCCTTTGTCGTTTCTGCCTTGCGCACGGCACGACCCTTGCTATGTTTCTCTCTTTCGCGGTGCTATCAATTTAATGGCACCCGTGGTGGAGGGATTCCCGATGTCTGCCGTTCTCTCATTGTTACAAAGCCGGCTGCTGCGGCCGGTGTTCGTTACCCTTGGTATCGCTCTTTTGGTGCAAGTGCTGGTGGCGGTCGCCCTGACCCGGAGCACAGTCACGGCCCTGGAAGCCGATTTGGGCAAGCGTCTGGGTGTGGACAGCCAGAAACTGTCGGGCGAATTGACCCAGGCGGGCAAGGAAGTGACATCCAGCCTGGACAGCCTGTCGACCAGCACCAGCGACCGCCTGACGGCCGGGCTTTCTGCGCGCCTCAAGCAAGAGCAGCAGCAACTGCGTGCGACCCTGGAAAAGGACCTGAAGGACTCTGCCAATGACATGGCGCAGTTGCTGGCCTCGGTTGCGCCGCGTGCCATGTGGGACAGTGATGTCCCGGCGCTGTCCGAGTTCGCCCGACGCGCCCAGCGCAACCCCAACGTGCTGTTTGTGGTGTACGACGATGCCACGGGCCAGCACCTGACCCGTTATCTGAACCGGGAAAACCCGATCAATAAGGCGCTGTTGGAGAAAGGCGAAGGCGACCGCGCGCTGGATAAAGTGTTGAATGCCGCGAAAAACGACCCGTCGGTGTATTACGTTGAGGCATCGATCAGCCCCAATGGCGTGGAGATCGGCAAGGTGCTCATGGGGGTTTCCACCGTTGCGGTCGAGGCGGATCTGGCGGCGCTGGACCAGCGTTTCATTGCGCTGATCGCCAGTGGCGGTCAATTGGTGGGCGATAGCCTCAAGGGCGCGGCGGCTGACAGCGCAGCGGCCATGGGCGCACGCTTGCAGTCGGCGCAGGCCACGGCCACGCAAATGACGGCTAACACCTCAAGCGCCGTACAAGAGGCCGCGCAGGCCCTGCGCTGGCGGATTGGTCTGGGCCTGGCGGTGGTTGGCCTGGGCGTGCTGTTGCTGATTGCCGTGGTGCTGGGGCGGCGGGTGGTCAATCGCCTGAAGCTGCTGATTGCCGCCATGGATGACTTGGCCGCTGGCGAGGGCGACCTGACCAAGCGTGTGCAGATCAACAGCCAGGACGAAATCGGCGCCATGGCTTCGGCGGTCAATCGGTTTGTGGATAAGTTGCAGCCCATCGTGCGCGAGGCGGGCGATGTGGCCCAGCGTACTGGTGTGGAAATCGGCGCGATGACCCTACGCAATGCTGGTGCTGATGCGGCGGCGGGCTTGCAGCGCGACGAAGTGGCCGAAAGCCTGCGGGCGCTGTCGCAAATGGCCGACGAGGCCCAGGCCGAAAGTCACGCCATGCAGGCCGCGTTGCAGCAGGTGGTGGATATCCGCCAGGCCACCGATGAAAATTCGCGGACCTCGGCGGAGGTCGGCAGTTTGATCGAAGCACTGGCAGGCCAGGTGCAGGCCGGCTCCAAGGTGATCGAGCGCCTGGCCCAGCAAAGCGAGCAGATTGAAGTGGTGCTGACGGTGATCCACGGGATTGCCGAGCAGACCAACCTGCTGGCCCTGAATGCGGCCATCGAAGCGGCGCGTGCCGGCGAGACCGGGCGCGGTTTTGCGGTGGTGGCGGACGAAGTGCGGGCGCTGGCGAGTAAAACCCAAAGCTCCACCGGTGATATCCAGGCGCACATCGTGGCGTTGCAGCAAGGCGCGCGCGAGGCAGTCGAAACCATCGGCAAGGCCGGGCGCCAGGCCAGCGAAGGTCTGCTGGTGCTGCGTGACAGCGTGCGCCTGCAGCAAACGGTGCAGGCCTCGGTAGAGCAGGTGCACGCGGCGATTGGCCTGGCGACCCGGGCTGCCGAGCACCAGGCCCAGGGCGCGCATGCGGTGCGTGGCCGGGTCGAGGTGATCCACGCCCAGGCCGAGCGTGCGGCGCAGGCGGTGGTGGAAACCACGGCCAGTGGCAAGGTGCTGGATGGGTTGGCGGCGCAGTTGAAGGCCAGCCTGGGGCAGTTTCGGGCCTAGCGTCGCCTGAGCGGGCGCCATCGCGGGCAAGCCCGCTCCCACAGGTGTGGGAGCGGGCTTGCCCGCGATAGCGATCTCAGCGACTCAGATACATCCGCGTCGTCAGCAGATACACCGGCAACCCCGACACCAGAATCAACAACGCCGCATAAGGCGCCGCCGCCGCAAACTCCACATTCGAGGTGTGTGCCCATACTGCCGTGGCCAGGGTATTCAGTCCCGTCGGGCTGAGCAGCAAGGTTGCGGTCAATTCCTTCATCGCGTCGAGGAACACCAGCGCAAACGCCGCACCCAATGCCGGAAAGATAATCGGCAGGGTCACCCGGCAGAACGCGCTGAACGACGATGCGCCCAGCGTGCGTGCCGCCTCTTCCAACTGCGGCGCAGCCTTGTTCAGCGCAGTGCGGATGGGGGCCTGGGCCAGTGGCAGGAACAACAGCGCATAGGCGATCAGCAGCAGCGCCGAGGTCTGGTACAGCGCCGGCACGTAATGCAGGGCGAAATACACCAGGGTCAGGGCAATCACCAGGCCGGGCAGGGCGTGCAGCAGGTACGGCAGGCGTTCGGCCCATAGCGCCAGTTGACCCTTGTAGCGCACCACCAAAAGGCCTACCGGCACAGCCAGCGCCAGGCACAGTGCGGCGCCGCCGAGGGAAAGGGCCAGGGACGACAGCAGTGCCTCGCTGATTTGCGCAACCGGGAAGGCGGCCGAAGAGCCCACGGCCAGCCAGTAACCGAGCATCCCTAACGGAATGCCACTGCCAATGATCGCCAGCATCACGCAATACAACTGGCCCAGTGGCGCCCATCTGCCCAATCGAACCTGTTCGGCATGCCGCGCCGCGCCTTGTCCAGTGCGCACATGCCGGCCCTTGCCGCGCACGCGCAACTCCAGCCACAGCAGGGTCAGGCACATCAATAGCAGTACCGCAGACAGCATCGCCGCATTGGCGTTGCTAAATTCCAGCTCGAACTGTTGGTAGATCGCCGTGGTGAAGGTTTGCAGGCCGATGATCGACAGGGCGCCGAATTCCACCAGCATGTGCAGGGCAATCAGCAGCGCGCCGGCCAACAGTGATGGCCACAGCAGCGGCAGGGTGATGCGAAAGAATACGCCCCAGCGATTCAGGCCCAGGGTGCGGGCCGACTCTTCCAGGGACGGGTCCAGGTTGCGCAGGGTGGCCGCCACCGGCAGGAACACCAATGGGTACTTGGACAGGGTCATGACCAGGATCGCACCGCCCAGGCCTTCGAACTGGGCGCTCAGCGACACCCAGGTAAAGCTGCTGACAAACGCCGGCACGGCAAACGGCAGGCACAGGATCACTCCCCAGATCCGCCGGCCCGGCAGGTTGCTGCGCTCCAGCAGCCAGGCCAGGGACAGGCCGATCACCGCGCAGGCCATGGTCACGCCAACCATCAGTGCCAACGTGTTGCGCAGCAACCCGAACACATACGGGCGCCACAGCAGATGCACCGCTTCGGTCCAGCCCGCTTGCCAGGCCTTGAGGCCCACATACACCAATGGCAGCAGGCTCAGGCCCACCAGGAGCAAGACCGGCAGCAGCAACCAGATTGAAGGGCGCTTGCGCCGTGGACTAAAACCCCCGCGCAAGGCGGGGGTCGGTAGCGATGGGTTCATCAGTTCAGGCCAACCTCACGTTCCAGCTCCAGGGCTTCTTCGGCATTGCCCAGGTCGGCGGGAGTGACTTTTGGCGGTTGCAGCTCGCTGAAAGGCTTGAGGCCGCGATTGGACTCCATGCCCTTGCGCAACGGGTATTCAGCCGAGGTATTGGTGATAACCCGCTGGCCTTCTTCGCTGGCCATGAAAGCCAGCAGTTGCTGGGCTTCCTTGGGGTGCTTGCTGGATTTGAGTGCCGCCGCTGCCGAGACGGTGATCAGGCCGCCGGCATCGCCATCGGTGAAATAGTGCAGTTGCGAATCCAGGTTGGTTTTTTCCTTTTTCAGGGCAAACCAGTAGTAGTTGTTCACCAATACCGTCGCGACTTCGCCGTTTTCCACGGCTTTGAGGGCCACCATATTGTTGCTGTAGACCTTGCCGAACGCGCGCAGGCCGGTCAGCCATTCCTCGGCGGCTTCACGACCATGCAGCTTGATGATGGCCACGGCCTGTTCCTGGAAGGCGCCGCTGGTGGGGACGAAACCAACCTTGCCTTGCCACTCGGGGCCGGCAAAATCCAGGACCGACTTGGGCAGTTCTTCTTCCTTGATCAACTTCGGGTTGAAGGCCACGACCCGGGTGCGTGCGGTCACGCCCATCCAGGCGCCGTTGGCAGCTACGTATTCCTTGGGCAAGACATCCAGGGTGCTGGCGTCGATAGTGGCCAGCAGGCCTTGTTCGCCGAGCTTGTTGAGCGGCGGGGATTCTTCGGTGTAGATCACGTCGGCGGGGGAGCGCTCACCCTCTTCGACGACCTGGCTGGCCAATTGGTTACTGCTGCCCTTGCGCACATTCACATGAATGCCGGTCTTGGCTTCGAAGGCCTTGGCGAGTTCATCGCCGACTTCCTTGTGCTGGCCGTTGTACAGGGTCAGTTCAACCTTGTCGGCGGCGTAGGCGGCGGGAGAGAGCAGGGTCAGGCCGAGCAGAGTGATGGTCAGGCCACGCAGAAGGGATGTCTTGAGACGGGTATCGCGGATCATCATCCGGGGTTTTCCTCACTTGAGTGCAACAAATCATTGCAAGGATAAACGATAAAACTTCTCAAGTGCGGACAGGGGAGCAATGCAGTGGGAGTTTTTAAACCCCAGAAACGAAAAAACCCGCTTTCGCGGGTTTGATCTGAATTTGGTGCCCAGGAGAAGACTCGAACTTCCACGACCTTGCGATCACCAGCACCTGAAGCTGGCGTGTCTACCAATTTCACCACCTGGGCATTATCAAACAACGTTGCCGCTGTTGATGGGGCGAACTATACGGCGGGCTTTTTGATCTGTAAACCCCTGATTTGATTTTATAAATCAATTTTTCGGTTAAAAATCAAAGGCCTGTAACGCAAAAACCCGCTTTCGCGGGTTTTTGTGAGACTCAAGGCGCAAACCTCAAGTTTTGAATTGGTGCCCAGAAGAAGACTCGAACTTCCACGACCTTGCGGTCACCAGCACCTGAAGCTGGCGTGTCTACCAATTTCACCATCTGGGCAGTATCTTCAACGTTGCCGTCGTCGATGGCGCGCACTATACGGAGTGACTTTTGAGCTGTAAACCCCCGTCATCAAAAAAGCCTGGAAAATTTCGCGGGCGGTCGCGCAAGGTGGTTTTGCGGGGCTATAAAACGCATTTCCCGGCTAGTTATTGCTGGAAATTTCCCGTTTCAATACGCGTATGCCAAACTAACCCACATATAGACAAGGTGAAAACTCTCTAATGGCCGATTGGCAGTCCCTCGATCCCGAGGCCGCTCGTGAAGCGGAAAAATATGAAAACCCTATTCCTAGCCGCGAACTGATCCTGGCGCATCTCGCCGATCGGGGTTCGCCTGCTAGCCGCGAGCAGCTGGTTGAAGAATTCGGTCTGACCACCGAAGACCAACTCGAAGCGCTGCGCCGCCGCCTGCGCGCCATGGAGCGCGATGCACAGTTGATCTACACCCGCCGCGGCACTTACGCACCGGTGGACAAGCTCGACCTGATCCTTGGCCGCATTGCCGGTCACCGTGACGGCTTCGGCTTCCTGATCCCTGATGATGGCAGCGATGACCTGTTCATGAGCCCGGCGCAAATGCGCCTGGTGTTCGATGGCGACCGTGCCCTGGCGCGTGTGTCGGGCCTGGATCGTCGCGGTCGGCGCGAAGGCGTGATCGTCGAAGTAGTGTCCCGTGCCCACGAGTCCATCGTCGGCCGTTACTTCGAAGAAGGCGGCATCGGCTTCGTGATTCCGGACAACCCCAAGGTCCAGCAGGAAGTGCTGGTGACCCCGGGCCGCAATGGCGCTGCCAAGGTCGGTCAGTTCGTCGAGGTGAAAATCACCCACTGGCCAACCCCGCGCTTCCAACCACAGGGCGATATCGTCGAAGTGGTCGGCAACTACATGGCGCCGGGCATGGAAATCGACGTTGCGCTGCGCACCTACGATATTCCTCACGTCTGGCCTGAGGCAGTGCTCAAAGAAGCCGCCAAGCTCAAGCCGGAAGTCGAAGAAAAAGACAAAGAGAAACGCATCGACCTGCGCCATCTGCCGTTCGTCACCATTGACGGCGAAGATGCCCGCGACTTCGACGATGCGGTCTACTGCGAAGCCAAGCCCGGCAAGCTGCGCCTGTTCTCCGGCGGCTGGAAGTTGTTTGTCGCGATTGCCGACGTATCCAGCTACGTGAAGATCGGTTCGGCCCTGGATAACGAAGCCCAGGTGCGCGGCAACTCCGTGTACTTCCCTGAGCGCGTGATCCCGATGCTGCCTGAGCAGCTGTCCAACGGCCTGTGCTCCCTGAACCCGAAAGTCGATCGTTTGGCAATGGTGTGCGAGATGACCATCTCGAAAACCGGCGAAATGACCGATTACCAGTTCTATGAAGCGGTGATCCACTCCCAGGCGCGCCTGACCTACAACAAGGTCAGCACCATCCTGGAAACACCGAAGACCAGCGAAGCCAAGGCTTTGCGCAGCCAGTACGCCGACGTAGTCCCGCACCTCAAGCAGCTCTACTCGCTGTACAAGGTGTTGCTGGGCGCACGTCATGTGCGTGGCGCGATCGATTTTGAAACCCAGGAAACCCGGATCATTTTCGGTTCCGAGCGCAAAATCGCCGAAATCACGCCAACCACCCGTAATGACGCGCACAAGCTGATCGAGGAATGCATGCTGGCGGCCAACGTGGCCACCGCCGAATTCCTGAAAAAGCACGAGATTCCTGCGCTGTACCGAGTGCACGATGGTCCGCCGCCGGAGCGCCTGGAAAAACTGCGCGCCTTCCTCGGTGAGCTTGGCCTGTCCCTGCACAAAGGCAAGGACGGCCCGTCGCCCAAGGACTACCAGGCTCTGCTGGCCAGCATCAAGGACCGTCCGGATTTCCACCTGATCCAGACCGTCATGCTGCGCTCCCTCAGCCAGGCGGTGTACAGCGCCGACAACCAGGGCCACTTCGGCCTGAATTACGAGGCGTATACCCACTTCACCTCGCCGATCCGCCGCTACCCGGACCTGCTCACGCACCGTGCTATCCGCAGCGTGATCCATTCCAAGCAGAACACCCCGCACGTCAAGCGTGCCGGTGCCATGACCATTCCGAAGGCACGGATCTATCCGTACGACGAAGCGGCCCTGGAACAGTTGGGCGAGCAGTGCTCCATGAGCGAACGCCGTGCCGACGAAGCCACCCGTGACGTGGTGAACTGGCTCAAGTGCGAGTTCATGAAGGATCGCGTAGGCGAGTCGTTCCCGGGCGTGATCACTGCGGTGACTGGCTTTGGCCTGTTCGTCGAGCTGACCGATATCTACGTCGAAGGCCTGGTGCACGTCACTGCCTTGCCGGGTGACTACTACCACTTCGACCCTGTGCATCACCGCCTGGCGGGCGAGCGCACCGGTCGCAGCTTCCGCTTGGGCGATACCGTGGAAGTGCGGGTCATGCGCGTCGATCTCGACGAGCGCAAGATCGACTTCGAGATGGCCGAAAAAACCATCGATGCACCGATTGGTCGCAAGAAGCGTGGTGCTGAAACTGCAGCGCCGGCGAAAAAAGGCGTTCCGGCCAAAGCTGCCGCGGCCGTTGCCGCCGAGCCAGCCGCCAAGCCTGCTCGCCGTTCGTCGAGCAAGGAAAAGGTCAGTGACGCTTACCGCCCTAGCGATGCGGCGGCGAAAAACGCCGAGCTGCGCAAGAGTCGCGAGTTGAAGCAGCAGCTGCTCAATGAAGCCAAAAGCGGTGGTAAAGCGGCGTCTGGGGGAAAGTCCCAGGCCGCCGACAAGCCGTCGAGCAAACCGAGTAAACACCGTAAAGGCCCGCCAAAAGCGGGTTCGGCCCCTGCCAAGAGCGGCGGGTCGCGCAAACCTAAGGCCAAGTCATGAGTCTGGAAAAAATCTACGGCGTACACGCCGTAGAAGCGTTGCTGCGTCACCATCCCAAGCGCGTCAAGCAAGTGTGGTTGGCCGAAGGTCGTAGCGAGCCGCGCGTGCAAGCGCTGGTGGAGCTGGCCAACCAGAACAAGGTTGCCATCGGCCAGGCCGAGCGTCGCGAAATGGATGTGTGGGTCGAAGGCGTGCACCAGGGCGTGGTAGCGGACGTGAGTCCGAGCCAGGTCTGGGGCGAGGCGATGCTCGACGAGCTGCTGGACCGTACCGAAGGCGCGCCGCTGTTGCTGGTGCTGGACGGCGTGACCGACCCGCATAACCTCGGCGCCTGCCTGCGTTCGGCGGATGCTGCCGGTGCGCTGGCGGTGATCGTGCCTAAAGACAAGTCGGCCACGTTGACGCCGGTTGTGCGTAAAGTCGCCTGCGGCGCGGCGGAAGTGATTCCGCTGGTGGCCGTGACCAACCTGGCGCGCACCCTGGAAAAACTCCAGCAGCGCGGCTTGTGGGTCGTGGGCACGGCGGGGGAGGCCGAGGTCAGCATTTATGACCAGGACCTCACTGGCCCGACCATCCTGATCATGGGTGCCGAAGGCAAGGGCATGCGTCGCCTGACCCGTGAACATTGCGATTATCTGGTGCACTTGCCGATGGCGGGTAGCGTCAGCAGCTTGAACGTATCGGTTGCGACCGGCGTATGCCTGTTCGAGGCGCAGCGTCAGCGCGGTGCCAAGGCCAAGGCCAAGAAGTAATCAGGTCTGGCGCAGGTCCAAATGTGGGAGCGGGCTTGTGTGGGAGCTGGCTTGCCTGCGATAGCATCAGCTCAGTACACCTGATGTGCCGAGGTGTCTGCATCGCAGGCAAGCCAGCTCCCACATAAGCCTGTTCCCACATTGGTTTTTGGTCAAATAATCACCAATTGCCTTGCGCCCTTTCTCCCCCTTCTCTACAATTGCGCCCCTTGCCTTCCTGGCGGGCACCGATGTGCCTCCCTTCGGCAAGATTCCTAAGTGTCATTCACTCCTTGTCTGACCGTTTTTGAGCGGCAGGCTACAACCCGTAAGGAGCATTCATGCGTCATTACGAAATCATCTTTTTGGTCCACCCGGATCAAAGCGAGCAAGTCGGCGGCATGGTTGAGCGTTACACCAAGCTGATCGAAGAAGACGGCGGCAAAATCCACCGTCTGGAAGATTGGGGCCGTCGTCAACTGGCCTACGCAATCAACAATGTTCACAAGGCTCACTACGTGATGCTGAACGTTGAGTGCACTGGCAAGGCCCTGGCCGAGCTGGAAGACAACTTCCGCTACAACGATGCAGTGATCCGTAACCTGGTCATCCGTCGCGAAGAAGCCGTTACCGGCCAATCCGAGATGCTCAAGGCTGAAGAAAACCGCAGTGAGCGCCGTGAGCGTCGCGACCGTCCTGAGCACGAAGGCGCTGAAAGCGCTGATAGTGATGACAGCGACAACAGCGATAACGCTGACGAGTAATCCACGGACCTTATTAAGGAGCCTATCAAATGGCACGTTTCTTCCGTCGTCGTAAGTTTTGCCGCTTCACCGCTGAAGAAGTGAAGGAGATCGATTACAAAGATCTCAACACTCTGAAAGCCTACGTATCCGAGACCGGCAAAATTGTTCCAAGCCGTATCACCGGTACCAAAGCTCGTTATCAGCGTCAGCTGGCCACCGCTATCAAGCGCGCCCGCTTCCTGGCCCTGCTGGCCTACACCGACAGCCACGGCCGCTGAGACCGGGCAGTCGACAAGTAGTAAGGGATTGAATGCATGCGCGCCTTAGCTGAGTTCATCATGCGCGGTCGTGTGCAGGCCACTCTGGTAGTGGCTGGATGTGCTGCATTGCCGTTGTTGTATTGGTTGGGTGCTGCCGCAGGAAGCCTTGTGCTGCTGCGGCGCGGTTTGAAGGACGCCCTGGGCGTTCTTGCCCTGGGGTTGCTGCCGGCCTTGATCTGGTGGCTGCAATTCGACGATCCGCGGGTACTTCTGGTACTGCTGGGGTCTTCGAGCCTTGCGTTGGTTCTGCGCGCAAGTGAGTCCTGGGTCCGTACGCTGCTGGTCAGCGTGGCATTGGGAGTGGTGTATTCAGTGGTGCTTGGCGCGGCTTTCCGCCCGCAAATCGAGGCGCTGTCGCAGGAGTTGGTAAAAATCCTGCCACTGGCCCTCGGGGATCTCTACCAGCAATTGTCGGTAGATGAGCGAGCGCGCATGGCCACACTGATTGCTCCGGTCCTTACCGGCCTGATAGCGGCACTGTTGCAGATCGTCAGTGTGCTGAGCCTGATTCTTGGGCGCTACTGGCAGGCGTTGTTGTATAACCCAGGTGGTTTTGGTCGCGAGTTTCGCAGTATCAGAATCCCCGCAGGACCAGCGATGTTGCTGCTGGCGTGCATGCTTGTAGGGCCGAACTTCGGTCCGCAAATGGCCATGTTGACGCCGTTGTGCAGCGTACCGCTGGTGATTGCCGGGCTGGCCCTGATTCACGGGCTGGTGGCGCAAAAGCGCCTGGCCAGGTTCTGGCTGGTGGGGTTGTACGTGACGCTGTTGCTGTTTATGCAACTGATCTATCCGTTACTCGTGGTCTTGGCCATTGTCGACGGCCTGATTGATTTTCGCGGTCGTCTGGCGCCGAAAGACGCCGATAACGCGAACGGTGAAGGTTAAAAGTTAGAGGATTTTCACATGCAACTGATCCTTCTGGAAAAAGTCGCCAACCTGGGCAACCTGGGCGACAAAGTAAACGTTAAGGCCGGCTACGGTCGTAACTACCTGCTGCCATACGGCAAAGCCACCGCTGCAACCGCTGCCAACCTGGCCGCGTTTGAAGAGCGTCGCGCTGAGCTGGAAAAAGCTGCAGCAGACAAGAAAGCTTCGGCTGAAACCCGTGCCGCCCAACTGGCTGAGCTGGAAGTGACTATCACTGCCACCGCCGGTGACGAAGGCAAGCTGTTCGGTTCGATCGGCACCCACGACATCGCTGATGCACTGACCGCCTCCGGCGTTGAAGTGCAGAAGAGCGAAGTTCGTCTGCCGAACGGCACCATCCGCAACGTAGGCGAATTCGACGTAGCCGTGCACCTGCACGCTGAAGTTGAAGCCACCGTACGCGTTGTAGTGGTAGCAGCTTAAAGCAAGCTAACTGACTGGCACCCCCGGTGCCAGGCGGTTAACATCGGGCACGATCCTGTTTACAGGTCGTGCCTTTTGTTTTTTCAGACCCCCTAATTTCAAGTGGCCATGAACGATATCTCCGCTCCTGAGCAATACGATCTGCAAACCGCTGCCCTGAAGGTGCCGCCGCATTCCATCGAGGCCGAACAGGCCGTGCTCGGTGGCTTGATGCTGGACAACAACGCCTGGGAACGCGTGCTCGATCAAGTCTCGGACGGTGATTTCTATCGCCATGACCACCGCCTGATTTTCCGCGCCATCGCCAAACTGGCCGACCTCAACTCCCCCATCGATGTCGTGACCCTTGCCGAGCAATTGGACAAGGAAGGTCAGACCTCGCAGGTGGGCGGCCTCGGTTACCTGGGCGAATTGGCGAAAAACACGCCATCTGTCGCCAACATCAAGGCCTACGCGCAGATCGTCCGCGCACGAGCCACCTTGCGACAGCTGATTGGCATCGCCACGGAAATCGCCGACAGCGCCTTCAACCCCGAAGGCCGCACGGCAGAAGAAATCCTTGATGAAGCCGAACGGCAGATCTTCCAGATCGCCGAAGCGCGGCCCAAGACCGGCGGCCCGGTCAGCGTCAACGACCTGTTGACCAAGGCCATCGACCGCATCGATACGCTGTTTAACACCGACAATGCCATCACCGGCCTGTCCACTGGCTACACCGACCTCGACGGCATGACCAGCGGCCTGCAACCGGCTGACTTGATCATCGTCGCCGGTCGTCCGTCCATGGGTAAGACCACGTTTGCCATGAACCTGGTGGAGAACGCGGTACTGCGCAGCGAGAAGGCCGTACTGGTGTACTCCCTGGAGATGCCAGGTGAATCGCTGATCATGCGGATGCTCTCGTCCCTGGGCCGCATCGACCAGACCAAGGTGCGTGCCGGTCGCCTCGAAGACGACGATTGGCCGCGCCTGACCTCGGCGGTCAACCTGCTCAACGACCGTAAGCTGTTCATCGACGACACCGCGGGCATCAGCCCGTCGGAAATGCGCGCACGCACCCGGCGCCTGGTGCGTGAGCACGGCGATGTCGGCCTGATCATGATCGACTACCTGCAATTGATGCAGATCCCTGGTTCCGGCGGCGACAACCGGACCAACGAGATTTCCGAAATCTCGCGCTCCCTCAAGGCCCTGGCCAAGGAGTTCAACTGCCCGGTGGTTGCGCTCTCGCAGCTCAACCGCTCCCTGGAGCAGCGGCCGAACAAACGCCCGATCAACTCCGACTTGCGTGAATCCGGAGCGATCGAGCAGGATGCCGACGTGATCATGTTCGTGTACCGGGACGAGGTTTATCACCCGGAGACCGAACACAAAGGCATCGCCGAGATCATTATCGGTAAGCAGCGGAACGGGCCGATCGGCACCACGCGCCTGGCGTTTATCGGTAAATACACACGTTTCGAAAACCTCGCGCCGGGCAGCTACAACTTCGAGGACGAGTAAAAGACGGTCTCGCCAATTCCGACTGCAAAGGTCGGAATTGGTCAAAATTTGTGCTATATTCCGCGCCCGCGATTTTTCATCTCAACACCGGTCACCGTCATGCAAACAGCCAAGCCGTTATTTGACTATCCCAAGTATTGGGCCGAATGTTTCGGTCCAGCGCCATTCCTGCCCATGAGCAGGGAGGAGATGGATCAGCTTGGCTGGGATTCATGCGACATCATCATCGTCACCGGCGATGCCTACGTTGACCATCCGTCGTTTGGCATGGCGATCATCGGCCGGCTGCTGGAGTCCCAGGGCTTTCGCGTCGGGATCATTGCCCAGCCCAACTGGCAGTCCAAAGACGACTTCATGAAGCTCGGCGAGCCGAACCTGTTCTTCGGCGTCGCGGCCGGCAACATGGACTCGATGATCAACCGCTACACCGCCGACAAGAAAATCCGCTCCGACGACGCCTACACCCCAGGCGGCATGGCCGGCAAACGCCCGGACCGGGCGAGCCTGGTGTACAGCCAGCGCTGCAAGGAAGCCTATAAGAACGTGCCGATCGTGCTCGGTGGCATCGAGGCTTCGCTGCGCCGCATCGCCCACTACGACTACTGGCAGGACCGGGTGCGCAACTCGATCCTGATCGACGCCACCGCCGATATCCTGCTGTACGGCAACGCCGAGCGAGCGATTGTCGAAGTTGCCCAGCGCCTGTCGTGGGGCCACAAGATCGAAGACATCACCGACGTGCGCGGCACCGCGTTCATTCGCCGTGACACGCCGGAAGGCTGGTACGAAGTGGACTCCACCCGTATCGACCGTCCGGGCAAGATCGACAAGATCATCAACCCGTACGTGAATACCCAGGACACCCAGGCCTGCGCCATCGAGCAGGAAAAGGGCCCGGTTGAAGACCCGGAAGAGGCCAAGGTCGTACAGATCCTGGCCAGCCCGCGTATGACCCGTGACAAGACGGTCATTCGTCTGCCGTCCGTGGAAAAAGTCCGGGGCGACTCGGTGCTGTATGCCCACGCCAACCGCGTGCTCCATCTGGAAACCAACCCAGGCAACGCCCGCGCGCTGGTACAGAAACATGGCGAAGTGGACGTGTGGTTCAACCCGCCGCCCATTCCCATGACCACCGAAGAAATGGACTACGTGTTCGGCATGCCTTACGCCCGTGTCCCACACCCGGTGTATGGCAAAGAGAAGATCCCCGCCTACGACATGATCCGCTTCTCGGTGAACATCATGCGTGGCTGCTTCGGCGGCTGCACCTTCTGCTCGATCACCGAGCACGAAGGCCGGATCATCCAGAACCGTTCCGAAGAGTCGATCATTCGCGAGATCGAAGAAATCCGCGACAAAGTCCCGGGCTTTACCGGGGTGATTTCCGACCTCGGCGGGCCGACCGCGAACATGTACCGCATCGCCTGCAAGAGCCCGGAAATCGAATCCGCGTGCCGCAAGCCGTCCTGCGTATTCCCAGGCATCTGCCCGAACCTGAACACCGACCACTCGTCGTTGATCCAGCTGTACCGCAGCGCCCGTGCGTTGCCGGGTGTGAAGAAGATTCTGATCGCTTCCGGCCTGCGCTACGACCTGGCCGTGGAGTCGCCGGAATATGTCAAAGAGCTGGTGACCCACCACGTCGGTGGTTACCTGAAGATCGCCCCGGAACACACCGAGGAAGGTCCGCTCAACCAGATGATGAAACCGGGCATCGGCAGCTATGACAAGTTCAAGCGTATGTTCGAGAAGTACACTAAGGAAGCGGGCAAGGAGCAGTACCTGATCCCGTACTTCATCGCCGCCCACCCCGGCACCACCGATGAAGACATGATGAACCTGGCCCTGTGGCTCAAGGGCAATGGCTTCCGTGCCGACCAGGTGCAGGCGTTCTACCCCTCGCCAATGGCCACCGCCACCGCGATGTACCACTCGGGCAAGAACCCGCTGCGCAAGGTCACCTACAAGAGCGACGCGGTGACCATCGTCAAGAGCGAAGACCAGCGCCGTCTGCACAAGGCGTTCCTGCGCTACCACGACCCCAAAGGCTGGCCGATGCTGCGTGAAGCGCTGACGCGCATGGGCCGCGCCGACCTGATCGGGCCGGGCAAGGAGCAGTTGATCCCGCTGCACCAGCCGTCCACCGACAGCTACCAGAGTGCTCGTCGCAAGAACTCGACGCCGGTGGGCAGCCATAAGGTCGCCAAGGAAACCACCACCAAGATCCTCACCCAGCACACCGGCCTGCCGCCCCGTGGCAGCGACGGCAGCAACCCGTGGGACAAGCGCGAACAAGCCAAGGCCGCGGCCATGGCGCGCAACAAGCAGGCAGCTAAAGAACGCACCGACGCGGCCAAGGGCAAAGGCAAGAAGCCTGCGCGCAAGCCGGTCGTGCCGCGCTGATCACCGCGACAAAGCAAAACGCCAGCCTTCGTGCTGGCGTTTTGCTTTGTCGCGGGTGGGAAACCTGCTTGTTAAGGTGGCGCCCGTCAGGCCGTCATCGCAGGCAAGCCAGCTCCCACATCTGATCAGGTTCACAATTTAAAATTGTGGGGGCTGGCTTGCCTGCGATGACGCCAGACCAGCCACCCTCGACCTCGAGGGAGAAAACCAGCTCAACATCAAGCACCAGCGCCACATACTCCATGCGCCAAGCCGTCATCGCCGCGCGCAAAACGCGCTGATTGGGTAGATTCACCACTGCGCCCCGCACTTGCGCCACAAATATGTGCAACCCTCGCACCACGGCGGTCACTCTCGCGCCGTTTTGGTGCTGTACTGCACCGGGTCCCTCGATAAAGCGCAATGACCGCCGCACTGGCATAAGTCTTGCGCGCTTTGTTTCCATGCCCTGGCTCGCAGGAGGCCGCCGTGTCGATTCATGTCGCGTTGCACCACGTTACGCATTACCGCTACGACCGCGCTGTGGAGCTTGGCCCGCAGATTGTACGCCTGCGCCCGGCAGCCCATAGCCGCACGCGGATCCTGTCCTACGCGCTGAAGGTGCTGCCCGAGCAGCATTTCATCAATTGGCAGCAAGACCCCCAGGGCAATTACCTGGCGCGCCTGGTGTTCCCGGAAAAGACCGACGAGCTGCGCATCGAGGTCGATCTGGTGGCCGAGATGGCGGTGTTCAATCCGTTCGACTTTTTCCTTGAGCCCTACGCCGAACACATCCCCTTCAGCTACGCCGCCGATGAGCAGCGCGAGCTGGCACCGTATCTGGAAACCCTGCCGCTGACCCCCAAGTTTGCCGCGTACTTGGCCGGTATCGACCGCACGCCGCTGCCGGCCGTGGATTTTCTGGTCGGCCTCAACCAGCGCCTGGCCGCCGATATCGGCTACCTGATCCGCATGGAGCCTGGCGTACAAACCCCCGAATTCACCCTGGAAAACGCCTCCGGCTCCTGCCGTGACTCGGCCTGGCTGCTGGTGCAATTGCTGCGCAACCTGGGCTTGGCGGCGCGGTTTGTCTCCGGCTACCTGATCCAGTTGACCGCCGACGTCAAGGCCCTCGACGGGCCCTCCGGTACCGAGGTGGACTTCACCGACCTGCATGCCTGGTGCGAGGTGTACTTGCCCGGTGCCGGCTGGATCGGCCTGGATGCCACCTCCGGCCTGTTCGCTGGTGAAGGGCATATCCCGTTGGCGTGTAGTCCTGATCCATCGTCTGCCGCCCCGATCAGTGGGCTGGTGGAACCGTGCGAGTGCGAATTTACCCACGAAATGTCGGTAGAGCGCATCTGGGAAGCGCCGCGCGTCACCAAGCCCTACACCGAAGAGCAATGGCTGGCGATCCAGGCCCTCGGGCGGCAGATCGATGGCGACCTGCTCAGGGACGATGTGCGCCTGACCATGGGCGGCGAGCCGACCTTTGTTTCCATCGACGACCCCGACGGCGCCGAGTGGAACACCGCCGCCCTCGGCCCGGACAAGCGCCGGCTGTCTGCCGAGCTGTTCCAGCGCATGCGCAAGCACTACGCGCCCAAGGGCCTGGTGCACTTCGGCCAGGGCAAGTGGTACCCCGGCGAGCAACTGCCGCGCTGGTCGCTCAATTGCCATTGGCGTCGGGACGGCGTGCCGGTCTGGCACAACGACGCGTTGATTGCCGACGAGCAGCAGGACTACGGTGCGGATGACGTGATGGCCGGGCGCTTCCTGGCGAGCATTGCCGAGCGCCTGAAGCTCCCCGCACGCTTTGTATTCCCGGCCTTCGAGGACAATTTTTACTACCTGTGGCGCGAAGGAGCCTTGCCGCAGAACGTCAGCCCCCAGGATTCGCGCCTGGACGATGAGCTGGAGCGCGAACGCCTGCGCAAGGTGTTCAGCCAGGGCCTGGATAAAGTCATCGGCCACGTACTGCCCCTGGCGCGCACGGCGGCCAACGACCGCTGGCAGAGTGGCCGTTGGTACCTGCGCGACACCCACTGCCGGCTGGTGCCGGGTGATTCGCCACTGGGCTATCGCCTGCCCCTGGCCTCGCAGCCCTGGGTGACGGCGGCAGATTACCCCTTTGTGCATCCGACCGATCCCAATCAGGATCTGCCGGCGCTGGCCATCACCACGCCAGGCCCTGGCGAGCCTGCGCCCAGCGATGAGCGTGTGCCCAAGATCGACGAGTCTGCCGACTGGCTGACCCGTACCGCCTTGTGCGCCGAAGCGCGGGGCGGGCGGCTCTACCTGTTCATGCCGCCCCTGGAGCGGGTCGAGGATTACCTGGAGTTGGTGAGTGCCATCGAGGCCACCGCCCAGGAACTGCATTGCCCGGTGCTGCTGGAAGGTTACGAGCCGCCGAGTGACCCACGCCTGAGCAACTTCCGTGTGACGCCAGACCCTGGCGTGATCGAAGTCAACGTGCAGCCGTCCGCCACCTGGGACGAACTGGTGGAGCGCACCGAGTTCCTCTATGAAGAGGCCCGGCAGACCCGCCTGACCACCGAAAAATTCATGATCGACGGGCGCCACACCGGCACCGGCGGCGGTAACCACTTTGTGCTGGGTGGGGCCACGCCCAAGGATTCGCCGTTCCTGCGCCGCCCGGACCTGTTGCGCAGCCTGATCAGCTACTGGCATAACCACCCGTCGTTGTCGTACCTGTTTTCCGGGCTGTTTATCGGCCCGACCTCCCAGGCACCACGGGTGGATGAGGCGCGCAACGACGCGCTGTATGAACTGGAAATCGCCTTCGCGCAAATGCCCGCGCCAGGCGAGGAATGCCCGCCGTGGCGGGTGGACCGCTTGCTGCGCAACCTGTTGATCGACGTCACCGGCAATACCCACCGCGCCGAATTCTGCATCGACAAGCTCTACTCGCCGGATGGCGCCACCGGGCGCCTGGGCCTGCTGGAGTTGCGCGCTTTTGAAATGCCGCCCCATGCGCGCATGAGCCTGACCCAACAGTTGCTGCTGCGCGCCCTGGTGGCGCGCTTCTGGCGTGAACCCTACGCGCCGCCGAAGCTGGCGCGCTGGGGCACGGAGCTGCACGATCGCTTCCTGCTGCCGCACTTTATCGAGCAGGACTTTGCCGACGTGATTGTCGAGCTCAACGCCGCCGGTTATCCGCTGCGTGCCGAGTGGTTCGCGGCACACCTGGAGTTTCGCTTTCCCAAGGTCGGCGACTATGCCGTCAGCGGTATCGAGCTGGAACTGCGCCAGGCCCTGGAGCCCTGGCATGTACTGGGCGAAGAGGGCGCGGCGGGCGGTACGGTGCGCTATGTGGATTCATCCCTTGAGCGCTTGCAGGTAAAACTCAGCGGCCTGGCGCCGCAGCGCTATGTGTTGACCTGCAACGGGGTGGCCGTGCCACTGCACGCTACCGGCCGGGTTGGCGAGTTCGTTGCGGGCGTGCGTTATCGCGCCTGGCAACCGGCCAATTGCCTGCAGCCGACCATCGCCGTGCATGCGCCGTTGGTATTCGACTTGCTGGATACCTGGATGCAACGCTCCCTGGGTGGTTGCCAATACCACGTGGCCCATCCGGGCGGGCGCAATTACGACAGCTTGCCGGTGAATGCCAACGAAGCGGAAAGCCGACGCATGGCGCGGTTCTTCCGTTTGGGCCACAGCCCGGGGAAATTGCCGGTGCCGACGGGGGTGATCAACGATGAACTGCCAATGACCCTGGATCTGCGGCGCTTCGCCAATAAAAATGACTAAACACAACTCCACCTATAGGAGCGGGCTTGTGTGGGAGCGGGCTTGCCCGCGATGACGGAGTACCAGCCAGTACATGCATTGGCCGACCCACCGCTATCGCGAGCAAACCCGCTCCCACGCAAGCCCAGTTTCCACAGAGGATTTGCAATGTTTGTTGGGTTAATCTGAGCCCCCTTGCCCCTGCCGAGCGTTCCATGTCCGACTTGCTCGACCGTTACCCGCTGACTGCGGGCACCTATCACGAACTGCTGGATGACAGCGGCGCCGTGCGCGCCCATTGGCAGCGCCTGCTCGACCATCTGCAACGCAGCACCCCGGCGCAACTGGCCCAGCGCCAGGCGTTGTTGACGCGGCAGATCCAGGAAAACGGCGTGACCTACAACGTCTATGCCGACCCCAAGGGCGCCGATCGCCCATGGGAACTGGACCTGCTGCCCCACGTATTGGCGGCGGATGAGTGGGCGCATTTGGCGGCAGGCATTGCCCAACGCGCGCGCTTGCTCAACGCGGTGCTGGCCGACCTGTACGGCCCGCAACGCCTGATTGCCGAAGGCTTGCTGCCGGCAGAGCTGGTGTTTGGGCATAACAACTTCCTGTGGCCGTGCCAGGGCATCCAGCCGCCTGATGGGGTGTTCCTGCATCTGTACGCGGTGGACCTGGCGCGCACCCCGGATGGCCGCTGGTGGGTCACGGCGGACCGTACCCAGGCACCGTCCGGTGCCGGCTACGCCCTGGAAAACCGCACCATCGTTTCCCGCGCATTCCCGGATTTGTATCGCGACTTGCAGGTGCAGCACCTCACCGGGTTCTTCCGCACCTTGCAGGAAACCCTGGCCCGCCAGGCCCCCGGCGATGACCAGCCGCCGCTGATCGTGCTGCTGACCCCAGGGCGCTTCAATGAAAGCTATTTCGAACACCTGTACCTGGCCCGCCAGCTTGGCTACCCCCTGGTAGAAGGCGGCGACCTGACCGTGCGCGACAGCACCGTGTACCTGAAAACCCTCAGCGGCCTGCGCCGCGTGCACGCGATCATGCGGCGGCTGGACGATGATTTTTGCGACCCCCTGGAGCTGCGCACCGACTCGGCCCTGGGCGTGCCCGGCCTGCTGGACGCGGTGCGCCAGGGCAATGTGCTGGTGGCCAACGCCCTGGGCGCCGGCGTGCTGGAGTCCCCTGGGCTGCTGGGTTTCCTGCCGAAGATCAATCAGTTTCTGTTTGGCGAAGAACTGATCCTGCCGTCCATCGCCACTTGGTGGTGCGGCGAAGCGCCGGTGCTGGCCGAAGCCCTGGAAAAACTGCCGGAGCTGCTGATCAAGCCAGCATTTCCCTCGCAGAGTTTTGCCCCGGTATTTGGCCGCGACTTGAATGCCGAACAACGCCAGGCCCTGGCCGAACGCATGCAGGCGCGCCCATACGCCTACGTGGCCCAGGAGCTGGCGCAGCTGTCTCAGGCGCCGGTCTGGCACACCGTGGATGACCATCTGCAACATCGCGCCATCGGCATGCGTGTGTACGCGGTGGCCGGTGAGGATGGCTATCGGGTGCTGCCGGGTGGCCTGACCCGCGTGGCAGCCCATGCGGACGCCGAAGTGGTGTCGATGCAGCGTGGCGGGGCGAGCAAGGACACCTGGGTGCTGGGCGAGCGTGCCCCCGGCGGCGAGCAATGGCGCGCGCAAAGGGTGATCGGCACCCATGACCTGGTGCGCCGCGATCCGTACCTGCCGTCGCGCGTGGTAGAAAACCTGTTCTGGTTCGGCCGCTACTGCGAGCGCTGCGATGACAGCGCGCGCTGGCTGCGCATCGTCCTCGCCCGCTATGTCGATGGTGACGACCCGTTGGCCTTGCAGGCCGCCGTGGAACTCGGCGAAAGCCTGCGCCTGCTGCCGGAGGAGGGCGAGTTGCCCGAGCGCCTGCTACAGGCCCTGCTCGGTGATGACTGGCCGTCGAGCCTGCGTGCCAACCTGCAGCGCTTGCAGTGGGCGGCGTCCCAGGTGCGCGGCAAGCTGTCCCGGGAGAACTGGCAGGCTCTGGTGGAGCTGCAGCGCGAAGCCATAGAGCTGGAGCGCGAAGCGCCGGACTTTGGCCAGTTGCTGGACTTCCTCAACCGCCTGGTGATGTCCCTGGCGGCGCTGTCCGGCTTTGCCCTCGACGACATGACCCGCGACGAAGGCTGGCGTTTTCTGATGATGGGCCGGCGCATCGAGCGCCTGCAATTTCTCAGCAGCAGCCTCGCGGCCTTCCTGCGCGGGGTGGCGGTGTTCGACCAGGCCGGGCTGGAGTGGTTGCTGGAGCTGGGCAACAGCAGCATCACCTACCGTTCGCGCTACCTGGCGGTGCCGCAATTGATTCCGGTGCTGGACCTGTTGTTGCTGGATGAACAGAACCCCCATGCGGTGCTGTTCCAGCTCAAGCTGGTGAGCCGCACCTTGCGTCGGCTCAACGATGACTTCGGCGTGCCCCGCGAGGCCGGACTGGCGCCGCTGGTGGAGCGCCTGGCGCGCTTTGACCTGGGCTGCCTGGAAAACCCGCTGTTTGGTGATGCCAGCGTGCGCGCGGCCCTCGATGGCCTGGCGGACCTGCTGCAGGCCGTCGCCGATGAAAGCGGGCAGGTCTCCGATCGCCTGGCCCTGCGCCATTTTGCCCATGTAGATGATGTCAGCCAGCAAACGGTGTCTGTGTGATGAGCGCGCGCTACCAGATTTTCCACGATACCCATTACCACTATGACAGCCCGGTGTCCCTGGCCCAGCAACTGGCGCACTTATGGCCGCGCCCGTGTGCCTGGCAGCGCTGTACCTCGCGGCAACTGGAGATCAGCCCCGAGCCGACAGCGCGTCGTGATGAGCTGGACGTGTTTGGCAACCCGATCACCCGGCTGGCGTTCGAGCGGCCCCATGATGAATTGCTGGTCAACGCTGGCTTGACCGTGGAAGTGCTGGCCCGGCCCGTGCTGGACTTCAGCCAGTCACCGCCCTGGGACCAGACCCGCAACCGCCTGACCTACAGCGGCCAGCCATTGTCGTTGGAGGCCATCGAGGCGTGCCGCTATCGTTTCGAGTCGCCCTACGTGCACTTGAAGAAAAACTTCGTCGAGTTCTCCGAGAGCTGCTTTGCGCCCGGCCGGCCGCTGTTGCTGGGGGTACAGGCGTTGATGGAGAAGATTTTTTGCGAGTTCACCTTCGATGCCGAAGCCACCCAGGTGGCCACGCCGCTGGTGGAGGTGCTGGAGCGTCGACGGGGGGTGTGCCAGGACTTTGCCCACCTGATGCTCGCCTGCCTGCGCTCACGGGGCCTGGCGGCGCGTTATATCAGTGGCTACCTGCTGACCCAGCCGCCGCCCGGCCAGCCACGGCTGATCGGCGCCGATGCGTCGCACGCATGGGTGTCGGTGTTTTGCCCGTTGTCGGGCTGGGTGGATTTTGATCCGACCAACAATGTGCAGCCGGCACTGGAACACATCACCCTGGCCTGGGGCCGGGATTTCTCCGATGTCTCGCCGTTGCGCGGGGTGATCCTGGGAGGGGGCAGCCATGACCCGGAAGTGCGGGTGACGGTGATGCCATTAGACCCACTGTAAGAGCCGGCTTGCCGGCGACAATGGTCTACCGGGCGCCGCCATCGCCGGCAAGCCGACTCCTACATAAGCCTGTGTGGTTACTCAGGCCTCGGGTGCCTGGTCTTTCGGTGTTTGGGTATCGTCAGCAGCCACTTCACCCTCGGCATCCGGGTTCAGTGCGCCTGCTTCTTCGTCGGCCGCAGCTTTCTTGCGTTGCAGCTTTTCCTCTTTCTTCTGTTCCTTGGCCAAGTCTCTCTGACGTTTGGCGAAGGAGTAATTAGGTTTTGCCATGGGCGATCCTCTGGGGTCGAAGGTGAGGTTGAGCGGCGGGTATTCTGCCTTTAAACGTGCCCCAAGGGTTAATCGGGTTTCAGAATCGCCTCTCTAGGTTAAACGTTAGTCGACATTAACCGTTTCGTAAGTACCGCTGGCGCCACAGGCATAAGCGGCAAGCAGGCTGCATAACAGGCTATTGAGGTGCATGGGGCGGACTCCAGGAAACAAAGATGAGCCGATCATAGGCCCCGTGCGGCACTTTGGCTGGTTGATTCTGTCGATCAGTCTGATAGCCTAAAGTTGTATACAATTTGTTGATTCAGATCATTGGAACATCTGCCTGCCTCAGGCACCCTTGTCGCATATGCGTTTTCTAAACCCTGCCTTGGAGATTCACATGTTTGCCAAAATCGTTGCTGTTTCCCTGCTGACTCTGGCTAGCGGCCAGTTGCTTGCTGCAGAGTGCAAGGTCACTGTCGACTCCACCGACCAAATGTCCTTTGACACCAAGGCCATTGAAATCGACAAGAGCTGCAAGACGTTCACCGTTGAGCTCAAGCACTCCGGTAACCTGCCAAAGAACGTCATGGGCCATAACTGGGTGCTGACCACTGAGGCTGATATGCAGCCGGTTGCAACCGAAGGCATGGCTGCCGGTATCGACAACAACTACCTGAAAAAAGACGACGCCCGCATCATCGCCCACACCAAGATCATCGGCGCTGGCGAGACTGATTCGGTGACTTTCGACGTGTCCAAGCTCAAGGCTGACGGCAAGTACATGTTCTTCTGCTCGTTCCCAGGCCACATCTCGATGATGAAAGGCACTGTGACCCTGAAGTAAGGCCACAGGCCGCGTTATCGTTCATCACCGGCAAGCCCGCCCCCACATTTTGATGTATGAATACATTCAACTGTGGGAGCGGGCTTGCCGGTGATAGCGGCCTGACAATCAATACACAACCCCCCGCCTCACCTCAAGGCGCAAACGGCATCACCCGCTTGTGCTCAGTCTTGCGATAGGTCTCGCAGATAATCCTGAACGCTTCCTCACGCACCGGCTGGCCGTGCAGGAACGCATCGATCTCGGTATAGGTCACGCCATGGGACGCTTCATCCGGCTTGCCCGGTGACAGGTCTTCCAGGTCGGCCGTCGGGATTTTCTCCACCAGCGACTCCGGCGCACCAAAGTGCCGCGCAATCGCGCGGACCTGGTTTTTCACCAGCCCGCTCAACGGTGCCAGGTCGCACGCGCCATCACCGAACTTGGTGAAAAACCCCATCACCGCTTCCGCCGCATGGTCGGTGCCGATCACCAGGCCACTTGCAGCGCCAGCGATGGTGTATTGCGCCACCATGCGCATCCGCGCCTTGGTATTGCCCAGCACAAAGTCACGAGACACCGCAGCCTTGCCTTCGAAGGCCGCTACTTCGTTGGCCAAGGCCTTGACCGCCGGGCCGATATTGACCGTGTGGCGTTCGTCGGGGTTGATAAAGTCCACGCTGGCCTGGGCATCGTGCTCGTCGAATTGGGTCTCGTAAGGCAGGCGCACCGCGATAAAGCGGTAAGCCTCATCACCTTTGAGCGCGCGCAGCTCTTTCATCGCCCGCTGGGCCAGCAGGCCTGCGGTCAGGGAGTCGACACCGCCGCTGATGCCCAGTACCAGGGTCTTGAGCCCCGAGTTGAGCAGGCAGTCCTGGATAAAGGTAATCCGCCGGGCCACTTCCGCTTCAAGGGCGGCGTGGTCCTGGAACGGTGGTTGGACCTTGAGCTGTTGGGCAATCTCACGCTGTACGGCTTGCATGATTCACTCCTCGCTAGAGATGGCAGGTACTTTGAAAACGTGGCGCAAATAGGCGACGAAGTTCGGATCCGTGCAGTGGGTCTTGCCCGCTTCATCGGAGATCTTCGCCACGGGCTGGCCATTGCAGGCGGTCATTTTAAGCACGATGCTCATCGGTTCCACACCTGGAATGTCACAGGTCAGGTTGGTGCCGATGCCAAAGCTGACATTGATCCGCCCGCGCAGCGCACGGAAAATCTCCAGGGCCTTGGGCAGCGTCAGGCTGTCGGAGAACACCAGGGTCTTGCTCATCGGCTCGATGCCCAGCTTGTGGTAATGGGCGATGGCTTTTTCGGCCCACTGCACCGGGTCGCCGGAGTCATGGCGCAGGCCGTCGAACAGCTTGGCGAAGTACAGATCGAAATCGCTGAGGAAGGCATCGGTGGTGATGCAGTCGGTCAGGGCGATACCCAGCAGGCCACGGTACTCGCGGACCCAGCAATCGAGGGCGGCGATCTGGCTGTCGATCAGGCGCGGGCCCAGTTGCTGGTGGGCCATGATCCATTCATGGGCCATGGTGCCCAGGGGCTTCATGTCCAGCTCGCGGGCCAGGTGCACGTTGCTGGTGCCGACGAAGCGGCCGGGGAAGTCGTGCTTGAGCACATTCACCACTTCCTCCTGCACGCGGTAGGAAAAGCGCCGGCGGGTACCGAAGTCCGCGACCTGCAACTCGGCCAGCTCATCGCTGCTGGCGTTGGCGGTCAGCCAGTCGAACTTGCGATACAACTGCTCTCGGGCCTGCTCCAGGATGATGGTCTGGTAGCGATAACGGTTGCGTACTTCGCTGACGATGGCCAGCAACGGCACTTCAAACAGAATCACATGCAGCCAGGGGCCGCGCAGGCGGATAAACAGCTCGCCGTTCTCAATGCCGGTCTGCACGTAGCGCAGGTTGAAGCGAAACAAGCCAAGGAAGCGCAGGAAGTCCGGCTTCATAAAGCTGATGCGTTCCAGGAAGCCCAACTGATCCGGGCTCAGGCTCAACTCGGCGAGGCGCTCGATCTGGTAGCGGATTTCTGCCAGGTAGGGGCGCAGGTCCTCGCTGTTACGGCAACGGAACTCCCATTCAACTTCCACATTGGGGTAGTTGTGCAGCACCGCCTGCATCATGGTCAGCTTGTAGAAGTCGGTGTCGAGCAGGTTCTGCACGATGCGATCGGCAAACACACTCTCGCTCATGGCGGGAATCTCCAAACGGGGCGGCGATGGCGCCGACCTTGTACGCGCAATTAAAGGAAGGGTGCTAGTGGCGCATAGATTTGTGCCGTTTTGCCAGCAGTTTTTTTGCTAGGGCCACCCAGGCCGATATTGGCCACTGTGAGCCTCAATGACGTCGTGCCGATCCCGGTGCTCAAGGTGAGAAAAAGGAATCGAGAAGTTCCCTTCTGGGAAAGACGAATGCTCCGACATTACTGGGTGATAAGGAGCCTTTACCCTCCTGGCTCTTTGTGAAGAGGCTTACCCAGGGACTGACATGAATGATATCCAGCACTGTATCAGCAGGTTCGAACCACACGTTTCAGCGAAGGGGCGACCCGGTGTCTTGTGTGCTGAATAGGGAGCGCCAATGAATTCGACTCCCTTTTTCGACCACAGCCGACACACCCTGAGGGTGCGCAACGTTGAGCCCCGCCTTGATGTCTTGAATTTCACCGGCGAAGAGCGGCTTAGCCTGCCCTTTGTCTATCGTGTTGAGTTCACCTGTATCGAGCGTGATCTTACTGCCGGTGCCATGATTGGGCAGAGTGCCAGTTTCAGCATGAATGGTGCGCCGCAAAATGTGCAGAGGCGCGGTTTCACCCCACTGGCGGCTAAACCACTGCGCACACTTCATGGCGTGGTCACCGGTTTCAAACGCCTGTCCGGCTCTCTGGACGAAGCCCGCTACGAAGTCATCCTGGAACCGCGTCTGGCGTTGCTGGGACGGGGCCAACAATTTCGTATCTATCAACACCAATCAGTACCGGACATTGTCGAAAGTATCCTGCGCAGCCGCCACGATTTTGAAGGCCAGGACTTTCTCTTCAGCCTGGTGCGCGAATACCCCAAGCGCGAACAGGTCATGCAATACGGCGAAAGCGACCTGGCTTTCATCTCGCGCCTGCTGGCCGACGTGGGCATCTGGTACCGCCTCACCCGCGACGAACGCCTGAACATCGACGTGGTGGAATTTCACGATGATCAGCGTCACTACCAGTTCGACGTCGAGCTGCCTTACCGTCCACAGTCCGGCACCAGCAGCAGCGGGCAAGACGGCGTGTGGGCCTTGCAATCGAGCTATCAGGTGGTGGAGCAGCACGTCAACATCCGCGCCTACTACCACCGTGTCGCCAACGCCCAACTCAACGGCGACGTCGACCAAAGCCGTGGCGCGAGTACCACCTACGGCGAGGCCTATCACTACGCTGAACCCTACACCGGCCTCGGCGATCCTCATGCCCAGGACGAAGACCTGCAAAGTGAAAGCGGTTTTTTCTACGCACGCCTGCGTCACGAACGCTACCTCAACGACCAGACTCACCTCAGCGGCACCAGCAGCAGCGCCACCCTGGCACCCGGCCAAGTCCTGAAAATCTCCGGCGGCGCCCCGCAAGCCTTTGGCCCCGGTGCGGTGATTACCCACCTGACCACCCGTGCTGCTCGTGATCGCAGTTTTGAGGTCAACTTTGAGGCGATTCCTTACTCGGAAACGGTGTGCTTCCGCCCCCCGCTGCAAAAAAAGCCACAAATCGCCGGCACCGTCCCGGCCCGCGTCACCAGCCCGCAGGAGCACGACCCGTACGGCCATATCGATATCGAAGGTCGATACAAAGTTAACTTCCTCTTCGACCGCGACAGCTGGAAACCCGGCGAAGAAAGCCTGTGGTTACGCCTGGCCCGCCCATACGCCGGCGACACCCACGGCCTGCACCTGCCGCTGATCCCCGGCACCGAAGTGGCCATCGCCTTCGAACAGGGCGACCCCGACCGGCCCTACATTGCCCACGCGCTGCACGACAGCCAGCACGTTGACCACGTGACCTTGCGCAACTACAAACGCAACGTGCTGCGTACGCCGGCGAATAACAAACTGCGTATGGATGACACGCGGGGGCAGGAGCACGTCAAGCTCAGTACCGAGCACAGTGGTAAGAGTCAACTCAACTTGGGGCATTTGGTGGATGCCGAGCGCAAAAAACGTGGCGAAGGGTTTGAACTGCGTACTGACGGTTGGGGCGCAATTCGTGGCGGGAAAGGGGTGTTTATCAGTGCTGATGAACAGGCCCAGGCCACCGGTGACGTACTGGCCATGGAACCTGCTTCCAGTCAGGTCCAGGGCGCGAAACAACAAATTGCCGACTGGCAGGAGATCGCTCAGGCGCACCATAGCCGCCAGCCCGCCATCGACGGCTTGCAACAGTTTCAGGACAGCGCCAAAGACCTGAACGCCTCGGCCATCCTGCTCAGCGCCCCCAAGGGCATCGGTGCAGTGACCCCTGCCAGCTTGCTGCTCAAAAGCGGCGACGCGCTGTACGTGCAAAGCAACGACGAGATCAACCTGGCCGCCGCCCAGCGTTTGTCTGCCCATGCCAATCAAGGCATCTCCCTGCTGGCCCAGCAGGAAGGCATGCGCCTGGTGTCCGGCAAGGGGCCGCTGGAAATTGAGTCCCACGGCGACGTGTTGAATCTGATTGCCCAGCAAGACATCACCATGCAGTCGGTACAAGGCCACCTGCAATTGACCGCCAAAAATGGCATCACCCTGGCTTGCGGCGGCGGTTACATCCGCATCACCCCAGCCGGGGCCATCGACATCCACACCCCTGGCAAGCTCAACCTTAAGGGCCAACACGTCTGGGAAACCGCGACCAGCCAGAGTTTTCCGATGCCTGAGTTGCCGCAGTCGGTGTGTAAAGAGTGCCTTGAAAGGGCTCGAAAAAATGCCATCGGTTTACTGAAGCGCGAAGGTTGATCGAAGGGGAATGCAGATGACAACACCTACTCAATGGCAAGAGCAGATCGAACAGGTATGTGCCAGCGTCGGCATCCAACAGGTTGATCTACTGCTCGACCAATCCGCTTGGAACAACTGCGCAGTACCTGCGCTGAAGATGTTGAGGCCAGAAGTTCCGTGGTTCTCACTGTTCAGCGGTACGCCCGAAGAAAACCTGCTGGATCAGGCCCCTCTGTTGATGCGTCTGGATCTGGCGCATTGGCAACATAAAGCCTGGTTGGAGGAGTTGATGACTCACTGCGCCGCCGATGCCCGGCTGGTGGTGGTGATCTCTCCATTACCCTTCGAGGCATTGAGCCACGCCCTGCAAGCCCTGTCGCAAATGCAGTGGGGTGGGCAGGCAGGCTTGTTGCGTTATTACGACCCGCGAATTTTTCCCTTGCTGATGTCGTCGATCCTGACCACTGACCAGCGTGGCGAATATCTGCAAATGGCCTGCTATTGGGGCTGGCTGGATCGGGATGATCAGTCGCAATGGTTGCAAGGTAATTGCCAGGTACATCAGGGCAGTATCGAAGTTAGCCCGTTCCTGGAGCTCAGCGATCAGCAATGCGATTTGATCGGTTGTATTGGAGATGCACAGAAACTGCTGGATGGCGGGAATTTTGATGGCTTGGAAGAGAGTCGGGAGCTGGTTTTCGCCTCTTTATATGCATTAGTCGTACAGACCAGCCAGGAAAACTACTTTGGTGATTTGACAGAATACGTGAGGCTAAAACTGTGAGCTTCAAACAAGCAGCATTGGATGGTCAGTTTGTTCGGAATACAGAAAATTCGTTCAGGCAAGAGTTCGGTGTGCTGAAGCGATTGCTTTTGATCGCGTTGTTTGGCCTCGTAGCCATTACTGCCGGCTGCGGAACATTAGTTGAGCGAGGCGAGTCATCGAAAGTCTACAGTAACTCAGGTCACTACTATGCAGGTGTTCGATATGACTGGAGATTGCTTTCGTTGGAAGGCCGCGGTAGCTACGACTACGTACCTATGTTTTGTTATCTAAGCATAGTGTGCCCTTTTGCCACTCTGCTCAGTATGCCCGTAGATTTCGTGGTCGATACAGTGATGTTGTATAGCGATCATCAAAAAAAGATAGTCGAAGAACGAAAATTCAGTGCGTATCTTAGAGATAAATACTGCCTCGCGGACGGCGGGCCGGATGAAGTGGCACTCAAAAATTTGGGCCTTGATATGGGCTTCTGTTTTGGTGCGCGCAATTAGTAGTTCTGAAGTGACTGTTTGGTTACGTGCGCGACATTTTTAGTTTGGCTGTGATCATGGAAGTTTAAGGCTGTGAAATTAATGATGAGAAAATTGCTGATGCAAGGATTGTGTGGCTTGCTGGCCTTAATGTTATTCGGATGTTCCTCGGCGGATAACGAAATGGTGGGCGGAAATATACAGGCCGTCAACCATACCTTGAGTGCAATCAATTGGTTATCGGTCAATGGTTATAGAGCTGACGGAGGGGGCGGGCGATCTTGCTGCATTATCATGCCGATTAAATGGCGTCCTGGTTTGAAAGCTAATATCGAATGGGAAGTCGATCCTGATCCTTTTGCTTACTCAAAATGGCCGTCGTTAGGAACTGATGGCTATCGAGCTGCACAAGCTAAACATAAAGCCAATTATCAGCACCACAGGGCCACAGTGGATATTCCGGAGTGGCCGGAAACTAAAAGATGTGGTCTGACTGTGCATTTTTTGGTCTGCAATAAGATAAAACTCACGAGTTCGTGCTGGGCACCTAGTTCACCCAATTATCCCATTAAAGACCCTATGGGAATGAAGGAGCCAGCCGTATGCCCGAAGTGAAAAATAACTCAGTGGCTAAAGCTTGGGCCCCTCCCAGGTTTCCTGTCAGTGGTCGTTTGCCTTCCGAGACGTCGGTGGTGACCGCCAATTACAAAAACAAACCTTGGAGTGACTATTTAGTTACGTGCGCAACATTTTTAGTTTGGTTGTGGTCAGGGAGGTTTAAGGCTATGAAATTAATGATGAGAAAATTGCTGATGCAAGGGTTGTGTGGCTTGTTGGCCTTAATGCTGTTCGGATGTTCCTCTGCGGATAACGAAATGGCGGCCGGAAATATACAGGCCGTCAACCATACCTTGAGTGCAATCAATTGGTTTTCGGTCAATGGTTACAGGGCCCATGGAGGAGGCGGGAGTTCGTGCTGCATCATCATGCCGACTAAGTGGCGACCTGGT